>NZ_CP069338.1:9684284-11181069 GCF_016859125.1 Archangium violaceum | reverse complement strand
GCCCGTAGGTGAGGGCCAGCACGACGAACGAGAAGACGAGCAGCACCAGCGCCGTCCTGCTCGCCGACGCGTAGTCCAGCGCCTGCACCGCGTCGTAGATGGCGATGGAGGCCGTGCGCGTGCGGCCCTCCAGGTTGCCGCCCACCATCAACACCACGCCGAACTCGCCCAGCGTGTGCGCGAACGTGAGCACCATGCCGGAGAGGATGCCGGTGACGGACAGGGGCAGCACGACGCGCACGAACGTCTGGAAGCGGGAGACGCCCAGGCACCACGAGGCCTCGATGAGGCGGCGATCCACTCCCGCCAGCGCCGCGGTGAAGGGCTGCACCGCGAAGGGCAGGCTGTAGAGCACCGAGGCCAGCAGCAGGCCCTCGAAGCTGAAGGGGAGGGTGTGGCCGGCGAGCGACTCGAAGGCCTGTCCCAGCGGGCTGCGCGGGCCGAGCGCGAGCAGCAGGTAGAATCCGAGCACCGTGGGGGGGAGCACCAGCGGGAGCGCGACCACGGCCTCCACGAGGAACTTCCACCGCCAACGCGAGGTGGCGAGCCACCAGGCGATGGGGAGGCCCACGACCAGGAGGATGAGCGTCGTCCACGCGGCGAGGCGGAGGCTGAGGAGGAGGGCGGCGTGGTCCACCGTTCACTCCCCCGGGAGGGAGAAGCCGTAGCGCCCGAGGAGCGCCCGGCCCCGGGGGCCGAGCAACTCGTCACGGAACCGTCTCGCCAGCTCCGGATCCGCCGCCCGCTTCAGGATGGCGCCGCCCTGCTCCATGCGGGGGTAGGCCTCGAGGGGAACCTCCCAATAGCGGCCCTGGCCCTTCATGGCGGGGGCCAGCGCGAGCGCCAGGGCGATGATGCCGGCGTCCGCGGAGCCGCTCTGCACGAACTGGGCGGTCTGCGCGATGTTCTCCCCGAGCACCAGCCTGTCCTTGACGGCCTCATGGACACCCAGGCTCTTCAGGGCGGCCTCGGCCGCGCGGCCATAAGGGGCATGCTGGGGGTTGGCGATGGCGATGCGCCTGGCGGCGGGCTCCCGCAGCGCCTCCATTCCGAGCGACTCCACGGCCAGCGGCGAGCCCTCTGGCACCCACACCACGATGCGGCCCACGGCGTAGAGGAAGACGGGCTCCTTTTCGTCCACCAGCCCCTGCTCGGCGAGCTTGCGCGGATAGGCCACGTCCGCGGAGAGGAAGACATCGAAGGGAGCGCCGTTGCTGATTTGAGCGAGGAAGTTGCCCGAGGAGCCGTAGGTCACCTGGATGGATGCATCCGGGTGCCTGGCGCGGAACTCCGCCAGGAACTCATCCAACGCGAACTTCAGGTCCGACGCGGCGGCGATGGTCAGGGTCTGCTTCCGTTCGGGGGAGGGGGCGGGGGCGCGCAGGCCGGCCATGAAGCCCGCCGCGACAATGAGCAGGACGCCCGCCGCGAGTGCCCCCTTCACGATCGCCTTCATCCGGTTCCTTCCCTCGAGAGTGCTGTCACGGTTCGCGGCTGGGTTCGGGTTCCGCGGTCTTATGCACCGGGTCCGTGATGAGTCGTGCACATTTTCACCCCAGGCCCACGGAAACGAAGGACTCAACCCCCATCCCCCCTCATCGGCCGCCCCGGTCTCCGGGTGATGTCACTCGGGAAACACCCCGACTGGAGTTTTTTCCCTCTGTTCTCTGGGGACTCTGAAAGAACTCCCGTTCCGAGGCCCGGGTTCGAAAGGGAGGCGAACCCTGGCGGAAGACCCCTCGAACCCGGACAGGTCCGCCAACCCGCTGTTTTCCCGAAAGAAAGGGATGGCTGGCGCGAGCCGCCCGGGAGCGAGCGCGGCGCATCCACGGTCCGGCACGGTTCTGGCTTTGAGCGGAGCCCGATGGCACGGACGACATATCGCGGGCTGAGGCCGGAAGTTGGGATGACGTGGCTTCCTTCGTTGGGAATCGTCTCCCTGGTGGGCGCGCACCTCCTGGCGGCGGTGCTCGGCCTGTACTCGTCTTCCCCGAGCGTGGCGGTGGTCCAGCCCCTCACGGGCGCGTCCATCAACGGACTGTTGGAGATCTCGGTCCGCGCGGACGATGGGCCCATGGGCTCGGGGGTGCGGAGCGTGGAGTACCAGCTCGGCTCCACCACGGGCGCCTGGACGCCGCTGTCCCTGGACAAGGAGTCAATGACATACAAGGGCAGCCGGGAGCTCGCGGCCGTGGAAGAGGGCAGCCATCCACTCTACATCCGTGCCACGGATTTCACCGGCAACCTGCGCACCGTGTCCGTCACGGTGACGGTGTCTCATCACCCCTCCGGGCCCACCGAGGAGCGCGAGTACGCGCTCCCGGCGGACAAGCATCTCTCCTGGGAGGATGCCGGTACGTCGGACCCGATCGCGTCGAAGTTCCACCCCAGGAATTGAAGCAGCCCCGTCGTCTCCCGCCTGGACCGCGTGGCGATCAGGGCAGCTTGAGGCTCACGGTGAAGGTATAGGACACGCTGACGGCGCGGCCCTGGTAGGTCACCGGGCGGTAGTGGCGGCTCGACAGGGACTCGAGCACGGCCTCGTCCATGAAGGGCAGCCCCTTGATGATGCGGCAGTTCTGGACGTCGCCTTCGCGGGTGATGGTGCACTTGGCGATGACGACGCCGCTGACGCGGGCCCTCAGCGCCTCCGACGTGTACTGGAGCGCCACCCCGGTGGAGGTCAGCTGCGGCGGAGTCATCCCGGCACCGAACGGGACCACGTCCTCGCCGGTCCCTCCGACGATGCCGGTTTGGATCATGTTTCCGATGACGGCCTTCACGCCTGGCACACAGTTCTCGACGCAGGGGCTGTCAGGGTCGCTGCCGGGGATATGGGGCAGGTCACTGGTATCGTCGGGCTCGGTGGCCTCGGGAGGCGGAGGTGTCTCGTCGTTCTGCCGCGGCTCCGCGATGGGAGGCGGGATCTTCTTGGGCTGGACCAGCTCGGCCTTGGGCTTCCTGGGCTTGGGCGTGGTGGGCGTCGTCACGGCCTTGGGCGGATTGGGATTGCCCCGGGGCGGCTGGGGGACGTTGAACACGAGCTCCGGCTCCGTCCTCTGGAACTGCTCCGCCGCCCTGCCGGACAGCCCGAGCACGCCCGCGAACACGCCCGCGTGCACCATCAAGGACACCCACATCCCCGTCCCGAACCGCCCCGCGCTCAAACCCGGCTGATTGACGACCGATTGGAACACTTGGAATCCCTCCTGGCTGACACCGTTCAAGCTACGGATCCGGGGAGGGCCGGTGGCCTTGGGTCGGCCATCTCTTCGTCATGGTTTTGTCATGGACTCGAGCTCCAGCCGGTAGCCGACCCCCCGGATGGTGTGGATGGTGAAGGAGGAGGCGCTCGTCCAGCCGAGCTTCTTCTTCAGGTTGGAGACGAAGTTGTCCACGGTGCGCGGGTCCACGACGACGTCCCGGCCCCACACGGCGTCCAGGATTTCGCCCCGGGTGAGGGCGCGGTCGCGGTGCTTGAGGAGGAAGACGAGCAGGTCGAACTCGGTGCGGGTGAGATCGATGAGTCCGCCATCGGCGCGGGAGAGGGCGCGCTTGCCGAGATCCAGGGTGTAGCCGGCGAAGGACATGACCTGGGGCGGAGCACCGCCGGCCCGGCGGACCAGGGCACCCACGCGGGCGAGCAGCTCGCGCAGCCGGTAGGGCTTGGTGAGGTAGTCCTGGGCGCCGGCCTCGAAGCCGCGGACGATGTCGTCCTCGAGCGAGCGCGCGGTGAGCATCAACACCATGGCCTGGACGCCGCTGGCGCGCAGCCTCCGGCAGAAGGAGTAGCCGTCCTCGCCCGGGAGCATGACGTCGAGGATGAGCAGATCGAAGGCGCGCTCGCGAATGAGCGGCTCGGCCTCGCGGGCGTGGGTGGCCACGGTCACCTCGTAGCCCTCGTCCTGCAGGTTGTCGCGCAGGCCGATCCGCAGGTTCGCATCGTCCTCGACGACGAGGATGGAGGGGCGGGGGCTAGGAGGGCTGCTCGGGGCGTTCATGGTGGGTTTCGGGGAAGAACAGGGAGAAGGTGGTGCCCTGGGGGCTGGAGTCGTCGATGGAGATGGTACCCCCGTGGAGGGCCATGATCTTCCGGCACAGCGCGAGCCCGAGGCCACTGCCATGGACCTCGGGGCCCTGCGAGTCCAGCCGGTAGAAGTCGCGGAAGACGTTCTCCCACTCGTGCTTGGGGATGCCGATGCCGTTGTCGCTGAAGAGCACCACGCACCCATAGCCCGGGCGGGGGTGGGGGTAGGCGCGGATGGAGAGCTCCACGGGGTCGCGGCGGTTGTAGGCGCAGGCGTTTCGCGCGAGGTTGATGAGCAGCAGGCGCAGCAGGGACGGGTCGACCTCGAACTCCGCGTCGCCCACGTCGGCGGTGAGCCGGACGGGGACGGCGGAGTTGTCCACGAGGTCCGAGCGGAGCATGGCGATGGACTCGTCGAGCTTGACGCGTGCGGGCCTGATGTTCCAGCGGCCCTTGTCGATGCGGTTGAAGGACAGGATGTTCTCGACGAGGAAGTGCAGCCCGTCGGCGGCCTGGATGATGCGCTCGGGATATTCGCGCAGCTCGGGGGACTTGGAGAGCTTGCGCTCCAGCGTCTCCCCGAGCAGGCGGATGGAGGCCAGCGGGGTGCGCAGCTCGTGGGAGACGGTGGCCACGAAGTCGCTCTTGAGCTCGATGTAGCGGTAGCGGCCGCGCTGTGCCACCACCGCCATCACCCCGATGGCCACGGCGAGCGCGCCGCAGAAGGCCACCAGCATCGTCTTCAACCCGTAGCGCTGCTCGATGGCCTTCTCTGCGGCGGTCCACTCGGGGACGGAGACCTCCAGCCGCAGGGTCGCGATGGGCTGCACGGCGTCGGGATTCTTCAGCCGCAACGAGCCGCCCTTTCCGAAGTGACCCCGCTCGCTCATGTCGCGGGCCAGGTCGCGCAGGAGCGCGTCGAGGTCCACGGCGATGCCACGGACCACCTCTCCCTTCGGCTCCACGTACCAGCGCTCCCCGATGAGGGTGGGGTCGCCGAGGCCCTCGGGCATCATGATCATTCCGGTGCCGACCTCGAGGGCGCGCGCCAGGAAGTCGGCGGAGGGCTCGCCCAGCGCGGTGCTCACCCGCGCGACGTGGGCGAGCAGGAAGTTGAAATCGGGCTGGGTGAAGCGCCAGCGCTCGCGGAGGAGGTCGCGCTGCAGGCCCGCGGAGCGCTCGATGCCGCCGAGGTCCTCCGGGAGCCCCTCGCGCAGGAGCGCGCGGACGAGGGGCGGGGTGGACGGGCCACGCTGCAGCCGCTCCAACAGGAGGAGGACGAAGGGCAGCTCCTGCTCGGGAGGGAGGGGGTGCTCGGCGTGGTAGCGCAGCAGCTCATCGGCGCGCCTGTTGGCCAGGGTGGGCTTCTTCGCGTCGAGCGCCGCCTCCACGGCGCGCAGCCGGCTCAACCGCTCCAACCAGGGCTCCGCCGAGGTGCTCTCGGAGAGGGCGCGGACGAGCGCCCGGTACTGGCTCCGGGCGGGGGTGTGAGAGCCGGTGGTGAACTGGGTGAGGCGGGGCAGGAACTGGTGCCCGCGGAACTGGAGGAAGAAGCCCTCGCTGGGGGCGAGTGGATCTCCCATGGCGGCGTGGAGGGGGGCGAGGCTGCCCTCCATCTGCTTGCCGAGCGTGTGTCGCAGGGCCTGGGTGGCGTACTCCTCGAGCGCATCACGGCGGGAGCGGAGCTGGGCGTGGGAGTCCTCGCGCTCCTGGGCGAAGATGCGCTGGAGGGCCCCCAGCCCGAAGGAGAGGGCGAGGAGACCGCAGCCGATGGCGATGAGCGTGGGGAGGAGCCGGCGCAGCATGAGGGCCCGAGGGCCACGGGCATCATACGTGCGCACGGCGGGTCCGTCATCGTGTCACTTCTGGGCCGCCGGTGGTGCCTCGAGGACCTTGAGGTCCAGCTCGTTCAGCTTCGCGAGGACCCGATCGAACCGGAAGGGGTAGGGCGTCTGCGGATACACATAGCCGTCGTACTTGTCGCCCAGGGTCCTGAAGAACGGCTCGAAGAGGCCCGGCGTCAGGAAGCCGATGAACCGCGTGTAGTGATTGTTGAGCTGGTAGGCGTGAATCGTGCGCGCGGGAACGTGGGCGAAGTCACCCGGGTACATCGTCAGCGTCTCGTTGTTGACCCGCATGGTCATGGAGCCATCGAGACAGAAGAAGTTCTCGGTGTGCTTCTCATGGTAGTGCGCGGGGATCATGGGCCCGGCGGGGCCCTCGGTCATGACGGCGATGAACTTGCCATCACTGACCTGCTGGTCTCCGAGGAATGAGAAGAGTTGATCACCCGCGACCATCCGCTGTCCTTCTCCGGAGGCGAGGACGTAGGGGACCTTCTTGTCGGGGATCACTCCATTGCGAACGCGCTGGGGCGTGCTCTTGCCCGGCGCCTTGCTCTCGAAACGGACGTCGGCGCTGGCCTCGGCCTTCTTCAACAGCTCCTTCGAGATCTCGGGATTGACCTTCTCCGGCTGGACATGGCCCGCGAAGGGTTGGCCAAGGGCCTTGTAGAGGGGACCGAGCTCCTTGCCCGTGTTCCATGAGAGAATCTGGGTGCGGTGACCCAGCATCTTGAGCGCATGCGGCGTTCCCTGGGGGATGCTGGCGTAATCACCGCGGATCATGAGGTAGTGCTTCCCCCCGAGCCAGAGCTCGACCTCGCCATCGAGGATGTAGAGGGCCTCGTGGGTGCGAGCGTGCGTGTGCAGCGGAAGGCTCGCGTTCCTGCCACCTGTCAGGATGGCGGCCTCGAAGAGCTCTCCCGTGTCCTCGCCTCTCGCGATCATGGCCGCGACCATTCCACCCACCAGGTAGCGCTCGCCCTCTCCGCTCCTGATGTAATAGGGAACCTGTTGGCCTGGCAGTTTGCCTTCAGGCACGACCTTCTGGATGTCGATGCCCGTGCCAGCCTTTTGCGCGTCCTGGGCCTGTGCGGCCTGAATCGGCCCGAGGACCATCGTCAATGCCATGGCTGCGCCCAGGAGGCCCGGCCTCTTCTTCGACTCGTAGCTCATACCCATCTCCTTCGAGCAGGAGAGGGCCCGGGGCCGGCACGGAACTCCGTGTGCCCCTGGACGCCCCTCCTCCCGAGAGTAAGGACTTGATCTGTACCGCATCGTGGTGCAGAGTACCGTTTTGCGATACAAAAGTAGAGTCCGGAGGGTGGAATGTCAAACCAAAGGAGCCGGGAGGGGCGAATGGGCCAGGAGGCCGAGGAGGCCGGTGCGCCCGAGGAGGGCCGGGACGGACGCAGCGGGCAGATCCAGGTGATCGCGCGGGCGGCGGCGATCCTTCGGGCGCTCGCGGGGCAACCGAAGGGGCTGAGCCTGGGGCAGATAGCGAAGCGGGTGGGGCTGCCGCGCTCGACGGTGCAACGAATCGTCGGAGCGCTCGAGGCCGAGCAACTGGTGACCGCGGGCGGTGAGAGCGAAGGCGTGAGACTGGGCCCGATGCTGGGACTGCTGGCCGCTTCCTCCCAGACGGACCTGGTGTCGATTGCCCGGCCACACCTCGAGGCGCTCAGCCGTCGCGTCCATGAGACGGTGGACCTGTCGGTCATGAAGGGCCACCAGGTCGTCTCCGTGGCGCAGAGTCGAGGAGACCAGGAACTGAACGTCGTCTTCCCGGTGGGCGGGGTCCTTCCGATGTACTGCACCGCCCACGGCAAGGCGCTACTGGCCGAGCTGTCGGACGAGGAGGTCGCGCAGCTCGTCGGCTCCAGACTCGAGCCGTTCACTCCAAAGACCCATCGAACGCTGCCGGCGCTGCTGGCGGATCTGCGCGAGGTCCGTCGGAGTGGTTTCGCCTATGGGCTCGAGGAGCATGCGGAGGGGATCTGCGCGATCGGCGTCGCCCTCCGGACCTCGGCTGGGGCGCAATATGCCATTGCGATTCCGGCCCCAGCTCATCGGTTCCATGCGCAGCTCGACGTCTTGCGCAAGGAGCTCGCGCGCTGCCGGGACGAGATCGATGCGGCGGCGGGTGCCAGGCTCGGTCCCGCCCCGGACCGGGGGGCGGGCCGCCGCTGATCAGTGGCCGCCGCCACCCACCGCGGCGGAGTCCAGGCGCTGGTGTCCGGAGACCTTCACCTGCGTGCGGAAGCGCACCTTGTAGACGAGCACGCCGCCCGAGCCCGCGAACTGGAGCTGCGTGGGCGCCCGCTCGCAGGGGGTATCCCCGTAGACGAAGTCGATCTGGAAGCTGTCGAGCATGGGGGCCAGTTCGGACGGGGACAGGTGCATGGAGATGAGCTGGGCCGTCCGCGGGTCCACCACCGCGGTGCCCTTCATCCGATTCTTGTCCTTCTTGCGCGGGGTGATCTTCACCGTGACCAGCCCCTCGCGAGGGCCCGGGGACTGCTCGAACTGGTATTCGTCGCGGACCTGGGGGTGGAAGGGCGAGAGCTGCCCGCGCGGATCCTCGTTCTGCTTCTGATCCTGGGGCTCGGCCTTGAGCTGGCTGATCAGGTCTCCCTCTTCCTTCTCGGAGAGCTTCTTGCGGGACAGCACCTTCGTTCCCGCGCGGATCACCTCGTAGGTACGGGTGAGCCGTCCCTTGCTCTTCCCCTCCTTGTCCAACTGCTCCGTGACCGAGTTCTCGATGACACGGCAGCCGGGAACGGCCAGCTTCTTCTCCTCGGCTTCACCCAGACGGTTGAGGAGATCCTGCAGGGGCACCTCGGCTCGAGCGGAGGTGGCGGAGATCAACACCAGAAGAATGAGCGCGCGCATGGCGCACCCAACCTAGCCATTTCCGGGCCACTCCAGAGCCGGCCCGTGAGTCCCCGGGCTGGCAACTGCGTTGCATTGAACACAACCTGGGAAGCCCAGCAATCTCAAGGGTTGCTGGGCTTTTCCTTGCCGCGTGGCAAGAGATGCCAACGACCCTGCGGCGTGCCCGTCATCTCTATCAGGCGCTGCATCCTGGCACGCAGGAAATTGCCCTGTTCTGGTACCTGCTGTCCCCAACGAAGGGCGAAGAAAGTGTCTGAATCGCTTGGGGAGCACAGCCATGACGCGCCGGGCCTCCTTCCGGGTGAAGAGCACCACCTGGATGAAGACACGGCCCCGATCTGTCTATCGCGCGGACTCCGCCGCCGTGCCCTCCGACGCTGCGATGTGTTTTGACAGACTTCATCGAGTTGTGCACTATCGTCCCGCCGCACGGGCGGCATGCCCGCTCGCGTATCAATAAAAAAATCCGCATAAGGACACAAGGAAGTGTCATGCACCGGACTCACGCGCTGCGCTTGACGAGCATCCTGGCTGTTCTTCTTTTCGTGCTGCTTGCCTGTCCGCGACCGGCGGCAGCACAGACACGCATCATGCCGCTCGGGGATTCGATTACTGGATCGCCGGGGTGTTGGCGTGCGCTGCTGTGGAACCAGCTGCAAAGCACCGGCTTCACCAATATCGATTTTGTCGGCACGTTGCCGCCTCAGGGTTGTGGTGTCGCTTACGACGGCGACAACGAAGGCCATGGTGGATTTCTGGCCACCAACGTGGCGGATCAGAATCTACTCCCCGGCTGGTTGAGCGCGACACGCCCGGACATCGTGATCATGCATTTTGGCACCAACGATGTCTGGAGCGCGCGAACGCCCAGCCAGATTCTGGCTGCCTTCAGCAAGCTCGTGGATCAGATGCGCGCGAGCAATCCAAGCATGAAGATCCTGGTGGCGCAGATCATTCCAGTGGCGCCCGGTGGCTGCGGGGACTGTCCGCGGCGAACCATCGAGTTCAACGCCGCGATTCCCGGCTGGGCGGCGAGCAAGAGCACGACGGCTTCGCCGATCGTCGTCGTGGATCAATGGACGGGTTTCGACCCGGCCACGGATACGAGCGATGGTGTGCACCCCAACGACGCGGGCATCGTCAAAATCGCGAACGCGTGGTATCCGCCGCTGACACAATTCCTGAGCAGCAATGGCGGCGGCGGCAATGGAGTCATCGCTAACGGAACATACCGCATCACACCGCGCGATAGTCCCGACAAAGCGCTCGATGTCGCGGGGCATGGGACGGCGGACAACACCAATGTGCTGCAGTGGTCCTATGGCGGAGCGAACAATCAGCGCTGGACGCTGACCCATCTGGGCAACGACGAGTATCAGCTCATCGGCGTGGAAAGCGGCAAAGCTCTGCAGGTCACCAGCACATCGACGGCCAACGGAACGAATGTCGACATCCACACCTACACGGGCGCCGCGAACCAGCGCTGGACAATCACAGCCACGAGTGACGGGTTTTATCGCCTTACACCCGTCAGCAGCAGTGGGTCGGCATTGGAGGTGTCAGGCGACTCCACGGCCAACGGAGCAAATGTTCAGCAGTGGGGATGGACCGGCGGCACGAATCAACAGTGGATGTTTCAAACGCCCTGACGAACGGGAGGAAACGGGATGGGGTACGACTCGCCGAAGGGCCTTTGACGCAACGGCCACCGGCGGCTGGCTCGCTCGTGCTTCCTGCGGGGCAGCCCGCCTGCCCCTGAACGGAACGAGGAGCAGGAGCGCCAGCGCTATCAACCCCCGCCAGGTCACGACTCGCTCCGGCGCTGCCCGCTGACCCCGGCGCGCTCGAGGAGAGACGCCAGTAGGGCGTCGCGGGAGAGAACGGCACGTCCGTCCACCAGCCGGTCATGAACATCGCGTTCATGCGGTCGGGTTCCTCTCCAGGCGGTGACGCCCACGACCGCTCGATTCCAGACATTCAATGGTATGTGCAGGCGCCTTGTGTCAGCGGTGATGGAATTTTGGCGCGGTGCCAGAGATTGACGTACAGCCGGGCTCGAAAGAAAAGGATTTTCTCGAAATACGGGGATGGCGTGTTGACACATTGCTTGTCTTTTGTTTCCTTGCTATTGCGCTCCGCAAGCGAGCACGGGGAAAGGAGAGACGGCAATGAACTACCTGCACTGATACTGAAGCCTTGCAAGGACTTGGGCCCGGCACTGCCGCCGGACCTGGGTCCCTCTGGTCAATGCCTGACATTCCGTCTGGATGCCCCCGCGAGGAGCCCCGTGCCCACTGCTGTCGAGTTCGAGCCCCTGCACCCCGAGACGCTGCGAGACCCGTACCCTGTCTATGCTCGAATGCGGGCGTTGGCGCCGGTGATGTGGCATGAGCGGCTCAACTCCTGGCTGCTCACCCGACACGCGGAGTGTCTCCAGGTCTTGAAGGATTCGCGCCGCTTCGCCGCCGACTGGCGCCGGGTTGGCGCGGCGGTTCCCGAGCAGAGCCTGAGCATCCAATCCATGGACCCTCCCGAGCACGGCGAGCTGCGCGGCCTGCTCGTGAGCGCCTACCGCGCCCAGGACCTGGCCGCGGTGGAGCGCAGGGCCTATCTGCACGCGAATCACTTGCTCGCCGGGCTTCGCGCGGAGGGAGGGGGCGAGCTGATGACCCGCTTCGCGGCGCCGCTCGCACTCCATGCCGTCTGTGATTTCCTCGGCGTCCCCGCGCCGGACCCCGCCACCTTCGGGGAGATGTCGGACGCCATCATCCGTGGCATGGACGCGGGCCTCGCGCCGGAGCGAGCAGCCCCCGGCGCCGCCGCCAGGGCGGGCCTGAGCGCGCTGATCGCGAGCTGGTTCGAGCCCCCTCCGACGGGTGGAATGTTCGGGTTCCTGGCGCGCTCCGAGTCGGCCGCCGGGATGCCGCGCGCCGTGCTGATGAACAGCATGCGCGTCGTGTTCCATGCCGGCTACACCTCCGTGTACAGCGCGGTGGGCAGTGCCATCATCTCCCTGCTGCGCCACGGCATGGAGCTGTCCCGGCTGCGCGACCCGGCACTCCTGGAGACGGCGGTGGAGGAGCTGTTCCGGTATGACGGCCCGGTGCAGGCCACCGGCCGCGTGTGCACCGAGGACGTGGAGCTCGGCGGGGTCCGCATCGCCCGGGGGCAGGCGCTGGTGCTGCTGCTCGGCTCCGCCAACCGGGACCCGGAGGCGTTCTCCCAGCCGGAGGCGCTCGTCCTGGATCGCCAACCCAACCCCCACCTGGCTTTCGGCTGGGGCATTCACGCCTGCGTGGGTGGGCTGCTGGCCAAGGCGGTGGTGCGGCTGGCCCTGTGCAGCCTTATCGAGCACGCACCGGGCCTGCGCCTGAGCGGTGACGTCGTCCACAAGCCCCAGGCCACCCAGCGGTGCCCGGACCGCATTCCCATCGCGTTCGGTGCGTGAGCGCGCCAGGTGCCCGTGAGCTTCGACTACACCGACGATGCGGCCCTCTATGACGTCGTTTGCGAGGACTACCGGGAGGACGTCGCCTTCTACGTGGAGGAAGCCCGGCGCGCGGGTGGCCCTTGCCTGGAGTTGGGCTGCGGCACCGGGCGGCTCCTCATTCCGGCGGTGGAGGCCGGCGCGCGCGTCACGGGCCTGGACCGCTCGGCGGCGATGCTCGCCCGGGCCCGGGATCGGGTCCAGGCCCTGCCCCTGCCGCTCCGGGAGCGGGTCGACCTGCGCGAGGGCGACATGGTGTCGTTCTCGATCGAAGCGCGCTTCGCGCTCATCACCGTGCCCTTCCGCACCTTCCTTCACCTGCTCACCGTGGAGGAGCAGCTCGCGGCGCTCACCAACATCCGCCGGCACCTGCTGCCGGGCGGGCGGCTCGTGCTCAACTTCTTCGAACCGTCGCGGCTGCTGGCCGAGCTGCTCGGCAATGACGGCCCGTCCCGGGGTCTGTTGAAGCAGACGGGGGTCGTCGTCTCGCACCCGGTGACGGGCAACCTGCTCGTCGAGTGGGCCAGCGTGACGGGGGATCCCGTAAGTCAGTGCTTCACCCGCTGTCTCGTGTACGACGAGGTGGAGCCCTCCGGGCGGGTGGTGGGGCGGAGTTACCGGAGAGTCACCAGCCGCTTCATCTTCCGCTCGGAGTTCGAGCACCTCCTGCACCGGGCCGGCTTCCAGGTGGAGGCGCTCCAGGGGTCGTTCGACGGCGGCCCGGTCCGCCCGGGCGGCGAGCTCATCTGGCGGGCCCGCGCCGCGCTCTCGTGAAGACGTCGGAGACCAGTCGGCCCTGCTTCTCTCCTCCACCGTGAAGCGCGGACCGGAAGCCACCTCGCGAGAGGACACGCCGAGCGCCGTGCCCACTTCCTCCCAGATGGGCGCGTACCCGTGCTCGAGCTCCCCGAAGAAACCGGCCCTGGGGACGGCTCGGTAGGTTTCGCCGCTTATGCGTCTGTTGGCTCCGTGGTGGCGCAAGCCTCAACACCACGCGGCCAGGTCTGGCCCTTGCGCCGGGGCCAGGCTCGCACCTGCCGTGGGTAATACACTGTAATCCCGTATTCATCACTAATCATTGAAAACGGATTTCGGATATGAACAGAATCACCGAGTCACCTGGTTGAAGAAACGGAGTTTCCCATGAGTCTGCACTCGTCTCTGTGGTTCAGGCGTGCCTTCCTCCTCTGTGTGGCCATTCTCATCCTACCGGTGGCTGCATTCGCCCAGACGCTTCCGCCGGCGTCGCAGGTGGCCGGCCAGATCACCATCGGCTGGAACCTCGGGAATACGCTCGAGGCCATCTGCGGTGAAACCGCGTGGGGTAACCCGGCCGTCACCCAGCAGTTCATCAACAGCGTAAAGGCCGCTGGGTTCAATGCCGTGCGCATTCCCGCTGCCTGGGATTGCCACGCCGATCAGAGCACGCTCACGATCGATCCGGCATGGATGGCTCGTGTGAAGGAGGTGGTGGACTACGCCTACGGCCAGGGGATGTATGTGATCCTCAACATCCACTGGGATGGTGGCTGGCTCGAGGAGCACCCGTTGTATTCTCATCAGCAGGCCGTCAACCAGAAACAGCGCGCCTACTGGACGCAGATCGCCAACACTTTCAAGAACTACAACGAGCGCCTGCTGTTCGCCGGCACCAACGAAGTACGTGCCGACTATGGCACGCCGACGACCGAGCACATCACCGTGCAGCAGTCGTACCTCCAGACCTTCGTCGACGCCGTGCGCGCGACGGGCGGGAACAACGCGTCACGGACACTCGTGGTGCAGACCTACAATACGAACATCTGGCACGGCCTCGATTACTTCTTTCTGCCGTCGGACACGATCGCGAACCGGCTGATCGTCGAAGTGCATCACTACGATCCCTACGACTACACGCTGAACCCAAACGACATCTGCTTGTACTGGGGCGCGCCCTATCCGTCGCAGGGCGCATGCGCCTGGGCGCAGGAGGCCTATCATGACGACCTGTTCGCGCGCGTGAAGGCGGAGTGGATCGACCAGGGGGTCCCGGTGATCATCGGCGAGTACGGCGTGGCTACGCGTCCGAACCTCAACCTGGAATCGCGGCAGTACTACCTCGAGTACGTCAATCGCGCCGCGGCCGCCAACGGCATCAAGACCTTCTACTGGGACAACGGCGTCAGCCCCAGTCAGACCAACGGCTTCGCATTGTTCAACCGGAACAACGGAGTCGTCGTCGATCAAGGCGCTCTGGATGCCATACGGCGAGGCGCCGGTATCGGCAACTCGAACAATTTCACGCTCACGGTCACGAAGTCGGGGGCGGGCAGCGGCACGGTGACGTCGTCGCCGTCGGGGATTGATTGTGGAAGCACGTGCAGCGCGAGCTATTCGAGCGGCACATCCGTGACCCTCTCCGCCGCTGCGGCGAGCGGCTCGACATTCGCCGGCTGGAGCGGTGCGTGCAGTGGCACAGGAACCTGCACGGTGTCGATGACGGCCGCGCGTTCGGTGACCGCGACGTTCAACACGAGCGGAGGCGGCACGACCTGTTCCAACCCCATCACGTTCTCAGGCAGCACAGGCAACTTCAACACGACCGGCCCTGTGTGCTATCGGACCAACGCCAACATCAACGGTTGGGGTTGCCATAACTTCGACGGCCGGACGCTCACCGTAGGTGGGCAGGCGCGAACCTGTGGCCAGATGCCTTTGACGCGCTCGTCCGACGGTTACTACTACTTCGCCGTGTCGGGTGGGATGTACCCGTGGGCGGGCTTGTACACGTGGTAGGCCTCGGTGCGAGCGTCTGAAGCGCGGCACCTTCCAAGGCAGCTGCGGCACCGATTGGATTCGGTGCCGCAGCTGCCTTCGTTGAAGATGCGGCTACATCCTGGCACGCACCGATTTCCCCCCGGGCCGACTCAAACCGACTTCAGCAGGTTCAGATCGATCGGCAGCGAGCGGATCCGCTTGCCGGTTGCCGCGAAGATCGCATTGCACAGGGCGGGCAGGATCGGCGGCAACGCCGGCTCACCCAGTCCGGTCGGCGGGTTCACGCTCTGGACGAAATGCACTTCGATCGGCGGCGCCTGATTCATGCGCAGCAGCGGAAAATCGTGCAGGTTCGACTGCACGACCCGGCCTTTCTCGATCGTGATGGCCTGGCCCAGCGCTTCGCCCAGCCCGTCCAGCACCGAGCCCTCGACCTGTTGCAGCGCGCCCGATGGGTTGACGATCTGACTGCCGACGTCACCGACGGCCCAGACCTTCTCGATCCGGATCGCACCGTCATTGGCGACATGAACCCGCACGACTTCGGCGAAGTAGCCGCGGTGCGAGAAGTAGCAGGCGATGCCTCTGCCGGTGCGTGGCGGGAGCGTGCCCTTGCCCCAACCGGATTTTTCCGCAACCAGCTTCAGCACGTCGCGCATGCGTCCGGTGTGGAAGGCTGCCGGTGGAGGGCCGTTCGGATTGGGTGGAACCGTCAACTCACGCGGCTCGCCCAGCAGCTCGAGCTGGAACTGCAACGGATCCTTGCCGGCGGCGTGCGCCAACTCGTCCAGGAACGACTGGTAGACAAAGGCCAGCGCGTTGCTCCCCGGCGCACGCAGCGGCCCGGTCGGCACGCCCAGCGGCATCACCGAAGCGCCCAGCTCGACGTTCGGCACGAGCTGCGCCGGGAGCTCGTTGGGCGACATGCCGGCGCTGCGCGCGAAATTCTCACCCTCCCCAAAGCTGACGAAGTGGTCGCGGAAGCCGGTGATGCGGCCGTGGGCATCCACACCCGCCTGGAAGAAGTGAAAGCCGGCGGGGCGGTAGAAGTCGTGCTGGATGTCGTCTTCGCGGCTCCAGACCAGCTTGATCGGCACACCGGCTTGTTTCGAGATCGCCGCCGCTTCGACCATGTAGTCGTTCTGCAGGCGCCGTCCGAAGCCTCCGCCAGCCCGGACCATGTGGATGGTGATGTCGCTTTCCTTCACGCCCACCGCCTGAGCCACCAGCGTGCGCCCCGGTTCGGGGTTCTGCGTCGGCGCCCAGATCTCGACCTTGCCGTCCTTGTACGACGCGGTGCAGTTCTGCGGCTCCAGGGTTGCGTGTGCCAGGAACGGATAGGAATACGCGGCCTCCAGCCGCTTCACCGAACCCGCGAGCGCCGCTTCGACGTCACCATCCTTGCGCAGCCAGCGCGCCGGCGGCAGTTTCGCCAGCTCGGCGGCGCGACGCGCATAGCCCTCGCTGCTTTCGGCGGCGACCGGACCTTCGTCCCACGTCACCCGCAGCGACTTCCGCGCCTTCTGCGCCTGCCACCAGCTATCGGCGACGATCGCGACACCATCGGAGAGCGCGTTCGGCGTCGTGCCGCGCACGATGAATGCATTGCGCACTCCCGGTTCGCGCTTCACCGCTTCCAGATTGGCACTGACCACCTTGCCGCCAAACACCGGGCACTTCTGAAACACCGCGTACAGCATGCCGGGCACCTTCACATCGATGCCGAAGATCGGCTGACCGACGACGATGCGCGGGCTGTCGACGCCCTTCGTTGGTTTGCCGATGATCTGGAACCGGGCCGGGTCCTTCAGCGTGACGCTCCTCAGCTCGGGCACCGGCACCCGAGCGGCCTTGGCCGCCAATGCACCGTAGCGCAGCGTGCGGCCGCTGGGTGTGTGATGAACGACTCCGCTTCGGGTCTGGCACTCGGCTTCGGGAACCTTCCACTCGGCGGCGGCTGCTGCGACCAGCATCTGCCGGCCGGCGGCTCCGACGCGGCGCATCTCGTCGTAATGCAGCGTCGTCGCCATGCTGCCTCCAGCGACCTGCCGGCCGTATTGGGTCGCGTCGGCGAGCGCCTGCTCGATCCGCACGTCCTTCCAGTCGACGTCCAGCTCTTCGGCGATCAGCATCGGCAGCGAGGTTTTGATCCCCTGCCCGATTTCGGGATACTTGGAGATGATGGTGACGATGCCGTCCGGTGCGATGCGCACATAGGTGTTCAGCACCGCGGGCGCGGCCGACTTGCCCGGCTTTCCCGGCCTGGCGCCAGCCGGCAGCGGCAGGGACACGCTGAGCAGCAGTCCGCCGCCCATTGCAGCGGAAGCCTTCAGGAACGAGCGGCGCGAGGTGAGGGTCGAACCGTCCATGTTCAGCCCTCCCGCGAGTCGGTGGTCGGCAGCCCGGCTGCCTGTTTGATCGCCGCGCGGATTCGCGGATAGGTCGCGCAGCGGCAGAGATTGCCGGACATCGCCGCATCGATGTCGGCGTCGGTCGGCTTCGGCACCGACTGCAACAGCGCGGTCGCCGCCATGATCTGGCCGGCCTGACAATAGCCGCACTGGAGCACGTCGACCTGGAGCCACGCCTCCTGGACCTTCTTGCCGATGGCGGTCTGTCCGATCGCCTCGATCGTGGTGATCTTGGCCTTGCCGACGGCGGACAGCGGCGTGACGCAGGCCCGCGTCGGCTTGCCATCCAGATGCACCGTGCAAGCCCCGCAGACGGCCATGCCACAGCCGAACTTGGTGCCCTTCATGTCCAGCAGATCACGCAGGACCCACAGCAAGGGAGTGTCGCCATCGGCATTCACCTTGTGGGTTTTGCCGTTGACCTGGATCGTCACTGACATTCTGCCTGCTCCTGTGTTGCGGCAAGGCCGCCGGAGAATCCGCGGCGGGACGAGGATATCAAGGCTCTCCGGTGCATGGAGGAGATGAATCGGCCAGGCCGCCATGGGGGGGTGGAGGCCCACCGAGCCCTATATTGCGGCGGTGCGGACGTGACCGCCGAAGTGGGGGAATGGGCGATGGAGTACATCGGCATCGACGCGCACAAGCGGGACAGTCAGGTGTGCATCCTGGGCGAGGGTGGCGAGGTGGTGCTGGAGCAGCGGGTGCGGACGCAACGGAGATGGCATCGCGGTTCGCCCGGTGCGCGGCCTCAGTTCGGAGTCGCGCCCGAGGTGCTCTGGGCGGGAGGCGCCATGGGCACGACGCGCACGAGCTTGCCCGCGGTGAGGATGAAGCCGCCCAGGTCCTCATTGTAGACGAGGCTCCAGACGGACTTGCCCGGAAGCGGCGCCAGCAATCGAGCCAGTTGCACCCGGGCGGATGCCTTCCCCTCGGGCACTGTCACCACCTGGTCGAGCGGAAGCGAGCCCACGCGGCCCAGCACCACCCGCTTCCCGCTGGCCTTCTCCACCGCCGCGCAGAAGTCCGTCAGCACCTGGCGCAGGGGTCGCTTCTTGCCGGACAGCTGGATGCCGGCGTCGAAGGGAGAGCCGCTCGTGGGCACGACGTGCCAGAGGGCCTCGGTGCGCTCCAGCCGGAAGGTTCCCTTCTTGTGGGTGGCGTGCTGCTCGAGCAGCTTGCGCAGGGCCGCCTCCTGGATGTCGAGCTCCGCCTCCTTCCCGCTGCCCCGGGAGTAGCGTAGCTCCAAGGACAGCCGCTCGGAGGAGCTGAGCGGGTCATCCTCGTAGGTGACTGCCCACCCTTCGCGCGCCCCAAGGCGTTGCAACATCGCCGCCACGGGCCGCTCCTGGTCGGTGATGGTAAGCGGGGTCTCGTCCGCGAGCGCCGCCGATGCGGTCAGCAGCGCCAGGCTCGCTGCGGCAATGAGGCTGTTGAGTCCTGATGTCATTGGAATCCTCCTGTGAGCGCCTCGAAGTGAGGCAAGCCTGATGCCAACGCCGCGGGATGGCAAGTCATTGTTCCGTCTGACACCACCTGGTCTCGCATTGTCAGAATGTCAGAGCCGCCGCGCGGAATTGTCACGATTGAATTGTCATGCAAAGCAATCGGGATTCTGGATGTTTCGAGGACAAGTTCGAAGGGGCGGCGGAGGCGCGCCGTCTGGTGACGGAGCGGCGTGCGGCCCTGAAGGAAGCGGCGGGGCCTGGCCTGGCGCCGTCCCCGGTGGCCGGCCTGGACTTCGAGTACCAGGTGTACGTGACGAACGTGAGCTCGTCCGTGTTCGACGAGATTGTCGCTTCTACAGCCGCTACGGTCAGAGTGGTGTCGTGTACCTCTCCGTCTACGACGTGCAGCCCAACGCGACGCCCAGGGTGGACCGCTTCACCCGCTTCCGGGTGGAGCGGTCCTCGAGCCCCGCGGCGTCCGGCCGAACAAATCCAGCAGTCGCTCCCAGTGCTTCTCGGAGGCGTCCTTGTCGTACGCGGCCCTGCCCTCCACCGCGTAGCCATGGCGCGCGCCCGTGAGGCGCTCCATTCAGGTGGCGGTACGCGCGTTGAGGTGCTCAATCAACGGCGAGAGCTCCGCCGGCGGCTTCTGCTCGATGCGACGATACTGCCGGCCGTCGGTGGTGCGGGCCACCAGCCGGAAGTCGAACAGCGACCGGCGCAGCAGGGCGTGATCGCCGAACAGATGCCAGTGCTTCAGGAGCTCGTTGATCTGCTGCTCGGTGAACACCTTGCCGCTTGGGATCCGCGACCACAATACCCAGAGGCAGAGCTCCTGCTGATTGGCCCTGGCTGGCCAGCGCAGCAGGCGCCCCGAATCATCGAAGTGGCGCGCCACCTTCTCGATGCGCTCGTGATCGGGCGCCGGTGTGGGAGCCCGCGGCGCCGCGAGACGCGACTGCGCCTCCAACTGGGCGCGGAGATGCTGGTAGTTGGCATAGCCGGCCGAGCGGGCCAGCATGTTGAGCAGTTCGACATGCCCCGGCATGTGGCCGAGTTTTCCGAGCTGGTCACGCAGCGAGCGGGCCAGCGCCGAGATGTCGGCTACCGCATAGGGAAGGCTGAGTCTGGACATGGCTGATCCTCGTCATGCGCCGTTCCGTAAAGGGATCGTCGATGGTTGCCGTCTTTCGACTCGGCACGGGGACAAGTGCGTGTCCAGATCACAACTTGCAGGTTTAGCTCCCCGTCAGGGGCGGCAACGCCTCGGTGAACTGCAGACCGTTTGTGGTCAATAGCGGAAATGGAGGCGGACTGCAACAGGCCGCGGAAGGTGTCTGCCGCAGAAGGCCGCAGAGGGTGTCAGAGGATTCCTCTGACACCTTTCCCGGGCTACATTGCTACATGGGCTTCTTCTTTTCGGCCCACGTCCGCCGACCCGGTGGGATGATGGGGTTCCCGCCGGTCGCGCGGTGCTCTCATGAAACACAAGCTCGTCGACTACTTCCGCCGCATCTCTCCTCTGTCGGACGAGGAAGCCCAGGCCATCCTGGACAGTATGGTGGTGAAGACCTGTCCGAAAGGCACGCACTTGCTCATGGCGGGCCAGGTCTGCACCGAGGCCTACTTCGTCCTCCAGGGCTGCGTCCGCCAGTACTACGTCGTCGACGGTGAAGAGCGGAGCAACGGGTTCTTCACCGAGGACGAATGGGTCCTCTCGATTCACAGCATGATGAACCAGACCCCGGCGGATCACTTCCTGGTCTGCGCGGAAGACACCACGATGGTGGTGGGCACCGAGCAACGCGAGGGGGACCTGTATCGACGCTTCCCTCGCTTCGAGAGCATCTCCCGGATGGTGATGCAGAAGGTCCTGGCGGAACAGCAGGAGCGGTTCGCTTCCTATCTCACCGATACCCCGGAGCAGCGCTACCTCGAGCTCTCGAAGACGCGGCCGGACATCATCCAGCGGATTCCCCAGTACCAGCTGGCCAGCTACATCGGCGTGAAGCCCGAGTCGCTGAGCCGGATCCGAAAGCGTATCGCCACGCGCGGCAAGCCGGCTACGCCGCGACGGAAGGCGTGACCGTCCGGAACCCCTTGGCGATGAGCCAGCCGCCGAGGAACAGCTCGAACAGGCCCCCGGGCCCGGAGAAGAGGATGCCCAACGGCAGCCCGAAGAGCTCGAGCACGGCCCCCAGCGCCAGAAGCCCGTAGCCCACCGCGCCCACCAGCGGGAGCAACGATGGAAGAAGCCGGGAGCGGTACAGCGACAGGCAGAACGCCACGCTGCCGGCCCCCAGGATGATCATCGCGAGCTGGTACGCCCAGAAGTTCCCCTTCGAGAGAAGCTTGAACAGGGTCACCAGCTCCGGCGTCGTCTGCCCTTGCGCGGATTCTCCGAGCTGAAGGATGCACAGAAGGAACACCACTCCGACGATGAGGAGCAGCGCCTCCATGACCCGCGTGCAGACGTACGCGACGGCGATGCTCGGGCTCCGCTCGCGGAGTATCGGAAAGAACAGCACGCCAATCCCAACGACGGTGATGGAGTTCAACAGGAGCAGCAGCGCGCCCCCGACGAACGGCGTCCTCTGACTGGCCAATACGGCCAGGTGCTCCGGCTCCTTCAGGACGGAGGTGACGAGCGCGGTGCCGATGCCGTAGGCGAAGAACGGAAGGAGAAAGAGAATTCCCAGGGAGCGGGAGTGAAGGCGGGTGGTGTTCATCGCGAGGGCTCCAGAACGTCCAGCGACGTTGTGGCCGCGAGAGTAGGGGGGGGCGCCCTCGCCCGCATTGATGAGGGTTAATAAACCGGTTCTTTTTTCCAGGCTGGGCGGGTGGGCCGCCCTGTCAGCGGGACTGCGAGACAGGGAACTCGAGCGTGGCCGTGGCGCCCTTGCCGGGACGTCGCTCTCCAGCAGCAGGCGTCCCCCCCATCACCTGCGCCGCCAGCGCGCTCGGCGCATAGGCGGAAGAGAGGCCGTGTGGAGGGGGAGGGCTGGAGCGGAGGGGCCGAGGAGGGGCGCGGACAGGGGCGGCCCGAGCAGTGCGCCAGGTGGGTGGAGAAGCCGCGCAGCCCCTTGGGGTACACGCCGACCCTGTGCCCGGGGTGAGGCCTAATCTCCCGAGGCGCCCTTGGCCCGCGGCATGCGGCCCAGTGCCGGCCTGAGGACGGGGGCGTGGCGTGCCAAGAAGTCCCACAGCCGATTGGCCACGGGCCCGTGGGGCCGGTCGCGCCGGCGCGCTGCCACGAGCTCCTCGATCACGCCGGGAAAATACCGTCCCACGATGGACAGCAGACGTCCGTCGCGCAACTCGGCGTCGACCATGAACCGCGGCAGGTGACCCCAGGCCATGCCATGCAGGATCAGCTCCTTCTTCATGAACTGGTCCGGAACCGAACACTGCGGCGCGCCTTCCACCAGGAAGTGGCCCTGCTCCGAAGGGCGCCGCGCCGAGTCGCGCACCACGCACTGCGTGAAGCCCTGCATCTGCTGCGGCGTGATGGCGGTCGTCGGCTGGAAGGGCAGGAAGCCCGGCGCCACCACCGGTACCATCGCGACCCGGCCCAGGTCGATCCACTCCATTCGCATGTCACCTTTGGGAACGCGGTGCACGATGAGGTCGGCCTCGTCTTCCAGCAGCCGCTCCCAGGGACCGGTCACCGCCTCGAACTGCAGATGCAGGCGGGTCTGGGGGCATTGCCCGAAGAAGCGGCTCAGCAGGCCCAGCACCGGCGGTAGTGGACACAGGTCTCCCAGCACCACGCGCAGCTCGGCCTCTTCGCCCATCGCCAGCTGCTTCGCATGCGTGCTCAGTTCTTCGGCCTCGCGCAGCAGCGGCCGGACCTTGCGGTGAAAGGACCTTCCAGCCTCGGTGAGGCGCACTCGATAGCCCGTGCGGTCCAGCAGGTTCAGGCCCAGCTGGTACTCGAGCTTGGCCACCGCCGCGAACACCGAAGGATGCGAGCGGTGCAGCAGCCTGGCCGCGGCTTGGAAGCTCCCGCCGCGCACGACCGCGTCGAAGCATTGCAACTCGTGAAGCGTGAAGCTGGTCATTGTCGACTCACTCTACAAAGCCGTTCCAGACTTTGTAATTTCCATCCGCGCACCCGGCTCCTAGGTTGAAGGCATCACTGAGCACATTCCTGGAGCCTGCCATGGACTCTCACACCACCTCTTTCATCACCACCGGCGATGGCGTGCGCATCGCCTACCGCTTCGATGGCGAGCCGGGCAAGCCGGTGCTGTTGCTCTCCAACTCCATCGGCACCAACCTCCACATGTGGGACGCTCAGGTGCCGGCACTCACCGAGCACTTCCGGGTGCTGCGGTACGACGCGCGCGGCCACGGCGTCTCGGACGTGCCTTCGGGCCCGTATTCGCTGGATCGGCTGGGTCGCGATGTGGTGGAACTGCTGGACGCGCTGGGCTTGGAGCGAGTGCACGTGCTGGGCCTGTCCCTCGGCGGGTTCGTCGCGCAGTGGCTGGGGATCCATGTGCCCGAGCGCGTCGACCGCCTGGTGCTGTCGAACACCGCAGCCTACCTGGGCCCGGCCGGGCAGTGGGACCGCGCGATTGCCGAACTGCTGAAGGCGCCCGACATGCAGACGACAGCCGAGATGTTCCTGCGCAACTGGTTCCCCGCCCGGATGCTGCAGGCGAACGATGTCGTCGTCGAGGCATTCCGCCGCACGCTGCTCGCCACGCGACGCGAGGGCGTGGCCGGCAGCTGGGCCGCAGTGCGCGATGCGGATCTGCGCCGCACGATCGCGCTGATCCAGCGCCCGACGCTGGTCATCGCGGGCGAGCACGACACCGTCACCTCCGCACGTCACGGCGAGGAGATTGCCTCCACCATCCCCGGCGCACGGCTGCGGGTGCTGCCTGCGGTGCACTTGTCGAACGTCGAACAGCCGGGGGATTTCCTGGACGCCGTGGTGACCTTCCTCTCGGAGCGGCACTGAAGCCTCGATCGACAGGAGTGACAGTCCGTGAATAGGGCCGAAGCCAACAAGGCCTTCATCATGAGAAGACACCTCCACCGAGGGAGTGACGTCGGAGCCGCGGAGAGGTTATCGTCCACGGAATGCGACGTCTTCCAGTGTACAGAAGAGCACGAGCGTCGGGGCTGCACGGCGCGCCCCGGGTCGATGGCTCCTCGCACGAGCGGGACAGCGCCGTCATCCTGACCTCCACTCGAGTATAGATTCCTTACGAGGTCATCGATGAACGCACGAGTCGGCCATCTCCATCATGTGGGTCTCGTGGTGGACGACCTGGATCAGGCCACAGCACTCTACCAGCGACTAGGCTTTCGGCTGCAGCCGCCCGCCTATCCAGTCATGTCCCTCCAGGAGGACGAGCCGCCCAAGCCGTTCGGCGCGGCGAACACCCACATCGAGTTCCCGCGAAATTTCGTCGAGCTCGTGGCCCTCCTCGGGGACGACCGCCCAATCCCAGGTAATGCCACGCCCGTGCCGCTCCAGGTTCCGCCCGCGGTGCGGCCACGGGTTCTGGAGACGATCAAGCGCACGGTTGCGACGATCAGCGCATGCCGTTCGCGTTTCGAGGGCCTGCATATCCTCGTCTTTCAAACTCCCGACGCCGAGGCCACCGGGGAGCAACTACGCGCCGAGGGCGTTCGCCACAGCGGCGTCAACACCGTACAACGCCAGCTCGACACGGAGGACGGGCCGAAGAGGGTGCCCATCCGCTTGCTGGAAATGGATGATGAGACAGTCCCCGAGGGGCGGCTCGCCATAGCCGAAAACCCTCCTTCGGAAATCCTGCACGCCCAGCGGCACCTGGAGCATCCCAACGGTGCGTTGGATCTCGTCGAGTCGGTTCTCTGCGTTGCCGACACCGAGGTCGAGGACTTCGAACGTCGCTATTCGCGCTACCTCGCTCGCCCCGCGCGGCGCGACGGCCCAGCACGCGTCTTCGATCTCGACGACGCTCGGGTGTCGATCCTTTCCAACTCCGGCCTCGCGACTGCCCTACCGGGAGAGCAAGCTCCGGCCTTGCCCGCATTCGTTGCTTACGCCGTGGCGGTCCGGGACCTTGAAGCCACGCGAGCATTGCTGCACGGGAATGGGTTTCCGGTCATGACCACCGCTGGAGGAGACACCTTCGTTCCCGCCACGGCCGCACTCGGTGCCGCAATCATCTTTCGCGAGCATTCGAAGCGCGGCGTGACCTGATGAGAGCGAGAGCCTCCGGATGATGCCGACATGGTGGGGCATGGGGACGAACTCCGTGGTCACCGAGGCTCCGGCCTCGAGGCTGGCCTTGGCCACCCCAAGACCAATTCCAGACGAGCCCCCTGCCACGATGACGTGCTGGTCTTTCAGGTTCATGCCTTCGAAGTAGCGCATCCCCCCGCTGTCAGCCATGGGATGGTGTGGCAAGCTCCATCCCATGAATGGGATGATGTCTCTGGACGACTTGAGGCTCTTCGTGGCCGTTGCGCGGCACTCGAGCTTCGTGGAGGCGGCGCGGCGCACGGGAGTTCCCACCAGCACGGTGAGCCGCAGGGTGGCTCAGCTGGAGGAAGCGCTGGGTGCCCGCCTGATCCAGCGCACCTCGCGGAGTGTCGGCCTGACCCATGAGGGTGAGCGACTGCTGGAGCGTGCCGGGCCGCTGCTCGAGGGGCTGACCTCCGTGCTCGACACGAGCGTGGAGCGCGAGGACGAGCCCAGGGGTCGGCTTCGGGTGACGGCGCCGGTGATGACAGGCTCACAGCGCATTGCGCCGGCGCTGTTCGCCTTCGCGGCCCGGCACCCTCACTTGACCCTGGAGCTCGAGCTCACCAACGCCGTCGTTCCTCTGGTCGAAGAGGGCTTTGATCTGGCCTTCCGCTCGGGGCCCATCCACGACGCGGAGCTGGTGGCTCGGCGCGTCTGGTCGATCCCCTTCACGCTCGCCGCCTCACCCCAATTCGTGAAACAGACACTGAGAGGCCGGACCCAGCTCGATCGCGAGATGCTTGGCTCGGTGCCCGCCATCCTCAGTCAGCCCGGCGGCGTCTGGCGCCTTCGCCGACGGGATGGTTCCGTCGAGGATTTCCGGCCGTGTGAGCGCCTCCGCGTGAACGATCCGCGGATGACCATCGCCGCGGCGGTGCAGGGGCTGGGTGTCGTCTGCGCTCCGAAAGAGGCCATCGAGCAACAGGGCCAGTCGCTCGTGCAGCTCACCCTGACCGGGCGAACAGTCGAGCCGCGCGAGCTCTTCGCGGTGTACCCGTCCCGGCGGCAACTGCCCGCACGGGTGCGCATGGCGCTCGATTGGGTGATGAAGCACGGCTGATTCAGGCCGACCCGGTGTCAGACGATTCGTACTGCACCGGGGGCGCTGGCATACCTAACGCCCCCCCCGGAATCCATGATGCCAACCACCACGCCCTGGCCGGCGAGTTCCGGAGACACAGCGCGTAGTGCTCTGGTTTGTGGTGTCGCCACACTCTTGTGGAGCGTGGAGACTATTTGGGGTTGAAACCGGACGGTGCTCACAGGCGGGATGGCCGCGAGCTCACCAATACGCATGGGATCAATTAGCCCCCCTCCCCGACGAAGCTCCCATCGGCAATGAGGACAGAGTCTGCGGACTCCAGGCCGGCCGCCACCAGGTCCTCGATTGGGCCTGAGAACGTGATGAGGAGCGCAACGCGCTCTGGAATGCACCTTTCGGGCTGCGCGCCCCGCGCAGACCTCGACTGGAGCCGAGCCACTTCGGAGACGGCGCCGTTGTACAGGCCCCTCACACCGGGATCGATCAGCTTCCTCAGAATCTTCTTGTCCGTAATCACTCTCATGCCTCGCGCCGCCTTGCAATCCGCTCCCTTGACTGACAAGGGGTTCTTGGGGGCTCCGCCGAACCAGCGGACCCACCATGGCGACAAGCCCCCAACAAACACACCCATGAGAGAAAGATTCGTGCGGTCATGTCTTTGATGGCTCGGATGGTGGAGAAACACATCCCTGCTGTCAATTGACGAATCTCGTCATCGAGCCACATACGGTCCCTCTCCTCGTCTTCACACCCAGCGTTTTTGGTTTTCCAATACATTCTGGCGCACGCACAGGAGGTTCTCCCTAGCCCGGGCGTTTCCGAGCACCAGGGGAGGGGAGACGGGTTCGAATCCCGCCTGGCCCGGGTTGTCAGGGCGCCAGGGCATGGCACATCTCCCCTCGCGAGCGACCGGCTGGAGAGAGTGCGTGACCTGGAAATGTGATGACCGGTGAGGAAGAGGCTTAGTGTCGCCGCTTACCTTCGGGATGTTCCGTCCATGCCTCATTTCCATCGCGAGGCGTAACGAACAGCAGGTGTATCTCGGGCGTATGCAAGCGGGCCGAGTGGGCGATACCCCTGGGGATCAGAAGCGCATCTCCCGGGCCGATGTCATGCAACTGGTCTGGGCCGTTCGCCGGGCGCAAGGTCATGGTCATGCGCCCCGAGATCACGACGAGCAGCTCGTCACCGCCATCGTGGCGCTCCCAGAACCCTTCCGTTCCCTCCGTTCCAATCCGGATGACGCCCAGCATCGCGTCGCGGTGCACGGTGTAGTCGCCGAGCAGCCGGGGGAAGTGAGGGTCGGAAATCGCGGCGAGCTCCGCGGAAATGGAAAAGGATAGGCCAGCCATCGTTGTCTCCTCTCAATTCGCGGCCTGCTCAACGTCGACATGGAGGAGCGACGCCAGCAGCTTGCCGTACTCCGCCTCGGGCAGTGTGCGGCGGGCCTCGATGAGCTTCTTCGTGCCTTCTCCGATGGCGATGCGAAGCGGTGGCGTGCTGTCCTCGAGAGTTCGCACCACCGCGTGGGCCAACATGTCCGGGTCATTCCCATCCTCACGGGTCGCGCGCTCGAGCAGGGACACCAGTCGTCTGCGCCTGGCGATGTGCTCCGGGTGCTCCGCCTGGGGATGATGGAAACCGATGCGGGTGCGCATGCCGTCGGGCTGGAGCAAGGTGACCCGAAGCCGGGTGCCGCGCAACTCGTGCGCGAGTGCCTCCGACATGGCCTCCAGCGCGTGCTTGCTCGCGGCATAGGCGCCCAGAAAGGGGCCGGCCACGGCCCCTGAGAGCGAGCTGATGTTGATGATATGGCCCGTGCCCCGTGAGCGCATGGTCGGCAGCACCGCGAGCATCATCCGCAAAGCGCCGAAGAAGTTCGTCTCCAGCTGCGCGCGAGCCTCGTCGAGGCTCGTTTCCTCCACCGCGCCGATGAAGGCGTAACCCGCGTTGTTGATCAAGGCATCGATGCGCCCCTCTCGGGAGAGCAGCGCTCCCACGCACGCCTCGACCGAACGATCGGACCGCACGTCGAGCGGGAGCATGGGCCAGCCCGCGCCCGTGTCTCCCGCGGGCTGCCGGCTGGTGCCATAGACACGGTAGCCGCACTGGACGAGCAGCGCCGCCGTGGCCCGGCCGAGGCCGGATGATGCGCCCGTCACCAATATGACCTTGTCGTTTCGAGCTTCCGCTGTGTTGCCGTTTTCCATGGGGACCTCCGTTGTCGACCCGGAGGCAATATGCGAGTGTTTCGTCACATCCGCTATTCGCATTCAGGAGCACGCGATTCACATGACATCCGTCGACACATCCCCTCGGAAATTGCCGCGCCAGAGGCGCTCTCGGGCGACGGTGGATGCGATTCTCCAAGCAGCGGCTCAGGTTCTGGTGGAGTGGGGTTATGAGAAGGCGACGACCGCGCGCGTCGCCGAACGCTCCGGGGTGAGCGTGGGCTCGCTCTACCAGTATTTCCCGAACAAGGAGGCGCTGGTCGCGGCACTCCTCGAAAAACATGCCGGAGAGCTGGTCGCGGTCGCCGAGGCCGCCTTCGCCGGATTGAAGACCGCGTCGCTCGAGGAAGGATTGAAGGCCATCATCCGTGTTGGCGTTGATACCCACCGGATCTCCCCCGCGCTCCACAAGAGCCTCTTCGAGCAGGTGCCTCGTGTTGGGCGCATGGCGGAGGTGATGGACACCAGCCGGCGCCTTACTGAGCTGATTGAACAGTTCCTCCGCGCCCATGCGCACCGCCTGCCTCGGAGCAGGCCCCCCGAGGTCGCGGCGGTGGTGCTCGAGACGGCGCTGGAGGCCCTGACCCACAAGGCCATTACGGAGCGCCCGGACCTTCTCGCGAGCGGAGTGCTGGAGAAGGAGCTGTACCAGCTCGCGGTCGGCTACCTGTTTCATCCGATGAAGTAGGTGCCCCACACCACCCCTATATTCCTGGAGCGGAGAAGAAGAGGGGAGCGCGGACCATGCTCCGCCACGCCCGGACGCCCGCCCCGCTCTGAGGCCAGCGCCTCACGCGCTGGATCAGCGAGCGCGCACGGTCGGCGTCCTCGCCACTCATGGCGCCCATCAGGGTGCCGTTCGCGTCGTGGAACCAGTTCGTGTGGATGAGCACGGCCGGCATGTCAATGCGTTGGAGCGTAGCGGCATGGTCGAAGCCCTTCGTAGTCGTCGAGGGAGCGGAACAGCTCGTTCAGCACGGGCGGCATGTAGTAGTACTTCAGCGGCTCGCCCGGGTGCTCGGCCCGGTACTTCACTCCGTCGGCGATCATCTTCGGCCTCAGGCCCTTGAAGAGCTCCAGAATGGACGAGTTCTTCAGGTAACAGGTGGTGAAGTCCGTCTCGCCGCTGGCGAGGAAGCCGTGGGCGACGCGGCTGAGGTCGTAACCGGCGGTCGTCCACAAGCGCGGCTGGACCGACGAGAAGAGGGGCGGATCCTCCAGGATGACCCCCCGGACCTGCTCAGGGGCATTACCAGGTGGAGGCGTACCTGGGGCTGGTGCCGGGAGAGAAGAGCTCGGGAGAAAAGCAACACCGAAGCCCCATCACCAAGACAGGAAACAGCCGGGTGCGCTGGCTGCTGATACAAGCAGCCCTCTGCCTGCCGCGGGTGAAGAGGCCCGAAACGGCCCACCTGCGAGAATGGGCCGAGGAGATGGCCGCCCGGCGCGGCAAGAAGATTGCGGTGGTGGCATTGGCACGCAGGCTGGCCGGAATCCTCTTCGCCATGATGCGCGATGGGACGCAATACCGGCCACCCCAAGCACAGGAGGAGGACAAGGAGGCCGCCTGAGCTGAGGAATCAACGGCCTGGCGCCTGAAGGTGAGCGGCTTCTCCAACAGGTTTCGACGCGCGGGTGAGCGCGGATTCCGCCTTGGTCAGCAGCACAGGGTCGACGTATAGAGAGCGCCCCGCTGTCGAATCTCCCCATGCGCCGGCGGCACACGAACATCCAGGCGGACTTCATCTCGTCAGGAGTGGAGCCAGGGGAGGTCCGTTGGAAGTTCATCTCCAGGGGACCTCCCCCCGTCGTGGGCCGGTTGCTGGAAGCTCAGCGCGTGGTGGCTTGCAGCGCCGGCTGCTTTGGCGCCGAGATCCGCGCCATCAGCTTCACGACGAAGGCCCGTGGGAGGAGCCGTGATGCGAACGTGGCCAGGTAGTTCCCGAGGCCGTGGATGACCGATGGCCGGTTCTTCGGGAACTCGTCGAGCCCGAGCCGCACGACTCCTTCAGGGCGCGCTTTCTGGCTGCCTCCGGCCGCGGCCTCGCCCGCGCGCGCGAAGAACGGCGTGTCCGTCGCGCCGGGGGAGAGGGCCATCACCCGCACGCCGCGGTCCTTGTACTCGGCCCACAGCGCTTCAGTGAACGAGAGCACGAAGGCCTTGGTCGCTCCGTAGACCGCCATGTACGGCGTCGGCTGGTACGCGGCGGCTGAGGCCACCTGGATGATGCCGCCGCGCCGCCGCTCGAGCATCGGGAGGAACACGTACGTGAGCTCGACGAGCGCTCCGATGTTGAGATCGATCTGCCCGCGCTGCGTCTCAAGGGGAATGTCCGCGAACGGTCCGTGTGCCCCGAAACCCGCGTTGTTGATCAACACGTCGACGTCGAGCCCACGCCGCGTCACCTCATCGAACACGCGCTGCGCGGCGCCCGGCTTCGTGAGATCCTCCACGATGACCTGTGCGTGCTCGAGCCGTGCGGCGAGCGCCTCGAGCTTCTCCTTGCTGCGCGCGACGAGCACGAGCTTCGCGCCGCGGGCGTCGAGTTCCCGTGCGAAGGTCTCTCCGATGCCCATGGAGCCGCCCGTCACCACCACCGTCTTTCCCGCGAAATCGAAGTCGTTCATGCGCCCAACATGCGTGACGGGGGATTTTCTGGAAATGGACATGGTTGGTAAGCTGATTTCCATCCATGGAAACCTCGTTCCAGCCGTCATGGGATGACCTGCGGGTGCTCCTCGCGCTGCATCGCCACCGGAGCTTTCTCGCCGCGGGCCGCGCGCTCGGTGTGTCGACCTCGACCGCCGCCCGGAGAATCGAGGCGCTGGAGAAGGCACTTGGCCGGTCATTGGTGCATCGCTCGAGCGCGGGCACCTCCGTCGAGCCGGATGCGCTCGAGCTGGTCAGCCTCGCCGAGCAGCTCGAACTCGGGCTGCAGGCCGTGAAGCGGGATGAGGGCGACGCGGCGATGACCGGCACCGTGCGGCTGTCGCTGTCCGATGGCTTCGTCCGGCCGGTGACGCGGGTGCTCTCGGCGCTGCGGCGAACGCATCCGGCCCTGCACTTCGAGCTGATTTCCGAGACGCGCATGGCCGACCTCGCGCGGCGCGAGGCGGACATCGGCATCCGCGTGGCACGCTCGACGTCTCCGGTCCTCATTCAACGCGAGGTCGGCCGGATTCAGTTGGGACTCTACGCCGCGCGGTCGTACGTCGAGCGGCGCCTTCGTGATGGCCGGCTCGAGCGGGAGGACATGGCCCGGCATGACTTCCTGGGCCTCGACAAGACGCTGCAGTGGTTGGCCGCGCAGGGCGCGAAGCGGTTCGTGTTCACGAGCAATTCCAACTTCGCGCTGCAGGAGGCCGTCGAGCAGGGGCAGGGCATCGCGCTGATGAGCGTGCCGCAGGTGGGCTCCTCGCCACTCGTGCGGCTCGAGACGGATTTCGAGTTCCCGCCGGTGCCGATGTTCCTCGCGTTCCATCGCGAGCTGCGCAACGTGAAGCGCGTCCGGCTCGTGCTCGATGCGCTCGAGGCCGAGATTCGCACCGCGACGGCGTAGTTCCCGGGCGACCGCGGCTCCGTGCTGGCACGGAGGCTCGCCGCCTTCCGGGCCCACGGTGCCCATGGCGGGAGAGGGCCCGCGTGGCCATGGGGGCAGCGAGGGTCCTGGGGCCCCCGGGGCGGTGTTTCACTGCTTCGGAAAGCGCAGGTGCAGCGAGTGCGCCAGTGGAGAGCGCAGCAGGGCCCGGAGAAGCAGGTGTTCTTCGCCCAGGAGCATCGGCCCGGGGAGGCGATGCAGACGGACTGCGGGTGCGCGTGTACGACGACAGGCTGGAGCTGGCCAGGCGTGTCGGGCAGGAGGGCTGGACGTGCCCGCACTACCTACGCCAGTTGGTGGAGCTTGGGCATGTGGGCAACTGAGGCCTGGTGCTCAACACCGCGCCATCTGCGCAGACCCCCGCTTGGGGGAGCGTGCGGTTGGCACTGCTGTGCCCTCACTCTTGAGCCCGCCATGGGGTGAAGCGCGAGCGTGTCGGACTCTCCGTCATAGAGCTCTCCACTGCTGCTTGAAGTGCAGGGCTGCGCCGTCCGCTTGCCAACATGGCGAGCCCTGCCGCCATGACTGGCGGGTTGTTGATAGATTGTAAAACTGTCATGATGACACACGAGTCAGGGGGGAAGGGCTGGTGCAGGAGCCCACCTCGATGCTCCTCGCCAGTCCCACGGGCGCTCGCCGCAACATCCGCCTTGTTCAACATCTCGTGGGAGGGCATCAATGACGTCTGTTCTGCATAAAGCAGCACGTGGTCCTGACCGGAACCATTCGAGTCGCCATCACGGTGCGCTGGCCACCGTGCTGCTCGCGGCGCTTGTCGTCAGCTGGCCGGCGGCGGTGAGCGCTGCCAACCCCGTCCTCGACTGGCACCCGCTGGTGCTGAAGCTCGAGCCCATGCCGAGGTTCACGCCGCACACGCGCGCCGCGGCGCTGGTCTACGTCTCGATACACGACGCGCTCAACTCCATCCCAGGCTCGCGCCGCTACGCCACCTATCTCCCGCCGGTGTCGGCACCTCTGGGGGCGTCCCCCGAGGCCGCGGCCACTGCCGCCGCGCACTGGGCCCTGCACCGGTACACAGCGACAGTCCACCCGGAGAACACCCACCTCCTCCTGGAGATCGACGCGTTCTACGCCAGCTCCCTGGCGGCCATTCCGGACGGCCCCTCGAAGTACGCGGGGATCGCGGTGGGCGAGGCAGCGGCAGAGCAGCTCTGGATGGCGCGCGCCAACGACGGCTGGGACAACCCGAACCAGCTCCAGTTCGTCTTCCCTGAGCCGGCTCCAGGCGTCTGGCGGCCAGTCCCTCCCTGGGCGCCGGACCACCTCCCGCCTTTCTACTGGTGGAACTCGGTGACACCCTGGACGCTCACCCGGGCCTCGCAGTTCCTGTCCAAGCCACCGCCGAACATCACGAGCAGTCAGTTCCTGGAGGACGTGGCGGAGACCCGGGCTTACGGTGCCCAGCAGAGCACGGTGCGGACCGAGGATCAGTCCCATGCCGCCCGGTGGTGGGGCGCGTGCGAGGACAGCAACTTCGGCTCCCCAGGACTGATCGCCCGGCAGCTCCTCACCGACTATTGCGTCAACCTGCACGACAGCGCCCGCATCTTCGCCCTCCTCGCGCTCGCCCAGGCCGACGCGATCATCTCGAACATCGACAGCAAGAACACGTGGAACTTCTGGCGCCCCATCACGGCCATTCACGAGGGAGGCAACGCGGACTGGACGCCCTTCCTCACCACTCCGCCCAACCAGGAGTATCCCGCGGGACATCCGATGGTCAGCGGCTCCGGAATCCATGTCCTCGCGAAGTTCTTCCCCGGCCAGCTGCCCAAGCCCCTGCGCGTCACGAGTGAGTACTGTGGCCCGCGAACGTTCCTCAGCCTCTCCGATGCCGTCCAGGAGGTGATTGGCGCGCGGGTCTGGGGGGGCATGCACTTCCGCGACTCAGGGGTGGAGGGGGCTGCCCTCGGTGAGTACATCGCTCACTGGGTCCACGGGAACTACCTCCTCCCGCTCGGCAACGAGCAGTAGCCGCGTTCGCTGCGGAGCGGCGGACCTCAGCCTCTCCGCAGCCCGCCCGCGCCGATCAGGCCGGAAAACGGCTTTAACTTGACTTCATGCTATTCCCGCAATGACCTCTTTTGGCGTTCCGGCTGAATCTCCCAGCAGGGGGTGCCATGCACGTACACAAGTCTCCATCGCTCGGTCGTCGCGGTTTCCTCAAAGGCTCCGCCGCTCTGCGTATAAGAGGGATGGAAGGCCTGTGGAGGGGTGAGGGCAGGTGCGGAGGGGTCGAGGAGGGCCGCTGAAAGGTCTCCAGCCCTCACCCTCCACATGGCCTCTATCCCGCCTGTACGCCGCCCACGAGGTGCGGCGCATGCGCTCGCGGAAGGAGGCCCGCAGGCGCGCGGGAGCCCGCGGAGGGCAGGCGATGGGCGAGAGAGTCAGCGAGGGCATGGCACCATCGGGCAGCCGGAAGGATGGTACAACACCGGCCGCCCCACGCGATGGTGAGCTCGAGTCATATGGATGGATGCGGCAGGGAGATGCTGTGTTTGTCGTTGGAGGATGTCGTCGCCTGCGGCGGCGCCGACGTGGTGCGAGCGAGCGAGGACGTGCGGCGCGGCTTCGAGCTGCTGCTGCGAGGACGGGTGGTTCAACCCACCAAGGCCTCCATGAGGAGCCCGCGGCCCGTGCCGGAGCCGGAGGTGGGGTGCATCAACTTCATGCCCTCGCTGCTGCTGGCGGACGGGGAGGAGATTCTCGGCTGCAAGTCGATGGGCGCCATGCCGGCGAACGTGGCACTGGGGCTGCCCCGCGCCACGGGCCTCATCACCCTGTTCGATGCGCACACCAAGCTGCCGCGCTGCATCATGGACGCGCAGGTGATCAGCGCGACGCGCACGGGGGCCGTGTCGCTGCTGGCGGCCCAGAAGCTCGTGCCCCCGGACACCCAGGAGGTGGGCCTCATCGGGGCGGGCGTGAACATGCGCACCCAGCTGCTGGGCCTGCAGCAGGCCGTGCCGGGCCTGCGTCGCGCGCGCGTCTACTCCGAGGGCGCGTCCAAGGACTGCTTCGCCGAGGAGATGTCGCGGCGCACCCAGCTCGACATCCGGCCGGTGGCGAGCGCCGAGGAGGCGGTCCGCGACTGCTCCTTCGTGGTCACCTGCGTGTCGCGCGATGACCAGCCCGTTGTGCGCGAGCGGTGGATTGGCCAGAGCGGGGTGACGGTGTTCTCTATCGGGGGCTTCGAGGTGGAGGCGTCGCTGCTCACGCGGATGGACCGGGTCATCGCGGATCGCTGGGTGGACGTGAAGAGCCGCAACGTGCAGACCCACGCCTTCGCGGTGGCCGGGGGACTGCTCCCGGAGAGCCGGGTGGAGGACCTGGGGCCCATCCTCGCGGGTGAGCGCGCCGGCCGGACGTCGCGGCACGAGAGCATCTTCTTCTCCCCCGTGGGGCTCGCCTTCGAGGACATCCTCGTCGCCGACCGGGTCTTCCGCGAAGCCCTCCAGCGCGGGGTGGGGCAGCGGGTGCAGCTGTGGAGCTCCTCGAAATGGATTTGAGGGAGCGGTTCGAGCGGCTCTCTCCCGCACGGCGGGCCCAGGTCGTGCGCGAGTGTCTGGAGCTGGCCCGCGCCGCGGAGTACCCCCTCGCGGGCCGGCCCTTCCTCGTGCCCCTGGAGCTCGACGCCGCGCGGGTGAAGCGCGCCTTCGCCCAGGTGGAGTGTCTGGTTCGAGCGCTCGTCCGGCTGGAGACGCACGCCCTCGGTCCGGCGGGTGCGCCCCTCCTGCGCCGCCTGCTGCGCTCCCTGGAGCCGGGCAGCGAGCGGCTCGTGCGTCAATGCACCTTCGAGTCCCCCGCCTCCCTCGAGCGCCGGCTGCGCCGCGTGGACGCCTTCCTGGAGCCGGCCACGGGCCGCTGCACGGCCATCGAGGTGAACCAGGTGGCGCCCCTGGGGCTGCACTATCACGACGTGGATCAGCGGATGGCCGCGCACCTGCTGGGCGCGCTGGGGCGCGCGTATGAGCCCCGGCTGCTGGCGGCCTGCGTCGTGGACTGGTTGTTCGGGGAATTTCGTGCCCGCTACCCGGGCCGCACGCCCCGGCGGATCGCCCTGGTCTCCGAGCACGGCTACTCCGGCAAGCGGGAGCTGCCGCACGTGGCGAGGGAGTACCAGCGGATCGCGCGAGCGCGGTATGGAGAGGACGTCCACCTCATGCACTGCTTTCCTCCGGAGGTCCGGCTCGTCCGGGGGCGGCCCACCGTGGGGGGCGAGCAGGTGGACATGATCTGGCGCTACTCCGTCTACCTGGACGCCTACCGCGAGGGCGACGTGGATGTGAGCGACTACGAGGCAGTGTGCTCACACCCGGAGGAGCACCTGATCGTCAACTCCACCGGCGCCTTCCTCACGGCGACGAAGGATGCGTTCGCGCTGCTCGGCGACGCGGCGGTGGTCGCCACGCTCGGCCTGTCGCGCGAGGACGCGGAGCTGCTGCGTCAGACGCTCCCGGACACGGTGAGCCTGGCGCATGCGCCCGAGCGGCGCCAGGAGGTGCTGGAGGAGCGGGACGGCTGGGTGTCCAAGCCCACGGACTCCTCCTTTGGAGAGGGCGTGGTGTTCGGCGCCCGGCTGTCGCGAGGGGAGTGGGAGCGCCTGGTGGAGGCGCGGAGCCAGGACGGGTTCCTCTTCCAGCGGCGCGTGAGCTACCCCGTCGTCGCACTCCTGGAGATCTCGGAGGCCGGAGCACTGCTGGAGCGGCAGGTGGAGGTGGACTTCTGTCCCTTCCACGTGGACGGGCGGGTCCCCGGCCCGACCATCGTGCGCGCCCACGCCGTGGACCCTCATCAGCGTGGGACGCGGGTGATGAACACGAGCGCCGGGGCCTTCCTCCTGCCCTTCCTCGCCCCAGGGCGCTAGCCGCCGCTCAGGAGGGCGGCACGGATCCACGAGACAGGAGGGTGCATTCCCGAACTCCGCACCCAGGTGAGGCCATCACCCAGGTGCGAGTCGAGCCACCCCCTCCGTCGCGGAGCGCGGGTGGGTCAGGAGGCGGGACGCAGCCGCAGGAGCTTGCCCTGGGAGCCGCTCTGGCCGTCCTGGAGCAGCCAGATGCTGCCGTCCGGACCCTCCTCGACCTCGCGGATGCGGCTGTTCATGTTCCACTGGTCGCCCTTGGACGCCGAGGTGCCGTTCACGTCGACGCGCACCAGCGACTGGCTGGACAGGCCGCCGATGAACAGGTCTCCCTTCCACTCCGGCCAGAGCTTGCCCGAGTAGACCATCAAGCCGCCGGGCGAGATGGAGGGGTTCCACCACACCTTGGGAGGCTCGTAGCCGTCACCCGTGCGGTGGTCGGGGATGTCACGGCCGTCGTAGTGGCTGCCGTTGGAGGCGTTGGGCCAGCCGTAGTTGAGGCTGGGCCGGATGAGGTTCACCTCGTCGCCGCCCTGGGGACCCATCTCATGCTCCCACAGGTTGCCGCTCGCGTCGAAGGCGAGGCCGAGCAGGTTGCGGTGGCCATAGGACCAGACGGCCGGGTGGAAGCCCCGGGCGGCCAGCGGGTTGCCCGCGGCGGGGGTGCCATCGTCATTGAGGCGCAGCACCTTGCCGAGCGTGCCGGTGGGGTCCTGGGCGGGATCGAACTTCTGCCGATCTCCGTTGGTGAAGAACAGTTTGCCGTCGGGAGAGAAGGCGATGCGGCCGGAGAAGTGGCCATCTCCGCTCACATACGGCGTGGCCCGGAAGATGACCCGCACGTTGGTCAGCGAGGGCGAGGTGCCGTCGGTGAAGGTGCCCCGCGCGAGCGCCACGCCCTTGCCGCTCGAGCGCGACTCGGAGTAGCTGAAGTAGACGAGCCGGTTCTGCGCGAACTGGGGATGGAGCACCACGTCCAGCAGTCCGCCCTGACCCGCGCTGGACACGGGGAGCGTGCCGGTGACGGTCTTGCGCTGCGTTCCGTCCGCCGAGACGAGGTGGAGCGTTCCCGCCTTCTCGGTCACCAGCATCCGGCCGTCTGGCAGGAAGGTCATCGCCCAGGGCGAATTGAAATCCGCGACCTCGGTGATGGAGAAGCCCGCGGCGATCGCCTCGGAGAGGCTCTCCGGGCTGTCGGAATCCAGGTCGAGATTGTCGGGGCCCGTCCCGTCGCTGCAGGCGGCGAGGAAGGCGAGGGAGAGCAATGATGAACGAAGCGATGGCATGTTGGAACTCCCGTAAAATGTGGAGAGCCAAGTTATAACGGACCCGCACTCTCCGTAGGTGACAACAACGCCAATCGCCCATCGAGGCAACACACGGTTGAACAGACAACACACGGGGCCTCGAGCGGCGCCCTGTTTCTTCCTGACACCCGCCCCCTCTTGTTCAACCCCGAGGTTTCATTCCATGCCCGTGCAATCGATTGACATCCAGACCGCCGACGGAACGATGGACGCGAAGCTGTTCTCCCCCGAGGGCCAGGCATCGGCTGGAGTACGGCCACGCCCACGCCGCCCTCAGGGCTGCATCGATCTGACGAAGTCAATGAACGCACGCAGCGGCGTCGGGAGGTGGTGACGGCCGGGGTAGTAAAGAAACGGCCCAGAGAAGCTCGGCCACCATGATTCGAGCACGGGTTCAAGCTCGCCTCGGTCGATGAAGGGACGAAGCCAATCCTCGAAGTCGTAGATGAGCCCGGTGCCAGCCACGGCAGCAGCCACTGCAAGGTCGGTGGTCGTGCCAAGGCCGACAATCAGCGGTCCCTTCGGATCGACGCTGAGGCGCACTCCATCGCATTCGAACTCCCACGCATGCAGCGGGCCGCCACTCGCAAACCGCCCCCCCAGGCAATCATGGTCCAGTAGCTCGCGCGGATGTTTGGGGCGCCCACGACGAGCGAGGTAGGCGGGCGAGGCGGCTGTCGCGAATCGCTGGACGCGAGGACCGATCGGAACTGCCACCATGTCCTGCGCGAGCCGCTCTTCGTAGCGGATGCCCGCGTCATAGCCCTCGGCCACCACGTCGACGAGGCGCTCCTCGGCGATCACCTCCAGACAAATGTCGGGGTACTTCGCGAGGAACGGCGGCACGATGCGCGGCAGCACAAGCCGCGCTGCCGCGATCGGTACGTTGAGCCGCAGGCGTCCCGCGGGTCGGTCGCGGAAGTCGTTGACCACGTCCAACGCCGAGCGCACCTCGCTGAGCGCAGGCGCGAGCCGCTCGAGCAGCCGAGCCCCTGCGTCCGTCAGCGTCACGCTGCGCGTGGTTCGATGGAGTAACCGAACGCCAAGCCGGGCTTCCAGCCGACGGACAGCGTCTCCCATGCCCGAAGCGCTGCTGCCCGCCACGCGAGCAGCGCTGCGGAATCCGCCCTCGCGAGCGACCGTCAAGAATGCCGTGAGATCAGCGAGCTCATCCATCACTGTGCGGATTTTCGCACGACCTGTGCGGATTGCCACCAATTGTCGTGCAGTGCTTCCTTCCGTAAAGAGATGGGCAACCCTCGATCAACAAAGGATCTTCACCGTGACCAACAGTCACATCTCAGGCACCTATCGCATCGGCACACACACCGTTCGCCGCGTGGGTTACGGCGCAATGCAGCTCGCCGGCCCCGGCGTCTTCGGCCCGCCCAAGGACCGCAAGGCAGCGATCGCCGTGCTGCAAGAGGCCATCGCCCAGGGCGTCGACCATCTCGACACCAGTGACATCTACGGCCCCCACGTGACCAACCAGATCATCCGTGAGGCGCTGCACCCGTATCGCGACGGTCTGCTGATCGCCACAAAGGTTGGCGCGGTGCGCGGTCCCAACGGTTCGTGGGAGCCTGCGTTCTCGGCCGCTGACATCGAGCGCGCTGTCCACGACAACCTGCGCAATCTCGGGCTCGATGTGCTCGATGTCGTGAACTTCCGTGCGATGTTCAGCGTCGAGGGCCCGGCTGAAGGCTCGATCGAGGCGCCGCTCACCGCGCTCGCGGAGCTTCAGCAGCGCGGCCTCATCCGCCACATCGGATTGAGCAACGTCACGCCGGCGCAGGTCGCCGAGGGTCGTAAGATCGCCGAGATCGTCTGCGTGCAGAACCACTACAATCTGACGCACCGGCGTGACGACGCCCTGATCGACGAGCTCGCGGCCAGGGGTACGGCCTACGTGCCGTACTTCCCGCTGGGCGGGTTCACGCCGCTGCAGTCGAGCGCGCTGAACGACGTGGCCACGCGGCTGGGCGCGACACCCATGCAGGTTGCGCTGGCCTGGCTCCTGCACCGGTCCCCCAATGTGCTTCTCATCCCAGGCACGTCGTCGGTCACACACCTCAGGGAGAACCTCGCAAGTGCCGCGCTCACCCTGAGCGCTGGGGACATGGACACCTTGAACCGTCTTGCCGAGCGGACCTGACCTCGGCTCGTCCCCGAAGACGACGTGACTGACGAAGTCAATTCGAGCACGGGTTCAAGTTCGCCTCGGAAGTCGTGCTCCCGGAGGGCACGGAGTACCCGGTGTGCATCGCCCTCGGCGGCCCGGATGGGCGTAGCGCGAGCCACACTCACTACGTCGAACCAAGCCTCATGAGGACTTCGGCAACTCCACCCGGGTGATGCGGGTTCTCGTTGATCATGGTCTGGAAGCCACACTTCTCGAGGACGCGGATCGACGCGAGGTTGTGGAGAGCGACCCACGCATGAAGCGGCCGGGCGGGCTCGAGCACGAGAAACCCAGAGAGGGCCCGAGTGGCGATGCCTTTGCCCCAATGCTCGCGACCAATCCAATAGCCGACGAGGCGCTTGGCATCCTGTTCCCAACTGCCGATGTACCCAACGACCACGCGGCCCATAACGATGGTGCGGGTGACGTTTTCAGGGCGGAGAACCTTTGTGCGCCAGTGGGTCATGAACGCGTCGCGCTCCCGCGATGGAAATGCGGCCATGCGCAGCGCTTCTGGGTCGCGCTGGTGTTCGAAGAAGATGGGAAGGTCCTCATCCGTGACGTTGCGGAGGATCATTCTGAAAAGGCTCCGTCCAGTCTGCGCCCCGAGGGAGGTCGCGAGGCGAATGGCGGAAGGGTTCTATCTTGTTCGGGCATGACGAAGCGCGGAAGTTTGCTCGCCGGTCATGCGGCGATCAATGCTCGTTGGGACGTCAGGCGTCCCAATGCGCGGAGCACATTCGAGCTGATCGCCGCGGACGACGTCGACGTGCGCGGCGGCCCCCGTCGGCTGCGCCGCTCCGTGGCCGTCCGGGAGGAGGTGGACCTGGACCTGGGCGCGCTCGTGCTCGACGGGGAATGAAGGGTCGGCGTGCGATGGGGTGCCGGAGGATCTTGGGGTTCGTCAACGACCGCGCCGTGTTCGGCCTGGGCGGCTACTTCTGAAGGGCCACCGGAGCCATCCCGGTGGCCCTCCTCCCAACTCACTACGGCATGGGCCGCGAGCCGTTCGACGGCCCTTCGGGAACGGCGGGCCAGCCGTTGGGCCAGGTGATGGCGTCCACGAGCATCACGCGCGCGGTGTGGGCGCTGTTCCACGCGTGGTAGACCATGTACGTGTCGCCGCCCGGCCCGGTGACGACGGAGTTGTGGCCGGGGCCCGTCCAGCCGCCACCCGTCCTGAGGATGGGCGCGCTCAGCTTCGTGTACGGCCCCAGCGGGCTGGTGGCGCGGGCGACGCCCACGGCGTACGTGCTGTTGTAGTACGCGTTACCGCTGTAGAAGAGGTAGTAGTAGCCGCCGCGCGCGACGACCCACGGCGCCTCGACGACGCCGCCCTCCCAGCCCAGGTTGTTGGTGATGAGCGTCCGGCGCGTGCCGACGAGCGACAGCCCGTCCTCCGAGAGCTGCTGCCCGTAGATGGGGGTCGGCTGCCCCACCGCGTTGCCGTCCGCCTTCCACACGAGGTACGGCGTGCCCGCCGTGTCCCGGAAGAAGGTGGCGTCAATCATCCCCATCCCCGTGTCGTGCACCAGCGGCCGGCCGAGGTCCGTGAAGGGCCCGAGCGCGCTCGTCGACGTGGCCGCGCCGATGGACAGCTTCCCGTTCGTGTGCCGCGCCGTGTAGTACGCGATGTAGCGCGTCCCCACCTTGTGAATCTCCGGCGCCCAGTAGTCGCCCGTCGCCCACGTGGGCTTGCGCGCGGACGGGAAGATGACGCCCGCGTACGTCCAGTTCACCAGGTCGCGCGAGGTGCGCAGGGGGAACGCATCCGCCGCGCCGCCCGACGTGCACGCCGCCACGTACTGCGTCCCGTCATGGATGACGCCCGGGTCCGCGCAGTCCACGGGCACCACCGGATTCACGTACAGCCCGCCGCAGCCCGTGTACCGGAACGACAGGGCACACGCGTTGGAGCCGTTGAAGTACGGCGCCCACTCGTTCGACAGCACCGTGTACGAGTTGGGGGACTGGTTCGTGCAGCCCCGGTCCCAGAACACGCGCCCGCCGGCGTCGTCGTGCTGCGCCGGGTGGTTCGCCGGATGTATCCACGACGCGCCGTAGGTGATGCGCGTGCCGCACGACTGGGCCGCGCAGTCCGTGTCGAGCGCGATGACACAGGCGTTGTTGCCGGTGAAGTACGGCCGCCAGCCGTTGGACAGCACCGCGTACGAGTTGGGGCCCTCGTTGATGCAGGTGCCGTCCCACGTCACCAGGTCCGCCGCGATGTCGTACTGGGCCGGGTGGTTCGAGGGGCGAATCCACCGGTCGCCGTAGGTGATGCGCGTGCTGCACGCCAGCGCGTCGGTGGTGGTGCCGGCCGCGAACTCGTCGGCGGCCAGCTGCGTGTCGGGGCTCTCGCCACCGCAGCCGGACGCGAGCAGCGCGCTCGCGAAGGCCAGGGACAGGAAACGGGGGGATTTCCTCATGTGTCGTTCTCCGATGCAGTCACAGGGACCGTATCGGGAATTAACATGAAAACCAGGACAGACTATCAAAATCCGACTATCCGATTATTCGAAGACGGATACCTCAGCGAGCTTCTCCATCCAGAGTGGAGTCTTTCCGTCCTGCCGTCCGGCGCAGCAGCCCTGCGAGAGTCCAATCGAGGCGTGCGCTCCTTCTCCTCCTCCAGCCCCGGCTCCGTCAATCGCCCTCCCTTCGCCGGCAGTAGGACGTGGGAGTGCAGTGTCTGTTTGGCTTTCCAAGGCTTGGAGAGTTCATAAGGAAGGATGCCATGTCCATTGACACCCAGACAGCCGACCGCGTCGAGATCGCCGAACTGTGTCTACACCGAGAATGTGGTGGTGCGATCGCCGCGGGGCGGCGAATTGCACGGCATCGATGAGGTGAGCACCTACCTGCCTGCGCTTCGCCCGGTCAGGCCATCTCCAGCGCCCGTGTTTCGTGCCGTGCCTCGGCGGTGCCGTCCACCAGCACCCCATCGGCAATCCGCACCACCCGGCGGGCGCGGCGCATCACCCGTGGGTCATGCGTGGAGAAGAGGAAGGTGACGCGGCGGGTGCGGTTGAGCTCCTCCATCAGGTCCAGAATCTGCTCGCTGGTGGCGGAGTCCAGGTTCGCGGTGGGCTCGTCGGCGAGCACCAGTTGCGGCTGGGTGACGAGTGCCCGTGCGATGGCCACGCGCTGCCTCTGGCCGCCGGACAGCTCGTCCGGGCGGTGGTGCAGGAACTGCGACAACCCCACGTCCGCGGCCACGCGCTCGGCGCGCTCGCGCAGTGTCCGCCTCGACTCGCCTCCGATGAGGCAGGGGAACTCGATGTTCTCCAGCACGTTCAGCACGGGGATGAGGTTGAAGGCCTGGAAGATGAAGCCGATCTTCCGGTTGCGCAGCTCGGCCAGGTCGTTGAAGTCGCGGTCCCCCACCTCCTCGCCCTCCAGCCGGTAGGAGCCGGAGGAGGCACGGTCGAGCAGTCCGATGATGTTGAGCAGCGTCGTCTTGCCGGAGCCGGAGGGACCCATTACCACGGTGAACTCGCCGCTCTGCACCTCGAGGTCCACGCCGCGCAGCGCGGTGACGGTGGTCTTGCCCAGGTTGTATGCCTTGTGGATGTTCTTCAGTTGAATGAGGGCCATGGTTGGTTCCTTGGGGGAATGCGGGTCAGAAGAAGAGGCGCGCACTCAGCAGGGCGCGCCAGTCGGAGGCGGAGAGGCTTCCTTCGGTGATGCGCTCGCCGGCCACCTCGGCGGCCAGGGACTTCACGCCGGGCAGGGGGATGAAGACGGAGCCGGAGAGGGTGAGCCACTCGCGCGCGCTCCAGGACACCTGCGGGATGAGCTGGCCGGAGAGGTCTCCGAGGTTCACCACCGCCGAGGCGCCGAGGACGAAGTCGTCCGCCACCTGGGGCTTGCTGTACTGCAGGAAGAGGTAGTGGCGGCGCAGCGGCTCGAAGGTGAACTTCTGCGGCGCGCCGGGGTCCGTGGCGGCGCCGGTGGGGCCGAGGCGGGCGGTGAGCGCCTCGGCCTGCTCGGGCGTGAGCTGCGCCAGCAGCCGCCGTCCCTGGCCCAGCAGCCCCACGTAGTCGGCGAACTCGCGGGCGCTGTAGCCCTCGCCGTTGAAGTAGTACTCGGCCGACAGCGTGGCGTTGTCCTCGAACAGATAGCGGGCCCCCACCAGCACCTTGGCGCGCACGCCGCGATCGTCCAGGTGTGTGCGGGACAGGGGCGAGGTGCCGGACAGCGTGCACCCGAGGAGCGCCTCGGGGCTCGGCGTGCAGGCAGGGTCCGCGTACATCTGGGAGGAGCCCGCCTGCACCAGCGCCTCCAGGTGCACCTCGGTGGCGTCGAAGACGCGCGAGAGGGAGAGTCCCACCCGGCTCTTCTCCCGGAAGGCATCGTTGTAGAGGTGGGTGAAGTGGTAGGTGAGCGTGACGTCCGTGTCCGCCACCAGGGCGTAGAGGCGCGCGGCCGCGGCCCAGTGGGCCTCCTTGTCGCGGTCGTCCAGCGCCGGGTTCCGAACCGCCTCGGCGGTGGGGTAGTCCGGGTAGACGAGCACCGAGGTGGGCAGGCCCGCGTACTGGCGCAGCACCTTCGCCGCGCCCACCAGGGACACGCTGAAGTGCTCGAAGGGCAGCTCCACCCGCGCGAGCCACGCGCCCGCGCGCTGCCCGGCCGGGTCGGTGGGGTCCTTGGGCGGGTTGAGCAGGTCCGTGGGGTTGAAGGCCATGCCGCTGCCCCACACCACGCGCTTCTTGCCCAGGGTGAGGTTCAGGTGGGGCGCGGCCTCCCAGGCGGCGAACAGCTCGCTCACCACGGCGGAGGGCCGGTAGAGCGGCACGTCCTGCTTGGCCAGCGCCACCTCCTCGCCCTGCGTGTCCACGCCGCGGAAGAGGCCCGCCCACTGCCAGAAGAGGGACAGGTCCGCGCCAGCCGACAGCCGCGGGCCGTAGCGCAGCTTCACCTGCATGTTGCCCTCGCTGAGGTGGGTCAGCGCGGGCTCTCCGGTGGCGGGCACCAGGCCCGCGGGGGATACGTGCGACCCGGTGAAGCGCGTGTCCAGATAGCCCGTGGTGGTGGCTTCGAGCTTCGCCTCCGGCTCCTGGGGAACGGCGGCCAGCAGCAGCAAGGTGAGCAGGGTGTTCATGGTGGGACTCCGGGAGAGCGAGAGCGGAGGGGTCAGCGGCCGAGATCGTCGAGGACGAAGCGGCCGGCGGCGGGCTGCACGCGCGCGTCGAAGGAGTCGACGGTCAGCTCGCTGAAACGCTTGATGGCGATCATGTTCTTCATCACCACGCGCGAGGGGCGCCTGAATCCGTCGAAGCTCTTCACCTCGAGGAACTCGGCGGCGCGCAGCATCTTGCCGCTCGCGGTGTAGAACTCGCCCTTGAGAGGCAGGGTGTCCTTCTTCGCCACCCACAGCTTGATGCGGTCGTAGCCGGCGTCCTCCGTCTTCGCCTTGAGCTCGAGCAGGTACGCCTCCGGCATGGACGGGTCCTCCACCACCTGGGCGGAGTAGTCGCGGGCGTAGTTGGTGCGCAGGACGTCGGCGTTGTTGAAGTCACCGCCCTGGAAGGAGTCGCGGCTGGCCATGCGCACCGAGCGCTTGAGGTTGGGCATGTACAGCCAGGCGTTGTCGCCCTGGCTCAGAATCTCCTGCCCACGCGCGGCGGCCGGCTCCAGGAACCAGACGCGGGCCTTGTCGTCGCCGGCCTTGAGCATCCGCATCTTGTAGGCGCGAGTGGAGCCGTCATCGCGGTGGGCCACCATCGTCAGGGTGGCCTCGAAGTTGAGGGGCGCCATGATGGCGTCGTACTTCTGGAGGAGCTCCTCGGCGCTCGGAGTGGCCGCGCTGGCGGCCAGGGGCAGCAGGACGAGCAGGGACAGCAGTTTCAAACAGGTCTTCATGGTTTTGTTCCTCGGGAAATCGGGGTGGGGAAACGTCACGCTCCGCGCAGCGCCTCCACGGGGCGCAGGCGCGCGGCGCGCAGGGCGGGCGAGACGGCGGCGAGGCAGGCGCCCACGGTGGCGGCCGCCACCGCGATGGCCACCTGGTAGCCGGCCACCTCGGGGATCAGCGTGAAGGCCTGCGTCTTGTCGGTGGGTATGGTGAATCCGCCCCTCGTCACCGCGAGGGCCACCAGTCCATAGGCCCCCCCCACGCCGAGCGCGGCGCCGAACAGCGCCTGCACCACGGCCTCCAGGACGAAGAGGAGGGCAATCCTCCCGCGCCGCACGCCCACCGCCATCATGGTTCCAATCTCGCGGGTGCGCTCCAGCACGCTCATCAGCAGCGTGTTGGCCACGCCGAAGATGGCGATGAGGAGGAAGAGCGCGCCGATGAACAGCAGGATGGTGCGCTGGATGCGGATGGCCTCGCCCACGGCGGGCTGCAGCTCGCGCCAGGTGCGCACCTCGTAGTCCGCACCGAGCGCCGCACGCAGGCCAACGGCCACCTGGTCCACGTCCGCGCCCTCCTCCACGGCCACCACGTACTCGGTGGCGCGGCCCCGCATGCGCAGCAGCTCCTGCGCGAAAGGAAGGGGCACGTAGAGGACGCGCTTGCTCAGGGCGAGCACGCTGCCCGACAGCGTGCCGGCCACGTCCACGTCCAGGACGTTCTCCTTTCCCCCCTTCGTGGTGGCCTGCAGGGTGAGGGTGGCGCCCGGCTCGGCGCCGAGGGCCGTGGCCAGTTCGCCGCCCATCAGGGCGCTGCGGGGGGTATCGGCGGAGAGGCGGGTGCCGCGCACCTGCTGGGTGGCCCACGGCAGCACCTGCTTCTCGCGCTCCGGGTCGATGCCCTGGGCCATGAAGAGGGTGGCGGAGCTGCCGTTGCTCACCAGGCCGGAGAAGACGAGCCGCGGGGTGACGGCGGCCACGCCGGGGACGCGGCGCATGGCGTCCTCCAGGGCGCCCCCCTCCTCGAGATCCAGCTTGAGCGGCTGGCGGTCGCGCTGCTCGAAGTAGCCCTTGTGGTGCACCTGCAGGGCGCCCACGGAGGACTTCACCGTTTCATCGATGAGGTAGCGCTGCGTGCCGTGGATGAAGGCGCCGATCAGCAGCGTCATCAGGATGCCGAAGGTCACGGCGCCGGTGGTGAGGGCGCTTCGGGCCTTGCTGCGGGCCACGTTGCGCACGGCGAGCATCAGGAGCGGAGTCATGGGGTCTCCAGGGATAGGGGTGGGTCAGCGGCCGGCGAGCGCCTCGACGGGGCGCAGGCGGCTGGCGCGCCAGGCGGGATAGAGGGAGAAGACGGCCGCGCCGGCGGTGGCGAGCAGGACGATGCGCACCAGGTAGCCCACGTCCACGTAGGGGCGGATGTCGAAGGGGACGCTGATCGTGGGGGCGGTGAAGAGGATGCCGCGGTGGTTCAGCCACGCGCTGAGGCCGGCGCCGAGCAACGCGCCCAGCGTGCTCCCCGTCGCGCCCAGGACCACCGCCTCCGCGAGGAAGAGGCCCATCACCTTCCCGCGCCGGAGGCCCACCGCCATCATGGTGCCGATCTCGCGCGTGCGCTCGATCGCGCTCATCAACAGGGTGTTGGCCACACCGAGCAGCATCAGGACCAGGAAGACGGCGGCGATGAGGCCCATGGAGGCGTCATCGCGCGCCTTGTTCTCCTTCACCTGGACGAGGATGTCGTCCCAGGTGTGGACCTCGTAGTCGGGGCCGAGCGCCTCGCGCAGGCGGGCGGCCACCTGGGGCGCCTCCTCCAGCCGGTGCACCGCCACGGCGAGCTCGGTGGCGCGCCCCTCCATGCGCAGCAGACGCTGGGCGAGCGCCAGCGGAACCACGGCCGTCTTCGGCTCGTCGGGCATGACCGAGCGGGTGGCGCCGGTGACGTGCACCAGCTCGCCGTTGAGGGTGCCGTCGCGATCCGGGGCGAGGAACACCGCCTCGCCGCCCTGTTGTGTGCCGAGCGCGTTGGCGACCGTCTCGGCGAGCAGGATGCCGTCGGGGGAGTCGAAGCGAGAGCCCGGTGTGAAGGTGCTCGCGCGATTGGGGCATACCGCGCTCTCGGCGGTGGGGTCCATGGCGGTGGCGGCGAGGAAGAGGCTCTCGTCGTTGGCGCCGAGGGAGCCGGCGAACTGGATGCGCGGGGACACCGCCTTGACGCCCTCGACGGCGCGCACCCGTGCGAGGAAGGCCTCGTCGATGGCGAAGTCCATCGTCAGCGGGGTGGAGAGGACGTTGTCCAGGTATCCCGCCCGGTGCACCTGCAGGGCTCCGGTGGCGCTGGTGGTGATGTTCGTCACCATGGCCCGCTGCAGCCCGTTCATCATGGCGCGGGTGAGCACGGCCGCCCCGACGCCCACCAGGAGGGCCGCGAGGGTGATGAGGGTACGGCGGCGGTTACGGGCAACGTTGCGAAGGGCAATGCGGAAGAGGGGCCACATCGAGTGCTCCAGGAGGGCTGGCCAGCGCACCATCGCCGGCGACCTGGGCGACCCCATGAGCACCTCCCATGCCAATGCCCCTCTCCCTCCTGAAAAGAGGCGGGGTGAGGGGGCTGGCTGTCCGGACCTCCGTCACTCCCAGGGGGGCGGGGTGCCGGGTTTCCGAACAGCGCCCCCGTGGGGGCAGGCGGGCCCATCTGGGCGAGGGAGCACGAAGGGCGTGCATCCGGCTTGCAGCTCGGACGTAGGATGAAGGAGTCCGCCCACCGAGGAGACGCCGTGAACCCCTCCCCCGCCTCCCCGCCACCGAGCGTCCTCGAGCAGGTGCAGCGCGAGGCCATCGCCCGCCAATTCATGCGCATGGCGCGCATCCGCATCTACATGGCGCCGCCGACCCTCATCATCCTCCTCTATTTCCTCGTGCAAGAGCCGGCTGTCTGGCGCAAGTGGCTGCTCGGGGGGATGCTGGGACTCTACGTGGTGGTCGAGGGCATCGAGATTCACCACTACCTGCGCCGCACGCCGCGCCAGAAACTCCTGTTCACCTACGTCATCGGCGTCGGCCTCCCGATTCATTGGGGCATGCTCCTGGTGACGGGCGGGCTCGAGGGGCCGCTCACGCCGGTGCTGCTCATGGTGAGCTTCTTCATCTCCCTCTTCACCACCACTCGAGGTGCGTGGGTTCTCGCGCTCTTGCATGTGGCGACGCTGTGGGGGCTGGCCGCGGTCTCCTTCACCGGGGTGGTGCCGGACCTGCTGCCGCAGCTCTACGGGGGCGGTGCACGGGCCGGGCACAATAACGCCCTGCTGCTGTCCCACGTGACGGTGCTGAGCGTGCTGGTGGCGTATTCCGCCGGCGGTGGCTCCATCCTGCGGGGCATCTTCCAGGGCATGGTGAAGGACGCGCTGGCCGCGCGCGACGAGACGCTGCGCATCCACACCGAGGCCATCGACACGCTCACCCGGCTCAGCGGGGAGATTGCCCACGAGCTGAAGAATCCGCTGGCCAGCGTGAAGGGCCTGGCCGCCATGGTAGCGCGGGACGTGGAGGGCAAGCCGGCCGAGCGCCTGGCGGTGCTGCGGCGCGAGGTGGACCGGATGCAGGAGATTCTGGAGGGCTTCCTCAACTTCTCCCGGCCCCTGCTCCCGCTCCACGAGCAGCGCACCTCGCTGGAGGGGTTGTGCCGGCAGGTGGTGGAGCTGCACGAGGGCATGGCGGGCGAGCGGGGCGTGGGTCTGCGCCTCTTCGCCGAGCGGCCGGTGGCCGTCTGGTGCGATCCGCGCAAGGTGACGCAGGTGCTCATCAACCTGGTGCAGAACGCACTGGAGGCCACCCCTCGCGGGAGCACGGTGGAGCTGGTGGTGCTGTCTGTACCCGAGGGCGGCGGACGGGTGGAGGTGCGCGACCAGGGGCCGGGGATCGCGCCCGAGGTGCGAGGGCGTGTCTTCGAGCCGGGCGTCACCACGAAATCCCAGGGCAACGGGCTGGGGCTGGCCCTGGCGCGAGCGCTGGCGCGGCAGCACGGCGGCGAACTGGAGCTCCACCCGCGCGAGGGCGGCGGCTGCGTGGCCGAACTGGTGCTGCCCGCGGAGCTGCCGCCTCAGCAGTCGAGGACGGAGGCGATGGCATGAAGGCGCGAGTGCTGGTGGCGGACGACGACGCGGGCGTGCGCTACACGCTGCGTGGGCTGCTCGAGGATGACGGGTTCGAGGTGGAGGAGGTGGGGGACGGCGAGGCCGCGCTGCAACGGCTGGCCGCCGAGCCCCCGGTGGACCTGGTCATCAGCGACCTGCGGATGCCGAAGGTGGACGGAATGGAGCTGCTGCGTCGGGGGCGCGCGCTCTCGCCCGTCCCGCGCGTCATCCTCATCACCGCGCACGGCAGCGAGCGGCACGCGGTGGAGGCCATGAAGCTCGGCGCGCTGGACTATTTCCGCAAGCCCTTCGAGGTGGATGACGTGCTGGCGGTGGTGCGCCGGGCGCTGGGCACCCTTCGGCTGGAGGCGGAGAACGAGCGGCTTGCGGGTGAGGTGAACCTGCTGCGCTCGCTCGTCTTCGTCTCGCCGGCGATGAGCCGGCTGGCGCTGCTGGTGAAGCGGGTGGGGCCGCGCGACGTGACGGTCCTCATCACCGGCGAGAGCGGCACGGGCAAGGAGCGCATCGCCGAGGCGCTGGTTCGCGCCTCCGCCCGGGCGGACCGGCCCTTCGTGCGCTTCAACTGCGCGGCCCTCACCCCCGAGCTCGCCGAGGCGGAGCTGTTCGGCCACACCCGGGGGGCCTTCACCGGAGCGGTGCGCGCGCGGCAGGGCCTGTTCCGCGAGGCGGACGGCGGCACGCTGCTGCTCGACGAAGTGGGCGAGTTGGACCCGGCCACCCAGGCCAAACTGCTGCGCGTGCTGCAGGAGGGCGAGGTGCGGCCGGTGGGGGAGGACCGGGCCTGTCCGGTGGACGTGCGCATCCTGGCGGCCACCCACCGAGACCTCGCGCAGCGGGTGAAGGAGGGGCGCTTCCGGGAGGATCTCTTCTACCGGCTGAAGGTTGTGAACCTGCACGTGCCGCCGCTGCGGGAGCGGCCGGAGGATCTCGCCGCGCTGGCGAAGCACTTCCTCACGCGTTTCGCCGAGCGCTTCCACGTGCCGGCGGTGCAGGTGACGCCGGAGCTGATGGCGCGGCTGACGGCGTGGAAGTGGCCGGGCAACGTGCGCGAGCTGGAGAATGCGCTGGAGAGCGCGGTGGCGATGAGCCCGGACGGGACGCTGGACCTGTCGCTGCTGCCGGGAGGGCCGGGGCAGGAGCACCACGAGGGTAGTCCGCGAGCGGGTCTCAAGGAGAAGGTGGAGGCGTACGAGCGGGCCCTCATCGTCGCCGCGCTGGAGGAGGCGCACGGCAACCGCAGCGAGGCGGCACGGCTGCTGGACATCGGCCGCGCCACCCTGCACGACAAGTTGAGGAAGTACGGCCTGGCGCGCGAGGAGGAGGCGGAGTAGGGGCAGGCCGAAACCTGCTGGCGCTTGACCGCGCTCCCGCAGCTCCACCGCCAATGCCACGATGGGTTGCACGTCGCCGCGAGTCCCGATTCCTGACAGAAGTACCTGCTCCAGGTGTCAGACGACTCGTGGGGGGCGCGCTGTCGGACGAGTTGCTTGACACCCTCTCCGAGGTCTCGAGACGAGTCGGGGCCCGAAACTACTCGGGGCTGAAGTTGCAACTCTCCTCGTCTTCCGGGAGCCGCTGGGCCGCCCTCGAACGCATGACCAGCTCCTTCTCCGAACCTTCGATGCCGGCGTAGCCGAAGGTGTATCCCTCATCCTGGAGCGCGGGGTACTTCATGGACAGGTGCCGCTCGGAGCCATCAAAGCCCTTGTACGTCAGGACGATCGTGCCATCCGCCAACTCCTCCGCCCCGAGGATCTTGTGATCGGTGCCGTCCATGATCTGGTCGAGGTAGATGTTGCCGAGTTCGAAGCCCTGCTGGGAGATGTGGACGCCTCTCGGCATGGGGCAGGTGCGCATGTACTGGCTGCGCACCCGGTCGACGCGGCGGTACTCGCCCACCAGCTTCGCAACCAGCTTGTGCTCCGGGGTCCGGGCGGGCCGCTTCTCGGGCGGGGGCACCTCCTGGCCGAGGAGGGCCACCTCCAGCGAGGCGTCGACACGGGCGCGGTAGTCCATCTCGACAACCGCCGAGCACTTCGGCGCGGCCGGTTTCACGCGGCCTCCCGCCACGCGCAGCTCGCCACCGGGGACCGCCGCGATGCCGAGGAAGTCTCCCGTCCCCGCGTCGTATTCGACGTGGTGCCACCCCTTGCTCTCCTCGAAGAGCGCGGCCCCCAGGGCCTTTCCCACCTCCTGCGCCGAGGCGTTGGCCGGGGTGCACTGGAGCTTCACCGGCTTCGTCTTGAAGCGCTTCGTGCCGCGCACCTCCCGCAGGTTCGCGAGGTCGTTGCGTACGAAGACATCCTTCACGCGTGAGGTGATGGAGCGGGCCTCGGGGCCTCCCAGCGCGAGGAGCCGGTTGGCCGCGGTGAGCCGCTCCTTGAGGGGCAGGGCCTCGTCCTGGAACGTGGCGAGGAGCGGGGCCGGATCTGGCCTGCGCGCAGCCAGGAACTCCGACTTCACCCACCCCCGGACACCCGCGCAATCCACCTCCGTCCAGTCCTCTTGCGTGGAGACGCGGGTGCACATGGTTCCGATGCGCGGTGTTCCCACGAGCGTGCCCGAGGGAGCAGGCTTCTCGCGGACGTTCACGGTGGAGGCCTGGACGTACAGCGGCTCCGGCGCGGGTTCCGTTGCCGGCTCCGCACCGGCCAGCATCAGCATGATGACGTGGGCTTTCATGACCCGCAGCCTACTGCATCCGTCGCCTGCCTCGAGTCCCTCTTCCATCCCCTGTGTCTGGGCACTTTCGCGGCATTTCGAGAGGCGGCGGCGCGGTGGATGCGGGGGGACTTCTCTCGGACGGCTCCGCGCGCGTGAGCAGCACGAGCACCAGCAGCGCCACGGTGCCGACGAAGAAGCTGACCAGGGAGGCCCGGTACGGACTGCCGACCACCTCCCGGAGCCGAACGTTCATCCCTGTCTGGACAGGCAGGAGGGTGCCCATCCCGAAGGCGAAGACGAGCCACACCAGCTGTGCGCGGAACATGATCGCCGCGTATCACCTCGTCGCCCCGCCCGGTCAACCCTCGACTGTACCCCTTTGGCCACGGCCAACCCGGGGGGGCGTCTGCCCCAGGACACTCAGCGGGTGCTTGCCCTGCTTCGCGATGTCGTGACGGCCTCGGGGAATCACTCGCCAAAGAGCATAGGAAGGATTGAAGGCCTGTTGAGAGGTGGTGGACTGGAGCGGAGGAGCCGAGCAGGGCCGCTGACGGGGCCGCCCGAGCAGTGAGCCCGGCCGGTGGACAGGCCGCGCAGCCCGTTGGGGTACACGCCGGCCCTGGCCGCGCTCCCAGGAGGTGCGCGGCAGGGACCTGGCTCTCTTGGCTGGGGTGGCTCGAGCCTCAACACCACGCGGCGCAGCAGCCCGGCCTGGTCCAAACGGGGTGTGCGCTCCTTCCTCGGCTCCTCCTCCGTCGCGGCAATGGCTGGGCTCTCCTCCTCCAGCCCCGGCTCCGCCCCTGCTCGCGGGAGAGCTGGTCCCCTGAATGAACCAGACCATCGAGAGTCCCGCGCTGGATTATCCGGGGGTCCCGGCGGCGAAGGGACCCACTCCGGAGGCGTGAGCCGGGAAGCGGCGGGGCTCAGCGCCGGGCGCGGCGGCGCATCAACCCCAGCGCGCCGAGCAGGGCCAGGCTCCACGCCGAGAAGGCGGGGCCACTGGCGGCCGAGCAGCGGACGCCTTCCATCTCCGCCGAGGCCTTCCCATCGAGGCTCCACTGCACGGTGCTGGAGTCCTCGCAGTCCGTCGCGCCATCGTACTGGATGACGGCGGTGTGACCGCCCGATTTGACGGTGGTGCTGCCCGAGGCCGCCTCGGAGTCGCACACCGAGCCATCCACCACCTCCGCCTTCGTCTCCACCTCGATCACACCGGACTGGCTGTCGCCGATGCGGCCCGAGCCGTTCCAGGTCTGCCTTCCATCGCCGAAGGAGGTGTCCGCCCCGTCGACGTTCCCCTTGTACTCCCAGGCCGAGGTGGCGGAGATGGGCGTGCAGGAACTCTCCGACTGCCCGGAGGCCTCCAGGCGGATGTCGATCTCGAAGTCCCTCTTCGACTTGCTGCCGGTCATCTTGCTGGTGCCGTGGAAGATGAGCTTGGTCTTGCCGCCCGAGGCTTCACAGGCAGTGATCGCCTTCTGATAACTCCTTGGCGGGGGCCTGGCGCAACTGGGGCTGCGGCCGGCCTCCTCCACCACCGGCCCCGCAGTTCGGGCGGCCTGTGTCAGGCGCCGTTCGCCACCTTCGCTTCGGCTCTCGACCTCGTCAACGCTTTGCCAATCGCGGCGGAAGGAAGAATCTGGCAGCGGCCTCTCGTTGTCACATGGGCGCCGCCAGCGTCTCCCCGCAGCGACTTGGCGTTGATCGACATTGTCAGACTATAGGCGCAGCGGACCCTGTCAACCACCGCGCAACGCCTGCTTGTGGTCCGCGATGACTTCATTGAGGAGCGCTTGTTGGGTCTTGTCACGCGCACGCAATCTCAGTCCCGTACTTGGGATTGATGCGGTAGGCGCATCGACAAGGGCAATCACGCCGTACCCTGGGTGCTCAAGAGGAATCACCGCCGACGAAGCCCCGAGTTCGGTGAGCGAGAATCCCAGGCGCGTAAGGAACTCATACGCCTTGGACGGAGCCTCAGGTTTCGCCCCAAGGCTGTAGTACCGCGTCTGCTCCTTCGGTTCAGCTTCAAAGACGACCCTGGATACGATGATCGTTCGTAGCCAGTCGGAGAAGGTCGGGAAAGGTTGCTCTACCTCACCCATCCCACGGATTAGGTCCTCTTCGTGAATTCGGATGATTGCCGCGTCCCGTCCGTCGGGTGTCGGGCGGGTGAGTTCGAAGAAGTCGTCCGTGTCGCGCCTCCCGGTACTATTATACTCATCCTCCTCGCCCATGGTGAACCTGAGATACCGGCGAGCATCAGGCCGCTCCCGTTGCAGGTCTTTGCGGTCCTCCAGCAGCGCCGAAATAGAGGTTGTGCCGAACGACAACCGCAGGCTGCCAGTCGATGCGCCCATCGTCTCCAGGAACTCGCGATAAACGCGAGGCAGCGCGTTGAGCCCTCCATGTGGCTTGGCCAGGGCGGCAATCTGGTCGGCCGTGGCCGGTTCGAAGCCCTGCGTGCTACCGGGCTTCCATCGCTCCATAAACGCGAGCAAGCCCGGCATCGACAAGGGAGGGGGGGCCTCAAGAAGCTCTGACCAGGTCATCCGCATTTCTGTACCTCGAAGTCGCACCGGGCCATGAAAAGCGTGTCCTGACACGACAGGCGGGAAGGCACAGTCTCCTCCGACTTGCGTCGCATGGCAACGAAGGCTCGCCGCCTCTCCTCTATGATGCAGCGGCGCATGGACGCTTCCAGTCGCGGCCCGAAAGGCTGGGGCATACCGCGCGAGAATGCGCTTCCACCCATTCCTCGCCGCCGCGGCCTCTCGGACGAGCTCTACCACCTCGGCCACCGATACGCGCTCGTCGGACAGCGCCGCGCAGGCCGCATACTCATCGGCGAGGGCCACGCGCTCTCGGGGGCTGCGGCAAGCCTCGAGGATGCGACTGTAGGCCTCGCACGCGTACGCGAAGGTTTCGCGCTTCCGGAAGTCGATGTCGAGGAGCCACTCGCGCCGGCGCGTCTCGGGCAGCCCCACCGTGCGGCGCTTGCGGCCGGACGCATTCAATCTGGGATTCGATGGCCAAAGAAGTAGCGGACACCGGGCTGATACTTGTCGGCATCTCCCCGTTCTAAAAACTCCTCGACGATAGCCGCAGCACTGAGGTTTTTCAGCCGGCCGGAATCGTCGAAGAACGCACGGCAATTTAGTCCAGTGGTCGCCTCTAGAAGCATCCTTCCCATTGCGATTCGGTCCAGTCGCTCGCCGGTTTGCACCCGCGTCAACAGGCGTTGAGCGATGTCTCGGATGTTCAGTCGCCCTCCTTCGATGATTGCCTCTCCCTCGTGGATCGTCTGGCTGGAGACAATGCGCTGGAACGTACTCTCGAGGAGTGCGAGGTACTCCTCCTTTAGATAGACCGGCGTGGACTCTTCGAAGGGCGGGGGCAGCCCGTTTGATTCCCACAATACTCGGGGGCCGTTCGCGATGGGCCCGGGCTCTGCCTCGAGCACCTGCGAGATGTAATATTCAACTTCGGCCTCGACCTTCCGGTCCTTGAGTTCCTGATAGTGGCGTATCAGGTGTGGCACGCCCCAGACGCCGGCCGAGGATGAAAGGATTTCGCAGAAATAGCGACGGGTATATGGGCTGCGCTTCGGCTCAAGAAGCGTCTTAGACGCTTCCTCCAACTCACGAAGGGCGGAGTAGGGCGCGGCGTAGGATAGCAGCGTAGCGCAGGCGTTCCAGACATCTGCGTCCCGAGTCTCATGCATCAACCGTACAAGTCTCCGGGAAACATCGAATCTTCCTTGCTGGAGATTGGCTAGGACGCAAGGAATGACTTGCCATGGGTTACGGCTGGCGAGGTGGCGCAGGTCTGCCACGTCGGGGGGAGGAGGGGCAGTGAAATGCATGCCGTCCCCTAGTTCAATTAGGCTGTTGTCAAAATATGCTGGCCGCATGAGGTCATTGGAACAGAATTTTGCGATCTGCACGCTTGGGAGGGTTCATGTTCTGAATGCGGGTCTGAATGTTCTCGATTTCCCGACAGTCTCCGCTGAGAACCGAGTCGGGCACAAGGTTCGACAGTGAGTACGGGCACCCACCGGCATCGGCTGGGGTCATATGATTGACTTGGTCCTCGTCGTCGATCGAGTACCCCTTCTTCCGCCATTCTTTGATTGATTTCTGGCGTGCCGCTCTCCAAGCGCCGCCGCTCTTGACTTCGCCCGCCAATCCGGGCTCCAGGACTTTGAAATGGACACCGCATCCCTGATCCCGAGGCTCGTGCACGTTAGGGCAGTTGGGGTGCTTCTGTCGGAGTTCCTGGAGCTTTTTGAAGTCGCGCTCGCACTCGTCCCCCATACGGATGATGTTGTCCTTGACGGGGATGCCCAATTTCTTGTCGAAATTGTTCGCCCAGGAAGGCATCGGCATCTTGCCCTCCGCAACCTTCTGGAGAATGCCCTGCATCTCCGCGCGCCGGTCCATCCGGTATTGCGCGATACGCCCGTAGAACTCCATCTCTGGAATGGTCTCGAAGGGTTGCCCCGTGTCCGGGTCCCTCTGATTCTCGTGTAGGGCGCCGTTGCAACACGGGCAGGCATTGAAGGTGACCTGGCCTGGACTGCTCGTGGCGCTCTTCGCGAGGTTGGGGGTGGGGACGGCGTTGTTCGCGTTGCTGCCGTGGTTGGAAGTCGTAAGGTCGATATGCCTCGGGACATTCAGGCCCTCGACATGGACATCCATCGACCAGGAGATGAAGTGCGTCTTCCCCGTAATCTGATGGGAGATGATGCCCGCTCCGAAGTTGCGGGTAGCGGCCTCGTTCCCCAGAGGAGACGTCGCGTAATACGACTGGTCCCTCAACATGACGGGCTTGCCGTTGATGGTGACGCGCTTGCTGCCCTGCTTCATGTCCCGGGAGAAGGAGGTGTTCGGGTAGGGCACCGGTACCGGCCCCGCTGGTGGTGGGGGAGGGCTCATGCACACGTCCGGGAAGGCCGCCACCACCTTCCCGTCCCCGTCGGCGCAGGCCACCTCATTGCCATTGGCATAGACCTTCATCAGGGCATCCCTCGTGGAGTGTACGTGTCAGGACCGCGCAAGAGTACCGCTGCTCTCCCCCCGGCCGAGTCGGACGTGGAGATGAGGGCCCGGGGGCCGGGCGCATACCCGTGGCGCATGGCCACCGAGGCCCACGCCAGGGCCACCAGGCCCGAGGCCGCCCCTGTCTCCCCCAGGGACTCCGCCGGGAGCCACAGCGGCGTGGACTCCCTGCGCTTGTGCAGCAGCCGAGAGAGGGCCAGGGAGAGCTCCTTGAAGCCATAGCCCTCGCCGGAGGCGTCAGCGGCACGGAAGTCCACCTCGGCCACGTCGATACCGCCTTCGGCCAGGGCTTCTCGGTACGCCTGCGCCAGCCCCAGCCCTCGCAGCGGCTCGTCCGACTGGAGGGTGGCCCGTTCCTGGCCGAAGCCGAGGCCCGCCAGCCGCAAGAGGCATGCGTCGTCACGACGCGGCCTGGGCGTCACCAGGAGGCACGCGGCGGCCTCTCCAGGAATGACTCCGTCCGAGTTGTCCGGGCGCAGCAGCCGCCCCTGCCGCAGCAGTCCATTGAGACTCGAGGCGTTGATGAAGCTGTCCACCGCGGCTACCAGGCAGCCGGGAAGCTGCGGGTGACGGGCCAGCAGGAGCCGGGCTTCGGCCAAGGCCCGGAGTCCCGCCGTATTCCCCAGGGCCAGACTTCGAGACAAGGTGCCTTCCAGCCGAAGCCCGTGGACCTGCCCAAGGTGCTCGAATGCCCGGGGAAGCACCTCCGGGACACCGCCCGGGCGCTCCGGGGTTGACGTGCCCACCAATAGGGGCAGGTGGGCAAGCTCGGCTTCCTCCAGGCCCCGCACAGCGCCTGCCACCGCCATGCCCAGCAGTCCCAAGACGCGCTCCTCACGCCCCAACTCGGATTCGAGCATCGACAACTCCGAGAGGACCATGGGAGCCCCGTCGTCGTCGTGGTAGCGGCTCCGCTTGAAGCGATTCATCCGCGCACGCAGGGCGGCACCGGCCGACTCGGCGCTCAGGCCCAGTGGGCAGGCCATGCCCGCGGCGGCGACGTACAGAGGCGTGGCGCTCATGGCTGTCCTCCCGCTCGCGGCGCGCGACGCCTCCAGGAAACGAGTGCGCCCAGCCCCCGGAAGTAGGGCTTGCCGCGCAGGTACCGCACCGGCCCTTCCTTCGCGCTCGGGCGGGGCAGGCCCACCTGCACCTCGCGAAGGTGGGAGAGCTTCTTGCCCAGCGGCACGGTGGCCCGCCACGTCACCACCACCTCGCGCGCGTCCGCGTCGAGCAGCACCGTGTCCATGCGTGCCTCGGCGCTGACGTCGGACTCGCGGAAGCGAAAGGCCACCGGCACCTGGAGGCGCGGCAGCGTCACCGTCCAGGGGCCGGACTCGGTGAGGCCCAGGCACCGGAACACCTCGCCGCCGCGCAGGGCCGGCAGTTGCTGGTCCTCGGGCGCGCACTGGAAGTAGCGCGGGTTGAAGTCCCGAGGAAGGAAGGGGTAGTCCTCCGCGAGCCAGCGCTCGTCGTAGGTGCCGGCGTGGGCGAGGCGAGGCTGCCAGCCACGGCCCACCGGGCCCAATCCCACCGGCACCGTCTTCCCATCCCACCTGTCCAGGAAGTGCCGGGGGTGCTCCAGGTTGGGCAACGGTGTCCCCACCGCATCCGCGGCGCGCGGGTTCTGCCGGAAGCCTCTGCCCACTGGGTTGCGCAGCTCCGCGCCGTGGTGCTTCGGCTCGGGGTGGGAGGTGTCCACTCCACCGAAGGCGAACTCGTAGCGCAGGGGCATGCGGACGAAGGGCTTGGGAGGCGTGGCCTTCATGCCCATCAGCCCCTTGTCCCAGTAGCGGTCCCCCGTGACGCGGAGGTCCTTCTGCCGGCCCGGCATCTCCACGCGCACCAGCATCGCCTCCGTCGCGCGCCCGTGGGGTGCGACGGCGTGGCCCTGCACGAGGAGGTCCACCAGGGGCTTCGTCAATGCGAAGTCATTCTCCCGGAGGAGGCTCGTCATTTCGGGGGCCCCGTGGTGCTCGTCCGTGTAGGCCACCGGACGTTGCACGTCCGCCAGTTGGGGCTCGCCGCGGCCGTCCATGCGGAAGGTGCCTTTGACGGCGACGACGCAGTGCTCTCGGGCCTGGGCGTCCGTCGCCACGGTGAGGCCCGCGGACATGCCCGTGGTGTTCTCGCTGAGTTGCATGGCATCTCCTCGCGTCAGCGCAGCGTGCGCTCCAGGGGCAGAAGGCTCAGGTGTGCGCAGCCCGCCCGGGCCTGGGCCAGCGCCGCCCATTGGCGGTGGGTGAAGGCCCGGGTGGGAATGCGGTACCGGCCCTTGCTGCGAATGTCCAACTCGCGTGCCAGCACGTGCCGGCGCCGCATGGGGCCGTGCGTGAGGGCCTCCAGCAGTGCGGGCCCCTCAAGGGGCTGGCCGTTCAGGTAGCGCCGCTCCGCATGGAAGCGAGGGCGGGCCTCCTTCCACCAGTACCTCACCGCACCAATGCACGGCCAGGGCAGGTCATCCTCGGGTTTGGGCACCAGGTCCGCATCCAGGTCCTCCTGCTGCTCGGGCGGAAGCGGCGCCCCTTCGGGTTGCTCCCCGGGAGGGAGGGCATAGAGGCCCTCCAACTGGAGGCCCGTCATGGCCGAGAAGGCTTCCCCCGCCAGCCGTGCCGCCAGGGGGTCCTCCAGCAGCGCGAGGCAGGCCTCCATGGCCCCGAGGCGCCCACTGAAGCCCAGGGCCCAGAGGGCATGCGGGCGCATCTCCTGAGTCCCCAACATGTCCACCAGCAGGGCCGTGTCGGCGTCGGTGCCGAAAAGGGCGAGCAGCACCATGGCCTGGGGTGAGTGGGCATTGCACGCGCGCACCGCCTGACGGCAGGCCTCCCAGGCCACTCGCGCGCCCGAGGCCAGGCCGGCCTCCATGGCCGCGGCACGAATCCCCGGGTGCCCGGACTCCAGGAGTCGGGGGAGGAGCCGGCGCGTGGTGGCCTCGGGAAGGGGCGGGCTGGCGCGTAGCGCCGCCATCCTCGCCTGCGGCTCCTCGTGGAGGAAAGACTCCGCAAGCACTTCAGCAGGCGCTTCCTGCCGGAAGGCCAGCGCCTCCAGCAGCTGGGCCTGAAGGGCGACGTCATCCCGCTTCAGCAGTGGAAGCAGATGCTTACCCAGGCTGGGGGCCGCACTCAACTCCACCGCGCGTCGGACAGCCGCTCTCGCCTCGAGCGCGTCACCTTGCATGAAGTTGAGGAGGGCCTCGACGTGCCCCTGGGCCAGCAGGACATAGGCGGCGGCGGTGATTCGCGGTGCTTCTCCGGAGTCCAATGCGGGCCAGAGCAAGGCGTCGGCGGCCTCCGCGCCGCCCAGCACCAGCCCATGCAGGTGCGCCGCCAACTGCTCCTCCTGTCTCGCCACGTCGGAGAGGGTGAAGTCCGGAGCCTCCAGGGCTCGCTCCCATTGCAGCCACCGGAAAGCTGCCTCGTCCAGGTGCTCTTCCAGCACGTCCTCCAACACCATGTGCCTTCCCCCTAATTGATTCGGATGGAGCCGCCCTGGAGCCGGACGACGCCCTCCGCGCATGCCTCGACGTAAGCCCCCTCCAGCAGGATTCGCCCGTTGCGCAGCAGCGTCAGACGGGCTCTTCCGCACCGCAGGACGAGGCTCTCCTTGCCTTGGATGACCTGGATGTCCGCCGCTTCGTCGCCCGGACGTTGGCCCACCGCGGGCTGGACGTCTGCTTCCGCCTGGCCCCCTTGGGCGCCCTGCGCACCCGACGTGTGGACTTAAACCGCCATGCCCTTGATGCGCACGGTGCCCTCCGCCGAAGTCTCGACGGACGTCCCCTCCAGGGAGACCTTCCCGTTGCGCAGCAGGGTGACGGCAGCGTCCCCGCAGCGCAGCACGAGTCCGTCCCGGCCCTGGATGACGTGAGTGGGCGACTCGGCGGCCCCGACCCGCGCACGCGGAATTGCATCCGATGGGGTGCGCCGCTGAACGACGGGTAGTAGGGCCATGATGATGGGAAGCCGCGGGTCTCCATCCTCGAACCGCAACTCCACCGATTGCTGCGCTTCGACGGCAGCCTGAAGTCCCTCCGCGTCCAACCGCACGGCCTTGCGTGCCACGCGCGGGCCTACCGGATTGCCCTCGAAGTCCACCACGGGCCGGCCTTCGCCGTCAGTCCCGATGATGCGCCCCAAGCGGCTCTCCCAAAGAGGCTCCAATGCCACCCCAGGGGAGGTGACATGCACAGGTAACCGGTGACTCATGGAGACTCCCCCTCTTCGAAACGTAACGGCAGGGCGCTGGATGGAGAACGTGAATGGGTACGGCCTCCGGCCCTCGCGGAGGCTGAACTACCCCATGGCGCGCATCGATTCAAACCGCTTCTCCTGCTTCTACCTGGCAACCCTACCGGCCCGGGCTGACTCGCGATGCAGGAGGCGTGCTCAGACTGAAGGGCCACACCAAAAGTGCAACCGAGCTGAAAGTCCCAGGCTTGATTCAAAGTCCCACGGGAGAGGTCATCCCACCCGGGCCTACGGCTGAAGTATAGTCCCGCCTACAGGCGCCCACCGGAGGCGAGCAGCCGCGGGCAGATCGCGAGGGGGAGCGCCAGCACAGAGCCGGAGACGGGCCGGACAGGTCCGGGGAGAAGAAGGATGAGTGGGAAGAAAAACCGGGGCGGGAGGACTGGCGGGCCCTCCACCCCCCAAGCGGGAAACGGGAAGGGGAAGAAGGACGAGCAGGAAACCCCCTCCCGCGTGCAGAGGATGATGGCGAGCCTGGGGCTGACATTCAAGGAGGTAAAGGACCCCCGGGCCCGCCGGGGACAGAGGCACCCGCTGGCGGCGATGTTGATGCTGCTGGTGCAGGCGCTGGCGGTGGGGCGGCGGGTGTTGAGGCATGCCGAGGCGCTGGGGGAGGACATGCTGCGCGAAGGCACGGCGCCCGAGGGGCTGAAGCGGCCGGTGTCCGACACGACGTTGGATAGGCTGCTGGGGAAGTTGGAGCCAGAGGGGTTGGAGCAGGAGGTGCACCAGATGGTGCACCGAGGCCTGGAAGTGGGGCTGATACGCCATGAGCTCTTCGCCCGGGGCGTCGTCAGCATTGACGGGAAGGCAGGGGAGAGCACGCCGGGGCAGCCGCCGTGCGAGCCGAGCCACACGACGAAGGATGAGCAGGGGCGGGAGTACTGGTACCCGTACGCGCTGCGCGCCAGTCTCACCAGCAGCGCGGCCCAGCCGGTGCTCGACCAGAAGTTGCTGGAAGGCAAGCAGGGAGAGGCGACGGCGTTCCCGGAGTTGTTCAAACGGGTGGTGGAGAAGTTCGGGCGGCATTTCGAGTACGTGACAGTGGACGCGGGAATGACGAGCGCGGCCAATGCGCGGGTGGTGAGGGAGGCGGGCAAGCACTACCTGATGGCGCTCAAGGAGAACTTCCACCGGCTACATGACAAGGCGTGGGTGGCGCTGGCGGTGGCGCCAGTGAAGGTGCGCACGCGCGAGCGGACGAGCGGGGAGTGGGTGGAGAGGGAGTTGAGGGTGGTGGACAAGCCGCCAGAGGAGGACTTTCCCGGCGCCCAGCAATGGGTATGGGTGAGGCAGACGCGAACCAGAGACGGCGAGCTGCCGAAGGTGGAGACGCGGCTGTTCCTCACCTCCATTCCCACAGGGCAACTGTCCCCGGAGCGGATGCTGACGTTGGTACGCCGGCACTGGGGGATTGAGAACGGGCCCAACTGGACAGCGGACGTGGTGCTGGAGGAGGACAGCGCCTCGCCCAGCCTGCGAGGCAATGCACCCCTGGTACTCAGCTGGCTGCGTTTGCTGGCCTACAACCTGCTGGCCCTGGTGCGCACGCACCTGCCGACTCGCGACAAACGGCCCCAAAGCTTCGCACGCACCATGGAGGTGCTCTACCAGGGCCTGTTGGGTCTGGCCGTGCTGCCCGAGAGTCTGGCCACACTTGCCTGAGCGCCCGCCAGCTGCTCCCGCTCCGGCCTTCCCGCGCCTCTTCTCCCCTGGCTGTTCGGCCTGTGTACCTTCACTCCTGTCCTTCCACGGCGCCCCTCTTTCAGGCGCCGTCCGGAGGGATGCTCCCTCTTTGCCTGTGAATGTCTGGACTTGCTCTCCGCCTCTTCAAAACCTCTCCTACGGACTTTGGATCAATCCTGCCCGCTGAGGGAGGCGTCCGGCACCACCCTCCAAACGCGGCCCTGGGTGTCCGTTACCTGGGCACCTCGGTAGTCCGCCTGCACCTGCCCGTCCACCACGCCGTGAATGGCGCGCGCCAGCTTCTCCCGGGAAATGCCCACCGTTTCGATTTCGATTCCAAACCGGAGCGTCTTCATATTTCGCCTCTCGCGTTTGCGCGGGGCTTCAGCGCCCGTCGCGAAAGGCATACACGCTCTGGTGCGCGGGTGAAGCAAGTCCTGACTGGTAAGCCAATGGGTGGATTTCGTGTCAAAAATAGGCCCGAGAATCCGCGGGGTTTCACAGGGCGCAGGGCTCGGGCGGCGGCTGCGCGGGAGAATTGTCGGCACGTTGGCCGAAACCCGCCCAGGTGGAGCCCCATGGGCGGGCGAATGCCGGCCGCGCGCGGGCTGCGGGCGGCATTCGCCCTGCCTCCAGTCAGCCCATGAGGGTGTGGAGAAGCATCAGCCCGCGCATCGCCTCGGGGTGGCTCCCCTCGGCCAATTCGAGATAGAGGCGGCCTCGCCTTGGTGCATCGAGGATTTCCATCTGCACCAGCCAACGCTCACTGGCGGGAGTGGCGAGCTCGAGGCTTGCGGAAAAGGCGTGGAGCGCCGCACGCAGCTGCCGGTGCACGGCGCTGGCTGGGAGGATGACCTCCAGTTGTGGCTGCGGGACGCCATGTCGGCTCTGAGAGAGGGTGAGCGACAGAGTGGCCTCTCGAAGCTCAATCAGCGTCATTCCAGCAACGTTTCGGGACCAGGCGAGGGGTGGGTTGTTGGTGTCGTCCATGTCTGATTTCTCGTGGGTTTGCGCGGGGCTTTGGTGCCCGTCGCGAAAGGCATACGCGCTCTGCTTTGAAGGCATGGCAAGTCGAATAGAAGACCTTGCTGCGTCAGCCGAGGGCGTCGCGGAGCACCTTCAACCCGCGCTCAGCCTCGTCGCGAATAGGCCGAGGGCCGCCCACGCCGAGCAATACGAGGTAGACGCGGCCGCTGTTGCCGTCGTCCAAGACTTCCGTTTCGACGAGCCAATGGTCCTGCACCGGCGTGAGTAACTCCACACGGGAGGCGAGCAGAATGTCGCTGAACATGAAGAAGCGCGGGAAAATGAACCAGCCGGTTTGGGGGCGAGGAGCGGCGGGCTCGCGCTCCGAGGAGGCCCGCACCGCAGTTGGGTGCGGGCCGGAGCGGAGCCACAGGGGGACTGGGGGATGTAGTCCCCCAGGGCGTCAGCCGGAGCGGCGGGAGCGGCGAGACTCCAGAGAGGCTTCGGCTTCGCGGCGGCGGTAGCTGTCGCCCTCTATGGAGACGATGTCGCAGTGGTGGATGACGCGGTCGATGAGGGCGGTGGCGCAGCTGGCGTTGGGGAAGATGGTAGGCCAGTCGCTGAAGGCCTGATTGGTGGTGAGGACGAGGCTGCGTTTCTCATAGCGCAAGTTGACGAGTTGGAAGAGGAGGTCGGCGTTGCGCGCGTCGTAGGAGAGGTAGCCCAGCTCGTCGATGATGAGCAGGCCCACGCGAGCGTAGTGGCGCAGGCGGGACTCCAAGGCGCGGGAAGAGTCGCGCGAGCCGAGGTCGAGTAGCAGCTGGGAGGCGGTGGTGAAGAGGACGGAGTGGCCGGAGCGCAGGGCCTCGTGAGCGAGGTTCTGGGCAATCATCGTCTTGCCCAGGCCCTGGGCGGCGAGCAGCACGACGTTGCGAGCGTCCTGGAGGAAGTCCAGACGCAGCAGGCTCTCCACCAGGGGCCTGTCTATGGACTTGGGCCAGCTCCAGTCGAAGTCGGCCATGGGCTTGAAGCGGCCCAGGCGGCTGCGCAGGGTGCGGCGCTCCAGGGAGCGGCGGGCGCGCTCGTCGGACTCCAGTTGGACAATCTGCTCCAGCAGCTGGGTGGGAGAGAGGCGGGCCTTGGTGGCGCGAGCGACGAGGTCATCGAGCTCGGCGCTGGTGCGGTGCAGGCCGAGCCCGGAGAGGGAATGAGCCAGGGAGGAAGTCACGGGGAGTCCTTTCGCAAGAGGGCGTCGTAGTCGGAGAGGGAGTGGGGCTGGACGCGGGCAGAGCGCACGCGGGGGTCGTCGGGGAGGGAGACTGAGAGGACGGGAGGCAGGTGCTGCTGGCGGCGGGAGTGCTCCAGGAGGTGGGCGACGGACTCGGCGCCGATGGCACCGCGAGAGAGCGCGGTGGACAGGGCGGACTCGAGGGCCTCGGGGCCATGGGCGTCGAGCAGCTTGAGCAGGCGCGAGGTATGGCCTGCGAGGTGGGCGTTACGCGAGGCGAGCACGGCGATGAAGGCGTCGGCGCTGGGGCAGGACTGGCGCAGCCTGTCGCGTCCGCGCAGCTCGTGGGCGTGGCGCTTGTGGGCGGCGAGGGCGGCCAGGTGCTCCTCGCATTCGAGAGTCTTGCCCTTGTCCCAGCAGCGCGTGTGGCGGGCCACCTCCCGGGTGCCATCCAGCAGGCGCACCAGCGAGTCGCTGGCCACCAGGGTGAGAGGTTTTGTCACCAGGGTGTGGGGAATGGAGTAGTCGTTGCCGTCGAAGCGGACGTAGGGCGTCTTGCCGCTGTGGAGGGTGCGCACCACGTCGCAGCCGAAGGCATTCCCTGGCAGGGGAAGCAGTCGGGGCCGCTCCTCCTCCAGGGCCTGGTGCACGCGGCGCGAGGTGTCCTGTGGGAGGGGGCGTGCGTGGGCGGTGTCCTCAATCCAGCGCGACAGCTGGGAGTTGAGGTCATCCAGCGAGGAGTAGGTACGTGCGGCGAAGAAGGAGTGGCGCAGGTAGTGGATGGAGCGCTCCACCTTGCCCTTCTCGTTGCCGCGGTAGGGGGCGCAGGGCTTGGGAGCGAAGTGGTAGTGGCCGGCGAATTCCAGCAGCTTGGGGTGGAAGCGGATGTGGTCGCCCACGCGCTCCAACACCACGCTCTTCAAATTGTCATACAACAGGGAGCGCGGCACCCCGCCCAGCGCCTGGAAGGCCAGGGTGTGGCAGCGCAGGAAGCTCTCCAGGGACTGCTCCAGGACGAAGCGCGCGTAGAGGGCGATTCGTCCTGGAGAGCACCAGGACGAAGGCGCACAGGGGGCGCTCGGCCCCGCCAATGCGCAGCCGGCCGAAGTGGGCCCAGTCCACCTGGGCCTGCTCACCCGGCAGCGTGGACAGCCGCAAGTAGGCCTCGGCCGAGGACACCGGCCGGTGCCGGGCCACGTAGCGCCGCACCTGGAGGGCGCTGCCCTGGTAGCCGCGAGCACGGAGCATCTCGTACAAGCGCGTGGCGCGCAGCTTGGGGTGCTGCGCCAGTGTCTGGGCAATCAAATCCCGGTAGGGGTCAAGCATGGTGGGCCTCACCCGGGCGGTGGTGCGCACGAAGCGCTCCACCTCCAGGGCTCCCCTCACGGTGTCGTGGTGCACGCCCAGCTCGGCGGCGATGGTGCCCACCTTCCAGTGCTCGGCGAAGTAGAGGCGGCGGATGCGGGCGCGCTGCTCGTCAGTCACCATGGCGCCCTCCTGGCCCGGGGCCCGGGGCGTGGCTCCCAGGGCCCATGACGGACGAAGTCCGCACGGCATCCGCACACCGCGCAGCGTGCACCGCTCCCGGCACTGGCAGGGGCTCGCACGCTCGCCACAGCGCCCTCGCCAGCCCGTCCCTCGTCCGCCTCGGCACCGGGCACTCGCCCGGTGTCCTTCTCTTCCCTCTGTCCGCATCAGTCGGCTCCTGGCCGACGCGAAAAGTGGTGGCCTCCAGGGCGACCTCTGGCGTCGGCGGCGCCAAGGTGCCCGCGCCCTCCAGCGGCGGGCTACCCTGATGCGTGACTTTCCGTGCTCGCCGCTCACGGCTCCGGGCCTGGCGCCTGGCCGCGGCCCACCGGCCCGCGAAGCCGCGAGCGTAGCGTCGCCCCGACTCCCTCTGGCTCTGGCGGCGCGCCTGCGCACTACACTCACGCGAGCAGTAGCGCTGGCCCCGGTCGTGCCGACGGCACAGGTAGAAGAGTGCCCGGCAGGTGCCGAGCGCGCACTGCGCCATCCGCAGTGAATCCACGCGTCCCCAGGCTCGAGACGCCTGGAAACTGGACCGCCTCACGGCCTCGTGCGAGCGTGCTCCTCCCGCATCGCGTCCCCGTGATTCGGCCTGAGGGTCCGGAGGTACCAGCTCCGGGCCCTCTTCTTTTTGGCGCCCTCGTCCCGGCTCTCTGCGCTACCTCCTCCTACCTCTGCCCGCCAGTTTCAGGCCGCCACGCTCGGCTCGTCCAAATTCCCGCGCTTCTCGGTGATCATCGACAAGCAGAAGGAGGGCCGCATTCCGCTGCCGCACGTGGGTGCCCCTGGGGAAGAAGACTTCGGCTTCGGGCTGCAGCTCGGTGCCACAGCTGGAAAGCGCCAGCTTCACGTCCACCCGCGCACCTGCGAGCGCCTTGCGGAGGGCCTCAGCCACCGGTGCTTCCGGGCCAGATTGCCGTGTCGTCATGGCCGCCCCCTCACTCCGCGTCCGAGGCGAAGAAGGCGGCGGCCTCGGTGGCGCCCATTTCGGTGAGGTAGTGGCGCACCGCGCGCCGGAAGAAGTGCGTCCGGCTGGGCATGCCCGCGTTGCGCCAGGCCTTGTCCAGGGCCTCCAGGGCCTTCTCGTCGAAGGAGAGGGGAATGACGCGCTTGCCGGTGGCGCTGGGCTTCACCTCGCGCTGCGGGCGCGGGCCCACCGGAATCCGGCCAGCCTCCGCCTCCCGAATCTTCCACTGAAGGTAGGCGGGGTGGGTGCTTCCAGTCGGGCGGCCGACGACTTCGCGGTACTTCGCCTGCAACTCGGCAACACTCATGCCCGCGAAGCGCCCGCGCTTCGTGGGCGGTGTCGTCTCGGCGGTGGCGCTCTCCGCAGGCGCGGCGTTGGCCTCGCGCCGCGCGGCGGGAGGCGTGGCCGGAGCGCGGCTGGCGCTGGCGGCCTTCCTCGAAGGCGAGCGTTTCCGGGTGGCGGCGGCCTGCTGCTTCTTCTGCTTCACTCGGGTGGTACGGGGCATGGCTGTGGCTTCTTTCCGTGTCGGGCCTTGGGTACACGTCTCCCGTCCACGAGGGCGGCCCGGAAGCCCCCATGTCGGGTTGCGCCCCGCGCGGGGCAGGGGCTGTCACTCCAGTGGGGCGCCTACTTGCCGCGTGAATCCGTGGCGGCGCGCATGCCGGCGCGGAAGGCCTCTTCGAGGGCGTCTCTCACCCTCCACACCGCAAGCTCATGGAAGTCGAGGCTGTCCGCGCGGCGCGTCTTCAATGTCTCGAGGTGCAGCACTTCGCGCCCAATGCGCTCAACGGTGGCTTCAAGGACTTCAGGGGCGACAGGGCGTTTGCCGCTGCCCTGGGCTGGCGTGTGGCGCATGGGGTGTTTCGTCATGGCTTCCGTCCGCGCGCCTTCCGGGGTGAGGCGCGCGAGGGGCATACACGCTCTACTTCGGGCGCATGGCAAGTCATTGCGCGCCTGTCTTCAAACCCGTGAAGCACTCCAAGTCGACGGCGCGCGGGGCGACGTGGACGAAGCTGGTGCTGCCGTCCGCGCGAAGGGGCGCGACGTCAACGCAGTCCTCGGCGGTGACGCCGCCCAGTCGCGCCAGCGTGGCGTCCTCATTCACGTAGAAGTCCTCCGCGTCGACGTCGACGTCTGGCCGGACTGCGCCGCGAAGCACCGCGAAAATGCAGACTTTCGCGCCCTGGAGGCCGGGAATTTCGTCGCCGAGGTAGGTGGTAATGGTGCCAATAACCATGAGTGCGTCTCCTTGCTGGGGTGGCGCTGCGTGCAAGGACATACACGCTCTCCTCGGCCGCAATAGCAACTCGGCGGAGTGCGAATTGCGCCTCGAAGTCGCGCCCGGCTATTCGGAGGGTGCGCCTGGGTTGGGGGTTTTCTCTACATGGGGTGCCTCTATTCGCAGTCCTTTCGGAAACCAGCGCGCCAGGACGCCCCGGGGGACGGGGCGCGGGAGGACGGTGCCAGCGAGGGCCTTGGCCCGCGGGGCCGGAATGACGCGGCCCCGCTGCACCAACTCAGCATGGAGGTGGTTGACGAGGAGGCGGTGCAGGTGGCCGAAGCTGCCCGGCGCCAGGTGCGCCCCCTCTTCTTCGCCGGAGCGAATGAGGAATTCGGTGGAGCGGCACTGGGTGCATGGCGGCAGCGGGAGAATGTCCGCGTCGACGTGCCCGTCACGGGCGACGCCAACCTCCAACGACTTCAGCGAGAGGCGGTTGTCGCTACCGCACCGGGCGCAGCGCTGGAGGGCTTCTTCCTGGGTGACTTCGTGAATGGCCATGGTGTTCTCACACAACGGCGGTGTAGGTGCCGAACCAGTAAGCGGCGCCGAGGGCTGGCACAGTCTGGAAGCTGTAGAAGGCGAAGCCGTCCCTGTCCGGAAGGAAGAGGGTGGGGTTTCCGACGAAGCTGCCGCTGTTGGCCGAGGGCGAAAACGTAATGGAGGAGGGCGTCGCGGGAAGGCGGTTGCGGAAAGTCACCGAGCCGCCTCCAGCCATGTCGCTGTGTGCGACGGTGTCGCTGTTGGAGTACTGCATACCGAGTCGCCCCACCTCCCGAATGCTGCCCGTCAACTCGAAGGCGGAGAGCATAGGAAGGATTGAAGGCCTGTTGAGAGGTGGTGGACTGGAGCGGAGGAGCCGAGCAGGGCCGCTGACGGGGCCGCCCGAGCAGTGAGCCCGGCCGGTGGACAGGCCGCGCAGCCCGTTGGGGTACACGCCGGCCCTGGCCGCGCTCCCAGGAGGTGCGCGGCAGGGACCTGGCTCTCTTGGCTGGGGTGGCTCGAGCCTCAACACCACGCGGCGCAGCAGCCCGGCCTGGTCCAAACGGGGTGTGCGCTCCTTCCTCGGCTCCTCCTCCGTCGCGGCAATGGCTGGGCTCTCCTCCTCCAGCCCCGGCTCCGCCCCTGCTCGCGGGAGAGCTGGTCCCCTGAATGAACCAGACCATCGAGAGTCCCGCGCTGGATTATCCGGGGGTCCCGGCGGCGAAGGGACCCACTCCGGAGGCGTGAGCCGGGAAGCGGCGGGGCTCAGCGCCGGGCGCGGCGGCGCATCAACCCCAGCGCGCCGAGCAGGGCCAGGCTCCACGCCGAGAAGGCGGGGCCACTGGCGGCCGAGCAGCGGACGCCTTCCATCTCCGCCGAGGCCTTCCCATCGAGGCTCCACTGCACGGTGCTGGAGTCCTCGCAGTCCGTCGCGCCATCGTACTGGATGACGGCGGTGTGACCGCCCGATTTGACGGTGGTGCTGCCCGAGGCCGCCTCGGAGTCGCACACCGAGCCATCCACCACCTCCGCCTTCGTCTCCACCTCGATCACACCGGACTGGCTGTCGCCGATGCGGCCCGAGCCGTTCCAGGTCTGCCTTCCATCGCCGAAGGAGGTGTCCGCCCCGTCGACGTTCCCCTTGTACTCCCAGGCCGAGGTGGCGGAGATGGGCGTGCAGGAACTCTCCGACTGCCCGGAGGCCTCCAGGCGGATGTCGATCTCGAAGTCCCTCTTCGACTTGCTGCCGGTCATCTTGCTGGTGCCGTGGAAGATGAGCTTGGTCTTGCCGCCCGAGGCTTCACAGGCGGTGATCGCCTTCTGATAGCCGAAACCGTCATAGGTGATGAGGGCGGTCCCGGTGTCCTCGCCCTCGCCCACCTGCTCCATCGAGCCGAACCACTCCACCCCGTTCGTGTCGGTGCAGCCTCCGGTGAAGCGCGTGGTGTTGCCGTCCTTCGCCACGACCGGGCAGTTGGGATCCTGTCCGTTCGAACCACCCAGCAGGCCCACGAGCGCCACCGCGACGTTGGCACTGGCGTAGATGTTGGGCGCGCTGGCCCTCTGCGCCCACAACTTCACATCGGCCTCGGAGGAGAGGGAGGCCGCCTTGTACTTGTTGAGCGCTTCGGCCGCCGTGCCGCCACATCCCACCCACAGCCCGGACATCGCCACTACCGCCAGCAAACGTGAACGCATGCAGTCTCCTTCCCTGGAGATCATCCGGGGTTGCAATGAGATGGTCCGCAACCCTAGCCGGGAGGGAAGGTGATCCGGAAGGAGGGCGGGAATAGCAGCAATCTCCCGACATTCGGGCCCGGGGGTCTGGTCCGGCGAGCACTGAACCTGAGATGATTCGCCGACGGACCATCGAACGACCCACAGGGGGTTCCCATGCGCAGCCGGCTGTGCACCATCGTCCCTCTCGCCGCCTCGTGGTTCATCGCGGGATGTGAGCAACACCCGGAGATGGCCCCCTCGGAGGGCACCTCCTCCCAGAAGCTGCGGCTCGCGCAACCGGCCCGGGCCGTCCAGGACCGCTACACACGGGCGCCGGGGTGCTCGCGTACATCATCGACACCGGTATTCTCTCCACCCACGTCGAGTTCACGGGCCGGATCCGCCCTGGCTTCGACGCCATCGGGGATGGGCTCGGCACGGAGGACTGCCGCGGGCATGGAACCCACGTGGCCGGCACGGTGGGCGGCAGCACCGTGGGTGTCGCCAAGGACGTGCTGCTCCACCCCGTGCGCGTCCTCAACTGCGAGGGCGAGGGAACCCCCGAGAAGGTGTCAAAGGAGTCGAAACGAGGGAGCCTGCCGCAGTTGCTGGGGCCAGCACGGCGGCTGTTCCGGTGGTTCAACTGGACGAAGCGCTGGAGCAAGCGGGGAAGAGAGGAAATGGAGGCGGGGGAGGGGAGATTCGCCGAGGAATGGGCCGAGCCGGTGGAGTTGGAAAGAGAGCCCCTGCCGTGCTGGGAGGGATTGGGGCAGGAGGAAAGTTCTTTGACACCCCCTCGCGGACACGTCCACCCCGCAGAACGTACACGCGCCTCCGCGGCCAGGAGCCGGGAGGCGCGCTTGGTTCAGCTTGTCATCAGACCGCGCTCAGTACGGATAGCGCTCCGCCACCGCCTGCATGTCGCAGGTCGTGATGTTGGCCGCACACGCGGTGGGGTTGTAATACATGATCGAGTTGCAATCCTTGTGGTGATTGAGACCGAGGACGTGCCCGATCTCGTGGGTCGAGACCGTCTTCCCGTAGTGCCAGCCCGAGTAGTAGTAGGTGTTCAACTTGATGGTGGCGTTCGCAATGCAGGTAGAGCTGGCGGCGTTGTAGGTCGCGTACCCGTACCAACCGTTGGCGCCGTAATTGGCCTCGTACACCATGACGTCGGACGTGCCGCTGGAGCGCCAGTAGAGATACAGGCTGTTGTTGTAGTTGTTGTACATCCACTCGTTCATGCCGTCGCCGACGGGCCACTTCGAGCTGGAGTAGTCCGTGAAGGTGATGTTCGTGGGCTTGCGGCACCACTTGTGGGCGAAGTACGGAACCCCGCACCAGCTCTGGGCGGACGGCCCCTGCGAGGGGCGCTCATCCAACATGGCCAGCTTGGGCAGGTCGGGACCCAGGTACTGGACGGCCTTCGCGCGGGACGCGACCCGCTCGAGCAGCGCGCTGACCGGCTTGCCGGCGTATCCCTCGGTCGCGGCGGCGTGACGCTGCGAGCCCGCGTCCTGGATGAGGCCGTCCTTCACCTGGAACTGGCCCAGCGGGCCGCCGGTCACGGAGTAGATGCCCTCCATGGAGCGCGTGGCCAGGGGCGCGGTGCCCCCCTGCGGGACGAGGAAGAAGACCGCCTGCGCGCCCACCGCCGGCAGCGAGCTGTCCTGCGGCGCGATCGTGCATCCGTCGGAGAGCAGACCGCCCGGGAACATGATCTCCACGGTGGAGCCCTGCGCCACCGTGCCGCCCGAGGCGGTCTTGAGCTCCTGCGAGGAGCGCGCGATGTCGCCGATCCGCACGGTCGCGATGGTCACCGGAAGGTCGGAGTAGATGCCGCTCTCCGGTCCGGTGGGCTGCCCCTCCACCTTGGACTGCGCCCAGGCGCGGACGACGTCGTAGCGCGTGGACTCCACCCGGCCGCTGACGATCAACGCCGAGTGGTCGGTCAGGTCATCGATCGAACCGTCCCGGCGGATCCAGTCCATCTCCATCGTGTGCTCCGTTCCCTCGGCGTGCGCCTGGGCGGGCACCGGCGTCCCGGGCACCCACGCCGTCGCGTGAGCGTCCTCGGAAGCGGGAGCGGGCGCTTCGTCGGAACCGGGCTTGGCACATCCAGCCAGGCCCAGGAGGGCGAATGGAACGACCCAGGAACGCGTCAGTTTCTTGGTCACGATCATCTCCGCGGGGTGAACGCCGGAACTCAGCGCCAGCGTGGGTTCTCCTAAAAGACGAGAAAACGAGGCGCCTGTCCCACGCGGAGCCGAAAAAAAATGTGCGGGGGGTAGCCACGACGAAAAAAGGTGCTCGCGGCGGAACCTGGCGCTCACCGCGTCCATGGACAGGATTCTCGAAGCACTTCGTGGACTGGGTCCGTTCGGGTGCCCTCCGTGCGCTCGGCGAGCTGGAGGAGGAAGCCTGGGGACCGCTGCGGCACGCATTGGAGTCGAACCACTCGGAGCGGCCCTGGACACGCTCGGCGAGGAGCTGCGTCAGCGGCAGCGCCCGCTGCCGGACGGCACGACGCACCTGCTCTTCACCGGGCTGGAACTTTTACGGCGTGTGGCGTCCCTGGTGAAGGGAGCACCAGGGGTGCAGGCGATTGTGGAGCACCTGGGCTTGCCCACGAGGCGATGCTTACAGGTTGCCTGACACCTTCTCGGACACCTTCTCGGGGCGCCGGGCGAGTGCGCGCGACAGCACGGCGTCGAGGGAGAAGCGTCCCGGCCCCGTAAGCAGCAGCAGCACGGAGATGGCCGTGAAGAGCGTTGCCAGCTCGGAGGAACCGGAGCCCACGGCCGCCGCGCTGCGACCTCCCGCGCGCACGAGCCAGGTGGGCAGGCCCGCGAAGGGAATGCCGAGCCCTGGAGGAACCCCGCCCACACTGAGCCGGATGAAGGGGTCGCCGACGGCGAGGTGGCCGATGACGATTCCGACGAGCATGGTCACCACCACGCCCAGCGTGGCCAGTGGGGTGACGAGACCCAGCATCCAGGCGATACCCCCCCCGAACTCCGCCACCGCTGCGAGCAACTGGAGCACGCCGGGCACCGGGCTGTCCGGTCCCATCCAGCTGGTCGCGGTGAGCATCTTGGGAGCGCCGTGAAGGGTCATGGCGCCGCCGGCCAGCAACCTCAACACGAGCAGGCCCGTGGATGTGGGGCCGTCCACGGTGTGACGGCCGAGGAGAAGCTGCGAAACGTTGCGAGACGTCATGTGTCCTCCGGGTCCTTGCTATCGAGCATGGCCAACGCCATGCGCATGGCCGAGCGGACCAGCCCGGCCTCGGGTTCCGTCTTCCCCACCACGCTCATGCCCTGCACCAGGACGATGAGGTGCTGGGCGAGCGCCTTCGCGTCCCGGGCCGGGTCGATCTCCCCGTGCTCCTGGGCAGCCCTGACGGTGGCCTCGAGAATGGCCGCCATCTTCGCGTAGCGGCGGCCCACCAGGGCGCGCACCTCGGGGTCCTGGGGCGCCACCTCCGCGGCCGTATTGGCCAGGAGACAGCCGCGATGGTGGCTCGCGCCCGTGCAGTCCTTCATGCGCTTGCGCAGGTAGCGCTCGATGCCCGCCCGTGGGGTGGGGCCCTCCGCGAGCAGTTCCTCCAGATCCCGGGCGCTCAGGTCCGCATAGCGCTCGAGCGCCGCGAGGAACAGCGCCCGCTTGTCCCCGAAGGCCGCGTACAGACTTCCCCGGAGCAGGCCCGTGCCCTCCTCCAGGTCCCGCACCGAGAGCGCGTGGTAGCCCGTCTCCCAGAACTGCTTCATCGCACGCTCGAGGACCTCGTCTTCCTCGAAGGTCTTGGGTCTTCCCATGGAGCCTCCCGCGGCCCTGATTCTTGAACGGCCGTTTAAGTAATGATTTTTGTACGGACGGTCAAGTACATGTTGGAGCCCGGGCAGTGCTCCTGAGAGATCCTCCCATCACATCTCGGGTGTCCACGGAACCGGCTACTCCAGCCATACCTTCCCCTCCTTTGGGCGGGGATGGGCTAGCCGCTGAGGATGTTCCAGGAGGAGGGCTTCTATTTCGGCTCCTCCACCTTCGCGGCAGAGGACGGGCTCTCCTCCTCCGGCTCCGGGAAGGTGTTGAACATCAACGACCAGAACATCACCGACGCTCAGATGCGCGCCATTTCAGCCAAGACGATGGTCATCGTGGGTGATGCGGATGGCGTGAAGCTGGAACACGCGGTGGCGATGTTCAAGCTGCGGGGCGGAGGCGATGAGGAGGCGGCCGCGACTGGGATTCTCACGAAGGTTCCTGCGGCGCGGTTGGTGATCCTCCCCGCGACCTCTCCTATTGGGATCTCGGGGGAGGCGAAGGTACTCGAATCGATGGTGACGCCTTTCTTGGAGGACGCGCCTCCCGCCAACCCCTCTCTTTGGTAGTCAAGGCGAAGGCTGAGCTTGTCTCTGGCCGGTGGGCGTTCAATTGTCCACGAGAGATCGCACCCCACCGTGACGGGCGAACGTCTCGCAAAACCCGGCCCAGCTGTAGTAAGCCCTCCGGGGCCGACCCACGGTTCGGCGAAGTCGGTGACGGCCTGAACCCTCCCCTCATTTTCGCAAGTGCCCGAAATTACTGGGGTCTTTTACAATCCGCCTGGTTTATAACCCCTTGAAATCATTGGGCTTCGTCGAAATGAGGGGAGGGTTCAGGGTGACGGCGCCAACGGCCTGGGCGGCGCTGAAGGATTCAGCCCTTCTTGGTGATGAGGCGCGAGTTTCGTTCATTACGAAATGTCAGTTGTCCTATGCCCGCAGTGGCGGTTCCGGCTTCTTCGCGGGCCTTGAGAATGATGTCGTGGCGTGGAGACTTGCCGCACACCGGATCGGTGTTGCTGGCATCGCCCGTCAGCATGAAGGCCTGGCAACGGCAGCCGCCGAAGTCTTTTTCCTTTTCGTCACAGGAACGGCACGGCTCGGGCATCCACTCGTAGCCGCGGAAGCGATTGAAGCCGAAGGAGTCGTACCAGATGTGGTGCAGGCTGTGATCGCGCACATTGGGGAACGCCACCGGCAGCTGGCGCGCGCCATGGCACGGCAGCGCGGTGCCGTCCGGGGTGACGGTCAGGAACATGCTGCCCCAGCCTTTCATGCAGGCCTTGGGCCGCTCTTCGTAATAGTCGGGAGTGACGAAGATCAGCTTGACCGGGTTGCCCTCGGCGGCGAGCCTGGCGCGATATTCGTTGGTGATGCGTTCGGCGCGCTCGAGCTGTTCGCGGGTCGGCAGCAGGCCGACGCGGTTGAGCTGGGCCCAGCCGTAGAACTGACAGGTGGCCAGCTCGACGAAATCCGCCTCCAGCGCCACGCACAACTCGATGATGCGATCGATGTGATCGATGTTGTGCCGGTGGGTGACGAAGTTCAGCACCATGGGGTAGCCATGGGCCTTGACCATGCGCGCCATCTCGAGCTTCTGGGCGAAGGCTTTCTTCGACCCGGCGAGCATGTTGTTGACCTGCTCGTCGCTGGCCTGGAAGGAAATCTGGATGTGGTCCAGCCCCGCGTCCTTGAAGGCGCGGATCTTCTGTTCGGTCAGGCCGATGCCGGAGGTGATCAGGTTGGTGTAGTAACCCAGGCGCCGGGCCTCGCCGATCAGTTCGGCCAGGTCCTGGCGTACCAGGGGTTCGCCACCGGAGAAGCCCAGCTGCGCCGCGCCCATCTCGCGGCCCTGGCGCAGCACGGAAAACCACTCTGCGGTGGTCAGCTCCTTGCCCTGGGCGGCGAAGTCCAGGGGGTTGGAGCAGTAGGGGCACTGCAGTGGGCAGCGGTAGGTGAGCTCGGCGAGCAGCCAGAGTGGCAGGCCGACGGCGGGCTTCGGCGGGACTTCAGCCAAGTTCGATCCAGTGCTTTGCACGGGCGACCTCCATGAATTGCTCGACGTCTTCACCGAGCTCGGGGACGCCGGGGTACCGCTGGTCCAGCTCGTCGATGATCGCCTGCACGGAGCGGGCGCCGTTGATCAGACCGCCGATGGCGGCGGCGCTCTCGTTGAGCTTGATCATTCCTTCAGGATAGAGCAGGACGTGACCTTTCTGGGCCGGCTCGTACTGGAACCGATAGCCGAGACGCCAGCGGGGCGTCAGGTTGCGATCGAAACTCATAGGGCGATCCCCTTGTGCCAGGCGCGCTGGTCGGTGACGGTGTGGTAGGGCGGGCGGTTCAGCTCGTAGGCCATGCTCATGGCATCGAGCATGGTCCAGAGGATATCCAGCTTGAACTGCAGGATCTCCAGCATGCGCTGCTGGCCCTCGTAGGTGGTGTAGTGGGCGAGGGTGATCGCCAGGCCGTGCTCGACGTCGCGCCGGGCCTGGCCCAGGCGGGTGCGGAAGTACTCGTAGCCGGCCGGATCGATCCATGGGTAGTGCCGCGGCCAGGTGTCCAGGCGCGACTGGTGGATCTGCGGGGCGAACAGCTCGGTCAGCGAGCTGCTGGCCGCTTCCTGCCAGCTGGCGCGGCGGGCGAAGTTGACGTAGGCGTCGACCGCGAAGCGCACGCCGGGCAGCACCAGTTCCTGGGAGCGCAGCTGGTCGGGCTCCAGGCCCACGGCCTGGCCGAGGCGGAGCCACGCCTCGATGCCGCCGTCCTGGCCAGGGGCGCCGTCGTGGTCGAGCAGGCGCTGGATCCACTCGCGGCGGATCTCGCGGTCCGGGCAGTTGGCCAGGATCGCGGCATCCTTCATCGGGATGTTGACCTGGTAGTAGAAGCGGTTGGCGACCCAGCCCTGGATCTGCTCGCGGGTCGCGCAGCCTTCGTACATCGCCACGTGATAGGGGTGGTGGATGTGGTAGTAGGCGCCCTTGGCGCGCAGGGCCTGTTCGAATTCGGCGCGGGTCAGCGGTGTCTTGTCGCTCATGGTTGCTCCTACAGCTCGATGCTCATGCCGTCGAAGGCGACTTCCACGCCCCGGCGCTCGAGCTCGGCACGCTCGGGCGAGTCTTCGTCGAGGATGGGGTTGGTGTTGTTGATGTGGATCAGCACCTTGCGCGGCTTCTCGAATCCGTCGAGCAGTTCCAGCATGCCGCCGGGACCGTTCTGGCACAGGTGGCCCATCTCGCGGCCGGTACGGGTACCGACGCCGCGGCGCTGCATCTCGTCATCCGACCACAGCGTGCCGTCGACCAGCAGGCAGTCGGCGTCGGCCATGTGCTGCTCGAGCGCGTTGTCGACCTGGTACAGGCCAGGCGCATAGAACAGCTTGCCGCCAGTGCGCAGGTCCTCGACCACCAGGCCCAGGTTGTCGCCCGGGTGCGGGTCGAAACGGTGCGGCGAATAGGGCGGCGCGGCGCTGCGCAGCGGGAAGGGGGTGAACTTCAGGTTCGGGCAGGCTTCGATGGTGAAGCTACCTTCGAGCTCGATGCGGTTCCACTGAAGGCCACCGTTCCAGTGGCTGAGCATCTTGAACAGCGGGAAGCCCGTGGTCAGATCCTGGTGGACCATGTCGGTGCACCAGACCTGATGCGGGCAGCCTTCGCGCAGGCTCAAGAGGCCGGTGGTGTGGTCGATCTGGCTGTCGAGCAGGATGATCGCATTGATCCCGGTGTCGCGCAGGGCCCTGGCCGGTTGCATCGGTGCGAAGGACTGCAATTGAGCGCGGATGTCGGGCGAGGCGTTGCACAGGATCCAGTGCACGCCGTCATCGGACAGGGCAATGGAGGACTGGGTGCGGGCCTGGGCGCGCAGGGTACCGTCGCGGTAGCCCTTACAGTTGGCGCAGTTGCAGTTCCACTGTGGGAAACCGCCGCCAGCGGCGGAACCTAGAATCTGAATGTACATGACCACTCAATCGTGCGGCGGCTGAAACAACAACGCCCCGGCTGACCGAGGCGTTGTACTGCGGGGCTGCTCAGCGGTTGTCGGCGTACATGGTGACTTCGAAGCCGATGCGCAGGTCGGTGTAAGCAGGCTTGGTCCACATAGGAGTTGCTCCTTCTGAGGGTGGTTGCAAATCCGGTCTTCACATTCAGGCCAGCTCCAGGTGGAGATGTCCTGATGCTTGGGCCGTATGTTACTAGATTTCCCACGTAGCGGACTCAAATCTTATTGATGATCCTTATGTATTCCTGGCAAGAGTCAGACTGCCTCATACCAGGACGCACCCGGGCAAGGCCCGGTCGCCAGCGCGGTCCAGCTCACCTGACTGTCCAAAAGCCGATGAGTCGCCTCGACCAGCGTCGGCCCATCCAGTTGACCGACCCATTCTCTCAACATGTTGGAATAGCCCGACGAATGGCCGGCCAATCTTCCTTGCCACTGCATCTCGAGTCGCTGCGTCAGCCCGAGGTTGCCGCCGTCGAGGCTGTCGGCCAGCGCCACGCATTGCTCGCGCAGGCTTGTCCCCGGCCATTGCGCGAGGCGCTCGGGCAGGGCCTCGAGGAATTCGGCGATGTGCCCCCACAAGGCCGCGCAGTCGCTGCCGGGCGACTGCACCCCGAACATCAGTCCGGGGCGGCCGGCCAGCTGGCGGAATGCGCTGAACACCGCATAGCCCAACTGGAGCTCGGTTCGCAGGCGCTGGTAGAATGGCGCCTGGATCAACTGGGCGAGTGCGCGCCAGGCCACCTCGTCCTGGATCGACAGGCTCGGCGCCGGACACCACAGCAGCAGTGCATGCTCGTCCGAACCGCAGGCCACCTGGCTCCAGCTGGCTCGGTCTGGCAGTGTGGACGGCTGGCGGAGATCGTTCGAGGCGCTGCCCGGCAAGCGCGCGGCCACGGCGTCGAGGGCGAGCCGGTCGGTATCGTCGAAACCCAGCACCAGACCATCCCAGCGCGCCTGCTGCCACAGCCGTTGCAGCGCTTCGGGGTGCAGCTCGCTGCTGTCGTTGCGAGCCGGGCGGTGGTGGCCCAGGCCATGCTCGGGCCACAGGGCGATCAGCTCGCGGATCGGTACCTGCTGGCGCGGTGGTGGGCTGGCCTGGCGCCAGCTCTCCGGTGTCGGGCGTTGCAGTGATTCCACTGCCTGTTCGAGGATCGCCGGGATCGGCTCTCGTACGCCGCACAGGCGCAATTGCCAGTCCGGACCCAGGCGTGAGAATTCCAGTTGCACGCCAGCCTGGCGGGCTTCTTCGCCGAGCCGGCGCAGGCTGGCGTCGAGCATGTGCCACAGCGCGGCGTGATGCCGGTTGGCCAGGCGCCAGCGCAGGTGCACGGCGCCATCCAGGCCGCGATTCGGTTCGGGCTCGCCCTGCGCCAGGGCCGCGATTCGCGGGCTGGCCTGGGTCGGCCGACACTGGCCGCGCAGGAAACGGTTGCGCGGCGGCAGGCGCCAGGGACCGAATGGCGGCAGCCGGGGCGGTTCGTCCAGCGCCTTGGCGCCGGGAGCGAGCAGTGACTGGGGCGTGAAACGTTCGAGCAATGCCCGCAGGGCCGGGACGGCTTCGTCCGGCAGTTCCGAAGGTTGTCCATGGGCCAGGCGCCGGGCCAGCTCCAGCGCCCCCTCGGTCTGCGACTGGCGGCTGCGCAGCAGGCGATACTCCTCGCGCAGGGGCTCCCAATCGGCATGGGACTGGAAGTACTCCAGCCAGTCGAAGCACAGTGCCTGGGCCGCCGCCCGGGATTGCTGTCCGGCTTCGGTCAGCTGCACTTCGAAGTTGACCAGGGCCTGGTCGGCGTACTGGTACAGCGGACTCAGCGACAGGCTCTGGGCCCAGCCCAGGCGTCGCAGTTCGGCCAGCAGGCCGCCGGGATGGGCGGATCCGGCCCACAGTTCCAGGAAACGCAGCGCCTCGTCCGTGCCGGGCGGCAGGCCGTCGCAGGCGAACAGCAGGTTGAGCCGCCGCGGGTCACTGGCCGGCGGCGCCTCGCCCGGGTCGCCCAGCAGCGTTTCCACAGGCGCATTGGCGCTGCGCGGGCCCGCGGCCAGTGCGGCATCGGCGTCCCTGGCCAGCCCCGCGAGAATCCGCGGCGGCTGCGGCCCGATCAGTTGCAAGGTCATCTGCCCGGTGCGGTAGTAGCGCTGATGGAAGTCGTGCAGCGCCTGTTGGAACTCGGGGCTCTCCACCATCAGGCTGTCGCGGTTGCCGGCATGGCAGGCGCGCAGCGGATGGCGGGCCGAGACCCCGCCGGCCAGGCTGAACAGGTGCTGGGCCTGGGCATCGCGCGACCAGGCGATGAACTCGGCATGCAGCACTTCGCGCTCGCGTTGCTGGTCTTCGATGGCCAGGCGCGGCCGGGCTAGCATGTCGCACAGCCGCTCCAGGCCCTCGCCGAACACCGCCTGGGGCAACTCGAAGAAATAGTCGGTGGTGCGTTCGCTGGTGCGCGCGTTGACCTGTCCACCATGGCGCTGGACGAAGGCCATCAACCCTTGTTCGCGCGGGAAGCGCTCCGTGCCGAGGAACACCAGGTGCTCGAGGAAGTGCGCCAGCCCCGGCCACTGCGCGTCGACGTCGTGGCTGCCGGCCTCGACCCGCAGCCAGGCGGCGGCACGACGCAGGCGGGGCTCATGGCGCAGGCGCACGCGCAGACCATGGGCGAGGACAAGGCTTTCGCGGCCCTGGTCGCTGGATTCGGTCATGGTGGTTCCCGGCTGAAATGGATCGACTTCGACGAAGCGTCAGGCAAGCCCGATCCTACACGGCCACAACCTGCAGAGGGGACCGGGTTCATCCCGGCCCCATCGCGCCGGATCGATCGCCACGCGGTACAGCGCGATGGACGAGGTGGAGCCGATCAGTGCGGAGCCCTTCCACTGATACCCGGCCCGAGCATTTCAAGAGGAACCCGAAGCCATGGGGGTATGCCGCCACGCGTCAGGACTTCCTCACAGGCCCTCCAGACAGCCAGGCCCATTTTCAGTCTCAAGTAAAAATTTTCCAAGAAATCAAATAAAAAATTATAACGTTTCTGGCGGAATAAGCGATTATTGCTCGTTTAACCCGATTTCGTCGGTTGTTGCCTCTGTGGTGACAAATGGTTCGAGAAGGTGCGTGGCCTGCTCTCGAGGCGACGCGCCGAACCGCACAACCAGAAGGAGGCGAAATGTTCAATCGTGCAATGCGTCACACGGCTTTTCTTGCCTTGGGTTTGTTGAGCACCGCGTGTGGAGATCAGGCGGCAACGGAGCACGAGAGCGAGTTGGAAAACGACGCCGTGTACAACTCACAGTACCCGAAAGGCCAGTCCTTTCAGGTGCGGCTGGCCGGCCTGAAAGAGCCCGTTACGGCGGTGCTCAAGGGCGACTATGCCTTTGTCGGCGACCAGGTGATCGGCCAGGTCTCTGGCACGCAGGTGCTCAGCGTGGACAAGCAGGTGCTGTTGACGCTGGATGGTGAAGCGCGAGTCAGGGCCATGGGCTCAGGCATCGTCAACGCCAACGGTCAGAAGTGGCCAGGGGGTGTGATTCCGTACGAGATCGATCCCGCCGCGTCGGCGGCAACACGTGCGGCCTTCGAGGGCGCCAAGGCCGACTACGACGCGAAGACCTCCATCCGCTGGGTTCCCCGAACCAACCAGGCCGATTACGTTCGGATCATCACCGGCGACGGGTGTTGGAGCTACGTCGGCAAGATCGGAGGACGGCAGGATTTGTCGCTGGGCAACGGCTGCGGCGTGAACCCCGCCCGGCACGAGCTCGGCCACGCTGTCGGGTTGGCGCATGAGCAGGTGCGCCAAGACCGCGATACATGGGTCACCGTCAACGCGGGCGGCAGCCAGAACGCCATTGACTGGGGATCGGCGGGCACGCCCATCGGAGCATACGACTTCGAGTCGATGATGCACTACCGCAATTACTTCGTGAATGGCCGTTGGGATTACGTTCCCAAGAATGGCTTTCCGCCGGAGTGGGTTGGCAACGATCGCGTCAACACCTTTACCGCTGGCGACCTCGAGGCCATCCGCGCCATCTACGGCGGCACGACCACTGGAGTCTGCTTCTACTCTGACATCGACTACAAGGGCGAGAGCTTCTGCGCGACCAGCGACAGCTCCTGGGTCGGGACGCAATGGAACGACCGCATCTCCTCGGTCAAGGTGAGCCCCGGCTTCGAGTTCACCTTGTTCAACGACATCAATTTCGGCGGAGGTGGTCTGGGGTGTGGTTGTGACATCCCGAACCTGGTGCAGCACAACTTCAACGATCTCACCTCTTCGTTCCGGATCAAGCGGAAGTAACAAGACCATTTGTCCAAGCCCGGGCCGCTGAGCGGCCCGGGGATTCACAGGACGTCCGGCGAAGGAATCGGTGAACCTCCCGCCAGAGTAGGGGATGGTGCGGTTCTCGCCAATCACCTCGATGGTGCCGCTCGCGGGCAGGCCGGGCGGCAGGGTGAAGGTGTACGTCCCGCTGGCGAACTGCCACTTCTGCATGGCGAAGACGTAGGCGGCGTTGTCGCGGTACTTGAGCATCGTGCTCAGGTTCGGGTTGAACTGCCACACGTAGGACTGTGTGTTGAGCACCCACGCGAGCGACTTCACCTCGGCGTTGATCTTCTTCACCCGGTCACGCGTGGCCTGGTAGGCGGCGCGTGTGTCATTGAGCACGTCCGGGGTCGACGGGTTCGCGATGGAGTCAGAGAAGACGTGCGAGAAGTATGCGAGGAGGCTCGCCTCGTGGATGAGCGTGGACCACACCGCGCCCCCGATCTGGTTGGCGTTGATGACGCTCCCGGTGCCACTCCGCCGAGCTCGACGAAGACGCCCAGGGGGATTCGCGGGACGCCGTTGTTGCCGTAGGACGCGCCAGCGCGCATGTTGGCCATCAGGACTTCGCCGTAGTTCGCCGCGCGGCGCACCTCACCGGCGGGAATGTCGAACCAGTTGACCGCCTCGGCGCCGATGTTCTCGTCCGTGTAGAAGTAGATGTCCCCGGTGGCCACGCCGAGCCGCCACTTCGCCCGCGGGTCCGGCCCGTCCGCGCCGGAGCGGAACGTGGCCCGCTCCTCGTCCGACTGCCACATCAGCGCGCCCTTGCCGACGTTGGCGTAGATGAGGGCGTTCGGGTTGTTCAACTGCTCGTACGGAGTGTTGTAGACGGAGTAGCCGCAGGCGCGCGGCTGGTCCGGCACGCAGGTGTCGTACACCGCGTCGTTGACGTAGCCGGTCCACGGATTCCAGCCCGGGCCGCCCCACATGTCCACCTCGTCGTGGAAGGTCGTGCCGACCGACTCACCGCCCAGTCCGGTGCCGGCGAGGTTCCAGATGCCCCCGAGAAGGTGTCAAAGGAGTCGAAACGCGGGACTCGAGTCGGAAGGAGACGGGGTGTGGACGGTGGAAGCCTCCCGTTTCAAATGCTTCCGGGGACCTGCGAGTTGGCGCGCGAGGTGCATTCGGCCTGACGGAGCGCAAGAAGGGGGAAGGGGATGGGCTGGCCGCTGAGGATGTTCCAGGAGGAGGGCTACTACTTCGTCACGTCCAGGTGCTACCAGGGGCGGCTGTTGCCGCGCCCCAATGCGGAGGTGAATGAAGTGGTGGGAGGAGTGCTGGCGCGAGCCGTCCATCAGAGGGCCGACACCGTCCGGCTATATGCCTTCACCTTCGCCTCCAATCACTTCCACCTGAGTGGCCGGGTCTCACGAGCCTGCCGCGGTTGCTGGGGCCAGCACGAAGGCTGTTCCGGTGGTTCGACTGGACGAAGCGCTGGAGCAAGCGGGGAAGGGAGGACATGGAGGAGGGGGAGGGGAGATTCGCCGAGGAATGGGCCGAGCCGGTGGAGTTGGAAAGAGAGCCCCTGCCGTGCTGGGGGGATTGGGGCAGGAGGAAAGGCAGCGTGCGGTGCGGGGTTGGGTGGAGGAGGTGGAAGCCGAGGCCAGAAACCGGGGCACGCCCATGTTGGGGGGCGCATGCTTCCAAGAGGCAGGCGTTGAAGGAACTGCGCGAGCAGTACCGGGCCGTCGTCGCGGCATTTCGAGAGGCGGCGGCGCGTGGAGGCGGGGGGGACTTCTGTTGAGGCCGCTCGGGCGACGTCACAACGGCAAATTGACTGCAATTCCCTCGCGGCCGGAAATCCACTCGCGCAAGTATTGGTTGAGCTCCCCGTAGAATGACACCGACACCAGATCAGCCACCGCAAAGAGTTCGCGGAGCAGTGAATCCACATGGTTGTTATGCGTTTCGGCCGCGTCAGCGTCGACGTACTCCTCAATTATCGAATAATGACCGGGCTTCTGCGTGACGAACCACTGGTAGCGCAACGTTCCCGGCTCGGTCGCAGCGGCGGATGCCAATGCCCGCGCCACCCGCAGGAACTCCGCCTCCCCGTCGGTCCGTGCTCTGAACTCACATAGCACCAGAAGACTCATACGATTCTCCTCCGCAGGCCGCGCTTTGAGGGCCGGTTTTCGTCCTACCACTCGGCAGGCTAGAAGTCGTTCAATAACCTGCTGCGCGCCGCGATGGCGAGCAGAAGTTGCTAGCCGGGCCCCACGGTCAAGAGTTCTGCCCGTCAGTGCTCTTCGGTGGACGGAAGACGCTTCTACGAATTGCGCCAACTGCGTGGCGTCCAACTGCACCGACTGCGCTTCGGCGTCCACCGGAGGCAGCCGGAAGCGATACAAGGTGTTTGACACCTTATCGGAGGCTTCCTTTCCTGACTGAGCACGAGCGGGGTTTCACATCTTGGTCACCGGTGCCGAGATGGTGTCAAAGGATTCGAACGCGGGACTCAAGTCACGCAACGAGACTCGGCATGGACGGGGGGCCCACGGGTCCTCGTCAGTCTCTATAAGGCGCTCGGCGGGGGATGGCTGGCGAGCACGCGGTCCCCGGGGACGAGCGCGGGCGGGTAGGGGCTTGCCCCGGTTGGCACTCCCGCCCTTCATGTTGTTGCCTTGCGACTACTTCAACGGCAGCACCATCGACGTGGATGGCGGCCTCAACTTCTGAGGTGCCACCCGGGGCCTGTCCGGCGCAGTGAGGGCAGCCCTCCCTCGGTTCCCCACCGCTCCGGAGTGCTGGCATCATTCCCGCTGGCACTCCCGCCCCGTCCGCCGAGCACCGCATGGACCAGACCATCCACCCGGGGAACCTGCACCTCATCCACTCCACGGGGCTGCGCGAGGCCGCCGCCCAGGCGCTGGCGTCCGGGCGTGCCGTCCGGCGCTACGTGTGCCCGGCCGTCGTCGAGCTCCATGGCTTCGTGGAGACGCTGGTGGTCGGCGGCAACTGGGCGGCGCAGGCCAGCGATGTCGACCCCGTGGTCCGGTGGGGGCTCTGGGACGCGGGCGCGGAGACGCTGCGCCTGGATGGCGGAGCGCTGGTGTTGGGTCTCCGGGGAGAGTGCGTCGCCACGACCCGAGTGGAGGAAGCGCCGGTGGCGGGTGTCCAGGAGGAGCGCCGCGATGCGCTCTCGGCGCGGGTCTCGACGGAGGACGAGGTGCGAGCCCTCGTGTCCCGCTCGCGTGATCTCCTGGAGTTGTTCTTCGCGCTGCGCCAGAACTTCGCGCTCGTCGCCAGCCTGAGCGTGGAGCAGCGCCGGCGGCTCCTGCCGACGTTCGGTGACAGCGAGCCTCCCTGGAACATGGAGGGCGTCTGGAGCTGGGACACGTCCCAGGTCATCGTGCACCTGGGAGAGGGCCGTGACGGCCTGCAGCTGGTGGGCCGGCAGCACTGGGAGCACTGACGGCTCACCCCCGAGATGGCTACCATGCTCCACCTCGGGCGTGTTCCAGCTCGACTTCCATGCTCCCTCCGAGTGGTGCGGGTAGGCGGACTGGACCCTACCAGGGCGCGTCGCCCTTCAGCGCCGTGGGGGGTGAAGGAGGCGCATGAGAAGGGTGGGGGAGCAGTTCACTCTCATCGAGTGTGAAGGGGCTCGAGGGTCGGTGAGGGGCCCTTGGCTCACACTCCGCCCTCGTCACTGATTCAGGCGGCGGACTCGCCTCTTGCTGCTTCGGCTCCGCTCCCGCCGCTGGAGGGTGCCCTGGAGTCCTCCCGTCCGAGAATCTGGTCGCTCTCCTGCATCTGCCGCGGGGTCAGTGGTCCGAATTCCAGGGCACGGGCATTTTCCTCCGCCTGTGCCACCGTGCGGAAGCCCGGAATCGGCAGGATCACCGGGCTGTGTGCCCACAGCCCGGCCAGTGCGCCCTGGGCAAGGGTTGGGCTGACCGTCCTGAAGGTACTTCATCCATGCCATGTTGGCACTGCGGATGTCGGTGGAGTCAAAGCGTGCTCCTCTGGCGTATTGTCCGGTCAGCAGACCCATCGCCAGAGGACCCCGGCTGATGCTGGCCATTCAGTGATTCGAGGGTGTCCAGCACATCCTCCACCTGATCCGCGGGATGGCCGCCCACATGGAACTGAAACAGGTCGACCTCGCCCTCAACAGGGCTCCCTTCCCGCCTATACTCTCGCCAAGACGTTGATGTGGGAACATGTCGGATCGGAAGCAGGCCGTTCGTCCTAGGCTCAAACAAGGAGAGTGACCCATGCGGAAGATTATCGTCGGCGCCATGGTTTCCATGGATGGCGTCATGCAAGCGCCCGGCGGGCCGACCGAGGATCCGACCAAGGGCTTCAAGTTCGGCGGCTGGGTGATGCCCTATTTCGATCAAGAGTTCGGCGAAGAGCTCGACCGCGTCTTCAAGGAGAAATTCGACCTCCTGCTCGGCCGCAAGACCTACGAGATTTTCGCCGCGTACTGGCCCTACTACGAAGAAGACGCTCCCCATGGCGGCATCGCCAAGCTGTTCAAGGGCATCAAGAAGTACGCGGTTTCGCGCTCAGGCGCGGTCGATACGAGCTGGGCGGGCTCAGTGCTCCTGCGCGACATCGCCGACGTGAAGCGCCTGAAGCAGGAAGATGGCCCGAACCTCGTCACCCAGGGCAGTACCGAACTCGTCCACGCGCTGCTCGCCAATGACCTGGTCGACGCTATGAGCATCTTCACGGTGCCGGTCGTGCTTGGCGGCGGCAAAAAGCTGTTCGCCGACGGCTCGGCGCCGCATTCGTTCAAGCTGACCAGGTCCCGCGTCTCTCCAAAAGGCCTGATCGTCGGCCATTACGAGCGAGAGGGTGAGATCAAGATTGGCGACACTTCGCTCGATTCCCCCAGCGAACGTGAGATTGCCCGCCAGGAGCGCATGAAGCGCGAGGGCTAAAGGTTTGCCGACGCCGTCGATCCGGTGAGCACCAGAAGCGCGTCGAAGCCGTGGATGGTGCGCACCAGGTCGGCGTCGAGGGCTTTGTGGCGCTGGCCGAACACGAGCGGCCGGAACGGACGCAGATCGATCTATCAGCGTGAACGCGTCGGGATGAGCGGCGGCCATCAGCGGCCCCATGCCTTCGTCCGTATACGTGCCGGCGTTTGCCGGCCGGTACATCCATGCGCTCGGGTCGAACTGCGCATGCTGCGAACCGGCGCCGCTTCGATCATCTGCGCGCGGAAGCGAATGCTTGATCGGATCTCACATGCGGTGCACTAGTGAGACCGTCTTGGCCGAGCCGCTGCCGTTGCTGTACTTCAGGGTCGCGGAGTAGGTGCCCGCCGTGCTGACCTGCAAGGTGAACGCGGTGGTCGCTCCGGAGTTCCAGTACCCAGCGACGAACCCGCACCCGGAGTAGCCCGGGTGGTCGTTCAGGGCGATCGCGCCCGAGGACAGCGCCGCGTCCTCCGCCTCGAGCACGATCGTCGGGGGGGAGTGGGGGGAGTGCTCGGGGTGCCGTCGACCACGACCGTCCGCGCCACCCCGGCCGCGACGCGCACCGCGGTGTACGGACCGTAGACGTCGGCACCCGTCGTCCACCCCTCACCGGTGGCGGCCTTGAGCGCCGCGAGGTCGCCGTAGCGGGTGGGGGCGGTCCCGTTGATCCGAGCCGCCGTGCCCGCCGTGGCGTTGACCTTCACGATGTAGTGGGTGAGCGCCGGGCTGAAGCTGCCGGTCTTCGCCTGGGTCTCCACGGTGACGGAGGTGCTCGTGCGCTGCGCGGTGATGCGCTGACAGCTCGCTCACGCGGCCTGGGTGCAACGAATGGCGGCCCCGGAGACGGTGTCCGAGACGGTGTCCCCGGAGACGGGGAGACGGTGTCAAAGGACTCGAAACGAGGGACGAGATCGCCCGGTGCACGCATGAGGTACGCCAGCACCCGCCGCATTCCTCCGCACCTCGGGCAGGAGAAGAGGTCCACTGCGAGCCTCTTGGGAGCAACCCCGCCCAATCCAGCCTCCGGGCGCGCTGACGCTTCCGGCACATGGCCCGAGCTGCCGCGGCCGGATTCAGGGCAAACCGACGTCGCTTTCGGGAATCACGATCGGCTTCTCCGAATCGAACAAAGCGCACCCCTGCGACGACCTGCGGGCCTCGCTCACCTTCGGCGCGGAAATCGAGTCCCTTGATGCGAAGTGGGCAGGAGCGCGTAGTGGACGTGGGCAGTCCCAGGTGCTCCACAATATGGCGCGTACCCCACCGGGTGCCGTCACGACGGCATCGACACACCGCCACCAGTCCCCTACCGCTCACCCCATGGGAGGGCGGCCTGGGCAGGCGTGTCCCTCAAGGGGCTGCGCGGCCTCTCCACCAACCGGGCTCACTGCTCGGACGGCCCCTGTTGAAAGCCCGGGTTGGCGGAGGGCTCCACACGCCCGTGAAGGTGGTGTTTCCGAGGTACAGCCGCTTCACGTCCATCCAGCCCAGGGTGTCGTTGTGCGCCGGGTGGGAGACCGCGCCGAAACGCAGGACGAGGTTCCCGACGTAGTCGATCCGCCCGAAAGTGAACTCGAGCTCGTTGGTGCTCGCCGAGTAGAGGGACTGCTGGGGCGATCCACCGAGCCCCAGCTCGTACCAGACGGCGCCTGGAGCGCGGGTCCAGCGCGCGGTCAGGGCCGAGCCGGTCGGACGCGAAGACGGGCCGTCCAGGGTCAGGTCGAAGTCCCCCGGCGGCGTCAGCGTGCGGCAGAGCACCTCGCCCCCGCGCATCACGCGCAGCTCCACGGTCGCATCGATCATGGGCTCCCCCTCGAAGAACGCGTAGATGGATTCGTGAAAGGCGCCCACCTCGCTCCTATATGGCACGCTCCACTCGCCGAGCCGCACCCTCGCATCCGTCACCTGCACCCCCTCGTCCTTGACCACGACGCGCACCTCGCCCCATTCGCCGGCGTAGCTGTCCCACGGATGGTGCTCGAACACCCCCTCCACCGTGAGCCCGCTCCCCTCGGTCACCGTGTCACACCGCGTAAAGGAGATGGGCACCTCGCGCACCCGCCGCACGGCCAGACCGCCGCTCTCCTCGGCCACCCCGACGCGCAGCACCGCGGCCCCCTCGTGCGCCCGAGGTGTGAGCAGCAGCGCTCGCTCCCCCGTCACCCCGGAGGCGAGCACCTGGTCTCCAGCGAGCACACTCACCTCATAGCGGGATGCACCCTGGGACTGAGTCCACCTCGCCTGCACGGCCTCACCGGGGCTGTAGCTCATGGGCGTGGTGGGCCAGGTCACCTGGAAGTCCGCCGGCACCACCACGGTGTTGACGACCTCCTCGTCACCCTGCCGCGCCTTCACCGTGACGAGGCCGCTGTCGAGCAGCGCCGAGGCATCCTCCAGGTGGAGCGTGTAGCGCTCCAGCGCGGCGTCGTACGTCGCACTCCGGCCGCCCACCGTCACCTGCGCGGCTTCCACGCTCCTACCGTCCCGGCGCACCTCGAGTGACACCTCCGCCCATGCCTCGAGGAAGAGGAGCTCGCCTCCGAGCGTGAGCACGCCCTCGACGGGCTCCTCACCGGGCAGACCGCACGGGGACCGTTCCGCGGTGTCGTCCCACGACGCTTCGCAGACGAACGCGTCGAGCAACGGGTCGTCGTGCAGTGCCATCGGGATGGGAGTGGTGGGGGGCACCACGCCGGACATGAGGTTGTCGGCGATGCGAACCAGGTTGAAGCCCTGCTTCAGCCCCGTCGCGGGAGATTGCACGGAGTCGAGGTAGACCACCATGAAGGCGGGCAGCCGGGTCCAGTCGAGCGACGCCCCCAACACACGGTCTACCGGAGTGCCGTCCGCGGGGATGGTGTCCAGCAGGGCATTGCCATTGCGATCGCTGTAGGCGAGCAGGATGCCCACCGCGCCCTTGCCCTGCATGCCGTCGCCGAGCTGCACCATCGCCTCGGCCGGCGGCGCGCTCGTCACGTCGAAGGAGTAGTCCGCGGGGAAGCCGCCCGAGTACGCGACATCCTCGGTGACGATGCCGACGGGCCCGGTCATCCGTCCGGAAGTATCGGAGAGCAAGGCGGGGTACCACGCGAGCGCGAGACGGACAGGACCTGGCACCTCCGTGCCCGGCGTCGGCGCCAGTTGCCCATGGAGTGTGGCCAGTGGTTTCTCGGTGGGCGGTGGTTTCTCGACAGGTGGCGGCTGGGACTGCAGTCCTCCGCTTCCACATGCGGAGGAAAGAACGAGGAGTGCGAGCAGCAGGAGGTCACGGGGACGGCGGGGTACGGCGGTCATGAAATGCTCCGGTTCAAGAAAGGCCCCGGAGGTGCGGGGCGCTCGTGTCTTGAAGACCGGGCGCCCCCTTTTTTTTGGGAACTGCCTCTTTCAGCTGCCCGAAGTCGAGCCCGGCGAGCCACGCCTCGCCGACCTACAGAGGATCCGCCCGGGTGACCCCGGAGCCTCAGCGGATATCGGAGAACAGGGCGGAGAGGAGATCGCTTCCGCGCAGCTCGCGCCAGGCACTCGAGAGCTCCGCGGGCCGGGCCTCGGGCCCCGCCGTGGCCAGAAAATCGCCCTCGGTCTTGCCCGAGAACAGCGCGCGCAGGGCCACGCCCGCCGCGGGCGTCATCTCGAACCCCAGGTCCCCTCCCATCGCCGCGCTGAGGCGGGAGAGGAGGACGCGGGTCTTCTCCAGCGGCTCCTCCTCGGGAAATCGCTGCCGCATGGCCTCGAGGAACCGGCCCCGTTGCGTGCAGAAGAAGAGCAGGGCGGCCAGATAACGCAGGTCCGGCTCCCGGGCGATCGCGCACTTCGCGCGGGTGATGCGATTGACCCGCTTCACGTCGCGCAGCACCGGGAGCAGGGTGTCGAGCACCTCCTCCTGCGCCGGGTAGACTTCGTTCAGGAGCTCCGCGAAGCCCTGCCAGTCATTCTGGAACATGGACCTGGACTCGAGCAGCAGATGCGTGAAGGTCAGGGGATCCGCGGTCCGCAGCCCCGCCCGCAGTTGCGCTCGCATTCGAGCCGGCTCCACCAGGCCCATCATCTGCAGGAGCTGGACCCGGCGCCGCAACGGGTGCGCACAGAAGCCCAGGGGCAGGTAGGAGAGCCCCGGCATCTTGTAGCTGTGCTGCGGACCCGACTCCGGGACCTCGGCGCGAATCAACAGCGTCACGGTGGGATGATCCAGGTGCAGGACGCTGTGGAGGAAGCGCTCCCCAGCGGCGAGGGGCTGGATGTCGCCGGGCTTCATGAAACGCAACGACTCCAGGCGGAGCTGGCCCTGGATGAGCCGCGGATGGAGGACGCGGCCCTTCTCGAACGTGTAGATGCCCTGGAGGCTCGTCCCCTGGAGGACGGTGAAGGCGCCGCAGAAGGCGTGCTGGTGGATGTCGGTATCACCCTCCAGCCAATAATAGACATCGATGTGGAAGCCCCGGCCGCGAAACACCGTCACGGGCGGATTGCCGAAATGGGCGGCGATGTCCATCTGCTGCGGAAGCGCGTCCGTGCCATGCACCCACTCGACGACGTCCATCGCCGAGAGGTGCTCGGCCGGCCGGCACGCCTCCAGCGCCCGGACAGCGGTCTCCTGGAAGGCGGCGAGGTCGAGCTCCGACCGGCGCCAATCGCGTTCGACCCATTCGCCAAGACGTTGAAGGAATTGAGCGACCTGTTCCATTTCGACTCCGGGCCGTCAGGGAGATGACGGCGAGCACCCTCATCCAAGAACCCACGTGCGGGGATGCCCGCTCGCGCGGGCACCCTCGCGGAAAAGATCCTGCTCAGCCGCGAGGCCCCAGCGGACCCCGCGGCTTCGGCGTCACATCGTCCACTACCAGGGGGTCCCCACCGGCGCCGTCGGAGGCCCCGGAGGCCCCGGGTGGCCCGCGTGCATCGGGGGGACGTCGCCGCGAACGTCGTCCACGGTAATCACTTTCTTCCTGGGCTCTTTCTGCGTCCCGACCTTCTGCTGTGCTTCGTGCATCATGGACCTCCCATGGGTTTGCGGGGTGTTGACACGACCCGGCAATGCGAAGGACCCCGGGCTCTTCGCCGCCGTACTCTCGAAGCGTCCGTCTGAGCTCGATGAACCGGAGCCCGCTCCCTCAGCGGTATTGCGCCTCACATGCCCATGCCGCCGTCCACCGGCAGGCCGATCCCCGTGATGAACCGCGAGGCATCCGAGGCGAGGAACACGGCGGCATCCGCCATGTCCGGCACCTCGCCGAGCCGGCCCAGCGGGGTCTGGCCAACGACGTCGCGGACGGCCGCTTCCATGCTCGGCGCGAGCCCGAGCTTCACCATGCACTCGGCGAGCCCGGCGCCCATCGCCGTGGGGACGAGCCCGGGGTAGATGCACTTGACGCGTACGCCGTAGCCGAGCTTGCCGGACTCCTGCGCGGCGATGCGGGTCATGCGGTCCACGGCCGACTTTGAGGCCGAGTGCCACTCCCACCACGTTGACGTCCAGCATGCGGCGCAGGTGCTCGGGGTCGATGTCCGCGACGAGCGCGGAGATCTCGATGCCCGCGTTGTTGACGAGGACGTCCAATCCTCCGAACTCCTCGAGGGTGCACGCGATGCCGTGCTCTCAGTCCGCCTCGGACGTCACGTTGAGCTTCACGAAGGCGGCCCAGGCCCCCTCCTTGCGCAGGGCGTCCACCGTGGCGAGCCCCTCCTGTTCGAGCAGGTCGGCCACCATCACGTCCGCGCCCGCGCGTGCCATCGCCCCGGCGATGCCGGCTCCCAGGCCGCGCGCCCCGCCGGTGACCAGTACCCTGCGACCTTCCAAGCTGTAGCTCGTCATTGCATCCTCTTGCGGCACGGGGTGACGACACCCATTCACATGTCGTGCTCGAAATGCGTTTGGAGTCAGCAATGTCGATGCCACCGGACCCGCTCGGAGGGGGCGAGGAGCCCCGAGCAAAACCAGCCCTGTCCGGGTCCGACGCGGCGGTTCTTGACGCGTCAGCCATGTCATTTGGCGCGTCAGCGTGTCGCTTGACGTGTCACGAGGTCGCGCTCACCGGATGCCGCATCCCGGCGTGAGGGCGCTCGCCTGCTCCCGTGCGTCCCCATTTGCGCGGCACGCGCCTCGCGGCCCAGACTGCGGCCTCGGAGGAAACTCATGGTCGTGAACCAACAGGCCACCCAGGTTGCGGCTTCGGCCGAGCGGGTGTGGAAGCTTTTTGCTACGTCTCGGCAATGGAGTTCGAAGGTCAAGGGCTCGGCATGGTGCGTACCATGCGCACGGAAGGCCATCTGGGCGTGGCCTACGTGAAGGAGCGCTGCGACCACTACGACGAAGCGAACATGGAGATGATGTATCAGATCATCGATACGGGCGGCCTCGTGCCGTTCGCCGATTACCGTGGCTTCGCGAAGGTGATTCGCGCCGGCTCCGAGGCCTGCATCGTGATGCTGCGTTCGACCTTCATCCCCGTGGACATGTCCGAAGCGGAGGCGAAGAAGATCTCGGAGAGGAACTTCGAGCTCTTCTTCCAGAACGTGAAGGCCGCGGTCGCGGCGAGCGAAGTCTGACGCGGAGACAGGCACCCATGGGTGCCTGCCTGGCGGGCCACGTCGACACTCACCTGGAAGAGGTTGCTGGCGATGCCCTTCTTGGCGAACCGGCTCCCCGGGGTGACACCCACCATCCACAGGTCCTTCACCTGTCCCTGTTGGAGGCCCGGACGTTGCCTCTCGTACTCCTCATCGATGCTCACCAGCGCGTCGACGATGGGGGTGAACCGGGGACTCCATCCGGGAAACCCGTCGGGAGTGGGGCCTTGAAGTCCCGGTTGATGAAGACGCCCGCGCGCTCATCCGGGCTGTCCTCGGGGACGGCAATGACTGACAGTCCGTTCGTGGTGCACTCGGGGATGAAGTAGGCGGCGAAGTCGAACCAGTCCTTCTCCGTCGGCCCCAGTGCCTGCCCCATCGGCTCATGGAAGAAGCTCGCTCCCAGCAACTGGTTGATGGAGGGGGCATGCTCCTCTCCGGCGATGCGGTAGCTGAATCCATTCTCCCGGTGAATCCCACGGGAACGCTTGGTGAACCTCCTCGCTCACGGCTGAAGCGAGGGCTTCGGGCGGCGCCACTGCCCCCCGGAACAGGACTCCGCTACCGGGGACCAGTTCGAATTCATCGCCGTGAACCCAGTACCTTCGAGAAGAACCAGACCAGGGCGGACTCCAGCTGCTGGGTTCTCTTCTTCTTCGAAAAGTACTGTTCGTTCTCGGTGATGTAGGGGTCCCAGAGGCTGGAGGGAAGGAAGGTGTCGTCGGTGTCCGGGTCATACGGGGTGAGCTTGACCTCCACCGGGCTCGCCTCCGAGGGAGCGCAGCTCCCACACCAGGTCTTGTCCTGCCACGCGAAGGCATGTGCCGGCTTCAGCACCCGGCGACAGCCGGCACAGGGCTTCATTTCCAGGTCCTGCTTCAGCCCGTCCGGTTCCTCATCGTGAGCCTGTGGCCCTGCGTCCCGGGCTCGAGCCACCACGCGCTGGAGCTGCTCCAACTCTCCGGCATCCAGGCCCACGCCTCCGCACCGGGTGCAGACATCCACGGGCACCCCGAGCACCGGTGTCACCGAAAGCGGCCCGATGCCACACTCCGGACAGTGGGGTGCTTCCTCTCCGCACGCGGGACAGCTCGAGGCGAGCTCCACCAGCTCGGCCTGGCAGTGTTTGCACTGTCCGGCTCTTCCCCGGGCCCGCCGCACCAGCTCCTCGCCCGTCGCCCCCCCCGCCAATCTGGCCAGCGAGCTGCGCTCCAGCCACACCGCCTGACACGAGCCACATCGCTCTCGCAGGAGCCCTCCGAGGAGGGTGGTTCGCATGGAGCTACGACAGAAGGGACAGGTGCTCATTCGGAAGCTCCGGCGAGAACAGCGAGGCGGAGCGAGTCTATCCCGTTTCTCCTCCTCGGCTGGCACACGCCCGCCCGGACCCACTCAGGCCACCGGGTAGCCCTTGGCCTTCCGCGCGAGTCCGCCGTGCGCATCGAGCATCCGCTCGCGCCAGGCGAAGAGGGGAGCCTCGGGATCGAGCGCGACGCGTCGCAGCCGGCACGGCTCGCCGAGCTCCTGGCGGGCCTCAAGGAGGGGTGAGCCCGAAGCGACTGCTCTTTTCCTCGACCGGGCGTATCGAACCTCCACTCCGTCGTCCCGTCGATCCTGCCGATGAAGTCATGGTCCGCGAGGTCCGCGACCGAGGTGGGTGTACCCAGCGCTTTGAGATAGGAGGGGCTGGCGCAAAGCCATACTTCCAGCGGCGGCAGACGGCGTGCACCTGGAGCGCATGGGCTGTTGCACTCACCGTGAATTCCCCGTGGGACACTCGTCGGCCATGGTCGCCCTGTCCCTGCCGTGCTGGGCCCCCGCTCAGGGGCCCGCCGCGCAAGCCGCGTTCCGGTTCCGGCTCCGCACCCGTGCGAGAGCGGCTCTTGCACTTCAAGGAATCGCGCCTGAAACGGTAGACTTCTCCTAGATGCTGAACATCCCTGGTTATACCCTGCTCGGAGTGCTCAAGACCACGGGCACGAGCCTGCTGTTCCGGGCGGTACGTGATGCCGATGGCTTGCGGCTCATCCTCAAGACGCCGCTGGTTTCAGCTCCTGGTCCCCGTGAGTGCGAGAACTACCTCCGCGAGTTCGGCATCCTGCAGCGGCTCCAGGACGTGCGCGGCGTCATCCGCGCCCACGCATGTGAGCAGCTCCAGGGCCGGCCGGTGCTCCTCCTGGAGGACGTAGACGGCACGCCGCTGTCCGAGTCCACCGGCGAGCCGCTCGAGGTGACCCGGGCCGTGGACCTCGCCATCGCCGTGGCCTCGACGGTCGCGGAGCTGCATCGCCGCGGCATCGTCCACAAGGATCTCAAGCCCTCCAACATCATCCTCACGCCCTCGGGGGAGACGCGCCTCATCGACTTCGGCACCGCCAGCCTCCAGCTCGTCGAGCACGTGGACGTGACGCAAGCCCCCCTGGTCGAAGGCACATTGGCCTACATGTCCCCGGAGCAGACCGGGCGGATGAACCGCTCGGTGGACTACCGCACCGACCTCTATTCCCTGGGGATCACGCTCTACGAGCTGCTGGCGGGCCAGCGGCCCTTCCACGGCCGCGACGCGCTCGAGTGGTTCCACGCCCACATGGCGCAGGCCCCGCTGCCCCTGTCGGCACGGGTGAAGAATCTGCCGCCCGTCCTGTCCGCCATCGTGATGAAGCTCCTGGCCAAGGTCGCCGAGGAGCGCTACCAGAGCGCCGAGGGCCTGAAGGCCGATCTCGAGCGATGCCGGGAGGGCCTGAGCCGGGGTGTGAGCGAGGACTTCGTGCCAGGCCGGCACGACTACCCCAGCCGCTTCCAGCTCCCCCAGCGGCTCTATGGGCGCGACAGCCACGCCAAGGTCCTGCTCCAGGCCTTCGAGCGCGTCGCCGAGCGCGGCCGCTCGGAGCTCGTCCTGGTCAGTGGCTACTCGGGGATCGGCAAGTCCTCGGTGGTCAACGAGCTGCACAAGCCCGTGGTGAGGCAGCGGTCCTTCCTGCTCAGCGGCAAGTTCGACCAGTTCCAGCAGGACATCCCCTACGCCACCGTGGCGAGGGCCATTCAGGGGCTGGCGCGGCAGCTGCTCGGAGGCACCGATGAGGAGTTGGCGCGGTGGCGTCAGGACCTGAGCGACGCCTGGGAGGGCCAGGGCCAGGTCCTGGTGGACATCGCCCCGCAGCTCGAGCTCGTCACGGGCAGACAGGCGCCCGTCCAGGAGCTGCCGCCCTCCCTGGCCCAACAGCGCTTCCATCGGGTGCTCTGCCGGTTCTTTGGCGTCTTCGCCACGTCCGGGCATCCGCTGGTGTTCTTCATGGATGATCTCCAGTGGGCCGATCTGGCCAGCTTCCAGCTGCTCCAGCATCTACTGACCCACCCGGAGACACCGCCGCTCCTGCTGATCGCCGCCTATCGCGACAACGAGGTCCATTCCACCCATCCGCTGACGCAGACGCTGGAGCAGCTACGCCAGGCGGGTGCGCGGATGGCCCACGTCCAGCTCGAGCCGCTGAGCCTCGAGGATGTCCGGCAGCTCGTCACGGACACGCTCCCCGGCGCGAGCGCGGAGCTCGTCGGGCCGCTGGCGGCGCTGGCCCGTGAGAAGACCGGAGGCAACCCCTTCTTCCTCCTGCAGTTCCTGCAGACGCTCCACCAGGACGGGCTGTTGGTGCGCACGCCCGAGGGCCCCTGGCGCTGGGATGCGCAGGGCGCCCAGGCGAAGGGCTACTCCGACAACGTCGTCGACTTCATGGTGGCCAGGCTGCGCCAGTTCCCCTCACGAACGCAGCACCTGCTGCGGCTGGCGGCATGCGTGGGAAATACCTTCTCGCTGCGGACCTTGCTCCTCATCTCGGGAGTGGAGGATCCGGGCGAGGTGGAGCAGGGCCTCGAGCTGGCGCTCCAGGAGGGGGTGCTGGCCACCACCGGCCCGGAGCAGTACCGCTTCCTCCACGACCGCATCCACCAGGCGGCCCACGCCCTCATCCCCGAGGACCAACGAAAGGCCGTCCACCTGCGCGTGGGCCGTCTGCTGCTGGCGAGCCTGTCGCCGGAGGAGGTGCGCAAGAACCTCTTCGAGGTGGTGGGGCAGCTCAATACCGGCGCGGAGCTGCTCACCGAGCCCGAGGAGCGCCTGCGCGTCGCACGCCTGAACGCCGAGGCTGGCGCGAGGGCCAAGGCGTCGACCGCATACCGCTCGGCCATTACCTATCTGGTGATGGGCTTCCAGCTCCTCCCCGGAGATCCCTGGGCGGTGGATCACGCGCTGGCCTTCAAGCTCCGGCTGGATCACGCGAGTTGCGAGTTCATGAGCGGCAACGCCGCCCAGGCGCGCCGCATGGTGGAGGAGCTCCGAGGCCGGACGCGCACTCCGGCGGAGATGGCCGCGCTCTACCGGCTGAAGTGCGACCTCCACGTTGCCGCCGGCGAGAACCAGGTGGCCGTCGCCAGCCTCCTGGAGGGCCTGTCGATGATGGGAATGCCGCTCTCCCCGCGGCCCTCCTGGGAGGAAGTAGTGGCCGCCCACGAGGAGGTGGGGGCGCTGTTGGGGGAGAGGTCCATCTCCAGCCTTGTCGAGCTGCCCCGCCTGAGCGATCCCGTCAAGGAGGCGGTGATGAGCCTCCTGGTGGCACTGTACTCGCCGGCGCTCAACACGGACCCTCACCTGCACCTGCTCCACCTGTGCAAGTTGGTCTGTCTCAGCATCCGGCATGGCAACACGCCGGCCTCCGTCCACGGGTACTCCTCGTATGGGATGGTGCTGGGGCTTGCCTTCAAGCGTTACCGGGAGAGCCTGGCCTTTGGCCAGCTCGCCTGTGCGCTCGCCGAGCGCTACGACGCGGTCGCGCTCCGGGCAAGGGCGTTCTTCGGCATGGGGATGATCAGCCACTGGCTCCAGCCCATCTCCGACTCCCTGGGCTTCCTGCGCGGGGCCTTCCAGTACGCGCTCCAGGCCAGCGATTTCCTGGTCGCCGGCTTCTGCTGCACGCACATCGTCTCGCAGCGGCTCACCCTGGGGCACTCCCTGGAGGAGGTCTATCAGGAGTCGATCGCGCGGATGGACTTCGTGCGGATGAGCGGCTTCGTGGACGTGCGGGACGTCGTCCACATCTACCAGCGTTTCACTCAGCAGCTCCGGGGGCGCACCGTCTCGTTCCAGTCACTGAACGGAGATGACTTCACCGAGGAGGCCTTCGAAGCCAGGCTGACGCCGGAGCGCACGAGCATCGCCCGGTGCCTGTACTGGCTCCTCAAGATGCAGTCGCGCTTCATGGGCGGGGCGTACGACGAGGCGCGGGAGGCTGCGGACAGGGCCGCCCAGCTGAGCTGGTCGTTGCTGGGCCGCATCCAGCTCCTGCAGTTCCACTTCTTCCATGCCCTGACCCTGGCCGCCTGCTACGGGAAGATGGCGCCGGAGTCGAGGGGCACCGCCCTCGAGGCCATCCGTGGGCACCATGCGCGGCTCTCGGAGTGGACGGGCCATTGCCCCGAGAACTTCCGCGCGCTCGAGCGAATGGTGTCCGCGGAGCTGGCCCGCCTCCAGGGTCATGACGTCGAGGCCCTCCGCGCCTACGAAGAGGCCATCCAGGCTGCCCGCGAGCAGGGACGCATCCATGACCTGGCCCTGGCCAGCGAGCTGGCGGCCCGCTTCTGGACCGAGCGCGCAGTGCCCACCATCGCCGAGGCCTACGCCCGCAAGGCCCGGGAGGCCTACCTGCGTTGGGGCGCCTTGGGCAAGGTCCAGCACCTGGATGCCCAATGGCCGCCCCCGCCCGCCCTCTCGCCCGAGGAGGCGACCACCACGGACACGAACTCCGCGCACATCGACGCGCTCACCGTGGTGAAGGCCCAGCAAGCCATCTCAGGGGAGATCGTCCTGGACAGGCTGGGGGACACGCTGCTGCGGGTGGCCATCGAGAACGCCGGCGCCCAGCGGGGCGCCCTGCTGCTCCCGCAGGGTGACGCTCTCTCGGTGGTGGCCCTCGCGGACTCCTCGCTGGATGAGTCCGCCGGCCCGCGGGACGAGCGCCTGCCGTGGACCCTCATCTCCTACGTCCGGCGCACACGGGAGCACGTGCTCATCGGCGATGCCTCCCAGCCCCACCCGTTCTCCGCCGATGCGTGGCTCCAGCGCGGCGGGGCTCGCTCGGTGCTGTGCCTTCCCCTGGTGCGCCAGGAGGAGTTCCGGGGGGTGCTCTACCTGGAGAACAGCCTGGCCAGCAACGCCTTCACCCCCGCGCGCACCTCCCTGCTCGGACACCTCGCCTCCCAGGCCACCATCTCCATCGAGAACGCGCGGCTGTACACCGATCTCCAGCGTGCCGAGTCCGCCCTGCGCCGCGCCAACGACGAGTTGGAGAAGCGGGTGGAGGAGCGCACACGGGAGCTCCGGCACGCCCAGACCCAGCTGGTGGACACGGCGCGCGCGGCGGGTATGGCCGAGGTGGCCACCAACGTGCTCCACAACGTGGGCAACGTCCTCACCAGCGCCATCATCAACGTCCAGGTCCTGACCCAGACGGTGAGAGCCTCGCGCATGCGGCGGGTGAAGCAGGTCTCCTCGATGTTCGAACAGCACCAGGGCGCCCTCTCCGACTTCCTCACCCGCGATCCCCGCGGCACCCAGCTGCCGGGTTACCTCTCGGTCCTCGCCGACGAGCTGCTCCACGAGCACGCGGCGCTGCAGGAGGGCCTGGACGCGATGAACAAGCACATCGACCACGTGCGGGCCATCGTCCAGGTGCAGCAGACCTACGCCCGCAGCACGATGGTCACCGAGGAGTGCGATCTGTCGAGCCTCGTCAAGGACGCATTGAGCATCCAGCTGCCCGCGCTCAAACGCCATGGCGTCAACATCGTCCAGGAGCTGTCCACATTACCCGAGGTGCGTGTGGACAAGCACAAGGTGTTGCAGATCCTGATCAACCTCATCAGCAACGCCAGGAACGCGATGGCCTCGGTCCCCACCAGTCAGCGCAACCTGCACGTGCGGCTCGATGCCGTGGACGACATGGCGCGCATCCAGGTGGTGGACAGCGGCATGGGCATCGCACCGGAGTTGCGCGCGCGGCTCTTCACCCAGGGGTTCACCACCCGCGAGGGGGGCCATGGTCTGGGCCTGCACTCGAGCTCGTTGGCTGCGCGAATGCTGGGCGGGCAGCTCACGCTGGAGAGTGAAGGGCCGGGGAGGGGGGCAACGGCCACACTGAAGTTGCCGCTGGCATAGCGGTGTGACGCGGTCCCGGGAAGTTGCGGCCCTCCGGATAACACTGTCATCATGGCGCGGGATCAGCGGAGGCTGGCGAGGGCTCCTGTCCGGGTCCTCCTCGCCAGCTCGCGCGCGGAGTTTCGCCGCGCTGGCTGTCTCATGAACACATGGCTCTGGGAGGAACGCCAATGACGCACGTCGTGGCTGCATGGGGAAGAGTTTGGGAACAAAGGCCTCGAGGGAAACCTCGTCACCGCCAGGGAGCCCTGGCTGCGGTGCTTCTCGTGGGGCTCATGGTCGCCGCGCCATGCGCGGCCCATGCCAACGTGGTCGCCGAATGGAACCACCTGATGTTGAGGCTCGAGCCGACGCCGCGGTTCACGCCACACACGCGCGGCGCGGCCCTGATGCACGTCGCGATGCATGACGCGCTCAACTCCATTCCCGGCTCGCGGCGATACACCACCTATCTGCCCCCCGTGCCCGCCTCCGCCGGTGCGTCCCCCGAGGCCGCGGCCTCCGCCGCCGCGCATTGGACCCTGCGCCGCTACACCCAGACGGTCCACCCGGAGAACACCGCGCTGCTCGGGCAGATCGAGACGCTCTATACCACCTCCCTCGCGTCCATTCCGGACGGTCCCGCGAAGGAGGAGGGCATCCGGGTCGGCGAGGCGGCGGCGGAGCAACTCTGGACGGTGCGCGCCAATGATGGCTGGAACAACCCGGACAATCTCCAGTACACCTTTCCCGCTCCCGCGCCCGGTGTCTGGCGGCCCGTGCCGCCCTGGCCGTCCAACAACCTCCCGCCCTTCTTCTGGTGGAACCGGGTGACGCCCTGGACGCTGATCCAGGCCTCGCAGTTCATGTCGCCCCCTCCTCTGGACATCACCAGCGAGCGGTTCCAGAGGGACGTCGCGGAGACCCGGGCTTATGGTGACATCCAGAGCACGGTTCGCACCGCGGACCAGTCCCTCGCCGCGCATTGGTGGGGCACGTGTGTGGAGAGCAACTTCGGCTCGCCCGGCCTGATCGCCCAGCAGCTCGTCCTGGATCATGGCACCGGGTTGTACGAGAGCGCTCGCATCTTCGCGATCCTCGCGCTCGTGCAGGCTGACGCGATCATCTCCAACATCGAGAACAAGAACAGGTGGAACTTCTGGCGCCCCATCACGGTGATTCGTGAGAACGGCGATGTGAGCTGGACGCCCTTCCTCACCACCCCTCCGAATCAGGAGTATCCGGCGGGCCATCCCATGGTCAGCGGCGCCGGGGTGTACGTGCTCGCGAAGTTCTTCCCTGGCCGGCTGAAGCAGCCCTTGCGTGTCACGAGCGCGTCCTGCGGCACCCGGACCTTCCTCCACGTCTCGGATGCCGTCGATGAGGTGGTGAGCGCTCGGGTCTGGGGCGGCATGCACTTCCGCCACTCGGGAGAGGTGGGGGCGGGTCTCGGCAAGAAGATCGCCCACTGGGTGTACAAGCGTTATCTGCTCCCGCTCGACGAGCCCCACTTGCCGTAACGCGGCTCCTGCTCCCCCTCCGCTCTGCTTTCACGAAAACGACCCGTGTCAGGCGGGCCCGACGTAGGCTTCCGGGCCAGGAGGGGGAGCTGTCGATGCGCGGTCCCTCATCCACCCAACGCAGGGCAGGGCTCGTGCCCGTGCCGGGACGTGTGGGCTCCATCGGGGTGCTCGTGTTCGTGGCGGTGCTCGGCGCGGCGGGCTGCGGCGAAGACGTGCCACCGCTGGACGTACCCGAAGACGCCGCCCGATTCCGCCCACGACCCCGCCGACCGCACCCTGCGGGTGTGCGGTCCGGGCACCGAGGGGGGCACCCTCCCTTTCGGCACACGCCTGCTCAGGCTGCGCTCCCCTCAGGGGAGAGGCAGAGGGCTTGGGCCTGTGGGCAACCGCGGCCCTGCTCTCAACACCACGCGAGCTGAGGTGGCCCCTGCGCCGGGGACCGCTTCGCAGGCCGCGTGGGTCGTTCCAAGTGCTTGCGCCGGTACTCCCACTCGCGCTCCCCCACCTGCCCCTCCCCAGCCATACCTCGCCGGGATGACGAACCCGAGGAAAATCAAGGCGATAGCGGGTAACAGCGCGTCCTGCTTGGGGTTTTCTATCGCCTCGTCTACGGGTTCGAATCCCGTCGGGGCTCAGTTCGCCTTCTTGTTCTTCACCGGGACCGGGAAGCCGCGCTTGCGCATCAACGCGTCGGTGCCGGCCTCCTTGCCGCGGAAGGAGCGATAGGCCTCGGCGGGATCCACCGTGTTGCCCACCGAGAAGACGTTCTTGCGCAGCCGCTCGGCCACGTCCCGGTCATAGGCGCCCTTGCCCTCGGTGAAGGCCTCGTAGGCGTCGGCCGTGAGCGTGTCGGACCAGAGATAGCTGTAGTAGCCCGCCGAGTACCCGTCGCCCGCGAAGACGTGGCCGAACTGCGGCGTGCGATGCCGCATGACGATCTCCTTCGGCATCCCGAGCGCTCCCAGCGTGTCGCGCTCGAAGGCATCCGGATCGATCGTCTTGTCGCCCGCCAGGTGCAGCTTCATGTCCACCAGGGCGCTCGACAGGTACTCGACCGTGCCGAAGCCCTGGTTGAAGGTGGCGGCCTTCTCGATCTTCGCCACCAGCGCCGCCGGGATGGGCTTGCCCGTCTGATAATGCACGGCGTACGTGTTCAGTACCTCGGGCGTGGAGAGCCAGTGCTCCAGCAGCTGCGAGGGGAACTCCACGTAGTCACGCGCCACCGACGTGCCCGAGAGCGTCGGGTACGTCACGTTGGAGGCCAGGCCGTGCAGTGCGTGGCCGAACTCGTGGAACAGGGTCTGGGCGTCGGTCCAGCTGATCAGCACCGGCTCGCCCGGCTTGCCCTTCATGAAGTTGGAGTTGTTGGAGACGATGGTGGAGATGTCGCCCTTGAACCGCTCCTGGTTCCGGTAGGCGTTCATCCACGCGCCGGAGCGCTTGCCGGGCCGCGCATACGGATCGAAGTACCACAGGCCCACGTGCTTGCCGCTCGTCTTGTCCTTCACCTCCCAGACGCGCACGTCGGGGTGGAAGACCGGCACGTTGCTCACCGGCGTGAACGAGAAGCCGAACAGCTCGCCTGCCACCCAGAACATGCCCTCGCGCAGCTTCTCGAGCTGCAGGTACGGCTTCACCTCGTTCTCGTCGAGGTCGTACTTCGCCTTGCGGACCTTCTCCGCGTAGTAGCGGTAGTCCCAGGGCTCGATCTTCAGCTTCGCGCCCTCCTTGTTGGCGATCGCCTGCATGTCGGCGACCTCCTCGCGGACGCGGGCCACGGCGGGAGTCCACACCGCCTCCATCAGCGCCATGGCGCGCTCGGGCGTCTTGGCCATGGTGTTCTCGAGCCGCCAGTGGGCATGCGTCGCGTAGCCCAGCAGCTTCGCCCGCTCGGCGCGCAGCTTGAGGATCTCGGTGATGAGCTTGTTGTTGTCGCGGGCGTCGCCGTTGTCACCCCGGTTGACGTAGTTGCGCCAGACCTTCTCCCGCAGGTCCCGGCGGGACGAGTACGTCAGGAACGGCTCCATGGAGGAGCGCGTGTTGGTGATGACCCACTTGCCCGGCATGCCGCGCGACTCGGCGGCGGCCGCGGCACCGGTGCGGACGGACTCGGGCAGGCCGGCCAGGTCCGCCTCCGACTCGAGGACGACGACATGGTTCTCCTCGTCGGCCAGCACGTTCTGGCTGAAGTCGGTGTAGAGCGAGGCGAGGCGCTGGTTGATGTCCGCCAGGCGCTTCTTCGCCGCCGCGTCGAGCTTCGCGCCCGAGCGCACGAGGCCCGTGTAGTGGACCCAGACGAGCCGCTGCTGCTCGGGGGTCAGCTTCGCCTTGTCGGGCGAGGTGTAGACCGCCTCGACGCGCTGGAAGAGCTTCTCGTTCTGGGCAATCTCATCGGCGAAGGCCGCGAGCCTGGGGGCCATCTCCCGCTCGATGACCTGGAACTCGGGCCCGTTCATGGACGAGCTCCAGATGCCGAAGATCGTGCTCACGTCGTTGTAGGTCCGGCCGGCATCCTCCAGCGCGACGATGGTGTTCTCGAAGGTCGGCGCGTCCGGGTTGTTGGCGATCGCGGCGATCTCCCGGCGGTTCTCCTCGATGGAGGCCTCGAGCGCGGGCTTGAAGTGCTCGACCTTGACCTGGTCGAACGCGGGCACGCCGCCGTACGGGCCGGACCACCGGGCCAGCAACGGGTTCGTGGCCTTGGGGGCGGGCGCGCTGGACGCGGTGGGCTGGTTGTCGCCCGTCGTGCGGACCTCCTGGGTGGTCGTCGCGCACGAGGCGGACACGAGCGCGGCCACACCCGCGCCGGTGAAGAGGAGCTTACGCATGCGGTGATATCTCCAGAGGAGAGGGGAATACGGAGGGGTGGGAGCCTGGAGGGGAACGATCCCGGAGTCGAATGACGGAATCTCCCTGCTCCCACGAGCATTTCTACCCGGAACCTCGCGCTGGCCCGCCTGCCCGCTCCTCACTTTGGCCCCAAATGATGTCGCGTTGCGTCACGGTCTGTTGACGGAGTTGACGCGATGCGTTACCTCTCCATGCGTCCAGCAGAGGAGAGAGCAATCATGGCGAAGAACAAGAATGCGAAGAGCGAGGCGTCCAACCAGGAGAACGCGGCCCAGGCGAAGACCGAGACGGTGACGGTCGAGGTCGTGGCGAAGGCCGATGCGCCGGTGGCCGAGAATGCGGCCGAGCCCGTGAAGACCGAGGCGGTCAGCGTGACGGTGGAGGCGCCGGTGGCCGAGAATGCGGCCGAGCCCGCGAAGGCCGAGCCCGCGAATGTCGAGGCACCTGTGGTGGAGAAGGTGGCCGAGGCGGTGAAGGCCGAGGCGGCGAAGGCGGAGACGGTGGTGACCGAGACCGCCGGCCAGGTGGCGTCATTTGTGAAGGTTCAGCTGGAGCACGCGCAAAAGCAGATCGAGCAGCTCGAGGCGGAGGCGCAGAAGGCCTTTCAGACGCTGGTGTCGCGGGGCCGTGAGTCCGGCCGCGAGGTGCTGCAGCGGCTGAACGTGAACGAGCTGCGCGAGAAGCCGGCGGTGAAGGAGCTGGAGAAGAAGGCGACGTGGGTGGGCGGCGAGGTCCGCCAGCGCCTCACGGTGCTGCAGAGCCGGATGGTGAAGGTGGTGGGCGGCGTGGCGAGCCAGTCGCAGGTGGAGGCCATCAACCGCGAGCTGGATCGCCTGACGCGGAAGATCGACTCGATCATCTCCACGAAGAAGCCGGAGCAGCAGCAGCAGGAGACGCCGAAGGCGTAGTGGGACTCCACGTGCCCTGGCGTCACGCCTCGCGCGAGCGGCTGCCGTGACGCCGGGCGTAGGCCTGGGTGAGCTCCGCACCCAGGTACAGGCCGATGGCGAACCTGCCCAGGCTGAAGAGCAGGGACGTCACGGCCGCCCCGAGCCACACACCCCGAGCTACTCGAGGATCTCCACCGCGTCGCCCACGCGGATCTCCCCCGGACGCCGCACGATGATGTTCTGACCGAACATCACCCCATTCGTGGGCCCGACGCGCCGGTAGGTGGCGAGGGTGCGCAGGGGCTCCTGCTGGGGATCGGCCCGGGTCGTCTCGGGGTCCACGGTGGTGAAGACGCAGCGGGCGCACGGTTTGACCGCGGCCAGCTCGACGGTGCCGATGCGCAGCCGCTTCCAGCCGTCCTCGGCGAACGCCCCACAGCCCTCCACCACGAGGTTGGGACGGAACCGGCTCATGGGCACGGGCTGGGAGAGGCGCTGGTTCAGATCGGCCAGCGAGGCCTCGGAGATGAGCAGCAACGGGAAGCCATCGGCGAAGCCGACCCGGTCCTCCGGGGTGGCGTACTTCGGGTCCACCGGGCGCTCCATCCGCGCGTCCACGTACACGAGCCGTGCGGGCTCTCCGAGGTACTCGGAGAGCCACCGGTCGGCGTCGGCGTCGGCGCGAGCAGCCGAGCAGGTGTCATCCCAGACGGTGACGTCGAGCCGGGGCGCGCTGGCGGGCGGGACGGGGACCCCGAGCTCCGGCATGCCCGGAGCCGACAGGTGCAGCCCCGAGGGCCCGGGCACGGCCTTCAGCCGCACGAGGGCGGGCAGCTCGCGTCCGGTCATGCAGGAGCCATCCGAGCGCACCGCCATCCACCGGCGGTCATGCTGGATTCCGAGCGGCTCCACCGTGGCCTGGGTCAGCGGGAGACCCGCGCACGACTTGAGGGGATAGATGGTGAGGGAGGTGAGGGTCGGCACACCGCGTGTTCTGCCCCATTCGGCCTGGAGTGCACCAGCCGTCATTTCACCGGCTCGACACTCCCGGGGCTGCAGGTGGGCGAGCGTCCCAGGTCGGCATCCGCCATATTGGCATCTCGTCCACCTTGACGGATGGACCGCACCAGCGTTAGTAGTAACCCCACGATGACGCTCCCCTGAGTGGGAGCGTGTGACAACACCTTCTCGCGCTGTCCCTGACTCGTGCGGCCCGCTTCTCGATGGAGAGGCTCGGGTCGTTGCGCTTTCCCCTCGGCAGGTGCGGCCCGCCCTCGCGAGAGGTGCTGGGCCGTTTTCTTTCACGGAATCGCCATGTCTCACTCTTCATCGCTGTCGCTCGCTGTCCCGCAGGAAGAGTTGGGTGCCGCCTCGAAGGAGCTGCTGGAGGCTCCCGCGGAGGAGGTGCTCGCCTGGGTCGAGCGGCGGTTCGGCTCGCGCGCGGCCATTGCCTCCAGCTTCGGTGCCGAGGACATGGTCCTCATCGATCTCGCCCGCACGCATGCTCCGAGCGTGCGCCTGTTCACCCTCGATACCGGCCGGCTTCCACCGGAGACATACGAGGTGATGGACGTGGTGCGCCGCCGCTACGGCATCGAGATCGAGACGTTCTTCCCGGAGCGCGCCCGCGTCGAGGCGCTCGAGTCCAGCAAGGGCTACTTCTCGTTCAAGCAGAGCATCGAGGCGCGCAAGGAGTGCTGCGCCATCCGCAAGGTGGAGCCGCTCGGGCGCGCGCTGGCGGGACGGGAGGCCTGGGTGACCGGGCTGCGGCGTGAGCAGTCCGTCACCCGCACGGAGGTGCAGACGGTCGCGGTCGATGCCGAGCACGGGCTCATCAAGGTGAACCCGCTCGCGCGGTGGAGCACCCGGGAGGTGTGGGCGTACATCAAGGCCCACGGCGTCCCCTACAACGTGCTGCACGACCGGGGTTACCCCTCCATCGGGTGCGCGCCCTGCACGCGCGCGGTGAAGCCCTACGAGGACGAGCGCGCCGGCCGCTGGTGGTGGGAGTCCCCCGAGAACCGCGAGTGCGGATTGCACGTCCGCCGTTAGCCCCCTGAGGAGAGCCCATGCCTTCCTTCACGCCCGCGGAGCTCACCCTGTTCCTGACCGCCTTGCTGGCGGCGCTCGTCAATGGAGCACTGGGCTACGGCTTCTCCTCCATCACCGTGCCGGTGGCGCTCGGGTTCGTGGCCAACCGGGTGCTCAACCCGGCCCTCGTCCTGCTGGAGCTGGTGCTCAACCTCGCCTCCCTGTTCCTGAACCGGCGATCGCTCCCCGCGGTCTGGCGGCGCATGCTGCCGTTGATGGTCGGCCTCCTGCCGGGCGTCATCGTGGGCGGGCTGTTCCTCACGATGGTCGCGGCCGTGGTGCTCAAGGCGGCCACCTATGCCGTCCTGCTGCCGCTCATCCTCCTCCAGGCCGCGGGGGTGCGCTGGCCCATCCGCAACGAGCGGACCATCGGGGTTCCCTTCGGCCTGGGGCTCGGGCTGCTGTACTCGACCACCACCATCTCCGGTCCTCCGCTCGCCCTGCTGCTCAACAACCAGGGCTTTGCCCAGGACGAGTTCCGTGCGGCCATCGCCCTCATCCGTGTGGCAGAATCGAGCCTCACCCTGGTGACGTACCTCTTCCTCGGACTGTATGGCTCGTCGAGTCTCGGCCTCTTCTGGCTGTTGCTGCCCGCCGTCGTGATCGGACTGCCCCTGGGGCGCGTGCTGTTGCGGCGCGTCAGCAAGGATGCCTTCCGCCGGCTGTGCATGGGCGTGGACGCGGCGCTCGTCAGCGTGGGACTCGGGTTCGCGCTCCAGCAGCTCGGTTGGATCGACCGCGCGGTGAGCTACGCGGTGACGGCGGCGATCGGCGGCTTCATCGTCGGCTCCGCCTGGCAGCGCTTCCTCCTGCTGCGAAAGAATCAGGTGACGTCGTCGTGAGCACGCATGTGGATTTCCCCGTCTGCCTGCGCCTGCGGGGCAAGCGGGTCCTCCTGGTCGGAGCGGGCACCATCGCCGACGAACGGAGCCAGCAGCTGGTGGACGCGGGTGCTCGGGTGCGTGTGGTGGCCCCCGGCATCGGCACGACGATCCGCCGCCTCGCGGAGGAGGGCCGGCTGGAGCTGCTCGAACGCGCCTATGTCCCGGGTGACGTGCGGGGGCACGACGTGGTGTTCGTGGCCACGGATGATCGGCGGGTGAGCCAGGCGGTGGCGGACGATGCGCGCGCGCTCGGCATCTGGGTGAACGCGGCGGACATCCCCGAGCTGTGCGACTTCACGCTGCCGTCCGTGGGGCGGCGTGGCCCCATCGTGGTGGCGGTCTCCACCTCCGGGCAGTCGCCCGCGCTGGCGCGTCAGCTGCGGCGGCGGTTCCTGGATCAGGTGGGCCCCGGGCATGTCCAGCTGGCCCGGCTCAGCGGATGGCTCCGCAAGCGGCTGCCCTGTGGCTCCGAGCGGATGCGGCTGCTGAAGCAGCTGGTGGAGGGCGAGGCCGGGGAGCTGTTGGCGCGAGGTCAGCGCAGGGCCGCCTGGGCCCGGGTGCGCTCCGCGCTCGAAACTTTTGGAGAGACGAGATGAGCAAGCAGCACGTCAACGGAAAGGTGTACCTGGTGGGGGCCGGGCCTGGAGATCCCGGTCTGCTCACGCTGCGCGCGGCCCAGCTGCTCGCGAGCGCGGATGCGGTGGTCTACGACCGGCTCATCCACCCCGAGGTATTGAAGCACGCCCGGCCCCGGGCCCGGCTCCTGTTCGTCGGCAAGGAGGGAGGGGGCGAGTCGGTGCGGCAGGAGGAGATCAACGCGCTGCTCATCTCCCAGGCGCGGCTCGGCCGCTCGGTGGTGCGGCTCAAGGGTGGGGACCCGTTCGTCTTCGGCCGTGGCGGCGAGGAGGCCCTGGCGCTGGAGGAGGCGGGCATCGCCTACGAGGTGGTGCCGGGCGTCTCCAGCGGCGTGGCGGCGCCCGCGGCGGCGGGGATTCCCGTCACCCACCGGGGCGTGTCGGGCTCGGTGACGTTCGCCACGGGGCACCGGGCCGGGAAGGAGCCGGACTGGGCGCACCTGGCCGGGGCGGAGACGCTCGTGCTGTTCATGGCGGGCGGCAGGCTGGAGGAGGCGACGCTGGCGCTCATCGCGGCGGGACGCGCTCCGAGCACTCCGGCGGCCATCGTGGAGGCGGGCACCTGGGAGCACCAGCGGGTGCTCGAGGCCCCGCTCGCGGACATCGCCGCGCGCGCCCGTGAGGCTTCTGTCGGCTCGCCGGCCCTGTTGGTGGTGGGCGAAGTCGTTTCCCTGCGCTCCCAGCTCCGCTCGCTGGTCGAGTCGCGACCCGTGGTATCCGAGCGCGAGCAATTCCTGAAGGCGGAGGCTGGCCATGAGTGAGACCCTGTCCGCACGACTCTCCCACCTCGCGGTGCTCGAGGCGGAGAGCATCCACATCATCCGAGAGACGGCGGCCGAGTTCGCCAATCCGGTGATGCTCTACAGCATCGGCAAGGACTCGCAGGTGCTGCTGCACCTGGCCCGGAAGGCCTTCCATCCGGCGCCCCTGCCGTTCCCTCTCCTCCACGTGGACACCACCTGGAAGTTCCGGGCGATGTATGAGTTCCGCGATTCGTTCACGGCGAAGCACGGGCTGAAGTTGATCGTGCACCAGAACAAGAAGGCGCTCTCCGAGGGCATCAACCCCTTCGACCACGGCAGCCAGAAGTACACGCACGCGATGAAGACGCAGTCGCTGCTCGAGGCGCTCTCGCTGCACGGCTTCGACGCGGCCTTCGGTGGCGCCCGGCGTGACGAGGAGAAGTCCCGCGCCAAGGAGCGCGTCTACTCCTTCCGGGATCGTCACGGGCAGTGGGAGCCGCGCAAGCAGCGGCCCGAGCTGTGGAACCTCTACAACGGCCGGATCGACGCGGGCGAGAGCATGCGTGTCTTCCCTCTCTCCAACTGGACCGAGCTCGACGTGTGGCACTACGTCCTCAAGGAGCGCATCCCGGTCGTCCCTCTGTACTTCGCCGCCGAGCGCCCGGTGGTGAACCGCAACGGCCAGTGGATCATGGTGGACGACGAGCGCATGCGCCTGCGGCCGGGCGAGCGGCCCACGCCGAAGCGGGTGCGCTTCCGCACGTTGGGTTGTTACCCGTTGAGTGGCGCGATCGAGTCCTCCGCCGAGACGGTCGAGGACGTCATCACCGAGATGCTGGAGGCCCGCGTGTCCGAGCGTCAGGGCCGCCTGATTGATCACGACGAAGAAGGCTCGATGGAGCTCAAGAAGCGCGAGGGGTACTTCTAGATGACCGCCGCACTGCAGCTTCAGGACAAGAAAGACCTCCAGCGGTTCCTCTCCGAGCACTACGAGAAGGAGCTGCTCCGGTTGGTGGTGGTGGGCTCGGTGGACGATGGGAAGTCCACGCTGATCGGCCGGCTCCTCTACGAGTGCAATGGCCTCTTCGAGGACCAGGTGGCCGCGGTGAAGCGCGCCAGCGCGGGTGAGGAGATCGACTTCTCGCTCTTCACCGACGGGCTGCGCGCCGAGCGCGAGCAGGGCATCACCATCGACGTGGCCTACCGGTACTTCTCCACGCGCCGGCGCAAGGTGATCGTCGCCGACACGCCAGGACACCTGCAGTACACGCGCAACATGGCCACCGGCGCCTCCACGGCCGACGCGGCGGTCATCCTGGTGGACGCGCGCCTGGGCATCCTCCCGCAGACGCGGCGGCACGCGTACATCGCCTCGCTGCTGGGGATTCCCTACCTCGCGGTGTCCATCAACAAGATGGACCTGATGGACTTCGACCACGGCGTCTACGAGCGCCTCACCACGGAGTTCAATGCGTTCGCCCGTACGCTGGGCTTCGAGCAGGTCCGCTACTTCCCCATCAGCGCGCGCGGGGGCGACAACATCACCCAGCCGAGCGCCCGCACGCCGTGGCACGACGGCGAGACGCTGCTCGGGTGGTTGGAGTCGCTGCCGCACCAGCGCCGGTTGGATGGCGCGGCCCTGCGCTTCCCCGTCCAGTACGTGCTGCGGCCGAACCTGGACTACCGCGGGTTCGCCGGGCAGCTCGCCTCGGGCACGGTGCGCGTGGGCGACGAGGTGGTCGTCTTCCCCTCGAAGCGGCGCACGCACATCGCCGCCATCGACACCTTCGATGGCAGCCTCCCGGAGGCCAGCGCGCCGTCGTCGGTGACCCTGCGTCTGGCCGACGAGGTGGACGTCAGCCGGGGTGACATGATCGCCCATGCCGAGCAGCCGCCCGTGGCGCTCCAGGATCTGGAGGCCATGCTGGTGTGGTTCGGCGAGGAGCGCCTGGACACCTCGCGCCGCTACCTGGTGAAGCACACCTCGAAGTACGTCCCGGCCCACATCGAGCAGGTGCTCTGGCGCAAGGACCTGGAGGCGCTCTCCGAGGTCCCCGCCGAGTCCCTGTCGCTCAATGACATCGGCAAGGTGCGGATCGTCTGCAAGCGCCCGCTGATCTGCGATCCCTACCAGGACAACCGGAAGACCGGTGCCTTCATCGTCGTGGACCCGCTCACCAACGACACGGTCGCGGCGGGGATGATCCTCGGGGCCGCGGGCGGGCAGGGCGAAGGGGAGACGAAGTCCCTCATCTCCGCCGAGGAGCGGCGCGCGCGCCTGGGGCAGTCGGGCGCGGTCATCCTCCTGGCGGGCACTCCGGAGGTGCCGGAGTCGGCGCGGCGCCTGGAGCGGGCCCTGTTCGATCAGGGCCGGCACGTGGTCACCGTTCGCGGCGACGCGGAGGCCGCCCTGGCGCTGGCCGGGGCGGGGCTGCTCGCCATCCTCTACACCCCCGTTCCGCAGGCGCGGCTGGCGCTACGTGATCAGCTGCGCGGCACCGGTATTCCCTCGGTCGAGCTGGATCCCACCCACGACCTGGAGCGCCAGGTGAAGCAGATCCTGGACGCTCAGGAGACGACGTCGTGACACCTTCCGTGAATCCCTCCGCCGTTCCCTCGCTGGCCGCGTCGCTCGGCGAGGAGAAGGGCGCGCTGGTGCAGCGCCTCTCCGAGGGGCTCGACGCCCCGTCGCTCACCTGGTTGAGCGGGTACTTCGCCGGGCTCGCGGCCCGGCAGTTGCCCGGCTCCGTCCAGGCCGCCGCGCCCTCCGTGGCGGCGCAGGCCACGCCCCAGGGCTCGTTGACGATCGTCTATGGCACCCAGACCGGGAACAGCCGGCTGCTCGCCGAGCGCCTCAAGCAGCGGGCCGAGGCCGCCGGGCTCGCCGTGCGCTGCGTGCGTGCCAGTGAGTACCCCACGCGCGAGCTGAAGAACGAGCGGCTCCTCTACGTGGTGATCAGCACCCAGGGAGATGGAGATCCGCCCGACGACGCGCGCGGCTTCGTCGATTTCGTGCTGGGCAAGCGCGCTCCGGCGCTCGGACAACTCCGGTTCGCGGTGCTGGGCCTGGGCGATTCGAGCTACCCCAAGTTCTGCGAGATCGGCCGCGTCCTCGACGAGCGCTTCGCCGAGCTCGGGGCCACGCGGCTGTTCGCGCGCGCCGAGTGCGACGTGGACTTCGAGCCGGTGGCCGAGCCGTGGCTCGGTCAGGCCCTGGAGCACGCGAAGAAGGAGCTCGAACCGCAGACCTCGCTGGCGACCGTCACGCCGCTGCGAACGGTGCCGGTCACGCCCACCTTCAGCCGCGAGAATCCCTATCCGTCCCAGGTGCTGGCCAACCAGCGCATCACCGGGCGCGGGGCCATCAAGGACGTCCGCCACCTGGAGCTGTCGCTGGAGGGCTCGGGCCTGACGTACGAGCCGGGCGATGCCCTCGGAGTGGTGCCGCGGAATCCGCCGGAGCTGGTCGCGGCGGTGCTCTCCGAGCTGCGGCTCGATGGCGCCACCGAGGTCACGCGCGAAGGGCGCATCCTGCCGTTGAAGCGCTGGCTGTCGGAGGGGTTGGAGATCACCCGTCTGAGCCGTCCCTTCCTGGCGAGCCACGCCGCGCGCTCCGGAAACGCGGAGCTCCAGCGCCTGCTCACGCCGGAGGGCGCCGAGGGCCTGCGGGCACTGCTCGCCAGCCATCAGGTCATTGATCTGCTCCGCCAGTACCCCGCGGCATGGGGCGCGGAGGAGCTGGTGGGCGCGCTGCGCCGCCTGACGCCGCGGCTCTACTCCATCGCCTCCAGCCAGAAGCGGGTAGGGGAGGAGGTCCACCTCACGGTGAGCCTGGTGGAGTACGAGGCCTTCGGCTTCCGTCACGTGGGGACCGCCTCGAACTACCTGGCCACGCGCGAGGCCGGCCAGGAGCTGGTGGACGTCTTCATCGAGGCCAACGAGCGGTTCCGCCTCCCGAAGGATCCGAGCCGCGACGTCATCATGATCGGCCCCGGCACGGGCGTGGCGCCGTTCCGCGCGTTCGTGCAGGAGCGCGCCGAAGTGGGAGCGAGTGGCCGCAACTGGCTCTTCTTCGGTGAGCAGCACTTCCGCACCCAGTTCCTCTACCAGCTGGAGTGGCAGGAGGCCGTCAAGAAGGGTGAGCTGCACCGGCTCGACGTCGCCTTCTCACGCGACCAGGGCCAGAAGGTCTACGTCCAGCACCGCCTGCGCGAGAAGGGGCGTGAGCTCTACGACTGGCTGCAGGGCGGCGCCCACCTCTACGTCTGCGGCGATGCCACGCGCATGGCGCCGGACGTCCACGAAGCCCTGATCGACATCATCGCGACCCACGGCGGCAAGAGCCGCGAGGACGCGAAGGCCCACCTCGAATCCCTGCGCGAGCAGCAGCGTTATCTGCGCGACGTCTACTGAGTGAGGAGCTCCATGAGCACCAAGAATCCGACGACTCCGCCCCTGAGCGAGGTGGAGCACATCAAGGCGCGCAGCCGCCTCCTGCGGGGCACCCTGGCCGAGAGCCTCGCCGATCCGCTCACGGGCGCCATCGCCCCGGCGGACACCCAGCTGATCAAGTTCCACGGCAGCTACCAGCAGGACGACCGGGACATCCGCGAGGAGCGCCGGCAGCAGAAGCTCGAGCCGGCCTACAGCTTCATGATCCGCACCCGCCTGCCGGGCGGCGTGTGCACCCCGAAGCAGTGGCTCGCATTGGACGAGCTCGCCCGCACCCACGCCAATGGGACGCTGCGGCTGACCACGCGGCAGGCCTTCCAGCTGCACGGCGTGCTGAAGACGGACCTGAAGCGCACCATCGCGGGCATCAACGCCACGCTGCTCGACACCATCGCCGCCTGCGGCGACGTCAACCGCAACGTGATGTGCAACCCGAACCCGGTGGAGTCACGCGCACACGAGGTGGTGCACCAGTGGTCCGTGCGTCTCTCCGAGCACCTGCGTCCCAAGACGCGTGCCTATTATGAGATCTGGCTGGACGAGGAGAAGGTCGCGGGCGTCGAGGAGGAGGAGCCCATCTACGGCCCCACCTACCTGCCCCGGAAGTTCAAGGCGGCCATCGTGGTCCCGCCCCTCAATGACGTGGATGTGTATTCGCAGGACCTGGGCTTCATCGCCATCCTGGAGGCGGGAGAGGTGGTGGGCTTCAACGTCGCGGTGGGCGGAGGCATGGGCGCCACGCACGGTGACAACGCGACCTTCCCCCGGCTCGCGGACGTGATTGGCTTCATCCGCCCCGAGCAACTGCTCGAGGTCGCGGAGAACGTGGTGAAGGTCCAGCGCGACTTCGGCGATCGCACCAATCGCAAGCACGCGCGCCTGAAGTACACCATCGAGGATCGGGGCATCGCCTGGTTCGTGTCCGAGCTGGAGAAGCGGCTCGGCTATACGTTGCAGCCCGCGCGCCCGGTCGTCTTCGAGCACAACGGCGACCGCTTCGGGTGGATCCAGGGGCACGATGGGTGTTGGAGCCTGACGCTCTTCATCGAGAGCGGCCGGGTGGCGGACCGTGAGGACCATCGGCTGCTGACGGGACTGCGGGAGGTGGCCCGGGTGCACAAGGGAGACTTCCGACTCACGCCCAACCAGAACCTGATCATCGCGGGCATCGCGCCGGAGGATCGCCCGGCCATCGAGGCGCTGCTCGAGACGCACGGCATCACCCGGACCCAGCGCGCGAGCCCGCTGCGCAAGAACGCGCTGGCCTGCGTGGCCCTGCCGACGTGCGCCCTGGCCATGGCCGAGGCCGAGCGCTACCTGCCGGACCTGGTGGGACTGTTGGAGACGCGCCTGGCGGCCCACGGGCTGGAGAAGGAGAACATCCTGCTGCGCATCACCGGCTGCCCGAACGGGTGCGCCCGGCCCTACCTCGCGGAGATCGCCCTCGTGGGGAAGGCACCCGGCCGCTATAACCTGTTCCTCGGGGGAGACAAGCGGGGTCAGCGCCTCAACCGGCTATACCGCGAGAACATCGACGAGGCGGGCATCCTGGCGGCGCTCGAGCCCCTGTTCGCCGCGTACGCACGCGACAGGCAACCCGGGGAAGGGTTTGGTGACTTCACCGTGCGCACCGGCCATGTTGCCCCGCCGCCGGGTGCCGAGCGAGGTACTCCCTCCGCCCGGGCCTGAACGCGTCCCCATGCCCCAGCACGTCGGCATCGTTGCCTGCTCCGCCGAAGGCGCGGCGCTTTGTTATCGGACCCTCTGCGTGGAAGGTGCGCGGCTTCTCGGCGCGCACGCCCATCCCGAGATCTCGATGCACACGCACTCGCTCGCCGAGTACGTGAAATGCATCGACCGGGGTGATTGGCAGGGAGTGGGGGAGTTGATGCTCTCCTCCGCGAACAAGCTCGCGAAAGCCGGTGCCGACTTCCTGATCTGCCCCGACAACACCATCCACCAGGCGCTTGCTGACGTCGAGTCGCGCTCACCGCTGCCCTGGTTGCACATCGCCGAGGTCGTCGCCGCACAGGCCGTGGAGAGCGGATTCCGGCGCATCGGACTGACGGGAACTCGCTGGCTCGTCGAGAGCGAGATCTATCCGGACAAGCTCACGGCGCGCGGACTGGAATATGTGCGCCCGACTACCGCCGAACGCGAGGAAGTCAATCGCATCATCATGGATGAGTTGGTTTACGGCGTCCTCGAGCCCGAGGCGGTTGCTTGCTTTCAGCGAGTCATCAAACGGATGAAGGATGAGGGCTGCGACGCCGTCGTTCTCGGCTGCACCGAGATTCCGTTGATCATGAACGATTCGAACTCTCCGCTGCCGACGCTCGACTCCACACGCCTGCTCGCGCGGGCGGCGCTGCGCCGGGCGGTGGAGAGTTCAGCACCGTAGGTGTCGCTGCCGCTCCAGTCCTCCCGGCGGGTGCCCCGCTCGAGCGTCATCCAGGTAGGGCCACCCTCATGGGAGGTGGCCGGTTCTGGTTCTCCGGCCCTGAGGGGAAGGACAATGACCGTCGACGTCTTTGGATGTTCGAGAGACGTAGGCGCTGATCATGCACTTGCGTGTCATTCTCGTCCTCTGCCTGCTTCTGGTGCCGCTCGCGGGGCGGGCCGCCCCGGACGAGGTCGAAGCGAGGCTCCCGGTGTTGGAGCCCGTGGGGGTGAGCAGGTACCAGGGAGATGAGGGTCTCGGTCTGAGACTTGGCTTCAAGGCGCTGAGTCCCGACCCGGCTCTGACTCTGTTGCGGTTGGAAGACGCTCGGGTGGTGGTGGATGCCCTGGAGGAGGAGTTCCAGCTGGAGGAGAGGAGAGCAGGGCGGCGGCTGGTCGGGAAAGCCCACCCGGAGGCGATGGTGGTGGGCCTGTTGACCCTGTCGCCGCCGGATGCCCGGCCCTCGGACCTGGAGAGACGTGTGCGCGAGGCCTACGAGGTGCTGTACGGGCCCTCTCTGGTTGAGCTGCCAGCGTCACTGGAGAGCGCCAGATGGTTCCAGGCCTTGAAGCTCTCGCCTCGTTACATGGGAGACGGTGTGCGCGAGGCAGCAGTGGAGATGTTCAGCTCTCCGGCTGTGGTGCTTTCGGTGGGCATGTCGATGATGCTCTACATGATGGCGTGGGCGGCGCCCGAGCCCGTTTTCTCGAAAGCTTTCGCGGCAGCGGTGTCGCTGGGGCTGTTGATGACGTACACGGCGGCGGAACTCTACAACGTGGGGCTGGCCTGCCTGAACCTGTACCGGGAGGCGGAAGCGGCGAGGACGCAGGCGCAGTTGGAGGTGGTAGCCGGTCGTTTTGGGAAGGCGATAGGGGAAGTTGGACTACGGGTGCTGGTGACGATAGCGGGAGCGAAGCTGGCCAAGGGGCTGCCGGAGGTACCCAGGGGAGGGCTCTGGGCGCGACTGTCACCTCCGCGCTTCGCTTTCGCGGGAGGGCGAGGAGGTTTCAAGGTGGGGACAGGGGCTCGCGCGCAGGTGCACGTGGCGAACGGCACGGTGGTGTTCATGGGCGTGTCGGCGAACACGATTGCCTCGGCGGTGTCCTCGGCTCGGACGACGGGAGCCTGTGCCGGGTCGAAGGAGGATGACAACCATGCCCACCACCTGTGTACCAACAAGAATGACAAGTCCGAGAGCAATGGAGGCCCTTGGACACCTGTGTTCGAGGAACTTTTCGAAAAGGCGGGGATGAGTCTCAATGATCCGGAGAACATCGTCTATCTGCGAGGCCACAAGGGACCTCATCCCAAGGAGTACCACAGTGATCCCACCATATTCGCGACGACTGGCTCAAGACATGCATGAAGGCTGAGGTCGAGCGCGTTGGGTTGAGTTATCGGGCACAAGGCAGAGGAAGCCCGCCCCGGGGCAGCGGGTAGCAAGCAGGAGGAGATGGAGAGGGGAGTGGGGAGAGTGCGACACGTGAGCTGCAATTGACTCCAGGCAGCTACGTGATTTGCGCTGTGCTCAGCGAGCCCAGCTTCGTCCACAGCTTCTGCCAGAGGCTGGCCGACTCCCGGCCAATGACCAGCACCACTCTTCTGGCGTGTAACAGCACCCGCGCGGCTACTTTGAGCACCCGCTCGCGCACACGGAGCAGCCCCAGCCCTCGCCCGTGGCCTGCTCCATCAGCACGCGCGCGGCGTGCACCAGGTTGTAGGCCAGGGCATTGAGCAACAGGCGTACCTCGTTGTTGGCGAAGGCGTCGATGGACACCGCGCGCTGGACGGGCGGCTGCCCCCGGTACTTGGACTTGGGCCGTCTGGCCGAGGAGAGCGCCGGGGCCAGCACGTCCATGAGCTCTCCGAAGTGGCCCTCCGCCGTGCCGCGTTGGCGGTAGTGCTCCAGCAGCGCCTGTGCCGGCATCTGCTCCTTGCTCCAGCTCGTCACCAGCCAGAAGGCGTGCGGGAAGAGCTCGTCCTTCCTCTCCAGCACTACCAACACCACGCGCCGCGCACGGCTCCAGCCCTGCGCCTGGTACTCCCATTCGTACAGGTGGGTGCCCGGCTCCCCCAGCGGCACTCCCGAATTCATGAAGCGCGGCAGCGCCGCCTCCCGCTGCAACACGCTGGTGTTGCGCACGCGCGCCACGTAGGGCGTGCCTCGCTCCTCCAGCTTCGCCAGCAGCTTCTCCTCGGGAAAGCCCGCGTCGAAGCGCACCGCCGCCACCTCACACACCTCCTTCTCCACTCGCCCCAGCAACTCGTCGATGAATTCCAGCGCTCCATTGGCGCTGTGCACGTTTCCCTCGCGCAACCTCACGTCCAGCAGGTCTCCCGTCTCGGCGAGACTGGCGACAATCGGGTGGTACATGCGTACTCCGTAGTGCCCGTTGTACGCGCTGCCCTCCTGGTGCCCATGCACCTCCACCGGCAACCCGTCCACGTCCACCGTCACCTGCTTGAGCTTCTGGCCCTTGGGCTGCTGCGCCCTCAGCCTCCGCCCCGTCTGCCACACCAGCGCCTCGTGCAGCACCTTCCGGTTTTCCTCTCGCGCCAACATGGCCGTCAGCCGCGACAAGGTGGGCTGTGAGGCCAACCCCTCCGCTCCCCCCTCTTTCCCCCTCAGCGGCACGCTGCTCTTGCTGTCCGACACCGCCAACCTCAACGCCGCGTCCCTCCTGAGCGCGTCCGCGTCGTCGTGGTCTCTCCACCCTTGCCCCAACAGCAGAAGGTCCGTGCGCACCAACTCCCTCAGCGAGTGGGTTATCCGCTTCTCGTCTCGCGTGTCCGTCAACATCTCCCCCAGCCAGCGCGTCAGCCCCAACCGCTCGTCCACCTCCCTCAGCAGCACCGCACCTGCCTCCGACGTCAACCGCTCCGCCCTCGCCTCCAGCTTCACGGAGCCGTTGAACTCCAGCCCGAAGTCGTTGAGGATTTCACCCATGACGCGCCTCCTGCCTTGTGGTGGTGGATGTCTGAACAACACCCCTCTACCACTCGGGAGGTCAGGCGCGTCACCCTCCTTTTCCGGTCATCCTCCTGCACCTCTCGTGAATAAGGCGGGGTGATATCTTCGAACGAGTGAGCAGTGCTGTTGTGCACTGTAGGAGTCGGGCCAAGTGTCGAGCCATGCTCGTGGACGAGCTCAGTAAGATTGCAGGGGAAGTGTGTACGCCGGGCTCCAAGCTCAACAAGCTCGCCACCAGAAAGCCATGACAGCACAAATGAAGTATTACAAGCTATCCGATGACAAGTATGTGCCGGGGCGGTGGTATCTGAGGATGCCTCTCGATGATGAAGAGGGACGGGAAGAACTGTTCGACGTCTGGCGATTCAACGAGGGACGGGTCCTGAGCATCGAGCGGCCGATTCGGATAACCGTGAAGCCGGCGGGCATTGCGATCGAATTCTCTCATGCCCTGGGGATTCCCATCGTCCACCGTCGTGTGGTCTCGCTCTTCGAGCGTCTGGGCCTTCAGAAGGAAGTCCAGTTCATTCCTGTAGAGGTGGAGGGGCAGACGGAGCCCTGGTTCATCCTCAATGCCCTGCGAATCATCCGATGCATCGACGATGCCCGATGTAAGGAGGTTCTCTATTGGCTGCCGGAGGACAACCGTCCGGACAAACAGGGCCAATACCGGAATGTTCGGGGGTTGAAGGTGGACCCGGCGAAGATAGGCGATGCCAACATCTTCCGACCCTGGGGCTGGCAGGTTGTCCTCATCGTCTCCGAACACATCAAGCGGGGCATGGAGGAGGAGGGCATCACCGGCGTTGAATTCCTCGAGGTATGAGGCCACTCGTCTTGGGCATACAGTCGACTGGCCGGAGCTGGTGCTCCTCTCGCGCTGGGGTCATCCCCGTCCGCGAGCGGCGAGCTGCTTCAGCTCGCCCCTCAGTTTGAACAGGCAGTACTGGCGGATGGCCATGTACTTCAGGCCCGAGTACCCGCGGGGCACCCCCTCGATGACCATGATGAGGCAGAGGTAGGCGCGGTAGAGGTTGAGCCGGTGCCGCACCCCCTCGGTGAAGACCAGGGGAGTGCCCGTGGCCTCCTGGTACCCTCGCAGGAAATCCTGCTCCTGTTCCGCGTCCCGGAAGAGGGCCGTGGACACCAGCTCCGCGATGGGGTCACCCCAGAAGGCGCGCTCCCCATCGATGAGGGCCTCGATGCGAGGGACTCCCTCCACACGGTGGACGAAGACGTTGCCGTCCCAGAGGTCGAAGTGCGTGAGAACGGGCTCCTTCACCTGTTCGAGCACTCTTGCCCCGGCCTGGAACAGAGCGAGGATCTCTCGCGTCGGCAGAGGCAGGCGCACCTCGAGCCGCTCGGCATCCTGGAGGAGACGGTCGACCATGGCGAGGAACGCCTCGCGCCAGGTGGCCGCCTGGGTACCAGTCCCGTGCTGTGGATAACCGAAGAAGCGGCCCCGGATGGCCCCCAGTCGCCCGACCAGCTCCCCGAGCTCGGCCTGGAGGCGTGCCCGCTCCCCGTCGGTCAGCTCCTTCTTCATCTTCTCCAGCGGGGCGCCCCGCAGCCGCTCCATGAAGAAGTAGTCGCTGCCGATGCGCGAGCGCGAGAAGTCGTGGGCCAACACGCGGGGCACGGGGCAGGTCGTCTCCTTCGCGACGCGCTCGTAGAACTCGACCTCCGTTCGCATGAGGTCCCGCTCGTATGTCAGCAGGGGCTGGCCCGGTGGGGGCGCCACCTTCAGGACGACGGGGGCCTGTCCCTCCAACTCCAGCGCATACGCGGCGTTGAACATCCCATCCGTGAGCTCCTCGGCGGAGCGCACCCGTGAACTCGAACCAAAGGCGTGGTGCACGAGTGACTCGAGTTCCTCCCGCCGCAGCGTCACTTTCGTCCGACTACGCATCGTGCATCTCCCGTGGGCCGACGAGCGAGCCGTGTGGTTTTTCATCTCGGCTCGTCGGGCGCAAGGGGCACGAACCCATCGTCCTCACGAGATTCCGCCGCGGGGGCCGGGGCGAGCCGGCGCACCCGTGGGGTGGATGGCTTCGCTTCTCAGTAGGAGGTCGCGTGCACCCTCACGCCGGAGAAGTCGGAGTAGCCCTGGACCGAGATGAACCAGGTGCCCGCCGCCGGGTTGGGGATGCTGCAGGTCTCGTTGTTGCCGCCCGAGTACGGCCGGCAGGTGAAGCTGCTCTCCGTCGGCTGGGCGCCGTGCTGGATGTAGAGGTCGGCGTCACCCGTGCCGCCGGAGATGTGCACGTTGAACACCTTGAGGCCAGACGGAATGCTCACCCGGTAGTGCTTCCAATCGCCCGCGCTGCCCGACTGATTGGTCGTGTTGAGGCGGATGGTGGGCCTCTTGTTCAGGAAGGAGGAGATCCACGGCTGGAAGGACGAGACGCGCGCGTACATGCCGGGGAACTCGGGCTCGGCGCATCCGTAGCCCCAGCTCACCACGCCCGCGAGAATCTTCTCGCTGCCCTTGCTCACGATGAGCGGGCCGCCGCTGTCACCCTGGCACGAGTCCTTGCCGCCCACGCCCATGACGCCCGCGGCGAGCTGATCCTCGGAGAGGGTCAAGCCGTAGGCGGCGCCGGCCTCCTCGTTGGAGACGAGGGGCACGTCGACGGCCTGCAGCGTATCCGGCGGTGAGCCATTGGCGGCGAGGTCGCCCCAGCCCGTCACGGTGGAGAGGATGCCCGCGGCCGTCAGGCCCGCCGCCTCATCTTCCGGGGTCGCCAGCGCGATGGGCGCCACGCTGCCATTGAGCTTGAGCGGCTTGGACAGGTGCAGCAGTGCCACGTCCTTGCCCTGGCTCACGGTCTCGTAGCCCGGGAAGGGGATGACGTCGTCGACGGTGCGGACCTGTCCCTCGGTGATGATGGTGCTGAGCTGGGTGCCGCCCGCGGCGATGCGGACGCTGCTCGGGCTCCTCACGGAGAAGGAACCGCTCTGGTCCACGCAGTGCTGAGCGGTGAGGATCCAGCTCTCGTTCAGGATGGAGCCGCCGCAGAAGTGGAAGCCTGACGCGAGTTGGAAGGAGATCTGCCAGGGATGGGTGGAGATGCTCGTGTCGCTACCACCGACGATCTCCTGGCCCTGCGAGCCGAGGGACTGCTGCTGGGGAGCGAGGGACTCCTCGGGACCACAGCCTACGAGCAGGGCCGTGCTGGCGGTGCCGAGCAGGAAGAACTTTCGAACGAAGTGACGCTGCGACATGGGGGGACTCTCCTCTTACGGGGGTGAGCATCCGGGTGGGTTCGCCCGGTCGAAACGTGCTCCTCGCGGAGCACGAACGGATTCACGAGAGAAATGCCGAACCCGCCGACATCTTCGTCGGTTGATGACTGCTCATGCCAGTCAGGGGTCCCGCCTCGAGTCGCAACCCACCATGCAACTCTTTCTCTCGGTCAGGAACGCAGAACAGATAAACGTTCCCCTCTCAGGTTGTCAAGCCAGTCTCAACAAGACTCTCGCTCATGCTCGAGGCATCTCGGATTCTCATGCAATGAGGTTGCAAGTGGCCTCGCGAGAATTGGACGACATGCCTGTACGAGTGCTTCGCTTCAGGGCTTCCCGGAAGGCTCATTGCCCGAGGCCCTGGGCGAGGTGAGGGAGTCGCCTTTCGGGTCGGGGCCGCCGGTTGGAGGCCGGAGGTCCTCCGGCGGGATGCGATCCTTCAGCGAGGCGGGGAGGGTGCTTGGAACGGAGAGCCCCAACCCCGTGGCCACCCGTCTGCCGTATTCCTGATCGCACTGGCTGAAGTGCCAGAGCATGCGCTCCTGGATTTCCCGCGTGCAGCCCTTCAGCGCGTCGACGAGGTTGTGGATGAGATCATCGCGCTCCCAGTCCTCGAACTTGCGGAAGCGCTCACCGGCCTGGCGGTAGTTGTTCTGCCGGTCGATCTTCTGCTTCACCAGATTGCCCGCGACGTAGGGCGTGTGGTCCGGGCCGTCCTGCCGGGCCTCCCTCAGCCCGCCCAGGCTCGAGGGCTCGTAGTTGACGTGCGGGTTGCGGGTGCGCTCGGTCTCCTCCGTGTATGCCATCAGCCCCGCCTGCTGGTTGCTGGCCACCGGCCGCTTCGGCGCGTTGATGGGCAGTTCCAGGTAGTTGACTCCCACCCGGTAGCGCTGGGTGTCCGAGTACGAGAACGTCCGGCCCTGCAGGAGTTTGTCGTCCGAGAAGTCCAGGCCGTCCACCAGCACGCCCGTGCCGAAGGCGGCCTGCTCCACTTCCGCGAAGAATTCCACCGGATTGCGGTCCAGCACCATCCGCCCCACGGGTCGCAGTGGGAACGAGTCCTCGGGCCAGAGCTTGGTCGCGTCCAGCGGATCGAAGTCGAGCTCCGGGTGCTCCCCATCACTCATCATCTGCACGCAGAACTCCCACTCTGGGAACTCGCCCCTCTCGATGGCCTCGTACAGGTCCTGCGTGGCGTGGTTGAAGTTCTTCGCCTGGATCTCCTCGGCCTGGGATTGGAGGAGGTTCTTCACGCCCTGCTTGGGCACCCAGTGGTACTTGACCAGGACGGCCTCGCCCCGAGCGTCGACCCATTTGTAGGTGTTGACGCCCGAGCCCTCCATGAAGCGGTAGCTGGCGGGGATGCCCCAGGGGCTGAAGAGGAACGTGATCATGTGCATCGCCTCGGGCGAGAGGCTGATGAAGTCGAAGATGCGCCGGGCATCCTGCCGGTTCGTGACAGGGTCCGGCTTGAAGGCATGGACGAGGTCCGGGAACTTCATCGCGTCGCGGATGAAGAAGACCTTGAGGTTGTTGCCCACCAGATCCCAGTTGCCGTCCTCCGTGTAGAACTTGACCGCGAAGCCACGCGGATCTCGCAGCGTCTCGGGGGAGTGGCCGCCGTGGATGACGGAGGAGAGGCGAACGAAGACCGGTGTGCGCTTGCCCTTCTGTTGGAACAGCTTCGCGCGCGTGTATTTCGAGATGGGCTCGTCACCCACCGTCCCGTAGGCCTCGAAATAGCCGTATGCCCCGGTGCCCCGGGCATGCACCACGCGCTCGGGGATGCGCTCCCGGTCGAAGTGGGTGATCTTCTCGAGGAAGTGGTAGTTCTCCAGCGTGGTCGGACCGCGCGCTCCCACGGAACGCACGCTCTGGTTGTTGGAAACGGGGTGCCCCTGTCGGGTGGTCAGGATGCTCTCCTTCGCGTCCTTCGCCCCGTCGTTCACCGTGCCGTGCCCCGTCCCCATCGCGAGCTGCTTCAGCAAGGCCGCGTCCGTCTTCCTGTTCATCGAGTCTCCCCTTGGTGACTCCCGCGGAGTGCACCATTCGCGGCGAGGGGGCGGGAAACCATCGGTCCGAGGTGCATGGAGCCAGAACCCGACACGGATTCCGCGAAAGCGTCCGCCACTCGTCATGGAGAAAAGTGACACCCTCGCACCCGATGAATATGCGAGGCTGATCGCATGGAACGCTTCGTCAAGGTCGCCGAGGGGATCTCGCTCTGGGTGGAGTCACGAGGTCCAGAGGATGCGCCCACTGTCTTGCTCATCATGGGGGCCAATGCCTCGGGGCTGGCCTGGCCCGATGCTTTCGTTGACCTCCTGGCCCGGAAATACCGGGTCATCCGTTATGACCACCGGGATACCGGTGCGTCCACCTGGGCTTTCGACACGAAGCCCTATCCCCTGCACCGGCTGGCCGAGGACGCGCTGGCCGTCCTCGATGCATTCGGCATTGGCCGCGCGCACGTCGTGGGCCTGTCCGTGGGGGGCTTCCTCACCCAATGGCTCATGGTCGAGCATCCCTCGCGTCTGCTCAGCGCGACGGTCATCGGAGCGGCCGCTCTCCAGGGGACGCCCGCCCTCGAGGACGGGACGCAACAGGCTCCCATCGATCCGGAGCTGCTCGAGTTCTGGAGCCACATGTTCGAGCCGCGCGACCTCGAGGCGGAGATCGAATGGCGGGTGGAGAACTGGCGCCGGCTCAACGGGCGGGTGATCCCCTTCGATGCCGAGGAATTCCGTTCGCTGGAGCGGCGCATCATCGCCCACGCCGGCCGTCACGACAATCCGGGAGCCCACGCGCGAGCCGACTACTCCGCGCTGGCTCGTGGGGCGGAGCTCGTCCGCTCCACCGTACCCACGCTCGTCATCGCCACCCCGGAGGATCCCACCAATCCCGCGTCCAATTCACGGCACCTGGCGGCGAACCTGCCGCGCTCGACGCTCGTGACCATCGAAGGAATGGGGCACGCGATTCCGCACGCGGTCGTGCCCCGGCTCGCGGCGGCGATCCTGGACCACCTCGAGGCCGTGGAAACGGAGGCCTCGAGAGTTTCGTGAGGCCTTATCTCCGAGTGGGAGGGTCGCCAGCCAGCGGACCATGTCCATCGCGCTGAGGACGCCCACCACCATGCGTTCCTCCGCGAGCATCTCCTCGCCGACGCAGTAGAGGTCCCGGGTCATCAGTTCGTCCACGCGGGTTTGGTCGAGCAGTGGAGGGAACAGGGGCTCGTCCGCCTCGCCAGGAGGGGGTGTAGGGACTCCTCTCTTGGTGTGGCAACGGATGCGCTGGGCGGCTCACCACCAGGCTTCGGCCTGGAGACCCACCGAGGTGCCAGCCCTCTGGTCACCAAACACCTGACGCAGACGCGACGTCGGGTCGAAGCTCAAGCGAGCCGCCTCGTCCCAGATGGCGTGCGTGACGAATAGACGGACCGTCGGGCGGGAGCTGGCCTGATCGCCCGCGGACACCGCCGTCGCCAGGGTGAGCTTGGTCATGTTGCGGGTGTGCCCACCGTTGTCCGGCTTGACCACGTCATGGCCAGCCTCGGCCAGCACGCGGAAGGGACCGATGACATGCGTGTCGGAGCGGACGCCGATGCCAAACCACTTGTTGCCAGCGTTACCAGCGGCCTTGTTGATGCGGTACTCGGCCAGGCCCTCGATGATGGTGCCACCCAGGGAAGCCGACTGCTGAAGCACGACGCGGCTGTTGCGCGTGGTGCCGTACCAATCCATCTTCAAGCCGACGAGCGTGTTGCCCCCGAACAGGACGCCGTTCAGGGTCTGGTAGAGACCCACGGCCAGTCCATTCGCTTCCTGGGCCGGAGAGTCGGAGGACACCTGGTCATCGCTCCGGAGCTGCACGGACGGAGTGACGTACATGGCGAGCTCGCCGCCGGGCAGGTCCTTGATGCCAGTCAGTCGTACGGGCACGCTGATGCGGTTGTTGTTGGCACTCCCGCGAGGGTTCAGCATGGCGGCCACGCTGAGCTTGCCCACGACGACGTTCATGTCCTCGATGCCCGCACCATCGCCATCGTTGATCTCGAGGAACTGGTCGTTGATGCCGGTCTGGAGACGGTTGTAGAAGCGCCGGCCCACCCAGATCTTGCCATTGCCGAGCGCCGCGATGTTGGTCCCATAGGCATAGACCTGACCGAAGCGGGCCACGAGCTCGTCCGTACCGCTATCGGGAATGACCACCCCTGAGTTGTAGGTTTGAAACTCCTTGCCTCCCCAGGCGCGATAGATTCCGGGCATGAAGTGCACATGCCAGTCAGAGCCCGAAGCCGAGACGAGCCTGGCATTGAGGCTCGGCTCGATGACGTAGTCACACTCGTTACCCAGACGCCATTTGGTGTCGGCACCGGGCAGGCCGGCGCAAACTTGCGTACCACCCCGAACGTTGATGCCAGTCCCGGCGCGCATGTAGCCCGAGAAGATGATGGGGATGGGAAGCGGGTCGGCATGCGCCGTCATGGCGGCACAGGTGGCGGTGATGGCCGCGAGCAGGGCTTTGTTCGTCATCAGGGTTCTCTTCACTGGCTGTAGGGGATTCACGTCTGTTCTGGGGAGCCACGGCTCCGGGGTGGGCGCGGTGCGGCAGGGAGCACCCACCCCGGAGTGTTGCCCTCAACTCAAGGAGTGGAGCAGAGGGTTCCGTTGAGGGTGAAGGCGGACGGTGCCGGCAGGTTGGACCCCGACGCGTTCGCGTTGAACCCGAAGGTGACCGAGCCGTTCGGCGGGATGGTTCCGCTCCAGGCCTCGTTCTCGGCGGTCACCGTGGTGCCCTGCTGGGAGAGCTTCGCGCTCCAGCCGTTGGTGACCGTCTGGCCATCCGTGTAGTCCCACTGCAGCTTCCAACCGGAGATCGTGCTGGAGCCGGTGTTGGTGATCTGGATGTTGCCGGTGAACCCACCGAACCACTTGTTGGGCTCGCTGTAGGCCACCTCGCAGTTCCCGGCGGGCGGGGTCTCGGCCGTGGTGAAGGTGACAGCGGGAGACGCGGGAGAGCGGTTGCCAGCGGCGTCACGAGCGACCACGTAGAAGGTGTACGAGGTCGAGGGCGTGAGGCCCGTGAGGCTGGTGGAGGTTCCGGTGGGCGAGGCCACCAGCTCACCGGAAGCGCCGTTCGCCCGGTACACCTCGTAGCCGGTCACGCCCATGTTGTCGCGCGCGGCGGACCAGCTCAGCTGGGCGGTCGTGCCCGTCACGCCGCTCGCGGTCGGCGCCCCGGGTGCGGTGGGCGCCTCGTCGTCCGGCGCCCCGCTGTCGAAGACCACGTCGGAGCAGTTGTAGAAGGCCTCCGGGCTGTCCGAGCGCTCCCAGATGGAATAGATGATGTGCTGGCCGCTCTTGCCAGTCGGCAACTGCGCGCTCCACGTGTACTCGGGACCCTCGGGACCGCTTCCGTTGATGGGGGGGTTGGTGACCGTGTTGAACAGCTCGAGGTCGGACCACTTCAGGGGCTGGCTCGGATCCCACCCATCTTTGGTCACGTACTGGTACCAGGTGCCGGGGTGCGGTGCCCACGCGTTGTACCGGATGGTGATGGTGGTACCGGCCTGCAGTGGGGTCGCTGGCCAGTCCGGGTGGACCATGTTGTAGGCATCGAAGAGCGGGGTGGGGCCGCACAGCTTCCCATCCGGGATGATCTCCTGGTGCCGGCCGGCCGCGTTGCTGATGAGGTTCCCGAACCAGTTCCAGAGCGGATTCTTGCCACCCTCGGCCACGGCGGCGACGCAGGCCGGGTTGGTGGGCTGGAGGTCACCGCCATTCCCGCCGGCCTTGCCATCCAGGTAGCAGGCATAGGTCCTGGTGGCGGGGTAGGTCATCCCTCCGTGGGCAGATGCGTCCTGGAGCGGCAGCACCGCTCCCAGGGTGGTCAATCCGATGACAGCGGCACACGAAACACCATTGCTTCGCTTTTGCATGGCTATCCCTCCTTGGTGCTCAATGCGTGAGTGCTGCTCTACGGCTCGGTGCCCCAGGCCAGGACGCCGCTGCGGTACACGGTCATCTTGCTGGACGTGGAGAACGAGGTCTTGGTCGGGTCGAACGAGTAGTCATTCGTCTCGTCGAAGTTGGACCAGTTGCTCTTGTTGAACCGGATCTGGATTTCACCCGTGTCGCGGCCCCCGGCAAGCGAGCCGGCTCCCGCGGTGAAGCCGAACTCGATGTAGTGCGTGGCGCCCGTCTTCGGAGCGGACATCTGAACCACGGTGGAGGTGATGTTCGCGCAGTTCAGGGTGGCGTAGTCACACGCGACCTGGATCTGCTCTCCGGAATCCGGTGTGAAGTAGTAACGGACCTTCAGCTCGCTCAGGGGGACGCTGGTGGTTCCACCATTGGCGACCTTGAAGTGGGGCCGGACCTGGTTGTTGGTCGGCGTGTTGCCATCACCATCGCGGTATTGGACCGAGAGGCTGGACGCTGGCGCCTGCTGCGTGGTCGCGGAGGCCTGCGAGGACGCGGAGGACTCATTGCCGGACGTGTCGACGGCCGTGAGCTTGTAATAGTAGGTCGTCGAGGCGTTCAGCCCGCTGTCGGAGTAGGAGGCGGCCGTGATGCCGCTGGCGATCCGGTTGGACGCGGAGGGCGTGAAGCCGCTGGTCGTGGAGCGGTAGAGGTTGTAGCCCTTCAGATCGGCCTCGGCGTTTGCGGCCCAGGTCAGCTGGATCTGGCTGGAGCTGGCCGCGGTTGCGCTCAGGCTCGTCGGAGCCGCGGGCGGTACGCTGTCCGGGGCGGACGTGGTCGCGGAGGCCTGCGAGGACGCGGAGGACTCATTGCCAGACGTGTCGACGGCCGTGAGCTTGTAGTAGTAGGTCGTCGAGGCGCTCAGCCCGGTATCGGCGTAGGCGGTAGTCGTGAGGCCGGTGGCGATCCGGTTGGACGCGGAGGGCGTGAAGCCGCTGGTCGTGGAGCGGTAGAGGTTGTAGCTCGCCAGATCCGGCTCCGTGTTCGCGCTCCACTGGAGGTTGAGCCGCGACGGATTGGACGCGGCGGCCAACAGACCGACCGGAGACGCGGGAGGGATCGTGTCGGTCGAGACGGGACCGGGCTCGGTGCCGAAGACCCGGACGCCGTTGTCATAGACGGGGATGTACGGGGTCTTCGCCGCGGACGAGGTCAGGTTCTTGTAGGACGGGTCGTTGGTCGGATCCCAGGGCGAGCCCACCGCGTTGGCGATACGGAACTGGACTTCCTTGCGGTACGCGGACTGCCCTCCGGGGTAGATCAGGGTGCCGGTGAAGTCGGCCGTGACGTAGTAGATGTTTCCAGACCACTGCTTGAGTGGCAGGACCCTGGCCCCCTGGTGGTAGTTCGTGGTGACCGTCAGATCCGAAGGAGAGCCCCCGGCGGCGATGACCTCGGAGAGATCGACGAAGTACCGGAAGGAGAGCTTGTCGCCCACGCGAGCCGGCCAGCCGGAGATGTTGTGGAGGTACGCCCGGATCTCCGTGAAGTTGGAGCTGGATACGTTGATGCCAGCCTCCACGTAGAACTCATCCGTGTTCGGCGTCTCCCGCTTCGGGAAGGTCGGGTCCGGCGTACCGCCGTAGAGGAGGTACATCTTGGCCAGCGCACCGGTGAAGGCCGCGTTGTAGTCCGTGGCGACCTCGTTCGAGACGTAGTTGGTCCGGTCATCCACATACGCATCCGACGCGTCCGGGCCCCCCACCAGCGCGCCGTACAGGATGTGCCGACTCTCGGCCGGGCTGGAGAGGGAGTCGGCCCAGGCGCCGTGCGCCGTGCGGTGGTGCGGGTTGCGGGGTGGGTTCACACCGAAGCCCACCACGTAACTCGAGTTCCGCGGGTTCTCTCCGAGCATGTAGCGGATCTGCCGGGAGGCGAAGTCGCGGTAACGCGTGGACCTGGCCGGATCGCTGGCGGCGATGTCGTCGGAGTAGACGAACGCGAGGAACGAAGCGTTCGCGGTGTAGCGGAGGCTGCCCCACTGATCCAACCAGGCCAGCCCGCCAGGGGTATAGCGGACCCGCTCGTTGTTGTAGCCGGTGGTCCAGTAATCCAGGTTCCGCTCCATGGAGGACTTGTAGATGTCCTTCCCCGTCAGACGGGCGAGCAGGAGCTGGGCACCGAAATGCTTGTCATCCCAGTTCTGCGTCCACTTGTAGCTCCAGTAGGACGTCTGCCCCTCGGAGCCCCAGTTGGCGGTGTAGCTCTCGGCCTTCGTCAGGTAGCTGCTCTCGTTGGTGGCCAGGTACAACCAGGCGCCAGCCCAACTCAGCTCGTCCCAGTAGCCGCTCCAGGAGTTGTAATAGGACTGAACGTCCTTGATGCAGTCGGAGTACTTGCCCCGGTACGTGTCCGCGAAGGCGAAGAGCTGCTTCGCATGCGTCAGCAGGGTGGCCGAGTAGGCCGGATCGGAGGCCCTGAACACGATGGACGAGGCGGCCATGGCGGCAGCCGTCTCACCGGCCAGATCGGAGCCGGGACAGGATGCATCGATCTTGAATGCGGGCCGGGCCATCTGCATCACCTCGGCCGGTCCCCACCAGGCGTGATCCGGGCCTCCCGCCCCGACCTGACCATACAGCTCGTTCGGAGCGGTATGCGCCTTGATGAAGTAGTCGTTGACCCAGCGGAGGTTGTCCAGAATGGCATCCAGCTGTCCGCTCTGCTGGAATCCCTCCTCGTACTCGTAGACGGACCAGGCCAGCAGCGTCGCGCTGGCGGCCATGGGGAGGCCGAACTTCACGTGATCACCCGCGTCGTACCAGCCGCCGGTCAGATCCTTGCCCACGTCGGCTCCGTCCTGCAGGCCGGAATCTCCTCGCCAGCTCACCCGGTTGGTGGCGGGCAGGGGACCTGAGCGCTGGGCCTCGTAGAACCAGATGGACTTCTGCAGGGCCTCCGCGTAGTTGAACGTCTGCGCCTGCGCAACCAGAGGGCTCACGACCGACGACAAGCCCATCAGGAGTGCGGCGGGTGTTGCCAGTAAATGCTTGCGCATCTCGGGTCAGCTCCTTCGATGTGTTCGTTGAGTGAGGGCCTGGGAGGCCTGGATCATCCGCGCGGCGGAGCGCGATCCGCGCCCCGCCGCCGTGCACGACGAGAAAATGCAGCTCGACGGTCCCCATGCCCCGTCGAGCTGCATTCAGCTCACTTCACACAGCTCACTTCACATTGATGGTGCAGTTCTGCCCTTCCACGCGAGCACCGCTGGGCACCGGCTTCGCGCCGCTGTAGTTCGCCACGAAGCCGGCCTCGATGCTGCTGCCGGGCTGGACCGTGGAGTTGCCCTGGGGCGTCACCTCGAGCGAGCGGCCCGTCTTCGTGAAGACTCCGTTCCAGTAGTTGTTGATGGTGAAGTCGTTGGTGGCCGTCCAGCTGACCTTCCAGTTCGTCAGGGGCTGCGTCCCATCGTTCTGTAGGATGACCCGTCCGACATGACCGGAGCCCCAGTCATTGCTGGTATCCACGGTCAGCGTGCAGGTCGGGGGAGGCGCGATGTCATTGTCGATCTCCGTCGCGTTGACCGACACCGCCGGGAGGCCGCTCGCCGTCAGCTTGAACTGCGCGGTCCCGTTGAGCTCATCCGCGTCCTCCACCGCACCGAGGGTGACGGTCTGACCCACGTTCCAGTTCGCGGGCGTGAAGGTCAGCGTGGACCCGGACGACACGAACAGATCCGCGTCACCGGAGGCCTTGGCCACGGAGACCGTGACATTGCTCGTCGGCGCCGCGGACAGGCTCACCGTGAAGCTCGCGGACGCGCCCTCGGGCACGCTGACGTCGCTCGAGGAGGTCACGATGCCCGCGGGAGGCGGGGTGGTGCCTCCATCCAGCAGCCGCGCGTAGTCCGCCATGGCCATGGCGATGTCCGCCTGGGCCCAGAAGCGGTGGTAGGTGAACTCGGGCACCGGGCCGCCGTTCAGGAAGCTCTGAACCTTCGGCCAATCCGGATCCTGCCGGTACTTCGGACGCAGGCTGATGAACGTCGCGTTCGAGTCGATCGTCGCACCCTGCGCGTTCGTTCCCGTCCAGCCCGACGGGATGAAGACGCCGTCGCCCGTCGTCGGGTTGTAGGTGTCGTCGAAGCGCTTGTAGTCCTCACGCTTCTCGGGCACGGCCACGCCCTTCGGGGTCTGGTAGTTCGCCCACATCCGGTCGAGCAGTTCCTTGGCCAGGGTCTTGGCGCTCGTGTTGCCGGACTTGGCCGCGTAGAAGATCAGCGTACGCGCGTAGGCCGCGGTCACACCGACGTCGTTGGTGTAGTCCAGGACCGTCACGTGCAGGTTGCTGTTGCTGCCCGGGTTGGCCGGGTTCCAGGTGTCCGGCTCACCCGTCCACTGCAGGGTGCTCGGAACCTGGAACTTGCCGTCCGCGGTGAGCGTGGTGTGCTGGGACGCCCAGGCCACCCACTTGTCGAGCATCTTCTTGGCCTTGGCGTCACCCGTGACGTAGTAGTACTCCGCCACGCGCTGCACGGACCACGCCTGGAAACCGAACCACTGGTTGCTCGCGGGGTCGTGGTAGACGGGGCGCCAGTCGTAGTACATGCCGTAGAAGGACGACGCGCTCTCCGGCTGAGCGTAACGGCCCTTCCAGCTGTTCGTGGCGCCGCCCGCGAAGCCACCCTCGGCCGACTGCAACCACGTGTAGAACTCGATCTGCCGCTGCAAGCTCGTCGCCCAGTCGGCGGCGCCGGTCGCGGACTGGGGCCGCAGGAACGACGCGTTGCTCAGGACGTAGGCCGCCATCGGATTCTGGTACCCGAAGTGGCTGTGGCTCGAGCCGATACGCCAGGCCCAACCACCACTCGTGTCAATGGCACCACCCCACGAGTAGTACCACGACAGCAGGTAATGCATGCTGTCCTTGCCAGTGCCCGCGGGGCAGGCGGTCTCTCCAATGCACTGTCCGATACGCTTGAAGTACTTGTCGAACATCGCGTAGCGGAGATAGTCGCCCATCTTGGCCGCCTTCTTCATCACGTCAGCGACCTGGCTCTCCTTGCCCTGCTCCTTCGCCCAGGTGTAGGCCCAGTACGCGGCCTGAACGGCGCGGGCATCCGCGTCCGGCGCGTTGGTGTAGCGCCACTGGCGGGAGTAGTTGGCGTCTCCCGTGAAGAGGCTCATGAAGCCCTGTCCCGGCTTGCCCCAGGTGAAGGTATCGCACGAGGGATGCGGAACCGTCTCCCACACGGACTCCTGTGAGCCGCGCTGGAAGGTGTTGATGTACGACGGAGAGGTCGTGCCATCTCCGCACCGGCCGTAGCCATACCAGTTGTCCACGTCCAGCAACCAGTGCATGCCATAGATGTCGCTGGTGCCATACGTGGCCTTCAGCTCACCCGCGATGGGATCGCTTCCGACCGCCACATCCGCGCGCAGCGGGGAAGGGTACTGGCTCGGCAGATCCCACTCACCGGCATACGTGGCCGGCTTGCTCGCCTGGTAGAACGAGTTGGTCGGCTGATCCGCCTGGGACGGGATGATGTACTTCTCCATGTTGGCCCAGGCGGCGTTGAAGGGCGCCCAGTCGCCCGTCACATGGCCATACTCCGCCTCCAGCCACAGCCAGTAGCTGTAGGCCTCCGAGGTGGTCTCGTGCCCATGGTCCGGAGCCTCGACCATCAGGGTCTCGACGGAGTGATAGGGCACGCCCTTGGGACTGAAGTACCCGTTCGCCGGGTCCTTGATCTTGTTGTACTGCTCGAGGAACCGCTGCGTATAGGTGGACTCTCCAGCGAGAGCCACGGCCAGGGGGCGCGCTGGCTTGTTGTGCGTTGCGGCAATGGCTTGCGCGGGGGCGGCAACCGCTACCGTCAGACAGAGAGCCTGCGTCACAGCTGATTTGAGAGAACGCAAGAACATCACTTCCTCCTCGGGGTTGACTGCGCGAACGACGAACGACTGTCTGCTCCCCACTTGCCTCCAGCGCTTCCAGAAGCCATGACGAGATGACTATCGAGGTGCCAGCCTTTCAGACGGTGTCCGAAGACACCGTTTCTGCTGGAAGCGCTCGGTCCCTGGAGAGGATCGTGTTGGAGGTTCAGGCGGGAATCAGAGGGGTGGAGATGAGCACGACTGTCGGGGTGACTCAGGGCTCCGCTGATTCTTCTGGTACACCAATCAATTCTGAGATGCAAGCGAATACGGTTTTTCCATGTTCATGGATATGTATGAGAAAAAGCGAAGGAGGAACGACCGCGGGAAGCACAAACACCACCAAACCCGTCCTGGGTTGGTGGTGTTCGCCAATGATGAGGGTTGTGGAAGACGGTCCGCTCGAGCCGCTGCTGGCGGTGCTCCTCGCGTGACCCCGCGTCAGAGCTTCGCGCCTGGCTGTCCGTCAGAGCGCGGGGCTTGCCCTGGCGCTCGTCGCTCCTGAGCTGCTCACGCGGCCTGCCCGGAGCGGCAGGCAGGCCGCGGAGACTTCACGAGATCAGCCGACGACCGTTGTCCGGCGAGAAAAGAGAGACCCGCCGGCCATCGATCCGGATGGGGAGTGGCGCATTGCGTTCGACCTTCTCGTCGGTCGACAGGCGGGCCGTGATCTCGTTACCGCCGAGCGTCATCCGCACGAACATGTCGGGGCCCGTCGGCTCCGACATCAGAGGCACTGCCTGAATCGTGCCGGCGCCGCCCCTCTCGGCGCGCTGAACGTGCTCGGGCCGCAGGCCCAACACGATGGGGCGTCCCTCCTTCAGCTCCGAAGCGCTGTCCAGCCCGGGCAGGGGGATGACCGCGTCGTGGCAGGCAATCGCCGGGCAATCGCCGCTCCGGGTCAGGCGCCCGTCGAGGAAGTTCATGGTCGGTGCGCCGACGAAGGATGCGACGAAGCGGTTGGCGGGTTGCTCGTAGATGACCTCCGGCCTGTCGCATTGCTGGATGCGGCCCTGGTCGAGCACGACGATGCGCGTGGCCATCGTCATCGCCTCGATCTGGTCATGCGTGACATAGACCATGGTGCGGCCGACCCGCTCATGCAGCTTCTTGAGCTCGACACGCATGTCGGCGCGCAGCTTGGCGTCGAGGTTGCTGAGCGGCTCGTCGAAGAGGAAGACCGACGGTTCGCGTACCAACGCGCGGCCGATGGCGACACGCTGCTGCTGGCCTCCGGACAGATTGGCCGGCCGACGATCCAGGAGGTGCTCGATGCGCAGCAGGCGTGCCACGTCATCGACCTTTCGGTCCATCTCCTCCTTGGGCGTCCCGCGCATCTTCAAGCCGAAGCTGATGTTCTTGCGCACCGACATGGTCGGGTAGAGCGCATAGGACTGGAACACCATGGCGATGTCGCGCTCGTCTGGCTCGAGCCCCGTCACGTCTCGGCCGCCAATGAGGATACGGCCGCTCGTCACCGGCTCGAGGCCCGCGATCATGTTGAGCAGCGTGGACTTGCCGCAGCCCGACGGCCCGAGCAACACCAGGAATTCGCCGTCCTCGATCTGCAGATCGATGTCATCGATGATGACCTGCGAACCATATGCCTTGCGGACGGATTCGAGTCTGACTCCATGCATTGCCAGGTCCTCAGCCCTTGACGGCGCCGGCTGCGATGCCGCGAACGAAGAGACGGCCGGAGAAGAGATAGACGAGCACGGTTGGAAGTGCCGTCAGCATGGTCGCGGCCATGTTGAGGTTGTATTCCTGCTCACCGAACTGCGAGCCGACCAGGTTGTTCAGCGCCACGGTCACCGGCTGGCTCTCCGGGCTGCTGAAGGTCAAGCCCAGCAGGAAGTCGTTCCAGATGTAGGTGAACTGAAGGATCATCGCGACGGCGAAGACCGGCAGTGACAGCGGCAACATCACGTACCAGAAGATCGCGAGGAAGCCGGCACCGTCGATCCGCGCGGCCTTGAGCAGATCCTGCGGCACCGACTGGAAGAAGTTGCGGAACAACAGCGTGACGAAGGCCAGGCCCCAGATGACGTGGACCAACACGAGTCCGGGCACCGAGCCGAACAGGCCGAGCTCCCGGATCATCACGATCATCGGGTAGAGCGTCACCTGGGGCGGAATGAAGAGGCCGACGAGGATCGCGCCGAACAGGATATTGGCGTAGGGGACACGCCACAGGCTGAGTGCGTAGCCCGTCAACGCGCCCAGCCCGACCGACAGGAAGAGCGACGGCAGGACGATCACGAAGGAGTTGGCGAACTGTCCCGAGAGCCCCTCACAGGAAGCACCAATGCAGGCGCTGCCCCAGGCCTTTCCCCAGGCGGCCAGTGTCGGGGCCTGAGGCAACGCGAACAAGCTGCCGTCGCGGATCTCGTCCATCGGCTTCAGCGAGGTCGAGACCATGATCAGGATCGGCGCCAGCATCGCCAGTGTGGCGGAGGTCAGCAGAAGATAGAGAACGAGCCGCTGGTAGCGCATCAAGCCTCCTTCCGCGGCGTGCGGAGCTCGTAATAGACGTACGGGGAGACGACCGCCGCGATGGTGCAGAGCATCATGAAGGCACCAGCGGCGCCCAGCCCCAGCTCCTGGCGATTGAGGATGTGATCGACCACGAACCGCGCCGGCAGATCGGAGGAGAAGCCGGGACCACCACCGGTCAGCGCCACGACGAGATCGAAGGACTTGAGGACCAGCGCGGACAGCAGAACGAACACGGAGAAGAACACCGGCCTCAACATCGGCGTGATGATGTTGGTGTAGACGCGCCAGGTGGGGATGCCATCGACCCGTGTCGCCTTCCAGATATTGGGGTCGATGCCGCGCAGGCCCGCGAGGAAGAGCGCCATGCACAACCCGACCTGTTGCCAGATGCCAGCGATGGCCAGCGTGTAGATCGCGCGGTCGGGCCGGACGATCCAGTTGAAGACGAAATCCGTCCAACCGAGATCACGCACCGCGTCCTGGATGCCGAGCGTCGGGTTGAGCAGCCATTGCCAGATGGCACCGGTGACGATGAACGACATCGACAACGGCAGCATGAACACGGTGCGGAACAGGCTCTCGCCCCGGGTGATGCGGTCGAGCATGATGGCGAGCGCATAACCAATCACGGTGCAGCCCAGGATGAACAGCGTGCCGTGGATGGCCAGGTTCTCCATCGCCGTCCACCACCGGTCGTTGGCGAACAGGCGCTTGTATTGATCGAGCCCGACGAAGTTGTAGACCGGCAGCAGCCGGGACCGCGTCATCGAGATGAGGATCGTCCAGCCGACGAAGACATAGAAACATACGACCGTGATGAGCGCGGCTGGAATGAGCGCGATCCTGGCCGCCGTGCTGGACGACAGGCGAGAGCGCCTACCGGCCGGAGAGCTCTCCGCGCGCGGCATCGTCACCGCGGACGGCTGTTGTTGTGCGTTCATCATGAGATGGTCCGTCCGCCGTTGAATGCCAGGGGTAGGGGAGGGCGGTCTCCGGGGTGGGACTCATCCACCCCGGCGACGCTGTCTCACTTCGCGCTCGCGATCGTCTTGATGAAGAGCGCGCGTCCCTGCTCGGGCGTCATCGTCCGGGTGTTCCAGAACTGGGAGATCGCATCATCGATGGCGCCAGAGACCGCGCTCGGCAGGCCGAACAGGCCGGAGCTCGCCAGCTGCGCCTTCGGGTCCTTGAGCGTCTCCATTCCCAGTCTGGCGCAGACGTCGAAGGAGTCGCTGGGCACGTCGGTCCGGACGGGAATGGAGCCCTTGCTCTTGTTGAAGGCGATCTGGACCGCCGGGTCCATGATGATGTTCGCCATCAGCTTCTGGGCCTCGCGGCTCGCCTTGTCCTTCGCGTTGGAGAAGGCGAACGCGTCGATGGTCATGATGTAGCCCTTGTCCTTGGCCGGGGCGAGCGCGCAGCCAACGGCCGTTCCGGGCTCGATTCCAGCCGCCACCAGCTCACCCTTGGCCCAATCCCCCATGAACTGGAAGGCCGCCGTGCCCTTCATCACCATGTTGGCCGCGATGTTCCACTTGCGGCCCGGGCTGCCCTCGTCGACGAACTCGCGCAGTGCCGCGACGGTCTTGAAGACCTCGAGCATGGTGGCGGACCTCATCGCCGCGTCGTCGAGCTGGCCGTAGACCTTGAGGTAGTGGTCACGGCCGCCCACACCGAGCAGGACGGAGTTGAAGAGGATCCGCTCCTGCCACGGCTCGCCACCGAGCGCGATCGGGGTGATTCCAGCCGCCTTGAGCGCCTTCGCGGCCGTGATGAACTCCGGCCACGTCTTCGGCACCTGGACCTTGGCCTTCTCGAGGGCGGCGGTGTTGTAGAACATCCAGTTCTCGCCGTGGATGTTGAGCGGCGCGGCGATGTACTTGCCGTCGTACTTGGCGACCTTGGCGATGAGGGGCGGCAGCACGGCGTCCCACTTGCCCGTGGTGGCCGCGTCCTGGACGTCGCCAACGAGCCCCTGTTCGGCCAGCTCCTCGAGCTGCTTGCCAATCGAGAACATGAAGACGGTGGGCGGCTTGCCTCCAATCATGCGATTGACGACCGCGGCGCGGGCATTGTCGCCACCTGCCACCGGAGTGTCCTTCCAGGTGCCACCCTTCGCCTTGTAGGCGGCGCGCACCTTGTCGAGCGCGGCTGATTCACCTCCCGACGTCCACCAATGCAGCACCTCGGCCGTCTGGGCCTGGGCCGCGGCCGAGAAACCGAGCAGTACGGCGGAAACCAGCCCCACGGATGCATTGAGCGCTCGCATTACGATCCTCCCCGTTGGTATAAGACTCAGAAATCGTAACGTTTCGATTCCACGATTCGTCCCACAGATAGACTCGGCAGTCAACGCCGTTCTCGCGGGTTTCTCGTCGAAAGAATGAGTCGGGGAAATAAAATGACAACGTTACGATTCTCGGGGCGGTTGGCGACGCGATGCGGCAAGGAAATGACCACGACGCGGCGCGGCAAAGACAGACAGTGACGCGGTGCGGTAGGAATGAAGACGGTGTTCTGGAGATGACAATGCGTTTTCCTGAAGGCTTTGTGTGGGGGGTCTCGACCTCCAGCTACCAGATTGAAGGCGGGGCCCCGGACGACGGACGGGGTCGAAGCATCTGGGACACCTATTGCGCGACGCCCGGCAAGGTCGCCAACGGAGACACGGGCGAGGTCGCGTGCGACCACTACCACCGCTATGCCGAGGACCTCGACCTGATGCGCGACCTGGGCGCGAAGGTCTACCGCTTCTCCATCATGTGGCCGCGGGTGTTTCCAGAAGGGGGCGGCGCGCTCAACGCCAAGGGGCTCGACTTCTACGATCGCATCGTCGATGGCCTGCTCGAGCGCGGCATGCGCGCGTGGCCGTGCCTCTACCACTGGGATCTGCCGCAGGCGCTGCAGGACCGCGGCGGCTGGGCCAATCGCGACATCGCGGGTTGGTTCGCGGAGTACACGGCCGTGGTGGCCAAACGGCTCGGAGATCGCGTCGAGAACTGGGTGACCTTCAACGAGCCGAGCGTCTCGGCCTGGGTCGGTTACGAGGAGGGACGCCACGCGCCGGGGCTGACGGATCCCCGCGCCGCCGTTCGCGCCGCGCACCATCTCAACCTGGCGCATGGGCGGGCCGTCGCGGTGCTGCGCGACCTGACGCCCAGGGCGGGCGTGGGGACCGTGGTACCGATCCACAAGGCCCGGCCGCTCCCTCAGTTCAAGGAGCGCGATGGCCACCTGGCGGCGCTCTTCGAGGACAAGTGGAACGGCGTCTTCCTCGACCCGATCTACCGCGGACGCTACCCTGACTCGGTCGTGGAGCGCTTCGCCGAGCACGTGCGCGACGGTGACCTCGAGGAGATCCACCGGCCGATCGATTTCCTGGGCGTCAACCACTACTTCCCGAGCTACATCAAGGCCTGCCCGAACGGTGCCTGGCCCTTCATGCATGCCGACCCGCCGCTCTACTTCCGCCGGACCGAGATGAACTGGGCGATAGACGGCCACGCCTTCTACGAGGTCCTCAAAATCGTCCAGGAGCGCTGCGGCAACCCGCCGGTCTATGTGACGGAGAACGGTGGTGCCTTCATCGACGTGGTCGGCGCGGATGGCCGGGTTGACGATCAAGACCGTATCGCCTATTACCGGGAATATCTGGCCGGACTGCAACGCGCTGTTTCGGAGGGAGCGGATGTCCGTGGCTTCATGCCCTGGTCGCTGCTCGACAACTTCGAGTGGGCGCATGGGTATGGAAAGCGCTTCGGCCTCGTGCATGTGGATTACCGCACCCAGAAACGGACACCGAAGGCTTCCTTCGACTTCATGCGGGAAGTGATCGCCGCGAACGCCTTGCCAGGCATCTAGACTCGGATTCGACGTGAGCGCCAAACGCAGCAAGCGCCAGGAGAACGACGGGGTCGCTCGGACGGCCGGGGCTCGAGCGAACCTCAGGACGTTGGCGACACATCTGGGCCTGTCGATCAGCACCGTTTCCCGGGCGCTGAAGGACGGTCCGGAGGTGAGGCCGGAGACGATCCAGCGGGTGAAGGAGGCCGCCGCCAGGTTCGGCTACGTGCCGAACATTGGCGGCATCCACCTTCGCACGGGCCGGACGTTCAAGGTCTGCTCCATCCTCTACGCGCCCGAGGTTGGCGACTACGGAGAGCCGGGCTTCCTGGCGCAGGTGGAGACCCTGTCGAACGGCATCGAGCCCGCGGGCTACAACCTGATCGTCCTGGCTCAGACCGGCCAGCAGACGCCGCTGGATCCGGTCCGCAAGATCTACGATCAGCGGCTCGCCGATGCCGTCGTCTTCTCGCGCACCACGCCCATGGATGAACGGGCCAGGTTCTGCCTGGAGAAGGACTTCCCGTTCGTGAGCTTCGGGCGCACCGAGCTGCAGACGCCGCACGCCTTCGTCGACCACGACGACGAGTACGCGGTGTTCGATGCGGTCATGACCCTGGCGCGCGGTGGGCACCGGAGGATCGTGCTGCTCAACCCGTCCGGAGGGTTCAACTATGTCGGCCTGCGCCTGCGCGGTTATCGGCGGGCGCTGGCCGAAGCCGGACTGCCCTGGGACGAGTCCCTGGTCTACCATGGCGACCTTTCGGTGCGGGGAACCCGCGAGGCGATCAAGCTGCTTCTGGAGCGCGTTCCCTCGGTCACGGCGATCGTCTGTGGAAACCAGATGTCGATCGTGGGCACGCTGGAGGGGCTGCTCGAAAGCGGGAGGGACACCAAGAAGGACGGCCTGAGCGTGGTCGGTTTTGGTGGCATGCCGTTCCTCACGCTCTCCGAGCAGCATGTCACCTATTACTACCAGCCACAGTCGCGCGTCGGTACGGTGCTGGCCAGCCATCTGAAAGCGCTCCTGAATGGCCAGCCAGCCGAGAACCTGCAGACGGTTCTGCCCTATGCGCGGATCGATGACCTGCGGCTGTTCCGCACACAGGACGAGGTCGATCTGACCCGGATGACTCCGCGGACGTGAGGGCCTCCCCTCACCCCGCTGTCATCACCAGCTCAGCACGTCGGTCTGCTTCACGCGGCAGGTCGCGGTGTTCCACTGGCTCTTGCCGTTGTTGACCTTCTGCGACTCGCCGTTGTGATTGGTGACGCCGATCCACTCCGTGCAGATCTTCGGCTTGTCCTTCGAGGCGTTGTAGCCGCCCTTGACGAAGAGGTTGGTGAGCGTGACGGTGTCCCCGTAGTTCTGGTTCGCGCCGGCGAGGGCCGACTTGATGCCCTCGACCTTGACATTGTCGATGATGAGGTTGCGCGGGCCGCCATTGTTCGTGCAGTCACCGCAGGAGCGCCAGAGCTTCCCGAAGTCGCTGATGTAGGAGTTCTTGATGATGGTCTTGGAATTGCCCTTGGCGTTGTGCTGGAAGACCTTGTCGCTGGCGTGCAGGGCGATGACGTGGTTGAGCGTCATGGTCGCCCCGTCCTTGGTGAGCGTCGCGGCGTCCTCGCAGATGTCCTCCCAGTAGACGTGGTCGAGCGTGCAGCTGCCCAGGCAGACGATGCCGTTGCCGCCGGCCTTCCCACCCGCGATGATGAGGTTCTTGACGGTGACGCCGTCCTCGACCTCGAACACCGTCTTCTGGCCCTCACCGTCGCACGAGGCGGTGTTGTTCACGCCGATCTTCTTGTTGGCGAAATCGTAGACGTTCGAGCCGCCGTTGGCGGCGTTCTTCAACCGGGTCGTGCTGGTCCGGATCTCTCCAGAAGAGCCGTTGCTGGGCGTCGGGATCGTGGTGGAAATGGTCTCCAGCGCGCTGGCCTCCTCGGCCAGGAGCTCCTCCTCCGTCATTCCTCCATTCAGGCATCCGCTTCCGAAGACACTCACTGCGAGCAACAGGGTAGGCGTACGCAGAGTCTTGTGGGTGAGCATGCTTCACTTCTCCTTGCCTGTTCGGCGATGGGAACTCGTGCCGCATCCGGCCAATCTTTTTCTTATGCAATGAGGACCGCGGTCCCCTGGCCGAGGCGGGTATTTCATTCGCGGCATTCTTTATAATGGGTCAAAGCTGGAATTCAATGAGGACCAGAAGTCTCCTTGAACTTCGTATATTCGTATATCCGTAGAATCGCGTAGTTGGAGATTCAGTTCCTTGAATGGGATTCTGAATCCCGGTCGATGGGTGATTCAGGAGATGGGGTGCGCGGGCGCATTCCTTGGTTCTGGCTGTGAACCTACAATCGCAGTGCAATCAATGCGGTAGGCCGAAGTGATTCGGCACGTCGTGCCACGAAGAGATTGTCTTCAGTCTCTTTTCCCTGGATTTTACAGATTATCCGTCTCAACATGTAATGGCTGGATACCCTGCTGGCGGGGTCTTTGCTGTAGGTGTATCGAGCGAGCCTGCTCATCAGGGAGCCGTTCACCGCCAATCCAGCATCCTCGTGGCGGCGGATTGCTGATGAGAGACATGGCAAGGATGTGGTGAAGCGAAGCAGTGGTGGTTTTGTTTTCGCACGTCAACCTGACGGTGGGGGTCACGGCTGTGTGTAAGAGATATCTCAATGGACGCAGTGTTGCTTTGGTGCTGGCTGTCGTCGTCAGCTCGATTCTGGCGGCTGCCGTGCCGGAGGCGCAGGCGGCGCCAGGTGCCGCATACACCTGGCGCAACGTCGTCACGGGCGGTGGTGGCGGTTTCATCCCGGGGATCGTCTTCAATACGAAAGAGAAGGATCTGATCTACGCCCGAACCGATATTGGCGGCGCGTACCGCTGGGATGCGGCGACCTCCAGCTGGATTCCGCTCTCCGATTCGACGGGCTGGGTGGATTGGAACAAGAACGGCGTGGATGCCCTGGCGACCGACCCGGTCGAGCCGAACCGCGTCTACATGGCGACCGGCACCTATACGAACGATTGGGATACGAACGGCCAGATCATGCGTTCGACCGACAAGGGCGATACGTGGCAGGTGACCCCGCTCCCATTCAAGGTCGGCGGCAATATGCCCGGGCGCTCCATGGGTGAGCGTCTGGTGATCGATCCGAACAAGAACAACATCCTCTTCTTCGGCGCCCGGAGCGGCAACGGACTTTGGAGGAGCACGGACTACGGCGCGACCTGGACCAAGGTCACCAGCTTCCCCAACCCCGGTACCTATGTTCAAGACCCCACCAACTCCTACGGGAACGACATCGTGGGGCTGGCCTGGATCACGTTCGACCCGCGAACGGGTTCAGCTGGCAGCGCGACGCAGACGATCTACGTCGGCGTAGCGGACAAGGAGAACAACGTGTTCCGAAGCACGGATGGTGGTGCCACCTGGGCGGCGGTTCCCGGACAGCCCGTGGGCTATCTGCCGCACCATGGGGAGCTGTCCTCCAATGGCAACCTCTACATCTCCTATAGCGATGGCGTCGGCCCCTACGATGGCACCCAGGGAGACGTGTGGAAGTTCAATACGGCGACGGGCGTCTGGACGAACATCAGCCCCGTTCCGAGCAGCAGCTCCGACAACTATTTCGGCTACGGCGGCCTTGCCGTCGATGCGCGGAACCCGAACACGATCATGGTCGCCACCCTGAACTCCTGGTGGCCGGATGCCATCATCTTCCGGAGCACGGACGGCGGTGCGACCTGGAGCCGGATCTGGGACTGGGATGGCTACCCGAGCCGGAAGCTTCGGTATACGCATGACATTTCGGCCGCGCCCTGGCTGACGATGGGCATCGAGCCCATCCCGCCGACTCCCTCTCCCAAGCTGGGTTGGATGATAGGAGATCTCGAGATCGACCCGTTCAACTCCAACCGGATGATGTACGGGACGGGCGCGACCCTGTACGGCACGAACAACCTGACGGACTGGGATGTCGGCGGCACGGTGAAGATCTCCGTCATGGCCAGGGGAATCGAGGAAACGGCCGTCATGGAGTTGATCAGTCCGCCGTCCGGTGCGCCGCTCATCAGCGCGCTGGGCGATATCTCCGGCTTCCGTCATGACGACCTGACGACGCCTCCCGCCAAGACGATGTCCGTCCCGCAGTGGAGCACGACGTACGGCATCGACTACGCGGAGCTCAACCCGGGCTTCATGGTTCGTGTCGGGATGGCGGATTACGCGTCGGACTCCAATGCCAGGTCGGTGGGCCTTTCCCATGATGGAGGCGCGAACTGGTACAAGGCCTCCTCCGAGCCGACGGGAACGAAAGGCGGAGGTACGGTGGCGGTCGCGGCCGATGGCACCTCCATCGTGTGGAGCACGTCGGATGTCGGGGTGTACTACTCGAAGTCGGGCGGCAATGGCTGGACGGCCAGTGCCGGTATTCCGGCGGGTGCGAAGATCGCCTCCGACCGCGTGAACCCGAACAAGTTCTACGCCTACTCGGCCGGAAGGTTCTATGTCAGCACGAACGGTGGCGCCACATTCACCCTGACGGGCGCGGCGGGTCTTCCCAGCAGCGGAGCCGCTTCACTCAAGGCCGTACCAGGCCGCGAGGGCGACGTCTGGTTCGCTGGCGGCAATGAGAATCCCGGGCCCCATGGCCTGTGGCACTCGACCGATTCCGGCACGAGCTTCACGAAGCTGGCGAACGTGCAGGAGGCCGATGGAGTCGGTTTCGGCAAAGCGGCGCCGGGACAGAGCTACATGGCGTTGTACGTCATCGCGAAGATCGACGGGGTGCGCGGCTTCTTCCGTTCGGATGATGCGGGAGCTTCCTGGGTGAGGATCAACGACGATCAGCATCAGTATGCGAGAGTCACGACCATCACCGGGGATCCGAGAGTGTACGGCCGCGTGTACGTGGGCACGAACGGCCGCGGTATCGTCTATGGCGAGCCGGCCGGCGGTGAGCCGCCGCCGCCGGTCAATCAGTCGACCATCACTCCGACGAGTGCCTCTTTCGACAAGAAGACGGACAAGCAGGCCGACCTTCCGGTGACGATGACGCTGAATGGGAACACGCTGGTCCGCATCAGCAATGGCGCGGCGACGCTCGTGGCCGGTACGGATTACACCGTCTCTGGCTCGACCGTCATCCTTTCGAAGCGCTATCTGGCCAACCAGCCTGTCGGGACGACGAACCTGACCTTCCATTTCAGCGCGGGCTCATCTCCCGTTCTGGCCGTCACCGTGACCGATACGACCTCCACTGGCTCGGGGAATCTCAAGGTGCAGATGTACAATGGGTCCACCGCGGCGTCCCTCAATTCCATCAACCCGAGATTCAAGCTCGTCAATACCGGAACGAGCGCTGTAGCGCTTTCCACGGTCAAGCTCCGGTATTACTACTCCATCGATGGGGAGAAGGAGCAGAGCTTCTTCTGTGATTGGTCCCAGGTTGGTGGTTCGAATGTGACCGGGACCTTCGTCAAGATGACGACGCCAACGCCCGATGCCGATCATTATCTCGAGATCGGTTTCACGAGCGGAGCAGGCGGTCTCGCGGCCGGGCAGAGCATCGACGTTCAGGTGAGGTTCGCGAAGTCCGACTGGAGCAACTATACGCAGACGGGTGATTACTCCTTTGCTCCGACCGGCACGGCCTATTCGGACTGGAGGAAAGCACCCGCGTACATCTCCGGCAGCCTCCAGTGGGGCCTCGAGCCCTGACGGCGCATACGTGAAACAAGGGGGCCGGGGCCCTGTTTCAGGCCTCGGCCGTCTCCTCGCTCAGCTGCGCCAGCATCGCCGCGTCCATGGCGCGCAGCTCGTTGCGCTCGAAACCATGGAGGGCGGTGAGCCATGCTGGCCGACCGGGCGTCGCTCACTTCTGGTGAAACCCGAGCACCGGGGACCTCCGGACGCCCCCCGGCAGCGGCTCGCGGAAAGAAGCCATCCGGCCGCCTGTTTGGCGCATGATGCGCCCCATGTCGTCACGGCCGCCCCCTCCGTCCGTTCCATCCCAGTCTGTCGCGCTCGGGGAACTTGCTCGCGCGCAGCGGCGTGCCGGCCGCTCCGCCATGCTGGGGCTGGCGCTGCTCGGTATGGCGGCGTTCGCCAGTCCCCTGCTCGCCTACCGTGAGGACCTGCAGAACGCCCGTGAGGAAGTGCTCGGGAGCCTCTCCAGTCAGGCCCGGGTGCAGGCCGAGGCGTTGGGTGTGCACCTGGGCCTGTTGGAGGCGGAGCTGCGCCGTCTGGCCGAGAACCCTCAGCTCACTCCCGAGGATGGCTCCTCCGGCCCGGAGATGGCCGTGTTGGACAGCGCCTTCCACCACTCGCACCTCTTCTCGGAGGGGGTGGCACTGCTCTCCCCCTCGGGACGCCGTGTGTGGAGCGACCCGCCCCAGATGTCACTGGGAGACTCGCCCCTGCATACCCGGCCCTGGTTCCGCCGGGTGCTGGCGGAAGGTGTGTCGGACATCAGCCTGCTGGAGGGAAAGGACGGGCCGCTGGTGGTGGCGGTGCCCATCCTCCGCGCCGGGGAGGTGGTGGGCCTGTTGGTAGGCGAGCTGCGGGCGGGAGCTCGTCCGCTGCCGGGCGTCCAGCCGGGGGGCGCGGACATGACGCTGTTGCTGGATGAAGGCGGACAGCTGCTGCTGCCCGTTCCCTCGCCGCGCTTCGCGTGGACTCCGGAGCGCGCCGCGCGCATGCACCTGCTGGCCGAGGCTCCCGGTCCCCTCATCCTGGATGGCAAGCGCATGCTGGGCGCGGCGGCTCCGGTTCCGACACCGGAAGGTGTCAGCGGCATGTTGCTGGCCGTGCTCGAGGACGAGGAGCGGGACATCGAGCGCCTGCGCCACCGCTTCCTCGGGCAATTCCTCTTCCATGTCGCCCTGCTGGGCAGCACCCTGCTGATCTTCACCTTCCTGCTGCGGCGCTCGTACCATTCGTTGATGGCCGCGGAGGAGCGGCTGCGGCACCAGGAGACGATGGCCGCGCTGGGCTCGGCCAGTCAGCTCATCGCCCACGAGGTGAAGAACGCCCTCAACGGCATCCAGGCGGCCCTCTCCCTGTTGCGGCCCGCCGCCTCCGCGGGGGAGGTGGCCTTGCCGGCCCTGCGTGCCCAGGTGCAACGGCTGGGGCATCTGGCGCGCTCGCTGCTGTCCTTCGGCACCCCACCGCGTTCCGCCGCCATGCGCCACGCCTGCGAGCTGCGCCTGCTCGTGGAGGAGGCCCTGCAGCCGGTGCGCCTGCTGCCAGAGGCGGAGGACGTGCACCTGGAGGTGTCGCTGGCGGAGGGCATCACCGTGCAGGCGGACCCGGCGCTGCTGGTGTCCGCCATCGACAACCTGCTGCGCAACGCGGTGGAGGCGGGCGCGGTGGCGCGCGACACGGGCCTGCGTCCCTCCCCGTGGGTACGGGTGACCCTCTCGCGCGAGGCCGGGGAGGCCGTGGTTCGGGTGGAGGACAACGCGGGTGGGGTGGACCCGAACCTGGAACCCCGTTTGTGGGAGCCCTTCGCCACCGCGCGCGCCAAGGGCGTGGGTCTGGGGTTGCCCATGGCCCGTGCTGCCGTCGAGGCCCACGGCGGGAGCCTCACCTATACCCGATTGCCCGATGGCAGCCGCTTCACCCTTCGGCTGCCCCTGGAGAGCACCACATGAGTTCCTCCCTGCTCCTGGTGGACGACGATCGCACCTTCTCCTCGCTCGCCGCTTCCGTGCTGACGCAGCAGGGCTTCCGGGTGCGGACGGCCCGCTCGCTGCACGAGACGCGCATGGCCCTCGCCCGCGAGGCGCCGGATCTGATCATCCTCGACCGCCGGCTGCCGGATGGCGACGGGCTCTCCTTCCTTCCCGAGCTGCGCGCCCAGGTTCCCGGCACCGTGGTGCTGATGGTGACGGCGCACGGGGACATCGCCAGCGCGGTGGAGGCCATCAAGGCGGGTGCTCGCGACTACCTGTCCAAGCCGGTGGAACTGGACGACCTGGTGCTGCGCGCGCGCCGGGCCGCCGAGGACGCGCAACTCCAGGAGCGGTTGCGCCGGGCCGAGAGCGCGCTGGAGGGCCGGCGGCGTCTGTTGGTGCCCCGCTCGCCCGCCATGCAGAACACCCTGCGGATGCTCGAGCGCATCGCCACCTCGCCCCGCAGCCCCGTCCTCCTGCTGGGGGAGACGGGCGTGGGCAAGGAGGTCATCGCCCGTCACCTGCACCTGCTGCGCGAGGAGCAGGGGCCCTTCGTCCACGTCAACTGCGCGGCCCTGCCGGACACCATGGTGGAGAGCGAGCTGTTCGGCCACGAGCGGGGCGCCTTCACCGACGCGCGCACCGCCCGGCGGGGTCTGGTGGAGGTGGCCAACGGCGGTCTGCTCTTCCTCGATGAGGTGGGCGAGCTGCCGCTGCCGCTGCAGGCCAAGCTGCTCACCTTCCTGGACAAGGGCGCCTTCCGGCGGCTGGGCGGCAGCACCGAGCTGACCAGCAGCGCGCGCGTGGTGGCCGCCACCAACCGCAACCTCAACGAGGAGGTGGCCGCCGGCCGTTTCCGCGAGGACCTCTACTTCCGCCTGAGCGTCTTCAAGGTGGAGGTGCCCCCGCTCCGGGTGCGGCGCGAGGACGTGCTGCCGCTGGCCGAGTCGCTGGTGGTCGAGCTGTGCGCGGAGTTGGGCCGCCGCCCGGTGGGCTTCTCCGCCGCCGCGCGCGAGCGGCTCGAGCGCTACCCCTTCCCCGGCAACGTGCGCGAGCTGCGCAACGTCCTCGAGCGCGCCCTGGTGCTGGAGACCGGCCCCGCCCTGGAGTTGGAGGCGCTCGCGTCGGGCACCCCGGGTTCCGCCTCTCCATCCGACCCCAATGCCTTCGTGGTATCCGGCCCCCCGCTCCCCCTGGAAGAGGTGGAGCGCCGGTATGTCCGGCATGTCCTCGAGCGCCTGGAGGGGCGCCGCATGGATGCCGCCCGTGCCCTCGGCATCTCCTATCCCACCTTCCTGCGTCGGCTGGGTGAAGAGTAGGGAATAAAGGGGAATTCAAGAATTTTTAAGTCCCTGACGCGCCGCTTCAAAATTCTTTAAGTCCTCCTCGGACGTCCTCGACCCTCGTCAGAGGGAAGCCGGGCTCCATCCCCCCGGCACGCTCCTTGCCAAGCGAAGGGCGAACCGCGCCGCGCCCCCGGAAGGAGTCGCGACGCTTTCGTTACGTGGAGGCTGAGAGAGTGATGAAGTCCAATGAGCAGAAGGCCGGCTCCGCCGGCTCGCTCCAGGACGTGCTGGCCAGGGATGTGCCTGCCTCCCTGGTGGTCTTCCTGGTGGCCCTGCCCTTGTGCATGGGCATCTCCCTGGCCTCGGGCGCTCCCATCATGTCTGGCCTCATCGCCGGCGTGGTGGGCGGTCTGGTGGTCGGGGCGTTTGGTGGTGCGCCGCTCCTGGTGAGTGGCCCGGCGGCGGGTCTGGCGGTGATGGTGTTCGGCTTCATCCAGGAGCTGGGCTTCGCCGCCACCTGTGCCGCGGTGGCCGCCGCGGGTTTGGTGCAGGTCGCGCTCGGTGTGCTGAAGGTGGCGCGCACGTCGCTGGCCATCTCCCCGGCCGTCATCCACGGCATGCTCGCGGGCATCGGCATCCTCATCGTGCTGGGCCAGCTGCACATCGTGCTGGGCGGCGCTCCGCAGTCCAACGCCTGGGCGAACCTGCGCGAGCTGCCGCAGCAGATCTCCGACCTGCACGGTCCCGCGACGATCCTCGGACTGCTCACCATCGGCGTGCTGGTGCTGTGGCATGTGATGCCCAACAGCCGTCTCAAGCGGGTGCCCGGACCGCTGGTGGCGGTGGTGCTCGCCTCGGCGGCCGCCGCGATCTGGGATGCGGACGTGAAGCGGGTGGATCTGAACGGTGATTTGTTCAGCAGCCTCCAGCTTCCCTCGCTGCCCCAGGGCAACTGGGGCGCCTTCCTGACGGCGGTGTTCTCCCTGGCCCTGGTGGCCAGCGCCGAGTCGCTGCTGAGCGCGGTGGCCACCGACAAGCTGCACACGGGCGCGCGCGCCAACCTGGACAAGGAACTGGTCGCGCAGGGTCTGGCCAACACCGTCTCGGGTCTGGTGGGGGGTCTGCCCATCACCGGCGTCATCGTGCGCAGCGCCGCCAACATCGCCGCGGGCGCCAAGACGCGCGCGTCCGCCGTGCTGCACGGCGTGTGGATGTTGCTCTTCGTGTCCCTGCTGGGCTCGTGGTTGGGGCTGGTGCCCCTCACCGTGCTGGCCGGTCTGCTCGTCTTCGTGGGCGGCAAGCTGGTGGACGCGCACCACATCCGGGAGCTGCGCCGGCGCGGGGAGCTGCCCGTGTATCTGGTGACGGTGGCCGGTGTGGTGGGTGTCAACCTGCTGGCCGGTATTGGCATGGGCCTGGCGCTGGCCGTGCTGCGCCTGCTGTGGCAGCTGGGCCAGGTGCAGGTGCAGGTGCGCCGGGAGGGCGAGGTGCACCAGGTGCGCGTGGGCGGTGCCCTCACCTTCGTGGGCGTCCCCAAGCTGTCCACCGCGCTCGCCCAGGTGCCCGCGGGCGCCCAGGTGGAGCTGGATCTCGCGGTGGAGTCGATGGACCACTCCGGCTACGAGGCGCTGGAGAGCTGGTGCCAGACGCACCGCAAGACGGGCGGCAAGGTGTGGATGGAGCCGCTCGAGGATGTCTGGACGCGCAAGGGCGCCATCGCCTCGTCGAAGTCCGCTGTTCCCGTTTCGTCTGCCCCCACTGCTCTCACCTCGGAAGGTGCGTGAAATGAAGAAGCTCATTCAAGGTCTACTCGATTTCCAGCGTCACGGACTTCCCGCCTATCGCTCCACCTTCGCGCGTCTGGCCCATGGGCAGTCGCCGGATTGCCTCTTCATCGGGTGCTCCGACAGCCGCGTGGTGCCCAACCTCGTCGTGTCCACCCACCCGGGTGACCTCTTCGTCACGCGCAACGTGGGCAACATGGTGGCGCCCTCGGACTCGGCCGGCCAGTCGCTGGGCGATCGGTCCGAGGCGGCGGCGGTGGAGTACGCCCTGCTGCATCTGCCGGTGGTGGATGTGGTGGTGTGCGGGCACTCCGGCTGCGGCGCCATGAAGGCGGTGCTGGCGGGGTACAACGATCAGCGGACCCCCAACCTCGGCAGCTGGCTGGCGCTCGGCCGGCCCGCCCTGGAGGCGCTCGAGCGCGGCGGCGGAAAGCTGGGCGAGGGGTTGCCCCCGGCGGATCGGCTCAGCCAGCTCAACGTGCTGCAGCAGCTCGAGCACCTGCGCACCTATCCCCTGGTGCGCGAGCGCGTGGAGGCCGGCACGTTGCGGCTGCACGGCTGGTGGTTCGACATCGGCCGCGCGCAGGTGCATGTCTACCGTCCGGACCTCGAGCGCTTCACCCCCATCGATGAGCAGGAGGGGGAGCGGCTGCTCGCGGAGCTGAGGGACAACGACGGCTCGGGGTCGTCGTTGTCCACCTCGGCCGCCTGACGGCTTCCTGGCGGCGGCCCCGTTCATGGGGGCCGCCGCGGTGGCGTCGAGCTCGAGGGCCATGGGAGATCCGATAGAACGGGCGCGGCACCGTGGCGGAGATCGAACGTCTGACGGGCCTGGACTTCGGCCCCCTGCGCCATCACGACACGAACGGAGCGGACGGCGGCGAGTCCCGCGCCAGGGCGTGGCTCATCCAGGGCTACGAGGACTTCACGGCGGTGATCTAGGGTAGGGCGCATGAGCATTCCCATGCGCGTGAGGATGGCGCCCTCGGGCCCCGAGGTCTCCCGGGTGGCCTACGGCTTGTGGCGGTTGATGGCCGTGCCCGGTGGCGCCGAGGTCCAGCAGGTGCTGGCCAGGATCCAGACCTGTCTGGATCACGGCATCACCACCTTCGACCATGCCGACATCTACGGCGGTTACCAGTGCGAGGCCGCGTTCGGCGCCGCGCTGCGGGCCCACCCCGGACTGCGTCAGAAGATGGAGCTGGTGACCAAGTGCGGCATCATGCTGGTGAACCCGGCGCGACCGAACAACCGGCTCAAGCACTACGACTACTCGCGGCGGCACATCGTCGAGTCCGTGGAGAGCTCGCTGCGCAACCTGGCCACGGACCATCTCGACGTCCTGCTCCTGCACCGGCCGAGCCCGATGTTGGATCCAGATGAAGTCGCCGAGGCGCTGCAACAGTTGGTGGGGCAGGGGAAGGTGCGCCACCTGGGCGTGTCCAACTTCACCCCGTCCCAGTTCGACATGTTGGCCTCCCGGTTGACGGTGTCCCTGGTGACGAATCAGGTGGAGATACACCCACTTCGGCTGGCGGCCTTCCAGGATGGGACGCTCGACCAATGCATGCGGGCGCGGATCTCCCCCATGGCCTGGTCGCCGCTGGCCGGGGGGCGGCTGGCGACGGGGCAGGGCGAGGCCGAGACGCGGGTGCGCGCGGTACTGGCGGAGCTGGCGCGCCGGTACGGAGCGGATCAGGAGCAGTTCCTCCTCGCCTGGCTGTTGCGGCATCCGTCCCGGATCATCCCGGTCGTGGGCACCAACCGGCTCGAGCGCATCACCTCGGCCGCGGGTGCGCTCTCGCTGGAGATGGAGCTGCAGGACTGGTTCGCGATCTGGAGCGCGGCCCTGGGCTCCGAGGTTCCGTGACGCAGACGGGGATTCCGGTGCAGACTCGCGCCACCGAGGAGGCTTCCATGGATGCATTGAACGCCTTGAAAAAGGGTCTCTGGACCCTGCCGTTCGAACAGCGCAAGGAGATCTACCGGGACCTGCGTCAGGTGCTCGGCCTCTCCGAGCAGGAGCCGCTCCTTCCCCTGCCCGAGCCCGCCCTCCGCGCCTGGTGCCAGCGCTTCGCCGCGCTCCTGGCCCCGAAGCTGGCCCAGCACCCGGCCACGCGGAACATGGCCGACACCACGCGCATCGAGTCGATGCTCCTGGCCTACGGCCAGCGGCCCGACGACGCCTTCTTCGAGTCCCATGTGGTCGCGGGCAACCGGCTCCTGAACGGCGGGTTGCCCGGGCTCTACCTGCATGTCCTGCTCAATGGCGCCGGCGTTCCCACCGCCCGGCAGGCGGCGCGCGAGGTTCTCACGCCCGAGCAGGCCGCGCTCATCGAGGAGCGCTACTCGGGCCTGATGCTGCTCCGCCACGCGCTGCTGCAGGAGGTGGCGCTGGGCACGGGGGGAGTTGTCTCCTGACCCTCAGGCCAGGTCCTTCATGTGGACTTCCAGGTGGGAGCTGTTGGTCCCGAGCGTGCTCGCGTCATCGGTGGGGATGACGTAGCCCTCGTCGGCGCCCACATGCTTCCGGTAGAAGTCCACCACGCTCGGGTCCTGAACGTTGGACGTGGTGGTCTTCTTGATGCCGTAGACCGTGCCGTCCGCCGTCCTGGCCTTGACCGAGTCGGGGGCCGACGCCAGGAGGCTCTCCTCCGTGCCGGACTTCTTGCCGCCGCCCTCGGGAGCGATGGTCATGGCGGCATTGGCGCCCTCGATGTAGCTCACGTCGTAGTACGTCTGGCCAAAGCCTCCGTCGAACTTGACCTCGCCGAGCGTGGCCGCCGCTCCATCGCCAGACGTGCTGCGGAAGTTGCCGGACCAGCCCTCGGGGAACTCCAGCGTCTTCTTCTCACCAGGCTTCAGTGTCACGGAGTCGATCGCCTTCTCACCGGCGTTGGGCGTGAACTGGATGGTCATCGGCGATTTGCCATCGTTGGTGAAGGTCATCGTGTTGCCGTTCTTCGACGACCCGCCAGCCGGAGCGACTCCCTCCGCCTTCGCGGCCGGAGCTCCCTGTGCGGCCGGTGCCTGGGGCGCCGCCGCTGCCGCCGGTGCCTGGAAACCAGGGGCATCGCCGCCAATCTCAGGCACTCCGCCGCCCAGGCCTCCCAGCGGCGAATCCAGGCCCGACAGGCCCTGAACACCCGCGCCACCCTCGCCGCCCAGCAGGCTCGTGGCCATGGACAGCACCTGATCCATCTGCGCGAGCACCTGCGCCAGCACCTCGAGGCCCACCGCCTTCTTCAGGTCCGTCGGAGCGTCGAAGCCATCGGTCGCGAACAGCTGCCGCAGGGGATTGCTCCGCTGCGTGTCCTGGAGGTCCGGCAGGCAGCCCCTGGCCGGGGTGGAAAGCGGCTCGAGGCTGGAGGTGCGCGGGCTGCACGTGGAAACGGGCGACCTGGAAACGGGCGAGAGAGACATGATGGGCGTTCCTCGGAAATGAAGTGGAGGTCAGGGACCGTGTGTCGGGGGCACGTACGGCCAAGGAGCAGGAGGTGTGCCAGCGTCTCACCCCCTGTGTTTCGTCCCGAAAGGGGGCCCGTCCTGGTGACAGCGGTCACTTCTTGAGGCCTCGGAGCTGGTGACTGCCGTCATCCCCTGGTGACTGTTGTCACCACCTCCGGGACCCCACGGGGCGCTCAGACGAAGAGCAGCTCGACGGCCTGGAGCCGCAGGAGCTGGCGCGCCAGTTCCTGCACCTGCTCCACCTCGGCCTGTCCCAGGAGCTTGCGGCTCGCATTCTTCAGGTCCGTGGAGGCGAGCAGGAGGAGCTGGCACAGCTGCCGGTTGGTGAGCCGGGGATTGAGGCGGCGCAGGTGGGCGACGAGCGTGCCGAGCTGGGGCACCGTCAGGCCGGCGACCATGACCTGTTGGGTCGAGCCCTCCTCGGCGCTGAGCCCCACCGCGAGCAGCCGCGGATCCACCAGCAGCGACTGGGAGAAGTCCTTCTCGTGGGCGATCCCGAGCCGGGCGAGCTCGGCCAGCAGGGGTCCGGTGTCGTGGCCCGGCACGATGGGCAGCACGTTCACCGCCTCATAGCGCTGGAGCACCGCCTCGTACTGCTGCCGTATCTCCTGGCCCGGGCGGCTGGCCTGGAAGTCGACGAAGGCCTGGTGTACCTCGGCCATCACCGCCTGCAGCAGCGAGGCCTCATCCAGTGCCGGATCGAGGCCCAACATCCGCGCCAGGTGGGCCCGGCCCTCGGCGGTGGCACCCGGCTCCTTCCACAGCTCGTGGGTGATGGAGCTCTCGCTGAGCACCAGGCTCAGGTTGACGACGCCCAAACGGCCGGGATTCTTGAGGAATTGGCTCAGCCGGGCGTGGACGTCCTTCATGCCGGCGAGGAGACGATCCATCACCGCGGCGCGCAGCTTCGCGCGGCTCTCCAGGGCCTGGCGCTCGGCGCCGGAGTCCTCGCGGCCCACCACCTTCCGCTCCCGGGAGAGCTCGGGCGCCGCCGCCATGGACGCCGCGCGCTGAGGGACACCCTGGCCTTGCTGGGGGGGAGGAAGGGGCGCCTCTCCCTGGATGAGCTCAAGCCGGGCCCGGGCCTGGGGCTCGTTCTTGTCCGGCATCCCGTCGAATCCACCCGCCCGCGCTCCGACGGAGCCGCCCGCCTCCATTCCCTCCTGGCGCTGCGCGCCCCTGGCCCCGCCGCTCTTGCCCGCTCCACCGGACTTCGCCGAGGAGGAGCCCCCGGCCGAGGAGGACTTGCCGCCGGATTCGGACTTCGAGGACTCCCGCCGTGGCTGCTCCTGGGGTCCGCGAACCGACGCGCCCGGCCGTGGAATCATCGCCTGTGCCTGTGCCAACCGGACGCTCATGAGGGATGCCCTTTACGTGGTGAGTACGGCATCCGGTCATTGCACGGGGTGTGCCAGCCGGCGGGGGCTGATCGCCTACTTGTCCGCCTCGCGGGCCTCGGCCTTGCCCGCTTTCGGGCGCCCGGCCTCCGGCTTCTTCTCCTCCTTCAGCGTGCCCAGGCTCGTGCTCCACCACTCCGGGCAGAAGATCAGGAAGAGGCCGCCAAACGCCAGCATGCCCAGTAACGACACCACGAGGACTTCTTCCATTCGTTCCTCCGTACCGCGGTTCTCGATATCAAATCCAAAAAAGAGGGGGCGCCCAAAGAGGGAGGACAGCCTGTCCAGGACGAACAGGCTGTCCGGAGCCCCTATTCAGGAGGTGGAGGCCTGGCAGGCTTCTCGCAGGGTCACGAGGGCGCGGACGTCATGGGCCTTGAGGTCGATGTGCTCGAGGGTGTCTCGGAGCAGTTCGGTCTCGAGGGGAGCCATTGCTGTTCGCCGCCAGAGCGACCGGTGGAACGTCCCGGGGGGGCCTTGACAACCCGGCGTGTCAGGGGTCGACGCAGGTGAAGCTGTCGGCCGAGTTGATGTCTCCGGTGCCCTTGTACCTGGGATAGCGCGGGTACTTGCACAGGGGCCTGGAGAGGACGCTCTCACCTGTCTGGGGATCGAGCTTCGTCGCCACCAGCTTCGCCTGCGAAGGAGCAACGCCCTTCTCGACCCAGTTCTCCAGGGCGGTGAGCAGATCCACCGTGTCGGCGCCGGCTCCACCCGCGCAGTGATTGACCCCCGGGGCGGGGAAGTACTCGACGAACGCATCCGCCGCGGCCTGCCCGCCCGCGCTCTGGACCACGCCCTCGTAATACGCCGCTGTTCCCTTCTGGCTGATGGCCGCATCGGTGCCACCGTGCCAGAGAATCAACTTCCCACCGCGCGCCTGGAACCGTCCCAGGTCCGTGCTGTTGGCCGACACCAGCGCGGACATCTCGTTGATCCGTGGCAGCCAGTCGTTGGGCTCGAAGGTCAGCGGGTCGTAGTTCGGATCCCGGGTAATGAGGTATTTGACCAGGCCGCTCCCGAAGAGGCCTCCAGCGGAGGCCGTGGCGTTCCCATTTCCCGTGAACCACGCGGCCCAACCTTCCGGATCGGCCTCTCCTCCGGCGGGCCATCCCGGATAGAGGGTCGTGCCATTGAGGCTCGTGGGGGAGTAGATCGTCTTCGCGGAGGCCACCTGCTCGGCCGTCAGACAGTCATTCTGCTCGGCCCCGGCGCATTGGAGGACAGCGGGATCGAACTGGCAGGCCGCGGGATGGGAGATGATGCCGTCCGCGACGCCATCCTTCGCATCACACGCATCGAGGACCGCCTTGCCCAGGACCTGGAGCTTCGCGGAGGGAAGACTGGCACCGGGCCTCATGAGCTGCCGGGTGTTCCGGTTGTGGGCAATCAGCAACTCCACGAAGTCGTAGGCGGGGGCCCGGGCGATGATTCCATCGAAGTCCTCCGGCCACCGCTGCGCTTCGATCAGCGCCTCACGGCCGCCATTGGAGCACCCCTCGAACCAGGTCTTCGCGGAGCTCTTGCCGTAATTCTCCTGGATGATCGCTTTCGCGATGGGAAGCACGCGGTGGATGGAGAGGTACGCGTAGTCGTCGAGCTTCTGGGGATCCAGGGCGAAGGAGGCGTCCAGGACATCACCCGTATGTCCGCCATTGGAGGCGATGGCGGCATAGCCTTTCGCCGTGTAGACGTCCGTGCTGGGAATGGAGCCGTCGAAGCCGCCGCCTCCGGCGTAGACCGTCTTCTCGTTCCACTCAGAGGGCAGACGCACCTCGAAGTCGAGGGCGGGCGGAAGCGTGCCCGTGACCTTGCAGTACTCGGGCAACTGGCCGGATGCGGCGACGAGCTCGGCCCCGGTGATTCGTGCCTCCTCGAGGGTCCTTCCACGGAAGCTCTCGCACCGGGACTGGGGCGCCGGCTCGGGAGTGGTACTGCATCCTCCGAGCGTGAGCAGCAATGCCGCCGCCGAAATACTCCAGGGAATCGTGTAGCGCACAGGGGAAGTGGATGTCATGACATTGTCTCCTTCGCGCGGCTCGTCAGCCATTCGCGCAGCACTCCGACTACCAGGGCGTGGTCCTCCTCCTGCACGAGTCCTGACACCGTGATGCTTCCGACACAGCCGGTGCCCCGTAGCAACAGAGGGAAGCTTCCGCCATGGTCCGCGTACTCGGCCGGATCGATGTGTGGCTTGTCGGACAGGCTCGTTCCCTTGGCGGCGTAGTAGCGGCCCATGTAGTACGAGCTGTGCCAGAAACGGCTCACGGTGTTCTTCTTGCGCCGTACCCAATCATGGTTGTCGGGGCGGCTACCAGGGAGGGCGCACTGCAGGACGGTGAGCCCCGCGAGCGTCACGTCGATCACCACGGGCAGCCGGTCGCGCCGGGCCCGATCGAGCAACTTCAAACCCAGCGTGAGTGCATCCTCCTGACTCAGCTGATCGAACTGCAATTCGGATTCTTCCGCCAGCAACTGCTCGAGAGCTCCGGACACGATTCCTCCTGGGGCGCTCAGGATAGGGGTAAAGGCGCCGAGGCATGGACCGCTTTTGTCGCGAGAGCGGGTAACGTTCGGCCCGGCTCACGTCACTCCCGGCTCGAGGAATCGCGGACATGCGCAGGCGCATCATCGTGGCAATGGTCCTGGTGGGAGTGGGACTCGCGCTTCTCTGGTTCTCACATTCCGGAGGGCCACGTGCCACGGAGGGCAATGCCGGGGAAGTCTCGGCCGCGCGGCCGCGGGGGCCGGTGTCGCAGCCGGAGGAGCCCGGGCAGGTGGGCGCGCGGGGCCATGCGAACGCGAGCGGCACGCCGTCCCTGGCCCAGGCCCCCACCGGAGTGGACGGGATTCTGGAGGTGGAGGTGCTCGCGGGCGAGCGGCCGTGGCCCGGCGCCAACGTCCGGCTCTACTGGCACGCGGAGGGAGCGCCCCTCCGCGGGGACAACGCCTGGCGCCTGGCGGGCTCTGGCACCACGGATGAGCGAGGACGTGTCCGGCTCGCGGCACGGCCTGGCGCCTATCTGGTGGCGGTGCGCGCCAGGGGCCATGCACCCCTGCTGCGCGACGTGGTGCGTCCCCATGGAGAGGCGCGGACGACCCTGCGTCTCATGCTGGAGAAAGGCCACTCCCTTTCCGGCCACACGGTGGTGCACGGCACGAATGAACCGCTGCCGTTGGTGGAGCTCGTCTTCACGGCCCACGGTCGCCAGCAGGAGCCCTGGCCGCGCGCCGAAGCTCCCGCCGAGGAGCGCGTGTACGTCACGAGTGACGAAAGGGGGAACTTCCAGGTGGACGGGCTCGCCCCCGGTGGCTACCTGCTGGAGGCCCGGACGCCAGGGCACGCGCGAGCGGTACTGAGCCACGTGGAGGTGCCCGCGGAGGGGCCGCTGACGGTGTCGCTCCGGGGGGCGGGCGTCATCGAGGGTTTCGTCGTGGACGCGCGGGGCCGCCCGGCGGCGGACGCCGAGGTGATGGTGCGTGGAGACCCGGCCCAGGTGGTCACCACCGGCGCGGAGGGGGGCTTTTCCGTCGAGGTGGAGCCCGGAGCTCACACCCTCTCCGCGCGGCGCGGCGAGGAAGCGGGCTCGCTGGACTCGCCGGTCGTCGTGAACGCGGGAAGGACGGTGCGCGACGTGCGGATACGGCTCGGCCAGGGGGGGGTGCTGGAGGGCCGCGTGGTGGAGCGGGCCTCGGGGGGCCCGGTGGTGGGCGCCCGCGTCGAGGTCGGCCCCCAGGGTGGCTCAGGGGACTCCGGCCGCGCCCTCACGGACGGCGAGGGCCACTTCTCGGTGGGTGGGCTCGCTCCTGGCAGCTACGACGTGAGGGTGAGCGCCTCGGGCTTCTCGCCGACGCTGCGGCGCGGACTGACGGTGACCTCGGGCGAGCGCTTCCCCGTCAGTCTCGTGCTCGAGGGCACCGGCTCGGTGGAGGGCTTCGTGCGGGATGGGGCCGGACGGCCGGTGCCGGGCGCGCGGGTGATGGGCGTCAACCGTTGGGACGGTGGCGCGGACACCTCTCCGGTCGAGTCTCGTACCGATGCACGGGGACACTACCGGCTCCAGGGACTCGCCGTGGGCCGCATGTATCTCACCGCCCGCCGGGAGGGCTCGACGCTGGGGGTCCGCCAGCCAGTGGAGGTGATGGAGATTGGCACGGCCCGGGTGGACTTCACGCTGGAGGGGACGGGCACCGTGGAGGGCGTGGTGCGAGCGATCCGGGGTCCGCTCCCCTCCGAGCCGCTGGATGTGACGGCCCTCGCGCAGGGGGGGCTCGGCTCCGGCGCGCCGGACATCGGCCGGGTCGAGGTCGGGACGAATGGAAGCTTCCGGATGGAGCTCCCGCCGGGAACCTACGGTCTGCTGCTCACGGCGCGCCGGGGCCTCGGCTCCGGCGGACAGCAACAGGTCCAGGTGGAGGAGGGGAGGACGGTGCGGGTCGAGCTGACCTGGGAGGAGAAGCACGGCGCGAATGAGATCCGGGGCATCGTCCTCGAGCCGGACGGCACACCCTCTCCAGGGGCCTTCGTCACCCTGGCCTCCGGGGATGGCCGGGGTGTTCCGTGGATGATGGCTCCCGCGGATGACGAGGGCCGTTTCGCCATCGGTGCCCCGCGTGTGGCGGACGCGGCCACGCGCGGCCTGAATGTGAGCGCGCGCAATGGCGGGCGCGCGAGCGAGGTGCGGCGCGTGAAGCCCGGCGAGCAGGAGGTGGTGGTGAAGCTGCGGCCCGCGGCTTCGATCCGGGGCAGGGTGGTGGGGACTGGCGAGCCCGTGAGGGGCTTCACCCTCGGCCTCCAGGTCCAGGAGGGATTCCTGCCCCAGGGCCATGGCCCCTGGGAGTTCCCGGGAGATCGCTTCGAGCTGAGGGAAGTACCGGCCGAGCCCCTGAAGCTGGTGGTGCGGACGGCGGACGGCTCGAGCGGCGAGGCCCTGGTCTCCCCCGGCACCGGTTCGACGGCCGAGGTGGAGATTCCCCTGCGGGCCACGGCGGTCGTGCAGGGGCGGGTGGTGGATGCGACCACGAAGGCCCCTCTGGCCGGTGTGCTCGTCTTCATCGAAGGGGAGGTGCCCTTGAAGCCCGACGACGGGACGAGCGCCGATGGACGGTTCTTCGTCGGGGGCGTGCGCGCGGGCGAACGAATCCTGGTCATCATCGGGGGGCAGTCCAGGGTACGCGCGAGCCGTCCGGTGAAGCTGAAGGAGGGCGAAGTGCTCGACGTGGGGGACATCCCGCTGGGGGCCGGATCCGTACCTCCGTGAATGTCCCCTCTCCCTCTGGGAGAGGGCTAGGGTGAGGGTATGTCCCTCCCAATGTGGTCCCCTGGGAATCGGGACATGGGGCGATCCTGGACGAGGTGAGCACAGCCACGGTGACGACTACCCTCACCCCCCGCCCTCTCCCAGAGGGAGAGGGAGCTTGCGTCGCCAACCGGGTGGGCAGCCGTCACGCAAGACGCCGGCCACTGCCACCGCGCAGGCGAAGCTGGTCGTCATGGGCGCCTCGCACCAGCTTCCTCCCATGTAGAGCTTCACCCCGCGCTCCCGCACGACATGGTCGACCTTCACCTCGGAGCCAACCCTGTCCATGAGCGTTGGATCCCCCACCGCCACCACCGACTCCAACTGCGCGGGCAGCGTGGGCACTCCACCCGCGGCGCAAGCGATGATGGCCCCCCGCGCCACCGCGCGATCGATCACCTCGCGCATCGGAGCTTCCAGCGCACGATGGGTCGTGCCGAGGCTCAGGTTGAGCAACTCCACGCCCACCTCGTCGAGCATCCACCGCAAGGCCTCCACGAGGCACAGCGAGTACCCACGCACCTCCTGGTCGAAGATGCGTGCCACGTAGAGCTCGACGTCCGGCCAGGGGCGGACCCGGTCATAGAGGATGCTCAGGACGGCGGTGCCGTGTCCGTGCTCGTCTTGCAGGTCCAACTCTCGCGCTCCGTCCCGCCACGCCTCCAGCTCGTCCCGGTCATAGCTGCGCGTCTCCAGCACCTGCGCGTCCAGGTCGAGCGTGAAGCGAGCCCCACCCGCGAGGCCGAGCGCATGCTCGCGCAGGAACTTCACCTCCACACCGCTGTCGATGATCCCCACCTTCATGGGGCCGCTCCTTCGGACCCCAGGGGTGTCCACAGCCCGAGCTGCCGAGCCACATAGGCGCCCAGGGTCATCGACTCCATCCGCGTCGCGCCCTCTGCCTGGACGGGCACGTCCAGCCGGACGAAAGAGCCCGCGAGGAGCAGCGCCGTGCAGAGCCCTCCGACGAGCAGGGCCGTGAGCATGCCGATCCGCTTCACGACGAAGACGCCCGGATGATCGGGATCCTCCAACAACGGAAGCCGAGGGGGGCTCGGAAGCTCGATGAGGCGCGGGGGCTCGTTCGCCATGACAGGTCGCTCCAGGGCGCCGCGCTAGGCGGCATCCGCCTCACCCACGCCCGCGCGATACAGACGCTGGTAGGGGACACAGCGCGCCAGCAGCTCCGGATGAGACCCCTGGCCCACCAGCTGGCCTCCGGCGAGCATCCACACCTCATCGGCCAGCGGCGCGTTGGCCAGCCGATGGGTGATGAACAGCACCGTCTGTCTCCGCTCTCGAGCCCGTGCGAGAAGCCCGCGGACGACGGCGGCCTCGGTCTCCACGTCGAGCTGGGAGGTGGCCTCGTCCAGCAGAAGCACTGGCGCGTCGCGCAGCACCGCCCGAGCTAGCGCCAGGCGTTGCCGCTGTCCACCGGAGATGCTCGCTCCCGCCTCGGCCACCGGGGTGTCGTAGCCCTTTGGCAGCGAGGCGACGAGCGGCTCCAGCCCGCACAGCCGTACCACGCGCTCGACTTCCTCTGCTGGCACGGGCGGAAGGCCCAGGGTGAGGTTCTCGCGCAGGGTGCCGTGGAACAGCTCCACGTCCTGCCACACCACGGCGAGCTGCCGGCGCAACTCGGAGAGCTCCAGCGCACGTGCGTCGCGTCCGTCGTACAGCACGCGCCCACGGCCGGGCTCCTCCAGCCGGGTCAGCAGCCGCGCCAGCGTCGTCTTCCCCGAGCCGCTCGGCCCGACGATGGTCACCACCGCTCCGGGCTCGATGCGCGCGCTCACCTCGCGCAGCACCTCCTCGCCGGGCGAGTACGCGAACGACACGCCCTCCAGCTCCACTCCACCGCGCAGCCGCCTCGAGATGGGGGCCGGTGGACCCAGGGCCTTCGAGGGCTCCTGCTCCGGCGGCTCCTCCAGGTACTCGAAGAAGCGCCGCAGGTGGATGCCACTCCGCTGCATGCTGGTGACGAAGGAGACGACCTCGATCACCGGACCGCGGAGATACGCGGCATAGGCGACGAAGGCCATGTAGCCACCGAGGCTCATCTCTCCCGCGAGGATGAGCCGCCAGCCCAACCACGTGAAGAGCGCGGTCTGGGCCGCCTCCACCGCGCGCTCGAACAGCCGGAGCAGTCCATCCACCCCGTGCGCCCGCAGGTGCGCCCGCAGCAACGACCTCATCTGCTCCGCCGCGCGCTGATACATGAGCGGCTCGAGCGCCAGCACCTTGCTCGTGCGGCTCTGCCGCAAGACCTCCATCTGGAGGGCGTTGATCGACGTGTACGCACCCACCACGTCCTGCCACGCCCGGCCCATGGCGCGCCCGATGACGAGCGGCACCAGCACGACGAGCGGCAGAGTGGCGAGCGCCGCCATCGCCAGCTTCCAGTGGAGGGAAGCCAACGTGAAGGGGATGATCAGCAGGTAGGCGCCCTGCGAGAAGACGAGCCGCACCAGTCCCACCACGAGCGCCAGGCCGGCCTTCGCGTCATCGAAGCGGCTGGTGATCTCCCCCACCTGCCGCTGGGTGAAGAAGCGGTCCGGCAGGTGCTGCACGTGGTTGAAGAGGTAGAGGACTGCGGAGCTCTCCAACTTGATGTTCAAGTAGGACGAGTAGTAGCCCAGCAGCGTCTCCGCGAAGACGGATGCCAGGGCCGCCGCGAAGATGCCCGCCACCAGGACCTCGAGCAGGCCCACGTCCCGCGTGGCGGCGACATGGTCGAACAACAGCTTGGTGAGGTAGGGGGGGACCAGACTGAGGAGGGTGATGACGGGGCCGAGCATCGCGCCACGGGCCAGCGCTCCCCAGGCGGGGCGCAGCAACCGCACGAGCGCGGCGAGGTACCGCGCCGACTGCCCCAGCCCGGGAGAGGACTCCTGCATCGCGCCCACCTTCTCCATCACAGGTGCGAGAGCACGGCCCGAGCGAGCGCGTCCGCTTCCTCGGGGATGGCATGGACACGCAGGCCGGTGTGCTGCTCCAGCCGGTGTCGCGCTCCCTCCAGCACCTCGTCCCGGACGCCCAGGAACCAGGTCTCGGTCCACCGGCTGCCGTGGAGCTTGCGCCCGCCCATCATCGCCAGACCCACCACCGTGCAGGGCACACCGTGCTCCCGGGCCAGCGTCTCCAGGTACTCACGCGTCGCCAGCACATCCTCCGCCTGGGTGTCCACGGAGACGGTCAACACCACCAGCCGAGGCAGGAACGTCTCGTAGATGAGGGTGGAGGCGTTGGCCCGGCGATCACCTCCGGGCGGCGTGTAGAGCAGCCCGTTCTGCCCGCCGGTGATGACCAGCTCGCAGCCCTCGGCCAGCTCCGACATGAGCCGCCGCTCGAACGCCAGACGTTGGGCGGGCTCCACGCGCAACACGCGCGAGTAGCCGGTGTCCGCGCCCAGCAGGATGCCCGTCGGCTCCGTGGAGTGGTGGCGCACGCGCACGTGCCGGGCCAGTGCCTCGCGCAGGTAGAGCTGCGTGGTGAACTTGCCCTGCACCGTGTCCGTGCCGAAGACGCCCAGCAGGTTGCGCGGCCGGTAGTCCACCGGGGCCTGGGAGGCCAGCGCGTCCTGCTCGGGCACGGCCACCCGGTAGAAGAGCGCCGGGTCCACGTCCAGCCCGTCGAACAGGTCGTAATACAGGATGTCGTCGTACAGCGAGACCACCGGCAGCTTCCGGCGCGTGGCCACCTCCAGCAACGCGCGGACGTGAGGCACCTCGGACTCGAAGTTGAGCGAGCAGGTGAAGATCACCGCGCCGAAGTCATGCCGGGTGATGTCCGCCGGATCGCTGCTGACCGGCACGGACATCGCCCCGGCCTGGATGTACGTGCCCGCGTCCTGGAGCGAGACGGTGTCGTCGAAGACGACCACGGGTGGGGCCAGGGCCTGCTCGCGGAAGCGCAGCAGCGCGTACCCTTCCTTGTTGTACTTGAAGACCGCGGCCCGCCGACCCTCGAGCACTCCCATCAGCGCCTCGCGCGTATACGCATGGCGGCTGCGCTGCGAGGGCGCCGTCTTGATCGGCAGACGCTCGTCCCCCTCCCAGATCTCCCCCAGCTTCCGGTAGAGCACCTCCGGGTCGTACTTGGGGTAGGCGCGAGCGTCCTGGGCGATGAGCAGGGGCACGCCGTAGTCCGGCATCTGGAAGGTGTGCTGGCGCTCCGAGCCCTCCACGCGCAGCGCGTAGCGGCCCTGCGGGTGCAGCAGGAAGTACTGGAAGCAGACGCGCAGGCCCTCGACGTCGAGCACCTCGGGCTCGAGGGTGATCTCCCGGCGCCGCTCCATGCGCTCGTCCTCGCGCGACAGCCGGCGAAGCTGGAAGAGCGGCGCGGACCCGTCTCCCGGCTTCATCACGTGGATGAGCAGACACTTGAACGGGTCCACCGGGAAGGCGGCGAGCAGCTCGGGCGTGAAGGAGGGCAGGCGCGAGACGACGTCCGCGTAGCGGGCCAGGAACAGCGAGCGAGCCCGCTCCCGCTGCGTGGGATCCGGCATCATGAAGAGCAGGTCGCTGCCGCCGAGGACCTCGAAGCGGCGCCACAGCTCCAGGGCCTCTTCGCCCACCGGCTCCGGCAGGTGGGCCTCCACGAGCTTGATGAGCGCGTACATCCAGCAGTTGCCCGGCGTCAGCCAGTGCTCGCTGTAGAAGTCCCGTCCCCACGTCGAATAGTAGAGCCGCGGCAGGGGAGGCGGCGGCGATGGCGCGGCGGTGACGGTGCCCTCACGAGGCAGCGAGGGCTGCATCACCCCCTCGAGCCACTCGATGCCCTCGTGCCACCAGTGACCGAACAGCTCGGTGTCGAAGGCCAGCACGAACGTCTGCCCGTCCTGGACGAGCGCACGGCGGGACTCGAGCAGCTCCCAGAACGCGCGCACGTGCTGGGGTACCTGGGCGCGCGCCGCCTCCACGTCATAGAGCGCCTTGTGTCCCAGCCCCACGTCCCGGCCACTCACCGCGTGGTACTTGAGACCCGTCCACACGTGCCCCCGCTTGTGGGCGGGCACGGGCACGCCGAGCTCGTCGAAGTATTCGGGCACGACGTCGAAGCCCACGTCCCGGAAGAACTCGCGGTAGACGGGATGCGCCGGGAAGGTGGACTCGGGTGACTTCCACAGGTGCAGGCCGATCCGGTAGTCGTGGACGAGCACCTCCAGATCCCCGTGGCGGTACACCCCGCTGGGGTCATTTGGCTGATAGGCGCCGATTCCATGCAGGCTCAGCGCGGTGCGACGGACGCCGTGGCGCGTCAGCAGGCGCTCGAGCCCGGGCTGGAAGGCGCACTCCGGCAGCCAGAAGCCGTCCGGCTCTCGCCCGAAGACGGCCTCGAAGTCCTCGACACCCCGAGCCACGAGTCGATCCGCGGTGGCGGGCTCGAAGAAGGGGAGGAAGTTGTGCTGAGGGGAGGACGTCCAGAGCTGCACCCCCGGCAACCGCGAGCGCCCGAGCTGGCCGAGCACATCGCGCAGGCGGTGCTCCCGAAGGAAGGCCAGACTGTCCTCCACGCGCCGCAGGTACATGCCCGAGGTGCGGTGGAGCCGGTGCAGCGCCTCGTCGGTGATCGGCTGGGGGTACTTCTCGTAGCGGTTGTAGAGCTCCAACCGGGAGGTGCGCTCCAGCTCGCGCGTGGCGATGCGCCCCAGCAGTTGCAGGTAGCGCGTGTAGCGCTCCTCGCAGGCGAGGAGCTGCTGCACCAGGCACGGGGTGAAGGACATCACCAGCGTGCCGGAGAAGCGCTGGGGCTCCCAGCGCGACAACATCCGCAAGAGCGGGATGTACGTCTCCGTCAGGGCCTCGAAGAGCCAGTTCTCCGGCTCATCGAAGAGGGGTCCCTCGCTCAGCACCTGGGGCATGTGGGTGTTGAGGAGGAGGACGAGTCTCGTGTTCATTCCGGTGCCGCGGGACGGAGAGCTCCGAGCGAGTGGCGTGACGCCTCAGCGCAGGGTGCAGTCGGCGTTGATGGTCCGGTGGGCATCCTCGGGAGCGGGAACGGTGCCGTCCTCGCAGATGCGGTGGTTGGGGTTGTAGATGTCCTGCCAGGCCGTCCCACCGTGCTCAGATGCGGCCGCCGCAGTCCTCGGTGGGAGAGGTGGCGCCGTCTTCCGAGCAGAGCCGGTGGCTCGAGTTGTACATGTCCTGCCAGACCGTGCCCGGGCCGGAGGCGACCAGCACGTACGTGGTGGAGGAGAAGTTCGACGTCGAGAAGCCGGAGACGTCAGGGCCCCCGTTCACCACATCCAGCAGCTCCGAGACATCCTTGCGCGAGTAACGCATCCGTGGCCTCCACCTGCTGCGGTGTAATGCTGAAAGGTTCGAAATTCTAGAAAGCCGCGCCGGGGGCGTCAAGCGGGCAGGTGGGCCAGGCCCTGGGAACCCTCTCCAGCAGCCAGAAATGTCCTTGCGCGAGTCACGCATCAGTGACCTCCATGAGTCGGATGAACACGCTCATCACCTCTCTCGTGGCGTTCGCGTTCGGGTTCATCGGCTCCATGCCCCTGGCGGGCCCGATCGCGGTGATGGTGTTCTCCACGAGCGTGCGGAGGCACTACGGCGCGGCCCTCCGTATCGGCTTCGGGGCCGCGTTGGCGGTGTCGCTCTATGCCGCCGTGGCCTTCTGGGGGTTCTCGACCTTCCTCGCGAAGTATCCCGTCATCCTGCCGGTGTCTCATGGGTTGAGCGCCGTGGTGTTGACCGTGCTCGGGGTGCACTTCGCCCGGTGGAAGCTCAGGGACGAGGCGAAGCCCGAGCAGGAGCCGCACCGCGAGGGGCTGTTGCTCGGCTTCACCATCGCCGCGCTGAATCCCACCCTCCTGGCGACCTGGAGCACGGCGGTGGCATTCCTCTACTCGCTGCAGCTCGTGTCCTTCTCCGGGCTGCTCGCGCTTCCCTTCGGTGCCGCCGCTGGCGTGGGGGTGGCCAGCTGGCAGTTGGCGTTCGTCGGGCTGATCCGGCGCTACGAGCGCCGCTTCCCCCGCCACGTGTTGACCTGGGGCGTGCGGATCATGGGCCTGCTGCTCATCGCCGGAGGAGTCCTCGCCGGGATCAAATTCTTTCAGGAAGTGTAGGGCGGACGGAAATTCCTGTCAGGCCTCGAAGTAGGAGAAGGCGCGGTATGACGGTTGATCCGGGATGGGTCTGGGAATATCAACTCCTGCTTTCATTTCGAAGGAGGTTCCCGTGTCGCGTGCGAGCATCCCCGGTCTCCTGTCCCTGCTGTTCCTCGCCGCATGCGCGGAGGAGCCCGTTGCTCCCGAGCCGGAATCACCCGGTGTCTGGCGCCAGGAGATTGAGCTGAGGGATACGTGGGCCGCGAAGGCCGCCGTCATCCAGCAGCGCGACCTCCAGCGGGATGTTCCGCTCGATCGCTGGCAGCGGCTCGGGACCCACAACTCCCATGTCAGCACGGTCTACACGAAGTGTGGCGCGGGCCTGTGTTACTACCTCCGCTCCAACCAGCATCGGAGCCTCGCCGCGCAGCTGGACATGGGCATCCGGACCCTGATGTTGGATGTCTATGATGATGCCAATGGCAACTCCACGGGCGACTGCCAGTTCGGCTGGAACGTCTGCTTCAGCCACGAGGGCGAGCCCTTCGGCCAGTGGAGTGTCTCCCTCGAGGAGGAGATCGCCGGGTGGATCAACGCGCCGGAGCACCAGGAGGACGTGCTCCTCATCCTCCTCGAGGACTATTTCAACGAGGGAGAGGCCTACAAGCGGCAGTTCTTCAACGAGCTCCGCTACCGCTTCGACAAGGACTTCCGGCCGGGTGCGAGCACCTCGCTCACCTCGGGAGACCTCATCTTCCGGCCGAGTGACAAGCAGCTCCTCTTCCCGAGCCGTTGGCCGACGCAGCGCGAGCTCGTCCAACTGGGCCGGCGCATCGTCATCGCGGTCAAGGACCGGTCGGCCTACAACATCGACCTCGGTGCCGACGGCAACATGCGGGATTGGTTCTTCGCCTCTGGCAGCCTGGACACCCTGTCCATCCAGTACCCGGCGTGGGCCGCCAACTTCGCGCCCCAGTTCGACGCCGCGCGCTGTGGCTCGAAGGATATCCGGGATGCGTCGCAGCTCCCACAGCCGTTGCCCCATCGGTTCACCCAGTTCGAGGAGCGGCAGATCTGCGACCATTTCGAGAATTGCTACAGCGGCTCGGGCCTGAGCGATCGCATCGATGTCGCGGCCGTCATGGCGTGTGGCTTCAGCGTCGCCATGGATCAGGCCGAGGCCGACCCCGGCTATTCCCCGAATGGTGAGTCCTACTTCGCCCGCGGCCTGAAGGGCGCCATCTGGAGCTTCGACGAGGGCGAGCCCAACAACGCGGGTGACGAGGACTGCGCCGCGATGTGGAGCAACGGGCGCTGGAACGATGACCTCTGCTCGAAGTCGAAGCGCTACGCCTGCGTGAAGGCGGGCGCCACGTGTGATCCATCCTCCTGCCCGGGTGATTTCTGGGTGCTGTCGGCGAACGCGGGGCCCTGGTCCGGCGGCACCGCGTCCTGCCCGGCGGGGTACAGGTTTGGTGTTCCGCTCAATGGCTTCCACAACCGCAAGCTGCGGGAGCTCGTCGGCGGACGGGAGGAGGTCTGGCTCGCCTTCACGGATGCCCGCGTGGAGGGGCGTTGGGAGAGCCCGTGAGGCGAAGCCGGCGTGCGACCTCCCAGGGGGAGCGGGCACGTCGGCCACGAGGCCCGCTACGGGAGGACTTCCACGGCGTTGGCGGAGATCTCCACCTTCACGCTCACGGTGTTCGGCTGTACGTCCTGCTCGTCGACGAGGTCGTTCTTGTCCACGCCGACGCGCAGGGTGTAGGTGCCGTCCGGCACGTCCGTGATGTCCAGCCACTGGCACGGGTAGTCCGCGGCGTACACGTCCGCCCAGCCCGGCGAGATGCCTTGCGAGCCGTCGATGTTGACGGTCTGGGGCCCCGCGTCCCCGCAGTAGGGCGCGTAGTCCACCAGGAAGAAGCCCTGCTTGCGGCCCACCGTCACCACCGTGTTCTGGGCGTCGAGCAACTCGTAGCTGGCGAACCCGATGAGGTGATCATGCTGGTGGCACTCATCGAACTCGTAGAGGTCCGGCCGATCCTCGGGGGACGGAATGTTCACCGCGGCGGAGCCCAGGTTCGGGATGGAGACGCCGAAGCGCAGCAGACGCCCCCTCAGCTTCCGAGGAATCGAGATGAGCGCCTGAACACCTCATTGCGGGGAGCTTCGCGTCGAGTCGGCATACGATGGTCGAAAGCTCCGGGCGCCCAGGACGGGCACCCGGGCATGAGGAGAATCATGCACGCGTATCCGTGGACCCGACGGGCTCCGAAAACATTGCTTCCCGCGCTCTTGCTCCTGGGCGTGAGCTGCGGTCCTGGCGGGGATGCCAGGGACACCACTGCTCCGGAGAACGTCCGGGTGACGGGCGGCGTGTCGGCTGGGGAGACCGTCTCTGGCCGGCGCACGTTGCAGGCCACCGCCGCGGACAACTCCGGCACGGTGACCCGGATGGAGTTCCATGTCTCCGGCGCGCTCGTCTGCTCGGACGGCGCGCCGAAGAGCTCCGGTGCGACCTTCTCCTGCTCCTGGGATGCCTCCACCGCCGCGCAGGGAGAGAGCCAGCTCACCGCCAGGGCCTACGATGCCGCGGGCAACGCCACCGCCTCCGAGCCGATCTCCTTCACCGTCGCGCCACCCAATCGCATCCCCATCATCGGCAAGGTGTCCGCCACATCGTCCTCGCTCGACGAAGGCGCGAGTACCTCCCTCTCGGTGACCGCCTCCGACCCGGATGGCGATCCGCTCACCTACGTCTGGACCCAGTCCCCGTTCTCTCCGGCGGGCACCTTTGATCTCGAGGCCGGGGCGGCCCGCACGTGGACGGCGCCCTTTCTTTCGCGCGACACGGCCTTCACCTTGAAGGTGACGGTCTCGGATGGAAGGGGAGGCTCGGCCCAGGCCACGGTGGCGGTGTCGGTGGCGAACGTCCCCGGCCTCAACCAGGCTCCCGTCGTGGACGACACCCTCACCGTCCCCACCACACCGGTGCTCGCGGGAGACACCGTCAGCCTCTTCATCGGGGCCAATGATCCGGACGGCGATCCGCTCACCTACTCCTGGACCACGACCCCGGCGGGGATCTTCGCGGATTCGCCAGCCGCTGTCGCGCAGTGGCGCTCTTCCGACATTGGCGCGAACACGACCTACTCCTTCGAGGTCACCGTGTCCGATGGAACCGCTTCCGTGACACGTTCGGGGCTCGTGCAGGTCAACGTCCCGTCATACTCCCGTGACATCCAGCCCATCTGGAACACGACGTGTACGGACTGCCACCACGACGCGGGCGGAACTCCCGAGGGATTCTCCCTGCAAGAGGGCAGCTCCCACGCCTCGCTCGTCGACAAGATGGGAGCCGGCGCCTGTAGCCCCATGCTGCGTGTGCGACCGGGCCAGCCCGACAGCTCCCTGCTGGTACAGCGGCTCAGTGGCGAGGACTGTGGCCGCAGGATGCCGCAGTTCGATTCGGACTACTTCGACATGAATCCCGGCGAGCTCACCCGCATCCGTTCCTGGATCCTCGCCGGAGCCCTCAACGACTGATCCCGGGCTTCGTGGTCCGACTTCCTGGAATCGCCCGCTGCTGTGTCATTCGCACTGTGTTGCCTCAAATTACGCGCGCGCTCTCTCTGTCGCCAGAGCGCGTCAGGAGGTGATATGCATCCTTCCGAACGTTGTTCAACTGCACCAGGAGTGCCCCCATGAAGCTCAAGCATGCGTTGATGGCGGCGATGCTGCTCGCGTCTCCTTCTTTCGCCGGTGTGGAGCGGAGCGGTGATGCGACCGCGGCGTTCACCGGGAAGGGTCCCGCCGGGTTCAAGCTCGAGGGAAAGACCAACGAGGTCGTCGTCAAGGACCAGGGAGATAAGGTGGTCTTCTCGGTGCCGCTCGCGACGCTCAAGACGGGCATCGACCTGCGCGATCGCCACATGCAGGAAAAATATCTCGAGGTGGCCAAGTACCCGGAGGCGGTGCTGGAGGTGCTCTGGACCGCCATCAAGCTGCCGGAGAACGGGCAGACGGTCACCCAGACGACCAACGGCAAGATGACGATTCACGGCAAGACCAAGGAGGTGCCCGTCACCTACACGGTCAAGCGCAACGGGGATGTCTACGAGGCGAGCGGAAAGGTGCCCCTCAACCTCAAGGACTACGACATCAACATCCCCAACTACATGGGCGTGACGGTCAAGCCGGACATCGAAACGGCCGTCTCCTTCTCCTTCAAGAAGACCTAACGAAAACCCAAGCAGATTCAGACCGCCCGCATGCGCTCGGCCCTTCTCCTCTTCGTCCTGCTCGGGCTCTTCGCACCCCTCGGTGCGCAGGCCTACCCGTGGATGATCCGCCACGGTTACACCAGTTGCGCCTCCTGCCACACCGACCCCTCCGGGGGCGGTCTGCTCACCGCCTACGGACGTGCCCAGTCCGAGCTGCTTCTCGCGGCCTCGTACGGCAAGACGAAGGAGGAGGTCAGTCCCAGCACGAGCTTCCTCTTCGGCGCGGTGACGCTGCCCGAGTGGCTGAACATGGCGCTCTCCTTCCGTGGCGGAGCGCTCGTCAACCGGGCCTCCGAGACGACCAACGTGCGGCCCGTGCAGATGACGAGCGACGTGCGTGCCCAGGCGACGCTCGGCCAGTTCCGCGCCAATGGCAGCCTGGGGTTCGCCATCCGCCGCGCCCGTGCCGCCGCCCTGACCTCCACGGAGACGAACAACCTGGTGTCCCGCGAGCACTGGCTCGGCTGGGACAACGAGGCGCAGACGGTGACGGTGCGTGCCGGCCGGATGAACCTCCCCTTCGGCTTGCGCAACGTGGAGCACACCTCATGGGTCCGTGAGCGCACGCGCACCGACTCCAACGACCAGCAGCAGTACGGCGTGGCCGTTGCCTACAACGGCGAGGGAATGCGTGGCGAGCTGATGGGCATCGCCGGCAACTTCATGATCCATCCCGACATCTATCGGGAGCTGGGCTACTCGGGTTTCTTCGAGGTGGCGCCGAGGTCGAACCTCGCCCTGGGCGTGAGCAGTCTGGTGACCCGCGCCAACTATGACGTGGAGAGCCGCCAGCCCCTCTTCTGGCGCCAGGCCCATGGCGTCTTCGCCCGTTGGGCCGTGACGGGGCCGCTGGTGCTGATGGGCGAGGCGGACATGCTCGTCAATTCCTCGAGGGACCAGCGGATGGCGGTCGGCTACACGGGTCTGCTCCAGGCGGACGTGGAGCCGATTCAGGGCCTGCACCTGCTGGTGACGGGAGAAGCGTTGAGGACGGTGGGCGGGGAAGGGGTGAACCTGGGCGCTGGATTGGGCGCGGCCTTCATCTTCCTGCCGCAGGTGGAGCTGCGGGTGGATGGCACGGCGCGGCGGTTGGACTCCGGGAGCGGGAGTACCACCGACGTCCTCTCGGTCATCGCTCAGCTGCACCTCTTGATTTGAACGTCTCCGGAATCCCCATGTCCGTCCATTCCTTGATTCGTACCGTCTCCGTCGGCCTCACGCTCCTCGGCTCCGCCGCGGCCTGGGCCTCTCCCGCCTATCCAGGCGTCATCCGCACCGAGCTGAGCTCGGCCTCCGAGCCAGCCTGCAACGTCTGCCACCAGGGGGGCGCCGTGGGTTACGGCACGGTGACCACGCCCTTCGGTCAATCCCTGCGCTCCCGGGGCCTGGTGGCCAACAACGAGGGGACCTTGCGCACGGCCCTGGGGGCGGTGCGCAGCGAGCGTGTGGACAGCGATGGGGATGGCACGCCGGACACCGATGAGCTGGCGGCGGGCCGGGACCCCAACGTCAGCGACAGTGGAAACGGAGGCGATGAGCCCGAGGACGTGCTGCCCGATGTCACGTACGGCTGTGGTGCGGCGCCAGGGGCACCCGTGGGGCTCCTGCTCGGCGGGCTCCTGCTCGTGACGGCACGGCGCCGCGAAACGCGCACGGCGCGCGAGTCACGTCCTCGCTAGCCGGGACGAAGGAAGGCGCCAGGCTGGGATGAGCCTGGCGCCGGGGTGTCAGCGCACGCGCGTGGCGAGCCCCAGCTGCACCGTGAAGTATTCGTCCACCGCTCCGCCGGCCACGCGCACATCCTCAGGCTGGGCGTTGAGCGTGTGGAGGTAGCGCCGGTACTGGCCTCCCAACCGCAGCTCCATCGTCGGGTTGAGGCCGAAACCCAGGGTGAGCGCGCCCTCAAGGCCGTTGGTGGAAGCACGGGGGAAGTAGTCGGGGCCACCCATCTCGCCCGTGCGCAGCACCGCGAGCCAGGCCGCGTCGAGCAGCACCGCGAGCCGCTCGGTGACCTGCACGCGCCCCCCGAGCCCGCCACGCACGTAGCGGTAGTCCATGTTGGGCAGCCCCTCGAGGTCGGCCCCGCCGTAGGTACGGAAGGCGAAGGTCTGCTGGCCGTAGTCGGCCTCGAGCAACAGCTCGCTGGCGCCCAGGGGCACGCGACCCACGAGCCCGGCGGCCAGACCGTACGCCGAGGCGGAGAAGAGCGCACCCGTGGGGGTGGTGGACAGGGCCCGCGTCCCCGTCCCCTCCACGTGCAGGCCGATGTGGGCGAGCACGCCCCGGCTCCCGATCGCACCGGGGAAGAAGGAGACCGAGACCCGGCCGCTCGGGGCGGCCATCAGCTCATAGCCGAGGAGACGGCCTGTCTGCTCGCCGGTGTAGCCCAACCGCCGCCCCAGTGTGCCGCCACCGAGGACGACCTCGAGAGCCACCGGCTTCGCGCCCGTGCTCTTCGCGGGAGCCGTCGCCTCCGTGCTGGCCGCCTTGGGCTCCAACTTCCTGGGCGGTGGGGGCGGCTCGGGAGGACGGGTCGCCACGGCGGGAGGTGGTGGCGGAGTGGGGGAGGGCGCGTCGGGCGGAGCGCTGTCCGGGCTCTTGACGGGCGGTGGACTCTCGGTCGGCGCGGAGGGAGGTCGGGCGCTGAGGAGGGCCTTGGACAACTGGGGCCAGACAGCCCGCTGCGTGGCGCTGGCCGATCGCAGCCGGACGGTACTCGAGGTGAGCACCTTCCCGGTGTCGGCGCTCACCACCTCCAGCACCAGTTGCTTGCGGTCCGCGCTCACCTGGCCCGTGACCAGCGCGGTGGCATTCAGCCGTCGCGCGAGCTCCTGGCGCTGTTTCTCCGACTGGGGTGCCCCGGCGCTCGCCACCGCGGCATCCACCGTGGAGGCCGGCAACACCCGCACCTCCTTCCTGCGCTTCTGCAACGCGGCACGCACCTGCTTGCGCTGCGCCTCCGCGCCAGGTCCGCTGAAGGGCAGCAGCGCCACCGTTACCGGTGTGGCGACACGGGTGGTTTTCCGGCTCGATTGGCGCGTGTTTCGAGCGCCCCAGGCGGGGCCGTTCGCGAGCAGGGCCAGGAGCAACAGTGCGAGGAGTGCCCCGAAGGGGGGCGTTCGCGCGGCCAATCCGAGTTGACGAAAGGGGTGTGGGGTCGCGGTCACGATTCCCGGACCCTAACACGGACTCCGGACCCGCTCGTCCTCCTCGCTGGGGGCCCCATCACTCCCGTCACGCGCCGCAGACACCGCAGTCGGCATTGCAGTTATCATAGGAGATGCCCGACCGGGTCTTGGTGCTGTCGCAGGACTCGGAGAGCTGGCAGGTGCCATCACCGCACTTGTAGATGTCCGAGGGCTTGAGGTGGGTGGTGAGGGGCAGGTAGGCCTTCCTTCCGATGGTGCACCTCGCGTAGTCGCCCCTGAGCTTGTCGATGACGCAGATACTGGAGCACTGCCCGGTGTGTTGGATGGGAGGGCACTCGATGCTCGCCCCGGTACCCTGTGAGGACAGGCCGCAGGCCCGAGCGCTGCTCTCCGTGGGGTTCAGGGGACCACGGTTGTTGCACGCATAGATGCCCTCGCCCGTGAAGAGGTTGCCGAAGAAAGCGGCCTCCGGCTCCGAGAAGGTGCTGGACTCCGAGGTGGTGACGGGGATGGGGTTGCCGAGCGCGTTCTGCCCGCGGATGGAGATGTTGACGTGGGCACCGAACTTGTTCACGTGCGCGGCGAGGCAGGCGCTGATGATCTGTTGCTCGTTCTCCGTGGCGGAATTGCCGCTGGCCCAGCCGGGCGTGAGCCCCAGCCGGCCGTACCAGGTGAAGGTCGTGACGCCGTTCGAATAGGAGAGTGTCTGACCCTCGGCGTAGGCGCACGCCACCACGTACTTCATCACCATGTCCGAGTAGCCCACCGGGTTCGAGCTGAACCAGGTGCTGAAGTCGGTGGTGCTCAGCCCATTGGTGGCCAGTCCGTTGAGGGCCAGCCCGTTGGTGGCCAGCCCGTTGGTGGCCAGCCCGTTGGTGGCCAGCCCGTTGGTGACGGCGAGGGCGCCAGCCATGCTGTCTGGCTGCACCTCCTCGTCTTCGGGGAGCCCCGTGGCACAACCGAGGACGAGGGTCGCGAGCCCCGCCAGCAGGGCCTCCCTCGGGAATCCCCTTGCCCTGCTTGGGTGGGACGCGGAGGTGAGATGGGGGAGCTGATAGGCAGACAGTGGCAATGACATTTCAACCAGGCGCGTCCTCATCTCTTCACTCCTACGAACGGGTGTGGAGCCGGGTGTTACGAATTGGAGGATGAACTTTCTGGTAGAGACGAGGAATACTGCTTATGTCAGAATTCAATGGAGAGTTCTGGCTTTGACAGCTCAAGGGTCATGGTTCGGAAGCCAGGGAGAGCCCAGTCCAGTACCGGACGTTGTCCTCGCCTGGAAGTCCTATCCGGTGCAACCTCGATGGCAGGCCATCCGGAGTCGCGGGGGGCCGGTCGCGCACAGGACGTGATGACGATTACGAACAAGGGCAGGATGGACCACGAACATCCGAGCCGGATGACGTAGACTCGTGGCGTGCCACGTTGCGAGAGCTGTGGACGGCGTTGGGAGGGGGCCCACGCCGACTGTCCCCTGGGAGCCTCCCCCGATGGCGCTCCGCGCGCCCCGACTTCGCCCTCGCTCTCCCTCCCTGGTTATTCGCTGGAGGGAGCGGTGGCGCACGGTGGTTTTGGCACCCTCCTGGCCGCTCGACGCGAGTCCGATGGCCAGAAGGTCGCCATCAAGGTGGCCCACCCGGACTCACCTCTGGCCTGGCGCCATCTCTTCACCGAAGCCGCGGCCCTGCGGGCCATCGGTGCGCCTCTCGTCCCGGAGGTGTACGAGACAGGCTCACTCTCCCGAGGCGAGCCGTACCTCGTCATGCGGTTCATCTCGCATCCCACCCTGGCCAGAGTGCTGGCCCTCCAGGGTGGCCCCATGCCGATGGAAGTGTTCGCACCCGGGGCACTCGCGCTGGTGGACACACTCGGTGCGGTACACGCCCGCGGCTTCCTCCATGGCGACCTCAAGCCGGAGAACATCTTCCTCGACGACACGGCGCCCACCGCCATCCTCTTCGATTTTGGCCTCGCGCGTCGGCTCGGAGCACCCGCCTCGTTGCCCATCCCCTACGCCGCGACGCCTCCGACCCACCGCGTCCTCGCGGGGACGGTGGAGTACATGGCTCCGGAGCAGTGCGAGGGTGAGCCGGACCTGGATGTGCGCACGGACCTCTACGCCCTGGGGGTCATCCTCTACGAGATGCTCACGGGACGGCCGCCCTTCTTCGGCACCCTGTCCGATGTCACCCAGGCCCACGTCTCCCGCCGGCCGGCACGTCCCTCGGAGCTGGCCGCGGTGCCGGTGGCGCTCGAGCAGGTGGTGCTTCGCTGTCTCGCCAAGGAGCGCGACCGCCGCTTCCAGTCCGCGACGGAGCTGCGGGAGGCACTCCAGCAATCCCTGTTCAGTCACGCCCCTCCGCCGCCGCCTCCTCCCGCGACCCTCACGCCTCCCGAGCGCGTCACGCCTCCCACGTCCACCCACCGCTCCGTGGCGGGACTCTTCTTTCGCTCGGGCTCCAACCCCGTCGTCCTCCAGAAGGAGCTCGCCGGCTTCGGTGGGCAGCTCGTCTTCCAGGAGGGCTCCCGCTTCGTGGGCGTCTTCGATCCGGACGTGGGGGAGAACCCCATACGGCGGGCGCACCAGGCCGTGCGGGGGTTGTCCGCTCGGGGTCTGGTCTCCACCGCCCTGTTGGACGTGGTCTCGGTGACGGTGCAGCGCCGCCCCGGTGGGGCCATCCGCTACCTGAGCCCCACCTTCTCCCGGCAGGAGCGCTTTCCCTCCGGGAACGAGCCCCGCCTGTTGCTGCTCACCGCCGCGGCGGCGGAGGCCCTTCCGGAACAGCCATGCGTTCCGGTACCGGACCGCGACGGACTCTTCCAATGTCTGCCTTCATCGGCCGTGAGCGGTGCTCCCTTCCAATTCCAACAGCACAAGGAGCTGGTCGGCCGCGACGGCGAGCTGGCGGAGTTGATGCGAAGCGCGAAGCAGTCGGTGGCGGAGAGGGTTCCCTCGCTCATCACGGTGCTGGGAGACCGGGGACAGGGAAAGACACACCTGTGCGCCACGCTCGCCGAGCAGCTCCAGGTGGGTCTGCCCCAGGCCCGGGTGTATGTGTGGCGTGCCCGGGAGCCGGTGCAGGGAGATCCGGAGGGCACCTTGCGTCTGTTGCTCCAACAGGCGCTGTACGGAGTCCACGCCTCCGGTGCCTCGTTCTCCGGCTCCGAGGGGGAGGGCCGCGGCATCTGCGTCGAGCTGTTGGGGCCGCGATTGGCCATGGAGCTGTGGCCCGGTGTGGCCGCCACCCTGGGGTGGCGCTCCCCGAGCGACGCCCGATTGCAGCACTGGGCCACGGCGCCTGGCGCATTGCGCTCGCTGGCCATGCGCGCCACCGGGGAGTTGCTGGTCGCGCGCGCCCGCCAACGGCCGCTGTGCATCCTCCTGGATGACGTGCATTACGCGGAGGAGACGGCGTTGAACGCGTTGGAATACGCCACGCTCGCCGAGTCGCGCCTCCCCCTGTGGGTGTGCGTGCTGGCTCGTCCGGGCTTCGAGCGCCACCGTCCCTCGTGGGGCTCTCGTGCCGCCCATCAGAGGGTGCTGTCCCTGGGTCCCCTGCCTCCCGCCAGTGCCACCGAGCTGTGCCGCATCCTGCTGCGCCCGGCCGAGAACGTCCCCACCGAGGCCATCGAGCGGCTCGCCGAGCGTGCCCAGTACATCCCCCTCTTCCTGGTGGAGTTGGTGCGCGGTCTCAAGCGCCAGGGCCTGGTGCGCCAGCGCGCCGGCGGGGAGAGCTGGTACCTGGTCACGGACGAGCTGGAGCGCATGCCGGAGCTGCACCTGGTGGAGTGGCTGGTGGATCGCGAGCTCGGTGCCCTGCCACCCGAGCTCGCGGCGCACGCGAGGCTGTGCGCGCTGCTCGGTCCGGACTTCACCGCCGCCGAGGCCGAGGGGGTGGTGCATGTCCTGGAGTCGGACGGGGGCGCGGTGGACTTCCCGTTGGATCCGCGTCACGCCACGCGCCGGCTGCAGGAACTGGGCTTGCTGGTGGACCACGAGGAGGGGCTCTGCTTCCGCAACGAGCTGCTGCGCGCCACGGTGGAGCGCTCACTGCCCGAGGCGGACCGGGTGCGCTTCCACCACGCCGCCTTCCGCTACTTCCTGAGCGAGGCGGGCGCTACCCGGCGTCAGCGCCTGCCCCGCCTGGCCCTGCACGCCTCCGCCGCGGGCCTGCGCAGCGAGGCCGTCGCGCTCTACATCGACCTGGCCGAGTCCGCGCGTGGGCACCATGCCTACCTGGAGGCCGAGTCCACCTACACCCGTGCGTTGGAGTTGCTGGATGTCGAGGACACGCGGCGCCGCTTCACGGTGCTTCGGGGGCGGGGCCTCATGCGCTACCGGGTGGGCCGCTCCGAGGACTCGCTGGCCGACTTCGCCGCGGCGCGCGAGCTGGCCCGGCGGTTGGGAGATCTCTTCGGCCAGGTGGAGCTGCTGCTGGACGAGGCCATGGCCTACGATTGGCGCAACGAATACGTGCGTGCCGAGATGCGGGTGTCCCTGGCGCAGGAGCTGGCCTCCTCCGCCAATCTGCAGTCGCCGCTGCTCCAGGTGAGATTGCTGCTGGGGCTCGGGCGCGCGCTGTTCCGCAACGGCCAGTGGAAGGAGGCCTGCACCCTGCTGGAGGACACCGTCCAGCGCGCTCGAGGCCTGGGCGACGCGGGCTATGAGTCCCTGGTGGTGGCCCAACTGCTGCTGGGCTTCATCCTCCCCAACCTCGGCCGCATCGACGAGGCGGAGCGCATCCTCGAGGAGGCCATCACCTCCTGCACCGAGCGCGGTGACCGGCTCCACCTGGGCAGCATCCTCAACAACCGCCGCAACCTCTGGGTGGCGCGCAACGACCTGAAGGGCGCCCTGCGGGATCAGGAGCGCTTCATGCAACTGGGCCGGGAGCTGGGCCTGGCGAGTTGGGAGTTCTTCGCCGAGCACAACATGGGCGAGCTGCTCTACCAGTCGGGGGCGCCGGAGGCGGCGGCGCCGCACATCGCCCGTGCCATCGAATTGGAACGACGCCATCCGGAGGTGGCCCCTCGGCCATGGGCCCTGCTGCTGCAGGCCCGTCTGCATGCCTACACCGGGCGCGATTTCGAGGCGCGCGCGCTGCTCACCGACATCCAGATCAAGCTGGAGGCGCGCGGCGCGGAGTTCAGCTCTTCCGAGGAGGTGCTCGTCTCCCTGGTGGAGCTGGCCACCCGGGAGGCCAGCGCGGAGGAGTGGCTCGCGTTGGGGCGCCGCTCCGACGCGTGCTCCGTGGAGCAGGAGCCCCTGGAGGTGCTGGAGGTCCAGGCACTGGCCCGGTGGCGGCGAGGCGAGCGCAAGGAGGCCCTGCGCCTGATGGATGAGGCCCTGGCGCGGGCCGCCCGTGTTCCCAACATCATGGGCAAGCGGCTGCGGCGCAGCCGGGAGCGGGTGCTCACCCCGGCGAGGCGATGAGGCCGAGCGCGAGCAGCGCCGCCACCAGGAGGCCGATCAGAGACTCCCCCATGATGGCGCCCGTCCCCACCGCCTGCACGTGCGGGCTCGTGGAGGGCCAGAGGCGGCGGACTCCCGCGGCCAGGAACGCCCCCAGGGCGATGGTCACCGCGTAGTGCGCGGGCAGGATGAAGCCCACGCCCATGGCCATCGCCGAGGGCAGCAGGCGCGCCAGCCGGCCTCGCGCGGCCATGGACAGCAACACCCCGGTTCCGAAGCCCAGCCCCACGGCCAGCAGGGCGCGCGGTGGCAGCCCGTCCAGCCCTTTCGAGGCGAACTCCGCCACGGTCTTGAACTGGTGCGCCGCGGGCACGGGCAGCTCCGGAGTCCCCAGCCCGTGGGCGGCCACGAGGAGGGAGTAGGCGGGGAGGGAGACGGCGGCCCCCAGCAGGAGCCCGATGAGTTGGACGAGGAACTGGCGGGAGGGGGTGGCGCCCAGGAGGCGCCCGGCCTGGAGTGAGCACAGGCTCAACCCCGTGGGCGCCGCCGCCCCCGATACCACCGAGCCGGCCGCGACGTTGAGCGCGGCCTGCCCCGGCGACACGAGCCCGAAGGCCACCTGGGTGAGTTGCCCCATCTGGCTGATGGGGTGGATGTCCGTCTGCCCCGCGCTGTGGGCGCACACCAGGCACAGGGGGAGGACGAGCAGCAATGACAGGAGGAGCTGGAGCGGGTGCATGTCCAGGGCGAGGCCACTCGCGACGAGCGCGAGCAGGGCGGTCGGCAGCACCGCGCGCCCCACCCGTTGGGCCGCCGTTGCCTCCCAGCCCACCGTCCCGCGTCCGAGCCACCACAAGTCCCCCAGCACCTTCGGGAGGGTGCTCACCAGTGGCACCAGCGAGCTGATGGCCGCGCCCACCATCAGCCCCACGCCGGGCCAGGTGAGCCACGCCACGAGGGCTCCGAACTCGGCCTGGGCCACATGCCCCTCGCGCACCAACCAGGGGGCCAGACCTCCCCACGCCACCAGCGTGCCCAACAGCAGGCTCAGTCCACCCTGGACCCCCAACATCATCCCGATGCCCAGCATCATCGGATTCCATCCCACCCCGAGCAGCAGCTTCTCCAGGGGGATGCCCCTCCACTGCCCGGGCAGCAGCCAGACCGGGGGAAACACCCCCCCCACATCTCGCAGCCAGGTGAAGAGCATGGCTCCCAGACCCGTGCCCCACAGTCCGCGTGCCCGCCTCCGGTGCGCCGGTGTGGGGGTGTTCAGCGTGGAGATGAGCTCCGCGGTGGCGATGCCGGTGGGGAAGGGCAGACGCTCCTGCTCGAGCAGGCGCCGCCGCAGCAGGTAGGCGATGAGCACCCCCAGCGCTCCCAGCCCCACTCCCCACAACGCCACCCACCCGCCGGACGGCCGCACTCCCAGGAGCGCGAGCGCGGGTATCGCTCCCAGGAGCCCCGCGGCGGAGGGCAGGGTCCCCACCGAGACAGCCAATGTCTGGGCGAGATGGGTCTCCAGGGAAGAGGGGGCGTTACCTCGCCGGCCCACGAGCGCCGACATGCAACTGAAGGTCAGCAGTGTGGCGATGATGCTGCCCGTCTCCCACAGGCCAGTCTTCAACCCCATGTAGACATTGGTGAGGGCCAGCAGCACGCCAATGGTTCCGCCCGACAGCAGCGCGCGTGCGGTGAGCTCGGCGGAGCCGAACGAGAGCGCGGGGACGAAGAGAGACGGTGCGGCGGTGGGGACTTCCGAGACGGGTGCTGAAGCCTCCCCGGAGTGAGACACCCATCCCTTGCTCATGGTGAACCCCCGTTCTTTCGGGAATTCCATCACAAGCAGGGAGTGGATTTCCATCCGCTCCGGCTCTCAATTCCTCTCGATGTCTGATGTTGAACCAGACGGAATGACACACAGCTCGCGGCACACTCCCGCACAAACGCTCACTGTCTCCCCTGGGAATCCTGTCAGGAAGCCCGGAGGGCGTGACGGCGCCGTGCCGCCTCCGTGAGCGTCTCCGCATCCATCAGCACCGCTGCCTTTTCCTGCGCGGAGAGCGGCTCCCGCCGTCCTTCCAGCAGCTTGCGGCGGGCCGAGGCGAGCGCGAGCGGTGCCACACCGGTAACCGGCAGGGACTCCAGCAGCGCCAGGTGCAGCGCGTGCGCGCGAGGATCCGTCAATACCCGCTCCAATCCGTCCTCCACCGGCTCCAGCTCGCGCTGCGCGAGCTCGAGGGCCCGGGCTACCACGGCGGGAGGCGCCGACTCCTCGGGGATGAGGAACAGGCCGTGGCGCGCGGCCCACGCGCCCAGCGACGCGCGCGCCGTCCACACCGACATCGGGATGGACAGCAGCAGTCCCGCCACCACCGGCGACAGCCACAGGAGCAGTCCCGGGGACAGGGCGAGCGCCACGGCCGCCAGCACCACGCCCACCAGCGTGTGCACCGCATGGCGCCGCGCCGCCTCCGCCCACGGCAGGTCCTCGTCGTCGCGCTGCTGGCTCGTCCAGGACACCTTGTAGCCGAGCAGCGTCCCGAAGACGAAGTGCGACTGGAAGAGCATCATCACCGGGGCGAGCAGCATGGACACCAGGCTCTCGGCGAGCACGCTCAGCACCAGCCGTCCCCGGCCGCCCATGAGCGCCGACTCCTCCCTCCGCGTCAGTGCCAGCGCGAGCCCGAAGGCCTTGGGCAGCAGCAGCATGGTCAGGGACACACCCATCAACCCCAACGCGCCCTCCGCGTCGAACGTGGGGTTCAGCGCCGCCACCAGGCCCGACAGCAGGAAGAGCAGCCACAGCGGCGAGGCCACGTAGGACATCACCCCCATGAGGAAGTGACCCCGGCTCACCGGGTGCAGCCCGCCCGCGAGCACCAGCCGCAGGTGCTGGAGGTTGCCCTGGCACCAGCGCCGATCCCGCTGCGCGTAGGCCAGCAGGTGGGGCGGAGGCTGCTCGTAGCTGCCGTCCAGCTCCGGCACCAGCCACACCGTGTAGCCCGCGCGCCGCATCAGCGCCGCCTCCACGAAGTCATGGCTGAGGATGTGGCCACCGAAGGGCTGCTGCCCCGGAAGCACCGGCAGCCCACAGTGCTCGGTGAAGGCCGCCACCCGCAGGATGGCGTTGTGGCCCCAGTAGTTGGACTCGCCGAACTGCCAGGCCGCCGCGCCCGCGGCCACCACCGGCCCGTACAGCCGGCCGGCGAACTGCTGCAGCCGGGCGAAGAGCGTGGCGCGTCCCACGCACCGCGGCGGAACCTGGAGGATGCCCGCGCGCGGGTTGAGCTCCATCAACCGCGCCATCTTCACCAGCGTCTCGCCGGACATGAGGCTGTCGGCGTCCAGCACCACCATGAAGTCGTAGCGCTTGCCCCAGCGCTCGCAGAAGTCGGCGAGGTTGCCGGCCTTCTTGCCCCGGTTGTCCGAGCGCCGCCGGTAGAAGATGCGCCCCTGTCCGCCCACCCGGCGGCACAGGTCCGCCCACGCCAGCTCCTCGGCCACCCAGGCCTCCACGCGCGTGGAGTCGCTCAGCACGTAGAAGTCGAAGGCGTCCAGCCGCCCCGTGGCCTTCAGGGACTCGTAGGTGGCCTGCACGTTGGCGAAGACCGATGCCGGATCCTCGTTGTGGATGGGCATCACCACCGCGGTGCGGCTCTTCAGCGGGGCCGCGGCCTCCGCCGCTTCCGGCCACCGCAGGCCGGCCAGGCGCCTACCAGAAGCGAGCTGGAGGAAGCCCGCCACCGCCGTCCAGAAGGACAGGGCGATCCAGGCGAAGCACAGGGTGAAGAAGCCCCCCATCACCCATTCGGGCGCGGTGAGACCCTGGGCGCTCAGCAGCCGGAACATCTCCCACGTCGCGAGGACGGTGGAGATCGCGGCCAGACCGAGGACACACCCCCGCCGAAGCCCGGCGGTTTCGGGCGAGAACGAATGCGCGTGCATGAGGGCTCCTACGGCTCAGCGAGAGATGGAGATGTCCGGCTCGCCCGCCCGCCACCAGCGGCGGATGAGCTCACCCAAAGGCCACAGCACCAACTGCTGCTCCGGCATCGTCGTGGGACTCTCTTCCGGGGCGGGGACGGGCACCGCGGCGCGCAGGGCCCGCGCGAGGTCCACCGGCAACGCACCAGGACCCGCCGTGAGGACGCCCGCACCCCAGCGAGCCCCCTCGCACAGCACGAAGGCCGCACGGCCCCGCGCCAGCAGCGCGCCACCGCTCGCGTGGGCGACGTCGAACACCCCGGACAGCCAATCCTCCATCCGCGTCCGGGCGAGGGCCTCGGCCTCTCGCGGCCCCACGCCCTGCTTGCCCGCGAGCACCCACTGCGCCAACCGGGAGAGGTCACCGTCCGTGGTGAAGCCGAAGGACCGGAAGAAAGCGTCGAGCGCCTCGCGCGTCTCCGGGGAGAGCCCCTCCACGGACTGGAGGGTGGAGTGGATGGTCGGCGTCTTCACGGTGTCCATAGGTAACTCCATGTCTCGGTGAGGGTTTCGGATCCACGTCGCAGGAAGCAGCGAAGCTCGGTGGGAGCACCCGCTTCGGGTACCAGCTCGAAGGTGGCTCGCCAGCCACCGGTGACGTCGTTGCGCTGCGCGATGGGGTGGAGCACCTGGCCCTTCGAGGTGGTGACGACCGCCTCCACCGGGCCTTCGCCTTCCGGGCCACCGCGCGAGAACTCGAGGACGAAGCGCCGGGCCGCCGGCGTGCTGCCCGCCGCGACGCGCGTGGCAACGGTCTGGGCCACCGTGGGGCGCTCGGGTGGCACGCTGCCCCAGGACAGCCGCCAGCCCATGCGCAGCTCGGCTCCAGGGCCGAAGGGGGCCTCGGGCACCCAGTAGGCCACGATGTTGTCGTTGATCTCCTCGGCGGTGGGGATCTCCACCAGCTGCACCACGCCGCGGCCCCAGTCACCCAGGGGCTCCACCCAGACGCCAGGACGCTTGTCGTAGCGCGCCTCCAGGTCCTCGTAGCTGGTGAAGGCCTGATCCCTCTGCAGCAGGCCGAAGGCGCGCAGTCCCTCCACCTGGAAGCTGGAGACGTTCAGGTGGGCGGGATTCTGGAGCGGGCGCCACAGCTGCTCCCCGTTCTTCATCCACAGGAAGAGGCCGTCCGAGTCATGCACCTCGGGACGGAAGTCGTCATAGGTGCCGCGGTCGTTCTCTCCGAAGAGGTACATGCTGGTGAGCGGAGCCACCCCGAGCCGCTTCACCGCCTTGCGCGCGTAGAGCGTCGCCTCGACCTCCATCACCGTGCGCTCGCCCGGGATGATGACGAAGCGGTACGCCCCCGCGACGCTCGGGCTGTCCATCAGCGCATGCACCACGACGCGATCCGCGCCGGGCGCGGGCTTCTCCAGCCAGAACTCCCGGAACGAGGGGAACTCCTCTCCCTCGGGGAGCGCCGTGTCGATGGCCAGCCCGCGCGCGGACAGCCCGTACACGTTGCCGCGGCCCAGGGCGCGGAAGTAGCTGGCGCCCAGGAAGGCCACCAGCTCGTCGAAGTGGTCCGGCCGGTTGAGCGGGTGGGCGAGCCGGAAGCCCGCGAAGCCGTCCACCTTCGAGGGCGGCAGTTGCTTCACGAGCGGGCCATAGCTGAAGAGGTCCGTCGAGAAGCGCACCTTCTCCGTCCGCCCGCCGTCCACCTCGTGAATGATGATGGGCGAGGTGTAGAAGAACCCCGGATGGAAGAACTGCGCCTGGAAGGGCAGGCCGGCGTCGCGCCACCGGGCCTTCTCCGGGCGGAAGCGGATGTCCCGGTACTGGTCGTACGTGAGCTGCGCGTACTCCTTCGGCACGGCCGGCACCGGGGCCTGGTAACGGCGGCCGGCCAGCTCCCGGGCCCGGGCCCTCACGAGGTCCGCGGTGGAGCTCCGCTTCCCGGGTGCACTGGATGCCTTCGGCGCGGCTCCCGCCACCACCGCCCACACCATCCCGAGCACGCACACCACTCGTGCTCCTCGCTCAGCCCAAGTCCTCGACCTCACTTCCATGACCCTCCTGGCTGTGACGCACCGCGTTCCGGCTGCTAGCAACGGGTGTGCCAATGCCCGGGAGGGCGCTGGAATCAGAGGAGCGTCAGGGCGGCACCCCTCTGTCGACAGTGAATTTCCTTGCGACTCAAACGAAATCGCGGGGTTGCAATGCCAACGGCCGATCCCTTTCGGGGGAGGGCGCTGGCCAGGGTGTGGAGCAGAGGAACAGGGGCGGTGAAGGCATTGTCCGTCTGGTCCCCAACGAGGGGCGTGACTGGGGAGCGGTGGCGGACGTGTTCATCTGTGGGAGACCGGTCATGCCGAGGGTGGCACCAACCGCACCACCCTCTTTCCCGTGTCCTCACCGCGCAGGAGTCCGATGAAGGCCTGGGGTGCGTTCTCCAGGCCGTTCACCCTCCTCCTTGCGTACCTCGTTCCCCGCGGGCCGGTGGATTAGCAGCCTCGCGTCGCGAGCGCTCTATCCCAGCCACTCCGGATGTTTGACCGTGCCATCGAAGCGTTGGCTGACCTTGTACTTCTCGAAGGAGCCGTCCCTGGCGGCCTTCTCGGTCTTCGCGAGCAGGGCCCCCACTTCCTTCTCCGAGAGCGGCTTGAAGCCCCGCGCGACGGAGAGCGCCTGGTTCAGCCGCTCCATCGAATCCATCCCGGTGATCATCACGCTCACCGGCAGGGACAGGGCGTAGCGCAGACAGTCCGGAGCGCTGACGGTCTTGCTCTCCAGGATGATGGCGCCTCCCAGGGGCTTCATTCCCAGCACGCCGATCTCCTCGCGCACGAGCACGGGCAGGACACGCTTCTCGAAGCTGTCGAAGTGCGCGTCCATCACGTTGAGTGGCAGCTGCACGGCGTCGAAGCGGAAGTCGTGCTTCTTCGCTGTCTCGAGCATCTTCAGGTGGATGGCGGGCGACTTGTGCCCGGTGAAGCCGAGGAAGCGCGCCTTGCCCGCCTTGTGCGCCTCGATCATCGCCTCCATGGCGCCCCCCTCGGCGAAGGAACGGTCGGGGTCGTTGTCGCGGATGATCTCATGCAACTGCAGCAGATCGAGGTGGTCGGTCCGCAGGCGCTCGAGCGACTCGTCGATCTGCTTCGCGGCCGTCTTCTTGTCGCGGCCGTCGATCTTCGTCATCAGGAACGCCTTGGACCGGTAGCCGTCCCGGAGGGCCTTGCCCATCCGGATCTCACTCTGCCCGTTGTTGTAGTCCCAGCAGTTGTCGAGGAAGTTGATGCCGCTGTCGAGCGCGCGCCGGATGATGCGGATGCTCTCGGCTTCGTCCTTCTGGATGCCGATGTGGAAGCCGCCGAGCCCGAGACAGGAGATCTGCTCACCGGTGCGTCCCAGCTTCCGGCGGGGGACCGCCTGGGGCGAGGAGGGCTTCCCCGCGGCGAAGGCGCTCGGGGCAATCATCAGCGCGAGTGTGGCTTCGAGAAACTCCCTCCGGTTCATGGCGGCGTCCTCCGACGAGCGCGCGAGCGGACGTGCGCGCGACGCGCGGGGGAGATTGCTCGCCACGGCAACCGCTCACAATCCGTGCATTCGTGGAGACCGAGGGGGTGGGGCACTCACGTTGGGCGGAGTACGTGTCTCGCGTCGGGGCTATCGCGAAGGCAACACTGTCGCGCCCTCGTCGAGGCGTCGCGGGGGAGCGGCCGCCCGGGTTCCGAGCCGTACGCGCTCCGGTGAAGTGAAGGATAGTGTGCAGTGTCCGTGCAATGCGAGTGCAGGTTCCCAGAGCCGCTGCGCGCTTCGGGTGCTGGGTCCTACATGACTGCCTGAAATCTGACGGACCCGATGTGAAGTGAAGCATCTCCGTGCTGCAAAATTCACATTCATACCATGTACACGCCTTCTCCATCCCTGCAGCGAGATGAAGCGCAGCGCCTGCGAGCGCTCGAGCTCTCTGGCCTTCGCGATGCGTTACCCGAGCCAGATTACGAGGACATCGTCCGGCTCGCCGCCGAGGCGTGTGGCACCCCCATCGCGCTCATCAGCCTGGTGGAGCGCGACCGGCAATGCTTCAAGGCGAACGTGGGGTTGCATGGGGTAGGGGAGCAGGAGCGCTGCATCTCCTTCTGCTCCCAGGCCATCGAGCGGGAAGGCGTCCTGCTCGTCGAGGACACCATCGCGGATGAGCGCTTCGCCACCAATCCGCTCGTGCAGGGCGAGCCGTTCATCCGCTTCTACGCGGGCACCCCCATCCAGACGGAGGACGGCTTCCCGATCGGCTCCCTCTGCGTCATCGACCATCGGCCGCGCGGGCTGGGGGAGTCGCAGCTCCGGAGTCTGCTCGCGCTCAAGCGCCAGGTGGAGCTGATGCTGCGCATGCGCTCCCAGGTGCGCCTGCTGAAGGCCCGCAACGCCGAGCTGGAGCAGTCCCAGGAGCGTACGAGCGTCCTCAACACCTACCTCCAGGCGGAGGTGCGCGAGCGCCAACGCATCGAGCGTCAACTCCTGGAGCAGCAGACCCTGCTCTCCAGCATCCTGGCCCACATTCCCCACTCGGTGTTCTGGAAGGACCAGAACAGCGTCTTCCTGGGCTGCAACCCGCAGTTCGCCCGGGACATGGGGCTCGCCTCGCCGCTGGATATCATCGGCAGGACGGACTTCGAGATGCCCGTCTTGAGCGAGTACGCCGAGGCGTACCGCCGGGATGACCGCGAGGTGATGGAGTCGGGCATCCCCAAGCTCGCCTTCGAGGAGCCCCTCCGCCAATACGCTGGAGCGATGTCCTGGGTACTCACGAGCAAGGTGCCGCTGCGGGACGCGAACGGAAAGGTGACGGGGGTGATCGGCATCTACGCCGACATCAGCGAGCGCCGGCGTCAGGAGGAAGTGCTGCAAGAAGCCAAGGAGCTCATCGAGCGGGACGCGGCTCGCCTGGAGGAGCAGGTCCGCGAGGCCCACGAGCGCACCCGTCAACTCATGGAGCACTCCGGTGAGGCCGTCTTCGTGCTCGACGCGGCCGGGAGCGTGCTGGAGGTCAACCCGGTGGCGGAGCGGCTGCTGGGCATCTCCCGTGGGCAGTTGCTCGGCACTCCCTTCGAGGCGCTGGTCCCGGAGGAGGAACGGGAGCCATTGCGACAGGCGCTGAAGGACCTGCTCGCCCGCGGCACGGTCTGCCTGGAGGACCTGGGGTTGCGCTCGGCCAACGGGGCTCGCGTGGCCCTTGGGATCGCCGCCTCGCTCCAGGTGACGGGAGAGACCCGGCAGTTGCTCATCGTCGGCACGGATCTCACCGAGAAGCGGCGGATCGAGCAGCAGAGCATCCAGAACGATCGGCTCGCGGCGATGGGCGCGCTGGCGGCGGGTATCGCCCATGAAATCAACAACCCGACCTCCTTCGTGCTCTCCAACCTCAGCTGGCTCCAGGAGTGGCGGGACGAGCTGGCGCGGGAGCTGGTGGCACTGCCGGGGCTGCATCCACGTCTGGTGGAGTCCCTCTCCGAGGCGGAGGAAGTCATCGCCGAGAGCCTGGTGGGAGGCGGGCGCATCCGGGACATCGTGCGCGACATGCGCTTCTTCTCGCATACGGCGGGCGAGGAGATGGCGCCCGTGGACATCCACGCGTGCCTCGACGTCGTGCTGCGCATGGCCCACAACGAGTTGAAGCACACGGCGCGGGTGGAGAAGCAATACGCCGACGCGCTGCCACTCGTGTCCGGGAGCGAGGGCCGGCTGAGCCAGGTCTTCCTCAATCTGATCATCAATGCCGCCCAGGCCATGCGGTCCGGAGGAGGGCTGGAGCGCCACGTCCTCCGGGTCGTCACCGCGTTGGAGGGAGGGGTGGTGCGCGTCGATATCTCGGACACCGGGCACGGGATTCCTCCCGAGGTGCTGCCACGTATCTTCGAGCCGTTCTTCACCACGAAGCCGACGGGGGCGGGCACCGGGCTCGGCCTGTCCATCAGCCACTCCATCATCCAGAAGATGGGCGGTGAGATGCGGGTGCGGAGCGAGCCCGGCCGGGGCACCACCTTCACCCTGTTCCTTCCGGTGCCCTCTTCTGACACTTGATTCGCGCGGAGCGGCGGGCCCGTGACTTCACACGGGCGCGAGCTCCCGCTTCAGCGCATACTGGGCGGCATGGTGTCGGGCAAGGAGATGGTCCTGATGTTCCTCGCGGCCGCGTGCTTCGCGGTCGGTGGGATTTTCATGAAGCTTTCGGCGGGAGTCTCGCGTCCGCTTCCCATCCTGGCCTTCCTGGCCTTGTTCCTGCTCGGGGCCCTGCTCCAGGCCTTCGCGATGCGCCGCGCCGATCTGGGGGTCGTGTACATCGCGGTGCTCGGATTGGAAGCGGCGCTGGCGCTCGTCTTCAGCATCGCGCTCTTCCACGAGGGGCTCTCGCTCGCACGAGTCGTGGCGGTCCTGCTCATCCTCGCGGGCGTCGCGTTGCTGCGCGTGGCCTAGCGAGCCCGGTCGCCTGGGGATTCGGTAGACGATTTCACCGCTGACGGCCGGCCCATATCGCCCCACCTCGGGGTGTTGAGCACGGTACCCCTCGCGCTTCCCAGGCGTGATAGAGGGGCCCTCGTTCCATGCTCATGAGCAAGCCCCAGCGTCTCCAGAAGCTCGCCGCCGCCGTCTTCACCACCATGGACGAGGCGCGCAAGCGCAAGCTCGCCACCGGTGCCGATGTCATCAACCTGTCCATCGGTAGTCCGGACCTGCCTCCCGCTCCGCACATCACCGAGGCCATGGCCCAGGCCATCCGGGATCCCGGCAACTACGGCTATCCGATGAAGGACCTGCCCGCCTTCCGCGAGGCGGTGGCCGGCTGGTACCAGCGGCGCTTCGGCGTGGCGTTGAACCCGGACTCGGAGGTGCTGGGGCTGATCGGCTCGCAGGAGGGCCTGGCCCACATCACCCAGGCGCTCACGGATCCGGGCGATCTCGTGCTGGTGCCCGATCCGGGCTACCCCATCTACACCGCCGGTCCCGTCCTGGCCGGCGCGGAGCTCCACCCCGTCCCCCTGAAGGCCGAGCTCGGGTACCTCCCGGATCTCGAGTCCCTGCCGGAGGACGTCAAGCAGCGCGCCAGGCTCTTGATCCTCAACTATCCGAGCAACCCGCTGGCCGCCGTCGTCCGGCCCGGGTTCTTCGAGCAGGCGGTCGCCTTCGCGCGCCGCTACGGCACGGTCATCCTGCATGACGCCGCCTACAGCGAGCTGAGCTTCGATGGATACAGGCCGCCGAGCTTCCTGGAGACTCCGGGTGCGCGGGAGGTGGGCCTGGAGTTCAACTCCCTGTCCAAGACGTACAACCTGGCGGGGGCGCGCATCGCCTACGCCGTGGGCAACGCGCGGCTCCTGGGCCTGCTGGCGGAGGTGAAGGCCCACCTCGACTATGGGCTCTTCCGTCCCATCCAGCTCGCCGCGGTCGCCGCCCTCACCGGGCCGCAACAGTGCGTGGCCGACATGGCCGCCACCTACCAGCGCCGCCGGGACGTGCTGGTGGACGGGCTCAACCGCCTGGGCTGGGCCGTCCCCAAGCCGAAGGCCACCATGTTCTGCTGGGCGCCCGTGCCGCGCGGCTTCGAGTCCAGCCTCGCCTTCGCCATGGCGCTGCTGGAGCAGGCCTGCGTCACCGTGGTGCCCGGCAGTGGCTTCGGCGCCATGGGTGAGGGCCATGTGCGCATCGCGCTCGTGCAGAGCGAGGAGCGGTTGGCCGAGGCCGTCGAGCGGATCGCCCGCTCGGGCATCCTGGAGAAGCGCGCGGCGTAGAGCGCTGACGCCGATGACCTTGATGGGTTGAGCAGGGACTGCTGAGGCGCTCGGAGTCGGACATGGCGGGGCTCGACGGCAGGTCGTGCACTCCACCCGGTGGCGAACGCACCTGTGGACGGGGTGTGCCGTCGTGGTCTCCGTTCCACGCCATGTGGTCGCCCTGCCACGATTCCCAGGCACAGAGAGGCTCGACCGTGGCCGGGTGGATCCTCTCGAGAGGAGTGCTTGCCTGCCAGCCAGTTCCCGTTCGTCACCCTGACCGTCAACGTGCGCGATCGCGTCACGGGCAAGCGCGTGGGCGGGCTCACCCGAGACGCCTTCTCCCTGCGCGAGGACATGGTCCCCGGGGAGATCGTCTCCTTCGAGGAGCAGCGCCTGGACGGCCCTTCCTCCACGGCCCCGGTGGACGTGGTCTTCGTCTTCGATCAGACCGGCAGCATGAGCGAGGAGATCGCCGGCCTGGTGGAGCGCTCCCGCCAGTTCGCGGACATCCTCGGCAACAGCGGGTTCGACTTCCGGCTCGCGCTCGTCTCCTACACTGGATGCCGGGCCGGCTGGGGGGCTCCTTCTTCGACAAGGACTCGGGAGATTTCCAGGAGATCGTCCGCTCGCTCGCGGGCGGCGTCGCGGTGAACTACGTGGTCAGCTACCGCAGCCCCCGGCCGCGGGATGACGCCACCCGCCGCGCGGTGGAGGTCCGGGTGAAGGTGGGCAAGGACTCGGGGCTGGACGTGACGCAGTACCAGGCGCCGAGCTGGGTGACCGCCAGCTCCCGCATGGACTTCTTCCAGGGCGAGGAGAGCCGTTACGCGCCGCTCCACGTGGTGGATGGTTCACCCGACACCGTGTGGGCCGAGGGCGTCCCCGGCCAGGGCGTGGGCGAGTGGCTGAACCTGCGCTTCGAGAAGGAGGAGACCGTGAGCCGCGTGATCCTCACGCCTCCGCCGGCCGGCTACGCGTGCCCCCGGGATAGCCCGCTCGCGCCGCACGGTGGCCGCGGCCGAGAGCTCCGAGTCGCTCAACAAGAAGGGCGAGCGGCTCTATCACCAGGGCAAGCTCCGCGAGTCCATCACGCTCTACCAGCAGGCGATCGACAAGGACCCGACGCACGCGCAGGCCTACAGCAACCTGGGCCTGTCCTACCAGAAGGTGGGCGACTTCCCGAACGCCATCTGGGCCAACCGCAAGGCCATCGCGCTCGCGCGCGGGGCGGGGAAGAATGGGGTCATGGCCAGCTCGTACTACAACATCGCGCGCATCTTCGAGGCCCAGGGCGACTGGAAGCAGGCCGAGCAGAACTTCTGGTGGGCCCGGCAGAACCGGCCCATGAAGGTCTACGACGACGCCATCCTGCGCATGCAGGGCAAGCAGGCCGAGGCGAAGTAGGGCCCCCGTCCCCACGTGTTCCCGAGAGATTCCATGCACCGCTCCTTCCGCATCCTGGCCACGCTTCTCTGTACCTCCCTGCTCGCTCCCTCCGCGCATGCCGCGGGCCTGAAGGTGTCACTGACCGAGCGCACCCGGTGGCCCTCGCCCCTGTCGTCTCCCCAGGCCTTCGACGTGGCCTCCCGCGCGGAGATCGCCGCGTTCACCGAGGTGATGGCGGCCTCCGACGCGAGCACCGACGTCCCGGGAGACGCGGCGTCGGTGGCGAAGTGGAGGGAGCGGATGCGTGGGGTGCTGGTGGAGAACTTCGCCCGGGCCCGGGAGACGTGCGCCACCGGGGCCCCCTTCTGCGAGGGCTCCGTCCCGAAGGACTGGGACGCGCTGGTCGCCGCCTCGCGCGCGGGCCTCGCGAAGCTGCCGGCGGAGCTGGCGCCCTGGTACGCGGAGCAGAAGCCCTTCTACCAGGGCTACCTGTACGAGCTGGTCCGGCTGGCGGGGCTCTTCCCCAAGGTGACGAGCGAGATCCTCCCCCTGTCGCCCGCCGAGCGCTTCGGCCTGGAGCTGCCGGACCGCCACTTCCTGCTCACCTTCGATGACGGCCCCACGCCCAGGGGAGGGGAGACGGACACGCTCCTCGCGCTGCTCCGCTCCGAGGGCGTCCACGCGGCCTTCTTCCTGCTCGGGAACAACTACGAGGCCCGGCGCAAGGCGACCTCGGTGGAGCAGCTCCGGGCGCTCTACGCGGGGATGTGCGTGGGCTCGCATGGGCAGGAGCACCGCTCTCACGCCACGTGGGACGGCGCGGTGGCCGGCATGCAGTCCTTCCATTCCAGGCTCGCGGAGAGCCTGCCGGAGGGCCAGGCGAAGCTGACGCTGTTCCGCCCTCCGTACGGACAGCGCAACCCGGAGCTCCTCCAGGCGCTGGAGCGCGGCGGGATGAAGAACGTCCTGTGGAATATCGACTCGCAGGACTGGCACTCGAGCAACACGGGGGCGAAGGCCGCCGGGCGCGTGCTGTCGCTCATGCTCCTGTGGCGGCACGGCACCCTCTTGTTCCACGACATCCACCCGATGGCCCGAGAGGCGCTCCCGCGCATCTGGCGCGAGACGCGCGGCTCGGGGGTGCGCTGGGTGGACTGCCGCGCGGAGTAGGGGAGGCCGGGCCCTGGAAACGACGAAGGGGGGCGTCTCCGCCCCCCTCGTGGAAGTTCCGTGCCTGCGAAGGTGCGTGCACCTTCATGGTTGATTCGAATCGACGGCCCATGGGCCTCGCGGCCCTGGTGCCACGTCGCGTGCTCTGCACCTACGTGTTCACCGTGCAGCATCCCTCGGATCACGGCCACTTCGCCCTCTTCAACACCGCGTCCGCGATCTTCTCTTCCCCTGCGTTCCGTCCCACCCGCCCAACCAGTCAAGTTCGGGACTGGGTACGACTTCTCTGGTAACCTCCGAAATTTTCGGAGGTGTACCGGATGTTCGACGAAGACGGTGGACAGGCAGGACGTGGGTTGCCCTGGCGGTTGGAGCCCGGAGCGGAAGTGGCCGGTTTCATCATCGAGGGGCCACTGGCCTCCGGCAGCTTCGGCTCGGTGTACCGGGCGAGGCGGGGGGAGCGACCCTTCGCCATCAAGCTGGTGGGCATCGAGCCCCGGAGCAACCGGGAAGTGGACGCGCTGCGCCTGATGCGGCACCCGAACGTGGTGAGCTTCCACGGGTACGGCTTCTGGCCGGACGAGGAGCCGCGCTCCCTGGTGCTGGCCCTGGAGCTCGTCGAGGGCCGTCCGCTGGATGTGTGGGCGAAGGAGGAGAACCCCTCCGCGCTCGAGCTCGTCATGCAGGTGCTGCTGCCGTTCGCCCTCACCCTGGCGGACGTGCATGCGGCTGGCGTCGTGCACCGGGACATCAAGGAAGCCAACATCGTCGTGCGCGAGGAGGACGGGCAGCCGGTGCTGGTGGACTTCGGTGCGGCGGGCCTGGAGGGAGCGCAACGGCTGACGATACGGATGCCGCCCGGCACCCCCGAGTACCGCAGCCCCGAGGTGTGGCGCTTCGCGCGGGAGTGGGAGGGCGAGCACTATCCGTTCACGCCAGGAGACGACCTGTGGGCGGTGGGTGTCGTCACCTACCTCCTGCTGACGCGCCGGCTTCCCTTCGGGGATGGGAACGACCCGGACATGGTGCAGGCCATCCTCGGGAAGACCCCTCCGGCGCCGCACGAGCTCAACCCGCGCGTGCCTCCGGCGCTGGGTGAGCTGTGCATGCGGATGCTGGAGAAGGAGCCCGGGGCCCGGTACGCGGATGCGAAGGCGCTCGCGGAGGCGCTGTCCGAGGTGTGGGCCCAGGCCGACAAGTCCTGGCGTGTGCCGCTGTTCCCCGAACCCGGCCGCGAGGAGCGCCCGGCGCCAGTGCCCGCCCCCGCGCCCGTGGTGCCCGAACGTCAGGGGCGCGGAGGGTGGCGGCGCGCGGCGCTCGTTCTCCCCGTGGTGCTGGGGGTGGTCACGTTGCTGGCGCCTACCACCCAACGTCTGGAGTCTGCTCCATTGCCCCCGCCTCAGCAGGTCACTCTTCGCCAAGAACTGGCGCCAGCGAAGGTGACGGGAGAAGTTGGGCAAGACGCGGGACCGAAGAAGTCACCCACCCCCGCGCCCGTCGCCACCGCGACGAACAAGAGCGAGGAACCCAAGATGACGAAATCCCAGAAGACCCGTGCCCTGCTTTCCGCCGGCCTCGTTGCGACCTCCGCCTGCGCGGGGGGGGGAGGGCCGGCGCTGCGTCCACCGCCGAAGCCAGAGGCGTGCCCGCCGGGGTCCATGTCGGGCCACACGAGACTCGGCATCAGCGAGGGCGATACTCTGCAATTCTTCATCCGTCCCTACAATGGCAGTCCTAGCAATCGCATGATTCCTCCCGAAGAAGCCATTCTTTCGGAGGGGGAGGTCGATGGCGAGAACGTTGGTCAATACGGGGAGGTCTCGAGCCGGACTCGTTTCCGTGGCAAGCTGATTTTCGGGAATGGGCGTGTCTATGGCCGTTTCACCGAAGCCCACCTGAATGGCAATGAGGTCGTGCCAGTCTGCATGGAACTCGTGGTGCTGCCTGGGACTTCCGGTATGCCGCTGCTCGGCGCTCCGGTGAGTCCCGGTAGTACCTCCAAGCGGGCAATCGTCAACAACGCATTGTTCATCCAAGCGGTCCGGGCGTTCCACTGACCGGAGCCGGAGGCCATTGCCCGTGCTAGCCCATTCTCCCTCTTCCCTCCTGGTCCTCATGCTTCTCCAGGGTGCTCCTGTCGAGTATCCGCCTATCGTCAGGGTTTGCGAGGACTTGAAGCGCATCGAACTTTCGTTGGCGCCCGCGGGGGAGGCACGCGAGATCTGCGTCAGCCCAGGGCACATGACGACCATCGTCTTCGATGTGCGCACGGATGTGGAGTTGCAGGATGAGGCGCGCTTCCTGGAGGTGACACGGGGACGCGGCATCATCAGCCTCCTGCCACCACAAGACATGGTGCCTGGGGAGCGCCTCCGGCTCACGGCTCATATTGGAGACGGGCCCTCCCAGCAGCGTGTCACTTTCACGCTGCTGGCTCACTCTGGGCTGGCGACACATCAGGTGGAGGTGTATCGCGACCGGCGCTCCAGGGAGTCCTTCCTTCACGAAGTCGCCCTGGAGCAGGCGAAGAACCGGGAGTTGCGTGCGGAGCTCAGGCTCATGCGGGCCCGACTCGAGCAGTCAGGTGGGATTGGGGGCCTGGTTGCCAGGAAGAAGATCGACACGTATGGCATCCAGGTCCGACCATTGAGTGGGAAGGATACGGTCGTTCAATTGAAATCCGATGGCCTCACGTGCGTGAAGGCTGTCAGCTACCGTGCGGACAAAGGCATCGCGGTTCAGGTATCGCTATTGAACTTGAGCTCGGAGCCCTGGATGACGGTCGACGCTTCGCTGGTGGACGCGGGAGGCAGGGAGATGGAGGGACTGAAGATCCGGCAGGACGTGCCTATTCCGCCCAAAGGGGACGGTCCGGTCTTCGTGGAGGTTGATGCTCTCTTATCGGAAGCTCAGGGTGAACTGTCTCTCACGCTGTGGGATGACAGCGCGCGCAGCATCACCCTTCACGGGTTGAAATTCCCGTAGGTCCGTATCAGGCACGTCCGTCGCTCATGGTCCTTTCCACGGGGTGAAGCTCAGACTTCCTCGTCGGGTAGAAGTGAGAGAAGCAGTTCGTCGTCAGGACCGAGAGGCCGCCACCCGGGGGGGAGGCGGCGTGGAAAGGAGAGCTGTCCTGACCTGCCTGGCATAGCGGTTGGCGTCATCCAGCTCGGCCGGCCAGCCGTTGGGAAGACACTCGGAGAGTTCGCGCACAAGCACATCGCGCACAAAGCGTGTGACCTGCTTGCGCTGCTCCGCCTCGGCTTCGTGCAGCGCCTCCATGATCATCCGGTTCCATTCACCGGGCCATGCGCGCCCCAGCTTCCAATTCCCACCGCCATGGATGGCTTGGTGGTATGCCTGCTCCAGTTTGACGCAGAACTCGTCAATGTCCATCTCGCCGGTGAAGCCGCGCTTCTCGAACCACTCGCGGAACTCCTTGGGCATGACATGGTGTCGCGGCGGCTCGGCCATGCCAGCCCCTGCTTTGCCCGTTTCGTGCAGGGCCCCCACCTCGGGCCCATCTCCCAGTACCTCACGCACGCCCCGAGGCAGCTCGCCTCGAGCCTGCGCCAGCATCACCTGGCCGGCCTGAATCCGCACGGTGGCGCTGACGACGGGCAGGGAGAGGACGCCCGCGCGCACCAACTGGCGCACCCTCTCCACCCACTCGGCGGACACGACAATCCGCGTGCCCATCGTCACGCCGTCGCCGCCTACCGTCAGGCCAGTACCCACCAGGGCGGGAGCGGACGGAGGCGCCGAGGGCAGCGAGAACCTCATCGTCGAGAGCATCGTGACAGTCTCGATGGCTTCCTTGAGCACCAGCATCTTCTGGAGGTGCTCCGCCGCCACGCGCATTCTCTCCACGGTGGCCGCGAATTCCTCCGCGAGGTGGCCGACCAGCGGGGGCACGTCTCGCGCCACGGCCTCCACCTGCTCGTGCTCTCGCGAGGAGAGCGCCCGCATGGCGGGCTCGAGCATTTCCTGCCTGCGCCACATGTCCGCGAAGAGCGTCTCCACGGGGTAGAGGTGCTGTTCGAGCGCGACGTCGGCGAGATTGAGGAAGTCGAGCCAGACGGCGAGCAGGAGCGAGCCCACCATGGCGGCCTCCAGCCGTGGGCCAGCCACGCGCAGCAGAGCGAGCTGCATGTCCGGGTCTTCCACCTCCGACGCGGCGTTGGCCAGCCGGGTGGCGGCGGTGAGCTGGGCCTCCTTCCACCTCAGTTGCGTGGCGCCGTAGTCGGCGTAGCGGAGGAAGACACCGTTTCCACTGGCGAGGCCCCGGCCACTGGCGTTGAGCCGGGCGAACTCTCTGGAGATGCGGCGGGTGGAGCCTGACACTTCGCGGCAGGCCCCGTGGCCTCGCCCGGCGTGTAGCGCAAGCGCGTCCCCCTGCCGGGCGGGGGTGTCAGCGACGCACAGCCGGCGGACAGCAGGGCCAGGGCGAGCACAAGACCCACCCACCGGGCCCGGGGCGCTTGGGAGAGCAGCAGCACCAGCAGCGTGGACGTCATCAGCGCCTCCGATGGGGAACTCCCCACTCTAGCGGGCACCTCCGACAGATCCGGATAGCCAAGAGAAGGCGGGTGTGTGCGACCTGATTCCCAGGTCCAATGATTCCGACGACTCAATTCACCTGGATGCGCGAGGTGCCGCGAAGGCAGCACCCGCGTCAACCAGTACGCGGGGGGTGTGGTCCACGTGTGAATCGGAGCACGGCTTCAGGAGGGCGCGGTCTCCAGTCCTCAGCCACCGTTCCAGGTCCTCCCAGCTCGCGTGCCGGTCGAGTCCGGGTTTTTGAAAGATCCTTGTTAGCATGGGTGCCCTCCCTTGGAGGGGCTGATGACTTCCACACTGCTGGTGCTGCTGCTGTTGTCCCAAGCGGAGTGGCCCGAGTCCTCCCCCTCTGGGGCCATGTCTCCGCCGTGGTGGCCAATGCTCGCTGAGACCCTGGCGCGCAGGTGGGTGGCGCTGCTGCTGGGGGTCGCGCTGCTCACCACCGGCTGCGTCACGCTGGAGCCGCAACCTGGCGGGAACTCCTCCCAGGGCCCACGCGCCCTCTCTACGTTGCGCAAGACGACGGCCAGGACGCCCTCATTCGAGGCGCCTCCCTCTCTCTCTTCCGCCGAGCCAGGTGAGCAGGAGCGACCGCAGCGCCGCTGGAGCGCCCGTGGACCGGGCCCGGACGCCGCCCTGGCGAGCATGGGCGAGGCTTCTCCCCGCGAGGTGGCCAGCACGGGGCGTGCTGCCCAGGGCACTGCTACCTGCGGAGGAGAAGCCGTGCCCCCTGGCTGGCCCGACTTCTCCTCCGGCGACAGGGAGGCACTCCTTGCTCCCTTCCTCACGTGTACCTCTCCCACCGAATTTCTCGCGCTGCAGGAGCGCGTGGACATGCCCCGCGTGGTGGCGTCCTTGGATGACTGGCGCGCCGTGCGTCTGGGTGCCCAGGGTACACCGCGCGAGGATGCCGCCCGCCTTCTCAACCGCAAGCGCGCATCCTTCCTCGTGGATGCGACCGAGGACCATGGAGCTGTCAGAGCCGAGGTTCTCTCCCTCTTCATCATCAATTCGGCCCATGACGATGACTTGAGGGAGATTCTCTTTCTTCTCGCCCGTGACAAGCGGCTGGAGGAGATGCTCGGACTGCTGCCCGCCTTCAAGGCGGCGCTGGAGAAGAGAGGGCTGAGACCCTCGGACTGGCCTGAGCGGGACTTTGAATGGAAGGACGTGGGCCGAGGCCTCGCCCGAGCTGGCAGGGACGCTCTTTCCAGCTCTCCGATGAGCGGTGACGGGGCAGCCCTCGCCTTCTCCACCCTACGAAGCCAACTGCCGCCGAACTATCAGGAAGCCCTCGACGAGGCGGAGAAGCGATGGGCTGAGCAGCACTTCTCGGCAGGCCACATGGTGCTGGGTGGCTTCGATCACCTCACCTTTGGCATTCCGCTGGGCTTCTATGGCCTGCTGGCCGGGACGGGCCATGGGGCGTACTCGCTGACACAGGGCAAGTACGAGCAGGCCACGCGCGAACTGGCGCCAGCGGCGCTGCTGGTGGCCCTCTATGCGGGTGGCAAGGGCGTGCGCTACCTCGCCGAGGGTAGAGGTGCATCGAATATGGGGCTGCACCTCCTCACCGGCTTCGAGGCCATGGAACTGCGACTGCGAGCCCTCAAAGACACGGCGCGGCAATTGGAAGGACTGCTGGGCGTGGACGGCCTGCGGGAACTGGCCCGGTACCTACAGGCCAGCAGGGAGGCAAGCCGCTTCGTTGCCATGGGCGGAGTGGACGCCGCCCTGGCGCTGCACGAGGCCCGGGGGGATGTGGCCAAGGCACGGCCGCTCATGTCCAAGGCCAGACCCAGGGCCACGAGCTCTTCCACGGGGAGAAACGGTGTGGGGACACCCAGGAGGGCCGGTGCTGCGGAGCGCTCCGGGGGCCTGGTCTCCCTGGTGGACGAGGAGGCGGGCCTCACCCAGGAGGTGGTGGAGGCCAAGCTCGCGGCGGTGGAACTCGAATCCGTGGGCCCGCGTCTGCCCAGGGACGTGGCAGTGCTGGAGAAGCAGCGCCCCTCCCTTGACGCCCCGCCGCCCGGAGTTGAAGGCAACCCGCGTTGGAGTGAGTACGTCGCCTACTACGAGAAGCGCCTGGGGGAACTCGAGGAGGGCAAGGCCGCCAAGGGTCCTCTGCGCTGGGCGCCCTACGAGCGTCTGTGGGGGTGGTTCACCCGGGGGCTTGCCTTCGAGCGCGTCATGGTGAAACGGCTGCAAGCCGACGTGGAGCTGCCCCGGGCACAGCGCCGTTTTCTCGGGGACTTCGACAAGCCTCGGATTGAGACGTATGTGGGCGTGAAGAAGCCGGTGAGCGGCCTGCGCTTCGCGGATGTGCTCATCATCGAAGAGGGCGACGCCGGACGGTCACCTCGCGTCGAGACGTTGAGCTTCAAGAGCCGAAATCTCGCGCTGCTGGATGTCGAAGCCTTGAAGGCGCAGATGGTTGCGGACGCGAGGGATGCTCTGCGGAAATACGGTGAAACCCTGGATATTCGCCGCGAGTCCCTCCAGCCTCTTCTCCGCGAGGGCAGCGAGGTACCCGTTCAGCGGGTCCGCCTCATCTATGAGGGGGGCGAACTCAAGCCCAAGAACATAGTCGTCTTGCGTGCAGCCGTGGACGCAACCAAGGAAAAGGTTCCGGGAGTGGAGGTACTGTTCCAATGAAGGTGCTGAAATTTCACGATTCGAGGGACGAAGACTACCTCCTGCTATCGTTCAACGGCGCCTTCAGTCCACAAGTAGATCTGGAGAGCGAGTTTGCGTTTTTCTTCCAGGCGTTCGAGGAGTACGCTGGCGGGTGGATGCCGGACGTCGTTCGTGGCAAGCGGCAACGCAGATACTCCCGGGCCGCCATCTGGAAGTCCCTGGAAGAGGATCGCGACGAAAACATCACGTCCATCGGGCTCTACCGGACGGAGTGGCCTGCGTTGGACATGTCGCTCAGCCTCTGGCTCCCGCCACGGCATCCCAAACTGAACATCATCATCAAGGTGAAGCCGCTCTCCTTCTTCGCGGAGACGGAGTGCTGCCGCCACTTCGTGGAAATGGTGCGCGCCTGGGCCGACCGTTACCCAGTCACGTATGCTTGGGCCCACAGCAGTGATGACGCGCAGTTGGCGGACTTTCCGAGCTTTGGTCGCGACGACGAGACTCGACGCAGAGATGGTTTCGACAAAATCTACGAGGTGTGCTGGCTCAACGTCTTCGGACCCAAGCTGGTGGAGACCGTGGGCCGCGAGCGTATGTTGTCCACGCCGGCCCACCGGGTGGAGGAACTGCCCACCGGCTCCGTCCTCATCGTGACGTGGCCCACCGTGGCGGATTTCGCCAGCAAGGAGGCTCGGCTCGCGCAGGCCCGCGCCCACGCGCACCTCCGGCCGGACCTGGACTACGACACCGCGCTGCGCACCCTGAGCGAGCGCAGCACCATACTCGCCCCCGTGGAGCGCCGCTTCCACCCGGACGTGTCGCCGCTCCTCACGCGCGTGGTGGACTTCGTTGCCAGCCACGAGCGCCAGCGGAAGATTGCCGGGTTCAACGTCTGGCAGCCGCCCGAACCCGAGGAGTGGCGCCCCGCGGACTCCGCCCTGCCCCCGGACGTGGACGACCCGGAAGGTGCTCTCGAGCATTATGACACCCTCGCCGAGCACCTCGTGGCCCTTCTGCACACAGAAGTGCCCTCCGTCTTCGAGGCGACGCCCGGGTCGCTCGTGGACGTCGACTTCTATTTCTGGCGCGAGGAATTCCCGACAAGCCGCCTGCGAGAAGCCATTGACGAGCATGCGATACCTGCCATCGGCGCGTATCTGGGCGAGGTGATGGTGCGCAACCTGGGCGGCAGGTGGATTCCGCGAAAGAAGCTCGAGGAGGCACAGGTCCTCGTGGGCAACCGCGTCTGGCTTCCCTTTGTCCGGGCACGCCACTACATGCGCTCGCGACAGGCGCTGCTTGACTACTCCCTCACCCGGATCTACCGGGTAGCCGAGCGTCACCGGGGCTGAAGCGCGAGGTGCCGCGAAGGCAGCACCCGCGTCAACCGGCGCGCGGGGGTGTGGTCCACGTGTGAATCGGAGCACGCGCTTCAGGAGGGCACGGCCTCCGGTTGAAGGGTGGAGCGTTGGCAATCAGCGCGGAGCAGTGCCTCGTTCCAGAGGAGGAGGGCACGCTGGTAGTTGTCGCAGATGCGCTGGGCGGCCTCGGCCGCGGTGAGCTGGCGCCGGTGCATGGCCTGAAGGGGCTCCCACCACAGCGTGCGGCCGAGCGCGAAGCCGATGAAGCCCGGAATGGACGCGGTCACCCTCAGCCACCGCTCCAGGTCCTCCCAGCTCGGGTGCCGGTCGAGGACGATGCAGGACACGTGCTCCCGGCCTCCCGCTCGGGCCTGCATGGCCACGCGCAGGCAGTCCGCCGTCCGGTCCAGGCTCTCGAGCATCCAGATGTCCGGATCCACTCCGCCCGCCTGCAGCTCGCTCACCGCTCGCACCATGAGCAAGGGCCTCAGCTCGTGATCGTAGCGCTCCGCGTCTCCTCCAAGGGCGGCGAGCTGGGCCTGTGTCGCTGGCACTCGCAACTCCAGGAGGAAACGGCGCCCATGTGCCCGCAGCCATTCCGTCAACCTGACGAGTCGCTCCGTCCGCGGGGCGTTCACCGCCTGCTCCTCCTCGGGGTTGTAGTGCACCCGCGCCTGGGCGAAGGCCGGCTCGAACGTCTCGATGTCGCCCTTCTCCGCGGCCATGGCGAGCAGGATGCCCTCCTCGAGCGCCTGTCTCGCCACGTCGTTCCCGTATTGCCCATCCACCAGGATGCCCGTGCCGTCGTGTTTGACGCCTCGCCGGAGGGCCAGCCGGAAGCCGGTGTAGATGACGGTCTTCATGTGGCGGATGGCGTCCGCCTCGTCGGGTGTGGGGGGGCCGGACAGTCCGAGCAGTGCGTTCTCGAAGGAATGCCGCTCGTCGAAGGTGAGCAGGTACAGGTGGGGGACGGGGGGGAGGTGAAGCGTCGACATGGGGAATTCCGGGGGTGGGTTCTCTCTCCTTGAAGGTGAGGCACCACGGCATGGGCTGGCAGCCCGGAAGTTCCCGGGTGCGAAGCAGTGGGGTGGGTCGATCGACCCGGGAGCAGGCCACCTCCCTGGCCCGCGGACCCGGACCTCGCTTCGTGCGCGGGAAGATGTTCTCCAGGACACCCTCCAGCACCCGAGGGTGGGCGGCTCGCCCGAGCGTGCGAATGTTCCCGGAATGAACGCACCTTCCGAACCCCCCCGGACCGCGGTCGTCCTTCTTCACGAGGAAGAACGAGGCCTGGGGCAGCTGGGCCCCGCCTTGCGGCGCTCGGGCTTTACCCTGGATGTCCGTCTGCGAGCCCCTCGCCCCGAGGACGCGGAGGCGGCCCTCGTGGTGATCATGGGCGCGTCCCTGGGTGACCCGGGGGCGGAGGCCGCTCCTCTTCTGGAGGAGCAGCGGCGATTGCTCGCCCGCCGGTTGGAGGCGGGACGGCCGAATCTGGGCATCGGCGTGGGCGCGGAGCTGCTCGCCGCCTCGGCGGGGGCTCGCGTCCATCCGGGAGACAAGGGCCCGGTGGTGGGCGTGCACCCGGTGTCGTTGACGGTGGCGGGGCTGGCGGACCCGCTGTTCGCCGGCTTCGAGGAGTTCTTCGACGTGCTGCACTGGCACGGGGACACCTTCGAGTCCGTGCCGGGGGCGCAGGTGCTCGCCTCGAGCTCCCGCTATCCGCACCAGGCCTTCCGGGTGGGCGCCTCCTATGGGGTGCAGTTCCACCCCGAGGTGGACGTGGGCATGTTCGAGCGCTGGGTCCGGGCCTCGCCAGGGGATGTGGGCCGCGTGGGGCTCGGGGCCGAGGAGTTGCTCGAGCGGGAGCGCTCGCGGCTGGCCCGGGTGCAGCAACACGCGATGCTGCTGGTGGAGCGGCTGGCCCTCTTCTTCGCGCGGCAGGTGGGCGCGGGAGGAGGGGAGCGCTACCTCTTCACCGTGGACTCCACCCACCGGTTGGCGGGCCGGGGCGTGTTGCTCTCACCGGGCATTCCCCGGCGCACCCCCATCGTCCGCGTGGGACAGGCCATCTCGCTCGAGCGTCCCGATGGCTCGCGCGTGGGAGGCACGGTGCGAGGCATGGCCAGTTTCGGGGAGACCGGGGCGGCCATTCCCCTGCTGGTCCTGCTGGATGAGCCGGACGCGGAGGTACCTCCCGGCTCGGAGGCCCTCACCTCCGCGCCGCTGACGGTGTAACCCGCTCCGGGCCCACCTCGATGGCTGCCCGCCCGCCGGTCACGCGAGCAGGTACCGGTAGAGCACCTCCGCGGCGCACGCCGGCTTGGACTCGCCCTCGATTTCGATGGTCGCGAGCAGGAGCGCCTCGACCCCCTTGGGCACGTCCTTGAGCTCCGCCAGCTTCAGGCTCAGCCGGTAGCGGGCCCCGAGCTTGAGCGGCGCCGGGAAGCGCACCTTGTTCAAGCCGTAGTTCAGGACGAGGGCGAAGCCCCGGACGTCGACCGTCTCGAAGAACAGCCCCGCGATGCGCGAGACGCTGAAGTACCCATGCGCGATGGGCACTCCGAATGGCGACTCGCGCTTGCACCGCTCGAGGTCCACGTGGATCCACTGGGAATCACCCGTGGCCTCGGCGAAGCGCAGGATGTCCTCGTGCGTGAGCTCCTTCCACTCGGAGGCACCGAGCTGCTGCCCGACTACCGCCCGAAGTCCGTCGAGACCCTCGATGATCGTCTTGTTGGCCATGACCCGCCCATAGCACGAGGCGGGCCTCGGCCGGGACGCTTGAGGTGGGCCACGGGCGTGCCCGATGATGGCGGGCCCCCTTGCCCCCAAGATGACCATGCCCCGAGCCGCGCTGATCCTGCTCCTCTCGCTGTGCGTCCTCACCCCGCGGAAGGCCCAGGCCGACGTCGTGACCCGCGTCCGGGACTGGTTCGCGAACCTGGGCAAGCCGAAGCCTCCCGAGCCGGAGGAGCTGGGGGCCCGCAACACCTTCACCCTCAACCCGCTGGCGCTCAGGCACTCGCAGCTCGGCGTCGAGTACGAGCGGGCCTTCGGGAAGGGCTTCTCGATCTACCTGGGGCCCGAGTTCGCCTATGGCCGCACGCCGGAGCTCTGGCACCTGTCGCTGTCGGGGACGCTCGGCACCCGGCTCTTCGTGCTCGGGGACGCGCCCAGTGGCATCTTCTTCGGACCCGAGTTCAGCGTGAACTATCAGATCCGCTCCGAGAACCACGTGCGGCGCAGGGCGATTGGATTGGGGCTCGGCGGGACCGTTGGTTGGACCCTGGTGCTGTTCAACCGGTTCACGCTCTCGGCGGGCTTCTCCGCGCAGTACCGCTCGATTCCCGATCTCGAGGCTCCCGGCGAGGGGGCGCTCCGGGTGGAGCTCGTCCCGACGCCGCGCCTGGCCTTTGGCGTGGCCTTCTGAGCGGTCCGCTCACGGCGCTTCGCGCACGAGCTTCCCGAAGGGCGCGAGGGCGAGCAGCGCCAGCTTCACGTGCTGGATGGCGAAGGGGATGCCGATGATCGTCACCGCGAGCCCCAGGGCGAGCGCGATGTGGCTCAGGAAGATCCACACCCCGGCGACGATGAGCCAGAACACGTTCAGCACGCAGCCGATGGGACTGGCCCCAGGCGCGTCGGCGATGTCCTTGCCGAAGGGCAGCAGCCCGAGCCCGGCCATCTTGAAACACTGCACCCCGAAGGGGATGCCGACGATCGTGAGGCAGAGCAGCAGGCCACCGAGCAGGTACTCGAGCCAGATGACGAATCCGCCTCCGAAGATGATCCAGAGGATGTTCAGGAGCAGGCGCATGGGGACAGCTTAACGCGAGCGTCAGCGCAGGCGCAGGCCGTAAATCCACTCCCCGCGCGTGGCCAGCACGGCCATGTCGTCGAACACGGCGGGGGAGGCCTCGATGCCGCCCTTGAGCTGGAGCGAGTGCAACACCTCGCCGGTGCGCGCGTCGAGCAGGTTCACCTGGCCGCTGATGTCGCCTTGCAGGATGAAGGAGTGGCCCTGCTCGTCCCGGCAGGAGGTGGGCGAGGACCAGGCGAAGTGGGCCAGGGGCCGGCGCCAGAGCTCGGCGCCCGTGGCCTTGTCGAGCGCCACCATGAGGCCGCTGGAGAAGTCCGGGCAGCGTGAGAGCGTGAAGACGACCTGCCCCGAGACATCCCCCGTGCCCACCAGGGGGGTGGCGAAGACACCCGCGTCGATCTTCTTCGGCTCGCGCGCGCCCTGGCAGGGGTAGGCGCGCTCCCAGAGGACCTTGCCGGTGAGGCCGTCCAACTTCCGCAGCCAGGACTGGCCCCGGGGCCCTGTCTTGTCCACCTCGGTGCCGGTGTAGAGGACGGGGCGTTCACCCTCGCGCTCCACCGCGAGGCTGGCGTCGGTGTCGTCGCCCGCGGCGAAGGTCCATACCGGCTTGAAGGTCCGCAGGTCGAGCGCCTGCAGCGTGCCGCCGTTGTCGGCGAAGAGGGCCAGGTTGCCCACCACGGAGAGGGAGTTCTCGATGCCGTAGTGCGTGCGCCCGGGGGGCGCGTAGCGGTAGCGCAGGATTTCGGGACGAACCTTCAGCGTGAGCGTGATGGTGTCGAAGTCGGTGTTGAGCCGCAGGACGTAGAAGAGACCATTCTCGCCGCCCACGATGTAGCTGTCGGTGGCGCGGTTGAGCAGGCCCGAGCTGTCGAAGGCCCCCCAGCCCTTGCGCGGTGACTTCGCGTCCCGTCCGGGGAGGAAGAAGATCTGCTGGTGGGTGATGAGGTTGTAGACGCGCAGGCCGATGGGCTTGCTCTCCGGGATGCCCTGGCCGACGAAGAGGAGGGGGTAGCCGCGAGGATCCAGCGACACGCTGCCCTTGATGGGGTTGCCGGTGGGGATGGGGGGGCGAGTGGGGCGGCCGGTGCGCAGCTCCAGGAAGTACACGGAGCCATCGAGCGAGCCCTGGATGACCTCGACGAAGCCATTCTCGAAGCGGCGGGGGCCGAGGCGGCCCATGGAGTGCCGGATGACGGCGGGCCACTGGACGATGGCGGGCTGGCCGGTCCAACCGGCGCCTCCGCCCCAGTGACCACGGCCGCGGCCGGTGGTGGCGATCCACGCGACCTCGAGCTTCCGCTCGCGCAGCGGACAGGTACCCCAGGAGCCGCCCGTGCGGGTGGGGCCTCCGCGGAACGTGAAGACTCCGGGGATCTCCGAGTAGCGCTCGGGGAAGAGCTGGGTCAGGCGAGCGGGGGGTGAGTCGAGCACCGCGCCCGCGAAGATGACGCTGTGCTCGAGCACGGTCCCCTCCGCCGGGATCTCGAAGGCGCGGGGCGACGGGCGTGGGGCGGAGTCCGTGGCCAGGGCGGAGCGCGGTGTGCTGGCGACCCAGGCCACGAGCATGGCGAAGAGCGCCTTGTACCGCGTCTGTCGTCTCAGGAGTGGGTCCATGTGCTTACGGTTGTGCGACGATCGATGGTAGTCGTCGGGCCCGATCCAGGGCCAGTCCTTGCCCTCTTCACGGGGAGTGTGGCCTCATGCCCTGAGACACAGGAGCCAGAGATGAAGCTCGTATCGAGCAGTGCAATCGTGACGGGAGCGGGGCAGGGAATCGGATTGGGAATCGCCTCGCGCCTGATGAGGGATGGAGCCAATGTGCTCCTCGTTGGCCGGACGCGGGAGAAGGTGGAGGCGGCCGCCGGGGAGCTCAACCGCGTGATGGAGGGGCGCGCGCGGGCGGTGGCCTTCGCGGGAGACGTGGTCCGGGCGGAGGACGTGGCCCGGGCGCTCGAGGTCGCCACGCGCGAGTTCGGTCTGCCCGGCATCCTGGTGAACAACGCCGGGACGGCGACGATCCGCCCGATCCTCGACCTGCCGGAGGAGGAGTTCGACACGGTCATGGACATCAACCTGAAGGGCCCCTTCCTCTTCACGAAGGCGTTCGCGCGGGCACTCGTCGCGGCGAAGCAGCCCGGGTCGATCGTCAACATCTCCTCGCTGAACCAGACGGCCGTGACGGATGGCATGGCCCATTACTGTGCGTCCAAGGCGGGGTTGGCGAACTTCTCGAAGGTCGCGGCCTCGGAGTTGGGGCGGTACGGAATCCGGGTGAACGTCGTGGCGCCGGGGGCCATCCTCACGCCGCTCGCCGAGTCGGCGGGACTCATGCAGGGGCCCATGGGGCGGGGGTTCCTCGAGCACACGCCGCTGGGCAAGGTGTGCGGCGAGCCGGAGGACGTGGCGAAGGTGGTGTCGTTCCTGTGCAGTGAGCTGGCGTCGTGGGTGACCGGCGAAACCATCGCGGTCGACGGCGGCAATCACATCCGCGGGCTCCACAGCTACGCGGACACGCTGGGCATCACCCCCAAGGCGGACTGAGCCCGGCCGCTTCGGGGGGCGGTGCGGCGCCGGCGGTCTTCCACCGGCGCCCCCCGTCGTGGCTCACACGACGACGTTGACCAACCGGCCCTTCACCACGATGACGCGGCGGACGCTCTTGCCCTCGATGTGACGCTTCACGGCCTCGAGCTCCAGCGCACGCTGCTGCAGCAGGGCCTCGTCCGAGTCCCGGGGCACCACGAACGTGCCACGCAGTTTGCCGTTCACCTGGACGGCCACCTCCAGTGTCTCGTTCACCGTGAGCGCCGCGTCGTACGTGGGCCACGGCTGCGTCGAGGCGAAGGGCTTGTTCCCGAGCCGCTCCCACGCGGCCTCCGCCAGGTGGGGGGCGAACGGGCAGAGCAGCAGGACGAACGTCTCCAGGTCCGCCCGGGTGGCGCCCTGTCCGAGCGCGCTCGAGTACTCCATCAGCGCGGAGATGGCGGTGTTGAACTTGAATGACTCGATGCGCTCGCCCACCGCCTTGATGGTGGCGTGACGGAGCCGCAGGTGCGTGTCCTCGGTGGGCGCCTTCGCCGGCTCCCACTCATCGACGAGGCGCCAGGCGCGCGAGAGGAAACGCGCGACGCCCTGGATGGCGCGCACGTCCCACGGCTTCGCCTCCTCGAAGTCGCCCATGAACATCTCGTACAGGCGCAGCCCGTCCGCGCCGTACTTCTGGATGACCTCCTCGGGGTTGACGACGTTCCCCCGGGACTTGGACATCTTCTCGATCTGCGCCACGAGCTTGCCGCCACCCTTGAGCGTTGGCGGATCCGTGCTGAAGTCCACCGAGTCATACGGGTGGTAGGCGCCGCGCTCGTCCTGGTAGCTGTACGCGAGCACCATGCCCTGGTGACGCAGCTTCAGGAAGGGCTCCTTCACGGAGAGCAGGCCCAGGTCGTAGAGGAACTTGTGCCAGAAGCGCGCGTAGAGCAGGTGGAGCACCGCGTGCTCGGCGCCGCCGATGTACACGTCCACCGGCATCCACGCCTTCACCACCTCGGGATCGAACGGAGCCCGCTCGTTCTTCGGGTCGATGAAGCGCAGGAAGTACCAGCACGAGCCCGCCCAGTTGGGCATGGTGTCCGTCTCGCGCTCGCCAGGGCCGCCGCACCTGGGGCACTTCGTCTCCACCCAGCTCCGGATGGCCGCGAGCGGGGACTCGCCCGTGCCGGTGGGCTCGTAGCGCTCCACGTCCGGGAGCATCACCGGGAGCTGCTCCTCGGGCACCGCCACGGGTCCTCCGCACGAGCCCTTGCAGTGGATGATGGGGATGGGCTCGCCCCAGTAGCGCTGGCGGGAGAAGACCCAGTCGCGCAGCCGGTAGCTCACCGCCGCCTTCCCCACGCCCTTCTGCTCGAGCCAGGGGATGATCTTCTTCTTCGCCTCCGCGGTGGGCAGCCCGTCGATGGGAGGCGAGCCGGTGACCACACCCTCCTCGGTGAAGGCCTCTTCCTGGACGTCCCTTCCGCCCTTCACCACCTCGACGATGGGGAGCCCGAACTTCTTCGCGAAGGCATGATCGCGCGTGTCGTGGGCGGGCACGGCCATGATGGCGCCGGTGCCGTAGCCGGTGAGGACATAGTCGGCGATCCACACCGGCACGGGCTGTCCCGTCGCCGGGTGCGTGGCATGGCTGCCGGTGAAGACGCCGGTCTTCTCCTTCGCGAGGTCCGTGCGCTCGAGGTCGCTCTTGCGGCGGGCCTGCTGCCGGTAGTCCTCGACGGCGGCCTTCTGCGCGGATGTCGTCAGGGACTCGACGAGCGGGTGCTCGGGGGCGAGCACCAGGTACGTGGCGCCGAAGAGGGTGTCCGGCCGGGTGGTGAAGACCTTGATGGAGCCCGCGGGCGAGACGAAGTCGATCTCCGCGCCGGGGGAGCGGCCGATCCAGTTGCGCTGCATGGACAGCGTGGAGTCGGGCCAGTCGACGCCATCGAGGTCATCCACCAACCGGTCCGCGTAGCGGGTGATGCGCAGCATCCACTGGCGCATGGCGCGGCGCTTATAGCCCATCGGTGCGCGACGTTTTGAATGAGGAGGGGAGGAGTCCGTCTGCACGCGCGCGGATTTCCTCCGCGTCCTGGAATCCAAAGGAAGACGACATGACGAAGAAGAATGTGGTGCTGGGGTGTGCCATGGCGGCGGTGCTGGCGGGGACGGCGGCGTGGGCGGGTAGCCGGTATTCCTATCCGGTCTACATCAACCTGGCGGAGAAGATGGCGTACGGCACCCTCGGAGCTGCCCGGAACAGCACCGATGCGATCCAGTTCATCTCGTGCGACGTGCACGCCTACGACGATGGCGACAAGCGCATGAGCTGTACCGCGAAGAACACGTCCGGTACCAACGTGTACTGCACGTCTTCGGTGGCGGCCCTGGTGGAGACGGCGCGGAGCCTCTCGAGTGATTCGTTCGTCTACTTCGAGTGGGATGCGAGCGGCGCGTGCACGTATCTGGGCGTGGGCCACAGCTCGGAGTACACGCCGAAGCAGCTGTAATCCAGCACGGGGAGGGAGCGCGGCCCACGAGTCCGCGCTCCCTCCCCGGACCCACGAGGAAAGGCCAATGCAGACACAGATGAAGCTGCTGCTCCTGGTGACGCTGGGGTTGGGTGGAGGCCTGGGCTTTGCCGCGGGCAGGGGTTCGGCCCCAGAGGCCTCTCATGACGAACTGCTGAGCCTGCTCGAGCGGCAGGGAGCGCAGCTGGCGGCCCTGGAGGCTCGTCTCGTCCCGGCTTCGCGGCAGGTTCGCTGTGCCGTGGCCTCACCGGGCGGCGCTCCCGGACTGGACGCCGCGTGGCTCCAGGCGGAGCTGTCCCGCATCCTCCATGAGGAGCTGGGCTCGAGGCGCGAGGAGGAGAAACAGGCGCGGACGCCCGTGCCGGAGCCCTCGACGGAGAGTCTGATGGCACTCCAGGAGGGTCATCGCCTCGTCGACGAGGCCAGCAGCGCTCGGCGATGGCGGGAAGAAGATGCGCGGGCGATGCGGCGCGTGCTGCGCGGGCTGAACGGCGCCCAGCGGGAGGAGCTCATGCGGCGGTTCGCCGTCCTGGTCAACGCGGGCGGCGTGGACGTGCAGGTGCGAGGACCTCCGTTCTGATTTGTCACTGTCCGGCGAACTCTGCGCAATACAAGACAGAGGCCGTTGTGAGGAAAGGAGCGTGAGCTCTCCGGAGGGTTGGGGCCAGAAACGAGCGTAAACCCGAAAAAATGCTCGGGCTGCTCATTAAGGCTGTCGCGTTCCTGCCCGACCCAGGCAGGGCCGACATTCATCCACGGTCTTGGGGCCCCCGACCCTTATCAGTAAAGGAGAATTTGATATGTTGCGACAGTCACTGAGTGGCCTTTCGAAGAGCATCCTCTCCGCGGCGATGGTGTTCGCTTCGATGGCGATGGCACTTGCTTCTCAAGAGGCGGCGGCGGCGTGTCGAGGCGCCTGGGCCGAGGGCTCGGCCTACAACGCGGGCGACGGTGTGACCTACAACGGCGGCAGCTACACGGCCCTCGTCTCCCATACCGCCTGCGTCGGTTGCGGCTGGAACCCCGTGGCGGCTCCGTCCCTGTGGTCGCAGGGTGGCGACTGCGGCGGTGGCGGCGGTGGTGGTGGCGGCGGCAATGGTGGCGGCGGCGATGGTGGCAATGGCGGCACCGGGCTGCGCGCCATCCTCAGCGAGGCCACGTTCAACTCGATGTTCCCCGGCCGTAGCAGCTTCTACACCTACTCGGCCCTGGTGGCGGCGGCGGATACCTTCCCCGGGTTCGCCACCACGGGTGACCTCGACACGCGGAAGCGCGAGGTGGCGGCCTTCCTCGCCAACATCGCCCACGAGACCGGCCACCTCGTCTACGTCGAGGAGATCAACAAGAGCGTCATGTGCGACACCAGCTGGGGCCCCCCGGGTTGCGGCTGCGCTCCGGGCAAGTGGTACTACGGCCGTGGCCCCATCCAGCTGTCGTGGAACGGCAACTACTGCGCCGCGGGCAACGCGCTGGGCGTGGACCTCATGAACAACCCCGACCTGGTCGCGCGGGACGCCACCATCGCCTGGCGGACCGGCTTCTGGTTCTGGATGACGCAGACGGGCGCGGGCTCCATGACGGCGCACAACGCCATCGTCAACGGCGCGGGCTTTGGTGAGACCATCCGCACCATCAACGGCGCCCTGGAGTGCAACGGCCGCAACCCCGCCCAGGTGCAGAGCCGCGTGAACAACTACCTGAACTTCACGAGCAAGCTCGGCGTGAGCCCCGGCGGCAACACCGGCTGCTGAGCCACTCGAGGTTCGGTGCGGGTCCCGGGGGCGTGTTCCCCGGGGCTCGGCCCACGAGGCGGGGAGGAGCGCTCGCGAGTGCCCTCTCCGCCGGGGTCGTTCCAGCGAGCCTTCAGCTCCTCTTGTTGTCCCAGGCGCGCATCGCGACCTCCGCGAGGGCGAGAAGCTCGGCCTCGCTCGCGCCGTCCTGCGCCTGCACCGACATGCCCTGGATGATGGCGCCGAAATACCGGGCGAGGGCCTCCGCGTCCGTCCCGGCCGGCAGCTCTCCTTGGGCAATACCCCGAGCGATGCGGTCCCTGAACAGCGCCAGCGTGCCCGATCTCAGTCCGGCGACGAGCTCGGCGATCGGCTGGTTCTCGGCGGCACACGTCAGGACCGCCGTCGAGATCAAGCATCCGCGGGGGTGCTTCCGGCTGGAGAACTCCCTGGCGGACTCCCTCAGAACCCTGGCGATGGCCGCGCGGGCGGTCGGCTCCTCGGCGAGCGCGCGAGCCGTGAAGGCGCCCTGTTCGGCCCGATAACGCTCCAGGGCCTGACGGTAGAGCTCCGCCTTGGACCCGAACGCCGCATAGAGACTGGGCGCCGTGATGCCCATCGCCTCGGTGAGGTCGGTGATCGACGCGCCCTCGTAGCCGAGCCGCCAGAACACCTTCAGGGCCTCATCGAGCGCCCTCGTGCTGTCGAAGCCCCGGGGGCGTCCTCGCGGGCGCCGTTCCGGGATGGAGCTGTTTTTCATGGCGTTCGTTATTGAAATGGGAGGGTGGGCGCCTTATTTGTGTAGCGGTCACTACGTAAACAGGAGTGCCGCACCATGTATTCTGCCATCGCCCCCCTCCTTGTGGTTGCCAGCCTCGCACAGGCTCCCGCCCGCCCCGACGTCCCCGGGGAGCGTGCCCTCGCGGCGCGTCTGGACGGGGCCATCGACCGAGCGCTCGCGGAGAAGCGGATCGTCGGAACCGTCGTTCTCGTCGCGAAGGACGGAGAGGTCGTCTACCGGCGCGCCGCCGGCTTCGCGGATCGCGAGGCGAGGCGGCCCATGCGGGAGGACGCGCTGTTCCGCCTGGCCTCCATGTCCAAGCCCATCGTGTCCGTTGCCGCACTGGCCCTGGTGGACCAACGGAAGCTCTCACTGGACGAGCCCGTCACGAAGTGGATTCCGGCCTTCCGGCCGAAGCTGGCGGACGGCCGTGAAGCCGTCATCACCGTGCGCCAGCTGCTGACCCATACCGCGGGCTTGACCTATGGCTTCTTCGAGTCCGAGCAGGGGCCGTATCACCGGGCGAGGGTCTCCGATGGTCTGGACCTGGATGAGCCCGGTCTGACCCTGGACGAGAACCTTCGCCGTATCGCGTCGGTTCCGCTGTCGTTCGAGCCTGGGACGCGCTGGGGTTACTCCGTGGCGACGGATGTGCTGGGAGCGGTCGTCGCCCGCGCCGGAGGGGCGCCGCTGCCCAGGGTCGTCGAGCGACTCGTCACCCGTCCTCTGGGCATGTCGGACACGGGATTCAGCGTCAAGGACGCCGCGCGGCTCGCGACGCCCTATGCGGACGGGAAACCGGAGCCGGTGCGCATGGGCGGGTCGCACGTCGTGCCATTCGGGGGTGGAGGGATCCGCTATGCTCCCGGTCGAGCCCTGGACCGACGCGCCTTTCCCTCGGGAGGGGCGGGCATGGTGGGCACGGCGGGTGATTTCCTGAGGCTCCTGGAGAGCCTCCGCGAGGGCGGCGCGCCGGTGTTGGCGGCGTCCACCGTCGAGCAGATGACCCGCGCGCAGGTCGGTCCGGAGGCCGAGACGCAGGGACCCGGCTGGGGCTTCGGCTTTGGCGCGGCGGTGCTCGTGGATCCGGTGAAGGCCCGGAGCCCCCAGTCGGCTGGGAGCTACCAGTGGGGCGGAGCCTACGGCCACAGCTGGTTCGTCGATCCGGTTCGCGGCTTGACGGTCGTGGCTCTCACCAACACCGCGCTCGAGGGCATGTCGGGAGCCTTCCCCGTCGAGCTCCGCGACGCCATCTACGGCACCGGCGACTGAAGGGGCGAGCACCCCCGCCCACCCCTTCGACGGGTGGTTCAACCCTCTGTCACGGCTGGCACACGTAGTAGCGCTTGTTGTCGCAATGGTCCCCATTGCACTGCACGCCCACGGCGTAATAGCCGCTACCAAATCCGAGGTAGCCGCCATTCTCCTCGGACATCCACCCGGTCCAATAGCAATTCTTCCTACCGAAGTTGCTCATGTAGGAGCACTGGAGGGAGATGTTGTCGCAATAGGAACCGCTGCAGGCGAGTCCCGTGATCCAATAACCGTAGTCACAGTACCTGTAATTGGTCCCTTCTTCCGAGAAGTAGGGGGTCCAGTACGAGCTACCACGAACGCCGCCCGCGGGCTGGCAATAGGCACGAATGTTGTCGCAATCGGAGCCACTGCATTGAAAGGCGCTGATCAAGCTCCCACCATCACAGCTGATGGGCGCGTATTCCTCGGAGGTGTAGGAGGTCCACCCGGAGGAGATCTCCTGCTGGGTGGTCGCGAGGCTCGCCGCCTCTTCGCCGCCAGCCTCGTCTTCGGTGCCCACACCGCAGCCCCCGAGGACGAAGGTGCTTCCAATCATCAACATGGCAACCAGATGGCTGGACTTGCTCGACATGGCCAATCGCTCCTTTGAATGACTTGTTCGTTTGTATTGCTCCTGTGATGCGACGTCCAAGCTAGCAGCAGTCGCATGTGAGGGTTTGCGTCCGGGCGCCAACTCGTTATGTGAAAGCGTCGGCAGACAGGAAAGACTGGATGCATGTGTTTATTGGCGAACCCGGACCTGCCCCATGGGGAAGGTTCGTGCCGTCAATGCTTCGTCATGAGCGACGGAAGACACACCCCTGGCGCTCGGCCAGCTCATCCTGCCCCTTCAGCGATTGCCCTGGTCCGGCGCTTTGGGTGGCAGCGGGCACCACGATTTCTGTGGTTGGTGTCCGTGGTGGAGGTGGGGAGCTGGAGGTCGGCCACGAAGACGAGCGTGGACATCGTGCCCGGGGCCGGGAGCGGCTGCGGGAACTTGTAGACCTTGCTCGCGCCGGCGTACGACTTGGTGATGATGTAGATGTCACCGGTGGTGGGGTGCACCATGATCGTCTCCGCGTCCTTGGGCGAGTCCGGGTACTTGAACGGGAACGCCTGTGCGGTGAGGTCGCCGCTGGTCTGGCCCGCGCCGATGTTGGGCTCGGGGATGCGGTAGACGGTGAAGGTGGACGGCGGCGTGGGGAGGCTGGCGCTCGCGCGGCCGATATCGCCCATGTAGATGCACTGGCCGGTGGGGCAGGGCCCGGTGGCGACGTCCTCCCAGTCCGCGGGCGTCACGTTGGACACGTTGAAGGTGCCCCGCGTGCTCGCGTCGGTGGTGCTGATGGCGACGATGGCGGTGGTGTCCTCGTTGTGCACGTAGAGGACGCCCGGGGTGAGGCGGCTGGTGGCCAGACCGGACGGCTCCACGATGGCGGTGGACGTCACGGTGCCCTGGGTGGTGTACGTGGTGGAGAACGTGTCCCCCACGGTGCAGGACGATGGGGCTCGCCGGGCACGCCGAGCCCGTCCAGATCTGCGAGCCGAACCACACCGCGAGGCCGTTGGAGGACGTGGTGGTGATGGCGGGCGTATTGAAGCTGGCGGTGAGGCCGTTCTTCTGGCCGCTCTGCGCGTCGATGGGGTGGGTGGGGTCCGCGCCGACGAAGGCCGAGATGCTACCGGCCATGTAGCTGGCGAGGTCGATGGTGAACGCGTAGCTGGTGGGCTCGGACGCGGTGGCGACCTTGTAGAAGACCCAGGCCTTGATCTGCGATGAGCTCTGATCCGAGCGCAGGAGCGTCCAGCCCACGGGCGCCGCCGCCACCGCGGCCACTCAGGTACTCGCGGCCTCCTTCGGCGCGGACGGCGCTCGGGCGCCGACCATCCAGCAGGCAGCGTTGAAGCGGACTTCCGCTCCGTGCACATAGGGCTCGAAAGCGGCGCGGACCGCTTCGATGACCTGGGTGCGAGTCCGGTCGTCCGCCTCGTGAAGAATCAGGCCGAGGGGACCGAGCCGGGTCAGGTACCGGACCAACTCCTTCTCGGGCAGGGTGCAGACAACATCGATCGGCCGGATGTCGATCTCGGCCCAGCCGCCTTCCTCCAGGATGCGATGGACCCGGCGCTGGTCCGCGAAGGCGAACTGCCCCGGCGCGTCCGGCCGGCGAGCGGGGAGGTTCGGCAGGAGCGGTGCCGCGGCGCGCTCGGCCGTCGTCATGAACGGGTTTTCCGAAGGACTCCGCCAGGCGACGAACCGCAATTCGGCGTCGTCCTTCGCGGCTCGTCTCAGGTTCGCGAAGGCCCGGACGGAGTCGTCGAAGAACATGACGCCGAAGCGCGAAATGATCATGTCGAAGCTCGCGGGCTCGAAGGCGTGGTTCTGCGCGTTGGCGCGGATGAAGCTCGCCGGTGTGCCTTCCCGTTCGGCGCGGGCCCGGGCGGCGGTGAGCATCGGCTCCGAAATGTCGATGCCGATGCAGCGGCCGTTCGCGCCGAGCAGCCGCGAGACGGCGAGCGTCGTGCTGCCCGTACCGCAGCCGACGTCGAGCACCTGGCGCCCGGAGCCGGCGAAGACCGCTTCGACGAGCAGGTCTTCGAGCGGCTTGAACATCTGGTCGAGCAACTCCTGCGTCTCGACCCAGGCGCGTCCGGCGGGGCCATTCCAAAGCGTCGTCTGCGCGTCATCGGTCTGGCGCGTGACATTCATGATCGTCTCCTTTTGCGTGCCTTCCAGAATCGAAAGCCGTACGGTGCCACTTCAAGTCGACTTGAGGTCAAGAGGGTGAGAGACCTGGACATCACCGAGGTAGCGCGGCGGTCCGGCGTTCCTGCCTCGACGCTGCGGTTCTATGAGGAGAAGGGGCTGATCGCCTCCATCGGCAGGCGGGGCCTGCGCCGTCTGTTCGATCCCGGCGTGCTGGAGCGGCTGGCGCTGATCGCGCTGGGGCGCGCCGCCGGCTTTTCGCTCGATGAGATCGCCCTCATGTTCGCGCCGGATGGGCGGACGCGCATCGACCGGCAGATGCTCACGGCCAAGGCGGAGGAGCTGGACAGGACGATCCGCGAGCTCAGCGCCCTGCGCGACAGCCTACGGCATGCCGCTGCCTGCCCCGCGCCGAGCCATATGGAATGCCCCACCTTCCGCCGCATCCTGCGGGCCGCCGCGTCTGGAGCCATTGGAGCGCGAACGAAGAAGCATCAATTGCCTTCGGGCGGGCGCTGTCGCTGAGCGTATGTCGGCGTAGATTGCCGTTCATGAAAAGCCTACGCTCCGAACGGTTGCTCCTCCGGCCCCCCCGACCAGAGGATCTCGCACCCCTGTCGGCCATCCTGTCGGATCCGGCGGTCTCCCGGTGGTGGCCGGGTTTCGACGAGAGCAAGGTCGAGTCCGAGCTCATCGCGCCGGATCCGGACGTCACCGTCTATGTGATCGAGCACGAGCACGGTGTCATCGGCGCGATCCAGTTCAGCGAAGAGCTCGACCCCCAGTACCGCCATGCGAGCATCGACCTGTTCTTGAGCCCGCGGGCGTGGGGGAGAGGCTTCGCTCCCGAAGCCATTCGCACGCTCGCGGTCTACCTGTTCGAGGAGCGGGGCCACCATCGGCTGGTCATCGACCCTGCCGCGGACAACGCCCGTGCGATTCGGGCGTACGAGAAGGTTGGCTTCCGGCCGGTCGGCACCATGCGTCAATACGAGCGCGGCGCTGACGGCACCTGGCACGACGGCGTGTTGCTGGATCTGCTCGCGGACGAGCTCGCGCCACCCACCCACCCGCCTCGAGCGCGGGCCTGACTCCCTGCCAAGGGGGCCGCCCCCGGTAGAAGTCAGGCCTTCGGAATCCAGCTGTCCACGAGGGCCTGGTGCTGCTTCGCCCACTCGCGGACGGCCCTGGCCGGGTCGTCCCTCGTCTCGGCGACGGCGCCCATCAAGCTGCCGAGTTGCTGGTCATCCAGCTTGAAGTTGCGCAGGAAGCTGGCCACCTCGGGCTTGTCCTGCTCGAGCCCCCTGCGGGCGATGGTGTGGATGGTCTCCGCCCCGCCATAGATGCCCTTCGGATCCTCGAGGAACTTGAGGTCCCAACGGGCGAACTTCCAGTGCGGCTTCCAGCCCGTCACCACCACCGGGCGCTTCCTGCTGATGGCGTCCTTCAGAGTGGCAGTCATCGCCGGACCGCTGGAGGGCACCAGCTTGAGGCCCAGTGCATACTCGCTCACGGCCTTCTCCGTGGTGGTCATGATGCCCGCGCCCGAGTCGATGCCGACGATCTGCCCATCGAGCTCCGCCTTCAGGCCCTCGAGGTCCTCGATGGAGGAGGCCTTCACATAGGACGGCACTACCAGCCCGATGCGTGCACCCTCGTAGTTGGGGCCGAGGTCGACCACCTTGTCCTTGAAGCGCTCCAGGTAGTCCTTGTGGGTGATCGGAAGCCATCCGTCGAGGAAGGCATCGCTGTCACCGTTCGCCACCGCGGTGAAGACCGGGGCGACATCCGCCATGGTCATCTCCACCTGATAGCCCATCCGGTCCTCGAGGATGGCCCGGGCCAGGTGGGTCATCGCCACTCCCTCGGCCCAGTTCACATAGACGAGCTTGACCACGCCCTTGCCCTGCGGGGCTGGCGCCTGGGTGGCCTGAGCGGGCTGCTCCTTCTTGCAGCCGGTGGCTCCGAGGAGGAGGCCAGCGAGGGCCGCCAGCAGGAGGGCCGGCATGCTTCGTTGTCTTTCGTTCACGGGGGTGTGCTCCTTGTCGGTCACGAAGGACGCGTCCGGGACTGGCCCAGCGCGTGCGTCAGGCGGTCCAGCACGATGGCCAGGATGACCACCGCGATACCGCTTTCGAAACCCAGTCCGATCCGCAGCTGGGTGATGCCCTTGAGGACCTCCTCGCCCAGGCCCCCGGCGCCGATCATCGCGGAGATGACCACCATCGAGAGCGACAGCATGAGGGTCTGATTCACGCCAGCCAGCAGCGTGGGCAGAGCAATGGGGAGCTGCACCTGGAAGAGCAGCTGCCGGGGCGTGGAGCCGAAGGCGATGGCCGCGTCCACCACGTCGCGCGGCACCTGTTTGATGCCCAGCTGGGTGAGGCGCACCGCCGGCGGCATGGCGAAGATGACGGTGGCCACCATGCCCGGCACCTTCCCCAGCCGGAAGAAGAGCACCGCGGGGATGAGGTAGACAAAGGCGGGCATCGTCTGCATCAGGTCCAGCACCGGACGCATCAGCCGCTCCATCCACCGGCTGTAGGTGCTCGCGATGCCCAGCGGGATGCCCAGCAGCAGCGACACCACCGCCGCGCTGAGCACCAGCGCGAGTGTCTCCATCGTCGCCTGCCACAGGCCCATCTTGTCGATGAGCAGCAGGCCCAGCGCGGACAGCACCGCGGAGCCCAGCCCGGACAGCCGCCAGGAGGCCGCCGCCAGCAGCCCGATGATGACGTAGCTGGGCGGCAGGAGCAGCACGGCTTCCAGGCCACGGATGGCGGCGGTCAGGCCATCCGCGAGCGAGTGGAAGAACGGATCGAACCGCTCCTTGAGCATGTCGATGAGGCGCTCGAACCCCTCTCCGAGACGAAGCTTCATCAGCGCTGCTCCCCCACGATGCCCGCCAGGATGGAGGCTCGCCCGACAATGCCCAGGACGGTCTGGTCCTCGGAGAGGACGGCGATGGGAATCCTCGTTCCGGCCGCCACCGGAACCAGCTTCGCGATGGGCGTATCGGCCGTGGTGGTGGGCACGTCGGTGAGGATGGCGTCCTCCAGGCTGTGCTTGTTCTCACGCACCAGGGCCAGCGCGTCGTCGATGCGGACCACGCCCCGGAACCGGCGCGAGGCGTCCGTCACGATGAGGGTGGAGGCGCCCGCCTCCCGCATCCGCTCGACGGCCAGCGCCGGGCCGTCCTGGGGGCTCAGCATGACTTCCGGCCGCTCCATGATGGCGCCCGCGGTGATGATGCGGGTGCGGTCCACGTCCTGCACGAAGGCCCGGACGTAGTCGTTGGCCGGCCGGGTGAGGATCTCCTCCGGCGTGCCGAGCTGCACGATGGCGCCGTCGCGCATGATGGCGATGCGGCTCCCCAGCTTCAGTGCCTCGTCCAGGTCGTGGGTGATGAAGACGAGGGTCTTGTTCATCTTCGATTGCAGCTCGAGCAGCTCGTCCTGCATCTGCTTGCGGATGAGCGGGTCCAACGCGCTGAAGGCCTCGTCCATCAGGAGGATCTCCGCGTCGGTGGCGAGCGCGCGAGCCAGGCCCACCCGCTGCTGCATGCCACCGCTGAGCTCGCGGGGCAGCTTGTCCGCGTAGCCTTGCAGTCCCACCAGCTCCAGCGCCTGGAGCGCCTTGGCCCGGCGCGTGGCCTTGTCCACCCCCTGCACCTCGAGGCCGTACTCGACGTTGTGGACGATGTTCCGGTGCGGCAGCAGCCCGAAGTTCTGGAAGACCATCGCCATCTTGCGCCGGCGGATCTCCAGCAGGCTCGCCTTGCCTGCCTTCGTGACGTCCAGCCCGTCCACCACCACGCTTCCCGCGCTCGGCTCGATGAGGCGGTTGAGGCAGCGCAGCACCGTGGACTTGCCGCTGCCCGACAGGCCCATGATGACGAAGATCTCCCCGCGGTGGACCTCGAACGTGGCGTCCTGGATGGCGACCGTGCAGCCCGTCTTCTGGAGGATCTCCTCCTTGGACAGCCCCTGCTGGAGCAGGGCGAGCGCCTTGTCCGGGCGGCCGCCGTAGATCTTCCTCAGGCCCCGGACCTCGATCTTCGCCTCCGTCATGGCCATGGCCCTCGCTTCGCTCGCGGTGGTCCGCTCGGGGTTGGAGGCAGTCACCCGGAGGTGCTCAGAAGTAGTAGCCAGCATTGATGTTGAACCTCGTTTCCCAACGGGCATCGGGGAGGCCCTCGGCGAGGGCGAAGCCGTAGTCCGGCCCCAGCCAGGGTTGGTTCTTGCCGGACGCGACGTCCACGTAGGTGAAGACGGGGCCGGCGGTGATGAGCGCGCCGAGCACGTTCTGGTGCGAGTCCTCGTACCCGGCGCGTGACTTCAGCAGGAAGCTATAGTCGTCATAGAAGGTGAGCTTCGAGATGGGGCCCCAGGACACGGGCACGCTGTAGGAGACCCCCGCCACGAAGACCGTTCCCCGGCTCGCCAGCCTGTAGGGAGCGTCATAGGCCCCCACCGTCACGAAGGAGTCGTCCACGCCCTCGGGGTTGGCGGGCTGATAGGAATAGTGGAGCGCCTCCAGCTTCACGTTCCAGGGTCCGTAGTCGCCATTGAGGTGCAGCGCGGCGGCCCAGCCCAGCCCCTGGCGCTCGGTGATGTGGTTGTAGAGCTGCCCCACCTGCGCGGAGGCGCCCAGCTCGGTGCCGCCGAGCTCGCCGTGCGAGATGCGATAAGCCACCCGCGCGTTGAGCTGGTTGGTCTCCGAGTTGGCCTGCTCCGTCTCGAGGTACGCCTCGCCGGGATTGGCGGGACTCACCGGCACCACGTCGTAGGAGTAGCGGGCGCTGGCGGTGCTCTTGCCGGTGTAGCTGCCCTCGTCATTCTTGTAGAAGGCGAGCTGCAGGTTCCACGGGCCGTGCTCGTGCACCAGCTTGAGGCCCAGGTCGTAGTCGTCCTCGAAGCCCAGGTAGTACGGCAGCGCGAAGAACCAGTTGTGCGACGCGTAGGGCAGCAGGCCGAAGGGGACGCGGTGGACACCGAATTGCAGTTGGGTGCTCTCCGAGAACGCGTACCCGATGTAGCCATGGTGCAGCATCGAGTAGCCGGCGTAGACGCGGTACTCGGCCGAGAGCAGGAGCGAGGACAGCCGCCCGTCGACGTTGAGGCGGAAGGTATCGAAGGCCACGTCCCCCCAACGCTGGCGGTTGCCCTCCTGCCCCTCCCAGCTCTTCACGAAGTAGTTGAGGCGCAGCGCGCCGCCCACGTGGAGATGATCCTTCGCCGCCGCCTCCTCTTCAGCCGCGGCCCGCTGGAGGGGCAACACGCACAGCAGGGAGGTGGTCAGCAGGAGGGGAACGCAACGGCTGGATTGACTCAACGGCGATGACTCCTGGCCCGAGCAGAGGAGGAGGCATGACCCGGCCATCCCTCTCAGAGGGCTCGTGGGTGCGATGCACCCGGTTTCAATGTGTCGAGAGACCTCGGACGGCTGCTCCCCGTGAGGAGGGGCAGACACGCCCGGAGGCCTCGCTGCTGCCGGACGAAGCGCACGAGAGCGCCTCGCCCGCGGGTAGAGGCCCGAGGGCCTCGGGCCCACAGCCACGGTACGTGGCCGGACACCGCCCGGATGGCATCCAGAACGAACCGGGAGATGCCCATCCGCTCGAAGTAGACCCTGGGATACCACCCGCCCTCCCTGGACGTCCACCAAATTTATTTGTGGTCAAACAACATGGCGGATTCTGAGGCACCGCTGCTTGACAACTCCGGCTGATTGTGAGGTGGCGGGGCGCTTCCCTCCCCAGGATTCGAGCGGCCACACGGCACCGCGAGGCGTTGACTCCGCCTGCACCCTGGCCTCGACACCGCACCTCAGCGGTCACCTCCTGGAGCAGAACGATTCAGGTTGTCACCCGGAATGGGGCTCAGCTACCTTGCGCGCGGAAACAGGAGGGAGCCCATGGACGAGGAGTCACTCCGAAGGAAGCTGGCCGCCATCGAGTCCCTCTTCGCCGGGGCGACCACCCTGGGGGAGCGCGAGGCCGCTGAAGCCGCGCGTGACCGCATTCTCGCCAGGTTGAAGGCCGCCAACGAGGCGCAGCCAGCGGTGGAATACCAATTCTCGCTGGCGGACGAGTGGCAGCGCAGACTCTTCGTCGCTCTGTTACGCCGGTACGATCTGAAGCCCTACCGCTACCGGGGGCAGCGGCGCACCACGGTCATGGTGCGGGTGCCCGAGCGTTTCGTGAAGGAGACCCTCTGGCCCCAGTACCAGCAGCTCGCCGCGACCCTGCGTGGCTGGTTGGACGAGGTGGCCGATCGTGTCATCCGTGAAGTGCTCCAAGCGGAAGGAGATGGGCTCGAGGAGAAGGTAGCCAGCCCTTTGCTGGGCCCTGGCGGGTCTGGGCCCGCCACACCCACTGACTGAGCCACGCCCGGGGGGCCTCTCCATCATTCTGCTTGCTCACCCAGGCCCACTTCTCCCTCATCCAGCGTGCTCGGTAACAGTCTCGTCGAGATAGTCCGCTTCGGGGGCGCGAATGCGTAGTGCGCGCGGTCGATGCCACGGCCCCACGCCTTCGCGTCGACTCCCACTTCGGGCCCGCGCATCCGGCTCGTTTCCGCGCCGATGGAGCCGACACCGGAACGGTCGTGGATTGGAAAGGCGGACCTGGACAAGGCCAGGGCACTGCTGTCTCGGGCACGCGTGGGACGCGGCCGTGCTGGAGCACCTGGACCGGAGGCCCTTCGGACAGCTCGTCGTGCGCGTGCGTGCCTGAGGCGCGAGTCAGCGTGACGCCCTCTCGGGCGGGGTTGCTTCGCGGTCCTTCATCCGACGCCGGAAAGAGCCCGGGGTCTCCCCCACGTGGCGCTTGAAGGCCTTGACGAAAGCGCTGTCTGTCTCGTAGCCGACCGCTTGTGCAATCGCACTCGTCGACGGCCCTCGTTCCGCCATGAGTTGCATGGCCTTGTGCATGCGCCAGCGCGTCAGGTATGTCATCGGCCCTTCGCCGATGAGCGACTTGAAACGCTCCGCGAACACCGAGCGCGACATGCTCGCGATCCGCGCGAGACTTTCGACCGTCCAGGGCTCTTGCGGCCTTTCATGGAGGCGTTGCAGCGCCACACCGAGTTGTGGATCGAAAAGGGCCCGAAGCCATCCCCCCTGCTCGATGGGCAGCGACGCCACATATGTTCGCAGCGCCTGGACCAGCAACACGTCACCCAGCCGGCTCGCAACGGTTTCATGGCCGGGCTGCTCGGCTTCCATCTCCGATGCCACGAACTGCATCGTGGACTCGAGCCACCGCGTGGCGATGCCGCCGTCACCCTTCACATGGAGCACCGTTGGCAGGCACGCGACGAGCGGGCTCAATGACATTCCCTCGAAGACGAAGCTGCCCGCGATGAGCGTCGTGGGTGCTCCCGGTCCTCCATAGCGCATGAGTCCTCCGCAACGCCCTCCCCGGTTCGCGTAGATTTCAGTCGCCGGGACGGGCGGCGTCTTCGTGCTGTCCTTGATAACGAACGGGGTCCCCGCGAGGATGAAGACGAAATCACCCGCCGCGAGCGTGAGACGCGTGTCGCGGGTCTCGAGCACGCAACCTCCGCGGGTGACCACATAGAACGTGGTCACGTCTCGCGCGTCGACACGCATGCCCCAGGGGGCGCTCATCTCCAACCGACCGTTGACGATGCTCCGCAGGTGAACGCTGCGCAGGGTGTCGGCGAGAACATCCATGGGCCTCTCCTCCCGGACGATTGAGCCATAAAACCGGACGAACGGCCAGTGATCGTCCTGGCTCCACGGGCTATCTCCTTCGTACGTCTTGCGACAGACATGCGAACCCTTCGCGTGGAGCGCAGGCTCACGGTGGAGACAGGTATGAAAGCAATTCGAATGCGACGTCTCGGAGGACCCGAGGAACTTCGACTCGAAGAGGTCGAGGCTCCTGTTCCAGGCGATGGCGAGGTGGTGATCCGGGTGCACGCCGCCGGGTTGAACTACGCGGAGGTGCTGCTGCGCGATGGACGACTTCCCGGAGCGCCGAGCCTGCCATTCACTCCGGGCTACGAAGCCGCGGGAGTCATCACCGCGGTCGGCAGCGGAGTGGCACATCTCCGGAGCGGTGCCCGCGTCGTGGCCATGCTGCCCAACCAGGGCGCCTTCGCGGAACTGGCACTCGCGCCGGCCTCTCTCATCACCCCGATTCCCGACGGCCTTCCCTTCGACAAAGCCGTGGCGCTGCTGAACCAGGCCCCTACCGCACTCGCCGCGCTTCGCATCGCGGCCCGGGTCCAGGACGGTGACGCGGTGTTCATCCCGGCGGCATCGGGCGGCGTCGGTTCCTTTCTCGTCCAGCTCACGAGGAGGTTCGGTGCTCGACGCGTCATCGCCGGAGCCAGCACCGAGGAGAAACGCGCGCTCGCGAGGCGACTCGGAGCCGATATCGCCATCGACTACACGCGCGTGGACTGGCCCGAGCGCGTCCGGGAGGTGACGGAAGGCCGCGGCGCCGACGTGGTTTTCGAGAGAAGCGGTGGTGACATCTTCGCGCAGAGTCTTCGGGCACTGGCCCCGCGAGGCAGACTCGTCGTCTTTGGCGCCGACAGTCCGCTCGGTACACAGGTCAACGGCGAGCAACTCATGCGGATGACCTACCAGAATCAGGCCCTGGTGGGCTTTTCGCTGCCGGCGTTGCCGTCCGATGTCCAGGCGGCAGCACTCCGCGAAGCGTTCGAGCTCGTGGCGAAGAGCGAACTCGAGGTGATCAGCCAGACGTTCGCCCTGGGTGAGCTCGCCGACGCGCACCGTGCGATGGAGCAACGAAAGACATCGGGCAAGGTGGTGATCCTCCCGGACGCGTCTCCGCGGCGAGAGTTCCCCGTTTGATACAGCAGCCCGCTCTGTGTGATGTCCACGGAGGACGGACAATGGCGCCTGGTTGCTTGACAGAACACCGAGGTGCTCGACTCGTGACCGGCGGCGGATGTCCGCCCTGTGCGCTCAATCGCCACCTGCATCGGATGCATCCGCATCCCCGCCGGACGAAGCATCAAGGCCCGATGAATCGCCGTCGCTCGACGTCCCATCGACCAGGTCCGCCAACCAACCCCTGAAGGCGCTGATGCCGGCCATGCCGCCGAGCTGGAGGTCGACGGCCGTTGCAACAGAGGCCCTCCTGAATTCCCGGGCCTTACGGTGAAGGTAGACACCTGCCTCCACGGCTCCCAGGAGACTCAACGGGATTGCCAGCACGACCGCCGCTTGGAGCACCCACGACATGACCACCTCCCTCGCCGCACAGCATACCCACTCTCCGTGACGCTCTTGTAACAAGGAAGAGTCTGCTCCCCGGTTCGGTCAGGACATCACGCAGCGCAGCAACTCCGCCTTCGCCCGGTGCCACGGCTGGTGTCAAAGAGCCCGACGACGGCCTGTCCACCGGAATGGCTGCGCGAGGCCTCTCTGTCCGTGCGCTGCGGGCCGTCTCCAACCAGGCGAAGTATAGGACGGATAGGAGCCCTGTTGAGAGGTGGCGGCCTGGAGCGGAGGTGGCGAGGAGGGCCGCTGAGGGGGGCCGGCCCGAGCAGTGAGTCAGGCGGGTGGAGAAGCCGCGTTGCCCCTTGGGGTACACGCCGGCCCAGGCCGCCCTCCCATGAGGAGCGCGGCAGGGGCCTGACTCTGTTGGCGCTGGCGGCTTGAGCTTCAACACCACGAGGCGTGGAGGGGCCCGTGCGCCGGGGCCAGCCTCGCACCTGCCGTGGGCAGGCCCAGGTGCTCCAGAATCGCTCGCACCCCTCCCGCCTCGTTCACGTACGCCAGCACTCTCAAGCCTGCCTCCACACCTCACGCAGGCGAACACGTCGAAGTCGAACGTCCTCGTGAGCAACTCGGCGAAAGTCTACTCGCGGCGTCTTCTCCTTTATCGGCTCCTTGCTGGCCGCTGCCTGGGGCTCCACGCTCGCCTCCTCCGCTCCCGCTTGGGGGAGCAGGACTACGCCAACACCTCGCGGGGCCAGTACCGCCTGACGCGGCCGGACGCCTCCGACATGCTCCAGGCGGTGCAGGACTTCATGAGCAACTGCCCCCGCACGCCGTCCGACGTCTACATCAAGGACGACGTGACGGACTTCGGTACCGAGCCGAGCACGGCTGCGTCCATCTACATGAGCCCGGACATCAAGGTGTGCACCAGCGCCAACGGCTGCCCGAGCAGCGTCAACCCGGTGTTCGGCTCGGCCAACAACAACGTCTTCGTGACGCTGCGCAACAACGGCCCGAAGGTGGCCACCGGCCCCGTCGCCGGTTCGCTCTACGTCTACTACTCCGCCTCGGGCGGCGGCGCGCTCTGGCCGAACCACTGGACGCTGATCAACGTGGAGCACGGCCTCTACCTGAACCCGAACGAGATCCGCGAGGTGCGCCTTGGCTGGGCCAACGTCCCGGCGGCGGGCCACTACTGCCTGCTGGCGCGGTGGGTGTCGCAGGGCGATCCGATGGCCTACCCCGAGCTGATCGGCTCGAACACGCGGACCTGGGCGCCCGCCTCTTCAAGGGCTGGGTGGCGGGTGGCCGTCGCAGCACGGGCATCACCCTGGCCGGTGGAACCTCCGTGAGCGTGAGCCCGGATGGCGGCACCCTGCTGAACGTGGTGCTGGCGAAGGGCGCCTCGGAGAAGCTCGACGTGGCGTTCGCCATCAACGCGGGCGCCGCTCCTGGCCTGCAGCCGGTCCTCATCAAGCAGCTCAGCGGCGATGGGAAGACGGAGATCGGAGGCGTGCGCTGGGACATCAACGTGCTGTCCCTGGATGCTCCGGCAGTGGCGCCGAGCCTGTCGGCCACGCGCAACGCCCAGGGCCTGGTGGAGCTGGCCTGGACGCACACCGCCCACCACAAGCTCTACCGCGTGTGGCGCGTGGACCCGGCCGTTCCGACGGCGGCGGGCCAGATCATCGCGGAGATCAGCGGTGCGGGCGCACTTGAGACGACCGCCCTGCGCTTCGTCGACCGCGAGAGCGCGGGCCGCGCGTTCCAGTACGTCGTCGAGAGCCTCAGCGGCTCCGGCACCACGGCGTCCAGCGAGCAGGTGACTGCTGACGCGACAGGCAACTAGTCGCCCGCGCAGAGCCCCCACGCGGAGGCTCTCGTAGAGAAGGGGGACCGGGCCGTCGAGCCGGTCCCCCTGTCGTCTTTTCAGAAGCTCTGCCGCGTTGGCCGGCCGACACTCGGATGGGCCCCTCATCCAATTATCACTGCCCGTGTACGTCCCCATCTCACGCGAGGGCTTTCCAGTGGGAGATGGTGGAGTGCGTCGCATCGCTTGGGGGGTGCTGTGGGGTGTCGTGCTGGGGACGATGGGGGGCGTGCTCGTTCCGCAAGATCTCCAAGGACGCGGCTTCCGGTGCCATCGAGGCGCTGGGGGAGCCCGGCCAGGAAGAGGAGTTCCGGCGCAAGGTGAGCCGCCTGGCGGACCAGCTCGTGGACGACGCGCTCGAGAACCCGACGCCGGGCCCACGGGAGATCGGTCGTGAGACCGCAGGCGGAATGCTGGAGGGCGTCGAGGGTTACCTCGCCCAGGAAGGGCAAGGGGCGCGACTCGCCGAGGCGGGGGCGGGCTTCGCCCAGGAGTTGGTCCCCGTGTTGTCCGCGGAGCTGCGGCACATGGCGCCCACCAGCCGGCTCATCTTCGAGGAGAGCGGGCGGGGGCTCGTCGATGGCCTCTCCTCGCGCCGGGAGGAGATCGCCGCGCTCATGGGGGAGATCGCCGACGAGGTCGGACGTTCCATGGCCCGTGCCATGGCCGAGCAACTCCGGGCCGAGCTGCGGCAGCAACTGGTTGCGCCGTCGGATCCGGCCCTGACCCGGGCTGTCGAGGGCGTGGCCTACCGCGCGGCGGCCGCGGGCGTGAGAGGTGCCACGGACGAGCTGGGGCAGACGGTGCCCGCGTGCAAGGACGGCCCCTGCGCGCCCCAGGTCGTGTCGCAGCTCAGCCGGTCGGCGCTGGGCGGAGCGTTGGCGGCCATGGTGCCGGTCGTGCTCGTGGGGCTTGGAGCCTTCGTGGTGGGTGTGGTGGTGGCGGCCCTCGCCGCGCGGGCGCTGTCCCGGCGCCATGCCACCCGCCGGGCCTGAGCCTTCAAGTGCGGCAGCGTGGCACCGGGTATGCCAGGATGAGGGGCCATGGCGGAAGACTCCGAGCGCAATCCCTGGACGACCCTCTCCTCGGCGCTGAAGTACGAGAACCCGTGGATCCGCGTAACCGAGCACCAGGTGCTCAATCCCAAGGGCCGTCCGGGCATCTATGGGACCGTCCACTTCCGCAACCTGGCGGTCGGCGTGTTGCCGATCGACGCGGAGGGGTACACTTGGCTGGTGGGCCAGTACCGGTACCCACTGAACCAGTACAGCTGGGAGATTCCAGAGGGCGGCGGCAAGCTCGGTGAAGATCCTCTGCTGGCGGCGAAGCGCGAGCTGCAGGAAGAGGTGGGCCTCATCGCCGGCTCCTGGCAGGAGCTGATGAGGATGCATCTGTCCAACAGCGTCACCGATGAGCTGAGCATCTGCTACGTGGCCTGGTCCCTGTCGAAGACAGAGGCAGCGCCGGAGGAGACGGAGGAGTTGAAGGTGCGCCGTCTCCCTTTCTCCGAAGCCTTCGCCATGGTGGAGCGGGGAGAGATCACGGATTCGATCAGCGTCGCCGCCATCCTCAAGGTGCAGCTCATGATTCTCAGCGGGAAGGCCCCGGCGGGCCTGTGACTGGCAGTCCAGGAGGAGCCCTCATGAAGATCGGGATTATCGGTTCAGGGATGATTGGCGAGACGTCCGCGCGCCTCTTCGTCAAGGCAGGCCACGAGGTGGCCATCAGCAATTCGCGAGGCCCTGAGTCCTTGAAGGACCTGGTCCGGGAGCTTGGCCCGAAGGCACGCGCCATGAGCGTGGAAGATGCAGCGGCCTTTGGCGAGGTGGTGCTCGTCGCGGTGCCCCTCAAGGCTTATGACTCGCTGCCCCGCGCGCAGCTCTCCGGGAAGATCGTCATCGACGCGATGAACTACTACCCGCAGCGTGACGGACAGCTCGACTTCAAGGGAGGAGCCTCGACCGAGTTCGTCGCCCAGCACCTGCCGGGCGCGCGGGTGGTGAAGGCGTTGAACACGATGTACTTCAAACCGCTTGGCGAAGAGGGGAAGCCGGGCGCGCCGCTCGAGGATCGGTGGGTGCTGTTCGTCGCCGGGGACGACGCCGCGGCCAAGCAGACCGTCTCGGGGCTCATCGAACAGATCGGCTTCACGCCCGTGGACACAGGGACGCTGGCCACGGGTGGCAAGCGGCAACAGCCGGGAACGGCCCTCTACAACCGGTTGATGCGGCCCTCCGAGGCGCGCGAAGCGCTCTCGACGTTGTAAGGGGCCGTGGTGCTCGCCGAGGAGAGTGCCAGTCTCTCGGAGACGGCCATGTCCTGGCTCGCTTTCCCGGGGGCCTCCCCTGATCCACACCCCACGAATGCGCCCGCATGCTGAAAGTCTCCCTGGAAGTGCTTCCTCCGGGGAAATGCCTGGGGCCCATGGAATGGACGAAGAACAATCGCAGCCCATGGGAGGCATTCCAGAGCAGCCCGAAATGTCAGACTGAACGCGTAAAACCTCTTCCAGCTCGCAACGGGCACACCTCACGTTGTTGTCCTGGAAGGACGAACTCCATGCTGAAGCAGTGGAATCGCGTGATGAGGACGGATAGGAGCCCTGTTGAGAGGTGGCGGCCTGGAGCGGAGGTGGCGAGGAGGGCCGCTGAGGGGGGCCGGCCCGAGCAGTGAGCCAGGCGGGTGGAGAAGCCGCGTTACCCCTTGGGGTACACGCCGGCCCAGGCCGCCCACCCATGAGGTGCGCGGCAGGGGCCTGGCTCTGTTGGCGCTGGCGGCTTGAGCTTCAACACCACGAGGCGTGGAGGGGCCCGTGCGCCGGGGCCAGCCTCTATCGGCTCCTTGCTGGCCGCTGCCTGGGGCGCCACGCTCGCCTCCTCCGCTCCCGCTTGGGGGCAGGCTTGATTCAAAGTCCCACGGGAGAGGTCATCCCACCCGGGCCTACGGCTGAAGTATAGTCCCGCCTACAGGCGCCCACCGGAGGCGAGCAGCCGCGGGCAGATCGCGAGGGGGAGCGCCAGCACAGAGCCGGAGACGGGCCGGACAGGTCCGGGGAGAAGAAGGATGAGTGGGAAGAAAAACCGGGGCGGGAGGACTGGCGGGCCCTCCACACCCCAAGCGGGAAACGGGAAGGGGAAGAAGGACGAGCAGGAAACCCCCTCCCGCGTGCAGAGGATGATGGCGAGCCTGGGGCTGACATTCAAGGAGGTAAAGGACCCCCGGGCCCGCCGGGGACAGAGGCATCCGCTGGCGGCGATGTTGATGCTGCTGGTGCAGGCGCTGGCGGTGGGGCGGCGGGTGTTGAGGCATGCCGAGGCGCTGGGGGAGGACATGCTGCGCGAAGGCACGGCGCCCGAGGGGCTGAAGCGGCCGGTGTCCGACACGACGTTGGATAGGCTGCTGGGGAAGTTGGAGCCAGAGGGGTTGGAGCAGGAGGTGCACCAGATGGTGCACCGAGGCCTGGAAGTGGGGCTGATACGCCATGAGCTCTTCGCCCGGGGCGTCGTCAGCATTGACGGGAAGGCAGGGGAGAGCACGCCGGGGCAGCCGCCGTGCGAGCCGAGCCACACGACGAAGGATGAGCAGGGGCGGGAGTACTGGTACCCGTACGCGCTGCGCGCCAGTCTCACCAGCAGCGCGGCCCAGCCGGTGCTCGACCAGAAGTTGCTGGAAGGCAAGCAGGGAGAGGCGACGGCGTTCCCGGAGTTGTTCAAACGGGTGGTGGAGAAGTTCGGGCGGCATTTCGAGTACGTGACAGTGGACGCGGGAATGACGAGCGCGGCCAATGCGCGGGTGGTGAGGGAGGCGGGCAAGCACTACCTGATGGCGCTCAAGGAGAACTTCCACCGGCTACATGACAAGGCGTGGGTGGCGCTGGCGGTGGCGCCAGTGAAGGTGCGCACGCGCGAGCGGACGAGCGGGGAGTGGGTGGAGAGGGAGTTGAGGGTGGTGGACAAGCCGCCAGAGGAGGACTTTCCCGGCGCCCAGCAATGGGTATGGGTGAGGCAGACGCGAACCAGAGACGGCGAGCTGCCGAAGGTGGAGACGCGGCTGTTCCTCACCTCCATTCCCACAGGGCAACTGTCCCCGGAGCGGATGCTGACGTTGGTACGCCGGCACTGGGGGATTGAGAACGGGCCCAACTGGACAGCGGACGTGGTGCTGGAGGAGGACAGCGCCTCGCCCAGCCTGCGAGGCAATGCACCCCTGGTGCTCAGCTGGCTGCGTTTGCTGGCCTACAACCTGCTGGCCCTGGTGCGCACGCACCTGCCGACTCGCGACAAACGGCCCCAAAGCTTCGCACGCACCATGGAGGTGCTCTACCAGGGCCTGTTGGGTCTGGCCGTGCTGCCCGAGAGTCTGGCCACACTTGCCTGAGCGCCCGCCAGCTGCTCCCGCTCCGGCCTTCCCGCGCCTCTTCTCCCCTGGCTGTTCGGCCTGTGTACCTTCACTCCTGTCCTTCCACGGCGCCCCTCTTTCAGGCGCCGTCCGGAGGGATGCTCCCTCTTTGCCTGTGAATGTCTGGACTTGCTCTCCGCCTCTTCAAAACCTCTCCTACGGACTTTGGATCAATCCTGCCCGCTTGGGGGAGTTGATTCCTCAGAGTGTAACAAATCGAAGCTTTCTTGGAAATAACAGAAATTAGAGGATCTGTCGGTGCTATCCGGTGCGGCAGGCGAACGTTGCACGCCCAAGCATCACGGTGGCGGGCGTGGCGAGGTGCACTCGCCCGGAGCCTGTTCACAGGCATGCTCTCGTCCGTCGACTCAGAAGCGCTCGCGGACGAGTGCTTCGCTCTTCGCCCAGAGCGCTGCGGCCCGCTCCAGATCGAGCGCATAGGGACGGACCCCTTCACTGCTGGGATCGAGCGGGTCGAGGGTCACCCTCGTGGTGACATGGCAGTTTTCGCAGTAGCGGCCTCCCACCTCGTCCGCCTCGGCCACCACTCCAGCCCAGACCGAGGTCGCCGCGCCTTGGGGAATCGTCTTGAGTGCGAACGGTTGTTTGCCTTGAGCAGCGAGGTCCGCATTGGTTCGCTCGACGAAGGTCGATAGGGCGTCGTCGGGGAGGTGACGCCCGAGTTCGGTCTTGATGGCGCCCGGATGCACGGCGGTGGTGCGCACCCCGCGCTCGCGGAGGCGCCGATCGAGCTCCACCGCGAACAGGATGTTCGCAGTCTTAGAACGCCCGTAGGCGACGAACGGTTCGTAATGCGTGCGCTCGAAATGAGGATCGTCGAGGTCGACGTCAGCGTAGCGATGCCCCGAGGACGATAGCGACACCACCCTTGCGCCCGCCCGCAGCAAGGACGCGATCCGGTTGACGAGCACGAAATGCCCGAGATGGTTCGTGCCGAATTGCAGTTCGAACCCATCCTCGGTGAGTCCGAACGGACACGCCATCACACCGGCGTTGGCGATGACGACGTCGAACGGCTTCCCCTGCCTCAGCAAGTTGTTGGCGCAGCGGCGCACGCTCGCCAGCGAAGCGAGGTCCAACTCCACCAATTCAAGCCGTCCGGAGCCAGCACCTGCCGCTTGCGCCCCGCGGGTCGCTGCTTCCGCTTTCTCGAGGTTACGCGCGGCGCCCACGACGTGGGCGCCGTGGGCTACAAGCGCGCGCGCCGTCTCGATTCCGAGGCCGGCTGACACGCCCGTGACCAAGATGCGTTTGCCGCTGAGATCGCGGCCTTCGAGCACTTCGTCTGTGGTCGACGTCGCCCCAAACAACTGGGTCATCGTTGTCTCCTAGAGAGGAACGCTTGCATCGCCCGTGATTCGGAGGAGCTATCTGCTTGTTGGGACCCACCCCACACCGACGCGGAGAAGCGCGGCACACGCATCCCTCACGTTGGCCTTCATTGGTGTGGGGGTCCCACGCCGCACGTGTTCTTCCGCTGGCTCAGGACGCCTTGTACTCCGTCGCGACGTCCAGGACCCACGTAATGCCGAAGCGATCCTTGAGCATACCGTACAGCGGGGTCCATCCCGACGGCGCTAGGGGCTGCGCGATGGTCGCGCCAGCGGAGAGCTTCTCCCAGAGCGCGGAGATCTCGGCGGCTGAGTCGCCGCGGACCGAGACGAAGAACGGGTTCTTGCCTTGCTCCCAGGGCATCCGGGAGGGCACGTCGTAAGCCATCACGCGGAAGCCGTTCTTGGCGGCGACCTGGCCCCACATCACCTGATCGGCCTCCGACGGAGCCTGGACGTTGTGGGCGTCCTTGTAGGTGACGATGGTGAGGTCTCCGCCGAACACAGACTGGTAGAACTCCAGCGCCGCTCGGGCATCGCCACGGAAATTGAGGTGGTTGGTAACGCTGACGGTCATGACTTTCTCCTATGCAGGTTCAGGGTTTTGAGCGTTTCCGCACGCTCGGGCGATCTTTTGAGTCTGGTGGGACATCGGAGGGCTGATTTCGGAGGGCCGGCAGGACGACTCCGTCAACCATCGACACGAGGAAGGCCAGGTCCATCGGCTTGCGCTGGACCAAGGTGCGGTAGGCAGCCATCGACGGGATGAGCTGAGACAGCGTGCCGATGTCGGCGGACGCCGGGATCTCGCCGCGCGCGACAGCTCGCTGCATCAGCGCGAAATGCGCTTCGGCCCACGGTTGGACTACCGCGCTGTTTGCTGCCTCGGCGAGTGCCTGCTCTTGCGAGAGCAGAGAGGCGAGCCCCGTCATGATCTTGAGCTTGCGTTCGCTTTCTTCGAGCGGCTGCGGCTTGAACAAGCCGAGCAGGTCTCCGCGGAGCGTTCCCGTGCCGGGGAGATTCTCGAGATCGACCTGCTTGCGTTTCATGTGCGAGACAGCGTCGATGACCAGCTCGGTCTTCGACGTCCAACGGCGGTAGATGGTCGCCTTCCCGGCCCCGGCCCGCGCGGCCACCAAGTCCATCGTCAAGCCTGCAGCGCCCACCTCAGCGAGGACCTCGAGCGTGGCGTCGAGAATCTTGGCGTCGCGCGAGTGGTCTCGCTTGCGCCCTGGCTGTGCAGGCTCGACCTCGACGGACTCGTCATCGTTCTGAGTCATGCAGTCACCTCATCCTTGGTGCATATCGATACTAGCCAGTTTCGAAACTGTCAAGTTCCGAAACCGCTCGGTGTCGTTTTGTCGCCGAGGTGTCCTCAAGCCTGGCGTGAAGTTTCGCTCCAGCGTTCCCGGCTCCGTCACGGGCATCCGCTTCTACAAAGGCAGCTCGGCCAACGCGGGCACGCATGTCGGGAGCCTCTGGAGTCGCACCGGACAGAGGCTCGCCTCGGCGACGTTTACCAACGAGACGGCGACCGGGTGGCTGTTACCGCGCAGCTTAGATGGGGGAGAGCGGCCCGGAATCGGACCGACTGGATGATGGAAAGGGGGCCCGGGTCGTGGTGCGCCCCATCACCCAGCAGGTTCGGGTCAAGACATGACGGGTGAGGTAGTGCGCAAGCCCCAGGAGGGCGGGGCCTGTGCGGCAGGGAGTGCCGCTCCGAGGGCCCGGTTGGGGCGCGGAGAAAAAGGAGGCCCGTGACGTGTAGACAGCACGGCACGGGCCAGAGCTCCGCGCAGACAGTGGAGAAAGAGAAGCGGAGCAGCCGAGAAATCATCCGAGTGGCGCTGCCAGTCAAGACTTGGGAGCAGGAGCCACCGGACGTGGAGGCGGTGAGGCCGGGGAGGTGCCCGGGGTGTGGAGCGGCGAGCCGACCGGTGGGAGGGCGGGTGGTGCTGCACGGGCACGGCACGAGAAGCCGGCAGGTGTTGGGGCCCGAGGAGCCGGGAGGGACACCGAGACAGGTGGAGGTACAGGTGCGGCGCTACCGCTGTCAGGCGTGCGGGGCCACGTGCACGGTGGCGCCGTGGGAGGTGTGGACGCGCAGGCTGTACTCGCTGACGGCGATAGTGTGGACGCTGGCGTTGTGGGCTGTGGTGGGGCTTGGGCTGGCGGCGGTGCGTGAGCGCGTCAGCCTGTTGGCGTTCACGAGGAAGCGCGGGAGTTTGGACGAGCCGAGCGTCGCGGCCTGAAACTGGCGGGCAGAGGTAGGAGGAGGTAGCGCAGAGGGCCGGGACGAGGGCGCCAAAAAGAAGAGGGCCCGGAGCTGGTACCTCCGGACCCTCAGGCCGAATCACGGGGACGCGATGCGGGAGGAGCACGCTCGCACGAGGCCGTGAGCGAGTCGAATATCCAGGCGTCTCGAGCCTGGGGACGCGTGGACTCACCGCGGATGGCGCAGTGCGCGCTCGGCACCTGCCGGGCACTCTTCTACCTGTGCCGCCGGCACGACCGGGGCCAGCGCTACTGCTCGCGTGAGTGCAGCGAAAAGGCGCGGCGCCAGAGCCAGCGGGAGTCGGGGCGGCGCTACGCGCGCAGCTTCGCGAGCCGGTGGGCCGCGGCCAGGCGCCAGGCCCGGAGCCGAGAGCGGCGAGCACGGAAAGTCACGCATCAGGGTAGCCCGCCGCTGGAGGGCGCGGGCACCTTGGCGCCGCCGACGCCAGAGGTTGCCCTGGAGGCCACCACTTTTCGCGTCGGCCAGGAGCCGACTGATGCGGACAGACGGGAAGAGAAGGACACGGGGCGAGTGCCCGGTGCCGAGGCGGACGAGGGACGGGCTGGCGAGGGCGCTGTGGCGAGCGTGCGCGCCCCTGCCAGTGCCGGGAGCGGTGCACGCTGCGCGGTGTGCGGATGCCGTGCGGACTTCGTCCGTCATGGGCCGTGGGAGCCACGCCCCCGGCCCCGGGCCAGGAGGGCGCCATGGTGACTGAGGAGCAGCGCGCCCGCCTCCGCCGCCTCTACTTCGCCGAGCACTGGAAGGTGGGCACCATCGCCGCCGAGCTGGACTTGCGGCTGTCCACGCTGCCGGGTGAGCAGGCCCAGGTGGACTGGGCCCACTTCGGCCGGCTGCGCATTGGCGGGGCCGAGCGCCCCCTGTGCGCCTTCGTCCTGGTGCTCTCCAGGACGAAGCGCCCTCTACGCGCGCTTCGTCCTGGAGCAGTCCCTGGAGAGCTTCCTGCGCTGCCACACCCTGGCCTTCCAGGCGCTGGGCGGGGTGCCGCGCTCCCTGCTGTATGACAATTTGAAGAGCGTGGTGTTGGAGCGCGTGGGCGACCACATCCGCTTCCACCCCAAGCTGCTGGAATTCGCTGGCCACTACCACTTCGCTCCCAAGCCCTGCGCCCCCTACCGCGGCAACGAGAAGGGCAAGGTGGAGCGCTCCATCCACTACCTGCGCCACTCCTTCTTCGCCGCACGTACCTACTCCTCGCTGGATGACCTCAACTCCCAGCTGTCGCGCTGGATTGAGGACACCGCCCACGCACGCTGCCTCCCGGGGGACACCTCGCGCCGGGTGCACCAGGCCCTGGAGGAGGAGAGTCCCCGGCTGCTGGCACTGCCAGAGAATGCCTTCGGCTGCGACGTGGTGCGCACCCTCCACAGCGGCAAGCGGGGGAACAGGTGGAGCTTGCCCGTTGGCCACTGGCGCCCATCCCCGCGAATGGTGCCGGTGCCGTCGTGGTGGGCATCAAGGGGGAGCGCGCGCAGCTCGGCTGCCCCTGCACCCTCAAACTATGGGAAGCACAGGGGCCGCGCACCTTCACCCTCGGGAACGTCACCTTCCCCGAGGGGAAAGCGAAGGGGCCCTGAGCACGGCCAGCGCGAGCCGTGCCGAGCCGCAAGGGGTGGAGCGCCCGCCATTCTACGGCATGCGGTCCTTCGCTCCTCCGAGCAGTTCGAACGCGGCGTCCCATGTCTGAGAATCTGATTCAGCGCGCGGCGGAAGACGGTAGTGGGCGGGCAGGCCGTCCTCGTCCGGGGCCCTCGGATCGGCGCCCGCGTCGAGAAGCAGCTTAATCATGGGGAGGTCCAGCCGACGTGCCGCGTGTCCGAGCGCGGTGTATCCGGTCAGACCGCCCCAGTCGTTGATCGTCCGAGTCGCCCCCGCGCCTAAGAGAAGCGAGGCCATCCTCAGATTGCCCATCTGCGCGCACGTCCGCAGCGGCGTGACTCCTTCACTGCTGCACACGTTGGGGTCAGCCCCCGCCTTCACGAGCGCTTCGACTGCCGCCAGCTCGTTTTCGCAGGCCGCCACCAACAAGGGGGTCTTGTCTCGCTCGACGTCCCATGCGTTGACGTCCGCGCCGTGCTCAAGGAGCGCTAGGAGCACGTCGAGTTCGCCCCCATCGGAGAGTTCGTAGATGGCCACTTGCAGCGGACGCAACCCCGGCGGCTCCAGCTGCGGCTCGTTCGGATCGGCCCCCTCCGCCAGCAGCGCCTTGACCCGGGCCGTATCGTGCTGCTCGATCGCTGCGAAGAGTTCTTTCGACATGATTCACTGCTCCGCCATCGGATGACCAGGGGCACAATTCTTTGCTTCGAGTTTCTTGATATTCGCGATGCCCTGTTCGAATTGGATCATTGTTTTATCGTGTGCCTGATCAGGCTTGCCTCCAAAGCACTCCTTCTGAATCTCCCACCGCTTCTCCAGAACTTTCTTCATCGCTTCAAGACGCAGCCGGATCCTGGAGCACGGCACCTTATCCAGCCTTTTTTTGTTCGTCGAGTCGGGCGCCTTCGGATTGAAGGGGGGAATTGATGCGCTGAGCTTATCCTTCTCCGCCTGAAGCTCGTCGAGCCGGCTGTTCTTGCATGTCTGATCCGCGTGGCGGGGGACCCGGTCGTACTCCTCCACGCTGGTGTAGGGCTTACCCGTCGCCGGATTGGTCTTTTTCCACCAAGGGGTGGGAGCCGTGACCGCCGCAACCGGGTCCGAATCAACGTCCAGCACGACCTCCTCTGCTTCCTGACGCTCAAATTCCTCCATGAACCGCCGCGACTCCTCCGCCACCTCCCGCAGACGGGTCTCGTACTCCCCTTGAGCGTCGACCCACTCCGGGCGACGGTCGATGTCCGGCCCGGCGGTGCTGGAGGGGTAGAGCAGAACGAGGCCCACGAGCAACGGGCCCACCCGGGGGAGGAATTCAGCCAACGTCCTGGCGCGTCCCGCCTGCGCGACGCCCTCCGCCCCCCTCACCACCTCGGCGGCGTGCCCGCTCGCTTTCGCGGCGCGCGAGAAGCGCTCGAAGGCCCGTTCCGCTGCGGTGAGCTTGCGGTTCAACTATTCCCACTGACGCGGCTCGATGTCTTGGCGTGCCCGAGATAGCAGTGCCCTGGCCTTGTCCAGGTCCGGCTTTCCAATCCACGACCGTTCCGGTGTCGGCTCCATCGGCGTGGAAGCGAGCCGGATGCGCGGGCCCGAGGTGGGAGTCGACGCGAAGGCATGGGACCGTGGCATCGACTGCGGGGCGGGCGCGCTAGCGCAGGCTGAGGCCACGAGCAGAAGTACAAGGCAGGCTCGGAAACGCATGGGAAGGTCCTCCATTCGAGCTAGGACCTGGCGGGTCCTGGCGGGGCCGATCGGAGTATGACAGGGCGCCCCGACAGCTACGGATGAGCGCGCCGGGGGCACGGAAGGGGCCAGGGGGCCGCAGCCGCAACTCGGGCCAGGGCGAGCGCAAACGCAGCAGGCAGCCCATGCTCGGGGGCAGTGCAGGCTCTAGGAGCGTGTCGGGGAATCAGCCAGAGGGACAGTGGCGCATAGCAGGCGCCATATGGCGCCACAGGTCCAGAGGTCATGGGGGCGGGTGAGGCGACCCACTCGTCGTGCCGCCTCGCGGCGACCTCGCCGCTACGCGGCCTGCTCGGCCAGGCCAGGCAGCGCCCAACCCTGCTTCCACATCTTCTTGAGGTTGTGGACGGCGCACGCCAGCGAGAATTCTCCTCGCACCTTGTCCAGCCCCCGCAACGAGAAGCGTGGCAGGACTGTATTCTTCACCTGTCCAATCACCGGCTCGGCCGTCACCTTGCGCCGCGCGTACGCCTTGCGCCCCCGCTTCGTCAACAGCTTGCGCTTCATCAGCTTGCGCTTCATCCGCTCCTTGAAGCTCAGGCCCGCCGGCGGGCGTCCTCTCGGCGCTGGCGGCGCCTCCTCTCCATGCTTGTCGCGCCCGCCAGCCACGAAGCACTCCACCCCCTTCTGCTCTACCTTCTCAATGTCCTCCTGGCACAGGTAACCCGCGTCCGCGCTCAGCTCCTCGGGCACCAACCCCGTGTTGGCCTCCACCTGCTCCACCATGGGCGCCAGTTGCCGTGCATCGCTGCTGCTCTGCCCCACCTCCTGCGCCACTACCAACTGCGTGTCCGCGTCCACCGCCACCTGCGCGTTGTAGGACTGCTGGAAGGCTCCTCCCTTGGGCATGATTCGCGACTCGGGGTCGGTGAAGTTGTACTGCGCCTTCTTCGCGGGCTTTGCCTCCTCGGGCGACTTCCCCTCGGCCTCGGCCTTCTTCCTGGCCTGCTCCTCCAACTCCTGCTTCGCCTGCCCAATCCTCTCCCGCCTCTTCTCCTTCTCCACCGCCAGAGCCACCTTCTTCTCCGCCTCCACCTGGCGCGCCGCCTCCCGCAGCCGCTCGGCGCGCTTCTTCGGATTCTTCATCTCCTCGGGCAGCTCGTCCCCACGCCGTCCCTTGCCGTGGCGCTCGTCCTCCTGTGCATCCAGCGCCTCGGCCTCCGCCAGCAGGCGCCCCACCTGCTCGTCCAGCTTCTTCATCGCCTCGTCCATGCGCCCGTAGCTCATGGCCTTGTGCTTGCTGGCGTTGGCCTTCATCTTCGTGCCGTCCACCGACAGGTGCCCCACCTTCTCGAGCCCCGCCTGGCGGGCCACCCGCAACGTGTCCACGAAGAGCGCTCGGAAGGCCTCCAGGTGTCTCACCCGGAAGGCGCACACCGTGTCGTGGTCCGGCTGCTCTCCTCCCGTCAGGTAGCGGAAGGCGATGTCCGTCTCGCACCGCCTCTCAATCTCCCGGCTGCTCGTAATGCCCCGCGCGTAGGCGTACATGAGCAGCAGCGTCATCATCACCGGGTGGTAGGGCGGCTGCCCGCACTCCTTGGTGTACGCCCCCAGAATCGGGCTGAAATCCAGCACCTTCACCAGCTCCACGAAGAAGCACGCCAGGTGTCCCTCCCCCAGTACCTCCCTCGCGTACTGCGGCAGCAGCTGCCCCTGGTCCGGCTGCCACTCCCGGAACGGTCGCGGCGAGCTGAAGCGCGCGGAGCTCTTCGTCTCCTCTTGCCGCTGCGGCCTCTGCCCCTCGGGCACATCCAACAGTACGCTCTGCTCGGGCCTCTTCGTCTCGCTGGTGCTCACCCTCCAGCTTCAACCAGAATTCGCCTTCCCTCTGAAGGACCACCTGGGGCGTCACCCCTCTACCCCACCCCCAGCGGTGGGGTTCTCCGACACGCTCCTAGCTATGACCGAGCGTACATCGCTAGTGATCTCGGCGGAGAGAGTTGGCTCGACTTGGGTGCTCCCAGCTGACGCTCGGGCTATGGCGGCAGCGGCGGCTCCAGCTTCGCCCACAACTCGTCTAGCACTCCAGCCGTCGTCCTTCTTCACCAGCCCCACACGACTGCCCTCTTGCTTGCCCAATTCAATAGGTGGGGCTAATTCTTCCCTACCGAATTAGGCATCAAGCCAGCGTGGGCGCGGTGGGGCTGCGCTTGCGCAGCGTGGCCCCGCAGGCGTGCTCCGTCGCCTGCCTATAGGCTCACCACGAACCCCAGCACCGCGAGCCCAGCGTCGACGTGTCCGACGCTTGCGGCTTGGAAGTTGGCCACCTGCCCCAGCGCTCGCCATGAGGCCCCAGCGTTCACCACGAGCCCCAGCGCTCCCCACGTCTGCCATGTTGCACGTATGTCGCAGGAGCGTGCGGAACGGGATGGAACAGGACGGGACGAAACGGGACGCAGCGGGATACCGACTCCCAATCATTCCGGGCGGTTGCGAGGTAAGGGCGCGATTCTGCTGGGAGTTTCGCACCGCCCGGCGCGGGTTCGATTCCCGCCGCCTCCACATTCAGAAGCCCAGCAATCTCACCGGGTTGCTGGGCTTTTTCTTTGCCCTCGTTTCCGCATGTGCCCTCAGATGCCGATGCGCTCGTCTCGGCCGCGCAGCCGCTCGCTTCTAGCGCAGCGCCGCGAGGGCCGTGCCGACCTTCGCCACCGTCACCGACACGGGCGTCGTCACCTCCGGGGCGAAGATGGCCACGCGGAGCTCCTCGAAGGCCCACCGCAGCTCCTGCGCCGCCTCCTGGTCTCGCACGGTGGCGCACCTGGCGAGGAATGTCTCCCACAGGGGGGTGAAGGGCGCGGCCTTCCCTGCGTCCTTGCCGGGGTTCGCCACCGCACGCGACAGCCGTGCCTGGGCCGCGCGGAGGTAGCGCGGGTAGTTCAGCAGGCGCACGAAGGGAATCCACTCGATGAGGTTCGCGGGGAACAGGTGCCCGAGCTGCGAGCGGATGTCCCGCACGGCCGCCGCGCCGCTCGGCCCCTTTGATGCTGCCTTGAGTGCACCGAGCGTCGCGGCGAGCTCCCTGGAGGTGGCAGCGACGGCGTCCGCCCAGTCCCGGGCCGCACGCTCGATGCGCGGTGAGCCCTCTCGGACCAGCGCCTCGAAGGCCGCCTGCGTGCGGGGCAGCGGCGCACCTGGTGCGAGCTTGAACGCATCGTCGACGCTGCGTGCGAGGACGAGCGCCCGGAAGGCGTCGGCCTGGCCCCGCGCGGGTGGCGCGCCGTCCAGGGACGGGAAGGGCGGCGGCATGCGCGCGGCGCTGACGGCCACGTGTCCGCGCGCGGCGAGCATCAGGAGCCGGCGGACCCCCGTGCGCGTGGCCGCGTCGGCGGCGGAGGATGTCTCGAGCAGCACCAGGTCCACGGCAGCGCCCCGGTCGACGAGCGCGGGGTAGCTGCGGACCTCGAGACCGCCGACCCGCCGGGTGACCACGGGGGGCAGCTCGCCGAAGGTCCAGGCAGTCAGCCCCTTGCGCTCCCAGTCCGAAGCCGGTGCCACGCTGCGCAGCGCCGCCCGTGCACGTCCCCCGTACTGCTCGAGCAGCGCGTCGGCGTCGCGGCTCCGCGCGAGCTCCTTTCCCCGCTCGTCGAGCACCCGGAGCGTGATGCGCAGGTACGGCGGCACGGCATCCGCCCGGAGAGATTCCTCGGGCACGTCCACGCCGCACAGCCGGGACACCGCACGCGCGAGCGCTGGAATCATCGGCCCGCGGAAGGGCACGAGTTCCTTCTCGAGACGGTCGACCAGGTCCGGCACCGGCCCCAGTTGCTTGCGCAGGGCGCGGGGGAGCTGCTCGAGCAGGGCGGTGAGTTTCTCCCGCTGCCACCCGGGGATGGTCCAGTCGAGCTCACCCGGGACCAACTGGGCGAGCAGCAGCAGCGGCACGCTCAGGGTGATGCCGTCGTCCTCGGCCGCGGGGTCGAAGGTGTACGTCACCGGCACGGACGAGCCGTGCAGGGTGATGGCGTCCGGGTAGTGCGCCGGGGACAGGCCCGGGTCGTGCGAGAGGGCATCCTCCATCGAGAGGACGAGCACGTCGGGGTCGGCCGCCTCGGCCTTGCGGCGCCAGGCCTCGAAGCTCGCCCCGTCCATCACGTCCGCCGGGACGCGCTGGTCGAAGAACGTCAGCAGCGCCTCGCTGTCGAGCAGCTCGCTGCGCCGGGCCTTGTCCCGCAGGTGCGCCACGCGCTCGAGCACCTGGCGGTTCTTCTCCTGGAACGCCCCCCGGGTGCGGTACTCGCCGCGCACCAGGGCATGCTCGAGGAACATCAGCCGTGCCCGGGCGGGCTCCATGCTGGCCAGGGCCACGGGGCGCTCCTTGAAGACTTGAAGCCCGAAGAGGGTCGCGTTCTCCTTCACCACTGCGCGCGCGGACTTCTGCGACCAGTGCGGTTCGGAGTAGCTGCGCTTGAGCAGGTGGGGGGCCGCCGCCGCGAGCCACTCCGGGTCGAGCTTCGCCACGGTGCGCGCGAACAGCTGGGACGTCTCCACGAGCTCGAACGCCATCACCCAGGCGGGGGGCTTTTTCGCGAGCGCCGACGAGGGGTGAAGCATGAAGCGCGTCTGCTTCGCGCCCGTATAATGGCGCTGCTCCGGATTCCACTGGCCGATGCGGGACAGGAGCCCGGTGAGGAGCGCCTGGTGCAGGGCGTCCCCGCGCGACGGGGCGCCTCGGCCCTTGCGCGGCAGGCGCAGCTCGCGGACGGTCTCCTCGAGCTGGCGCTGGACGTCCCGCCACTCGCGCACCCGCAGGAAGGACAGGAAGTTGTCCCGGCACACGCGCCGCAGATGGGACGTCCCCCGGCCCTCGGCCTCGCGCACGAACGCCCACAGCTTGAGCAGGCCCGTGAAGTCCGAGTGCTCATCTCGGAAGCGCCGGTGCAACTCGTCCGCCTTCTGCGCGAGCTCCCGTGGCCGCTCGCGCGGGTCCTGCAGGTTGAGCGCCGCGGCGACGATGAGCACCTCGTCCAGGCACCCGTACTCGGCGCCGGCGAGAATCATCCGCGCGATGCGCGGGTCCACCGGGAAGCGCGCGAGCTGGTGCCCGAGCGGCGTCAAGGTGCGCTCCTTGCCCTCGATGGCCCCGAGCTCCTCGAGCACCCGCCAGCCCTCGGCGATGGCCCTCGGCTGGGGCGGGTCGAGGAAGGGGAAGTCCTCGACGTCACCGAGGCCGAGGGACTTCATCCGCAGGATGACCCCCGCGAGCCCGGTGCGCTTGATTTCCGGGTCGGTGAAGGCGGGCCGCGAGGTGAAGCTCGCCTCGTCGTAGAGGCGCACGCAGATCCCCTCGCGCACGCGGCCGCAGCGCCCTTTGCGCTGGTCGGCGCTGGCCTGGGAGATCGGCTCGATGTGCAGGCGTGTGGTGCCCGAGCGCGGGTCGTAGCGCGACAGGCGCGCCACCCCCGTATCCACGACGTACACGATTCCCGGGAGGGTGACCGACGTCTCCGCGACGTTGGTGGCGAGGATGACCCGGCGCTCGGGGAGGGTGGCGAAGACGCGCGACTGCTCGGCGGCCGACAGGCGCGCATACAGGGGCTGCACCACCGTGCCGCGGAGCTCGCGTGCGTTCAGGGCATTCTCGGCTTCGCGGATTTCCCGCTCCCCGGGGAGGAACACGAGGATGTCCCCGTCCGGGTCGAGCGAGAGCACGTCCGCCACCGCATCGGCGACGGAGTCGGCGAGCTCGGCGTCCTCGGGGGGCGGCTCGTAGAGCACGTCCACCGGAAAGGTCCGGCCCTCCACCTGGATGACCGGAGCCCCCCCGAAGAACCGCGAGAAGCGCTCGGTCTCGATGGTGGCCGAGCTCACCACCACCTTGAGGTCGGGGCGCCTGGGGAGGATGCGCTTGAGCCACCCGAGTAGAAAGTCGATGGTGAGGCTGCGCTCGTGGGCCTCGTCGAGCACGATCGTGTCGTAGCGGCTCAGGAGCGGGTCGCTGTGAATCTGCGCGAGCAGGACCCCGTCGGTCATGAACTTCACGGCCGTCCGCCGGGACGAGCGGTCCTCGAAGCGAATCTGGTAGCCGACGTCCGTGCCCAGCTCCGTGCCGAGCTCGCGTGCCACGCGCGCGGCCACGCTCGTCGCGGCGATACGCCGGGGCTGGGTGACGCCAATCTGGCGCGGGCGGCCGCGCCCCATGGCGAGCAGGACTTTGGGCAGCTGCGTCGTCTTCCCCGAGCCGGTGGCCCCCGCGACGATGACGACCTGATGGGCGGTGATGGCCGCGGTGATGTCCTCCACCCGGCTCGAGATGGGGAGTTCGGGGGGGAAGTGCAGGGTGGGCAAGCCGCCGGGGGGAGGAATGGGTAGGTCGCCGGACATGGCAGCATGGCCTAGCACTGAAGCGCACGCTGCGCCCCTGGCGAAGTGTGTGGGAGCCTGCTCGCCCAGCGTTCCTGGAGGGATTCGTAGGCCTCGACCCCACAAGCAGCCAGGGGCTCCACGGAGGCCCGTGGGAGGCGGACGGTAGCGTGTGCCCTGGCGAGGTGTGGCTGGGGAGGGGCAGGTGGGGACGCACGGGTGGGCGTACCGGCGAAGGCAGCCGGAGGGGACGGTGCTATACGAGGCGGTGAGGGACAACCTGGCCACGCTGCTGGCGGAGGCCAGCGAGGTGGGGCGCGGCATGCCCCGGTACGTGGAGCGGGACTTCGCCCGGTACCTGGAGTGCGGCGTGCTGGCGCACGGCTTCGCGCGGGTACGCTGCGAGAGTTGCAAGGACGAGCTGCTCGTCGCCTTCTCGTGCAAGGGGCGAGGGGTGTGCCCCTCCTGTAACGCGAAGCGGGCGCATGTGACGGCGGTGCACCTGGTAGAGCGGGTGCTGCCGCATGTGCCCTACCGTCAGTGGACGCTGTCCTTTCCGCACCGGGTGCGGTGGGTGCTGCTCAAGGACGTGGGACTGCTCTCGGACGTCCTCACCGTCTTCCTGCGCGCGGTGTTTGCCCTGCAGCGCCGAAGGGCACGGCGGCAGGGAATGCGGGGTGGGCAGGTCGGGGCCGTGTCGTTCATCCAGTTCTTCGGCTCCGCCTTGCAGGTCACGCCGCACTTCCACTCGCTGGTGCCGGACGGCGTCTTCGTGCCGCGGGAGGGCGGCGTGCGCTTCGAGGCGTTGCCGCCGCCCACGCAAGGTGAGGTGGAGCAGTTGCTGAGGGTGGTGCGTCATCGGGCGCTGCGCCTGCTGGAGAAAAGAGGGGCACTGCCCGCTCAAGGACCCGAGGACGCGCTGCAGGCGTACCAGGCGCACTCCCTGCAGCAACGGCTGCGCTGGACGGAGGTGGACGTCCGGCCCCCTCCCCGAAAGCAGCCCCGGTGCGCCTTGCTGGAAGGCTTCTCCCTGCATGCCAATACGCACCTCCATGCCAACGACAGGCAGGGGCTGGAGCGGCTGTGCCGCTATGGGGCGCGTGGCGCGCTGGCGCTGGAGCGCCTGGCGCGAATGGAGGATGGACGCATCGCCTACCGCATGAAGCGCCCGCTGCCCGACGGCACCACGCACCTGCTCTTCACCGGGCTGGAACTGTTACGGCGTGTAGCGTCCCTGGTACCTGCGCCTCGGGCAAACCTCACGAGGTTCCACGGCGTCTTTGCTCCAGGCGCGCAACTGTTACCGCGCAGGCTTGTTGATGGAGATGCGAGCACGCTTGTTGATGGTCACGCGGCGAGGGTGGAATCACCGCACTGGGTGATGGAATGGGCCTGTCGGCGAGCCCGCGGGAGTTGAGCGAGAGGGGCTCGCCGACAGGCCGCCACTATGCGAGCGCGGGACTGTGCTGGCGCTCGAGGACCTCGCGGACGATGTCAGAGTCGACGAGCTTGCGCTTGCGGCGTGAGGCCTGGCGCAGGCACAGGGAAGCGAGCCGGTCGAGGTCGCGGTGCGCGCCCTGGCAGGACTCGTGCAACAGGGAGACGGCCTCGCGGGGGAAGAGCTCCCTGTCACAGCCCGCGAGCCGGAGGCGGTGGCGCAGGTAGTCGGCGGAGTCGTCGGGAGTCACTGGCTCCAGCCGCAAACGGGAGTGCAGGCGCGAGAGCAGGGACTTGTGAGTACCGAGGCTCAGCCTGTCTTCCAGCTCGGGCAGGCCGACGAGGACGAGGCTGAGCAGGGCGCGACTGTCCCATTCGTAGTTGAGCAATATGTGCAGGTGGGCCAGCACGTCGGAATGCAGCAGGTGAGCCTCGTCCAGCAGGAAGACGGGGTGGAGGCGGGAGGAGGCGAGCTCCTGGACGTGGCCGGTGACGGCGAAGAAGACGGCCGCCGCGGTGGCCTTGGGAGAGAGACCCAGGGCCAGGCACAGCTGGCGGTAGAAGTCGCGCCGGCCCAGGGTGGCGTTGTGGCAGTAGGTGAGGCGGAAGCGCTCGGTGGGCAGACGCTGGCGCAGCGCGCGCAGCACGCAGGTTTTGCCGACGCCGGGCTCGCCCACCAGCAGCACGTTGTGGCGCTGCTGGAGGGAGTCGACGAGCTCGTCGACGAGCTCCTGCTTGGAGGGCGGCAGCCAGAGGTCGGCGTCGGCGACTTCCTTGGTGAAGGGGGACTGGGTGAGGCCGAAGAGGGAGAGGGAAGGCTCGGACATGAAAGGCTCCTGGGGTGCTGTCAGGGGGCGGGGTTGGGGGCGGCGGGCTCGAAGGGCGTGCGCGCCTGCTGGGGCGCGGGAGCGTGAGGCTCGCGGCGGACGGTGCCGTTGAGGCGCCTGTCCAGCGGTTGGAGGGGGTAGCGGTGTCCGTCGTGCTCCACCCAGGCCTCGGTGGGCAGGCCCTCCACCAGGTTGTGGCAGACGTACAGCCGGCGGCCGGCGAGGAAGCCCTGGCGCACCTCGAAGAGCTGGCCGTCCAGGTGCACCACGCCGTCGCGAGAAACCAGGCGCCGCTCGCGCACGGTGAGGGCCTGGCGCAGCTGCTCCTCGGACACCAGGAGAGTCTGGCGCGAGCTCCACACCAGGGCTGGGGTGTCACCGAAGAGGGAGGAGTGGGGCGTGCAGTGGTAGTGGCGTGTGAGGAAGGTGTCCAGGCGCCGCTGCACCTGCTCCAGAGAGAGGCCGCGGTCGAGATGGTCCAGCAGCCCCTCGCGCAGGGTGCGCCAGAAGCGCTCCATTTTTCCCCGAGCCTCCGGGTCATAGGGGCGGGCGTGGACGAGGGCGGTGCCCAGGCGGGCGCAGGCGGTGGCCAGGGCCTTGCCCGAGTAGGTGGAGCCGTTGTCGAGGTAGAGGGAGTCGGGGCGCCCCCAGCGGCGAAGGGTCGCGACGAAGAGGGAGAGCATGTCGCTCTCGCGCTCGCTGCACCGTGCCTCCAGGGCCACCACGTAGCGGCTCTTGTCGTCCATGAGGGCGTGGATGCGCAGGGGCCTGCCATCGGGCAGGGCCAGTCCGTGGCACACGTCCCCGTGCCAGAGGGCGCCCGGGTGAGAGGCCTCCCAGCGCAGCCGCTGCGTGGCGCCCGGCGAGCGGCGCAGGGAAACCCTGTCCAGCCCGGCGCTGGCCAGCAGCCTGCGCACGGTGCTTTCGCTCACCGCGCCCTCGCGCAGCCGCCCGCTCTCCACCAGGGTGCGCACAATGAGGCGCACCGAGGCGCTGGGGTGCTCGCGCCGCACGTCCAGCAGCAGTTGGCGCACGGACTCCTCCAGCGCCTGGGCCGCGCCGCAAGCAGCTCGCGGCTGAGGCACCAGGGCTGACAGGCCCCCCTTGCGCCAGCGGTAGTACCAGCGCTCCAGCGTGGGCACGCTGTAGCGGCGCGTCACCTGCGCACCCGGTGGGCGGAAGCTCTGCTGGGACAACTCCCGCAGCGCCGCACGCAGCTGGCCGCGCGAGAGCGGCCGGTGCAGCAGCGTGCCAATCACCTGGCTGCGGAACACCGCGACGGCCTCCCCCTGGTTTCTGGGAACGAGCTTCTCCATGGCGTCCTCCTGCCCGCCGGGGACGGCATGTCCCCCAAGCCGGGCTGGCAGGGCGTCGCACGGCGCCGGGTGCCAGGCAGCGCCCCAAACCCGGTGGGCGGTGCTTCCGCCGTGGCAGGGCGTGGTTTTCCATCAGCTCACATGGCTGGCCCCCGCGAAGGCCTGCCAGGCCAGTGGCAGCCCTCGCTGAGCGGGCGGTGCATGGCCACACAGCACCTGCGCGGCCCGGGCCGCCACGGTGCGCGCGGCCCCCTCTACGTGCACCTCGAGCGCCGAGAACAGGCTGCCCGTGGCCACCTGCTCCGCCCACCGCCCCAACGAGCGCCAGCGGCCGGGCATGGCCCCGGTGTGCTTCCAGTCATTCACCAGGCCGCGCACCTGCTCCACGCCCAGGCCGCACAGGCCCCAGAGCGCCAGCGCCAAGGCGATGGCCGCTGCCGAGAAGTGCTTGCGCGCCACCGCCGACGCCGGCAGCACCGTCCATACCGCCCCGCAGCCCTGGCACTGGTAGCGCCGGCACGCCAGCACCTGCGTGCGTGCCGGCTGCCCCGGCCCGGGCGGCCCCCGCTGCTGGCGCTGCACCAGTCCGTGCCCGTGGATGCGCACTCGCCCGCCCTCGTACGCCGGCTGTCCACACCGCCCGCACGTGCGCGGCCGGGCCTCTTCCACCGAGGGCGGCCAGGACTTGACCTCACCTCGGAAACGAACGATTCCTTCCTCGCTCCGTGCTCCTTCTCCCAAGTCGTGGTGCGGAGCCCGGCCCGTGACGTGTGCAAGACGTCACGGGCCACTTCTTCTCCTGCGCTCTCAGCTCGCCGGTGGCCCCATGCCCTTGGGCTCCGCCCTCCCCGCGACGTGCTCTACGAGTGCTGGCCTGGCCTGACACGGACCCGCGGGGGCGGGTCTCCAGGGACGACCCTCCCTCTCCCCACCTCTTCGCCGGGTTTTCTGATGGAATCCTGGCCACGCCCGGGGGCCTCTCCATCATTCTGCCTGCTCACCCGGGCCCACTTCTCCCTCATCCAGCGTGCTCGGCAACAGCAACTGCGGCCATTTCTGGTCCCCCAAGCCGGAGCGGAGGAGAGGAGCGTGGCGCCCCAGGCAGCGGCCAGCACGGAGCCGATGAAGGAGAAGACGCCGCGAGTAGACTGGGCCGAGTTGCTCAGGAGGACGTTCGCACTGGACGTGTTCGCCTGTCCGCGGTGTGGAGGCAGGCGAAAGGTGCTGGCGTATGTGACGGCCCCGGCAGGGGTGCGCTCGATATTGGAGCACCTGGGACTTCCCTCGCAGGCTCTGAAGCGGGCCCCGGCCCGGGGACCACCCCAGCAGGCGTGGTGCTGAACCTGGCGCAGCCGCTGTCAATACGCCCCAACTCCCTGCCTCTCTCCTCAAGCGAACTCCCTGCCTCTCTCCTCAAGCGAGGGCGGCCAGGGCAGGGGTGTGCCCCAAGGGGTTGTACCGTCCCGTGTACCGGCGCGGCGCGCGGCCTTGCTGGCCCCGTCAGCGGCCCTTCTCGGCCCCTCCGCTCCAGCCCTCCCCCTCAACATGGCTTCTATCCCGCCTATACGCAGGACACATGACGTCTCGCAACGTTTCGCAGCTTCTCCTCGGCCGTCATACCGTGGACGGCCCCACCTCCGCGGGCCTGCTCGTGTTGAGGTTGCTGGCCGGCGGCGCCATGACCCTTCACGGCGCTCCCAAGATGCTCACCGCGACCAGCTGGATGGGACCGGACAGCCCAATGCCCGGCGTGCTCCAGTTGCTCGCGGCGGTGGCGGAGTTCGGGGGGGGATCGCCTGGATGCTGGGTCTCGTCACCCCACTGGCCACGCTGGGCGTGGTGGTGACCATGCTCGTCGGAATCGTCATCGGCCACCTCGCCGTCGGCGACCCCTTCATCCGGCTCAGTGTGGGCGGGGTTCCTCCAGGGCTCGGCATTCCCTTCGCGGGCCTGCCCACCTGGCTCGTGCGTGCGGGAGGTCGCAGCGCGGCGGCCGTTGGCTCCGGCTCCTCCGAGCTGGCAACGCTCTTCACGGCCATCTCCGTGCTGCTGCTGCTTACGGGGCCGGGACGCTTCTCCCTCGACGCCGTGCTGTCGCGCGCACTCGCCCGGCGCCCCGAGAAGGTGTCAGGCAACTTGTAAGCAGCCCCCGGTGGGTGATTCTCAACCGTCGAGCCCAACGGCACGAAGGTGACCCTGGTATCAGGACTCCAGGCGAGCCCCATGACGGGCATCGAGTCATTGGAGATGGAGGGCAGGAGAGCGCCGCGGGTCGCGTCCCAGATCATAGGTGCGACCCGGGCGCCTCGCGCTACCGGGCGCCGGGGCTGGTGCGCCCGGCCATGCCGAAGCCGAGGTTGCCCGTGCTCATGTGCTGTGCCTTTCATTGATCATCAAAACCGGGCCATGGTGGTTCGAATCGACCGCTGAAAACCGTAGCGCAACGCACTTTTCGAAAACAACACACAGGTTCGAATCCTGTCTCCCTGGTCAGTCAAGGGTTGAAACACCTGGGTGACCGGCACCGTGAAGATGCGCATAGCGTCGACCAGGTCAGTAGGGCCAGTACGCGGCGAAAATCTCGTAGGTCTTGCGGCCGAGAGGACTGCACGTCGCGCTCCAGGCGCACCTCTCCCCTGCGCGGGCGAGCGGTCGCCTCGGGCTCCTCGAGAGGGTGCGACCCTGCGCTGTGAGTGACTCCCAGAGCTCCTGCTGCGCTGGCCCCCAGGCCGGACCGTGGAAGAGAATGTGTTGATTCTCGACAACGCCAATCACACGTCGACATAGCTCGGCCCAGGAGCACCTGGATGTTGGTCGAACTGGCGCGGCGGTCTCGCGTCTTGCCATGGGGGCTGGCTTCAACAAGATTGTGCGTATTTCAACAAGATTGTGCGTATCTTGAGGGTGGCAGTAACGCCAGTGTTAACCAGACTGTGCGCACGGCTGTTTTCCAAGAAAGCGAGAATGAGATTGCGGCATTTCTGGGGGAATCGCCCCGGGACGTGTCGCGGAGGGGGGATAGGGGGCCCAGTGGCTCGTCGCCGGCTCCGCGAATGTCCTCCCTGTGCTCGTCACGCTCCCATCACGCCTGCCCGGTAGACAGGGTGCACCGCTCGCAATCACGCGCAGGTGGTGCAGCGGAGCTTTCGGGCCCGCTGGAAACAAGAGGATTGAAAATGTCGAATATTCGCAAGTGGCTCGGGGTAGGCAGTGCTCTGGTGGGATTGATGGTTGTGGGATGCGGCGGCTCCGTCGAGGAGCCCACGCCGGGCAACGAGCCGCAGCCGTCGGAGGCTGTTGCTGGCGAGGTGGCTGCGAGCGCCTGTGGGGACATCGGTTGGTGGACGTGCCCCGATGATGGGTTCGAGTGGCTCTACTTCGCCTGTCCCTCCAACGGTGATTTCAACAGGTACGAGGCTCGTGATGTGTGCAATGCCTCGTGCGTTGCCACCTGCGTTGACAGCGGCTGGATCAGGGGATGAGGTTCGTCCAGACGACCAGCCGCCGATGCTCGTAACGCTGCGTTGATGCCCGCATCCAACCCTTTTCGGGCGGCACCAGGGCCTTCGTGGCGGAGGTCACGGGCGACTCGTAGGATGGCAGCAGGTAGACGGTAGGACTGGCGTGGAAGGTGTCAAAGGACCCGCGCCGGAATGTGGAGGCGGCAGGTTCGAGTCCCGTCGGGGACCACCTGGGAAGCCCAGCAATCTCAACGGATTGCTGGGCTTTTCGACGAGTCCTTTGCCGCGCGGGGCGGTAGATGTTGATGACCTCCACGCCCAGCCGCTTCAGGCTGTAGGCGATGAAGTTCTTCACCGCGATGGGGCGCGTGTCGTTGCCGTTGAAGCTCCCATCCGGCCCTCGGAGCGCTCCGAACTTCGCGGAGAGCTGGACCTTGTCCCGGCGCCCCTCGATGGCCCGCCCCACGAGCATCTCGTTGTGGCCCATGCCGTGGAAGACCCCCGTGTCGATCAGCGTCACCCCTCGCTCGATCGCGGCCTGGATCGTCCGGACGCTCTCCGCGTCATCGGTCTTTCCATACGTGCCGGACATCCCCATGTAGCCCAGTCCCAGCGGGAAGACCTCGGGACCCTTGGAGCCCAGCTTCACCGTGCGCTTCGTCTGCTTCGTCTCGTGCGTGCCCATCCGTGTGTCTCCTTACTGCGCCAAGACGAAGGATCGACACACTTAAATACAATCAGTAGGACGTATCCCAATCATGCACGGAATCTATGAGAAAAACCTGGACCTCAACCTGCGCTGACTCCCCGGACCCGGGAGGCCATGCGCGAGCACTGGTCGAAGGTCCTCAACTTGGTTACAGGCACCTCCGGCGCGGACGAGAGGGCCGCTTCGTCCAGTCCCCTCGCGATCGAGGTCAGCATCTTTGGACCAGCGGGACGTGCACCTTCACCCTGCCGCCCGGCCTGCCCGCGAGCGGCACCATCGAGGTGATTGGCGAGAACCGCACCATCCCCTACTCGGGCGGGAGGTTCACCGACTCCTTCGCTCACGGTGCCGGGCTCCAGGGTGTCTCCAGCAGGGTGATGATGCTCTGCGTTGCGGGTGTTGCGTGAGCAGTACCGTACCTTCGTCGCGGCGTTCCGAGAGGCGGCGGCTCGGTGGGAGCGGGGGGACTTCTCGGCGAGCTTCCTCTCTACTCGTTCCCGCCGCGTGTTGTGCGAGGTCGCGTCCTCATCGCCGCCAACCATTCCAAGAGTGACCGGACGGATGCGGAGCTGCTGGCCCGGCTGAGGCGAGCGGACGAAACGTTGTTGGCACCCGTAAAGCATCGGGGAAGCGAAGCCCAGGCGGACCCGCAGTAGTGGAAGGTTGAGGCCGCTCGGGCGACGTCACAACGGCAAATTGACTGCAATTCCCTTGCGGCCGGAAATCCACTCGCGCAAGTACTGGTTGAGCTCTCCGTAGAATGACACCGACACCAGCTCAGCCACCGCAAGGAGCTCGCGGAGCAGTGAATCCACATGGTTGTTATGCGTTTCGGCCGCGTCAGCTCTGCGCGAGCTCCCGTGGCCGCTCGCGCGGGTCCTGCAGGTTGAGCGCCGCGGCGACGATGAGCACCTCGTCCAGGCACCCGTACTCGGCGCCGGCGAGAATCATCCGCGCGATGCGCGGGTCCACCGGGAAGCGCGCGAGCTGGTGCCCGAGCGGCGTCAAGGTGCGCTCCTTGCCCTCGATGGCCCCGAGCTCCTCGAGCACCCGCCAGCCCTCGGCGATGGCCCTCGGCTGGGGCGGGTCGAGGAAGGGGAAGTCCTCGACGTCACCGAGGCCGAGGGACTTCATCCGCAGGATGACCCCCGCGAGCCCGGTGCGCTTGATTTCCGGGTCGGTGAAGGCGGGCCGCGAGGTGAAGCTCGCCTCGTCGTAGAGGCGCACGCAGATCCCCTCGCGCACGCGGCCGCAGCGCCCTTTGCGCTGGTCGGCGCTGGCCTGGGAGATCGGCTCGATGTGCAGGCGTGTGGTGCCCGAGCGCGGGTCGTAGCGCGACAGGCGCGCCACCCCGTATCCACGACGTACACGATTCCCGGGAGGGTGACCGACGTCTCCGCGACGTTGGTGGCGAGGATGACCCGGCGCTCGGGGAGGGTGGCGAAGACGCGCGACTGCTCGGCGGCCGACAGGCGCGCATACAGGGGCTGCACCACCGTGCCGCGGAGCTCGCGTGCGTTCAGGGCATTCTCGGCTTCGCGGATTTCCCGCTCCCGGGGAGGAACACGAGGATGTCCCCGTCCGGGTCGAGCGAGAGCACGTCCGCCACCGCATCGGCGACGGAGTCGGCGAGCTCGGCGTCCTCGGGGGGCGGCTCGTAGAGCACGTCCACCGGAAAGGTCCGGCCCTCCACCTGGATGACCGGAGCCCCCCCGAAGAACCGCGAGAAGCGCTCGGTCTCGATGGTGGCCGAGCTCACCACCACCTTGAGGTCGGGGCGCCTGGGGAGGATGCGCTTGAGCCACCCGAGCAGAAAGTCGATGGTGAGGCTGCGCTCGTGGGCCTCGTCGAGCACGATCGTGTCGTAGCGGCTCAGGAGCGGGTCGCTGTGAATCTGCGCGAGCAGGACCCCGTCGGTCATGAACTTCACGGCCGTCCGCCGGGACGAGCGGTCCTCGAAGCGAATCTGGTAGCCGACGTCCGTGCCCAGCTCCGTGCCGAGCTCGCGTGCCACGCGCGCGGCCACGCTCGTCGCGGCGATACGCCGGGGCTGGGTGACGCCAATCTGGCGCGGGCGGCCGCGCCCCATGGCGAGCAGGACTTTGGGCAGCTGCGTCGTCTTCCCCGAGCCGGTGGCCCCCGCGACGATGACGACCTGATGGGCGGTGATGGCCGCGGTGATGTCCTCCACCCGGCTCGAGATGGGGAGTTCGGGGGAAGTGCAGGGTGGGCAAGCCGCCGGGGAGGAATGGGTAGGTCGCCGGACATGGCAGCATGGCCTAGCACTGAAGCGCACGCTGCGCCCCTGGCGAAGTGTGTGGGAGCCTGCTCGCCCAGCGTTCCTGGAGGGATTCGTAGGCCTCGACCCCACAAGCAGCCAGGGGCTCCACGGAGGCCCGTGGGAGGCGGACGGTAGCGTGTGCCCTGGCGAGGTGTGGCTGGGGAGGGGCAGGTGGGGACGCACGGGTGGGCGTACCGGCGAAGGCAGCCGGAGGGGACGGTGCTATACGAGGCGGTGAGGGACAACCTGGCCACGCTGCTGGCGGAGGCCAGCGAGGTGGGGCGCGGCATGCCCCGGTACGTGGAGCGGGACTTCGCCCGGTACCTGGAGTGCGGCGTGCTGGCGCACGGCTTCGCGCGGGTACGCTGCGAGAGTTGCAAGGACGAGCTGCTCGTCGCCTTCTCGTGCAAGGGGCGAGGGGTGTGCCCCTCCTGTAACGCGAAGCGGGCGCATGTGACGGCGGTGCACCTGGTAGAGCGGGTGCTGCCGCATGTGCCCTACCGTCAGTGGACGCTGTCCTTTCCGCACCGGGTGCGGTGGGTGCTGCTCAAGGACGTGGGACTGCTCTCGGACGTCCTCACCGTCTTCCTGCGCGCGGTGTTTGCCCTGCAGCGCCGAAGGGCACGGCGGCAGGGAATGCGGGGTGGGCAGGTCGGGGCCGTGTCGTTCATCCAGTTCTTCGGCTCCGCCTTGCAGGTCACGCCGCACTTCCACTCGCTGGTGCCGGACGGCGTCTTCGTGCCGCGGGAGGGCGGCGTGCGCTTCGAGGCGTTGCCGCCGCCCACGCAAGGTGAGGTGGAGCAGTTGCTGAGGGTGGTGCGTCATCGGGCGCTGCGCCTGCTGGAGAAAAGAGGGGCACTGCCCGCTCAAGGACCCGAGGACGCGCTGCAGGCGTACCAGGCGCACTCCCTGCAGCAACGGCTGCGCTGGACGGAGGTGGACGTCCGGCCCCCTCCCCGAAAGCAGCCCCGGTGCGCCTTGCTGGAAGGCTTCTCCCTGCATGCCAATACGCACCTCCATGCCAACGACAGGCAGGGGCTGGAGCGGCTGTGCCGCTATGGGGCGCGTGGCGCGCTGGCGCTGGAGCGCCTGGCGCGAATGGAGGATGGACGCATCGCCTACCGCATGAAGCGCCCGCTGCCCGACGGCACCACGCACCTGCTCTTCACCGGGCTGGAACTGTTACGGCGTGTAGCGTCCCTGGTACCTGCGCCTCGGGCAAACCTCACGAGGTTCCACGGCGTCTTTGCTCCAGGCGCGCAACTGCGGCCATTTCTGGTCCCCCAAGCCGGAGCGGAGGAGAGGAGCGTGGCGCCCCAGGCAGCGGCCAGCACGGAGCCGATGAAGGAGAAGACGCCGCGAGTAGACTGGGCCGAGTTGCTCAGGAGGACGTTCGCACTGGACGTGTTCGCCTGTCCGCGGTGTGGAGGCAGGCGAAAGGTGCTGGCGTATGTGACGGCCCCGGCAGGGGTGCGCTCGATATTGGAGCACCTGGGACTTCCCTCGCAGGCTCTGAAGCGGGCCCCGGCCCGGGGACCACCCCAGCAGGCGTGGTGCTGAACCTGGCGCAGCCGCTGTCAATACGCCCCAACTCCCTGCCTCTCTCCTCAAGCGAACTCCCTGCCTCTCTCCTCAAGCGAGGGCGGCCAGGGCAGGGGTGTGCCCCAAGGGGTTGTACCGTCCCGTGTACCGGCGCGGCGCGCGGCCTTGCTGGCCCCGTCAGCGGCCCTTCTCGGCCCCTCCGCTCCAGCCCTCCCCCTCAACATGGCTTCTATCCCGCCTATACGCCAAGACACAGCCGGAGCTGGCCAGCAGCAGGCACAGCACCAGCAAGAGGGACGCGCGGGGGAGCGGGAGCATGGCGTCACATCCTATACCCCGCCTCCTCAGAGTGTGACCGTCGTCCCATCGAACCGTGTCAGGGTGAAGCCCCGGAAGCTCTCGTTGAAGGTGAGCCTCTCGTCACGCAGCATCTCGAGGGCCACGGTCTCGCCGAGAATCATCGACTCGATGGCCTCGGAGCGGTAGTGCACGCCCGCGCCGTTGCGCCCGATGCTGCAATTGTAGGCGAGCTTGTCGAGCTCTCCCCCCACGGTGAGCGGCGGCCCTGAGTAGGGGACGAGGGCCAGGCCCTCCGAGTCGGCCACGACCGGGGTGGGCAGGACGTAGGACGCATCATAGAAGGCCTTGAGAATGGTGACGCACGCTCCCGCGGCGGCCGAGTGAGCCGCGCCGTAGGAGGGGTGGATGGGCGAGCCTTCGGGAAAGGCCATCGGCAGCAGGTGGGAGCCGAAGCGAGAGAACACCCTGTCCACGGCCTGGTTGTTCAACACCTCGCTGTGCACCGGGTAGTCCGCGGCCCCGGTACGCACGCGGTGCACACGTCCGGCGTACTCCTCTGGACGGAGCCGGCGGTGGACGGCCCACTTCTGGAAGTACACCGCCTTCTGGGCGCGGTTCGCCGCGGCGGCCACGAGAGGGGCGATGTACTCGTTGCCAAACGTGACGACGCCCTGCTGGGTCCGCGAGGAAAGGTAGGGGTGGGTCGGATTGAAGGGTGCACGCAGGCCCTGCAGGATGAGCTGCGCGTTGAGGTACGCCTGGAAGGAGAAGTCCACATGGACGAACTCCCCCAGGTCACGCAGGTTGCGGAGGTAGCGGCGGGTGGCGTCGAAGACGTTCTTGCCGGGGGCATGGCCATTCTGGATGGCCAGCCATTCCCCGAACACCGTCATGTAGTCATCCGCGGCCACCGGTACCCGGTTCTGCTGCCTCAGGAGTTGAGCGCCATGGGGCACGTCCCACAGGAGGAACTGCGACACGTAGGGGCCGTTCAGATCCCCAGGCGTGGTCCCCCGGAAGAGCGTGCGCGACGTCACCGTGCCATCCGCCTCCCGTGGGCCACGGAAGTCCGAGAGGCTGGAGATGTCCTCGGCCGCCGCGCGCGTGAGCGGGTGCGTGTCGTACTCGGCGAAGGGAATGTCACGGGCGAGCGCCATCCAGTACAGCTCCACCATCTCCCCCGCACTCTCCGCGCTCGCGAAGGCCGGGGCGGGCGGCAGGGTGACGTGGTGGCTGTCTGGCCCGATCAGATCAAAGGCCAGGGCTGCCTGCGGGTTGGCCAGCTTGCGCGCCCCTCCCAGCGGAATCCGCTCGAAGTCGTCCGGCCGTCCCGTGCGCAGGGCCTGGAGAAGCGCGGCGTAGGCCCCGGGCTCCACGTGCCCACGGCTGTCATGCGGCAGGCCCTTGGTGAAGTTGGCGATGAAGCCCGGATGACGCTGCTCATCCCCGTTGGCGAGGTGTCGAGGCAGAGGACGGCGCGCCTGCTGGTTGGCGGCCTCGATTCGGACCTCGCGGGCCTGAGCCACGCGGCGAGGCGCGTTGACGGGCCCCAGCTCCTCGGCCCCTGCCCTCCCGGGGAGGAGCAGAGAGCCCAGGCCGCCCCCCATCGCGAGCCCCGCCACGGTGGCGCCTCCGGCGGTTCCCAGGAGCGCGCGGCGGCTCAACCGGGCAGCCGGTGGAGAGGAGACTTCGGACGACTGCGGGGAGGGGCTCTGCTCATGGGACTGTGGGTCGGTCATTGTGCGCTCCTGGATGCCCTGGGTACGAGGGCCACGGTGTGCTGCGAGAAAGACCGAACGAGCTGTGAAACCCTTACACCCGCGAGTGACACCTGGAAGCTCCTGCTGCCGCGCCTGCGCAACCACCTGCCGATGATGCTGGGAGTGGCGGTGCTGTCCACGGCGGTGGCGGCGGGGTGCTGGCTCCTCGGATGGCTGGGACTGCCAGCCCTGGAGCGCGCCCTCCATGACCGCGCGCTCACCACCTTCACCCGGAGCCAGGCCCAGTCACCCGACATCGTCGTGGTGGCCATTGATCAGTCGAGCCTCGACGGCGTTCGCGACAACCCCGCGTACGCGCGTGACTTCGGCCACTACCCGTGGACTCGTGGCCTGTGGACCCGGGTGATGGAGGAGCTGTCACACCAGGGCGCTCGGGCCGTGCTGTTCGACGGGGTGATGGACGAGCCCTCCACCGACACGAGCGTGGAGTTCGACTTCGCCCGGGTGCTGCGGGAGACCGGCCTGCCGGTGGCGCTGGCGGCGGACCTCTTCGAGGCTCGGGAGCTCGAGTTCTCCGGCCGGGCGCATAAGAAGGAGGGGAGGCGAGTGGAGGGAGAGGGCTGGAGCAGAGAGGTGGAGGAGGGCCGCAGACGGGGGCCGGCCGAGTGGTGAGCCAGGCCGGTGGAGAGGCCGCGCAGTCCCCTTGGGGTACACGCCGGCCCAGGCCGTCCTCCCAGGAGGGGTGCGGCAGGGGACGTGGGCCTCTTGGCTGTCTTGAGCCTCAACACCACGCGGCCTGAGGGGGCGCTCGCGCCGAGGCCAGGCTCGCACTCTTCGTGGGCAACCCCAGGTGCTCCAGAATCGCGCGCACCCCTGTTGCTCCCTTCACGGCCCGCCAACACCCGCCGCCTGCCTCCACACCTGACGCAGGTGAACACGTCCACCGCGAATGTCCTGCGCAGCAGCCCCGCGAAAGTCTACTGGCGGCGTCCTCTCATTCCTCCGCTCCTGCCTCGCCCCTGCCTCCGGCGCCACGCTCGCCTCCTCTGCTCCTACCTGGGGGCGCCTCACGCTCCTCTCCTCCGCTCCTGCTTGGGGGAGCGGACGTGGAAGCCACGGTGCTCGAGCTCCGGCGCCGCGGCGTGGAAACGGAGCCGGTGCGTATCGACGAGTACACCGGCCGCCGCTTCACCTTCTTCGCCGACCCGGACGGGCTCCCCCTGGAAATCTACGAGGAGCCCCCGGGAGCGGCCGACTAGAAGGTGGCGCTCGACTCGTTCGAGCAGGTGCTCGTGCCGGCCTCGCACACGCGGTACGTGTAGGTGCCAGCCGCGCCCGGCGCGTCCGTGTGGGCCCCGTCATTGGCCGTGGTGAGGAGGCGGGTGCCGTTGCGGTACACGTCCACGCTGGTGCCGGCGGCGCCGGACCAGGTCAGGTCCACGTACCGGGTGCCCTTCGTCTTGTAGCCCAGGGTGGAGAGCGAGATGACCGAGGGCGCGGTCACCGTCACCGTGCGCTGCGCCGTGCTCGTCTGGCCCTGGCTGTCCGTCACCGTCAGCGTCACGGTGTAGGTGCCCGCGGCCGCATACGCGTGGCTGGGGCTGCGCGTGGTGGAGGTGGTGCCATCACCGAAGTTCCAGCTCCAGGAGGCGAGGTCGCCGTCCGCATCCGTGCTCGTGTCCGTGAAGCCGCACGTCAGCGCGCTGCACGAAGAGGTGAAGGCGGCCGAGGGAGGCTGCGGCGTGCCCTCGCTGCCCACCGCGAACACGAGGTCGTCGCGGTCGTCGTAGCCGCCCGTGGTGCAGCTGCCCACGGTGCTGCTGTAGCGGAAGTTGCCGCGCACGGCCTGCAGGCCACCCGCGGGCAGCGTGTACGTGGTGGAGAGGACCTGGGCCCCGCCGGCGGCCGGCTTGAGGGTGGTCAGGAAGGTCCACGTCGGGTTGGAGGCATCGCTGGCGTAGTAGAGGTCCAGCGAGTCCGAGGTCCCGGTGGACCAGGCCCACACCGTCGCCTCGATCTTCACCGTCTTGCCCGGCGCCATCGGCGAGCCGTCGAGGGTGGAGACGCGGAGGCGATCCAGCGACTCGTCGCTGTGGTAGGTGCCGCTGTTGCCATCGGCGCACGAGGAGTTGATGGTGTTGGGAGCGTTCTTCTCCGGGCCCATGGTGCCACGGCCGTCCACCAGCACGCCGGTGTCGCAGTAGGCGCCCACGTTGGCGCACGCGGGGGCCTTGCGCGCGCTGTCGTAGCTGGCCATGCCGGGGTTGTTCACCGTAACTCCCTGCCTCTCTCCTCAAGCGAACTCCCTGCCTCTCTCCTCAAGCGAGGGCGGCCAGGGCAGGGGTGTGCCCCAAGGGGTTGTACCGTCCCGTGTACCGGCGCGGCGCGCGGCCTTGCTGGCCCCGTCAGCGGCCCTTCTCGGCCCCTCCGCTCCAGCCCTCCCCCTCAACATGGCTTCTATCCCGCCTATACGCCAGCAGGCGCAGGTAGCGCCCCTCAAGCTCTTCCAGCTCCTCGTCCGTCATTGGCGTCCTGGGTACCCCGTGCTGCCGGGCCGAGTCCATTCGAGGCGTACGCCTCCAAGTGAAGTTGCTCCGTGTCCCTCCCCATGGCGACTGCGAGCTCGCACTCTGTAAGTGCCAGCGCATCGCGGACTCCCAGTACAGCCATCGCAGCCGACTCCGCCGCGCGGTACTCTGCCTTCGCTCGGGCCAGGCGCATCCGAGATTCGGTACTCCCGTCCAGCCCCGCGTACGCCCACTGCAACTCCACCTCTGCCCGCCCCAGGCGCTCGGCGAGCGCCCTCCGCTTCGTCATGTCCATGCCCCAAGGCCGAGAGCAGGGAGTGTGCCGAGCGTCTACATGCAGCCGGCCACCTTTGCGACGGCTTCGGACTTTCAGGTCGGTTGCACTTTTGGTGTGGCCCTTCAGTCCCAGCACGCCTCCTGGATTGCGAGTCAGCCCGGGCCGGTAGGGTTGCCCGGTAGAAGCGGGAGAAGCGGTTTGAATCGATGCGCGCCATGGGGTAGTTCAGCCTCCGCGAGGGCCGGAGGCCGTACCCAGTCACGTTCTCCATCCAGCGCCCCGCCGTTACGTTTCGAAGAGGGGGAGTCTCCATGAGTCACCGGTTACCTGTGCACGTCACCTCTCCCGAGGCGACGTTGGAGCCTCTTTGGGAGAGCCGCTTGGGGCGCATCATCGGGACGGACGGCGAAGGCCGGCCCGTGGTGGACTTCGAGGGCAATCCGGTAGGCCCGCGCGTGGCACGCAAGGCCGTGCGGTTGGACGCTGAGGCGCTTCATGCTGCCGTCGAAGCGCAGCAATCGGTGGAGCTCCGCTTCGAGGATGGAGACCCGTATCGGCCCATCATCATGGCCCTACTCCCCGTCGTTCAGCGGCGCACCCCATCGGAGGCAACTCCGGGTGCGCGGGTCGAGGCCGAGTCGCCCGCTCACGTCATCCAGGGCCGGGACGGACTCGTGCTGCGCTGCGGGGACGCTGCCGTCACCCTGCTGCGCAACGGGAAGGTCTCGCTGGAGGGGACGTCCGTTGAGACTTCGGCGGAGGGCACCGTGCGCATCAAGGGCATGGCGGTTCAAGTCCACACGCCGGGTGCGCAGGGCGCCCAAGGGGGCCAGGCGGAAGCAGACGTCCATCCCGCGGTGGGCCACCGCGCGGGCGACGATGCGGCGGACATCCAGGTCATCCAAGGCAGGGAGAGCCTCGTCCTGCGGTGTGGCAGGGCGCGCCTGACGCTTCTTCGCAGCGGGCGAATCCTCCGGAGAAGCACCGCGAATCACCGCCGCGGCCTATGCACTGCTGGCCCAGGGGCACGTCGAGGCCCTCCTCAACTTCATGCAAGGCGACGCGCTCGAGGCGAGAGCGGCTGTCCGACGCGCGGTGGAGTTGAGTGCGGCCCCCAGCCTGGGTAAGCATCTGCTTCCACTGCTGAAGCGGGATGACGTCGCCCTTCAGGCCCAGTTGCTGGAGGCGCTGGCCTTCCGGCAGGAAGCGCCTGCTGAAGTGCTTGCGGAGTCTTTCCTCCACGAGGAGCCGCAGGCGAGGATGGCGGCGTTACGCGCCAGCCCGCCCCTTCCCGAGGCCACCCTGCGCCGGCTCCTCCCCCGACTCCTGGAGTCCGGGCACCCGGGGATTCGCGCCGCGGCCATGGAGGCCGGCCTGGCCTCGGGCGCCCGAGTGGCCTGGGAGGCCTGCCGTCAGGCGGTGCGCGCGTGCAATGCCCACTCACCCCAGGCCATGGTGCTGCTCGCCCTTTTCGGCACCGACGCCGACACGGCCCTGCTGGTGGACATGTTGGGGACTCAGGAGATGCGCCCGCATGCCCTCTGGGCCCTGGGCTTCAGTGGGCGCCTCGGGGCCATGGAGGCCTGCCTCGCGCTGCTGGAGGACCCCCTGGCGGCACGGCTGGCGGGGGAAGCCTTCTCGGCCATGACGGGCCTCCCGTTGGAGGGCCTCTATGCCCTCCCTCCCGGGGAGCAACCCGAAGGAGCGCCGCTGCCACCCGAGCAGCAGGAGGACCTGGATGCGGACCTGGTGCCCAAACCCGAGGATGACCTGCCCTGGCCGTGCATTGGTGCGGTGAGGTACTGGTGGAAGGAGGCCCGCCCTCGCTTCCATGCGGAGCGGCGCTACCTGAACGGCCAGCCCCTTGAGGGGCCCGCACTGCTGGAGGCCCTCACGCACGGCCCCATGCGGCGCCGGCACGTGCTGGCACGCGAGTTGGCCATTCGCAGCAAGGGCCGGTACCGCATTCCCACCCGGGCCTTCACCCTGCGCCAATGGGCGGCGCTGGCCCAGGCCCGGGCGGGCTGCGCACACCTGAGCCTTCTGCCCCTGGAGCGCACGCTGCGCTGACGCGAGGAGACGCCATGCAAATCAGCGAAAACACCACGGGCATGTCCGCGGGCCTCACCGTGGCGACGGACGCCCAGGCCCGAGAGCACTGCGTCGTCGCCGTCAAAGGCACCTTCCGCATGGACGGCCGGGGCGAGCCCCGACTGGCGGACGTGCAACGTCCGGTGGCCTACACGGACGAGCACCACGGGGCCCCCGAAATGACGAGCCTCCTCCGGGAGAATGACTTCGCGTTGACGAAGCCCCTGGTGGACCTCCTCGTGCTGGGCCACGCCGTCGCGCCCCACGGGCGCGCGACGGAGGCGATGCTGGTGCGCGTGGAGATGCCGGGCCGGCAGAAGGACCTCCGCGTCACGGGGGACCGCTACTGGGACAAGGGGTTGATGGGCATGAAGGCCACGCCTCCCAAACCCTTCGTCCGCATGCCCCTGCGATACGAGTTCGCCTTCGGTGGAGTGGACACCTCCCACCCCGAGCCGAAGCACCACGGCGCGGAGCTGCGCAACCCAGTGGGCAGAGGCTTCCGGCAGAACCCGCGCGCCGCGGATGCGGTGGGGACGCCATTGCCCAACCTGGAGCACCCCCGGCACTTCCTGGACAGCTGGGATGGGAAGACGGTGCCGGTGGGATTGGGCCCGGTGGGCCGTGGCTGGCAGCCTCGCCTCGCCCACGCCGGAACGTATGACGAGCGCTGGCTCGCGGAGGACTACCCCTTCCTTCCTCGGGACTTCAACCCGCGCTACTTCCAGTGCGCGCCCGAGGACCAGCAACTGCCGGCCCTGCGCGGCGGCGAGGTGTTCCGGTGCCTGGGCCTCACCGAGTCCGGCCCCTGGACGGTAACGGTGCCGCGCCTCCAGGTGCCGATAGCCTTCCGCTTTCCAAATTCCTGGGTCAGCACGGAAGCACGCATGGACACGGTTCTCCTCGACGTGGATGCACGCGAAGTGGTGGTGACATGGCGGGCCTCTGTTCCGCTGGCCAAGAAGCTCTCCCACCTTCGCGAGGTGCAAGTCGGCCCTCGCCCCTCAAGCACAAGAGGTGAGCCAGTGACGTACCGACGCGGCAAGCCTTATTTCCGTGGCCTCGGCTCGCTTGTTGCCTGGATGCGCCGAATGAGAAGGCCCGGAGGAAACTCATGAACGCTCTCCCCTTGAACGTGGCTTCCGTGGGGATGGCATGCCCTCTGGGACTGAGCGCCTCGGCCGCGGGGGCAGCCCTCCGCGCAAGGATGAACCGCTTCAAGAGGAGCCGCTACCGCGACAACGAAGGCGAGCCCATTGTCCTCTCCGAATTGTCAGTGCTCTCACCAGGGTTGCTGCACGAGGAGCGCGTCATGGGGCTGCTGGGCATGGCGGTCGCAGATGCAGTCCGGGGAATGGATGAATCCGAGGTCGCCTCCATGCCACTGCTGGTGGGGACGGCGCCCACAGCGCGTCCAGGAGGCATCGCGAACGTATTTCCCCGGGCATTCGAGGACCTGCACCGAGCCCACGGCCTTCGGCTGGAGACGACCCTGTCGCGCAGTCTGGCTGTGGGGAACACGGCAGGGCTCAAGGCGCTGGCCGAAGCTCGCCTGTTACTTGAGCGCCAGCCTCGGCTTCCGGGGTGCTTGGTCGCCTCAGTGGACTCCCTCACCAATGCTCCGACTCTCGATTGCATGCAGCGAGAAGGAAGGCTACTCCGTCCGGAGAACTCGGACGGAGTGATTCCTGGAGAAGCAGCCGCCTGCGTCTTGCTGAAGCGCAGGCCTCGCCCAGACGATGACAGCCCCCAGTGGCTGATGGGCCTCGGCTTCGCTGAGGAAAATGCCACCCTCCATTCGGAGGCTCCCCTCCGGGGTCTCGGCCTCGCCCAGGCCTGCCGCACGGCCCTCGCGGAAGGCAAGCTGGACATGGCGGATGTAGACTTCCGTATCGCTGACGCTTCAGGAGAGGGCTATGGATTCAAGGAGCTTTCCCTGGCGCTTTCCAGGCTATTGAGGACGCGCAGAGAGACGATGCCACTGTGGCTTCCCGCAGAGTCCCTGGGGGAGACAGGGGCGGCCTCGGGCCTCGTGGCCCTGGCTTGGGCCTCCGTGGCCATGCGCCACGGCTATGCGCCCGGGCCCCGGGCGCTTATAACCACATCCGATGAAGCCGGAGGAAGAGCAGCGGCCGTCTTGCGCGGACCTGACACCTACACACCACGAGGGATGCCCTGATGAAGGTTTTTGCCAATGGCAATGAAGTTGCCTGTGCTGACGGGGACGGAAAGGTAGTGGCGGCCTTCCCAGACGTCTGCATGAGTCCTCCTCCCCCGCCAGCCGGGCCGGTGCCGGTGCCTTACCCGAATACTTCGTTCTCCCGGGACATGAAGCAGGGCACGAAGCGCGTAACGATTAATGGGAAGCCCGTCATGCTGCGCGACCAATCGTTCTATGCCACCTCTCCTCTCGGGAACGAGGCGGCCACACGCAACTTCGGTGGCAGCTTGGTGACGCACACCATCACCGGAAAGACATACTTCACCTCCTGGTCCATGGATGTGCTCATGGAAGGAAAGAATGTCACCCGCCATATCGACCTCACCACCTCGAATCACGCAAGCTACCCGGGTTCTACCCCTCCGTACCCAAATCTTTCATCCAGTCAACTGCTGGCCCACCAGCGCATCAAGCTCAAGCAGTGTCCCTGCTGTGGAGAGCCGGGCTGCCCAGCAGCCTTCCGCGAAGGCGATGAGCCTCTGTCGCTCGAGGACTTCTACGGAGTGAATGAAAAGGACGAAAGGGGAAAGCCCACGCCCAGAGCCATACATCGCAGTGACGTTTTGGCCACCATGCGCGCGATGAAGGAGAAGGAGTGCACCTGCGAAGGGCGAGTCTTTCCCACCCCGCCGTGCGACGTCTTTCGCGCTCAGGGTGTTGTTTCAACGGGCTCTATCGAAACTGCGTGGAAAGGCGAATACGTGGACGACCGCACCGGCCGGCGTGAGTCTATTTCCCGAGTCTATCAGGCGGAATTTCTTTCCAAGAATCCGGGCATCGTCGAGCGATTTGTCGCCAGGAACCCTCGGGAGGAGCCACCACGCCGCAGCGGCGGATTCAAGAAAGTAGACCACCTCACCCCCAAGACTGCTGGAGGCTGCCCGATAAACCCAGGGAACCTTCAGCCGCATGACCTTCTATGCAAAGTCTGCAAGACTATCGACGACGTGTTCACTGACTGGCAGGCGGACAAGCCTGACCGGTTCCACGAGCGTTTCCGAAGCTCTGGTGCCAACAGGTCAAGGCTCAGAAGTATCTCCCCGCCATCTTGGATGAAGCCAAAAAAGCAATAGGCCTCACACGTCACGGACACTAAAACCATGCCCCCAAGACGCCTGACATTCTACGAAAACAGACTTAACCCCCGAAGAGACGGCTACTTTCCGGTCCCCACTCCCGCCAATCATCCAGAGCTACTACGCAATGAAGATAGGAAGCTCTGGCTCCGTACGGAGGAAATCTTTGAATCTCTCAAGGCTGGGCGCTTTGAGCACCTGCAGGAACTCTTGTCCATCTACCATTCCGCGAGAGATGGACTCCTTCGGGCCACCATTTGCACTCTTCTGGGGGACGCCGCCACCTTTGACTGCTTCCAGCAGATGCGCGAGGACCTCGAGAGAATGCAAAGGGCCGCGAGGGAGACACGAACCCAGGATGCGCTGTATGACTATCGCGACATGGCTCTTGATTTTTGTGACGCATTTGCCAGCTGGGGACTTCTTGATGCCGCGCCTGTGATTGTAGACCACTACCTCACGCTTCGCAGCAATGGGGTGACGGATATTCGGTCGTTTCCGGTTCTATTGTCGATGATAATGGAGCGAGAGGTGACCATTATCTCAACGGAGCCGCCTGACGATGGCTTGGAGGAGTATTTGGGGCTTGTCCTTCATCGTCATGAGGCCCTTTGCTCTCAATACGAAGGAGGAAATATTCTGCTATTTCAGGGTAAGAAATCAGGCGTGAAGAGCTATGCCAACATTCTGGCGCACGACATGGACGAGGCGTGGCACTTGGCGCTCGAGCTTCGTCGCCGTTTTGAGGCATCAACTGGGATTGATTGTCACGACATGTATGTAGATAAGGTCTTCCAGCCGCTCGCGGCGGCTCGGATTGCCGAGGCCTTTCTCAACAGCCCGGAGGCAGCGAGATATAAAGAGGGTGTTCGCTACTTCTTTGGCCACGAAATTCCGGATTGAAGCGCCTTTCAAGGCCAGTGCATGAGCGCATTGAAGAGAATGGTGCAACAGCCGAGTTGGAGGAGAGCGTAGTGGATGTCATCGCGCCGCTCATAGCGGATGGTGAGTCGGCGCATGCGGCGCAGCCATGCGCTCCGCCTTCCAGCGGTGACGTCCGAAGCGCTGGCAGGAGTCAATACCTCGGCGGGCGATGCGCGGCTGGATGTGACGCAGGCGCAGCCCTCGACGGATGAAGCGATGGTCATACGCCTTGTCGGCGTGAAGCCTGGCGGGCCGCCTTCTTCGAGGCGCTGGCCTCCGCCCAAAAGGACTTGCACTCCGGCCGCGCGGGGGCGGTGGCCCTGGTGGGGGCGGTGGACTCGTTGGTGGACGGCGCCTCCTTGGCTGCGCACGTGAGGGCGCGGCTGCACCTGGGCCGCCGGAACCCGGACGGAAGGATTCCAGGCGAGGCCGCGGGCTTCGTCGCCCTGGCGCGGCCGGGCGCCCCCAAGTCCCTGAAGTTGGAGGCCACGGGCGTCCTGCTGGGCACGGCCCTCGGCGTCGAGCCACGGCCTTTCTCGCAGCGGGCCCCCAGCCAAGCTGGAGCACCTGGGACTTCCCTCGCAGGCTCTGAAGCGGGCCCCGGCCCGGGGACCACCCCAGCAGGCGTGGTGCTGAACCTGGCGCAGCCGCTGTCAATACGCCCCAACTCCCTGCCTCTCTCCTCAAGCGAACTCCCTGCCTCTCTCCTCAAGCGAGGGCGGCCAGGGCAGGGGTGTGCCCCAAGGGGTTGTACCGTCCCGTGTACCGGCGCGGCGCGCGGCCTTGCTGGCCCCGTCAGCGGCCCTTCTCGGCCCCTCCGCTCCAGCCCTCCCCCTCAACATGGCTTCTATCCCGCCTATACGCTCCCTGCCTCTCTCCTCAAGCGAGGGCGGCCAGGGCAGGGGTGTGCCCCAAGGGGTTGTACCGTCCCGTGTACCGGCGCGGCGCGCGGCCTTGCTGGCCCCGTCAGCGGCCCTTCTCGGCCCCTCCGCTCCAGCCCTCCCCCTCAACATGGCTTCTATCCCGCCTATACGCTCCCTGCCTCTCTCCTCAAGCGAGGGCGGCCAGGGCAGGGGTGTGCCCCAAGGGGTTGTACCGTCCCGTGTACCGGCGCGGCGCGCGGCCTTGCTGGCCCCGTCAGCGGCCCTTCTCGGCCCCTCCGCTCCAGCCCTCCCCCTCAACATGGCTTCTATCCCGCCTATACGCAGCAGCGATTCCGGGATCGCGGCGCTCCGCGCATCAACCTGCTGGTCATGCCCGACAACGCTGACGGGCTGGCGTTCTGGCAGCGCATCGGCTATCTCCCGTATCCCGACGTGCTGTGCTCCAAGCCGCTGTAGCTGCCGCCTTCTGACGGACCGCAAGCGCCGGTTAACGGACTGACCACTACCCAACCGTTTCCCGGCCGCCAACGACAGGAAGTTCAGTGACCACGACCGACCACCCCATCCCCCACGTGCGAATCGTCCACCTCACCGAAGCTGCCTTCCACGCCTTGGCAGCTGGTGACTTGGCCACCGCCAACGCCGCTAGCCCCGTTCCGCTTTCCGAGTACTTCGCCGGCCAGGACTGGCGCAGCGTGTGGCGCATGCGCAGTGAGCAGACCCGTCAGGACCCCATCAGCGCTGCCTGGGTCACCGGCGTCATCTGGGACGAGGACCACCACATCGCCGTGGGCCGGGCCGGGTACCACGGGCCACCGGACATCTCGGGCATGGTGGAGATCGGCTACGCCGTCGATCCGGCCCACCGCCGCCGTGGGTACGCCCGCGCCGCGCTGGAAGCGTTGCTGGAACGCGCCCGTGAAGAACCGGCGGTCCGTACGGTCCGGGTCACCATCACCCCCGGAAACACCGCCTCGTCCAACCTGACAGCGCAGTACGGCTTCACCGCAGTCGGCGAACAGTGGGACGACGAAGACGGCTTGGAGATCATCCACGAGATCAGCGCCAGCCTCATCTCTCATTAGGTTGCGAGATGCAGCGACCGTAGGCCTCAGTATCGCAATTTGAAGAACCGCTGATGCCCGTTGACGGACTCACCGATGCCAGATCATTCTCGGGCCGCGAAGCGCCCAGTGGACCAGCATGAGCGCTGCATCCTGCTGCGGCCGACCGGCCGACTACTGGCCGTCGCTCAGGACGACTAGCGGAAAACGGCCATCTCGCTCTAGGTGACCAAAAAGGGGTTCCAAAACGGCGACCCACAATCACCCGATAACGGACAGACCACTACCCACCCGTTTTCGGGCCGGCGAGCACCACCAGCGCGCGGCAGTAGTCCGTCCTTCCGACATCAACTGGCCCGCTGACGTGCTGAGGCTTAGTCAGCGCCGTCTGCTCGACGGGCCGAAGCGGTAACCCATCCCGCCAAGACCTCGCCGGTCAGCTGATCAGATCGGCGATATGAGCCGGCGCCGATGCGACGTCGAGGTGGCTCCCCGTTCCGGTGCCTCGAACAGTCCACCCGCGCTCTCGGGCGGTGGCCGAGTCCGGATCGTAGGACGGTGACAGCTGGACATAGAGCACGTCGGTCGACCAGCTCGGGGGAACCGGCACAGGTACGTCGAAGAAGTCAGCGGGGAGCTCGGGGGCCTCAGCTGACACCACAGCCCCAAGCTCGTCATCCGGGAGCTCCGCCGCCAGATCTGCCGGGTCCCACCAGGTCGGCCACGCAGCGATCTTGTCGCCTCGCCGAAGGTCGGCCACTGCTGCACGCACGAAGTCAGGGGGCAGTGTTTCCCCCTCCGATGCGGGCACACCCGCATCCAGAAATACCGATCGTCCCGCGCCCGCTGCCACGGTGACCATCGGAAGCACCGGGCCGGCGCCTCTTGGCTGGGCCGTGACGGTCCTCACCCTTGCTCCTCGGCTGCCTCCCGGTTAGGTTTGTTATTGTTCAATCACTAACCAAGGAGCGACCATGAACGCCAACCCGGCCCGCGAACTCACCCCCGCACAGCACGCCCTGGCAGAGCACCTGCGGCTGGTGTCCTCCGGCCAGATCGACGAGTGGATCGAGCTGTACGCCGCGGACGGCACGGTCGAGTTCCCCTTCGCTCCCGCCGGTGTGCCTACCCGGGTGCAGGGACGCGAGGCGCTGATCGCCCACATGCGCGGCTTCCCGCAGACCTTCGATGTGAAGTTCGTCGACGTGAAGTTCATCGAGACGACCGACCCCCGCACCGCGGTCGCCGAATACCGCTCGGAGGGAAGCGTCCTCAGCACCGGCAAGCCGTATGAGCAGACGGTCATCACGGTGATCCGCCTCGACGAGGCGGGCCTGGTCGAGCGGTTCGTCGACTACTGGAACCCTCTCGTGGTCATCGAGGCCATGACCCCCGACCAGGCGGCCAGTGGCCAAGACGTGTCGTGGCCCGCAGGGCGCTGATCCCGATTCGACAGGGTGAGAGGGGGCAAGACGGGTCGCCCACCCGTCTTGCCCCCTCGAACCCCGTCTCACCCCGCAGTGAAAGCCTGGCAGACATGCCCGCCCCCGGCTCCAGCGTGAAAAGCGATCAACGCCGTCGAGTCGTGCTGGACGCTGCCGTGGCCTGTTTCGCGCGCAAGGGTTACTACGGCACGATAACCAGTGAGATCGCCGAACGGGCCGGAATCTCTCAGCCCTACGTCTACCGCCTCTTCGCCAGTAAGGAGGCGCTGTTCGCCGGTGCCGTCCTCCACGTGTCCGAGCTGCTCTCGGATGCTCTGACCGGAGCCGGCGCCGGCACCGATGAGGCCGGGCCGCCCCGGCAGGCGGAGGGGGTGATGCGTGCGATCCGGTCCGCCTACAGCACCCTGATCCAGGACCGGGACGTCATGCGGTTCCTCATGCAGGCCAGTTGCGCAGCTGATGAGCCGCTCGTGGCCGAGGCGGTGCGCACGTGCTATGCCCGGCAGGTCGAACTCGTCAGTGAGCTCCTGAACCACGACGACGCTGCGGTCCGGCACTGGTTCGGCGCCGGCATGCTCGAAAATGTCACGCTGACCCTCGGCTTGGCCGACGTCGACGAGCCCTGGGCACGGACCCTCAGCGGGCAACGGTCTCGATCGGACAGCGGTAACTTCACCCACCAGGTTTCGCCCTAGCTTCTACCGCAAGGGCGGGATATGCAGGCGGCCTGCCGGGCCGTCCCACTTCCTTGGAAGTGGGACACCGGCGGCCAGCTTCGGCGCCGATCACAGACGCCCAGGTCGAGACCGTCCCAGAAGTTGTCCCACAAGTGAGTACCGAATGTGTCGTACGGTTTTGACTTTTGGTACGGTAGCGACATGGATCTTGGGTACGCGCGGGTCTCGACCACCAAGCAAGATCTTGATCGGCAAATCATGGCGCTCGAGGCGGCCGACATCCCGCCCGAGCGGATCTACGTCGACAAGAAGTCCGGGGCCACCACCAACCGGCCCGGCCTGCAGGCGGCGATGAGTTTCGCCCGTCACGGCGACGTCATCGTCATCCACACCCTCGACCGGCTCGGGCGGACCGTGCGCGACACCCTGAACCTGATCCACGACCTGGCCGAGCGCGGAGTCGGCATCCGCACCCTCGCCGACCCCATCAAGGTCGACTCCGCCAACCCGGATGATCCGATGGCCCAGCTGGCCGTCGTGCTGCTGGCGCTGTTCGCCCAGATGGAACGCACCTACAGCCTCGAACGCGCCGCCGGTGCCCGCGCGGCCGCGACCGCGAAAGGCCGGCGGATCGGGCGGCCCACCGTCGTCGACCCCGACAAGCTCGCCTACGCCGCGCACCTTCGCGACACCGGCAGCACGATCGCCGAGATCGTCACTAAGACCGGGATCACCCGCACCAGCCTCTACCGGCACCTGCCACCACGCCCCGCGGCCCAGGTCACCGCCGCCGAGCATGAACTGCACGCGCCTCCGACGACCGAGGCATAGCCAGAACCAGCGCTGTGAACACTTCATCTCTGCTGGGGGCTTCGCCGTCAGCAGAGATGGCTACCGCCAAAAACCGTTCCGATCCTCCTCGGACCCCCGGATGCGCGCTGTCCCGCGTGCCCGCGAACTCCGGGCGCGGCCGCAGCTGGGGACGGGGCGGGTAGGGCACGCCCCCGAGTTTGAGCAGTGTCGGACTGGTCAGGCCACCGAACGCCCGATTGCCTCCCTGGGACGGGTGGCATCCCGGTGGGGTCAGCCGGTCCCTGACAGCATGAGCCGGTGAGCGCCGCCGAACTCGATCTGGTCACGCTTCAGCGCCTTCTTCCGGTCGCGAACGCCGAGCAGGTGAGCGTGCTGCTGGGAGCGGGCGCCTCCGCCGCGGCCGGCCTTCCCGACTGGAACAGCTTGGCGACCCAGCTGCTGCAGCTCAGCGGCACGATCGATGACGAGGAGACCGCCCGGGCCTTCCTGGCAGGCCAGGACCCGTCCCTGGCCGCAGAGGCAGCACGAGCAGGCGTCGGCAACTGGCTCGAGCTCGTGCGCGAGGCCCTCTACCCCCCGTCACCGGTGGAGACAGAGCCGGCTGCCCTGCACCTTGCTGTTGCGTCCCTGGCCGCCGGGCGCCCGGTCGGCGACGTCGGCCTCTTCACCCTCAACTTCGACCTGCTCATCGAGTGGGCGCTGCAAGATGCCCTGGAAGAAGTCGGAAGCGACGCCGGCGTCCAGGCCCGGGACACCGAGGATGACCGGGCACCCCGAGGGGCCTTCGAGGTTCACCACCTTCACGGGTACCTGGGCCAAGACCCCGCCGACACTGGCGAGATCGTGCTGACGCTGTCGGATTTCACCAAGCTGAGCGCCCAGTCCTCACCGTGGCAGCGCGCCGAGTTGCAAGGTGCCCTCAGCCGCGGACCGCTGCTGCTGGCTGGCACCTCCTACCGCGACAGCGACATCCGACAGTGGCTGCATGAGCTCAAGCTCGCCACCCGCCCCGACAAAGGCTTCATCCTCTTGGCCCGCGAAAGCTTCGGGCTGTCCCGGCAGCAGTTCGACCTGGTCAAGGACGCCCTGGTAGCCCAGTGGGCATCTATCGGCGTCTCGGCGGTCCTGGTGCAGGATCACAGCGATGCCGCTCAGGCGATCCGCGAGTTGAGCGCCCTCAACAGGGCGGACTATCTGGCCCCGAAGGTGCGGGCCGGTGCGCTCTGGGATGCCATCAAGGGCGACTTCGACCAGCTGCAGCCGGAGCACTCCGACCAGCTGGCCCGTGATCTCACTCGCCTGCGGCCGGTACTGGGCGATGACGCGAACATGACCTTGTGGCTGGCTGATGGGGCCGGTCAGATCGTGCGCTGGAGCTCCCATGACCGCCTCTACCGGAGCCCGGAGCAGCTGCGGACGGTGCCGGTCGGCCATGACAGCCCATGGATCGCCGGGCAGAGTCTGGGCTCGTCCGACATCTGGGCTCGCGACCTATCGGAGGCGATGAGCACTCGGAGGTGGCAGTCGGTGGTTGCCGCGCCTTGCGTCGCAGAGCTGCCTGGTGGACCACCTCTGCCGACGGCGGTGCTGAGCTCAGCGGCGACGACCTCACTCGAGGATCAGGACGTGGATGCGTGGCGCGAGGTTCTTACCGACTTGGCGGAGGAGTGGGCCGAGCGGCAGGTGTGGACCTCGTAGTCGGGGCCGAGCGCCTCGCGCAGGCGGGCGGCCACCTGGGGCGCCTCCTCCAGCCGGTGCACCGCCACGGCGAGCTCGGTGGCGCGCCCCTCCATGCGCAGCAGACGCTGGGCGAGCGCCAGCGGAACCACGGCCGTCTTCGGCTCGTCGGGCATGACCGAACTCTCTCCTCAAGCGAGGGCGGCCAGGGCAGGGGTGTGCCCCAAGGGGTTGTACCGTCCCGTGTACCGGCGCGGCGCGCGGCCTTGCTGGCCCCGTCAGCGGCCCTTCTCGGCCCCTCCGCTCCAGCCCTCCCCCTCAACATCAGGCTTGATTCAAAGTCCCACGGGAGAGGTCATCCCACCCGGGCCTACGGCTGAAGTATAGTCCCGCCTACAGGCGCCCACCGGAGGCGAGCAGCCGCGGGCAGATCGCGAGGGGGAGCGCCAGCACAGAGCCGGAGACGGGCCGGACAGGTCCGGGGAGAAGAAGGATGAGTGGGAAGAAAAACCGGGGCGGGAGGACTGGCGGGCCCTCCACACCCCAAGCGGGAAACGGGAAGGGGAAGAAGGACGAGCAGGAAACCCCCTCCCGCGTGCAGAGGATGATGGCGAGCCTGGGGCTGACATTCAAGGAGGTAAAGGACCCCCGGGCCCGCCGGGGACAGAGGCATCCGCTGGCGGCGATGTTGATGCTGCTGGTGCAGGCGCTGGCGGTGGGGCGGCGGGTGTTGAGGCATGCCGAGGCGCTGGGGGAGGACATGCTGCGCGAAGGCACGGCGCCCGAGGGGCTGAAGCGGCCGGTGTCCGACACGACGTTGGATAGGCTGCTGGGGAAGTTGGAGCCAGAGGGGTTGGAGCAGGAGGTGCACCAGATGGTGCACCGAGGCCTGGAAGTGGGGCTGATACGCCATGAGCTCTTCGCCCGGGGCGTCGTCAGCATTGACGGGAAGGCGGGGAGAGCACGCCGGGGCAGCCGCCGTGCGAGCCGAGCCACACGACGAAGGATGAGCAGGGGCGGGAGTACTGGTACCCGTACGCGCTGCGCGCCAGTCTCACCAGCAGCGCGGCCCAGCCGGTGCTCGACCAGAAGTTGCTGGAAGGCAAGCAGGGAGAGGCGACGGCGTTCCCGGAGTTGTTCAAACGGGTGGTGGAGAAGACTACCTGATGGCGCTCAAGGAGAACTTCCACCGGCTACATGACAAGGCGTGGGTGGCGCTGGCGGTGGCGCCAGTGAAGGTGCGCACGCGCGAGCGGACGAGCGGGGAGTGGGTGGAGAGGGAGTTGAGGGTGGTGGACAAGCCGCCAGAGGAGGACTTTCCCGGCGCCCAGCAATGGGTATGGGTGAGGCAGACGCGAACCAGAGACGGCGAGCTGCCGAAGGTGGAGACGCGGCTGTTCCTCACCTCCATTCCCACAGGGCAACTGTCCCCGGAGCGGATGCTGACGTTGGTACGCCGGCACTGGGGGATTGAGAACGGGCCCAACTGGACAGCGGACGTGGTGCTGGAGGAGGACAGCGCCTCGCCCAGCCTGCGAGGCAATGCACCCCTGGTGCTCAGCTGGCTGCGTTTGCTGGCCTACAACCTGCTGGCCCTGGTGCGCACGCACCTGCCGACTCGCGACAAACGGCCCCAAAGCTTCGCACGCACCATGGAGGTGCTCTACCAGGGCCTGTTGGGTCTGGCCGTGCTGCCCGAGAGTCTGGCCACACTTGCCTGAGCGCCCGCCAGCTGCTCCCGCTCCGGCCTTCCCGCGCCTCTTCTCCCCTGGCTGTTCGGCCTGTGTACCTTCACTCCTGTCCTTCCACGGCGCCCCTCTTTCAGGCGCCGTCCGGAGGGATGCTCCCTCTTTGCCTGTGAATGTCTGGACTTGCTCTCCGCCTCTTCAAAACCTCTCCTACGGACTTTGGATCAATCCTGCCTGCAATGCGAAACGGGCGCATGTCACAGCGGAGCACCTGGTGGAGCGGGTGCTGCCGCACGTGCCCTACCGGCAGTGGACGCTGTCCTTTCCGCACCGGGTGCGCTGGGTGCTGCTCAAGGACGTGGGACTGCTCTCGGACGTCCTCACCCTCTTCCTGCGCGCGGGGGCAAGCCCTGCAGCGCCGAAGGGCACGGCGGCAGGGCCTGCGGGGTGGGCAGCCAGGGGCCGTGTCGTTCATCCAGTTCTTCGGCTCGGCCTTGCAAGTGACGCCTCACTTCCACTCGCTGGTGCCGGACGGCGTCTTCGTGCCGGAGGAGGGTGGCGTGCGCTTCGAGCCGTTGCCGCCGCCCACGCAAGGCGAGGTGGAGCGGCTGCTGAAGGTGGTGCGGCACCGGGTGCTGCGGCTGTTGGAGAAAAGAGGGGCCCTGCCCGCGCAAGGGCCCGAGGACGCGCTGCAGGCGTACCAGGCGCATTCCCTGCAGCAGCGACTGCGCTGGACGGAGGTGGACGTGCGGCCCCCTCCCCGAAAGCAACCCCGGTGCGCCGTCCTGGAGGGCTTCTCCCTGCATGCCAACACGCACCTTCACGCCAACGACAGGCTGGGGCTGGAGCGGCTGTGCCGCTACGGGGCGCGCGGTGCGCTGGCGCTGGAGCGTTTGTCACGAGCGGAGGACGGCCGCATCGCCTACCGAATGAAGCGGCCGCTGCCGGACGGCACCACGCACCTGCTCTTCACCGGGCTGGAACTGTTACGGCGAGTGGCGTCCCTGGTGCCTCCGCCTCGGGCAAATCTCACGAGGTTCCACGGCGTCTTCGCTCCAGGCGCAAAACTGCGGCCATTTCTGGTCCCCCAAGCAGCAGGAGCGGGGGAGACGAGCGTGGCGCTTGAGGCGGAGGCCAGGAAGGAGCCGAAGAAGGAGAGGACGCCGCGAGTGGACTGGGCGGAACTGCTGAGGAAGACGTTCGACTTCGACGTGTTGGCCTGCGAGAGAGGTGGAGGCAGGCGGAGTGTGTTGGCGTACGTGAAGCAAGCGAGCGGGGTGCGAGAGATTTTGGAGCACCAGGGATTGCCCATGGCAGGTGCGCGTCTGGCCCCAGAGCGAGGGCCACATAAGGCCGCGTGGTGTTGAGGCTCAAGAGAGCCAAGAGGCCCACGTCCCCTGCCGCACCCCTCCTGGGATGACGGCCTGGGCCGGCGTGTACCCCAAGGGGACTGCGCGGCCTCTCCACCGGCCTGGCGCACCACTCGGCCGGCCCCCTTCAGCGGCCCTCCTCCACCTCTCTGCTCCAGCCCACTCCCTCAACAGACCTCCCATCCTTCTTATACGCGGTGCGCGCACTGGTTGGCACGGGGCAGTTCGGCGTGCTGGTGTGGCGGTCCAACGGCGGCACGGCGCCCACCGAGCTGCACCTGCCCGCGTCGTTCGCGCCGGGCGCGACGACGGTGGTGAGCTCGATCGGCTCGGTCAGGGGTGTGCCCGCGTACACCGGCGCCGAGTCGGTGGCCGCGGCGGCGGAACCGGGCGTCGCGGGCGTGAACCGGCTCTTGCTCTCGACACGGGACTCCAACCTCCACTTCGCACTGGTGACCAACGGCGCGGGTGGCGCGTCATTGGAGGCAGCAGGGGCCGAACTGGCGGCGTGGGTGTCGGCCACGTTCGGCGGCTGACGCCCTCTACCCCACGGGGTGGTCTCCCCGAGGTCGTCTTGAGTTCTCATCATCCGGCTCTCGCCCGACGAGATGACGCACCTCGAGGAACTGGTGCGAGCTTGATGCACCTCCATCGTGAAGCCCTACATCCACCTGCGAGAGCGCCAGTCCGGGCCGTGGCGCCGCTTCTACTCCTTGCCCGGGAGCGGGGGCCGACGGGCCGGAAGGCTCGGGGTCGAGCCCGTCTCTCCGGCCGGACGCCGCAGCGGCAGCGCATCGAACGGGATGAGGACGACCGTGTCGAGGTTCTGCACCTTCTGCGGCACGGCGCGCAGGGACTGCAGGCTCACGCCCCGCCGGGCGACGACGAGGACGACCTGCTGGCCCGTCTTGTTCTCGCCCAGGGAGACGCGCTCGATGCCCTCCACCTGGACCAGGAGCCGCCGGGCCTCCTCCACCGCGGCCAGGGCCCGTGGCGGTGACGTGGCGCCCTCGGTGCCTCCAGCCGCCAGCTCACGGACATAGCTCCCCTGGGGTCTTCCCGTGGCCAGGAGCCCTCGCGCGCCCGTGAGGGCTCGGGGCGCCACGGGAGCTGGTCCCTCGGCGGGCGGCGGGCGCGGAGGCGCCGGGGCGGGCGGAGAGACCCGAGGTGGCTGCTCGGCCTTGCGCTGGACGCCGAAGACACTGCGCTGGGGATTGGCCTGTGCCGCCTTCTGGAGCTCGGCGGTGACCTGCTGTGCGGAGGCACCCTTGGAGCCCGTGGGCTCCGGGCCTCCCGTGTCCGCCCCGAGTGCCTGCTGCTGCCCGCCCTTGTTCCGGAACTCCTCGACCTGCCGCCAGAGCCGCTCTTCCGTGTCGTTTCTCTTGTCCCCGTTGTGTCCCAGGGAGAGCTCCGAGTCGTCTCCAATCCTGGCGTGCTCCTCCTCCTGCTCATCGATGTGGGGCGGGCTCCCGGGCGCGGACTTGCTCCCGGCACGCCGCCGCTCGTTGGGGCGCGCTCGGGCCATGCCGGCGGGGCGATGGAGATGATGGCGAGGGGGGATCTTCGTCATGGGCTGTAGTAATCTCGCGGGCCCCATGGGAGCCAACGATGGAGCGGGGTTCGATTACGGTCACTGCACCTGCACCGGGATGTATCAGGGACAGTTGATCGAAGTGGAGATGGTCGTCGCCGGCCGCACCGTAGTCATCACCGCCATTCCTCAGGGCGAGTGTCCACGCTGTGGCTCGCAAGTGTACAAGATGCAGGTCATCGAGCGCATGGAGTCCATCCTCAGAGCTGAAAAACAAGCTTAAATGGACTTCATTTGCGTTGTAAGGTAAAGGCAAAAGGATTTCAGGAGACTTTCATGACAATTCGTTCACCTGTGGGTTCTCCTCCCCCCCCGCAGTCCCGACCGGCGGCGACGAATCAGCCCTCGGCTGTCACGCCGCCGGTGCCACCGACACCTCCCGTGGCCGCCGCGCCCACTGCGCCGACCGCGCCCACCGCGCTCCGCGATCTCTTCGCCCAGACCGGGGGGCGTCCTCCTCCTCTGCCTCGCGTTCCCACTGCCGCGCCTGTCGCCACCACCGCTGGGGCGAGCGCGCTGTGGGGGGGGCGCAAGACCTCTGCTCAGACCGCGATGCAACTCCCTGCCTCTGTGGAGGAGGTGCTGAAGAACTACAAGCCCGAGACGCAGATGAAGGCCGAGGCCACCATCGTCAAGGAGGCGTATGAGAACGCGAAGACCCTGCGCGCCAACATCCATACCGCCGAGCAGGAGTTGGAGGGGCTGAAGCAGGAGGTGGCGCGCCTGAAGGAGGCATCCAAGAATGCCCCTGGCGACGCGGACCTGAAGGCGGCATATGAGGAGGCGAGTAAGAAGCGCCTCGATCACAGTGCAGGCCTCAACAGCCTGAAACAACAGTGGAATCGCTACTCGCGGGAGGGCGGTGGGGACGTCGTTCGCGGCATTACCGCTCAGTACATCGAGTCCGCCAAGCAGTGGAATGCCAAGGCGGAAGAGGCGCGCGACACCACCCACAAGGCCAAACTGTACCTTGGTCGCGTCGACGACGTAAGGAATCATACCCATCAAGGCTCGGAGACGCCGAACCCGAATAAAGAAGTGCGGCGGCTCGCTGCCGATGTCTGGAGCCTGGGAGTCAACGATGCATGGGTGGAAGGGGGAATCGATCTCCCGGTCCGTTTCAAGCTGGTCACCCAGTTCCAGGAGCCGGTCAAGGCGCTCTTGAGCAGTGGCAAGAATGGACAGGAGTTCCTCGATGCCCTGAAGCCCCAGGCCGGGCAGTCCCCCATCGACCCCAACCTGTGGGACGTGGAGAATAATCGCTCCACGGTCACCGCGCGTGAGCTCGCGCAGCTGCTGGACGCGGGATACACCTTCCACGAAGGGCCCAAGGCGAACGGTACTGGCAACAAACAGCAGATGCTGCCCCCCAACTATGTCCCCGACGCGCTCCGGCCGGTGACTGACTCCTGACGTCCAGCTCCCAACCCGTGATGTGAGAGCCTCAGCCCCGCACGATCTCAATGCCTGCGTGCGTGAGGGATTGGAGGACCGCGTCTGGTGCGGCGCTGTCCGTCACCAGCCGGTCCACGACCGAGAGCGGCCCGATGAGATAGGGCGAGGTGGTGCCCAGCTTCTCGCCCGCGGCGACCACCAGGACCTCCGCGGCCGCCCCCACCATGGCGCGTTTGACCTCGGCGTCCTCATGAACGAAGGCACCCAGGCCGATGTCCGGGTGCACGCTCGCCGTCCCCAGCACGCACAGGTCCGCGCGGATCCGCCGGTAGCCGTCCACCGTCTCGGCGCCCACCATGGCCTGCGACTCCTTGAGGAGCCGTCCCCCCAGCACGATGACCTCCACCGCCGGATGCTCCGCCAACACCGCGGCAACCGGCAGGCTGTGGGTGATGACGGTCATCGCTAAATCCCTCGGCACCTGCGTCGCGACCGCCCTGGCCGTGGTCCCCGCATCGAAGAACACCACCTGCCCGGCTCGCAGGAAGCGCGCCGCGGTGGCGGCGATGGCGCTCTTGGCCTCCACCGACTCGCTCCACCGTCCCGCGTAGGTGGGCGCTCCCCCAAGCAGCAGGAGAGGGGGAGACGAGCGTGGCGCTTGAGGCGGAGGCCAGGAAGGAGCCGAAGAAGGAGAGGACGCCGCGAGTGGACTGGGCGGAACTGCTGAGGAAGACGTTCGACTTCGACGTGTTGGCCTGCGAGAGAGGTGGAGGCAGGCGGAGTGTGTTGGCGTACGTGAAGCAAGCGAGCGGGGTGCGAGAGATTTTGGAGCACCAGGGATTGCCCATGGCAGGTGCGCGTCTGGCCCCAGAGCGAGGGCCACATAAGGCCGCGTGGTGTTGAGGCTCAAGAGAGCCAAGAGGCCCACGTCCCCTGCCGCACCCCTCCTGGGATGACGGCCTGGGCCGGCGTGTACCCCAAGGGGACTGCGCGGCCTCTCCACCGGCCTGGCGCACCACTCGGCCGGCCCCCTTCAGCGGCCCTCCTCCACCTCTCTGCTCCAGCCCACTCCCTCAACAGACCTCCCATCCTTCTTATACGCCCCCGAGCTGGCCGGCGAAGTTGGCGCCCCAGGCCCACACGGTGCCGTCGTACCGCAGCGCCAGGGAGTGCGAAGGGGCCGCCGCCACGGTGGAAACCCCGCTCATCCCCTGCACCGCCACCGGCAGGAGTTGCCGCGCGGGCGTCCCATCTCCACGCTGCCCCGCGTCGTTGTTGCCCCAGGTCCACACGGTGCCATCGGAGCGCAGGGCCAGGGCGTGGTCCTGCCCCGCCGCGACGGCGGTGACCCCGGTCAGCCCCTGCACCGCCGCGGGGGTCGTGCGGCCACTCTTGGTGGCGTCGCCCAGCTCACCGCCATCGGCGTTGTAGCCCCAGGCCCATACGGTGCCATCGGAGCGCACCACCAGGGAGAACAATGTGCCCGCGGCCACATCCACGGCTCCGGTCAGCCCCTGCACCTGCACGGGCGTGGTCGACGTGAACATGGATACGTACGCGTTGCCCCAGGCCCACACGGTACCGTCAGGTTTCACCGCCAGCGCGTGGTCCGTGCCCGCGGCGACAGCCGTGATGCCGCTCAGCCCCTGCACCTGCACGGGCGTGGAGGAGGCGGTGGTGGTGCCAGTCCCCAGCTGGCCATAGTGGTTGTTGCCCCAGGCCCATACGGTGCCGTCGAAGCGCAGGGCCAGGGACCACTCGTCGCCCGCGACCACGGCCACGGCCCCGGTCAGCCCCTGCACCTGCACGGGCGTGGAGGAGGCGGTAGTGGTGCCAGTCCCCAACTGGCCGAAGCGGTTGCCACCCCAGGCCCGCACGGTGCCATCCGCCATCACCGCCAGGGAGTGATCATTGCCTGAGGCCACCGCCGTCGCCCCGGTCACCCCCTGCACCTGCACGGGCACGGTGCTGGACGTAGTGGAGCCATTCCCCAGCTGCCCATAGGCGTTGGAGCCCACCGCCCACACGGTGCCGTTCGGACGCACCGACAGTGAATGCTCCCCTCCCGCGGCCACACGGGCTCGCGGTCTCGTGCGCACGATGGGTGAGTCCACCGACGCCTCCTCGACGGAATCCCCCGTCGTGGTGGGTTGGCCACAGCCCACCACGAACAACAGTCCGAGGCAGACTCCCAGCCATCGGCTCATCCGCGGCCCATCGCTCCGTTGCATGAATCGCTCCTGGTGTATTCGTCCATCCGGTTGCATTAGCGTTGCTCGCCTCGTCAGGGTGAAACATCTTGAGACCTCGGGTTTGCCGCGATGACGGCACCCGCCGCGCCCGCATCGCGCGCGCGTCGGACCGTCCGCGGTCATCCACCGTGCGCCCCACGGGGGCTACAGGCGCACGGAGCCGCGACGCCGAGTTCATGGACGGACGCGGTCGCCAACGGGTGCTGGAAGGCCGGTCTGAAACCTCCCAAACGCGGGCCCCAGACGTGCCCGGGCTGCGGTTTATTCTCGACCTCGTGCCGAATCGGAGCAGGGTTGCCGGTGACTCGCGGTGCTCGGAACGGAGGCAGGATGCGCGGGGTGAAGCTTGTGGGGTGGGGCGTCTGTCTCGCGCTCCTTGGATGCGTGGGCCCCTGGGGGGCTCCGCCGCCCGCTGATGCCTTGGCACTTCTGCCCGGTGGAGACGCAGGCCTCGCCGCCTCCACCTCCGAGCGCCCCGTCGAGCAATTGCGTGACGCACTCCCGGAGCGCCGCTCGCCGGCCGCGCGGCAACTGCGGCTCGCGCTTGAAGCCGGGCCGCGCCAGCCCGCGGAGGTCCTGCGCGTCGCGGCGCTCCTGCAAGAGGACCCGCTCTTCCTCTCCTATGGCCTCCAGCTCGAGGCCTCGAGCTCGCGCACCCTGGCGAGGGAACTCATGGCCGGGGGCAAGCGCGAGGAGGCGCTGGAGGCGGCGAAGAAGTCCCTCGCGCTCTACCAGCGCGCCGCGGAGAGCTGCCCGTCCCCCGTCGCGGCGAGGAAGCTGCTCCCCCAAGCAGCAGGAGCGGGGGAGGCGAGCGTGGCGCGCGAGGCAGCGGCCAGGAAGGAGCCCAGGCAGCGTGGTGTTGAGGCGCTCAAGACAACCCACAGGCCCAGCTCAGGCTCTTGCCGCGCCCTGATGGGAGGGCGGCCTGGGCAGCAGTGTGCCCTATGGGGGTGCTCGGCCCCCTACACGGGCCTGGCACACAGCTCGGGCGGCTCCCGTCCGCGGCTCTCCTCGGCCCCTCCGCTCCAGCCCTCACCTTCAACCGGCCTCCCATTTTTCTTATGCTCCAAAGGAGTCCACCGTGAGCGATGCCTCGATACACATCACCCGCTGGGGCGAGTCCGGTCCCCGGGTCGTCTTGGTCCATGGAAGCATGCAAGGCAGTCGGGTGGGAGGAGACCGCCACTTCGCCGCCCAGGCGCGTCTGGGCGAGCGGGGGTGGCGGCTGGTCGTTCCGGATCGTCCCGGCCACGGGCGCAGTCCGGCGCCCGGCCGTCCCGATGATGCCGAGGCGGATGGGGCGTGGGTCGCCGACCTGCTGGAGGAGGGGGCCCAGCTGGTGGGACACTCCTTCGGAGGGTGCGTCGCCCTGGCCACCGCCGCGAGGCTATACGCGAGGACTGGCTCCTCCTCCCTCCACACCTCAAGCACGCGAACACCTCCAGCCCAGGAGGAGGTAAGGGGCACCGGAGCACGCCTCCACCACTGGTACCCAGCCCAGATACAGCCCCTTGCTCATCAATCCAACAGAAAGGGGATGAGCAACCGGTTGAAGTGCTCCGCCGCGTCCACGTTCGAGATGTGGAATGCCTCGGCAAGCTCGGCATATCGAGCATGGGGAACGGTCTCGGCCATCCGTCGGCTGACCTCGGGCGGTGACATCGCGTCCTTTTCTCCCGCGATGAAAAGAGTCTCCCTTTTCAGGGACGCCAGTCTCGTCGTGACATCGAAGCCGATGATGCCCTCCGAGACATAGGCGAGCGACGGTCCGTGGGCAGTCGCCGCGATGCCGTGCCAGACCTGGTAGGTCCGCCGACCTTCACCAGATGCCCTGAACGCATCATTGACGAGCATGGGCCAAGTACGCTCGAGTCTGCGGACAGGACCCTCCTCGCTCCTGAACATCCCCGCCCAACCTTCCGCCATGGAACGGAAGCCAGGCGTCGCGGTGGTATCGAAGCTGTTGGCGACCACGAGCCTACCGACCAGCTCGGGCCTCTCGAGCGCCAACTGCAGTGCAACCATCCCGCCGAGGGAAAGCCCGACCACATCGGCGTTCCCGATGTCCAGGTGAGCCAACAATGCAACCACATCGGCGGTGAAGTCCTGGATCCCCCAAGGCCGGTTGACGGGCCCGGATGCTCCGTGTCCCGCGTGATCGGGCACGATCACCCGGAACCCCGCGTCCGCGAGTGGGACGATCTGCGGGCCCCATGCACGACCGGAGTTGCTGATGCCGTGCAGCAGGATCACCGGCCGGCCGGAACCGAACTCCATGAAGTAATTCCTGCGACCTTCATTCTCATAACAGGCCAAGACGAGCCTCCCTGACTTCGAAGAAACTGGTTACCCGCTCATCCGGGCGTATGACGCAGGCGAGAAGCGCAGGGCGATTCCGACGAGCACGAGAGAGAGACCCGCCATCAGCACCCAGGCCAGGCCGAGACTGGCCATGTGTTGCCGGAGAACGCCGGCAATGAAGGGGAACGTCGCGGCGATCAGATATCCGCTCCCCTGCACGAAGGCGGCGAGCTCACCGGCCTGGCGGGGATCGCTCGCATGGTCCATCGCGACAATCAATGACAAGGGGAACAGCGCGCCGATGCCGAGCCCCATCAAGATGGCGGACGGCAAGGCCAGTTGAAGGGGGGCGATGAGCAGACAGAGCAGGCCGACGAATAGCGACAGAATCGCAGAGAGGAGGGCCGGCCGTCGATCTGGCAGGCGGTCGATCCAGAAGGACACAGCAAGACCCGCGACGACTTCGGCGAGCGTCACCACGCCGAGCAATTCTCCTGCGTCCACCGGAGTCCACCCCAGGCCCGTGTAGTAGGGAGGAAGCCACGCAAGAACGAGCGTGTAGGCGCCAGTGCCAAGCCCGAAGAACAGCGCGAGGAGCCAGGCGCGTGGACTGCGGGAAAACGGTGTCCTGGTTGCTTCGGTGATGACAACGGAGTGTCCCGCTCCACGAGTTGCCAGCATCCACGCTCCTGCCGCGAGCAGGGCGGGAAGGCACCAGCTCGCCAACGCCGCCACCCACCCGAAGTGGCTGGCCAGACGCGGGGACAGCACGCTCGCGGATACAGCTCCTCCCATGATCGCGGTCGAGTAGTAACCCATGACTCCGCCGGCCCTTTCAGCGAAACAGCGTCTGATGAAGGCCGGCAGCAATGCCTGCACAATGGCGATCCCGATGCCAGCGGCCACAGCCGTTCCGACCAGCCCCGCGCCGGTAGAGACCCCGGCGCGCCCCGCGCACGCCAACCCGATGACAGCGATTCCGAGCAGGATACCGTAACGCTCACCCGTCAGCCGCCGCAGGCGATAGGCGCTGAGCGCACAGGCCCCCATGAGAAAGACTGGAATGGTGGTCAGCAGACTCGCGCGTGTGTCGGTGAGGCCGATCGCCCGTTGAATCGCGTCGAGAAGCGGCCCGATGGACGCAAGCGCCGGACGCAGATTCAAGCCAACCAGGACGATGGCGATGAGCAACAACAAGGAGCTTTTCCCGAACTTCGACATGTTCGCCTTTCGGCGGGGCCACGAGGCGCGCTCCCGGTTTGCACCCGCATTCATCTCGACGTAGAGTATCTCCACGCCGAGATACATGGGGAGATATCTCCATGTCAAGACACATGGACGGAGCAAGATGGATCGCGCGATGAAGGCGGCCGAGCAGTGGCGAAGGGAACGGCCAGATATCGAAACGGGACCCATGGTGGTGCTGGGCCGCTTGCTCGAAGCGGCGCACCATATTGCCCAGGATCGACTCAATCCGCTCTTCGCCGAGTACGGACTCCAACCTGGAGAGTTCGATGTCCTGGCGACCTTGAGGCGGAGCGGCGCCCCCTATGAGCTGACGCCAACCGCGTTATACGATGCCGCGATGATCTCCTCCGGAAGCATGACCAACCGCATCGACCGGCTGGAAAAGGCGGGGTTGGTCAAGCGCAGACCGCATCCAACCGACCGCCGTGGGACACTGGTCGCGCTGACGCCCAAAGGGCTGGATGTGATTGAACGCGCCATTGGCCCGCACGTACGAAACCAACAGATGATCCTGAGCGTCCTCACGAAGAGCGAACAGGAACAACTTTCCAATCTTCTGGCAAAACTCATCACCGCGGAGCGGAATCCTTCATCCAGATGATACGGCCCCGCACTTCGCCGCGGGTCGCCGCATGAGATGGCGGCCATTGCCAGACGTCCTGCCGCCGCGGCCCGCGCGAGAGCCACCACGGAAATTCTCTACCACCCCGCCTCGGGTGCGCGGCTCAGCCCTCGCGGCTGAGCGCGCATCTTCTCGCCCCCCCGCCAGTCCTTCCACGGTGGTGATGAACTGGCCGTTGAGCTCGCTCACGGGCGTGGAGCACGCGAGCGTGGGCACGGGGTGGGCCTGGGACGTCCGGCACGTGGCCACGGTGCAGGCGCGGCACACGCCGATGCCGCAGCCGAACTTGGTCCCCGTCAGCCCCACCTCCTCGTGGAGGAAGTCCACGAGGGGCAGCGAGGCGGGCACCTTGTGGACGTACGTCTCACCGTTGACCGTGAGGTTCACATTGATGATGGGGTCGCTCATGAGCGAAGGGCCTCCAGGATCCGGGTCGGGGTGATGGGCAGCGAGCGGAAGCGGCGCTGGGTGGCGTCGGCGACGGCGTTGGCGATGGCGGGGGGGGAATGGGGCAGAGCACCGCCTCGGCGATCCCCTTGGGATGATCATCCGGCGGCGGCAGCGGGGGCAGTACGTGCAGCTTCATCCGCCCGAGCGGTAGATCTCCCGCGAGCGCCACCCGGTAGCGGTTGAGGTTCCAGTTGCCCTCGCCCGCTCCGCCCACGCCCAGGGGCAGCTGCTCGAGCAGCGCGTAGCCGATGCCCATGGCCAGGCCGCCCTCGGACTGACCGATGACGAGTTCGGGCTGGATGAGGCGGCCGGCGTCGAGGAAGGTGTGCGCCTCGACGACCTGGACGCGGCCCGTGGTGGGATCCACCTCCACGGCCACCAGGGCGCCCGAGGGCGAATAGACGCTGCGGCCGTAGAAGCCGCTGGCGGCGGTGGGCGCGACGACGTTCTTGCTCTCGAGCCAGCGCCAGGCGGTGGCCTGGGCCGGCCCGTGCACAGCCCGTCGATGGGCTCCCCCAAGCAGCAGGAGCGGGGGAGGAGAGCGTGGCGCTTGAGGCAGCGGCCAGGAAGGAGCCGCAGATGGAGAGGACGCCGCGAGTGGACTGGGCGGAACTCCTGAGGAAGACGTTCGACTTCGACCGTCTCTAAAAACTGCGAAACTCGAACTTAGGAGGCTCGGAAAAATAAATGTTCCACACGGCGTGTTGAGTGTCTGAACTCAGCAAACGGGTGACAGATGAACGTAACGCCATCGATAGAGGCTGTTCAACGCAAATTCGAGGCGCTGCGTGCGGGAATGAACGAGGTGGTTCGTCGGCGCTGGGCGGCTGCGGAGGCCAGGTCCTTGGGAAGGGGAGGCATCAGTTTGGTGGCAAAGGCCACAGGACTGTCCCGGTCGGCAATACGGCGGGGGTTGAAAGAGCTTGAACAGGGGGTGACTCTCGACATCCACCGCGCACGCCGCCATGGTGGAGGCCGGAAGAAAGCGACAGAGAAAGACACAACGTTGCTGTCGGACCTCGAGGTGTTGGTGGAGCCAGCCACGCGCGGCGATCCGATGTCGCCCTTGCGCTGGACTTGCAAGAGCACCGTGAAACTGGCCGCTGAGTTGAGTCATCGAGGCCATGCCATCGATCCCAGCACCGTGGGGAGACTTCTGCGCCAGACGGGCTACAGCCTCCAGAGTAACCGCAAAACGCGTGAGGGCGGCAAGCATCCCGACCGAAACGCACAATTCGAGCACATCAACGCGCTGGTGCGGGCCTTCCACCGGCGCGGAGAGCCTGTCATCTCGGTGGATGCCAAGAAAAAGGAGTTGGTGGGGGACTTCAAGAACGCAGGAAGGGAGTGGCACCCGAAAGCCAAGCCGTCCGAGGTTCGGGTATACGACTTCGTAGATAAGGAGTTGGGTAAAGTCCTGCCGTACGGCGTCTATGACGTGGGCGCCAATGAGGGATGGGTGAGCGTAGGGGTGACACACGACACGCCCGCCTTCGCCACGTCCACCATCCGAACCTGGTGGTTGGAGATGGGCCGAGAGCGCTACGCGCGAGCGAAGGAGTTGCTCATCATCGCAGACAGCGGTGGCAGCAACAGCGCTCGTGCTCGGTTGTGGAAAGTGGAGTTGCAGCACCTGGCGGACGAGATGGGGCTGCGAATCAGCGTCAGCCACCTACCGCCCGGAACGAGCAAGTGGAACAAGATAGAGCATCGGATGTTCTGCCATATCACCCACAACTGGAGAGGGCGTCCCCTGGAGAGTCGAGAGATCGTCGTCAACCTCATCGGGAGCACGACTACCGAAAAGGGCCTACACATTCAGGCAGCACTCGATACGGACGACTACCCTCTTGGCATAAAGGTAACCAACCATGAGATGGAGTCGCTCCGAATAAAAAGGAACAAGTTCCATGGGGAATGGAACTACGTATTCATACCCAACGTGGTTTGAATTTCACGCACAATGGAACATTTATTTTTCCGAGCCTCCTTAGTTCCTATGGATTAGTAGCAGGCGCAGCCCGCAGGCTTCCTGCAGGTGTAGCTGGAGCTGATGCATCTGTCGCCGCAGGGCTTGCTGCCGCTCCCGCAGTGCTTGCAGCAGGACTTGGGGGGGCGTGCTGGAGGTGGACGACGCGCGCACGGTGAGGGGCAGGGTGAAGCCGGAGCTCAGGCCCTGGAAGTCGACGGCCTTGCAGTCCAGCGAGTACGTGGGGCCAGTCGCGGGCGCCGTCCAGGTAATGGCACCATCGGAGGGCGTGCCGAAAGCACCAGAGGTGGCGCTCCACTCCAGGCCAAGCGCAGCGAGTCGCCCGGATTCCTATCCCGGACGGTGGCGCGTAGGGCCACGGTGCCGCCGGCGCGTACCTCGGAGGTGAGGGAGGTGAGGGAGGGCGCCTCGCTCTGGGGGGCGCTCGAGGCCGAGAGGTCGTCGAGGGTGATGAAGACGGGCGTCTTCTCACCGTCGGCGAGCGTGACGCTGGTGGCCTGCCCCGCGTAGAGCTGAACTCCGGCTCTGTCCAGGGCACGGGCGGTGAAGGTCCTGTCGGTGCCCTCGGCGAGAGCGTCCATGCTGCCGGTCCAGGGACTCGTCTTGCCCGAGAGCGTGGTGGTCTCCGGGCCCTCGCTGGGGGCGAGCGTCGTGGCGAGCCGGCTGGAGTTGTGGCTCCAGTCATGCGTCCAGTACCGGTCAGCAGGAGCGGCTGAAACTCCAGCCCCGTGTGTCCCACCCTGACTGGTTGGGTGTCCCGCATCCTATCCTTCAGGGTTGTTCTACCTGGGGGGAGACCAGCGTCATGGCGAATGAGTACCGGAGTCCTGAGGTGGGGGAGGGCGGCGGTACGCGGCTTGAAGCTCAGAGAAAAGCCACGAGGGGTCCGCCGCGGTGGGGACCCGCAGGGGCCTTTGGGCTCGTCGTCCTCTTCCTCCATGCGGCGTGCGCGACGCAGGCCCCCATGGGAGGACACCTCGCCGGGGTGAATCGCTGGCGGCCGCCAGCGACGGAGGCCCGAGCAACGCCGCGCGAGCTCGGGCCCGTGGTAGTCGTCGTCGCGGACAGCCCCCAGGCGCGCGGCAACACCCGCGTGGTGGCGCTCACGGTGGCCGAGTACCAGCGCGCGGTAGAGGTGCTCGGCCAGCGCCTCCAGGTGAAGGGCACGGCCCAGGAAACAGCCCAGGGGCTCCTCCAGGCCATGCCGGAGGAGGAGTTGCTCGCCGAGGTGTACCGGGACAAGGTGCTCACCCTGGTGCCCTTCAACGACAAGGGCCCGCTCGTCCCCGAGGCCGAGGCGGCGCTCAAGGAGAAGTACCTGCGCTGGTGCGAGCGGCGCGGCGGTGGGGACTGTCTGGGCCTCTTCACGGATGGGCCCTACCTGCACACGGACGACAGGCGCACCCTGGCTCTGGCCCTGGCCTTCGGCACGGTGCTCGACGAGACGCGGGCGGCCCTCGGGCACGAGCTCAGCCCGAAGACGATTCTCTCGTCGCTGGTGTGGGCCGCGGGCCTGTATCTGGCGCTCTGGCTGCTGCCGGAGCCGAGCACGAAGGCGCTTGCGGCCGCGCTGTCGGTGGTGCTGCTGGCCTGGCTGGGCGTGGATGCCCTGTGGGGCCTCATGGACGGCTGGGCGACCATGGCTCACCGGGCCCACGAGGCCACCACCTTCGACGAGTTGCGCGAGGCGGGCGAGTCCTTCGGCCGGGTGATTGGGACGGACGCGGCCCGGGCCCTCATTCTCGCGGTGGCCACGCTCAGCGGGCGGACGCTCGGTGAGGTGGCAGCGCATGTGCGCTCGCTGCCGAGATTCAACCAGGTGCAGGCGCAGTGGGCGGCACAAGGCATGGAGGGCTCGGTGGCGGTGGCGATGGAGGAGGCCGCCGCAGTGGAGGTGGTGGTGGAGGAGAGCCGCGCGCTCGTCGTCCTCACTTCCCGGCAGGCTCCCGTGGCTATCAACGTCCTGGCGAAGAGCGGCAGTTCGGGAGCATCTGGAGGGCACTCAGGCACCGTGGCCATCCAGCACCGCGGTGGTAACAAGCAGGTCATCCTCAGCAACGGCGAGCGGTGGCACCTCCCGCGAGGCAAGAGCTACAGGGACATACCGAGGGAGGACAGGCTTGGCGACGAGCTACAGGCGGCCGTGAGGGAGGAGGCGGCTAAGTGGTCTCAGGCCGAGCTGACGGATCGGGAGCGGGCCGCCATCGAGGCGATGCGGAAGGCGGGTAAGGAGCACTGGGCGAAGCTTCTGGAGCGACAGGCACGTGGGCGATGGGTAGAGACGCGCGTGTCTCGTCGATTCCCGCATCTGACCTGGAATGAGCACGGCGTGGACGTCACAGGGCCGAACGGGCAGAGCTACCACTACGAAATTTTGTCTGGTACGGAAGTCCAACTTCACCCTGCACGGGCGCCGGATGGCGCGCACCTTCTTCCGTATGATCTTCTTCTGAGGTGAGGGCCGCGTGACTCCCAATATCCACTTCAAGGACCGAGTAATTGAGGGCGAGCGGGTGGAGTTGCCGAAGCACGCCATCTATTGGCTTGGGCCGAACGTGACGTTTCGCAACTGCACCGTGGTCATCAGCGTGGCGTCGCGGGGGCTCGTGCCCATGTCGGGCCGGTTCATTGATTGCACCATCCAGGCGAAAGGCGAGCTGAAGAACGTGCGCTGGGCACCGATGCACTTCAGAGGGTGCCGGTTCAAGGGGCGGTTTGCTGGCAATGACTTCGGCTTCCGTGAGGACGACATCGACAAGTGGAAAATCGGAGGGATCGAGGACTGCGACTTTTCAGAGGCGCGACTCGATGGCTGCCGGTTCTTCAACTGCGACATGAAGACAATTCGGCTGCCGCTCTGGCCGTGCTTCACCTTCATGGACGCACGCAGGCATGCGGCGGAGCTGGGTCGGCACGAGTGGCCCGGCTCGTTCGACTCGGTCATCAAGGTGGTATGCGATGCGCCCGAGGGCACAGTCGCATCGACCTGGCACGCGCATACCGCGGCTGAGAATATGGGCACTACGGCAGAGGAGCTGCGCGCAGCCCTGGAGAAGGTGCCATGGGTCGTCATGTAGAGGCGTACTCGGCAACGGCCTTCTGGCGCCGGCGTGAGGAGTCCAGAGAGGAGTGGGCGGGGAGGGCGGAGACGTTCTTCCGGCTACTGGCGCAGTGCCATCCGTCGTTCTCGCGGTGGTACGAGGAGGGCCGTTCAGCCGAGGAGTCGCTGCAACTTGGCTTTGAGCCCACGCGGGAGGCCTTCGCGCGGTTCTTCGGGCGAAGCAAGGGCCGCTTCGCAGAAGGTGGCTTCATCTTCCGCGCCTGGACGGGATACGTGGAGGGGACGCACGGGGTAACGGCGGGCATCACGTCGGCCGGGGCGTCCGGGCACGTGAGCAGCGGGGGAGACGAGCGTGGCGCTTGAGGCGGAGGCCAGGAAGGAGCCGAAGAAGGAGAGGACGCCGCGAGTGGACTGGGCGGAACTGCTGAGGAAGACGTTCGACTTCGAAGTGAGCCTGCCCCGGTTTTGTGGACACACCTCATAAGTCGGCATCTTAACCCTACTGTCCACGTAACTGGGGCAAGCCCAAAGCTGGCGCTGATCGCCGCACGTACTGCGTCGGCGGCAACCCGACGTAGCGGGTGAACGCAACGCTGAACGTGCTCGCGGAGCTGTAGCCGACTTGCTCAGCGACCTCGGCGACAGTGATTTCCTTCCGCCGCAGTAGGTCCTTCGCTAGGGCCATGCGCCAGCCGAGCAGGTACTCCATCGGGGCAACGCCCACCGCGCGGCTGAAGCGCTCGAAAAACGCCGAACGAGAGAGTGCCGCCTCTTTCGCCAACTGCGCGACCGTCCACGCCTTGGTCGGGCTCTCGTGCATTCGTCGTATCGCGGCGGAGAGGCGCTCGTCGGCGAGGCCGCGCAGGAGGCCCGGCGACGCCGCAGTCCCCGCCGTGGAGCGGAGGGCTTCGATGAGAAGAACCTCAAGGAGGCGAGCCAGGATGACATCACGGGCGGGCCGCCGTTCGCGGGACTCCTCTCTCACGAGCTGCACGAGGGTGGAGAGCCGTCGCTCCCCTCGAACATGCACGAGCCGCGGGAGGAGCGAGACCAGCAAGCTCGCATCCGGGGAACCGAAGACGCAGTAGCCCACCAGCATTCGAACGTCGGGAGGGCCGCCTGGATTGCCGTGTCTGACTTCGCCATCGGGCAATACGACGTACGCGGTGTCGCTCTTGCCCCTCGGCGGCTCGAGGCTCGACGCCGTGAAGTTGAACACCGAGGGGACCAGAACGAAGTCACCCTTCTCGAGGATCACCGGCTCGTGTCCGTCGACCGCAAGGCGGCTCGCACCATCGAGGATCGCGCAGTAGAAGGGCCCCCCGGCTTCCGCGCGGCGAACGCTCCACCGACCTGCACCGCTGACGAGCTTCGAGAACGGAGCGCCCGGCTGGAGCAGCGTGACTACCTCGGCAAGCGGATCGATCATGGCCGGACTCCTGCAAACGAAATACGGACTCCCTATTGTAGAACGTCCTGCCTCTGCCTCCTATCGTCTGGGTGCTGAAGACCACCATCTACGAAGGAGTTACAAATGATCTTGGTTACCGGAGGTTCAGGTTTCATCGGTTCACACACCGTTCGTGCGCTGCACGAGATGGGCGAGAAGTGCATGCTCTTCCAGCGCCGAACCGGGGAGGTCCCGGCTCACCTCGCCGATCTGCCCGTGGCGGTGGCACAGGGGGACGTCACCGATCTGGCGTCGCTGCTCGACGTCGGCACTCGCCACAAGATCACCGGCATCGTGCATCTCGCGGGCTCCATGCCCTGGCCTCCGACGTCCGAGCCGCCCGTCGACGCCACCCGCAAGGCGCTCGGCGGCCTACTCAACATCGTGCAGGCCGCCCAGAACTGGGGCGTCAAGCGCGTGGGCGTCGCGAGCACGATCGGCGTCTACGCCGGTGTCGCGAGCGAAGGCGCCCTCCGTGAAGACATGCCGCTGCCGATGTCGGCTCCACACCTGATCCCAACGTTCAAGAAGATCGGCGAACTGCTCAACGAACACCTGTCTGGCGCCACCGGCATCGAGATCGTCAACTACCGGATCTCCGGCACCTGGGGCCCAGTCGGTCACGACGATCCGTTCTTCCCCGCGCCCGCGCTCATCCACGCGGCGGCCCGTGGCACGAAGCCGGATCTGTCCCGACTCGTCATCCCCGCCTATGCAGGAAACGCGCTTGACCTCTGCTACGTCAAGGACACCGGTCGCGCCATCGCGCTCCTTCAGCTCGCAGACCGTCTGAACTACCGCACGTACAACGTCGCGTCTGGCCGTGCGACGACGAATGCCGAGGTCGTCGCCGCGATCAGGACCGTCGTTCCCGACGCACAGCTCGAGCTCCCCACCGGCAAGCCGACCCCGCACAACTACCTCGACATCAGCCGCCTTCAGCAAGACACCGGCTACCAGCCCGCCTATGGCACCCAGCGCGCGGCCGAGGACTACATCGCGTGGCTGCGCGCGGGCAACGCGCGTTGAGCAACGGCCCGGACGCGGTCCACGCGCACGCATCCACCCGATCTTCATCAGCTACGCTGGCGTCGCATCCGCATCCTGCGCCTGCTCGATGAGGGCTGGAATCTCAGAGCAGCGGCTGTTCGTGTCGCTCCATGGACACTACCTCCCGTGTAGCCGACTTATTGGGTGTGTCCACAAAATCGGGGCAGGCTCACTCCTCGTGGAGGTGATGACCCTCGACACGCCGGGGGCGCCGCCTTCCGGTGGCACGGTCGAGAAGACCTACCGCGTGCTGGAGCGGCTGCGCACGAAGCAACTGCCCGCGCTCCGCCGGAGCCCGGAGCTGGAGGCGCTGGCGGCGGAGGTGGCCCGGAGCGCCCAGGGGCCCGGTGAAGTCACGGACGTGGCGGTGTACGAGCGCATCCTCAAGGCGCTGCCGAAGGCGACGACCGCGTCCGCGACGGTGTACGAGCTTCCGGACGTGCTGGGGCTGCCGCGTCCCGCGGTGCTGCTGGACCGGGCCACCTCGGACCTGGGGGTGGCGGTGGTGGACGCGGGAGAGGCCTCGCTGAAGCGGGTGGTCGTCGTGTTCGCTTCGCGGCCCCGGCCGGACCCGAAGACGGAGGAGATCCTCCAGAAGTCTCCCACGAGGATGATGGGCGGCAGCAGCGGCAGCGTGAAGTGACACCAACATCCACCGCGGCCCGCACATCCGGCATGCCCTACCGAGCCTGGCCCTGAGAGGGCGCGCCCCCTGGGCTCAGTTCGACCTGGCCAGCTCCACGGCGTCCACGCCGGCTGGCTGGCGTATCGGGCACGCCGGATCGTTCACCGCGCGCCAGATCACTTCCGCCACGTCGAGCGACCGGGTGAACGGCCCCGAGCGCCGCTCCGTGATTCTCTCGAAGACGCTCCGCGCGAAGTCGGAGTACGCCTCGGGAATGGCGACGCCCTGCTTCCGCATCAGGGCCTGTGCGTTTTGAGAGAAGGGCGTCTCCGGGGACTGCCCCGGAATCACGAGGCTCACCCGCACATTGAAGGGCTGGAGCTCCAGCGCGAGCGACTCGGTGAACGCGTTGAGCGCGGCTTTGCTCGCGGTGTACACGGCAAGCATCGGGAGCGACTTCAGCGTCGTGCTCGACGAGACGTTCACGATGACACCCGCCTTCCGTTGCCTGAACCGGGGCAGGAACGCCTGGGTCACGGCCATCACACCGAACGTGTTCGTTTCGAAGGTGGCGCGGACCGTTTCCATCGAAGTGCCCTCGAAGACACTCAGCAGGCCGACGCCCGCGTTGTTCACCAGCACGTCGATCGGTCCGGCGGCCTCCACCATTTCGCGAATGCTCCGCGGGTCGGTGACGTCGAGCGCGAGCACGCGCAGATGCTCGGACCGGGGCAACACGCCCTCGCGCGGCGTGCGCATCGTGGCGATGACCTTCCAGCCGCGCGCGAGGAAGTAGCGGGCGGTTTCGAGGCCGAATCCGGACGAGCATCCGGTGATCAAGATCGTCTTCATGACAGCTCCTGTCGGGGTGGTTTCTGTCCCAGACGATAGGGAGGGGAGACCGAACGTGCTACAACAGGAAGTCCGTATCTCGTTTGCAGGAGTCCGGTCATGGTCGATCCGCTCGCGGAAGTGGTCACGCTGCTCCAGCCGGGCGCCCCGTACTCGAAGCTCGTCAGCGGTGCGGGCCGGTGGAGCGTTCGGCGCGCGGAAACCGGGAGGCCCTTCTATTGCGCGGTCCTCGAGGGTGCGAGCCGCCTTGCGGTCGACGGACGCGAGCCGGTGATTCTGGAGAAGGGGGACTTCGTCTTGATCCCGTCGGCGTTCGACTTCACGGCGTCGAGCCTGGAGCCGCCGAGGGGGCGGCGCGACACCGCGCACGTCGTGTTGCCCGATGGCGAAGTCAGACACGGCGACTCGAGTGGCCCGCCCGATGTTCGAATGCTGGTGGGTTACTGCGTCTTCGCTTCCCCGGACGCGAGCTTGCTCGTCTCGCTCCTTCCGCGGTTCGTGCACGTTCGCGGCGAGCGGAGGCTCTCCACCCTCGTGGAGCTCGTGAGAGAGGAGTCCCGCGAACGGCGGCCCGCGCGCGACGTCATCCTCGCCCGCCTCCTCGAGGTTCTTCTCATCGAAGCCCTCCGCTCCATGGCGGGCACCGCGGCGTCGCCGGGCCTCCTGCGCGGGCTCGCCGACGAGCGCATTGCCGTCGCGCTACGACGGATGCACGAGAGCCCGACCCAGGCGTGGACTGTCGCGCAGTTGGCGAAAGAGGCCGCGCTGTCCCGTTCGGCGTTCTTCGAGCGCTTCAGTCGCGCGGTGGGCGTTACCCCGATGGAGTACCTGCTCGGCTGGCGCATGGCCTTGGCGAAGGACCTGCTGCGGCGCAAGGAAGTCACTGTCGCCGAGGTCGCGGAGCAGGTCGGCTACAGCTCCGCGAGCACCTTCAGCGTTGCCTTCACTCGCCACGTCGGACTGCCGCCAACGCATTACGCGCGGGAGCAGGCGGAACCGCGACACCCGTGAGCTGGGCGGTGGCGCGCCGGCTCGGCCAGGCGGACGCAGCAGCGGCGGCGGGACTGCCGGGCCGGCGGCGGCCGTACGGCTTCAAGCCGACACTGGACGGATCCCGCCATGCCGCGTACTGGCTCGACGACCTCGAAGAGGGTGTCCGCTCCTCGAAGGGGAGCCGCGTGGCCGTGGCCAGCAGCAGGCCTCGCAGCCCGGCATCCAGGGGTGACGCGTCCAGCGTGGCTCGGATGTTGACGAGCGGCAACGTGAGCGGCCGGAACCCCAGCTCCGCTGGGCCATGAAGCAGCGCGACCTCGTCATCCGCGCTGAGCCTTCCCTCGAGGTACGCTTCGAAGATGCGGCCAACCCCTACCATCCCATGGGGGTGCAGCTCGGCCGCACGCAGCGCCCCCATGCTGGACGCGCCCAGGACGATGACGTCCTGCCCAAGGGCATACAAGATCTCCTTGTGCCAGACAGAGAGAGTCCCCTTGAACACGCCGTCGATGATCCCAATCGCACGTGGCTGATGTTGGACGAGTGCCGATACAAGTTCCCCCTGTGCCACGGGTGGAAGGAACAGTGCGTCCGGCAGAAGCGCTCGCGCCACCTCAAGCGGAAGAGAGGGACCCAAGAAAACGATTTTCTTCATCGCGCTCCCCTCTCCATGGCTCGGCGAGCCCGCGGGCCCGGCTTGTAGCTATCGAACCGATACCCTTCCAGTCCGGGTACCAGGATCCGCACCACGCTCACTGGCATCTCCGCGGTGGAGAGGTCCACGCGTAGAACCTGCGTGAGCGCATGTGCGGCCAGCCTCTCGAGAAGCCGGGTCAGGTCTCCTTCGAGGCTGCCCGTGGAGCCATTCCGCAGGGCCGCGAACTCCACCGACCTGGGAGGGAGCGCACGAGCCCGCGCCAGAGCGGCGGCATCGTCCAGGCGGCGCAGGCGCGACAAATCCTCGGCGAAGTGGTCATCTCGAGAACCGCTAATGAAGACGAGTCGGCTTTGCGCCGCCTCCGTCAGGGCGCGGGTCAGAGCCACCGCCGGGTCGAGGTGGGCACCATACCCGCGATAGACACCCACGTGCCGCTCACGAAGATCATGGAGGTCCACCATGAAAGTCGGAACCTCGAGGTCGCTGGTGCAGTCGCGGATGACCGGGAGCACATCGGCCGCGAGGAGTCGGTCGATCAACTCGGCCGGTACGGCCGCGTCCACACTGGCCGGGTCCACTCGTGAGATGGGACAACCACGAGCCGCCGCCTCCAAGGCGCAGGCGACACCGCGCTGATTGACCGCGTCATCCACCACGCGGACGTCCTCGCTATTGAAGGCGAAAGCTACCGCCGCCGCGAGGCCGAGGAGGCCGCGACGACCAGGAAGGCGAAGTCCAAGCGCTGAGCCTCACCTCGGACCGGGATGCCGGACCCCCGGCACACCTCCGGCTTCCCGGTCCAAATTTCCGCGCTTCTTCGTGAACGCCAACAGAGCCCGAAAGCCTCAGGGGGTTGCGCGCCCGCCGATCTCCGGGAAGCGATCGTAGGCCCGTTTGAGCGCGTCCAGGTGCGCGGGGTTGTCCAGGTCGAGCGGCGCATCGGTGAGCTGCACAACCCACCCAGCCGACGCCGTGCGCCGCGAGCGCAGCTCGGCGTCGCGGGCGGGGTCCGGAAAGCCGATGGCCCGTGCGGCAGCAGCCGACCAGTAGTTCAGCCACCCCAGATAATGTGGGATCTCTGGCAAGCGGATCTTGTCGGGGAGTTTGAGCGCTGGCAGCCCGCGTGGTGGACGTGGAGGCCCTTCCAACGTGGGATTCGTCTGCTGTGCGATCTCCACACCCGCGTTGAACGGCGTCGCGTGCCCCCAGAACGCGCGTGCGCCCTCCGCTACGGCTTCCAGCACATCCACTGCTGCCGCGATGCCGGCTGCGTCTAGCGGCAGGTCCGCATGGACTTCAAAGTGCGGCGGGCTGCCTGCTGCAAGACCGTTCGGGTTTTCCCAACCAGCAATCGTCACGAGGTGGTTATCGTCGTTGTTGCAGAGGAACGGAAACCCGCCGTCTGTTCTGTTTGCCGCGACCCACTCATCGCGGCGAGGCAATGCAATAAAGTCTTCCTTTTCGGAAGTCGTCCATCCCAGGCGCAAGCCCGGAAGCGCACGTTCCATCCCATAGATGATGGTGAGAGGCCGCATATCGGAGCCCACGAGTGCAGGCGCATAGACGATGATGCCAAGCTCATTGTGACTAGACGTCATTTCAGCACCAGTCCATGACGACGACTTTGAGGGAGCGATCCGCGAATAGCAATGCTGTCTTGTGAGCTTCACTGCGCACGCCAACAATGAAGTCATACCCACATTCCTTGGCAAGCTTGGCCTCGCGCTGTATCTCGCTCAATTTCATTTTGATGAAGAATCTCTGCGAGTGAGGTGAGTGCTTGCCAAAGTCATCCGTCTTGACCTCCCAGAGTGTACGCGTGGCCAGTTGCAGCGCGTCGAAGCTCTTCCCATTCACGTACACATCCCCCAGGGAAGGTGTTGCCCGGCATCCTGTCGGCGCATTCGTTGTGCGGGTCATGCCCACCAAGGTGGCGCGGCAAGGGGGGGCGTGCATCTCGGGTCGTCTTCCTCCACGAGGGCGGACGCGAGCTGCTTCTGGGGCGAGGGCTCCCGTGCCGGTGCTTTCGTCGCACGAGGCTGGGCCTCAAGTTCCACCATGAGCTGCCGCGAGGACTCCGAGACGTCCCGCAGCCGTGCCTCGAACTCCCGTTGAGCGTCGACCCAGGGCGGGCGACGGTCGATCTCCGGCCCGGCGGTGCTGGAGGGATAGAGCAGGACGAGGACCGCGAGCAACGGGCCCACTCGGGGGAGCCCTTCAGCCAACGTCCCGGCGCGTCCAGCCTGCGCGAGGCCCTCGGCTCCCCTCGCCACCTCTGCGGCTTGCCCGCTCGTCCTCGCGGCGCGGGAGAAGCGCTCGAAGGCCCGTTCCGCTGCGGTGAGCTTGCGGTCCAACTGTTCCCACTGACGCGGCTCGACGTGTTCGCCTGCGTGAGGTGTGGCGGCAGGCGCCGGGTGTTGGCGTAGCTCACCCAGGGCAGCGTCATCCGGCGCATTCTTCGCCACCTGCACCTGCTCGAGCTGCCCCCACCCCAGGCACCTGCCAGGGGGCCAGAGCAGCAGGCGCTGTGGGAGTTGACGCACGGCTGAGGGATGCACTCTCTGGCACAGCCCAAGGCGACCGGTCGCCTGCGCAGGGGAGGGGGGCCTGCCCTCCTGCGCCGTCCAATGCGTGTCGCGCGGCCCTCCTGGACGACCCTCCATCCCAGTGCACAGAAGGGGGGACGCCTGCTCGCCGTTGCCTACATGGCGCTGATCACGATCTGTCCGCGCGCGCGCCTGCTCACCATGTGCGCCACGGCCTGGCCGGCGTGCGCGAGCGGATAGGTCCTGTCGATCACGACCTTCACGGCGCCCGATTGAATCAGCGCGCCGATGTCCTCGAGGTTCTTGCGTGACGGGACGAATTGAATCGTGCGCCACTGCCTGGACTTGAAGAGCGCCCCGAACGCCATGCTGGGCAGCGTTCCCAGCCACTTGTGGGTGCCGATGCTGTTGGGCAGCAACACTCCATTCGCGGTGAGGACGCGCGCCGAGACCGACGGAGGGTGGTTCATCACGTTGTCCATCACGACGTCGTAGCGCGCGTCCTGCTCCGGGTAGCTCGTCCGCGTGTAGTCGATGACGTGGGAGGCCCCGAGCGAACGCACCAGCTCGACGTTCCTCGTGCTGCACACGCCCGTGACCCTGGCACCCAAGGCCCTGGCGATCTGCACGGCGAACGTCCCCAGGCCACCGGAGGCACCGTTGACGAGCACCTGCTGACCCGCGCGGACGCGAGCGACATCGCGCATGGCCACCAGCGCCGTCACGCCCGACATCACCGCCCCGGCGGCTTCCTCGAAGCTGAGCTGCGCCGGCTTGTGCGCCAGTTGTGTCGCCGGGACCACGGTGTATTCGCAGAAGGTCCCGGGAGCGCCGCGCTTGTAACCTCCCGTCCACACCGAGCCGAACACGGCGTCGCCGGGTGCGAAGCCGGTCACGTGGGCGCCCACCGCTTCCACGACGCCGGCCACGTCCGAGCCGCGGACCGGCGACCTGGGCGCACGGAGGCCGGACACCAGGCGCAGCGCGTAGGGAACTCCGAGGGTGGCGATGCAGTCCGGCGTGTTCACCGACGTCGCGTGCACACGGACGAGGACTTCGCCGTCGCCCGGCGTGGGGATGTCGCTCTCGCCCTGCACCAGGACGCGTTCAGGCTCTCCGTAACCGCTCTGCAAGATGGTTCGCATGAGGACCACCCTACGCGTGCGGAAACTGGCGCCCCACGCATGATTTCGGGATGTCGGCGTGCAAAAATGTGCGCATGGACTGGGACGACCTTCGCTACGTGCTGGCGATCCACCGCGAGAAGACGTTGTCCGGCGCCGCCGCCACCCTCGGGGTCTCCCGGACCACCGTCGGGCGGCGCCTGAAGGAGGCCGAGGATCGGCTGGGCGTCCGGCTCTTCGACCGCACCGAAGAAGGCTTCGCGGCCACGGCCGCCGGCGACGAGCTGGCCGAGACCGCGGCGCGGCTGGAGGCGGAGATCCACGTGACCGAGGGGCGGCTTCTGGGCCGTGACGCCGAGCTCCGCGGCCGGCTGCGGGTCTCGACGGTGGACTTCCTGTTCGCGGGTTTTCCCGAGGTGTTTTCCAGCTTTATCCAGCGCTATCCGGGGGTGGAGGTGACCCTCGGCGTGACCAATGAGCAGGTGTCGCTCATTCGCCGCGAGGCCGATGTGGCGCTGCGTCTGGGCAACAATCCGGCGGAGGGCCTGGTGGGCCGCCGCGTCGGTCGAATGCAGTTCGAGGCCTACGCCGCGCGTTCACTCGTGGATCGGATGGGCCCTGGTGCCACCCTCGCGGATTTTCCGTGGCTGCATTCGGACGAGCGCTCCGATGGGCGTTGGCTCGATGGATGGCTGGCCCGGAACGCGCCGGGGGCCAGGGTGTCGCTGCGCTCCGACGACTTCGCGGTCCGCCGGCGCGCGCTCTCCGCCGGCATGGGCGTCACCTTCCTGGCGTGCTTCGACGGCGATGCCGATCCAGGGCTGGTGCGCGTGGGTGCGCGCCTCTCCGAAGAGGCGCGCGATCTCTGGGTGCTGACGTTGCCCGAGCTTCGCAACAACAGGCGTATTCGTGCCTTCATGGACCACGTCTACGACGCCTTCAAACCCCATCAGCGCACACTTGAGGGGAGCGCATAGGCCGCGGACATCGGACAAGCCGTGCCTGGCGGCTCTTCCCGTCGAAGTGCCGGATGTTCAGCCTGGTCACATCCAGAACAACTGCCTCTCCACGCTCTCGACGATGTTGAAGGTCGCGGTGAAGTGGAAGGTCATCGACCGGATACCGGTGGAGGTCGAGCACCTCAAGGCGGCGGACAGTACCGTCGACTTCTACGAGGTGGAGGACTACGAGCGACTGGTGCAGGCCGCCGAGAAGCTCGGACCGGCGCAGCAGCTCGTGGTGCTGCTCGGCGGTGACGCGGGCCTCCGCATGGGCGAGATGATCGCGCTGGAGTGGAGCGACGTGGACCTCAAGCGCGGGCTGCTCAAGGTGCAGCGCTCGGACTGGAAGGGGCACGTCAATCTCCCCAAGGGCGGGCGGCCCCGTGAGGTGCCGCTGACACGCGCTCTGGCCTCGGCGCTCGTGCGTGCCCATCACCTCCGAGGTGAGCGGGTACTCTATCGCGAGGATGGGACGCCGGCGTCCCAGCAGACGGTGCGGAGCTGGATGTCCGCAGCGCAGAAGCGGGCCGGGCTGAAGGTGACGGGAGCGCTCCACATCCTCCGCCACACCTTCTGTAGCCACCTGGCCATGCGGGGCGTGCCGCCTCTCTCGATCAAGGAGCTGGCGGGCCACCGCAGCCTCCGCACCACGATGCGCTACATGCACCTGGGGAAGGGGGAGAAGAGGAAGGGCGGGATACGTCTCCAATTTGGAGACATTCTGGAGACGTGCAGGAGCCCGAAAACACCGAGGCCGGAAACCCCTGATTGCTCAGCGGCTTCCGGCCTCGGCTTGTGTGTCCCCGACGGGATTCGAACCCGTGTTACCGGCTTGAAAGGCCAGCGTCCTGGGCCTCTAGACGACGGGGACCTCTACCTCTGTGAGTCGCGGGGGGCTCGAACCCCCGACCCTCGGCTTAAAAGGCCGGTGCTCTACCAGCTGAGCTAGCGACTCGCACTATTCTTTTTTGGGCGGCTCGCCGGAATCCGCAACCCCCCGGCGTTCGAGCGCTCTCTACCAGCACTCGTTCCGGACTTCTACTGGCGATCGTGCCCCCTGTCACCTGACACCCTCCGTTCAAACAGCCTCTCCCCCCGTGGCTCCTTCCTGTCCCGGCTCGCAGGAGGCGCTATACAGAAGCCATGCGTCGAGACACCCGGAATTCCCAGGAAGCCCCTGAGGAGAACGACGAGTTGGAGTTGGAGGGAGGGGAGGAAGAAGAGGAGGAAAAGCCCTCCGGCCACCGGCGCTACCTCACTCGGGCAGGGGCCGAGCGCATGCACAAGGAACTGCTGCGCCTGCTCAACGAGGAGCGGCCCAAGGTCACCGCCGAGGTGTCCGCCGCCGCCGCCCAGGGCGACCGCTCGGAGAACGCCGAGTACATCTTCGGAAAGAAGCGCCTCCGGGAGATCGACCGGCGCATCCGTTTCCTCCAGAAGCGCCTGGACACGGCCACCATCGTCGATCCCTCGGAGCAGAGCGACACCGAGCGCGTCTACTTCGGTGCCACCGTGACGCTCGAGGACGAGGACGGCGCCCGGGTCACCTATCAGATCGTCGGCTCGGACGAGATCGACACCGCGGGTGGGCGGATCAGCGTGGAGTCGCCCATCGCGCGAGCCCTGCTGCGCAAGAAGATCGGGGACACCGTCGAGGTCATCCGCCCTCGGGGGGAGATCGAGTACACCCTCGTCCAGATCCGCTACATGTAGCGACAGGTGGACCCTCGCCTGTGCGCCCCCTCCCGGCGCTGTGAGGTGTCGATCGGGTGACACTCGGGTGCCCCGAGGGTTCATAATGGGCGGGATCCAGTGATCCCGCGTCCAGGCGCCTCCCGGGACTCTGGTGGTTAGCGTGTGCGTTGATCCGAAGTAGGCCTCCACAAGTGGCCCCGGAGGGCTGCTTGCGTGGGAGGTCGGACCTATATTGGTGGTGCAGTCAGGCAGTCAGACGCAGAAGCGGTCCGTCAGTCGGAGTCCCGTCGCACGGTCGGTTCCAGCGGTCGCACCCACACGAGGTCGCGCTCCACACGATGCGAAAGAACTTCATCCTCGACACCAACGTCCTCCTTCACGACCCCCGCTCCATCTACAGCTTCAAGGAACACAACGTCATCATCCCCATCTACGTCATCGAGGAGATCGATCAGTTCAAGCGCGATCTCTCCGAGCTCGGACGTAACGCGCGCCTGGTTGCGCGCTACCTGGACTCCTTCCGGGAGGAGGGTTCGCTGAAGGATGGAGTGCGCCTGCCACATGGCGGGGTGCTCCGGGTCTGCTTCTCCGAGAGGAGCCTGCCGCTCTCCGTGGCGGACAGCAACCTGATGGACAACCGCATCCTCTCGGTGGCCATCGATCTGATGGAGCGCGAGCCGCAGTCGCCGGCCGTCTTCATCACCAAGGACACCAACCTGCGCATCCGCGCGGACGCGCTGGGCCTCATCGCCGAGGACTACGACGCCGAGCGGGTGGAGATCACCGAGCTCTACACGGGCTTCACCGAGCGCCTGGTCTCCCGCGAGATGGTCGACCAGATGTACAAGCCCGGCGCCGAGGTGGAGATCTCCGGGCAGGAGTTGCTCTCGCCGCACCAGTTCGTGCTGCTCAAGGACGAGACGAACCCCTCGCACACCGCCATGGGCCGCTTCAACGCCGCCCGGGGCCGGGTGGTGCCGCTGCTGCGCGGAATGAAGAGCGAGGGCGTCTGGGGCATTCGTCCGCGCAACATGGAGCAGAGCTTCGCGCTGGATCTGGTCATGAACGACGAGATCAAGCTCGTCACCATCGTGGGCAAGGCGGGCACGGGCAAGACGCTGCTGGCGATAGCCGCGGGGCTCCACAAGGTGACCGAGGAGAGCGTGTACCAGAAGCTGCTCGTCAGCCGGCCGGTCTTCCCGCTCGGCCGGGACATCGGCTACCTGCCGGGCACCCTGGAAGAGAAGATGAACCCCTGGATGCAGCCCATCTTCGACAACGTGGAGTTCCTGATGAACCTCAGCCGGGCCGACAAGAAGGCCGGCAGGGGCTACCACGAGCTCATCGACCTGGGACTGATGGAGATCGAGGCGCTCACCTACATCCGCGGGCGCAGCATCCCCAACCAGTACATCATCATCGACGAGGCGCAGAACCTCACGCCCCATGAGGTGAAGACGATCATCACCCGAGTGGGCGACAACACGAAAATCATTCTCACCGGGGACCCGTTCCAGATAGACAACCCCTACGTGGACGCGACCAGCAACGGACTCGTTCACGTGGTCAACCGGTTCAAGAACGAGAAGATCGCGGGCCACATCACCATGGCCAAGGGCGAGCGCAGCGCCCTGGCCGAGCTCGCGGCGAACCTCCTCTAGCCCCTGCGCTGAACGAGGAAGCGGTCATGAAGGGAGACGGTCAGATCCAGCAAGAGGGCGACGGGCAGGAGAAGAAGCCGCTCATCGAGTACCCCACCGTCTACACCTTCAAGGTGATGGGGAGGCAGGCGCCGGACTTCGTCGAGTACGTGCGCAGCCTCTTCCGGTTGCTCATGGGCACGGAGATCTCCCCGGATTCCATCCGGGAGCAGCCCAGCAGCAAGGGCACCTACGTCTCGGTGAGCGTGTCCGTGTACCTGCTGTCCGAGGAGCACCGCCGCTCCATCTACACCCGGCTGCGGCAGGAGCAGCGGGTCGTCTACTACCTTTGAGGGCGGCCCGTTTCACTGGCATGCCGGGCGGGTAGGGGGGAATTGGCGATTCCCTTCCAGCGGTGTACAACGGCTTTCTCATGAGCCCGGCTGAGCCCTTCCCGCTCTACTTCCCTGGTGACGCTCGGCGCCCCTTCTGCTCCGAGTCCGCGACCCGGCGCTTCGCGAAGGTGGCGCAGTTGGAAGAAGGGGGGCGTGTGCTGGAGCTCGGCTGCGGTCCCGCCGGCCCGGCCAGCGTGGTGCTCGCCCAGGAGTTCGGCTGCTCGGTGGTGGCCGCGGACTCGGACGATGCGGCGCTCGTGGGCATGCGGGATCGGGTGCGTTCGCTCGCCCTGGATGGACGCGTCGAGGTGCGGCGCGTGGACTTCGGCCGGCCCGCCTTCCGAGAAGGGGAGTTCGACGCCATCCTCTGCCAGGGCCGGGTGTTGATGTCCCTGCTCGATGCGCTGGGGACCCTCCGGCCGCTGCTGGCCCACCGGGGCCGGCTGGGCATCACCTACCCGGTGCGCGTGGGACGGGTGACGCCTCGCGCGGTGCTCGAGTTCTGGGAGCGCCGCCTGGGGGCTCCGTTGGTGCTGCCGCGCGAGCTGCTCCAGTTCCTCTCGCTGGCCGGCTTCGAGCCGGAGTCCGTCGAGTCCCTGCAGGACGCCGAGCTGGATGCGCTCTACCGGGAGCTGGAGCCCTCGCTGGCCAAGGCTCCGGCAGAGCAGACCCGGTGGTTGCGAGAGGAGATGGCCCTGCACCGCGAGAGCGGCAAGGCGACGGCGAGCTACGCGTTCGCCGTGGGCCGCCGCCGCGAGCCCGGGGAGAAGCCTCCGGCCTCGCGCGATCGCGGATAGTCGGGCGGGTGTTCTCCGGCCCTCTCCCAGGGGGAGAGGGCGGGCAGGGCGCTCAGTTCACCGCGCCGTGGAAGTCCAGCAGCTCCACCGTCTCGGGGGCCACGCTCAGCTTCACTTCCTCGCGGTAGCCGGCCGCGTCCCCGCCCACCTGGAAGGGCATGGGCCTGGCGAAGCGGATGGTCACCTCGCTCGCGTAGAAGTCCCGGATGCCCTCGGGGAACCAGCGGCCCGCCCACAGCTTCGGCAGGTTCGCCAGGACGCTGGTGGCCTGAAGCTGGCCCAGGCGCAGCTGCATCATCCCCCGGCGCTCCCCCGCGAACGGGAACATCCGGAAGCCGTACCCGTAGAAGGGCATCGTCGCCGCCGCCGCCATCATCAGTTCGCCCCTGAAGATCGTCTGCCCCGGGGCGATGGGCGCGCCCACCGGGTTGCCATCCGGCCCCACCCGGTACGCCTCTCCGGCCTGGCCGTTGGTGATCTCGCACTCCACCCACGTCGAGTTCGTCAGGTAGTGCGGCGCCGTCTTGAAGGCCACCGCCGAGAAGTAGCCGCCCGGGCCCGACAGCATCTTCTTGAAGAAGCCGCGGCCCAGGTTGCTCTTCACCCAGATGTAGTCGTTGAGCACCTTCCCATCCACGCCCAGGCCCGCGAACGGCGTGCGCTGGCCGTCCACCAGCAGGAGATCCATCCGCCGGTAGCCCGGCACCTCGCCGGCGCGCGCCCGCACCACGTCCTGGAGGATCCCGTCCGAGCCACTGCCCGCGTTCACGAACGTGGCCAGGCCATTGCCCGTGCCCAGCTTCAGCACGCCGAAGCGCGGCGCGCGCCTGCCGGCGAAACGGCCCCGCGGATCCAACTGGCGGAACACCTCGTTCACGAAGCACTGGAACGTCCCGTCTCCGCCACCCGTGAACACCATCGGGTAGTTGCGCTCGAGCACCGTCTGGACGATGCGCCGGCAGTCCAGCTCCGAGCGCGACAGGAACAGATCCTGCTCCGGCACCAGGTGCGAGAGGGACTTCACCACCCGTGCGTCCACCTTGCGGGCGTTGGCGTTCAGCAGCACCGCGACCTTGTGCTCGGGAGCACCGGTGACGGACGGAATCTGGCGCGGATCCACGGACCGAAGTGGCTGTACCAGCATGGGAGTCGACTCCAAGGGGGTAGGGGCATGTCGCCGCCTCGCGGCAGCGCGATGGCTCTCCAGTGCACTTTCCCAGCCAAGGGCTGACGCGTGGCGTTATCTCCTCCTACATTAACAATTCCAATGGGTTGGCATGTCGGGAACTGTTCGGATGGCTGGCCGGTTGCTACCGGCGGGTGGCGGAGGTGGAGAGCGCGTTACGCACCGGTTGCAGTGGGGTGGCGCATCCGTGACGCAGCTTTCGGCGGTTTGACACCCCCCGGTGGGTGGTTACGTTGGTCACACATCGGAAGTACTCGAGGGTTTCGCGGTATTTTCCGCAATTATTCCGGGAGGTTACACACCGTGGGCAAGATTATCGGCATCGACCTGGGCACCACCAACAGCGTGGTGGCGATCATGGAGGGTCGCGAGCCCAAGGTTCTCACCAATGAGGAGGGGAGCCGCACCACGCCCTCGGTCGTCGCGTTCGCGAAGGATGGGGAGCGTCTGGTGGGGCAGGTGGCCAAGCGTCAGGCCATCACCAACCCCGAGCGGACCATCTACTCCATCAAGCGCTTCATGGGCCGGCGGTACGAGGAGACCACCGAGGAGGCGAAGCTCGTCCCTTATAAGGTGGTGCGCGGCCCCCATGGTGACGCGCGCGTGGAGATCGATGGAAAGCAGTACAGCGCGCCGGAGATCTCCGCGCAGGTGCTGCTCAAGCTGAAGCGTGCCGCCGAGAACTACCTGGGCGAGAAGGTCACCGAGGCGGTCATCACCGTTCCGGCCTACTTCAACGACGCCCAGCGCCAGGCGACCAAGGACGCGGGCGAGATCGCCGGCCTCACCGTGCGGCGCATCGTGAACGAGCCGACCGCGGCGGCGCTGGCGTACGGTCTGGACAAGAAGAAGGACGAGAAGATCGCCGTCTACGACTTCGGCGGCGGCACGTTCGACATCTCCATCCTGGAGGTGGGCGAGAACGTGGTCGAGGTGCTCGCCACCAACGGTGACACCCACCTGGGCGGCGACAACATCGATCACGCGCTCATGGACTGGCTGATCGCCGAGTTCAAGAAGGACACCGGCATCGACGTCTCCAAGGACAAGATGGTGCTCCAGCGCCTGAAGGAGGCGGCGGAGAAGGCGAAGATCGAGCTGTCCAGCACGATGGAGACGGAGATCAACCTGCCGTTCCTCACGGCGGACGCCTCCGGTCCCAAGCACCTCAACGTCCGGCTGACGCGGGCCAAGTTCGAGGCGATGATCGACAGCCTCGTCGAGCGCTCGCTGGAGCCGTGCCGCAAGTGCCTGAAGGACTCGGGCGTGGACCTCAAGGACCTCAACGAGGTCGTGCTGGTGGGTGGCTCCACGCGCATCCCGAAGGTGCAGGAGGCGGTGAAGCGGCTGTTCGGCAAGGAGCCGAACCGCTCGGTGAACCCGGACGAGGTGGTGGCGGTGGGCGCGGCGGTGCAGGCCGGCGTGCTCGCGGGCGAGGTGAAGGACATCCTGCTGCTGGACGTCACCCCGCTGTCGCTGGGCGTGGAGACGCTGGGTGGCGTGATGACGAAGCTCATCGAGCGCAACACCACCATCCCCACCCGCAAGTCGGAGACGTTCTCCACGGCGGCGGATGGCCAGACGCAGGTGGAGATCCACATCCTGCAGGGCGAGCGCGAGATGGCCGGTGACAACCGGAGCCTCGGCCGCTTCCACCTGACGGGGATTCCTCCGGCGCCGCGCGGCGTGCCGCAGATCGAGGTGACGCTGGACATCGACGCCAACGGCATCCTCAACGTCAGCGCCAAGGACAAGGCGACGGGCAAGGAGCAGAAGGTCACCATCACCCACTCGTCCGGTCTGGCCAAGGACGAGGTCGAGAAGATGGTGAACGCGGCCAAGGAGAACGAGGCCGCGGACAAGGCTCGCCGCGAGCTGGTCGAGGTGAAGAACCAGGCCGAGGCGCAGGTGTACGCCGCGGAGAAGATGGTGAAGGAGAACCGCGAGAAGCTCTCGGCGGACGCGGTGTCGACGCTCGAGTCGGCCATCAAGGCCGTCAACGAGGTGCGCGAGGGCCAGGACAAGGACGCCATCAAGGGCGCGTTGGATCGGCTGCAGCAGGCCAGCTACAAGGTGGCCGAGGAGATGTACAAGGCCACGGGCGGCGCTCCTGGCGAGGGTGCTCCGCCTCCGGGCGCCGACGCGGGTGCGGCTCCGGGCAGCTCGGCCAAGCCGAAGGACGACGTGGTGGACGCCGAGTTCCGCCAGTCGTAATCGGTGCCCCTCCTCCTCCCTCTCCCCTCGGGAGAGGGCCGGGGTGAGGGTCGCAGACATCCCGGGTTGAAACCCAGGAAGAGCAAGGGCCGGCGCTCCCGCGAGGGGGTGTCCGGCCCTTCTGTTTTGGGGCTACGATGTAGGAGCCCTTGTTCCCAGGCCGAATACCCGTGATCCATCCGCCCACTCACGTCCATCCCCAGGCCGCGCAGGCCTTCCGCCACTTCTTCCAGGAGCTGCGCGAGGCCTACCTCGAGCGTGAGACGCTCCTCACCCAGATCGAGCTGGCGCTGCTGTGCCGGGAGCACGTGCTCGTGGTGGGGCCGCCGGGGACGGCCAAGAGCGCCATCGCCTCCGCGGTGCTGGGACGCATCCTGGACGAGAAGACGGGACAGCCCTCGCTCTTCGCCAAGCAGATCGCCGAATCCACCGTGCAGACGGACCTCATCGGCCCGGTGGACTTCAAGGTGCTCACCGAGACGGGGCGCACCGAGTACATCACCGAGGACGGCATGCTGGGCGCCACCCACGCCTTCCTCGACGAGGTCTTCGACGGGCGCGACATGCTGCTGCGCTCCATCCTCAACGTCCTGCACGAGCGCGAGCTCAAGCACGGGCGCCGGGTGACGAGCGGGCGCATCGAGTGCGCCATCATGACGAGCAACCGCTACCTCTCCGAGGTGCTGGCGCGCTCGCCGGAGCTGCTCCTGGCCTTCGCGGACCGGCTCAGCTTCATCTCCTTCGTGCCCAAGTCCTTCGCCCGGCGCCCCAGCCGCGCGGCCATGCTGCACCGCTTCGCCCATGGCATCCGGCCGGATCTGCGCGCCACCCTCACCCTGCAGCAACTGGACGTACTCCAGGAGGCCGTGGAGCGGGTGACCGTCTCCAGCCACCTGCTCGAGGCCATCGAGATGCTCGCCGACGAGCTGGAGCGCGCGCTCACGGCCCAGGTGTCCAAGCTGCCCGACTACGTGCCCACCAAGTACTTCTCCCAACGCTCGGTGGTGAAGGCGCTGTGGGCCCTCAAGGCCGCGGTGGTGAGGGATCAGCTCTACCGCCGCCCGGAGCGGTCGCTCGAGGCCACCGTGGAGGACCTGGATGCCCTGCGCTGGTTCTTCCTGCTCGGCGGACCTCCGGCGGAGGAGTCCGAGGCGCTCCTCAAGGTGGCGGTGGATCCCCGCGAGCGCGCGCAGTTGGAGATCGTCCGCATCGAGCAGAAGGCCTTCGATGCCGCGCTGACCAAGGTGCGCGCGGAGCTGGGCACGGGCGTGGAGCGCGAGGCGTCGTCGCTCGGCGCGGCCGAGGATCTCAAGGTCGTGGAGGCCCTGGCGCGCAACTTCCAGCCCGGCATCGTCACCACCACGGCGCAGCGCCTGCGCATCAAGCTCGTCCCGGGGCCGCGTCATCCGGACAACCGGGTGGTCCTGCTGGGAGCCGCGCGCGGGCTGCTCGCGACGGTGGAGCAGCGCATGGCGCGCGGGCCCGTCGAGGGCACCGAGCCCCGGGCGGGCGTGGCCGTGTTCTCCGCGCTCGTGGAGACGGTGGATCTGTGCCGCCAGGTGCCGGAGTTGCGCCAGCGGCTGCCGGCCCTGTGTGAGTCGGTGGCCCGCTTCGTCCTGCAGGCGCTCGAGCTGATGGCGCTCAACGCCGAGAGTCTCGCCTTCGACGAGGCGGTGGTGCTGGAGACGCTCGTCGGTATGGTGGACAACCTCTCCGAGGAGCTGGCCAAGGTGGGCGAGCTCCTGGTGCTGCTCGCCGAGGGCAGCTCGGGCGCGGTGGCGCGCCTGCGGGCCTCGGAGTCCGAGGCGCGGCGGCGTGCCGTGGTCGCGCTCCGTCAGCGTGCGACGAGCGTCTTCCCCGCGTCGCGTGGCCGGAGGGATCCGCTCGATGCGCTCGCGGCGGACTCGCGCCGGCTCACCCAGCTCGAGACGGCCCTGTGCAAGCTGGATCCTGCGCAGCGCGGCCTCAAGCAGGAGCTGTTGCAGCCGCTCGGGTTCGCCTACGCGCGGGACGTGCTGTCCACCACGCCCTTCGAGCGCATCGACCAGTTCTCCCGCACGGTGCAGTCGGTGGCGGAGAACCTGCGGCGCGAGGGCCTGTCCCCGGAGCCCGTGTTCACCGAGTGCCGGGAGATCCTCGAGACGCGCCTGCGCGAGTACGTGCGGAACATTGGCCGCGAGGTGGCGAGCCCTCCGCCGGCCCCTCATGCCGCCGTCAATGGCGAGGCCTACACCTTCTACCGGGGGGACTTCTCCGCTCAGGTCCGGGACGGTGAGTTCGCCGCGCTGCTCGGGCTGGACGGACAGCTCGCCTTCGCGCGGCCGGCCTCCGCTACGTCCTTCCTCTCCGACACCATCCGCGACGCGGTGGCCCGGGTGGAGCTGTCCTTCGTCCAGACGCGTCTCAAGTACCTGCGCAGCTGGCTCACCCAGCTCTTCAACGCGCTGCCGGCCCCCGAGTCCATCCAGAACCGGGCCTCCGCGGAGCAGGTCTTCGATCGCCTGGTGAAGAGCCGATTCCCGCTGCTCGCGCTCAAGGAGGGTGAGCTGGTGCGCATCAAGGGCCTGCTCGGCGTGCTGATCGCCATCCCCGGCGAGCTGGGCGACAGCGCGCGCAAGCTGGAGAGCGTGCTGCGCGGCATCGACGACGACTTCACCCGCTTCAGCAAGCAGCTGCTGGAGCTGCGGGCCTCGTTGTGAGGAGGGGTTGACGCGTGCTCGGCTCGCGGCTCTCACGCCTGCGGCTCCGGTTGGACGCGCTCCAGGGGAGTCCGTCCCAGTCCGAGGGTCTGCGGGGTTGGTGGCTCGGGCTCACCGCCCCGGCCGAGGTGGACCTGTCCCTGCCCACCGTGACGGCGCTCGACAAGGCCCTGGAGCGGGTGGGGGTGCACACGCTCGCGGATGCCCGACTGCTGCTCGAGCTCGGTGTGAAGAAGGGCAGGGTGGGCGAGCTGGCCACGGGGCTGAAGACCCGGGCCGGCGAGGCGCTGGAGGAGTACGAGCGGACGCTGGATGCGGTGGAGAAGATGCTCCGGGTAGGCCGGACGCCTCCGGGGGCGCGCACGGCGCTGGAGCGGGGTTTCGTGCGGCTCGCGCGGGTGCTGCGGGTGGCGGACCTCTTCATGTCCCCCACACCCCCGCCTCGGGAGGAGGAGGGCGCGTTCGAGATCTTCACGAGGCCCGGTCCGCTCTGGAACGATCGCGGAGCCCCGAGCAAGGCCCGCATGGCCGTGGCCGAGTTCCTCGCCGAGCGTGCGCGCACCAACGTGGAGGACCTGGTCCAGAAGCGAAGGGACCTGGACGTCGCCCATGAGATCCTCCTGCGCATCGGCATGGAGCACGACCGGGATCGCGGCGTGGCCCTGCGCAGCGAGGTGGCCCAGGCGCGTGAGCGTGTCCGGGAGCAGCCGGCGACGCGCTCGCTGGATGCACTGGTGAAGGAGGTGCGACGCACCGCGAGCAGGGATCCGCACATGGCCTGGCGCTCGCTCCGGGGGCTCTATGAGCGAGCCCTCGAGGCCAATGATCCCCGGCTGGCGGCGGCGGCCCGAGCGGCGCTCGAGCCGATGATGCCTTCCCGCGAGCCGATGCGGGCCATGCTGGAGTCCGCCGAGCGCGATGATCTGACCCGCTGGTTCGGCGAGGCGCCCCCCGCCTTCGAGGGCCCGAACGCGCTCCGGCAGGCGCCCAAGGCCTCCAGCGCGGATGACCTGCTCGCGGATCTGGCCTTCTCGCTGCGGCCCGAGCAGCTCTCCGCGTTCGAGCTGGCGGCCGGCTGCGCCCGCTACTTCGACGTGGAGGACTCGCTCTCCGAGGAAGTCGTCGAGGTGAACACCCGGAAGGTGCGTCCCGTGCCGCGTCGGGTGCCGTACCCCACGCAGAACATGACGTTCGAGCGCACGGGCGGTCTGCACGACGTGCACAACTTCGTCATCTCGGACCCGAGGCTGCTCGTCTACGAGCTGGCCGCCCACAGCCAGACGGTGCGCGCCTACCTGGAGGAGGAGCCGCCCGTCCAGCCCAAGAAGAAGAAGCGCACCGCCGTGCGCGTGTACGTCTGTGACGCCTCGGGCTCCATGCACGGCTCCCGGGCGCGCTTCCGCGACGCCATCATCATCGCCGAGCTCAACAACCTCCGCGTCAAGGCGCGCCAGGGCCACCCCTTCGATCCGCTCTACTTCTCCTTCTTCAACGACGCCCCCACGGAGCTGGCCCGCGTGGACACGGCCCGCGAGGCCACCCGGCAGATCGAGAAGCTCTTCCGCGACTCGCCCGCCGAGGGCCAGACGGACATCACCCTGGCGCTCATGTCCGCCTTCGACTCCATCCGCGCCGCGCGGGGAAAGGATCCGTACCTCGCCCGGGCCACCGTGGTGCTCATCACCGATGGCGAGGATCGCGTCGACCTGGAGCTCATCCGCCGTACCCGCGCTCCCGTGGACGCGCTGGACATCTCGCTCAGCTTCATCTCGCTCGGCGAGGAGAACCCGGACCTCAAGTCGCTCGTCATGGAGCAGCGTGCCCGGGGTGGCCGCGCCTTCTACCACCACCTCTCCGACCAGGAGATCCAGTGGGCGAAGACCGAGTTCGACAGCCCCTGGCGCACCCTCCTTCCACACGACGTGCCCGTCACCCCGGAGGTGATCGAGGCGCTCACCCCCCACCTCGACGCGCTCGAGGCCATGGCCACCGGACGGACGGACGCCTCTCGCGCGCCCCTGGCTTCCGAGGCCTCCTTCGATGCGCTCTTCCCGGACCCGGAGCGGGTGGGCGCCCAGAAGCTGGCGGGGGAGGCGCCCGGTCCCGAGGTGATCGCCCGCGTGGCCGACATCCTCGATGCCATCGTGGAGGCGGCCGCGCTCGCCTCCGCCGACCGCCGCGCCACCGAGGGCCTCACCCTCCTGCAGCACCTGCTCGGGGTGTATCAGCTCACCCCGGCGCGCTACCTCTCGGCGCTGGCCGTCGGAGGTTCACAGGTGCACGAGCGCCTTTCTCGCGTGCGCCTCCTGTGCCGTCCGTTCGAGTAGGCTGTGCTCGGCCATGCTCTTCGACTGGTTGCGCAGGAAGAAGACACCCAAGAAGCCCCAGCGGTCCACGGATCCGCTCGCGGCCTTCGATCAGCTCATCGAGGACCTGGAGCGGCAGGCGGCCGAGGTCCGCAAGTCCGCGGCCACGCTGTTGGCGCTCAAGGGAGACCTGACCCGCTCGCAGGAGCGGTACGTCAAGCGGCTGGAGGACATCTCCCAGCGGCGGGCCGTCGCGGACGAGCAGGGGGATACGAAGATCGCCCAGGCGCTCGAGCGGGATCGCGCCCAGACCGAGTCCCTGTTGAACACCACGCGCGAGTCGCTCAACCGGGCCGAGCAGGACGGCAAGCTGCTGCTGGAGGCCGCCGCGGAGCTCGGCGACCGTGTTGCCGAGCTGCGCACCGAGCGGGAGAGTGCCTCGGCCCGGCTCGCCGTGGGGGGGCTCGTCTCGACCGCCCTCCGCGAGCAGGTGGAGCGCTTCGAGAAGGTGCTGGCCGTGGATGCCGCGCGCGATGAGATCGAACGGGCTCATGCGCTCGCGGACATCTACCGGGAAGAGCGCGGAGCTTGATCACGAACGGATAGGAGGGAAGCAATGGGCTGCTGCCACTACTACCAGCACGTCGGAGAGGGCTGCGACAACGCCTTCACCGTGGACACCTCGCGTATCACCTTCGGCCGCGGTTGCCTGGCGGAGGTGGGTGATCGCGCCAGGGCACTCGGGATGAAGCGCGTGGCCCTGTTCACGGACGCGCGCATGGCCCGGCTGCCGCACTTCCAGAAGGTCCACCAGTCCTTGAGCGCCGCCGGGCTGGACGTGGTCGTCTACACCGACGTGCACGTCGAGCCCACGGACCAGTCGTTCCTGCACGCGGCGCGCTTCGCCTCTGAGGCCCGGCCGGATGGCTACATCTCCCTGGGGGGAGGCTCGGTCATCGACACCTGCAAGGCGGCCAACCTCTACGCCACCCATCCGGCGGACTTCCTGGCCTACGTCAACGCGCCGGTGGGTGAGGGGCGTCCGGTGCCCGGCCCGCTCAAGCCGCACATCGCCTGCCCCACCACCTCGGGGACCGGCAGCGAGGTCACCGGCATCACCATCTTCGACCTGCTGTCGATGGGGGCGAAGACCGGCATCGCCTCGCCCGCGCTGCGGCCCACCGAGGCCCTCATCGATCCGGACTGCACCGCGACCCTGCCCGGTGAGGTGGTCGCCGCCAGCGGGTTGGACGTGCTGTCCCACGCGCTCGAGTCCTATACGGCGCGTCCGTACGTGCGCCGTCCCGCGCCGCAGCGTCCAAGCCTGCGGCCCATGAGCCAGGGCGCCAACCCGTGGAGCGACCTCGGCTGTCGCGAGGCGCTGCGCCTGATGGGGCTGTACCTGGAGCGCGGGGTGAAGGACGCGGAGGACCACGAGGCCCGCGAGCAGTTGATGTGGGCCTCCACGCTGGCGGGCATCGCCTTCGGAAACGCCGGGGTGCACGCACCGCACGGCATGGCCTACGCCGTGGCGGGTCTGGTGCGCGACTTCCGTCCCTCGGGCTATCCGCGGGATGAGCCCCTGGTTCCCCACGGCATGGCCGTCATCGTGAATGCGCCGGCCGTGTTCCGCTACACCGCGCAGGTGAGCCCCGAGCGCCACCTGGAAGCCGCGCAGTGGCTGGGCGCGGATGTGCGCGGCGCCACGCCCTCGGACGCTGGCGAGGTGCTCTCCGGCAAGCTCATCCAGATCATGCGCGCGGTGGGCATCCCCAATGGCCTGGGGGGCGTGGGTTACGGCGAAGCGGACGTGGCGGCCCTCACGGAAGGTGCCTTCCCGCAGCAGCGCCTGCTGCAGAACGCTCCCCGGGAGATGACCCGGCCCGTCCTCACCGAGCTGTTCCGCCAGGCGCTGAGCTACTGGTAATCGAAGCGGAGGCAACCCCCATGACCGAAGCCGAGACCGCGGACCGCTACCGTTACTTCCTGCCCATCACCACCCGCTGGATGGACAACGACGTCTACGGGCACATCAACAACGTCACCTACTACAGCTACTTCGACACGGTCGCGAACCACTACCTCATCCACGAGGGCGGCCTGGACATCCTCACCAGTCCCGTCATCGGCCTCGTCGTGGAGTCGCGGTGCTCCTACCGCGCTCCGCTCGCGTACCCGGACCGTCTCCGGGCGGGCCTGCGCGTGGACAAGCTCGGCAACCGCTCGGTGACGTACGGGATCGGAATCTTCAAGGAGGGCGAGGAGCAGGCCTCGGCCCACGGGTACTTCGTGCACGTCTTCGTGGACCGCCAGTCGCGCAAGGCGGTGGCCATGCCCGAGCGCCTGCGCGAGGCGCTCTCGCGGATCTCCATCGGGTGAGGGCCCGCCGCGCTACGTGCGGCGCGCGGTCTGGTGCAGCTCCAGCACGATGTTGCCGCCCTTGAAGAGCCTCACCGCTCCCGACGTCTGGCTCACCACCAGCGCGATGCACTTCGTCGTCGACGTGATGCTCGCCGCCGCCGCGTGTCGCGCTCCCAGCCCCAGCGGAATCTTCACCGCCTCGTCCGAGGCCGACAGGTAGCGTCCCGCCGCCAGCACCACGCCGTCCTCGCGGATGACGAAGGCTCCGTCCAGCACCGAGAAGTTCTTGATGGCCTCGCGGATCTTCGGATCCAGCACGTTGCGCTCGGCCTCCGAGATCCCCTGGAACGGGTTGATCGTCATCTGCCGGCTCTTCTCCATCACGCTTGTGTGATCGCCAATCGTGATGATCGTCCCGATGGGGTGGCCCTCGAAGCCCTCCTGGCCGACCTGCAGCGCCAGCTGGATGAGCGCGTCCACCACTTGCGAGTTGAACTCGTCCCCCAGCTTCACGCCCTCGATCGTCAGCCGGTCGTCGAGCGAGCCGCCGATGCGCATCTGCATCAGCGTGTCGGGAGAGCGGCCGAGCTTGCCCGTCATGCACAGCACCAGGTCCCCCTCCTTGAACGCTCCCTGGGACAGGGCGGACACGAGGGCCACCTTTACCCGCTCGGTACGCGAGTAGTCATAGGCGGGAATCACCAGCGCCCGCTGCTTCTTCGACAACAGCTCCTCCGCCATCCGGGGTGCGGTGACCGCGTAGACGAGCTTGCGCTTCGCCTGCTGCCGGCGCAGGTCCTCGGGCGCGATGGGCACGTCGCTGATGTAGAGGAAGTGGTCCACGTCCCCTTTTCCAGCGAGCGAGAGAGCGGCTCGCAGGAACTCCCGGTCGAATTTCGAGGTATCGCTCATGGGCTACGAACGCGCCGCCTGTTATGGGTTGTTGGTCAGGTCTCCTTGACATCAGACCGCATGTGAATAAAGCTTTCCGGCCATTTTTTTCGAGGCACCAGGGCCCATTTTCCCCGATGCACGGGAGCCTAAGGCTGTGAACCAGAAAGATCTCAAGCGTTACAAGAAGATGCTCGAGGACAGCAAGACGAGCCTGCTGGAGAGCGCCAAGAAGACCCTGGTGGAGGAAGCGAGCTTCGACACCGATGATCTCCCCGACGAGATCGACCAGGCCTCTTCCGAGTACGCCCAGTCCATGGTGTTCCGTCTTCGGGACCGGGAGAAGTTCCTGCTGCAGAAGATCGAACGTGCTCTCGGCCGTATCGAGGACGGCACCTTCGGCATCTGCGAACGTTGTGAGGAGGAGATCTCTCCCAAGCGGCTGGAGGCGCGGCCCGTGACGACGCTGTGCATCCGCTGCAAGGAAGAGCAGGAGAAGAAGGAGAAGTCCTACGGCTAGCCCGTAGGAGAGGGCAGGGGGGGTTCTCGCGTACGGGCCCGCGTGAGACCTCCTGCTTTCCTCAGGCCGCCAGTTGGATCTCCACCCGGAGCAGCTGGCGGCCAATGAGGAAGTGGTCCCCGTTGTCCACGAACACCGGACCGGTCAGTCGGATGAAGGTGCCGTTGGAAGAGCCCACGTCCTTCACTCGCAACCTGTCCTGCTTCACCATCAACAGCGCGTGGCGCCCCGACACGAAGCCATCGGTGGCGAAGGTGATGTCCCCCTGCTCGCGCCCCAGATGGTTGTCCCCTTCCTTGAGCGGGAAGGCGGCGCCCCGCAGACCCCCTTCCAGAATCTGCACCAGCCTCAGCCGGTAGCCCGGGTCGTTCGAGCCCCAGATGTGGGCTCCACCCGGACCCACGGCCGCCGCGGGGATGGGCTCGAGCACCAGCCGCTGCCGGCCCAGGCGCAGCTCGCCGCCCACGGGCAGCTCCCGCTCCTGGCGCAGGCGCACGAAGACGCCATTGGCGCCGCCCACGTCCTCGACCGCCAACCTCCCCCCCGAGAAGAAGAAGCGGGCCTGCACGGGCATGATGAAGGGGTCATCCGCCAGCGGCAGGTCGCCCTGGGGGCCGCAGGTGAGCGTGTCCTTGGTCATCCGCACCACCGACTCCGGGCCGCCGTCCGCTCGCACGACGCGCAGGGCCACCTGGGGCCGGGCCGCCGGTTTCGGCGCGGCCATCACCATCGTGTTGGAGCGGATGGGCGAGCCACAGGCGTGGCAGGTGGAGGCGGTGTCGGGGTTGTCGGCGTCGCAGCGAGGGCAGTAGACCATGGCGGGCGGGTGTACATATCAAGCCCGGCGGGGGGTTGCTCGGGCGGCGAACAATGCCCGCACAATGGCCGTCCACCTTGCGGGCAACCCGACGCTCGTGGGAAGTTCGGGCCCCAACACCCCGACCCCTGCTTCAGGGAAGCCCTCCTTGCATTGCCCCAGCTGCGGCGCCGACGCCGGTGACGTCTCCAAGTTCTGTCCCTCCTGCGGCGCCACGCTCGCGCGCGGGGAGCCGGACGAGTACATCGGCCGCACCATCGCCAGGAAGTACCAGGTGGAGGCCCTCATCGGAGAGGGCGGCATGGGCAAGGTGTACCGTGCCCGCCAGGTGGCTCTCGACAAGCTGGTGGTGCTCAAGGTGCTGCGCCACTCGCTGCTCGGGGATGATCGCACCGTGGCCCGCTTCAAGCGCGAGGCCAAGGCCGCCAGCCGCCTCAACCACCCCAACTCCATCAGCATCCTCGACTTCGGCCAGACCGAGGACGGGGCGCTCTTCATCGCGATGGAGTTCGTCCCGGGGCAGGATCTGCACACCGTCCTGAGCAAGGACGGCCCGCTTCCCGAGCAGCGCATCGTCCGCATCGTCAGCCAGGTGCTCTCCGCCCTGTACGACGCGCACAACGCCGGCGTCATCCACCGGGATCTCAAGCCCGAGAACATCATGGTGGAGCAGCGCCGCAACGAGCCGGACTTCGTGAAGGTGCTCGACTTCGGCATCGCCAAGTTCCAGGACGGCGACGGAGAAGGGCCCGCCCTCACGCGCACCGGCTTCGTCTGCGGCACTCCCGAGTACATGTCTCCCGAGCAGGCGCGTGGCGCCACGTTGGATCACCGCTCGGACCTGTACGCCGTGGGCGTCATCCTCTACCAGCTCATCACCGGCCGGCTGCCCTTCGAGTCCGACTCCGCGGTGGGTTACGCCACCAAGCACCTCACCGAGGAGCCCCTTCCTCCGTCCCGCAAGCGCCCGGAGATCCGCATCTCCCCGGCCATGGAGCGGCTCATCATGCGGGCCCTCTCCAAGAGCCCGGATGATCGGCCCCAGGACGCGGAGGCCTTCCAGGCCGAGCTGCTCGCCGTGGACAAGGAGCGCGAGCGCCGCGCCAACGCCCCCGCCACGGGTCGGCGCCAGCAGGGAGCGGCGGTGCTCGCGCCGCTGCCGCGCAAGGCCACGCCGCCTTCCGGAGGTCTGCACACGGAGATCACCGATCCGGGCTGGGGCGGTGAGTCCGACGCCACAGTGCGCGCCATGCCCGAGCGGATGCATCCGGGGGCCAGCATGGCCCGCGCCGCGCAGGAGCGTACGCAGCTCGCTCCTCCGAGTCGCCCCGCGCCAGAGCGGGAGCGCGGAGAGCGCTCGCAGCCCCAGCCGCTCGTCGTCGTCCGGCCCGCGCCGAGCGAGCGCGTGACGACCGAGCGCACCATCGCCGTCGATCGGGCGTCGGCGCCCACCCCCGTCAACCCGTCCCTGCTCAACAGCAAGACGGAGGCCATGGTCTCCACCGTGTCCGACACCGGTGGCGGCTTCGGCTTCCTCAAGGCCTTCGTCCTCACCCTGGCGCTCGTCACGCTCGGCCTGGTCGGCTACTGGCTGTACACGAGCTGGCGCAACCAGACCCAGGAGAAGCCCTTCGTCCCTCCGAAGAACGCGCCCATCCCGGGGCAGGAGTCCGGCGCCAACGTACCCCCACCCGGCACGCCGTTGTACGAGCTGGACGTCCCGGCGAAGAAGCGCGATCCGAAGCAGGCGCTGCAGCGGCGGCAGGCGGGATACGCCGCCTACAGGAGCGGCAATCTGGATCAGGCGGCCAGGGAGCTCGGCACGGCCTTCTCCCTGGAGCCCTCGCCGGAGCTGTCGCTGATGCTCGGAGAGGTGTACTGGGCGCTCGACAGCCACGAGGAGGCGCGTGGCTGGTGGATGCGCCACCTGCGCGACCTGCCGGACTCCAAGGCCCGCGACACCCTGTTGCGCAGGGAGCCGCAGCTGGCCTCCGCCATCGGCGGCCGGTAACCGGCGGACCGTTTCCTCAGCCCACCAGCTCCACCTGGATGATGTGCTGGCCCAGGCGCACCCTGTCTCCGGGGCGCAGCGGCCTGTCCACTCCGGGAACGATGCGCACGTACGTGCCGAGGCCTCCGGAGAGGTCACGCAGCTGGGCGCCGGTGAGGGTGAAGCTCAGCTCGCAGTGGCGGCCGGCCAGCCCTTCCTCCTGGGGGTAGCAGACGTCACAGTTCGCCTGTCCGATGGTCAGGAGCGGGGCGGAGGTGACGACGGTGCGTCCACTGCGGCCTCCCACCAGCATCTCCTCCACGCCGAAGACACCTTGTCCGGGCGGCACCGGAGCGCCGTAGACGGTGGGGCGTCCGGCCAGGGGCGGCGGGGCCTCGAGCTTCCCGAGGAAGCGGAAGAGGCGCTGGCCGATGCTGAAGAAGGAGAGCGGCGCGAGCGTCTCCGCACCCGGGATGGTGACATAAATGCCCGAGGCGCTGGACTCGTCGCGAACATGTAGCACGTTGTCCTTGATGAGGAAGGTGGCGTGCTGGGCGGAGACGAAAGGATCGTCCGCGAAGAGGATGGCGCCCCGGGTGCGGCCCACGGTGCAGCCGGTGACGGGCAGCTTGAAGCGCTGGCCGCGGGCCGAGCCGGCGACGACCGCCAGACCGAAGCGCGAGGCGGCCGGGGCGGGCCGTGCTCCCGAGACGGGCGCGGCGGCTGGTTTGTGTGCCAACGAAGGCGGCACCGCCTGGGGTGGTGCTCCGGCGGGGCGTGTCAGGGGGAGGGGGGCCGCCGGGCTTCGAGGTGCGGCCACGCCTGGCGCGGGACGGGCGGCCAGGGGGATGCCTCCAGCCGGGCCGACGGGAGGCGGGGTGCGCGAGGCCGGACGCAGACCGGGCGGGGCGTCGGGCGGACGAATGGCGCTTGAAGGGGTACGAGATACACCCGAGACTGGCCTGCCCACGGAGGAAGCGGGCATGGCTCGAGGAGGTGGCGGCTTCGCCGTGGCCGGCGCCTCGCTCAGCGGGGTGCCGCAGCTCGCGCACACCTCCGCACGGGGCGGATTGTAGCCGTCACAGTTCGGGCACACCACGGCGAGAGCAGACAGCAGGAGCTGTGACATGGGCAGATCGACTCTAGAAGTGGGCGCAACACGGGGTCAACGAAAGCGCATCCCGCGCAAATCCCAAGGTCCTGACATTGCCCCCCCTGGGGGCGGCAGTTAGCATTGCTGACGACTCGATGATTCGCCTCAACGACATCCTCCAGCGGGTTGCCTCCTATCATCCGGACCCCGATCTGGACATCATCAAGAAGGCGTACGTCTACTCGGCCAAGGTGCATCAGGGCCAACTACGCAAGTCGGGTGAGCCCTACCTCATCCATCCGCTCGAGGTCGCCGGGCTCCTCGCCGAGTTGAAGCTGGACGAAGCGTCCATCGTCACCGGCCTGCTCCACGACACCATCGAGGACACGCTCGCCACGGCCGAGGAGCTCACCGAGCTGTTCGGCCCCGAGGTCGCCCAGCTGGTGGACGGCGTCACGAAGCTGTCCAAGTTCTCCGCCTCCGCCACCCTCTCACAAGAAGAGAAACAGGCCGAGAACTTCCGGAAGATGATCATCGCGATGGCGCAGGACATCCGCGTCATCCTGGTGAAGCTGGCGGACCGCACGCACAACATGCGGACCCTGGACCACATGTCCGAGGAGAAGCAGCGGAGGATCGCCCAGGAGACCCTGGACATCTACGCCCCGCTGGCCAACCGCCTGGGCATCAGCTGGATCAAGACCGAGCTGGAGGACCTGTCCTTCCGCTACGTGAAGCCCCAGGACTTCTTCGCGCTCCAGGACAAGCTCAACAAGCGCAAGAAGGAGCGGGAGAAGTACATCGAGGACGTCAGCACGCTCATCCACAACAAGCTGGATGGGCGCGGCCTGAAGGGCGACGTCAGCGGCCGCTTCAAGCACGTCTACAGCATCTACAAGAAGATGAAGTCGCAGGGGATCGAGTTCGAGCAGATCCACGACATCATCGCCTTCCGCATCATCATGCCCGCGGTGCCCAGCTGCTACGAGGCGCTGGGCCTGGTGCACCAGCTGTGGAAGCCGGTGCCGGGGCGCTTCAAGGACTTCATCGCCATCCCCAAGCCCAACATGTACCAGTCGCTGCACACGACGGTGATTGGTCCGCTGGGCGAGCGCATCGAGGTGCAGATCCGCACCCCGGAGATGCACAAGGTGGCCGAGGAGGGCATCGCGGCGCACTGGGCGTACAAGGAAGGCAAGACGCCCAACGTCAGCAAGGACGACGAGAAGTTCGCCTGGCTGCGCCAGCTCATGGAGTGGCAGCAGGACCTCAAGGATCCCAAGGAGTTCCTGGAGACGGTGAAGGTGGACCTCTTCACCGACGAGGTCTTCGTCTTCACGCCCAAGGGGGACGTGAGGAGCCTGCCGCGGGGAGCCACGCCGGTGGACTTCGCCTACGCCATCCACTCGGACGTGGGCGGCCGGTGCGTGGGCGCCAAGGTGAATGGGAAGATCGTCCCGCTGCGCTACAAGCTGAAGAACGGGGACACGGTGGAGGTGCTCACCAGCCCCCAGGCGCACCCGTCCAAGGACTGGCTCACCTTCGTCAAGACGAGCCGGGCCCAGCAGCGCATCCGCGGCTTCATCAAGCAGCAGCAGCGCGAGAAGAGCCTTCAGCTGGGCCGCGAGCTACTGGAGCGGGAGCTCAAGCGCTACCAGCTCAACTTCAACCGGCTGCTGAAGAACGGCGAGCTGAAGAAGACCTGCGAGGAGCTGGGCTACCGGGTGGAGGACGACCTGCTGGTGGCCCTGGGCTACGGCAAGGTGGTGCCCAACCAGGTGATCTCCCGCGTGGTTCCGCCGGAGAAGCTGGCGGCCTCGACGGGAGACGGCAAGGGCTCGGCGGCGGCCATGGAGAGCCAGACGTCCTCTTCCAGCGGCAGCATGCTGCCGGGCCTGTCCCGCGTCACCGACTTCGCCAAGAAGCTGGTGGGCAAGCAGAACAGCAGCGGGGTGCAGATCGGCGGCGTGGACGACGTGCTGGTGCGCTTCGGCCGATGTTGCAACCCGGTGCCGGGAGATCCCATCGCGGGCTTCATCACCCGGGGCCGGGGCGTGACGGTGCACACGGTGGGCTGCGACAAGGCGCTGGCCACGGATCCCGAGCGTCGGGTGGACGTGTCGTGGGACGTGCGCGGCGACTTCAAGCGTCCCGTCACCCTGCGCGTGCTCACGGCGGATCGGACGGGCCTGCTCGCGGACATCTCCAACACCTTCTCCAAGAAGGGCGTCAACATCTCCCAGGCCAACTGCAGGGCCACGGGGGATGACCGCGCGGTGAACACCTTCGAGGTCACCATCTCCGACCTCAAGCAGCTCACCGACCTGATGCGCACCATCGAGCGTCTCCCGGGCGTCTACTCCGTCGAGCGCATCTAGCCGTGCAACGTCTCCCTCTCCCCCTGGGAGAGGGTGGGGTGAGGGTCTGTGACGAGGCAGTAGCGCGCCTCGTTCGCACACGGACGAAGCCGCCTGTCAGGGGGTTGGCCGCCCGCCGGGCTGGTGGTAGAGCCGCCGCGGACGCGCGGCCGCTCCTGGCCGCCTCACCTTCGAGGTGAACGCATGGCTCGCAAGATTGTGCACTCCGACGAAGCGCCGAAGGCGATCGGCCCCTACTCGCAGGCGGTGCAGGTGGACGCCGGGAAGATGACCTTCCTCTCCGGGCAGATCCCGCTCGACCCGAAGACGATGAACATCGTCGAGGGGGACGTCATCGACCAGGCCGAGCAGGTGATGAAGAACCTGGGCGCGGTGCTGAAGGCCGCCGGGCTTGACTTCTCCCACGTGGTGCGCAGCACCATCTTCCTCACCGACCTGGGCGACTTCACCAAGGTGAACGAGGTCTACGGCCGCTACTTCACCGGCGCGCCCCCGGCGCGCGTCACCGTGCAGGTGGCCGCGCTCCCCCGTGGCTCCAAGGTGGAGATCGACGCCATCGCCGTGTCCTGACGCGCGCGAGGGTGGGGGAGGAAGACCCCCGCCAAAGAGAAAGGCCGCCGGACCCGCTTCGGTCCGACGGCCTTTTTCATTCAGGCGGGGCGGGGACTACTTCTGGTCCGCCGCGACCGAGCCCTTCTTCTTCAGCTCCTCATCGATGACGCGCTTGAAGGCCTCGGCGGGCTGAGCACCCACGAGCGCGCGGCCATTGATGAAGAAGGTGGGGGTGCCGTTGACACCCACGCGGGAGGCCTCGCTCATGTCCGCGGTGACCTGCGCGTCGTACTTGTTGCTGTCGAGCGCGGCCTTGAACTGGCCCATGTTCAGGCCCAGCTCCTGGGCGTACTTCTCGAGCGAGGCGCGATCCAGGGCGCGCTGATTGGCGAACAGCTTGTCGTGGTACTCCCAGAACTTGCCCTGCTCGTGGGCGGCCATGGCGGCCATGGCGGCCGGCTTCGCGTTCGCGTGGAAGGGCAGCGGCTGGTGCTTGAAGGCCACGCGGACCTTGCCCTTGTACTCGTCCTCGATCTGCTTGAGCGTGGGCACCACGCGGCCGCAGAACGGGCACTCGAAGTCGGAGAAGGCCACGATGGTGACGGGGGCGTTCTTCGGGCCGCGCGCCGGGGCGTTACCGACCTCGATGTTCTGCACGGGCGGCTCGGCGGGGGCCTGCGCCTGGGGAGCGGCTCCGTTGGACTTCAGGCCCTCCTCGATCAGCCTGGCGTACAGGTCGCCCTGCTTGGTGCCGGAGGCCAGCAGCTTCTCGGCGCGGGCCTTCTCCTCCTCGATGATCTTCTTGAAGTTGTCGAAGGGCTGGGCGCCCACGAACTCACGGCCGTTGACGAAGAAGGTCGGGGTGCCATTGGCGCCCACCGCGGCGCCGGCGGCGGCGTCCGCCTCCACCTTCGCGCGGAACTTGCCGGAGTCGAGCGCGGCCTTGAACTGGCCCATGTTCAGGCCCAGCTCCTGGGCGTACTTCTCGAGCGAGGCGCGATCCAGGGCGCGCTGATTGGCGAACAGCTTGTCGTGGTACTCCCAGAACTTGCCCTGCTCATGGGCGGCCATGGAGGCCTCGGCGGCGCCCTTGGCGTTCGGGTGGAAGGACAGCGGCTGGTGACGGAACACCACGCGCACGTCCTTGGCGTACGTCTCCTTGATCTGCTTGAGCGTGGGACCGACGCGGCTGCAGAAGGGGCACTCGAAGTCGGACCACTCGACGATCGTCACCTTGGCGTCCTTCGGGCCGAAGGAGGGAGCGTCGGCGGGCACGTCCACCTTGCGGTAGGCCTGGGCCGGAGCCTCCTGCTGCGCGGCCTTGCTGGGCGCGGACTCCACGCCCTTGGCCATGATGGCGGCGTACACCTGGCTCGCCGGGGTGCCGGAACGCGTCAGGGCCTCGGCCTTGCCGAGCTCCTCGTCGATCAGCGTCTTGAAGTTGGCGATCGGCTGCGCGCCGGAGAGGAAGCGGCCGTTGATGAAGAAGGCCGGGGTGCCGTTGGCGCCGAGCTTGCCGGCCAGGGCCTGATCCCGATCGACGATGGCCGACAGCTTGGGGCTGGCCATGTCCGCCTTCCAGCGGGTGATGTCCAGGCCCAGCTGGCTCGCGTACTTCTCCAGGTCCGCGTCCTCGAGCGCCTTGCTGTTGGCGAACAGCGTCTCGTGGTACTCCCAGTACTTGCCCTGCTCACCGGCGGCCAGCGCGGCCAGCGCGGCGGGCCTGGCGCGCGGGTGGAAGGAGAGCGGGTTCTGCTTCATGACCACGCGCAGCTTGCTGCCGTAGTCCTTCTGGAGCTGCTCCACCGTGGCGTTCGCACGGGAGCAGAACGGGCACTGGTAGTCGGAGAACTCGACGAGCGTGACGAGCGCGTCCGCGTTGCCCTTCACGGGCGAGCCATCGATGGGAACCTTGAAGACGGTGGGATCCACCGGCCGGGCATTCGGACGGGGCGCGTTGGCGGCGGCCGCCGTGGGCTTGTTGCCAGCGGCATTGGTCGTGGGGCTGCCGGTGAAGGCACGGCCACCAACGAATCCCAGCACCAGGCCCACCAGCAGGGCCACGATCACATTGGGTCTCATGAGTCTTTTCAGCTCCTCGTACGTCGTCAGGTCCGACTGCGGTCCCGGGCTTTGGTCAAGTCAGCAGGGCGCGGGTAGATAACAGAGCCCGTTCCGAGCACGCAAGGCGACGCAGGCGTACCCGGCCGGGTGAAGACACCACCCAGGGCCCCGAAAACACGAAGCTTTTTGGCGAAAATTCCCCCAACACCCATTCGCCTGGGACCGCAAGGCAGGTGGTTGTGCATGAAGGGGAGCGGAGCGCCATCGGCTCGTGAGTGACACGAGCGGGCCCGGAGTTTCACCCGGAATTTCCGGCGGGATTTCCTTCCGCTCCAGGGGGCCTGCTTCCTACGTGAGCTGCAGCACCCGCTCCTCCAGCCGATGGCCCCGCGAGACGCCGAGGATGAGCACCCCCGTCTGCAGCAGGTGGCCCACCACGCGGCTGATGACCTCCTCGGGTTTGTGGCTCTGTCCGTCGAAGCGGACGTGCAGGAGCGTCTCCCCCTCCATGCGCGCGGAAGTGACGCCGGGGATCGCCTGGAGCTCCGGGATGATGACGGTGCCACTGGCCACCTGGACGCGGAACTCGGCGGCCTGGCTGGTGAGCTCGGCCATGGTGCCGGCCTGGGCCAGCCTGCCCCGATCGAGGATGGCCGCCGCGTCGCACAACTGCTCCAGCTCCTGGAGATTGTGGCTGGAGACCACCACCGTCGTGTGTTGATCCCTCAGCTCCCGGATGACCTGCCGCACCTGATTGGCGATGCGGGGATCCAACCCGGCGGTGGGCTCGTCGAGCAGCACCAGCGGCGGCCTGCCCATGAGGGCCTGCGCCAGGGCCGCGCGCTTGGCCATGCCGTGCGACAGCGCGTGCGTCTCCACGCCCCAGGCCTCCATGAGGCCCACCTTCTCGAGCGACTCGCGCGCTTCCTGCTCGGGCCTGTCCAGGCCACTCAGCCGCGCCCAGTAGGTGAGCAGCGGCCCCACCTTCCAACCACCGGGCAGCATCGCGTCCTGGGGCAGCACGCCGAGCTTTCCCTTGAGGGCCCCATCCACCCAGGGATTCACGCCCATCACCCGCAGCGTGCCTCCGGTGGGACGCAGGTAGCCGCACATCATGGAGAACGTGGTCGTTTTCCCGGCGCCGTTGGGGCCGATGAGCCCGTACACCTGTCCCCTCTGCACCGTGAGGCTCACCCCATCCACCGCGCTCTTGGGGCCGAAGCGCCGGGTGACGTTGACGAGATCGATCGCCGGCTCGCTCACAGGTCCCTCGTGCGCAGGGCGGTGTAGGCGCCACCCAGGAAGAGCAGCGCGAAGACGACATAGGCCAGGGCGCTCCCGCCGAACTGCAGGGGCTCCGGGTCGAGCAGCTTCGTGCAGTAGTTCATGGGCGACAGGTAGCGGATGTTCTCGAGCGGATGGCCCTCTCCGCGGCCGAACCACAGGCCGGCCAGCCAGATGCAGAAGGCGAGCAGGATGCAGATGAAGTTGAAGACCAGGCTCACCGCGGGGGTGGTGGTGAAGCTGGAGCACAAGGTGGTGAGCGCCAGGAAGGCCAGGGAGAAGACCATGGTCCCCACCCAGAACCGGAACAGATTGAGGACGAAGGCGCCGAAGCCGAAGCCCGGCGTCGAGAGCCACGCGTAGACGCAGAGGATCAAATCCAGCGCGAGCACCAGGCCCAGCAGGATCGTGGTCTGGGCGAGGAACTTGCCCATCAGCACCGACGAGCGGCGAGCGCGCACGGTGAGGTAGCGGATGGAGCGCGGCCCCACCTCTCCGCTCAGTTGATCGAAGCCCATCAACGCCACGTAGAGGGGCAGGAAGAGGATGCTGAGGTAGAAGACCACCACCACCAGGGTGGGCATCTGCTCGGAGGGGGCGAGCACGCCGCCAGCCTGCTCCGCCATCTGCTGGATCCACGCGCGCAGGAGGGCCCCCACCAGCAGCACCACCAGGGAGATCAGGCTGTAGAGCCCGAGCAACACCACCGCACGCGCGCTGCGCACGGTGCGCCGGCATTCGGCGCCCCAGATCACCGCGATTTCATTCAATCCGTTCAAGGCGGTTGGACCCTATCGGGCCAGACAGGGGCTCGCCAGGATTCTTGCTCTCCAGGGGAACATCGGCGGGAGAATGGACGTCTTGTCCGGGGCAGGTACCATGCCTCCCCCCAACCCCCCCTCCGCGAGACGGTTCCGTATGACGCTCTCCCGCGCCTTTCCGGCGATGCTTCTCCTTCCCGTGTTCCTCCTTCTCGTCGGCGCGGACGAAGGGAGCGCCGACGAAGGGAGCGCCCGGGATGGGGGAACGACGCCGGGGGCCGAGGTGGCGCTGCTGGATGCCGGGACGCCTGACGCTTCGGTCGCCGAAGTGGCGGAGCAGGTGGATGCCGGGGTGATGCTGGGGCTCGTTCCTCCCGTGCCGGTGCCCTCCCGCGAGCAGGATCCGCCCTTCGCCCGTTTGCGCTCGCTGTCCATGAAGCAGGACGTGCTCGCCCGGGCGAAGAAGGACGCCCAGGGACGGCTCGTGGTGCCGGGGCCCCAGGGCAACGTGCCGCTGACCATCGACCCGACGCTCCAGTCGCAGCTCACCCACATCCTCACGGACTACGAGGTGCCCTACGGCGCCGTGGTGGTGCTGGAGCCCTCCACGGGCCGCGTGCTGGCCATGGCCGAGCACTCGCAGGCGCAGCCGGGCCTGCGTGGGTTGTCCACGCGTGCCGTCTTCCCCGCGGCCAGCATCTTCAAGATCGTCACCGGCACCGCGCTGCTGGAGGCCGGCGTCACCCCCATGGACGAGACGTGCTTCCACGGCGGCAAACGGCGGCTCTCCGAGAAGCTGCTGGAGGACAGCGCGCGCGATGGCCAGTGCCATTCGTTGGCCGAGGCCATGGGCAAGAGCGCCAACGTCGTCTTCGCCAAGCTGACGCAGCGCTACCTGTCGCCCGACGCGCTGAAGCGCGCGGCGGCCCGCTTCCACTTCAACCGGGAGATCTCCTTCCCGGTGCCCACGGACGTGTCGCTCGCCGCCGTGCCGGAAGACGACGAGTTCCGCCTCGCGCAGACGGGCGCGGGCTTCGGGGACGTGTACCTCTCGCCGCTGCACGGCGCGCTGCTGGCGTCCGTGGCGGCCAACAAGGGCGTCTGGAGGGAGCCCATCCTCTTCGAGCCCGACCCGAACGCGCCGCTTCCGGCCGGCGAGCAGGTGCTGTCGCCCGAGGTGGCGCGCGACCTGACGACCCTCCTGGAGGCGACGGTGACCAGGGGCACCGCGCGCCGCACCTTCCGCGAGCGGGGCATGGGCGTGCCGGGCGCGGTGGGCAAGACGGGGACGCTGGCGGACCGCAAGCCCTTCCGGGACTACTCGTGGTTCGTGGGGTTCGCGCCCAAGGACAACCCGAAGGTGGCGGTGGCGGCGGTCATCGTCAACGAGCCGCTCTGGCGCATCCGGGCCACGTGGCTCGGCCGCGAGGCCATGCGTCTGGGCCTGGCGCGCCTGCCTCCGGGCTCGCTGACTCCCGCCAGGGAGGAGACGACGCCCGCCGAGGAGACTCCCGCGGAAGAGGAGTCCTCGGACGAGGAGCTGCCCGCAGAGGAGGTCGCCGGAACACCCGCCGCGCCCACCGCTCCGGGCGCGAAGGCGGCGATGACGGGCCCCTGAGTCCGTTACCGTGGAGGTCCCCTCTCCCTCTGGGAGGGGGAGCATGCGCAACCCGATTCACCGCGGGGTGAGCTTCACCAGCCCGGTGTCCACGAAGGCTTGGAAGTACTTCAATGCTTCCAACTCCTTCAGCGGGGACACGCTGATGATGGCTCCCAGATCGCGTTTGCCATCGATGCGTGACAGCAGGTAGCGCTCGGGCGCGCTGAGCTGCGTCGTCTTGAGTTGCGCCGTCGAGACCAGCAGCGAGGGCACCTGGGGCTTGTCCAGCATCTCCCGGCGCAGCGCCCCCAACAGCGCGGCCTCCGCCGAGCGCAGCAGCTCCTCCGTCTCCGGCGTGGCCGACATCTCGTGCGCCCGCCGCGCCAGCGCCTCGCCATCCCGGAAGTTGCCGTTCTCGAGGAACGACTGCGCCGCCTGGATGACCTCGGCCGTGGGGGACTCGGCGCCGATCACATCCACGTCCACCACCTGCGCCTCGTCCTCGTCCTCGGACGGCGCGGGCCGCTGGCGCCCCGCCGGTGGCTTGCTCTGCACCTTCACCGCCTCCAGCCGGTAGAGCGCGTACAGCCGCTGGTACACCAGGAAGTCCGAGGCGTGCAGCACCTTGGTCATCTCGTCGAGCGTCAGCCCCTCGCGGATGCGCTTCACCAGCTTCGCGTCCAGCGTGCCCGGCCTGGGCGGCTCCGGCAGCCGGCTCTCGTCCACCGTCAGGTACAGGTTCCCCGAGGGGAACGCCCCACGGATGGCCTGCCACGCCGTCTCGCGGAACTCGCCCTCCCGGTGGATGTCCGTCAATTCCACGCGCGCATCCACGCCCTCCACCTCTGGCACCGCGCCCGCGTCGAAGGAGAACTCGCCCTCCTCCCAGCGGAACATGTCCAGCAGCGTCTCCCGGAACTTCAGGGTGAGCGTGCCGCGGACCGTCTGCTCGGCCACCAGCCCGGTCATCACCAATATCTTCCCCAGCGGCACCCGCGTCTCGCGCTGGGTGGCATAGGCCCTGCTGAAGTGCTCCTCGGTCAGGTGCCCCATGTTGATGAGGAACTGGCCCAGGAACTCGCGCGGCTGGTTGGAACTGGCGCTCAGCACCTGCCCGTCACGCAGCAGGATGAGCTTGCGCACGCCTGCCCGCATGACCCTCAGCGTTCCCGTGGCCCGCCGGCTGCCCAGGTACGCGACGAGATCCTTGAGGGGCATCGTCGAGAAGTCACCTGACAGACCGCGCATCGCGTCACATCCTTCGACCGAATGATTGTCCGACTCTACTCGAAACCCAACTGTTGCCTCTGCGACCAGGCCAGGGAAGTGCTGGAGCGGCTACGCGAGCGCCTCCCCTTCGACCTGGTGGAGGAGGACATCCGGGCAGATCCCGCCGCCTTCGCCGCCTGGCGGTACGACATCCCGGTGGTCATCATCGACGACCGTGACACCTTCAAGCACCGCCTGGTGGAATCGGAGGTCGAGGCGTGTCTCCGTCGGGCGACAAATGGCACGCCAGTTGCTGATTCAGGTGCGCACGGGGAGTAAGTCCCTTCCCAACCCCAGGAAAAACAAGGGGATGGAAAGGGCAGGGGTGGGTAGGACTGTAAACCTGGGAAGTACGCCGGAGGAACGATGAGGAAAAAGGTTCTGGCCGGACGGGGGACACGGTGGCGTTGAAGCGCAAGCACAAAAGGGCGGAGCAGCCGCTGACGGTGCTGGTGGTGGAGCCGCGAGCGGGAGACCTGGAGAGGACCCGGGTCGTCCTGGGCGAGGCGGGCTTCCGGGTGGTGCCGGTGACGCGCTTCGACGCGGCGGGGCCATTGTTCGAGGCCATCCGCCCGGACGCGGTGGTGCTGGCGGCCCAGCCGCCGGACTACGCGGCGATTTCAGTGGCGCGACGGCTGCGGCAGATGGGCCGGGGCGCGGTGCCCATGCTGTACCTGGTGGACTCCGGGGAGCCGGAGACGTACCGCTACTGCCTGGAAAAGGGGCTGTGCGTGGACATCGTTCCGCGCTCCGGCTCGGGCGAGGAGTTGGTGCTGCGGTTGCGCGCCCAGCTGCGCCTGAAGGCGGCGGTGCGCCGGGCGATCGTCCCGGAGGACGCGGGCTCGGCGGCGCTGCGCGATCCGCTCACCGGGCTGTACACCCGCGCCTTCCTGCTGGAGCTCATCGCCCTGGAGATGAGGCGGACCGAGCGCTTCGGGGGCACCTTCTCGGTGGTGACGGGGTCGCTCGATGACTTCCGTCCCCTGCGCAAGGCGTCCGGCCGGACGCTGGCCGAGCGCCTGCTCGTCTACAGCGCGGTGGTGTTCGGCCAGACGGTGCGCGAGGCGGACATGGTGGCCCGGGTGGGCGAGGAGGAGTTCGCGGTGCTGCTGCCGGGGACTCCGGCGGAGGGCGTGCCGGACGTGATGGCGCGCGTGAGCGAGCGCTTCGCCCTGGCCCGGTTGCAGGTGGAGGGACGGGTGCTGCGCCCCTCGTTGACGCTGGGCGCGGTGAGCTATCCGGATGTGGTGGGGACGCCCGTGCAGTTGCTGAGCAGCTCGTTGCAGGCCCTTCGCAGGGCTCGCGAGGAGCGCCGGGGGGCAGGGGCGGCTGGGATGGGACTGACGGTTTGACGAGGGGCGGACCCGACAGGGACGTCCCACGGAGTGAATCGAGATGGACAGGGTGAGGGGAGGCGAGGGGATGGATCGGATCGCGGTGCTGGTGGTGGACGACGAGGAGCAGGTGCGGACGTTCCTCGCCGAGCTGCTCAGCAGCTCGGGGTACCAGGTGCGCTGCGCGTCGAGTGGCTCCCAGGCACTGGAGATGCTCTCCGGTGGCTCATTCGACGTGGTGCTGCTGGACGTGATGATGCCGGAGATGAGCGGGCTCGAGGTGTTGCGGCGCTACCGGGCCTCCGGAGGTGGCGCGCCCGTCATCGTGCTCTCGGCCCTTTCCGGGGCCGAGGACGCCATGCGCGCCATGAAGCTGGGCGCCAGCGACTATCTGTCCAAGCCCTTCAGCAATGACGAGCTGGAAGACGCGATGAGCCGGGCCCTGGGCAGCCGCATGCCGGCGAGGCAGGGCACCGCGGGCGCGCAGGTGGCGAGCGCGGCGACGGCCCGGGAGGAGTCGAGCGGGGAGCGTGTCCTCATCTCGCACTCGCCGGCCATGCGCCGGGTGCGCGCGTTGGTGGAGCGCATCGCGGACACGGACGTGCCCGTGCTGCTCCTGGGCGAGTCCGGTACGGGCAAGGAGGTGATTGCCCGCGAGGTCCACGCGCGCAGCAACCGGCGCAACCGTCCGTTCATCAAGGTGAACTGCGCGGCGCTGCCGGGCGAGCTGCTGGAGAGCGAGCTCTTCGGCCATGAGCGGGGCGCCTTCACCGGCGCGACGGCGGAGAAGCCGGGCAAGTTCGAGCTGGCGGACCAGGGCACCATCTTCCTGGACGAGATCGGCGAGATGGCCATCCGGCTGCAGGCCAAGCTGCTGCAGGTGCTGCAGGACGAGGAGTTCTTCCGGGTGGGCGGCAAGAAGAGCGTCCGGGTGGACAGCCGCGTGGTGGTGGCGACGAACCGCGACCTGGAGCGGGAGATCGAGCTGGGCAACTTCCGCGAGGACCTGTTCTACCGCCTGAACGTGGTGGCCATCCGGCTGCCGGCGCTGCGCGAGCGTCCCGAGGACATCGTTCCGCTGACGGACCACTTCCTGAAGAAGTACGGGCGGCAGTACATGAGCGGGGTGGCGGAGCTGCCGCCCGAGGTGCTGAGGGCCTTCACCGAGTACGAGTGGCCGGGCAACGTGCGCGAGCTGGAGAACATGGTGCGCCGGCTGTGCGTGCTGAAGGATCCGACGCTGGTGCTGGACGAGCTGCGAGCCGGGGGCAGGACGCCGGCGAGCGCGCCCTCGCTGCCGACGTCCTACGCGGGAGACGGGGACGTGGAGCCTCCCGCGCCGACGCTCCGGGTGCCGGTCCCCGCCGCGATGCCGGCGGTGACGGCGGCGGGAGCGGGTGGCTCGGTGCAGGTCCTGGAGATGCCGTCGCGAGGGGTGGTGCCGCCGGTGGAGGTGCCGGTGAATCAGGTGGCGCCGGTGCGCTACGCGAACCCGTTCGACGTGCCACAACCTCCGCCTCCGCCGCCGAGCGTGCCGGAGGGGGAGATGTCGCTGAAGGACATTGGCAAGCGGGCGGCGATGCTGGCCGAGCGCGAGGCGATCCTGGCGATGCTGCAGCGCACGGCCTGGAACAAGAGGAGAGCGGCGGGCAAGTTGCGCATCAGCTACAAGGCGCTGCTCTACAAGATCAAGGAATGCGGAATCGTGGACCCTAGGGCCACGGCCGAATTCTGATCCCGGGAGTTAGACCCTCTCCCTCTGGGAGAGGGACGGGGTGAGGGTATAGAGGTTCCCGAGTTGGCTCGGGACGAAGGTTCTCGGCGCTCCCCGTCATGTTCAGACGGGTAGCAGGCCCCATGCACATAGGGTGCATGGGGCCATTTTTATTGGGCGAGAGCCGCGAGGAAATCCAAGCGCCCCTCTAGAGACAGACGATCGTGTGTTGTTGGGGCTCAGACTCTCCCAGTGTCGCGGGGAGCCGATCGTGCAGCTGAGGCCATGCAGGCGCACATGGTCGTCGTGGGAGACGCCGAGCAGGTCGCAGATGACGCGAATGGCCACGGGGAGAGCGAAGGCCGCAATCAGGTCGGTGGGCCTCGGCCCGGCCAGCATCGCGTCGAGCGCCTCGTCGACGGTGCGCTGGATTCGCGGTCGCAGGACTTCCATCCGCCGCGACGAGAACTCCTGCACGAGCATGGCCCGCTGGACCCGGTACTCCGAATCGGCGCGGAATGGGAACGGGAAGGTCCGTTCCAGCCGGGCCGCCGATGTGGGCGACGTGTGAGGGAATCCCGGCAGCCTGAAGTCCAGGCTCAGCCGCGGATCGCCGAGGGCCGCATGGGCGTCCTCGTAACGGCTGATCAGCCATGGCGTGCTGCCGTCCCACACCCGAACGCGAGTGATCGGAGCCTCTTTCCTGAGGCGCTTGTACTCAGCCGGAGGGTCCAGCGGGCGCCGCCAGTCCTTGGGCATCGGATAGGAATGGAAATGCGTCTCCGGAACCAGGGCCGCCCCACCCTCCGAATGACGTCCTCACGCCATGCCGCCGGGTGCGCGGGGGCCAGCGGGAGATAGGCCGCGCCGCTTCGCCAGACGGCGATCGCGGTCTCGACGAAGGCGGGCCCGCGGTCCATCACGATCGCGACCACATCACCGCGCCCGATTCCCCTGGCTCGCAGCATCCCGGCCAGGCGCCGGGTCCGCTCCCGTAGCTGTGCGTACGTCACCTCGACGGCCGCGTCCGCCATCGCGACACGGTCGGCATGTCGCCCTCACTGCTGCTCGAGTAGATCCAGCACCGACCGCCACGGTCCGTGATCGATCCTGTTGTCTTGCACGCGTACGGCCATTCGCGCCCCGACCACGCCCTCCAGCGGTGCGTTCCCGGAGTGCGCATTTCCTATCGCCCACGGGCGCTTCAGTCGCAGGCTGGACAGCAGCCGTTCGTATTCTGTTCCGGTGAGCATGATGGACAGGGGATTGTTGTCTTTGTTTTGGAATGGATTTGGAGGCAATTATTTGGAAATGGATCAGTCGTTCATGTACAGGCGTGTCGAAGACTGTCTCAGAGCGATGGGGTGAATGCCTCACGAGAACGAGTGAGGGCTGGCTACCGTCCGAAGGGGGGCGCGGACTCCCACGAAGGAGGTATGACGCTTCCTCCCCCTTTCGAGGGATTTCCCGCACCTGGTTCGAGAGGTATGGGAAATGTTTCGTGTCACGGAAGGAGCGCGGATGATGGATACGACGAGCCACCGCAGGGAGCTGTCGTGGCACCGATGGGTCCTGTCGTGGCTCTGTCTGTTCCTGTCGTACGGCGTGACCGCCACCGCGCGGGCGAATGACCGCGACCGCGGCATCGGCCAGGACCGCGAAGGGACCCTCTGGGTCGGCACCAGTGGTGGTCTCGACTGCTTCCGTCACAGCTCGTTGGTGCTGGCGGAGTTTCCGCGCGGCTCACATGACTTCGCCCTGGCCGCGGGTAACGATGGGGCGATCTGGGCGGGCAGCACCAACCGGCCCCTGATGCGGCTGCACGACAAGCAGGTCGAGTTCACCGAGCTCGGTGAACCTGTCCGCTGCGCGTATCGCGATCCGGAAGGCACCGTGTGGTTGGGGACCTCGGACGGCATCTGGCGCATTGAAAACGACCGTCCCGTGCGCGTTGCCACGATTCCATCCCAAGAGACCTTTCAGCAGGTCCAGGCGATGACGAAGGACGCGGCCGGTGCGTTGTGGGTCGCGATGTCGACGGGCGGGCTGCTGCGCTGGAAGGACGGCGTGTGGACACGCATGGACCCACAGCTCGGCACGACCGAGGTGGCACGCATCTATTCCGCGACGACCGACGCGCGGGGCCGCGTCTGGCTGGGGTACCACGACAACAGGATCGTCATGGTCGACAACGGTCTCGTGCTCCGCTACGGCGCCACGGAGGGGCTCGACGTGGGACTGGGGACCGCGCTACGCGCCGGGCGGCGGTTGTGGGTGGGTGGGCAGCTCGGCCTCGTCCATTTCGACGGGCAGCGTTTCCATCCCCTGGCCGTGGCCAGCAGCGAGCCCCTGCGGGGTGTCGCCGGAATCCTGGAGATGCCCGATGGCGGGCTGTGGATCCATGCGGTGCCGGGCATCTTCCAGACGTGGTGGTTCCGTGCGTCGTGCCTCGCCGTGGTCCTGGCGGGCCTGTGGGGGTTGTTCCTGCTGCGATTGCGCCAGATGCGGGTGCGCATGCGCGGCCTGCTGGAGGAACGTCACCGCGAGCGAGAGCGCATCGCTCGCGAGTTGCACGACACGCTGTTACAGGGCGTTCAGGGGGTGGTCCTGCGCCTCCAGTCGGTGGCGGAGATGCTCCCGGTGGGAGACCCCGTGCGCAACGCGATGGAGGATGCGCTGGACCGGGCCGACAACGTTCTGGTCGAGAGTCGCGACCGGGTGAAGGATCTGCGCGCTGCTTCGGAGCATACCAGGGGCCTGTCCCATGCCTTCGCGAAGGTGGGTGAGGAGTTCGGGCAGGACCATTCCGCGGGCTTCCATGTGGTGGTGGAGGGGCAGCCCACGCCGTTGGAGCCGATCGTTCGCGACGAGGTCTTCCGCATCGGTCGCGAGGCGCTGGTGAACGCGTTCCAACATGCGGATGCGCAGCGGATCGAGGTGGCGCTCACCTATGACTGCCGGGAGCTCCGTCTGCGCGTCCGCGACGATGGACGCGGCGTCGATGTGGAATTCCTACAGGCCGGTGGACGGCCCGGACACTGGGGCCTGTCGGGAATGCGCGAGCGGGCGAAGAAGATCGGCGCGCGGCTCGACATCTCGTGCCGCAGCGAGTCCGGGACGGAAGTGGAGCTACGCGTGCCGGCCAGGGCCGCGTATCTCGGCGCTCAGAAGTGTGCCTGGCGCAACCGCTTGGGGCGCATCGTGGGGGGAGGCCGCTGAGCCGCCGGGGCGTGCCGGTCTCAGATGTCGATGATTCCCCGCTTCAGCGCGACAACCACCGCATGCGTCCGGTCCCTGGCACCGAGCTTGGTCAGGACGTTCTTCATGTGCGTCTTGACCGTCTCCTCGGAGATGCCCATCCGGGCGGCGACTTCCTTGTTGGCGTTTCCGGCGGCGACGTAGGACAGGACGTCACGCTCTCGTGCCGTCAGCTCGTCGTCCGCCACGTGCTCGGCCATCTCGGAGGCGATGTCCGCTGCGATGCGGCGACGTCCCGCATGCACGCTGCGTATCGTCTCCACCAACTCCTTGCGCAGCATGCTCTTGAGCAGATAACCGGATGCTCCGGCCTTGATGGCGCGCAGCGCCTGTGCGTCGCCCTCGTAGGTCGTCAGGACGATGATTCGTGCCGTCGGGAACTCCGTGCGTATCGCCGTGATCGCATCGATGCCTCCCATCGTGGGCATCCGCACATCCATCAGCGTGATGTCGGGCTGATGCTCGCGGAAGGCTCGCAAGGCCTGCTCGCCGTTCTCCGCTTCGGCGATCAACGCCATGTCCGATTGCCCGGCGATCATGGCGCTGAGCCCTTCGCGCAGCACCGGATGATCGTCGACGACCAGGATGCGGATGATCGGGCCTGAGGAACTCATCGGTGTGCTGGATACCTCTCATCACCCTCGTCGGGATCCCCCGAAAGAGGGATGACGGACCGCTTCATCTCGCGGACAACTCCCTGGTGCGGCTGCGTAGGCTGTTCCAGGTGTGGGCTCGACTCTGGCGGCTGACGGTCATAGGAGAGCATCACTATACCGAGAGCCCGGAATTTCCTGGAAGGGCATGCATGAGCCAGGCCCGGCCCACCGTGGGGGGATTCTCCGCGGATGGCCGCCTCTTCACCGTGGACATGAGGGGAGAGCTCCACTCCTGGATGCCCGGAACCCGCGAGGCGAGATTGCTCGCGAGCAACCTCGGCATCGGAACGTCGCTCGCCTTCGTCCCGGGCACCCCCTGGGTGGCGATCGGTACCCAGGAGGGGGTGAGCCGGCTGCGGAGCTCCGTCACGGGACAGGCCAGGGACCTCCACCATCACGAAGGGCTCGTCAACAGCCTGGACGTCACCTCGGATGGGCGTTACCTCGCCGCAGCCAGCGCCGACCGGACCGCGATCCTCTGGGATCTCGCGACCGGAGAGCCCCGCGTGCTGCGCGGACCCCAGCGCCTCGCCTCGGCGGACGAGAACGGTGGGGTGTGGCTGTGGGCGCCCTCCTCGGGAAAGGGACAGAGGCTCGGCGCACACGGCGCGAAGGTGTGGCGGCTCGCGTTCTCTCCCGACGGCGGGCACCTCGCCTCCGCGGGCGAGGACAAGGTGGTGCGGCTGTGGAACGTGAGCACGGGCGAGTCCCGGACCCTGACGGGTCACGCTATCGGGTCGTTCGCGGCGCGGTGCGCCCGAGGATTTGCTCGGCGGTCGCCAGCAGGTGCTGGTTCAGTTCCTCGTCGGAGAGATGGGGGAACCAAGCCGCCGCATTGCGCAACCCGCCGAGCGTGACCGCCAGATACACCAGCTCCGCGTTGTCGGGGGCGTCACTCTCGAAGAGATGTCTGATGCGTTCGGCGAAGAGCGTCATCTTCTCGCTGATGACGGGGCTGGCCGCCGCGATCGGATCCTGCTCCAGCAGGGCCAGGAGCCCACGGTGCTTGACCAGCAGCGACACGTAGCCGCTGAGCGCCAGACGTCTTCGCACCGCCTTCCTGGGCTCGGCCTCCGTCTCATCCAGGAACCGTCCCAGGTCCGTGAACGCCGGCTCCGCCACGGCCGCCAGGAGATCCTCCTTCGTGCGGAAGTGGTAGGACACGGCCGCCTTCGACAGCTCCATGGCCGTGGCGATCATCTGGATGGACGTGCCTTCGTAGCCGTGTTCCGAGAACAGCTCGAGCGCGGTGCGGATCATGCGCTCACGCGTTCGTTCCATGGCAGGGGTCGTCATTCCCCCTCATTACACCCCAATCCCATCCCTCCGTCCTGGATGTCCGTCTGGTCCATGGGCTGGACGATCGTCCAGTCATTCACTTGACGATCGTCCAGTTCGAGCGTTAGACGAACTGGACGATCGTCCAGGAGTCCGGCCGGTCGCTGTACCAGCGGTGCACCAGGATGGCGAGAGGTCCCCAGATGGCACCGGAGCGCCCGGTCGCCGCTTACGGACCGGAATGGAGATCTTCATGAGTGCGACGGAACGGGATGTTGGGATTGCTGGCAGGTTGGTCAACTTCGGGGCCGCGCGTGCCCGGCATGGTGAGAGGGCGGACTTCATGGCGCGCATGCTCGCCGTGGGCGATCCGCTGGCGGACGCGGTGATCGCCGAGTTGGATGCGCTGGGCCAGGCCGGGAGGCAGATGCTCAACGCGGGCCTCGCGGACGGTCTGGACAGCCTGAAGAACCCTCCGCCGGCCATCGCCGCGCTGCTGCGCCAGCTCGAGACCATTCCCGAGTGGGTCGACCGCGAGGCGTTGAGCCAGGGCGACGTCGTGTCCCTGTCCATTCCTCCGCTCTGGAGCGACCTCGCCTTCTCCCTCGGCTCGCTGGTGCATACCTACAGCTCGCCGGCCATCGCCCGGCTGCTGATGCAGACCGGGCAGCTCGCCACCATGGCGCCGAGGCGGCTGCTGGAGACCGGCGTCTGGCGCATCCAGAGCATGCTCCCTGGTGGTCTGGTGCGTGGTGCGCCCGGATACGTCCAGACCGTTCAGGTCCGCCTGCTGCACGCCCGGGTGCGTGCCACCGCGCTCGAACGCGGCTGGGATTACGAGCGGTGGGGTGTCCCCATCAACCAGACCGACGTCGCCCGCACCTGGCTGGACTTCACCGTGGTTCCCTTCCGTGCCTTGGAGAAGGTCGGGATCGCCATCACCGAGGCGCAGCAAGAGGCCCTCTACCGGCACTGGTGGTACGTCGGTTACCTGTTGGGCCTGGACGAGGGTTTCTTCCTGCCCCTGCACAACCATACCGAGGCCGAGGCATTGCTGGAGTTGGTCGACTCCACCCTCTCTCCGCTGGACGAGAACACGCGAGCCCTGGCCACGGCGCTGCTGGATGCCACCGTGGAGGCGACATGCGCCGTTCCGGGCTCTCCCTTCACGCAGCCCGTGGCGCGAGAACTGTTCAATGCCCTGACCCGGAGTTTCCATGGCGACGCGGTCGCCGATGCTCTGGGTATTCCTCCCTCGTCGGTCACATCGCTGCTCCCGCTGTTCGCCGCGGGAAATGCCGAAACCCGGCGCTGGCAACTCCGCACACCGGACTCCGCGGAACAAGCGCGCGCGGAGAACCTTGTCGTCTACCGCGAACGGACATCCCTGGTCCCCGACGGCACGGAATACCAGAAGCACGTCAGGGCCGCGGGCTAGCCGGCTGAAATCCTCTCCAGGATGTATGGCCTCTGCACCCGCGCTTGATTCCAGGACGCACGTAAATACTGGTATTGTCGGTCACTCAGTGACCGCTGTACGCCGCGGACGGAAATAGACGATGCCGCTCGGTATTTTCAGTCCTTTCTTCTTGGGTTCTGGGAATCGGAAAGGAGCGGGCGTCCGACTCCAAACGCTCGAGAGCGGGCGGGCTCGTATTTCTGGCGAAGTGTCTTGATGTGGACGAGGAAGTTCCTGTACCAACATCATGGGGCTTCTCCGCCGGGCTCGACGCTCCGTTCCGCATGGATGGTTTCATCAGTGGAACGGGTCTGGTGAGCAGACGGACGTAGGCCTGAGACACGCAATGTTGGGGGGGGGCGTATGAGCAGTCATGGACCCGTTATGCGCATGTGGCTGATGGGGCTCCTCCTGATCGGGGGCGGGGCGCTCGCACGTGAGCCGCAGGTGCTGCCGGACTTCGATCTGGAGCGTCTGGATTTGAATCCGGGGGCCGCGGGTTCGCTGCTGGTGGGGACGGGGGAGTTGTTGCCAGCGGGCGAGTTGCGTCTGTCGGCGATGGGGCACTACCAACACCACCCGCTGGTGATGGCCCGTGGCAACAAGCGGGTGGCGGCGGTTGGCCACCGGGTCACCACCCATCTGGCGGCCGCGTGGTCTCCGGTCCGCTGGCTCGAATTGGGGGCGCAGATACCCCTGGTGGCGCTCCAGCGAGGTGATGACCTGCGCGCGGAGGGCATCGCGCCGCTGGCGGAGTACGGCATCGCCACGCCCTCGCTGAGTGCTCGCGTGTCACTGCTGTCCCAGGTGGCGGGAATGCCGCTGGACGTGGCGCTGGGGGTCGGGGTGGGCCTGCCGTTCGCGAGCGCCTCCCTGCTCGCGAGCGATGGGAAACCGAGCTACACCCCGCGGGTCATGGTGGGCCGGCGCTTCGGCTGGTTCCGCCTGGCGTTGGAGGCCCAGGGGTTGGTGCGGCCGTTGCTCCAGACCTCGAGCACCGCGCCCTATCAGCAGGCTGATATTGGCAACGAAGTACGTTTCGGGGCGGCAGTGGCCACGGTGGGGCGGCGGCTTCGCTGGGAGCTGAACGTGCGGGGAAGTGTTCCCCTGGTGGATCAGCCGAGCTCGGTGGAGCTGCTGCTCGGACCCCGCTTCCTGATGAACCCGTCGATGGAGGTGTTCACGATCGCGGGGGTGGGGGTGGGCTCGGCACCCGGGACCCCCCTGTTCCGGGTGATGGTGGGGACCGCCTTCGGCGATGTCACGCCCTCTCGGCTGCCAGGAGAGTCGTCCATCAACTGTTCGCCGGACCTGCCGCACTCCTACGAGGAGTGTCCCGACATGGACGAGGACGGGGATGGTGTGCGCAATCTGGTGGACCAGTGTCCGGATGTGGCGGGGACGCTGGAGCGCAACGGATGTCCGCGGCGGGATACGGACAATGACGGCATCGAGGACATCCTGGATGCGTGCATCACGGAGCCGGGCGAGGCGGTGTGGAAGGGTTGCCCGATGCCGGATGGCGACGGAGACGGCGTGGCGGATGAGAAGGACCGCTGCCCGGAGATGCCAGGACTGGCGGACCATGAGGGCTGCCCCAAGAGGGATCGGGACGAGGATGGGGTCGAGGATGATCTGGATCAGTGTCCGGTGATGGCGGGACCGGTGGAGCGTCAGGGCTGCCCGGAGTCGGATGCTGACAGGGACGGGGTCGTCAACCGCCTGGACAGTTGTCCCAATGTGGCGGGCCTCGAGACGAACTATGGGTGTCCGAAGCACGAGATGCCGCTCGTCATCCTCACGCCCACGAAGATAGAGCTGACGTCGAGAATCCTCTTCGAGCCTGGAGACTCGCGGCTGCGGCGTACCTCGGATGCGATCCTGACGTTGTTGGCGAAGGTGCTCAACGAGCACCCGGAGTTCCCTCTCGTCGTGGTGGGGGCGCATACGGACGATCGAGGGAATCGTGAGTCCAACCTGCGGCTGTCCCAGGCTCGGGCGGAGTCGGTGCGCCGGTTCCTCATCCAGAAGGGGGTGGAGCCGGAGCGGCTGGATGCGAAGGGCTACGGACAGGACCGGCCAATCGACAGCAACGCCACGGCCTCCGGCCGGGAGAACAACCGCCGGGTGGAGTTCGAAATCATCTGGCCCGAGTAGGGCCCGCGCGAGCGCTGAGGGGGAGATGAACCAATGAAGAGAGGGTTCCAGGTGGCGCTGTTCGCCATGGGGTTGTTTTCAACCGTGGCCCTGGCCGAGCCCGACACCTTCGGGCTGGGGACCGGGCGGGACGGGTCTCTGGTCGTGACGGAGGCGGGGAGGGTGGTCAACAGCTACACCCAGATGACGGGGCCAGCGGCGCCGGGGGACGGCGTGCTGCTGGTGGAGGGGACGGAGGGCTTCGGGGCCGGAGACCTGGTGTTGGTGTTCCAGGCGACGGGCCTCGTACCGGAGCCCAGGCCTGGGGTGTCCGGGCCGATCGTGCTCTCGGATGATCCGGTGGGACGGTGGGAGTTGGCCCGGCTGGCGGCCGTGGGGAATGGAACGCTGACGTTGAAGGGGCCGCTGGTGCACTCCTATGCGGCACGCGTGACGCAGGTCATCCGGATTCCGGAGTACACCGACGTCCACGTCCAGAGGGGCGCGAGTCTCCGCGCGGTGCCCTGGGATGGTGGCACCGGCGGAGTGGTGGCGTTCCTGGCCACGGGGACCGTGCGCAACGACGGGGAGATCAGTGCCACGGGCGCGGGATTCCGGGGGGGCCGCTATGCCCCGGACGCGTCCGACCCGGAGCGGTGCATGGGGATGGCCGTGGCCGCCCGGCCGGGAGCACGGAAGGGCGAGGGCGTGGCCGTCACGCAGTATGGCCCCATGAAGACCGGGCGGGAGAGCGGCTCCAACGGGGGTGGTGGCGGCGTGTGCCCGATGGCGGGAGGCGGCGGAGGAGGCAATGGCGGGCCAGGTGGACGAGGCGGGTGGTCCGCCGACCTGGGGGAGGGCTCCCTGGACATCGGAGGGCAGGGAGGCGCGAAGCTCGTCCATTCCACGTTCGAGCGCCTGATCTTTGGTGGAGGTGGTGGGAGTGGCCACGGCGAGGACTGGTCTGGCCCGGAAGGAGGGGCGGGAGGAGGCGTCATCTTCATTCGTGCCTTGGAGCTGTCGGGGTTGGGCTCCATTGCCGCCGATGGTGAGGCGGGTGGAAGCGCGAGTGTGGGCGGGGGCAGCGGTGGCGGGGCAGGTGGAGACATTCTCCTGCGGCTCGTCGGCTCTGCGGAGTGCGGCAGTGTCTCCGCGCGCGGCGGTGCCGGTGGAAATACCGTGGGTGGCTTCATGGGAGGTGGCGGCCCGGGAGGCGGAGGTGGCGGTGGACGAGTGTTCCTCCTGGCCGGGTCGTCGAGTGACTGTCTTGCCACCAGTGAGGCGGGACTGGCTGGTTTCTCACCAGGCATGCACGAGGTCCGCTCTTCTGGATCTGGACGTGGTGCCCAGCCGACGATGGAGGCGCTTGCCGTGCACGCGGGCGTTGTTGTCCGATCACAGCCCGTGCCTGTGGACGCTTCTGCCAAGCCGCCGCCCCCGACGGTGACGAGCCCGGTGGACGGCGCTTTTGTGAATACTGAACGGGGGTTTTCAATTGCTGGCAATGCCTCGGACGCCAAAAAAGTGAGTGTAAGTATCTATGCTGAAGGCGAGGCGGGCATTCATACGACGAAGGAGGCTTCTGTCAGCTCTGGGTCATGGATTCTGAATGTCCCCCCGGGTGGCTATGCCGACAGCGCCGCCTTCATAGAGGGCGGAAAGTATATCATAAGAGTCAAGGCGGAAAGTGGATCTGGAGAAACCAGTGATTCTTCTCAGGATGTCAGCTTTTTCGTGGACTGGAGTGCGCCAGGTACGAGAATCGATACGAAGCCGCCCCTGCTGACCAAATCGACGGAAGCCACGTTCACGTTCTCGTCAACGGACAGCGATGTGAAGGGATTCGAGTGTTTGCTGGACGATGGCGCCTACACTTCGTGCACCAGCGGGCAGAAATACACCGGGTTGGGCCACGGCCTCCATACCTTCGCGGTGCGGGCCGTGGATGCGGCGGGAAACGTGGATGGCAGCCCGGCCACGTATTCGTGGACCGTGGACACGGAGGCGCCAGAAACGAGCCTCAGTACGAAGCCGCCAGCGGTGACCAGTTCCACTTCGGCGACCTTCACGTTCTCGTCAACAAGTAGCGATGTGGTGGGATTCGAGTGCGCATTGAACGGAGGCTCCTTTGCGACCTGCACCAGTGGGGTGGAGTACACCGGGTTGGCTCAGGGACTCCGCTCCTTCGCGGTACGGGCCGTGGATGGGGCTGGCAACAAGGATGGCAGTCCGGCCACGCACTCGTGGACCGTGGACTCGAATGCGCCAGAAACGAGCCTCGGTACGAAGCCGCCCCTGCTGACCAACTCGACGGAAGCCACGTTCTCGTTCTCGTCGAATGAGACGGGTGTGACGTACCAATGCTCGCTGGATGGGGGCGCCTACGCGACGTGCACAAGTGAGAAGAAATACACCGGATTGAGTCAGGGCCCCCATACCTTCGCGGTGCGGGCCGTGGATGCGGCGGGAAACGTGGATGGCAGCCCGGCCACGTATTCGTGGACCGTGGACACGGAGGCGCCAGAAACGAGCCTCGGTACGAAGCCGCCAGCGGTGACCAGTTCCACTTCGGCGACCTTCACGTTCTCGTCAACAAGTAGCGATGTGGTGGGATTCGAGTGCGCATTGAACGGAGGCTCCTTTGCGACCTGCACCAGTGGGGTGGAGTACACCGGGTTGGCTCAGGGACTCCGCTCCTTCGCGGTACGGGCCGTGGATGGGGCTGGCAACAAGGATGGCAGTCCGGCCACGCACTCGTGGACCGTGGACTCGAATGCGCCAGAAACGAGCCTCGGTACGAAGCCGCCCCTGCTGACCAACTCGACGGAAGCCACGTTCTCGTTCTCGTCGAATGAGACGGGTGTGACGTACCAATGCTCGCTGGATGGGGGCGCCTACGCGACGTGCACAAGTGAGAAGAAATACACCGGATTGAGTCAGGGCCCCCATACCTTCGCGGTGCGGGCCGTGGATGCGGCGGGAAACGTGGATGGCAGCCCGGCCACGTATTCGTGGACCGTGGACACGGAGGCGCCGGATGTCCGCATCCATGTAAAGCCGCCCGTGTTGGCCAACTCGAAGGAGGCCACGTTCACGTACTCTTCAACGGCCAGAGATGTGGAGCGGTTCGAGTGCTCGCTGGACGATGCCGCCTTCAAGCCGTGCCCGAGCGAGGGGATCACATATACCAGACTCGCCGATGGCTCTCACTCCTTCTCCGTGCAGGCCGTGGACAAGGCGGGAAATGGTAGTCCTACTCGATACAATTGGATCGTCGACACCATTGCGCCCGAGGTGCGAGAGCTGAGGCCTGCGGATGGGGAGATGGTGAACTCACAAACGCCCCTCATTACAGGCAGGTTGGAGGAGCCGCTCAGTACGGTGCGGGTCTATATCGATGGCGAGTTGGCTGGGGATCTGCTCGTGGATCACTCGGGTTCATGGTCTTTCAGGTCGCCCATGCACCTGGCCAATGGCCCGCACACGGTGAGCGCTGAAGCCACGGATCCAGCCGGGAATACAGGTCCTCGTACCCCCATGCAGGCCTTCACCGTGGACACGGAGCCCCCTGATACCCACATTGTCGAGGGCCCACCTTCCACCCATAACTCCAGACTGGCGGCTTTCGTCTTCTCGTCCCCCAACGGAGCCACCGAATTCGAGTGCCAGCTCGACGATGCTCCGGATTACACGGCCTGTGGCGCGGAATCGCTCTTCTCGGGACTTGCCAATGGTACCCACAAGCTTCGGGTTCGCGCCAAGGACCCTGCTGGAAATGTGGACCCGGAGCCTTCGGTCTATGAATGGTATGTCCTCGTCGAGTTGCCGCGAGCTCCCGAGATCTTGGAACCAGCTGATGGTGCCGAGGTGAATACCAGGACACCGGGCATCAGCGGAACGGCCGTGGCCAATGGCTCGGTAACCGTCTATATCAATGACAAGAAGAGCGGTGTCGCGCTGGTGGATGAGTCGGGACATTGGATCTTCAGACCCCCAGAGCCCCTGGAAGATGGGGTGTATAGAATGACGGCTGAGGCGACGGACGTGGCTGGCAACACCAGCGAGCAGCACTCGCTGGTTCGAGTCTTCACCGTTCGCTACATGGAGGGGGAGCCGCTTCGGTCGATTGGTGGCGGGTTGAGTTGCACCGCCTCGGGCACCGGTGTCTCTCTGTCCCTGCTGGGAGTGGGGGGGTTGATCCTGCTCTCCGCTCGACGCCGCCATCGCCGCTGACGCCTTTTCACCTTCACCTACCTGGCCCGATCCGGGTCAATCTAACGCTGTTGGAGGAGTAATAGATGAGAGGATGTCTGCCGTTGGTGCTATGGGCCGTAGGGCTCTGTCCCACCGTTGCCCTGGCTTTGCCGGAAACGCGAATCACCGCCGCTCCTCCGCTCTATACAAAGCAGAGGGAAGCCACATTCACATTCAATTCTCCCACATCCGGTGTGACCTTTGAATGTTCGTTCGATGGGTCCGACTATACCCCGTGCGTCAGCCCGAAGAGCTACAGTGCGCTCGCCGATGGTCGGCACAACTTCCTGGTGAGGGCCGTGGATGCCACCGGTGTGGATACGACCCCTGCCCGGTACCCATGGACTATCGACAACGTAGCTCCCTCTGTGCAGATCACCCAGCCCGCGAAGGACGAGGGGGTGGGCTCGCGAGCGCCGATCATCAAGGGAAAGGTCGAGGACCCATTCAGCACGGTTCGCGTCTTCGTTGACGAGGAACTCGCGGGTTCCGTGGAGGCTGAGGCGGACGGAGATTGGATCCTGGAGACCTCCCTGAATCTGGCCAACGGGCCTCACACTGTGAGCGCGGAGGCCACGGATCCGGCGGGCAACGTGGGGGCTCGCTCCTCCTCCATCCCCTTCAGTGTGGATACGGAGCCTCCTGAAACCAACATCGTCGAGGGTCCGCCGTCCATCCACTACTCCGGAGTCGCCGTCTTCATCTTCGAGTCCCCCAGTGGGGCCACGAACTTCGAGTGCCAGCTCGATGATGCGGCCGACTTCACCGCTTGCGCGGCGGCGCAGCTCTACACGAACCTCGCCGAGGGTTCTCACTCGTTGAAGGTGCGTGCCAAGGACAGCGCGGGCAACGTGGACCCGTCTCCCTCGGTCCATCAATGGAGTGTCTCCCTCCAGGCTGCCTCCGCTCCGGATCTCCTGGAACCCGCGGACGGCGCCGTCGTGGATACCGAGTTCCCGGTTATCTCCGGGCGGACTCAGGCCCAGAGGCTGGTGGCCGTCTACATCGATGACGTGAAGAGCGGCGTGGCGCTGGCCGACGAGTCCGGAGCTTGGAGCTTCAGGCCAACGGCTCCCTTGAAGGAGGGCGAGCACAAGCTGAACGTGGGCTCATTGGATGCCAGCGGAAACACTCTCGAGCCGCGTTCCGCTACGCGCTCCTTCTCCGTCTCACTCGGGGGCTGTGCCGCCTCGGGCGCGCAGCCGCTGCTGCCCCTGATGGGCCTGGTCCTACTCGCCATGCGTCGGCGTCGGAGCTGATTCAACGCCGCGCGGGGTCCGTGCCCTGGCGCGGGCCCTTCGGTGACTGGTCCGCCTTTCAGGCGGCTGGGGCGTCTATGCGGCCCTGCTGCGGGAGGAGGAAGTATCGCTCCCGCAGCACGGTACGCCGGAGCGCATCCTCGTCGGTGAACCCCAGGGCACGTGCATACACGCCGATGTCCGGGGGAGCGGGACGGTCTGGCCGCTTCGATCGGTGGCGGGTTGAGCTGTGCCTCCTCGGGCACCGATGCCTCACTGCCCCTGCTGGGGTTGGGGGGGCTTGCTTCTTCTCTCAACCAGCCGCCATCGCTGCTGACGACGCTTCACCTTCACCTACCAGGCCCTAGCCGGGTCAACCTATCACTGTTGGAGGAGTAATAGATGAGAGGATGTCTGCCGTTGGTGCTATGGGCCGTAGGGCTCTGTCCCACCGTTGCCCTGGCCGCGCCGGATACGCAAATCACCGCCAGGCCTTCGCTTTATACAAAACAGAGGGACGCTAGATTCACGTTCACTTCCACCACATCTGGTGTGACCTTTGAATGCTCGTTCGATAGATCCGACTACAGCCCGTGCGTCAGCCCGAAGAGCTACAGTGGGCTTGCCGATGGCCGACACACCTTCCTGGTGAGGGCCATGGATGCCACCGGCGTGGATATAACCCCTGCCCAATACATATGGACTATCGATAACGTAGCTCCCGGGGTGCAGATCACCCCGCCTTATTCACGAGAGGTGCAGGAGGATGACCGGAAAAGGAGGGTGACGCGCCTGACCTCCCGAGTGGTAGAGGGGTGTTGTTCAGACATCCACCACCACAAGGCAGGAGGCGCGTCATGGGTGAAATCCTCAACGACTTCGGGCTGGAGTTCAACGGCTCCGTGAAGCTGGAGGCGAGGGCGGAGCGGTTGACGTCGGAGGCAGGTGCGGTGCTGCTGAGGGAGGTGGACGAGCGGTTGGGGCTGACGCGCTGGCTGGGGGAGATGTTGACGGACACGCGAGACGAGAAGCGGATAACCCACTCGCTGAGGGAGTTGGTGCGCACGGACCTTCTGCTGTTGGGGCAAGGGTGGAGAGACCACGACGACGCGGACGCGCTCAGGAGGGACGCGGCGTTGAGGTTGGCGGTGTCGGACAGCAAGAGCAGCGTGCCGCTGAGGGGGAAAGAGGGGGGAGCGGAGGGGTTGGCCTCACAGCCCACCTTGTCGCGGCTGACGGCCATGTTGGCGCGAGAGGAAAACCGGAAGGTGCTGCACGAGGCGCTGGTGTGGCAGACGGGGCGGAGGCTGAGGGCGCAGCAGCCCAAGGGCCAGAAGCTCAAGCAGGTGACGGTGGACGTGGACGGGTTGCCGGTGGAGGTGCATGGGCACCAGGAGGGCAGCGCGTACAACGGGCACTACGGAGTACGCATGTACCACCCGATTGTCGCCAGTCTCGCCGAGACGGGAGACCTGCTGGACGTGAGGTTGCGCGAGGAAACGTGCACAGCGCCAATGGAGCGCTGGAATTCATCGACGAGTTGCTGGGGCGAGTGGAGAAGGAGGTGTGTGAGGTGGCGGCGGTGCGCTTCGACGCGGGCTTTCCCGAGGAGAAGCTGCTGGCGAAGCTGGAGGAGCGAGGCACGCCCTACGTGGCGCGCGTGCGCAACACCAGCGTGTTGCAGCGGGAGGCGGCGCTGCCGCGCTTCATGAATTCGGGAGTGCCGCTGGGGGAGCCGGGCACCCACCTGTACGAATGGGAGTACCAGGCGCAGGGCTGGAGCCGTGCGCGGCGCGTGGTGTTGGTAGTGCTGGAGAGGAAGGACGAGCTCTTCCCGCACGCCTTCTGGCTGGTGACGAGCTGGAGCAAGGAGCAGATGCCGGCACAGGCGCTGCTGGAGCACTACCGCCAACGCGGCACGGCGGAGGGCCACTTCGGAGAGCTCATGGACGTGCTGGCCCCGGCGCTCTCCTCGGCCAGACGGCCCAAGTCCAAGTACCGGGGGCAGCCGCCCGTCCAGCGCTCGGTGTCCATCGACGCCTTCGCCAACAACGAGGTACGCCTGTTGCTCAATGCCCTGGCCTACAACCTGGTGCACGCCGCGCGCGTGCTGATGGAGCAGGCCACGGGCGAGGGCTGGGGCTGCTCCGTGTGCGCGAGCGGGTGCTCAAAGTAGCCGCGCGGGTGCTGTTACACGCCAGAAGAGTGGTGCTGGTCATTGGCCGGGAGTCGGCCAGCCTCTGGCAGAAGCTGTGGACGAAGCTGGGCTCGCTGAGCACAGCGCACATCACGTAGCTGCCTGGAGTCAATTGCAGCTCACGTGTCGCACTCTCCCCACTCCCCTCTCCATCTCCTCCTGCTTGCTACCCGCTGCCCCGGGGCGGGCTTCCTCTGCCTTGTGCCCGATAACTCAACCCAACGCGCTCGACCTCAGCCTTCATGCATGTCTTGAGCCAGTCGTCGCGAATATGGTGGGATCACCCAGCCTGCGAAAGATGGGATGGTGGGCTCGCGAGCGCCGGTCATCAAGGGAAAGGTCGATGATCCATTCAGCACGGTTCGCGTCTTCGTGGACGGGGAACTCGCGGGTTCCGAGCAGGCGGACGATCTCGGGATGTGGACTATTGAGACCACCGTGAATCTGGGCAATGGGCCCCACTCGGTGAGCGCGGAGGCCACCGATCCGGCGGGCAACGTGGGGGCTCGCTCCGCCTCCATCCCCTTCAATGTGGATACGGAGCCTCCTGAAACCAACATCGTCGAGGGTCCGCCGTCCGTCCACTACTCCGGGATCGCCGTCTTCATCTTCGAGTCCCCCAGTGGGGCCACGAATTTCGAGTGCCAGCTCGATGATGCGGCCGACTTCACCGCTTGTGCGGCGGCACAGCTCTATACGAACCTCGCCGAGGGTTCTCACTCGTTGAAGGTGCGTGCCAAGGACAGCGCGGGCAACGTGGATCCGTCTCCCTCCGTCCATCAATGGAGCGTCTCTCTCCTGGCTTCCTCCGCTCCGGAAATTTTGGAGCCTGCGGACGGCGCCGTCGTGGATACCGAGTTCCCGGTCATCTCCGGGCGGACCCAGGCCCAGAGGCTGGTGGCTGTCTACATCGATGACGTGAAGAGTGGCGTGGTGCTGGCCGACGACTCCGGGGCTTGGAGCTTCAGGCCAACGGCTCCCTTGAAGGAGGGCGAGCACAAGCTGAACGTGGGCGCGTTGGATGCCAGCGGAAACACTCTCGAGCCGCGTTCCGCTACGCGCTCCTTCTCCGTCTCACTCGGGGGCTGTGCCGCCTCGGGCGCGCAGCCGCTGCTGCCCCTGCTGGGCCTGGTCCTGCTCGCCATGCGTCGGCGTCGGGCCTGATTCATGAGAATGGCCGTGCCGCGGGAGCAGGAAACATCGCTCCCGTAGCACGGCTCGCCGGAGGGCATCTTCGTCGGCGAACCCCTGGGCGCGCGCGTACACGTCGATGTCCGCAGGAACGGGGCGCTCGAGCCGCTCCTGGAAGTACCATTCCCAGAGCTCCTCCTCGGAGAGCCCTGCCTCGGCCAGTCCTGGCCTCTCCAGTCCGGACCCGGCGAGCACCTGCTCCTTGCGGCGGACGCGTTCCAGGAGCGACCCGTACTCGCCGGTTGAGCGCAGGTGGTCTGGCAGATGCCAGGCGATCTCCGGTTCGAGGAGCGCTTCGATCCGGCGCACCTGGAACTCCCCCTCGAAGAACGACACTTCATCCTCGACGTGCTGCTCCTCGAGCCAGCGCTCGAACCGCTCCGCTTCGAGCAAGCCGCGCTCGCGCCGGAACGTGTCGCAGACCTCACGCAGTTCTTCCTCCCGGACGGCATGCCCCTGCCGCATGGCCTCCTCCACCGCCAGCGCACGTAACAGTGCTCCCCGCCGGGCTCGAGGAAACGTGCCGGAGATTCGCAGCTCCTCGAGGAGCGACTCCCGCAGGGGTTCTCCTCCCTGTCCCTCCAGAGTCGAGGAGAGCTGCTCGGAGCGGCGGCGCGCCTCCTCCCAGGCATCCGTTCGCGAGAGCGAATAGGTGACCTTCTTCGGACCGGGGTGGTTCGCCAGCTCCTCGCGCATGTCGCGCAGCATGGCCAGCGCGTCCTCTCGCTTCTGGTTGATGCGACCCCGGGGCAACCAGGAACGGAGCCGCTCCAGCTCAACGGCTGGTACTCCCTCGCGAGAAGCCTGGGCCAGCAGGGCGGGGTAGCAACGCTCCGGGTAATGGAGCCCCTTGGCGATCCGTTCCAATGTGGCTCGCGTCTCCAGGCGGACTACCCCCGCCCGTTCGGCGCTCGCCAGTGTGGCCCGGATGTTGACCATTGCCTCCGAGAGCGGGCGATAGCCTTCTTCCGCCGGGGCGTGCACCACCGCGACCTCGTCATCGTCCTCCAGATCGCCGTGCAGGAACGCCTCGAAGGTGGCGCCGACTCCGCGCATGCCGAACGAGGCCAGCTCCGCCGCGCGCAGGGCTCCCATGCTGGCGCTCCCGTAGACGTGGATGCCCTCGGCCATGGCCCAGAGGATCTCCTTGTGCCACACGGCGGGCGTGCGCTCGAAGTACCCATCGATGAGCCCGATGGCCTCGGGGCGTTCGCACGCGGTCCGGTACACGTCTCCCTGGGCCGCGGGCGGCAGGAACACCGCGTCGAGCTCCGCCCTGGCTTCCTCCACGGAGAGGGTCGGTCCAACGAAGACGTAGATCATCGCGAGCGCTCCTCCAGGAGCCGGCGGGCCCGGGCACCTGGGACGTAGCCCGGAGCGTCGTGAATGGCTTCCAGGCCGGGAATGACCACTCGCGCCACCGCGATCCCGAACGCGGGCTTGGAGAGGTCCACCACCACCACCTGCTCGAGTCCCACCGCGGCCAGACGCTCCAACTCCCAGGCCACGTCCTCGTCGAAGCTGTCCCCCTCGAAGGAGGGAATCTCGTGGAAGCGCCGCACGGGCTCGCCGGAGTGCATCAGCTTCCGGACGCGGAGCCAGAGGGCCGGGTCCGTCAGGGTCTCGTAGTACCGGGCGACGCCCAGGTCATCGCGCGAGCCGGAGATCAACGTGGCCCGGACCTGGGCCGCCTCGGTGAGGGCGCGCAGGAGCGCCACCTGGCGGGCGGGATGGCACCCCGCGCCCGTCGTGGGAAAGAGCGGGCGGAGGGGTTCCGGCGAGCGCTCGGCGCTCATGCAGAAGAAGGCGGGCAGACCGACATCCGAGGTCGTCTCCCAGACGGCCACGTCCACCCCGGCGCGATCGAATTTCTCCAGCACCTCGCGGCAGCCCGGGTCCTCCACGGTGTCCAGGTCGAGCCGGGTCCGCTGCCGCTCCTCCGCGGTGCGCAGGTGCCAGAGGGTGGTCGCGTCGCGCTCCACCACCTCGCACAGGCCGTGGCTGATCGCCTCCAGCAGGTGGTTGCCGGAGGCCAGCCCGTTGGAGCTCATGAAGAACGAGCCGCTGCCGGAGGGGAGCGGCAGCGTGTAGTCGGTATGCACCAGCTCGTAGGGCAGCCACACCGGGGTGTTGCCCCGTAAATCGCGGCCTTCGATCCACAGCAGCCGCAGGGAAGGGTGGAAGGCGCCCACCGACAGCCGGGGGAGCCGGGTGACGTCGATCAGCGGATGGCTGAAGCGCAGCTCGTTGTGACTGGCGAGTACGAGCGGGAGGGTGATGTGCTCGGCGTGATACGTCTCCACGGCCTCCATGAGCCCGGAGACCCTGGCCGAGGTGAGATCCAACCCCTTGCCCTGGGAGACCGCGAGGGAGCGTGAGTTGGGCCGGCAGACCGTCACCACGGGAATGCCCAGACGGTCCAGGCCGGTGATGTTGGCGATGCGGGTGATGCCCATCACCGCCATCAGGGGACGCACCCGCCGCAGCGTCTCCTCGGGGGAGCGCAGGCGGTGCGTCCCTTCCCGGTACCGCTTGGGCGCCGCCGGTCCGGTGGCGGCGGTGTGGGTCGCCGGGTCGATCATTCGTCGTTCCTGTCATCCCCGCGGTGGGCGATGGACGTGACGCGCCTACGTGAGCCTCCGGACCTCGAGCCACGACGGGTCTGGGCGCGGCGCTCGACGGGTCTCTGTCCCTCCACCTCCAGGCCTTGCGTCCGCTGCCCCTTGACGAGCCGGGCGGCGTGCGCGCTTCCCCTCCGGATGGAGGCCATGTTCACCAACTGGCAGGCGCTGCCCGCCGTGGGCAGACGGGGGATGTCCGCGACCACCGCGCCCAGCTCCACCATGAGTTGTGGTGCGCTCTGCATGTCCTCCGGGAGCACCTGCTGCTCGTAGTACTGCTTCTTCACCAGGTAGAACTTCCCGTCCTCGCCGAAGATGACCAGGTCGTCCCTCTCGACCCGCAGTCCTGGCGGGCTCTCGACCTCGGGGGGCTCGGAGGTGGCATTCACCGGGTCGCCGTTCGGGATCGGGCGCCCGGCGCGGGGATCCTTGTGCTTCTCGCTCTCCTGCCGGATGGCGGCCATGTTCAGCACGATGCAGGCGCAATCCGCCGTCAAGGGCTCGCGCGCCGTCTCATCCTCCTGTGCCGATTGATAGGCGGTGACGTCCGCGACCACCGCCCCCAGTCCCACCAGGAACTCCGGTGCGCTCTTGAACCTGTCCGGGAGCCGTTGCTCCGGGGTCGCGTAGTAGGTCTTGGGTACGTGGTGGAACTTCCCGTCCTCGCCGAAGATGACCAGATCGTCTTGTTCGAGTTGCAGTGCCGTCACGCGTGTCCGCTCGGCCTGGCCTGGCTTTGATTTTCCGTTGTTCATGAGGTGGCTCCTGCTGAGGGATCGTCTGTCTCAGGCGGTCATCAGGAAGGGATGGTATTGATAGAAGCGCGACACGTTCCGGCAGAGGTGTTGCTCCTGGTTGCACAGCTTGTCGATCTCGGAATACACGCGGTTGTCCGCGAGCCGCAGCATCAGTTCCCGGTGCTGTTCGAGGTTCTCGAGCTGCCAGATGTTGAGGATCCAGTCGGGGTGGGACTCGAACTGGCCCGCGACGAGCAGGGAGAAGCCCGATTGGGCGAAGGTGGGGATGATCTGGGACACGTAATCAGTGAAGCGGGTGAGCCTGCTCACCGGGTCCTCACCGTCCTCCTTCTTCAGGACGCAGATGTCGTTCAGGAGGTAGGGCGCCGTCGCCAGATCCCGGGAGACCTCTTCCTGGCTCTTCTGCTCGAGCAAATAGGGCATCTGGAGGAGCGTCCGCATGTGGGGGATTTCCGGGCTCGAGGGATCCAACACCTCACGCGCCGGGAGTCGCTCGGCGTCGATGATCTCCTGGAGCGCCAGGTACTGCGCGGCGTCCTCTTCGTTCATCATTCCGTCCAGCGCCAGGGGCTGGTCGGAATCCCGGATCAGCCGCTCGGGCTCGTCGGCGTAGTAGACCTCGAACACATGATCCGGGTCGCCCGTCAGCGCGGAAGACTTCACCTGCCGGCGCAATCCATATGTCTCCAGCAATCGCTTTCGACCCTGGGTCGCCAGGAGATAACGCAACAAGTGACCGTGTTTCACCTTGCCGGTGAACAGGATGTACCGGACTCGTGAATCGATTTGACCGTTCAGCTGCGACGGCTGATGACCGTTCTGATTCATATGCTCCTCTTGGGATTGACACCGATGACCTGACGAGGACTGGGATGCGCCCCGGACGGACGCGACCCCGGTCCCGCCAACAGGATGACTCCAGCGGGAGTCAGCTCATCTGGGGTTCACGTTGCGGCAGCGACTGCTCGGCCACCACGCGCGCCACGTAGTCGCGTAGTCGGCTGGGGCGTAGCGACAGGGCCTCCATCGCCGGCCTGGGATCGACCGGGGCTCCGAGCGCGACATTGAGCATCAGCGCGGCGAAGGAGCGCTGGAGCGGATCCGTGGCGCCGATGCACTGCTCGCGAAGCTCCTGCTCGGGCACGTGCTCCAGGGTCCAGGACCGCCCGCTCCACTGCTCGAAGAGGTGGACCACGTCGAGCTGGCCGAGCGCCTCTTCCCCGCCGAGCTCGAGCACCGCGTTCCAGGCCCGGGGACTCGTCAGGGCCTTCACGGCGGCGCGGGCCACGTCCTCGACGGAGATCCAGTTCATCCCTCCGTGCCCCGTTCCGAAGAGGCGGGCCCGGGCATTCCGGTAATCGAAGCCGAGGGCGGGGCTCAGCCAGACCTCGGTGAAGTAGCTGGGCTGGAGGACGGTGTAGCGGGGAATTCCACTCCTCCTCAGCGCCTCCTCCACCGCGCGCTTGGCATCCTGCAGGGGAAAGCGCCCCTGGAGGGGAGCGAAGGAGATGAGAACGAAGTGCTCCACTCCGGCGCGCCGGGCGGCCTTCACGAGGGCGAGCTGACCGTTCAGATCCACGGATTGAATGGAGTCTCCCGCCTGTCGCGACAGCGTGGAGGAGGCCGTCGAGATGACCGCCCGGGCTCCCTCGCAGACCGCATCGAGCGAGGCGGGATCCTTCAGCTCTCCCCGCCGGGGCTCCACCCCCGCCCGCGCCAACCGCTCGACCCTGTCTGGAGCCGAGGTCGGCCGGACCAGGGCCCTCACGGGCACGTCCGCCGCCACCAGATGCTCGCAGATCCTACCGCCCAGCAGCCCGGTGGCGCCTACCACGGTCGTGACGTGCCTCATGCGCTCCCACCTCCGCCAGGGGAAAGTGACTCCTCAGGGAGAGAGTGGGGGGGAGGGAAATGTGATGGAAGATGGACCGGGAGGCTTGCCTGCCCTCACAGAAATCCCTGTCGCCGGGCGGAGCCGACGGCGTGCTCCAGGTATTCCCGCGCCTGCTCCTGGCGACCCTGCTTCCATGCGTCGAGTGCCGCTTCCAGATCGGAGGTCAGGGACTCCGGTAGTCGCTGCTGGGTCGGGTCCAGCAGTGCGTGCGCATGCTCCACCGCTCGAGCCAGCGCATGACGTTGGAGCTCCACCGCCACGAGCACCCACAATCCCTGCCATTGGAACGGGTAGGGGTAGAGCGTCGAGAGCTTGCTCCAGCATTCCAGGGCCGTGCGAGCCTCCTGCTCGGCGTCGTCCACCCGCTGCTCCCGCCAGGCCACCCAGGCGTGGTTGGCCCGGGCCGCGCCCACGTAGTCACGCATCTGCGTGGCGCGTGCCAGCTCCAGGCTCCGCTCGCTGTACTCGCGCACGCGGTCGACGTCGCCCCGCTTGCGGTAGATCAGGGTCAGGTAGGTGAGGAGGCGTGACTTCTGCGTCAGGTCCCCCGTCTGTTCCACCAGCTCCAGCCCGGCGAGGCTTTGCCGCTCGGCCTCGTCCAGGTCTCCATGGAACAGCAGGGCGAAGGCGTTGCTGAAGCGGGTGGCCACGCGCGTGCTTGGCTCCCCCGAGGCATCGGCGGCTTCCACCGCGAGGCGGCCGTATTCCAACGTCTCGGACTGGACCACGTAGCGCTCCTGGCGGAAGGCGGTGTTGAGCACCATCACGAAGAAGTTGGCGCGTTGCAGCGGGGTCAGCCGTGTCTCCGCGACAGTTCGTAACTTCCTCACCAGCGCGTCCATCTCCTCCCGCCGGTTCATCCAGTAGTACGTCCAGTGACGATCCACCTGGAGCTGCACCCATTCCTTCCACCAGTCGGCGATGTCCGGGGCTCGCTCGCCGGCTTCCTCGGGCGCGGGTCCCAGGGCGGCCTCGGCCTCGTCATAGGCGCGCAGCGCGTCCTCGTGCTGGTGGAGTGTCTCCCACGTCTTGCCTACCTTGCGATGGATGCAGGCGCGATGGAGCCGCTCGTCCGGGGAGAGCCGGGCCAGCGCGTCGCCGAAGGCCGCCCGGGCCTCCTCCTGCCGTCCCGAGAGCGCCAGGACGTCTCCCAGGTGCTCGTGGACGCGGAGCAGGGCCCGTCGCCAGTCCTCCGGCTCGTCGCGCTCCTGTCGCAGGTACGCGTGGGCCTCGGTGAGCGCCGCCCGGTAGAAGAGGATGGCCTCCGCGTTGGCATGGGTCGCGCTCGCGCGATCCCCCGCCAGCTGGAAGTAGCGGCTGGCCTGATCGTGGACCTCGGCCTTGGCCCAGTGATTGGCCAGGCTCGGGAAGTACAGGGAGAAGTCGAGCGCCTGTTGGTAGCGGTGTTCGATGGCCTCCGCGGCCCGGCGGTGGTGCTGGCGGCCTCGCTGGGACGTGATGCTGGCGTAGGTGAACTCCCGCAGCTTGTCGTGGAGGAAGCGCAGCCTGCCGCCCGCGGCCTTCTCGAGGATCTGCCGGACCCGCAGCGTCTGCAGGGCCTCCAGGGCCGCCGTGTGCTCCAGCGGCACCGTGTCCAGCAGGAGGTCCGCGTCGAACTCGCGTCCGAGCACGGCCGCGGTCTCCGCCACCAGCTGGGCCCTGGCGTCCAGGTCGCGCAGGCGCCGGTGGATGATCTCCGCGATGGAGCCGGGCAGCGACAGCTCCTCGAGCGAGTCCCCCGTGCGCACCCGCTCGTCCAGCCGCCACTCGCCGGCGGTGTCCCGGTGGAGCAGCCCCTCGGAGATGGTGGCCCGCAGGTACTCGGCGACGAAGAACGGGTTGCCCTCGGAGCGGCGGACCAGCCTGTCGAAGTCCCGGGGGAGTGAGTGCAGGGCGAGCATGCCGCGCGCCATCGACTCGATGCTGCGCTCGTCGAGCCGTCCCAGCTCGATGTGAAGGGAGCCCGGGGCGGAGACCACCTCCCGCAGCGCGTCACCCATCTCCTCCATGCGGTAGGTGCCCAGCAGCAGCACGCCTCGCTCGACCAGGTCCTCGTGCCGTAGCTGCCGCAGGAAGGCCAGGGTCATCTCGTCCGCCCACTGGAGATCGTCGATGATCAGCAGGACCGGATCCTCCTCGGCGAAGGCGAAGAGGACATCCTGGAGGGCGGAGAAGATGCGGGCGCGCGCGGCATCGGCATCCGGGACTGGGGGCGGTGGAGGCAGCTCCCGCTGACCGGGGAGCTGATCCAGGGATGGCTCGTAGGCGACCAGCACCTTGCCCTTCGGTCCGAGCAGCCGTGCCGTTTCCTTCGCGCCGCCGTGCTGGCAGTGATCCGCCACCGCGGCCAGCAGCGAGCGGAAGGGATGCAGGGGCGGGGCCCTCATGCCGGCATCCACCCGCGTGCCGGAGAGACCGAGCGGGATGCACTCGCAGGTCACCACCGGGAGATCCCGGTGGAGGGCCTCGCGGGCCAGCTCCAGGGCCAGCCGTGTCTTGCCCACGCCACTGCCACCGCCGATGAAGACCCGCCCGCCCTTGCAGAACAGCATCTCGTCCAGGAGATCGTTCAGCTCGCGCATGGCCTCCTTCCGCCCGGTGAAGGGCGGGCGGTAGAGGTAGGGCCGGGGCCGGGGGCGATCCTCGTCGGGCTCATCGGCTTCCACTCCCAGCTCCGAGAGCACCCGGGCCACGTCCTCGGCATAGCCGAGCCGGTCCTCGGGCCGCTTCGCGAGGAGCTTGAGGATGAGCCACTCCAGCGGCTCGGGGATGGGCTCCTCGGCGAGCAGGGAAGGAGGCGTGGGCGTGTCCTGCAGGTGCCGGCGGCGGACGATCTGCGGCGAGTTGCCGAGAAAGGGGACGAAGCCGGTCACGCACTCGTAGAGGATGCAGCCGAGGGCGTAGAGGTCGGCCCGGGCGTCCACGAGATCTCCGCGGATCTGCTCGGGCGCCATGTACATCAGCGTGCCCATGCCGGCGTGGTCCGCCTGGAGGACCTCCCGTCCCTGGGCCCCTCCGAACTCCACCACCACCCCGAAGTCGCCGAGCACCACGGTGCCGTTCTTCCGGATGAAGATGTTGCCGGGCTTGAGGTCGCGGTGGACGATGCCGCAGCCGTGCAGGTAGGCCAGCGGCGCGCACAGCTGGAGTACCCGTTCCAACAGCGGGCGGGCGGGCAGCTTCGGCGCCGCGTCTCGAGCCCGGGTGTTGGCCTGGTGGTAGTACCCCTCGATGAGCTGATTGAAGGTCCGTCCCTCCAGCAGCTCCATGGCGTACCAGGGGAGGCCGCCGGAGCTTCCGTGATCGAGGATCCGGACGATGCCCGGGTGTTGGATGCGACTGAGCAACTGGACTTCCCGCCGGATGCTCGCCAGCGTGGAGGCGCGGGTGACACGCACCGTCTTCAGCGCCACGCGCTCGCCCGTCTCCCGGTGGACTCCCAGGTAGACGATTCCCATGCCGCCGCTGCCGAGGACCCCCTGGAGGAGATAGGGGCCCATCTCCTGGAGCACAGGCGAGTCCTGCTCCGCTCGAGAGACCTCCACCCGGTTCACGGCTCCCCCCTGTTCCCAGGCTCTTCGTGCCTATATGGGTAGGGAGGGCCCGGCGACGCTGGCAAGAAGACCCGACGGAGGGCACGAGCCCTCGTCGGATCCCTCCCGCCACGGGCGTTCAACCCCGGTCGCGCCGGACCTGCACCTTCTTGCCGCGCAGCGTGGCCTGGCGCAGCGCGGTGATGATCTGATCGGCGAGGGGCTCGGGCACCTCGACGAGGGAGTAGTTGTCGCCGATCTCGATGGCGCCGATCCGTCGTCCCTCCACGCCCGCCTCGCCGGCGATGGCGCCCACCAGGTCCGCGGGTCGTACGCCCGCGTGCCGGCCCACGCCGATGAAGAGGCGCGCCATGTCGAAGTCCTGAGACGGGCCCGAGCGGCGCTTCGCTCCCGGCGGCCCACCCGGCCGCTCCCGGGCTCCGGCGCGCTCCGTCATCCGGGCGTTCTTGCCCGGACGGGGCGGTTTCTGCGCGGGCGGGGGCAGGGTGGGGATGTCCTCCTCCTCCTGCTCGTTGCCCTCCACCTGGGCGTCGTGGAGCAGCTTCACCGCGGCGGTGGCCACGTCCACCAGGTCGAACTCGGAGGCGAGGCTCTCCACCACGGAGCGGTACGAGTCGAGCTCACCGGCCACCAGGGCCTCGCGCAGGGAGGCGCGCACGAGCTCCAACCGGCGGGCACGCAGGTCCGCCACGGTGGGCACGGTGGCCACTTCGATGCGCTGGCCCGTGAGCTTCTCGATGTTGCGCAGCAGCCGGTGCTCGCGCGGCTCGGCGAGGGTGATGGCCACGCCCTCTCGCCCGGCGCGGCCCGTGCGGCCGATGCGGTGGACATACGCCTCGGGGGCATTGGGCACGTCGTAGTTGACGACGTGGGAGAGCTTCTCGATGTCCAGTCCGCGCGCGGCCACGTCGGTGGCGACCAGCAGATCCACGGCGTGGCTCTTGAACTGCTTGAGGACGCGGTCGCGCTGGGCCTGGTCCATGCCGCCGTGGAGGGCCTGGGCGCGCCAGCCCCGGCCGTTGAGCGACACGGTGAGCTCATCCACCTCGGTGCGGGTGCGGCAGAAGACGATGGCGGCGGTGGGGGCCTCCACGTCCAGCACGCGCCCGAGCGTGGCGGCCTTGAAGGCGCCCGGGACGATGTAGGCCGTCTGGCGCACGCGAGGGCCGGTGCCGGGCGCGACCTTCTCCTTGGCGATGCGCACGTGCACGGGCTGGTGCAGGTGGCGCTCGGCGATGGAGGCGATGCGCGGGGGCAGGGTGGCGGAGAAGAGGGCCGTCTGGTGCTCCTCCGGGGTGGCCTCGAGGATGGCCTCCAGGTCCTCGGCGAAGCCCATGTCCAGCATCTCGTCGGCCTCGTCGAGCACGACGGTCTGGACGGAGTCGAGCAGGAGCGACTGGCGGTTGAGGTGATCGAGCGCGCGGCCCGGGGTGGCGACGACGACGTCCACGCCGCGCTTGAGGACGCGCAGTTGCTGCCCGATGGGCTGGCCGCCGTAGAGGGGCAGCACGCTGATGCCGAGCTTCTGGCCGTAGCGGTGGATGGCCTCGGCCACCTGCATGGCGAGCTCGCGCGTGGGGACGAGCACGAGCGCGGAGGTGGAGAACGGCGCGCGCTTGCCTCCGGGGGTGATGCGCTGGAGGAGGGGGAGGGAGAAGGCGGCGGTCTTGCCGGTGCCGGTGGCGGCGATGCCGAGCAGATCCTTGCCCGCGAGCAGCGGGGGCAGGGCGGCCCGCTGGATGGGGGTGGGCTCCTCGTAGCCGAGCGCGCCGAGCGCCTCCACGAGGGCGGGCCCGAGGCCCAGTTCTTCGAAGGTGGGGATGGTGTCCGTTGCGGTGCTCACGTTGGGCGGCTTGTATCACAATGCTCAGGCCGCCGAGGCGGTCGCCGACGCGTCCGTCAGAGTGAGGACGAAGCGGGCGCCGCCCTCGGGCCGGTTCTCCGCGGTGAGCGTCCCCCCCGTCCGGGCGACGTACTCGAGGCACAGCGCCAGTCCCAGGCCCGTGCCCTTTCCCGGGGGCTTGGTGGTGAAGAAGGGCTCGAAGAGCCGCGGCAGCACCTCCGGGGGAATGCCCGGGCCGTTGTCCTCCACCTCCAACCGGACGCCCTCCTTCGTCCGCCGGGCCCGCAGCGTGATGCGCGCCCGGCGCGCGGGCTCCGCTCCCTCCACCGCGTCCGCCGCGTTCAGCAGCAGGTTCAGCAGCACCTGCACCAGGCGCCGTTGCCCCAGCCGCACCATCGGCAACCCCGAGGGGACGTCCAGCTCCACGTCGCCCAGGCCGCGCAGGCGGACCGAGGCCAGCCGTCTGGCTTCCTCCATCGCATCCCCCGGGTCGCCCTGTTCCTCCTCGTTCCCATTCCCCTCCCGCGAGAAGCGCCGCAGGTCGGTGACGATCTGTTGGATGCGCAGCACCCCCTGCCGCGTTTCATCCAGCAGCTCGCGCAGCTCGGACATGTCCGGAGGCCAGCCCTCGCCCAGCAGCTCCTGCTCAAGGTAGTGCAGGTTGGACTTCACGAAGGCCAGCGGGTTGTTCACCTCGTGGGCTACTCCCGTGGCGAGCTGCCCCACCAGCACCAGCCGCTCCACCTCCGCGCGCTCGCGCTCGGCGCGCCGCCGCAGCCGCTCGCTCTCGGCCAGCTGCGCCAGGGCGCGCAGCCGCTCCTCCTGGGCCACCTTCTCCGCCTCGCGCAGCCGCCGGTAGGTACTCCCTCCGTACAGCCCGATGCTCCCGATGAGGCCGAAGGTGAGCACCTGCGGAAGGAAGGTGCCCGTGGGTACTCCGGCCAGGACGTTCAACAGCACCACCGCGCCCAACATCGTCCCGAGGGACACCAGCGTCGGCAGCCGGGAGTCCGGGGTGAACATGGACAGCAGGAGGGGCGCGGCGACGAGCGTCACGAAGTAGGGGCTCGCCGGTCCACCGGTGTAGTGGACGATGGCGGTCACCGAGGCGATGCACACCAGCGCGGACGCGGAGCCCGAGGCCCAGGGGGCCAGCAGTCCCGCCCCCACTCCCAGTCCGAGCAGCACGAAGCTCACGCTCCAGGCGACCTGCACCAACACCAGCCTCGGATCCTGGGCGGGGGAGATCAACCAGTGGAGCAGGAGGCTCGTCGCCATCATCCCCGCGGAGACGAAGAAGGCCCTCTTCTTCACCCGGAGCTGGGCCTGGAGCGCGGCGCGATCTGCGTTCATCACGGAGAACGCTGCCACGAGGGGCGTTGGGGCACGGTGTCACCCCGAGTCCTCCCCCGGAGGGGGCATCCAGTTTACGACACATGCCCGCCAGCAACGCCCGCTTGCGTTCCCCGCACCGGCCCAGTAATCGCGGGGCATGACTCCGCTCATCCTGCTCGGATGTGGTTACACGTTGACGCGGCTGGCGCGCGAGGAGGCCCGCCAGGGGCGCCGGGTGCTGGCGGTGACCCGTGACGAGCAGCGCCGCGAGGAGCTGTCCCGCGAGGGCGTCCAACTGCTCTCGCTGGAGGAGGCCGTGGCGTCCTCGAAGGAGGCGCACGTGGTGATCTCCATTCCACCGGACGCCGGGCTCGACGCCACCCTGGCCGCGTCACTGGAGCGCACGGGTCCCTCCTGCCTCGTCTACCTCTCCTCCACGGGGGTCTACGGGGGGGCGCGGGGACATGTGGACGAGGACACGCCGGTGGACCCCAGCTCCGCGAATGGCCGTGGCCGCATCGAGGCGGAAGCGCGGTACCGGCGGCTCGGGGGGATCGCCCTGCGCGTCGCGGGCATCTACGGCCCCGGCCGGGGCCTGCACGAGCGCCTCCGGGCCGGCACGCTCCGCATCCCCGAGAGTGGAGGGGGCCGCATCTCCCGGGTGCACGTGGACGACCTGGTGCAGGCCATCCAGGTGGTGCTGGAGAAGGGGGAGCTGGGGGGCTGGTACTGCGTGGCGGATGATCGGCCGGCGACCCAGGCGGAGACGGCCGCCTGGCTGTGCGCGCGAATGGGGCTGCCGCCTCCGCCCGCCGTCCCCCTGGCCTCCCTGCACGAGTCCCTCCGGGGTGATCGGGCCATCTCCAATGCCCGGCTGAAGGCGCTGGGGTGGCGGCCCCGCTACCCGGATTTCGTCGCGGGTTTCTCGGCCCTCCTGGACGCGGGGCGCTGAGCTTCCCCGGCTGCTTCCACACTGGCTGACGGACGCGATTCCAGCTACTTACGGCCCCTCACCATCCCGTTGCACGAAATGACGGGACGCGAGGTAACAGTTCGCGCCCGCTCCGGTGTTCAGGTGCGCGCAAGGGACGGAGGGTCCGACGTTGGCCATCGATGTGGAAGCCTGCTACCGCCGGTATGGACCGATGGTGCTCCGGCGTTGCCGCTTCCTTCTTCGTGACGAGGAGCGGGCCGTGGACGCCATGCACGACGTATTCGTCCAGCTCATCGATCATCAGGAGGCGCTGACGCAGACGGCCCCCTCGAGCCTGTTGCACCGCATGGCGACGAATGTGTGCCTCAACCGGATGCGCTCGGAGCGCCGGCGCCCGGCGGACGCGGACGAGGAGCTGCTGGTGCGCATCGCCTCGCTGGAGGACATGGAGGCGCGCACGGGGGCGGCGGCGGTGTTGGAGCGGCTCTTCGGACGCGAGCAGGTGTCCACGCGCACCATCGCCGTGCTGCACCTGGTGGACGGGATGACGTACGAGGAGGTGGCGAAGGAAGTGGGCCTCTCCGTCTCCGGAGTCCGCAAGCGCCTGCGCACCCTGCGCTCCCACCTGCAGGAACTGGAGGCCGCCTGACATGTCCCAACGCACGCCCGATTGGCTGTTGGAGCGCATCGCCCTGGGAGAGCTGCCCCCCGAGGAACTGGCCGCCGCCCGCGCCCGGCTGGCCGCGGAGCCCGAGGGTCTCGAGCGGCTCGCCCGACTGGAGTCGGATGATGGGGCCACGCTCGAGAAGCTCCCCCCCTCCCAGGTCGTCGCCGAGGTCGCGCGCCGTCGCAGGGGGGTGGAGGCCTCCCGCTCGCTGAACGCCTCCCGGCCCACGCGCGGCTGGCTACCGGCCGTCGCGCTGGGCGCGCCCCTGGCCCTGGGCCTCGCGCTGATGATGTTCTTCTCGCGCGAGAAGCTGCCCGAGGAATCCCGGCCCCAGCAGGTGGCGCTGCTGGAGACGACGCGCACCAAGGGTTTGGAGCCGAAGCTGCTCATCCACCGCCAGAGGCGGGGCGAGCCCGAGCCGCTGGTGGACCCGGCCCGGGCGCGGCAGGGCGACGTGTTGCAGCTCAGCTACGTGTCGGCGGGCCGGCGCTACGGCGCCGTGCTGTCCGTGGACGGCCGGGGCTCCGTCACGCTCCACTTCCCGGAGTCGCTCACGGGCTCGCTCGAGTTGAAGGGCGGCACCGTGTCGCTGCCGAGCGCCTACGAGCTGGACGACGCCCCCGTCTTCGAGCGCTTCTTCTTCGTCACCAGTGACGCGCCCTTCGACGTGAACGCGCTGATGGAGTCCGCGCGCCAGCTGGCCCAGGACCCGGACCGCGCCCGCCGCGAGCCGCTGCCCTTGCCGGAGCCGCTCTCGCAGACCTCCCTCACCCTCGAGAAGGTGCCTTGACGCGCGGCGCCGTTCGTCGGCGCCTCGTCGCAGAAGATTCACTTTCTGTCCGGAGAAGCGGGAATCCAGGTGGGGATGTGGACCGGGCCACAGCGCCTACAGGTTTGGGATTCCCGAGAAGTCCTTTGTCCTGTCACGCTTCCATGTCCGGCCGAGGTTCATGGGCCGGTCGCACGACGAGGCCGGCATGCGTGCCGGCGACAAGGGGCCCTATGTCCACTCTGCTCGCGGCATTCAATGAGGGCGTCAGCCTCTCGATGTCTGGTCATCACCAGGCCGCCATCCAGGTGTTCGATCGCGTTCTGGCTCAGGATCCGAACCACGTGTTGGCGCTGAGCGCCAAGGGATCCTCGCTCGCCAGTCTGGGACGTCCGCGCGAGGCGCTGAAGTGTTTCGAGCGCGCCATCGATCTGGATCCGGAGACGGCCGAGCACTATCGCAACGCGGCGCTCTGCCAGCTCGAGCTGGACGAGCCGGAGGCGGCGAGGACGCTGCTGGACGAGGCGCGGAAGCTCAACTCCGAGAAGGCCTGGCTCGAGGCGACGGCGGTGGAGATCGCCACCCTCGGCGAGGCGCTCCTGACGGAGTCGGGCAAGCACCGGACCCGGGGCATCGGGCTGACGGGCAAGGCGCGCTACCGTCACGCGCGCCACGTGCTGGAGATGGCGCTGGAGCTGCATCCGGGGCTCACGGAAGCGGCCAGGGCCCTGGCGGACGTCTGGGCGCACCTCGGGGACACCGAGAAGCGAGATCAGTACACCCAGCTCGCGGGCCGGCTGATGCGCGCCACCGCGCTCTGACTCCTCTGACTCAGAGGGCCCGCCACATGAGGTAGTGCGGGCCGATGCCGGGGAGCTCGAACTCCCCACCTTCCACGGCGAAGCCCAGCTTGCGGTAGAAGCCCGACGCCGTCGTGCGCGCGTTGCACCACAGCCGGGTGCCGCCCTGACGCGTCGCATGAGCGATGCAGGCCTGGAGCAGGGCGGCGCCATGACCCCTGCCCTGGTCCGCGGCGAGCACCGCCATCCCCCGCAGGCGCCACTCGGTGGTGGACCTCGAGCCCGGCTGGGGCTCGCGGTAGAGCGAGGCCACCCCGTGCTGCGCGTCTCCCACGTAGAGCGCCAGGTGCAGGGTGTCCGGGGCATCGTCTCCCGGGTAGACCAGCTCCTCGGGGCGCTGGTGCGGGCGGAGCACGACGTGGCGGAGGTGGCGCGTCTCCGCGGCGGAAACCTGACGGATCTCGTATGGGGGCATGGGGCCGGGGATTCTCCCGGAGGGGCTGGAAAACAGGGGGAAAAATCAGCGGTATGCCTCCCGAGGGGCTCGTGCGTCCTCCTGAGTGGAAACCGGGCAACGAGGTTCGACCTTGAAGGGCACCGCCGTCATGAACGAGCCGTCGATGAAGGAGAGGGTCACCCCCCTCGACTTCGACGTGCTCGTGGAGGGTGAGCAGGCGGCCCTCCTGCGGCTGGCCCGGCGGCTGGTGTGGGATGGGGAGGAGGCGAGGGATCTCGTGCAGTCCGCCCTGGCCGACGCCTACGAGAAGCGCCACACCCTGAGGGATGCCAGGGCCGGCCCCGCCTGGCTGCGGCGCATCCTCGTCTCGCGCGCCATGGGCCACCTGCGCCGACGCCGGGTGTGGAACGTCCTGCGCGAGGTGCTGGAGCTCGGTCCGGCCCCGCAGCCCTCGCCCGAGGAGCGCTTCGCCGGTGCCGAGCGCTGGCGCGCCTTCGGCCGGGCCCTGCGGACGCTCCCGGCCCAGCAGGCCACGGCCTTCTCCCTGCGGTACCTGGAGGGGCTCGATCTCGATGCCATCGCCGATGCCATGAACATCGAACGCGGCACCGTCCGCATCCACCTCTACCGGGCGCTCCAGAAGCTCAAGGCCGCGGACGCGCTCCAAGGAGACACCCCATGAGCTGCCAGGACATCGCCGCGGCCCTCGTGGACGAGCGCCTGCCCCGGCCTCCGGACTTCCAGGCCCACCTGGAGCGGTGCGCCGCGTGCCGCTCGCTCGCCCGACTCCATGCCTCCGCCAGCGCGCTCCAACTGCCGGAGCCACCCGCTCCGGCCCCCTTCGCGCGCGAGGCCATCCTCGGTGAAGTTCGCCGCCGCCAGCACCGCCGCCGGAGGGTGGCCAGCGCCACCGCCACGGCCGCCGTGGTCACCCTGTTCCTGCTCGTCTCGCCCCGCGTGAGGACGCCGGTATCCGTCGAGGACACGCCGGTGGTGGGGGGAGCCGCGGAGGGCTCCCTGCGGGTCGAGCAGCCCGTGCGGACTGCGCCAGAGGGGCAGGGGAGCGAGGTCGCCTCCATCGGGGCGCTGTTCGGCGAGGTGTACGGCTACACGCGCACCCACCCGAGCGTCGAGGACGAGATGTACCAGCCCTTCGGGGCGCTCGCCGTCTGGGTGCGTCCGCCAGACGGCTCCCGACGTGAGTGAGCCGTGGCAGTGAATGCGCAGTGAATGAAAGGAGCAGCACCATGATGAAGAAGCTGATGTGTGCCCTCGTGGTCCTCACCGCCGTGCCGACGCTCGCGCAGGACAGGACGGAGGACGTGCGCGTCAACGTGCAGCAGCCGATGCCGCCCCTGCCTCCAGTGCCGCCGGCGCCTCCGCTTCCGCCCGAGCATCCGCTGGCGCCGCCGTCCTATGGGATTCCGCCGCAGGTGGCGGCGAAGATCGGCCTGCCGCAGGGCCTCGTGCAGAAGGTGCAGGATCTGACCTTCGAGGCCAACGACGCGCTGATCGGCCTGGAGGCGGAGCTCAAGCGCACCCAGCTCGCGCTGGAGAAGGAGTTGCGCCAGCCGAGCCCCAACGAGGGCACCGTGAAGGAGCTGGTGGAGAAGGTGGGCCGCGCGGAGACGGCGGTGCGGCAGAACCGGGTGGGTTTGATGGTGGCCATCAAGAAGACGCTGGGCCCCGACTACTGGCAGAAGCTGGAGGCGGAGATGGGTCCCATGACTCCGGGCGCGTCGCCGCGGCGCATCCGTATCGAGCGGCGCATCGAGGTCCCCAGGACCCCCGCTCCCCCGGCGCCGGAGCGTGAGGCTGGCAAGCGCTGACGCTTCCTCCCGGTATCGCCGAGCCCACACTTTCGCACCGCCGCCCCTTCCCATTCCCCTGGCCCAGGCGCCATGGTCACGGGAATGGATGCAGACAAGAAGCACCAGCTGGAGGCGGACGCGGCTCAGCTCCAGCGTCTGGGATATGCGCAGCAACTGCTGCGTGACATGGGCGGCTTCTCCAACTTCGCCGTCTCCTTCTCCATCATCTCCATCCTCACCGGAGCGGTGACGCTCTATGGCCATGGCCTGCGCTTCGGCGGGCCGTTCGTCATGGGAGTGGGCTGGCCATTGGTGGCGGTGATGACGCTGACGGTGGCGGCGAGCCTCGCGCAGCTCGCCTCCTCGTACCCCACGGCGGGTGCGCTCTACCACTGGGCCGCCATGCTCGGGGGCGTGCGGGTGGGCTTCTTCACGGCGTGGCTCAACACCATCGGCCAGTTCGCCATCACCGCGGGCATCGACTATGGCCTGGCGGAGTTCGTGGCGGACATGTTCGGGTGGCCGCGGGAGCGGGGCTATGTGCTGCCGCTCTACGCGGCCATCCTCCTGTCGCACGCGGTGCTCAACCACGTGGGCGTGCGCGCGGTGGCGCTGCTCAACAACCTGTCGGCCTGGTACCACGTGGCCGGCGTGGCGGTGGTGATCGGCGCGCTGGTGGCCTTCGCGCCCAAGCAGGACGCCTCCTTCCTCCTCACGCGTTTCTCCACGGAGAGCAACGTCTACGCCTATGGTTTCCTCATCGGCCTGTTGCAGGCGCAGTGGACGTTCACCGGCTACGACGCCAGTGCCCACGTCTCCGAGGAGACGGTGGATCCGACGCGCAACGCGCCCTGGGGCATCTTCCTGTCCGTGGCGGTGAGCGCGGTGGTGGGGTACGTGCTACTGGCGGGGGTGACGCTGGCGATTGGAGACCTGTCGGCCGCGGCCGCCGCGCCCAACCCCTTCCTGCACGTGCTGCGCGAGTCGCTCGGGCCCGCGCTCGGCGGGGCGCTGGTGTGGATCGCCATCGGGGCCATGTGGTTCTGCGGGCTGTCCTCGGTGACGTCCAACTCGCGCATGCTCTTCGCGTTCGCGCGGGATGGGGGGTTGCCGGCCTCTCCGCTGCTCGCGCGCGTGTCACCGCGCTACCGCAGCCCGCATGTGGCCATCTGGGTGTCGGTGGCGGCGGCCTTCCTGGTGGCCATCTGGAGCGGGGCCTACGCCGCCATGGTGGCGCTCAGCACCCTGGCGCTCTACGCCTCGTACGCACTGCCCGTGCTGGTGGGCCTGATCGCGCGGCGCAATGGGACGTGGACGCACCGGGGACCGTGGGACCTGGGACGTTACTCCACGCTGGTGAACGTGGTGGCGCTCGGCTGGTGCGCGGTGGTGATGGTGCTCTTCGTCCTGCCCCCCAACGAGCTGGCCGGGTACACGTTCGCCGGGGCCCTGATCCTGTTGACTGTCTACTGGGTGGCATTTCAGCGGCACACCTTCGTGGGGCCGAAGCTGGCGCGGGTTGCTCCGGCATCGCTTCAGGCCACTTCGGGGAAGTGAGTTGGAAGGGGATCTGTTAGGAACAGGGCTCGGCCCCTCCTCTTCCCGACGGGAGCAGCACCTATGAGTAAGCGGCAGCAGTCCGATTCCTCCGAGCTGGTCAACGCCGCGATGGCGATCGAAGAGGAGCTGCGCAAGTTCGAGATCCTCGCGGAGGAGGTCCGCACGGGCGAGCTCCGGTCGCAGAAGCACCTGGAGCGGATGGGCAAGCTGCTCAACCAGGTGGCGGACTGCGACGAGCGGATGGTGGCGAACATGCGCTCGCTGCTCTCGGTGCTCAACGGCTGGAGGGATCGGCAGCAGGTGCTGGCGGCCGAGGTGAACAACCGGGCGCTGGAGCTGCAGGAGCGCACGAAGGTGTACCAGTCGTTGATGGAGCGCTTCGCGGCGCTGGGGCAGGAGGCGGGCTTGCTCAGCTCGCACATGCAGGAGCTGGCCAGCCGGACGCAGAAGGGCGAGCCGGTGAAGGCCGAGGACATCATCTCCTCGCTGCAGATGGTGAACGACCGGATGTCGAAGGTGGCGGAGAGCGCCGGCTCCCTGGCGAGCGACGCGGAGGCGCAGGACTTCGTCGACGTGGCGCGCGACGCCGAGTCGCTGCGGCAGCAGCTGTTGTCGGCGCGCAACCGGGCGAACCTCCTGCAGCAGAAGTTGCACCCGGCCAACGCCTGAGCCGCCGCGCTCCGCTCACTTCGCCCGGGGCAGCTTCGTCCCGCTCATGGCGAGGATGTGCTTGAAGTGCTCGGCGGTGGCGGGCGCCACGCTCAGCCGGCTCCGGGTGATGAGCGGGAAGTCCTTCAGCTCGCGGGTGGCCTTGATGGTGGCGAGCGTCACCGGCTCCTCGAGCGCCACCACGGGCCCCACTTCCACCGAGGCCCAGTCCTCACCGGGCGCGGTGGGATCCGGTCCGGGATCGGTGAGCACCCGGGCCACGCCCACCACGGCCTTGCCCTCGTTCGAATGGTAGTAGAGGCACAGGTCGCCGGGCTTCATCGCTCGGATGTTGTTGCGAGCCTCGAAGCTGCGCACGCCCGTCCACTCCGTCCTGCCGTCCTTCTCCAGCTGCGCGTAGGCGTAGACGGAGGGCTCGCTCTTGATCAGCCAATACTGGGGTTTCGCCATGGCGGCGCATGGTAGATAGCTGGCCCATGGCCATCCAGGGATACGACGAGCTCGACGCGACCGCCCTCGCCGCGCTGGTTCGCAAGAAGGAAGTCCACCCCACGGAGCTGGTGGAGGAGGCGATCACTCGCATCGAGGCCGTCAACCCGATCCTCAACGCGGTGGTCCACAAGATGTACGACCAGGCACGCGATGCCGCCGTGAGGCCGCTGCCCGAGGGGCCATTCTCCGGGGTCCCCTTCCTGGTGAAGGACCTGGACGGCTATCTGGCGAACGAGCCCTACGCGGGCGGCTGCCGGGCGCTGGTGGGCTTCGTCCCCGACCATGACGCGGAGCTGATGAAGCGCTTCCGCCGCGCGGGCGTCATCATGCTGGGCAAGACGGCCACGCCCGAGCTGGGAATCCTCGGCGTCACCGAGCCGGCGCTGCGCGGTCCCACGCGCAACCCCTGGAACCCGGACCATACGCCCGGAGGCTCCAGCGGAGGCTCGGCGGCCTGCGTGGCGGCACGGGTGGTGCCCATGGCCCATGGCGGAGACGGGGGTGGTTCCATCCGCATTCCCTCGTCCGCGTGTGGCCTCTTCGGGCTCAAGCCGACCCGGGCCCGCAACCCCGTGGGCCCGGATGTGGGGGAGGGGTGGGGCGGCTTCGTCCAGCAGCACGTGCTGACCCGCAGCGTGCGTGACAGCGCGGCGATGCTCGATGCGACCCACGGGACGGAGTCTGGCGCTCCCTACGTGGCGCCGCCTCCCGCCAGGCCCTTCCTCCAGGAGGTGGGCACCCCGCCTGGACGGCTCCGCATCGCCTTCTCCACGGGCTCGCTCTTCGGGAAGAACGTGCACTCGGAGTGCGCCGCCGCCGTCCTGGACGCGGTGAAGCTCTGCCAGGAGCTGGGACACGAGCTCGTCGAGGACGCTCCCCGGTTCGATCGCGAGGAGCTGGTGCGCGCCTACCTCGTGATCGTCGCGGCCAACGTGGCGGTGCAGGTGGAGGAGATCGGCGCGCTGAAGGGCAGGACGGTGGGCCCGACGGATGTCGAGGCCTCCACCTGGGCGCTCGCGCAGATCGGTAACATCCTCACCGCGGCGGATCTGCAGAAGGCGCGGGACTCCATGCACCGGGCCTCCCGGGTGATGGCGGCCTTCCACGAGCGGTACGATCTCTTCCTCGATGCGACGCTGGCCCATCCGCCGGTGCGCGTCGGGGAGCTGGCGCTCAAACCCGCCGAGATCGCCGCGCTGGCCGTCCTGCGCAAGCTCCCGCTGAAGCCCGTCATCCTCAAGATGTTCGACGCGCTCGCCGGCAACAGCCTGGAGCGCACGCCCAACACCCAGCTCTTCAACCAGACGGGGCAGCCGGCCATGTCGGTGCCGCTCTACTGGAACGCCGCCGGGCTGCCCATCGGCGTGCAGTTCGCCGCCCGCTTCGGAGACGAGGCCACGCTCCTGCGCCTCGCCGCGCAGCTGGAGCAGGCCCGCCCGTGGGTGGGGCGCAAGCCTCGGATCTCCGGACGGGCGCTCTAGAAATACCAAGGGCCTGCTCCCAGGAAGGGAAGCAGGCCCCGGTTCGAGCCGCTCGTCGAAGTGGCTCAGGTCCGCATCACAGCGGACGGACGTTCTGCGCCTGCAGACCCTTGGGGCCGCGGGCCACGTCGAACTCCACGCGCTGGCCCTCGGCCAGGGTGCGGAAGCCCTCGGTCTGGATGGCGGTGTGGTGGCAGAACAGATCCTCGCCACCGCCCTCCTGCGTGATGAAACCGAAGCCCTTCGCGTCGTTGAACCACTTCACGGTACCAGTCGCCATTACTTTTCTTCTTTCTCGCCCGACGCGGTGGAATGCGCCGGAACTCCGTCGCTCTGTGCGAGGGAGGCTCCTATGTGGCATCTTTGGGGGAACAAAGGAAGCCCCCCCTTTTCATTTCCCGAAAACGAATTGTCAGGTAGGCGTCACTCGGACGCGCCCGATGAAGAGGGTGTGCAGGGGCCCACCGCCCTTGCCTCGCGCGGGAGTCTCCACCACCTCGGTGTCGAATCCCGCCCGCTTCAGCCGGCTGGAGAAGGCGCGATCCGGTGCGGCGGACCACACCACCACCACGCCCCGCGGCTTCAGCGCACGCCGGATGGCGGCCAGACCGCGCTCCCCATAGAGCCAGCGGTTCTGTTCCTGGGTGAGGGCCTCGGGACCGTTGTCCACGTCCAGGAGGATCGCGTCGTAGTGCCCCTCCGCCTGACGGAGCAGCTCTCCCACGTCTCGCGTCTCCACCTTCACCCGGGGATCCTCGAGCGGCCTGCCGGCCAGGGGCGCCAACACACCCTGGTTCCACGCGACGACCGCCGGCACCAGCTCCGAGACGATCACCTCGGCTTCTGGCGGCAGCCGCTCCAGCGAGGCCCGGACCGTGTAGCCCAGCCCCAATCCGCCCACGAGGACCCGTGGGCGTTTGCCGCCGAGGCCCGTACAGGCCACCTCGGCCATCTTCTCCTCGGAGCCGTGCTGGCGGCTGGACATGAGCTCGCGGCCGTTCACACGGATGGCGAACTCCTCGCCTCGCTGGTGCAGCACCAGCTCCCCACCGCCCGGAGCGGGCGCTCGATCAATCACCTTCCACGGCTTCATCGTCCCCGTACCCTACTCGTTCCCGAGTAGGGTTACAGGGCGGACGCCTCGTCCATGCCCACCTCGGCCATGAGGGAGGCCAGCTCCGCCTTGAGCTTGTCCTTGGCGCGGATCTCCAGCTGGCGGGCGCGCTCGCGCGAGAAGCCGAAGTGCTCGCCCAGCTCGCTCAGGGTCATCTCCGCGTCACCCATCACCCGGTGCTCGATGATGAAGCGCTCGCGGGGATCCAGCCGCATCAGCGCCTGCTGGATGCGCTCGCGCGTCATCTTCGCCTGCTGCCGGTCGGCGACCTCGTCCACCTGCGAGTTGGACTCCGACTCCACGAAGTCCAGGTGCGTGGCGTCACCCTCCTCGCCCACGGGCGCGTCCAGCGACAAGTCCCGCCCGCCCATGCGCTGCTCCATCTCGCGCACCTCGGAGGCCTTCACGTTCAGCTTCCGGGCGATCTCCTCTGCGTCCACGATGGCGCCGTCGCCCGAGCCGAGCTTCTCCAGCTCGCGCCGCGTGCGCGCCAGGCTGAAGAACAGCCGGCGCTGGGCCTGCGTGGTGCCCAGCTTCACCAGGCTCCAGTTCTTCAGGATGTAGTTCTGGATGTAGGCGCGGATCCACCACACCGCGTAGGAGATGAGGCGGATGCCCTTGTCCGGATCGAACTTCTGCACCGCCTTCATCAGGCCGATGTTCGCCTCCTGGATGAGGTCGGACATCTTGATGCCGTAGGAGCGGTACTCGTACGCGACCTTCACCACGAAGCGCAGGTTGCTCGTCACCAACTTGTGACCCGCCGCCAGGTCTCCCGAGCGGAAGCGACGCGCGAGAGCCTGCTCCTCGGGCTGCGTGAGCAGCGGGTACTGGTTGATGTCCGAGAGGTACGTGGAGAGGGTATCGGCGGAGAAGGAAGAGGTGGCCTGCATGGGGTCGTCTCTCGGGGTGGGTGAAAAGAAGGTGGGGTTTGCGTTCCGACTTCGTGCCCCTTGCCAAGAGCAATACGGGTGCCAGCGGGCCTTTCGGAACGTCCCTCAGTGAAAGCGGGTACTTGCAGCGCGCGCCCTCCATGACTAGGCCGGTAATCGGTCGTTTTTACAGACCCGGTTTTTGGAACTTTTTACAGTCGACCCCCTTCCCCAGGTGGTTGGGGGGGAGGAATGGTGGGTTTTGTGCGTGCGATGTGTGGGGTTTTGCCCACGTCCTGTGTCCAGAAGAGATGGGGTGTGCGGCACCGGACGTGCAGTGGACCTCGGGTCGGGCCAAACGTGTGCTGTTGGACGGACGGGGGGGTCTGGACGAGGGAGCTCCTGCGCCCGCCACCGCCTCACGGGTATTGCGTTCTCCATCACGAAGGATCTGCAGGGGCGCTACACCTTCATCAACAGCGTCGGGGCTCGCTTCCCCGGCAGGCCGGCGGAGGAGATCATCGGTCGCAAGGACAGCGAGCTGATGTCTCCGGAGGAGGCACAGAACACGCTGGAGTTCGACCGGCAGACACTGGGAACTGCGCCTGCTGCGCCTGCTGCGCCTCAACGCCCACGCCGAGTCCCTGCTGGGCCACGAGGCGCGCGAGGTGGATCGGCACCGAGCTGCGCCGGCTGGAGCTGCCCCAGGAGGACCTGCGCGAGCTGCTGGAGGCGCTCACCGAGGCCCGTGAGGCACCGAGCGCATGCGGCTCATCGTCGAGAGCCTCCGGGCGCTCTCTCTCGGCGACGCGGTGCTCACCCACCCGTTGGATCTGCACGAGGTGCTGGAGAACTCTTCACCACCAAGCCGGTGGGGGAAGGGACGGGCCTGGGCCTGTCCATCAGCCACGACATCATCCGCGCGCTCGGCGGCGTCATGACCGTGGACAGCACCGTGGGGCAGGGCAGCACCTTCCGTGTACCTGACGGCCTGACCGAGGAGCGAGGGCCCTCCCGTGCGTGGGATGTGCTATGCGCCCGGTCGGGCCGGACGGGACTCCCGGCCCCCGGTTGCGTTCCGCCCGGTGAACGAAAGGCATGATGGGATGGCGTCACTCACCGAGACACTTACCAACGAGACCAAGAAGACGGCGGTCATCGACGACTGCTGTGCGCTCATCGACGCCGAGGTCGCCGACAAGGGCGGCATCTCGGGTCTCGCCATCAAGGCGGGCTACAGCGCGGTGAAGGGCATCAAGCCCGGCTTCATCAGGCACGCCGTCTCGGATCTCCTCCCCGAGTTCGCCGCGGCGCTCGATCCGCTCTACCAGGAGGCCAAGACGGGCGGGAAGCCGGTGGCCGCCCACATCACGTCGAACTCGGGGCGCGCCGCCGATGCCCTGCTCGCCATCACGGACGGGAAGGTCCGCAACGCGCAGAGCGGGCTCGTGAAGGGCACCTACGAGAAGCTCCGCGGCACGGCGAAGAAGAACGTCGAGGCCGCCGTCCCCCGCATCGGCAAGCTCATCGAGAAGCACGCGGGCTGAGCAGTCGGGAGGGGCACTCCACCGGGTTTCGCAGACACCCGGTGGCACGGACACCGGCGACAGATGAGAGGGACTCTTCACCGTGCCGCGGAGGCGGGAGTGATTGGGGCCTCGAGTGGCACGGCGAGCCGCGAGCCCCCCTCGCCTCCGAGCACCACCGTCTGTTGGGCCACCACGGGTGTCGTCTCCTCGTACCAGGGCCGCGCGGTGTTCATGTGCACCGACAGCATGGGATGGCTCGACGAGGACACCCACACCCCGAGCCGGTGCCCCTTCGAGAGCACCCAGGAGGTGGGATGGAAGTCGATCTCCACCTCGCGCTCACTTCCCGGCACGTAGGGCACGAGCGTCGCGGTGTCCGCGGTGGGCCAGCGCAGGGTGGCCGCGCCATCGGTCACGTGGAGTGCCCGCCCCCTGGCGTCCACGTCGACGAGCTTGGCGACGAACGCGGTGTCCTCCGCGCTCGAACGCACGCGCAGGCGCAACCGGGCCCGGCCGGCGATGCGCTCGTCACGCACGGCTTCCGCGCCCAGGAAACGCAGCACATCCTCGCGCTCGCAGGGCCACGTCTGCTCCACGGGTCCCGGCTCGACGCCATCCCCTCTCAAGAAGGCGAACGCGATCCCCCGTGCGCCTCCCTCGCTCTTCCACGGCTGGAGAGGGTCATAGCGGTAGCTCAGCTCCGCCGGCGTGGAGTCCGGCTCGGACGTCAGCGAGGAGGAGGCACAGGCCCCCGGCGCCGCGACGGCCCGTGCCGCATCGAGGAAGAGCACCTGCTCCTGCGTGGGTGGAGGCCAGGTGGGCAGCTCGCGGAAGCCCGGGTCTCCATGCCCGGCGATGAGCGCGCGACCGGTGGCATACGGCAGGGGAACGCCCTGGAGCGTGTGGCGCAGCCAGGGAATCACGGTGCCCCACTGCTCGAGGCCATCCTTGATGCCGGTGACCTTCACGCCTGCTCCACCCTGCGCTCCCAGGTGGTTCCACGGCCCCACCACGATGACGCTCTGCTCACGCGTGGCGAGCGATTCCCAGGTGCGCAGGGTCGCCGGGAGGAAGGGATCGTCGAACCCTCCGACGAGGAGCATCGGGATCCCGAGGTGCTTCGGACTCTGGCGCAGGGCCTCGGTCTCCGGCCGCTGCCACAGCGCTCCCCCGGGCTGTAGGGACGTCAACCACTCGCGATAGAAGGGGAGGGGCGCTCCGAAGCTCGCGACATCCGCCTCGAGGTGGGGCCGGTGCGCGAGCATCTTCCGGTAGGCCGAGCCCGCGCTGCGCTTCGACTCGCGCCCCGGCATGTAGGCCGCCCACGCCGTCAGGAGCTCGTGTGGCATCAGCCCCCGCTCGGAGAGCACCTCCCGCAGGTCCGTGCCGAACACGCTGACGACGATCGTCTTCACTTCCACCGGGAGCTGCCCCGCCGAAGCCGCGAGCGCGGTTCCCCCGAGATACGACATGCCGTAGAGCGCGATGCGACCGTCGACGAAGGGCTGCTGCACGAGCCAACGCAGCGTGTCCTCGCCATCGGCCTGCTCGTTCATCAGGGGCCACCATTCGCCGCCGCTGTCGAGCCGCCCGCGGACGTCCTGGAGGACGCAGCCCATGCCGTAGCGGACGAACAGGTCGCAGCTCAGCTCGAAGAGGAAACGGAGATCATAGGGGTTGCGGATGAGCACCACCGGCGCCCGTTCCACCCCCTTGGGCAGCAGGATGCGGGTGGACAACTCCACGCCATCCCGCATCCGCACCCGCTCGGTACGCCAGTCTCCCGCCTCATGGGTGAAGGCCGGAAGCGCGTACGAGGATTTCCGGTCCTCCTGGATGTAATCGCGCACCAGCCCACAGGCGCTGAGCGCACCCCCCAGGAGGAGCAAGAGGCCCATCCTGGCCCACACATCGATGCTTCGCATGTCACCTCTCTACTGGATATCTCCGGGAAGTCAGTCCTTCCTACCCGCGACCGCGCCCTTCGGTGACAGGACCGCCGTGGGCTCCTCGCTCCTGGCGAGGACGGGATCACACTCCGGCCGGGTCTCCTGCTCCGGAGCGCCGATCACGACCGGTTGCTTCCTGCGCACCATGGCCTCCTGGACCAGGCGGGCCAGCGCCTCCTGTCCGTGAGGATAGGGCGCGACGGCGCCGGTCAGCTCACAGAGCTGCTCGCGCAACCTCAGTCCCCGGGGCGTGCGGTCCACCACCCTCCACTGGATCAGGCCCATGATGGCGGCGTCGAGCGCGGGGGGGATGTCTGGACGGAAGCTCGAGGGCGGCAGGATGAAGGGCGGGGGAGCGCTCCGCGTCGTGTCGGACACATATTCTCCCTGGAAGAGGCGCCGTCCCGTGAGCGCCTCGTGCAGCGTGAGGCCGAGCGCGAAGAGATCCGCGCGCCCGTCGAACGGCTCGCCCCGGGCCTGCTCCGGAGACATGTACCCCAGCTTGCCGCGGACCCGGTCGGCCTGGGTGAGGCGGACATGGATGGCCGCGCGGGCGACCCCGAAGTCTCCCAGCTTCACCTCACCAATGCGCGACAGCAGGATGTTGGGCGGATTCACGTCCCGGTGGACGAGGTTCAGCGGGACGCCGTCGCTCGCGGTGCGCCGGTGGACATAGTCGAGCGCCTGGCCCATCTCCGCCCCGATGTAGGCCACCACCGCTGGCGGCAGGGGGCCGTGGAGCTTGATCAGCTCGCGCAGGGAGAGCCCCTCGATGAACTCCATGGCCATGAAGTAGGTGTCCGCGAACCGGCCCACGTCGAGCACCTGGACGATGTTGGAGTGGTTGAGGAGCGAGCCCAGCTCCGCCTCGCGCCGGAACAGCGTCACGAAGTCCTCGTCCTCGGCGTAGGCCGGGAGGATGCGCTTGATGGCCACCACCTTCTCGAAGCCACCCTCCGGGCTGTAGGTGGCGCGGAACACCTCCGCCATGCCGCCCACCCCCAGCTTCTCGTGCAGGAAGTACTTGCCCACCAGGTCCTTCGCCCGGATGGCGTGCAGGGCTTCCTCGGCCTTGCGCGTCAGGTGGCTGGCCACGAAGGCCGCCAACCCACCCGTGGTGAAGTAGTAGATGGCGCGCTGCACCATGAGCGTCGGTGTGAACATCAGGGCGATGGGCTCGCTCAGCCGGGGCAGGGCGACGAAGAAGTAGAGCAGCAACATCTCGGCCGTCACCAGACAGCCCGCGAAGAAGGCCAGCCCGCGATTGGCGCGCAACGCCGCGAGCAGGATGAGCGTGCTCCAGAGGACGGCCGAGGGGTTGGACAGCGCCTGCTCGGCATCCCCATAGAGGATGTCGAAGAGGAAGATCCACGCTCCGGCGGCGGTCTCCAGGCAGACGTTGAACCAGCAGAGGGCGGGATGGAACCAGCCCCGGCTCAAGATCCGGGCGAGCCACGCGTAGTACCCGGCATAGAGGACGCACATGCCCGCCACGGAGAGGGCGCGAGGCCAGCCGAGCAGGGGTCCCAGGGCGAGCGCGGTGAGGATGAAGAGGCAGCACACCCCGCTGTTGAACCGGGCCACGGAGGCTTCTCGGGCGGCGGTATCCGACCGGATGTGCTCGGCGAGCAGTTGTCTGCCGAGCGGTGTCACGCGTCCTGGACGGTGGAAGAGGGGCATGTCGCCCCCCATTCTCTTGCAGCCTGGGAGGCAAGGCGAGTTCAACGGCACGCCAGGAGGGCAGTCAGCCTGCCCTCATGGGGCGGATGGTGCTAGATGACCTGGCAGGAGGAGCTCTCAGTGGACCTGATCTCAGGAGTGTGGGAGTCGCTGAAGGCGGTGCGGGAGCGGTCGCCGCTCGTGCACAACATCACGAATTATGTCGTGATGAACAACACGGCCAACGCCCTGCTCGCCGTGGGGGCCTCGCCCGCCATGGTCCACGCACGTGAGGAGGTGGCGGACTTCACGGCCATCTCGCAGGCGCTGGTGGTGAACATCGGCACCCTGTCACCCGAGTGGGTGGAGGGCATGCAGCTGGCCGTCCAGTCCGCGCGCCGGGCCCGGGTGCCCTGGGTTTTGGATCCGGTGGGCGCCGGGGCCACGCGCTACCGCACCAGCACCGCCGCCGAGCTGGCCCGCCAGGCCCCGGCGGTCATCCGTGGCAACGCCTCGGAGGTGCTCGCCGTGGCGGGCGAGGCGGGCGCCACGCGCGGGGTGGACAGTACCCAATCGTCCGAGGCCTCGCTCGAGGCGGCCCGGCGGCTGGCCTCCAGCCTGGGCACCGTGGTGGCCGTCACGGGCAAGACGGACTACGTCACCGACGGCACCCGCGTGGTGGCGGTGGACAATGGCCACCCGCTCATGGCGCGGGTGACGGGCATGGGTTGCACGGCGTCCGCCCTGGTGGGGGCCTTCCTGGCGGTGGAGTCCGACGCGGTGCTGGCCGCCGCGCGCGCGCTCGCGGTGCTGGGGATGGCGGGAGAGCTCGCCGCCGAGCAGTCCAAGGGACCGGGCTCACTGCAGCTGCACCTGCTGGACGTGCTCTACTCCCTGGACGAGGACACCGTGCGCGCCCGCGCCCGGGTGGGCTGAGGAGGCTCCGCCCATGTCCCGTCGTGTGCCCGACCTGTCCGTCTACCTCGTCACGGATCGCCTGCTGGCGCGTGGGCGCGAGTTGGTGGACGTGGTGCTCGCCGCGGTGCGCGGCGGGGCCACCGTGGTGCAGTTGCGCGAGAAGGAGGCCTCGGCGCGCGAGACGCTGGAGCTGGGCCGGGCCCTGCTCGGACGGCTCCGGCCGCTCGGGGTGCCGCTCATCGTCAATGACAGGGTGGACCTGGCCATGGTGCTGGGGGCGGACGGTGTCCACGTGGGGCAGGGCGATCTGCCCCCCGAGGTGGCCCGACGCCTGCTGGGGCCCGACGCGCTGGTGGGGCTGTCCATCACCGGACCGGCGGATCTGCGCACGCTGGATCCGTCGGTGGTGGACTACGCGGGCGTGGGTCCCATCTTCCCCACCGGTTCCAAGGCGGACGCCACTCCGGCGCTCGGCTTGGAGGAACTGGCCCGCCTGCGGCCCCTGTTGCCCGTCCCGGTCGTGGCCATTGGTGGCATCAACGCCGCCAACGCCGCGAATGTCATCGCCGCCGGGGCGGACGGCGTCTCCGTGGTGTCCGCCATCTGCTCCGCGGATGACTGCGAGGTGGCCGCGAGCGCCCTCGTCCAGGCCGTCCGGCGGGGGCTCGCGAGCCGGAAGTAGGCGTCGCCCTACGGATTCCGCGCCGGTCCTGCTCGCCCCGTTCTCAGGCGCGTGCTGGCGGCGGGCGCCGTCTCGGCCCGCACGGTGTGGTTGCGGACCCGGAACTCGTTGTCGAAGTGGCCGCTCTTGAGTGACACCTTGCCGAGGTCATCGGTGGGAGGCGCGTCGGAGCGGAAGGCGAAGCGGTCGGCCACGAGCACCTCGGTGCCTCCTGGAGGCCGCACCCAGACGCTGTAGGTCTTGGCGTTCAGGTCCGTGCGCATGCGCACGTGGTACGTGGCATTGGCCTGGTAGGGCACGTTCGCGAGCGCGGCGTACGCGGCACCCCGGCGCACATCGAAGGAGCCGCTCGGGTTCATGCGGATGGCCATGGCCAGGCTGGAGTAGGCGGTGACGTTGGTCGAGGTGTCCGCGTAGCCGATGACGCCGTCGATGGGCTGGCTGAGCGGCGTCACGTCGAACTCGACGATCCGCACGCCGGTGTTGCCGGTGCCCAGGCCGCGCACGCTCGCGGGGAAGCCGAGCGTCGAGAGCCACCCGTCCTGGTTCCACAGCTTGAAGCGGCTCACCGCCTCGACGAGGTAGTAGTCGCCGTAGATGAGGCTCTTGTCGATGTCCTCTCCCTGGGGCTTGATCGCCGTCCTGTAGAACGCCACGCCGTGCAGGAGGATGCCGGGGCCACCACCCGTGGCCGAATTCAGGTAGGCCGGGGAGGCGAGGGTGTCGAGCGTCGCCAGGGCCGCGTTCCGGTACCGCTGGGCCACGGTCGCGTCGGTGACGTACCTGCTCAACTCCTGGAGCGCCGAGGCGACGATGGCGGCGGCCGAGGAGTCCTTCTGCTGCTGGTCCGCGGGGGCGTTGAAGTCCCAGTTGGGGATGGAGTCCGCGGGCAGCCGGGGCAGGTAGTAGTCGGTAACCTTCTGCGCGGCCTGCAACATGCGCGGATCTCGCGTGTACCGGTAGGCCGTGGTGAAACCGTAGATGGCCCAGGCCTGTCCCCGGGCCCAGGTGGAGCTGTCGGAGTACCCCTGGAACGTCTTCCGGGAGAGGATGGCGCCCGAGGTGCTGTAATCCACCACGTGGAAGGTGCCGCCGTCCGCGCGGACCATGTCCGAAGCGGTCTTCAATGCATGACGGAGCGCCATGTCGTTCCAGGCGGGATCTCCTCCGTTCCGGGCTCCCCAGAAGAGCAGCTCCAGGTTCATCATCGTGTCCACGACCATGGGCACATGCCAGGTGCCGTCATTCCAATCGCAGCAATCGATGACGCCCACGGTGGGGTTGAAACGTCTGGCCAGCGAGGTGGCGGCCGTCAACGTCACCTGCCGGTAGTAGTCATCCCCCGTCAGCCGGTACGCCTGGCCGAAGCTGTTCATGAACTTGAAGCCCAGATCATGGGTGATTTGACGGATGTCGGTGTTGCTCTTCTGGACCTCCAGGTTGCGCGTCCAGGCGTCGGCCTTGGTGCGCCAGAAGGGATCCCGCCCCTGCTCGTACATGAGCCAGAGCTGACCCGGGAAGAAGCCCTGGACCCAGTCGTGGTTGGCCGTGTTGGGGACGAGCCGCCATGGGCCGTTGGTCGTGGCCTTGGGGTACTGGTTGGTCGGTATCGCGGGATCCGAGGATGTGGCGCGCAACTTCTGCTGGGCGGTCTGTAGGACCCGATCAGCCGCCGCGTTGTCGAAGGCCCAGGCGGGTGCCGCCGCGAACACGCAGAGACATCCCGCCAGCAGCCCGCTGATGGTTCTTTTCCTGTTCATGTCCTCCTCCTGGTGTGCCCAATCAGGGCGGACAGGTGGAGTGACTCTCCTGGATTCGTGACGTCTTCTTCCGGGCCGACTACTCGTAGAAGTCCGGAGCGAGGCGGCGCGAATGGACGTCGTCCGGATCATGCAGGAGGACGAGCTCGCCGCCGGTGGCGTCGCGGATCGCCTTGAGCTTGCGAATCGACGCGATGCCCTGCTCGGGGGTCGAGCACTCCCCGGGCGCCAGCTCCCGCTCGAAGTTCTCGTGCAGGTCTCCCGCGTCGGCGACGAGGATCTTCGTGCCACTCACGGGCAGCTCGACGACGAGTGATTGGTGCCCGGGCATGTGACCGGGCGTCAGGACGCCACGCACGCCCGGCATCAGCTCCCAGTCGCCCTCGACGAGCCGCCAATCACGGTCCGCCAGACGGAGGTCCTCGTCGAACACCGCCGGGTTGCCATGAGGACCCATGGCGAAGTCGTACTCGCGGCGCTGGATGTAGATGCGGGCGTTGCGCAGGTATTTGAGGTGGCCCGTGTGGTCGTAATGGACGTGGCTGAGGATGACGGCGGAGATGTCGTCCGCCCCGATCCCCAGCCTCGCCAGTTGCGGCAGCAGCTCGTGCTCCGGCAGGACGATGGGCGGCGCCAGCCAACCCGGACCCGAGAAGAACCGCTGGCGCAACGCCGGATCCTTCAACCGCGCGGGATCGATCCCGGTATCGAAGAGGACCCAACCGTGCGCCGTATCCAGGAGATAGGCGCAGACCGGCTCGCACAGGATGACGGTGGGATCCGCTCCGTGGATGGAGACGGATCTCGGCAGGATCTCGTACCCGCAGCGGAGGATGTAGAGCCGGCGGACATCGCTCATGGGAGAGGTCAGCGGGCCCCGGTCTTCAGGAAGACGCGCAGCGCCTCCGCCACGCTCCAGGCCTGGGCGATGCACCCTCGCGGCCGGTAGGGCTCCGTGGCATCGAAGATCTCACTGATCTGCCCCACGCCCGCGTGCTCCAGGTGATCCTCCAGACCGCTGAGCAGTTCCCGCGCCGCGCCCTTGTCCGGGTTCACCTTCATCGTCGCGTCCACGTAGTGGCCGATCAACCAGCCCCACACGGTGCCCTGGTGATACGCCGCGTCGCGCGCCCGCAGATCTCCGTCGTACTTCGCCTTGTAGTCCGGGTGCCCCGGCGCCAGGCTCCTCAGGCCCACCGGTGTCAGCAATTCCTTGCGCACCTTCTCCAGCACGGGCTCCCACTTGTCCCGCCGCAGCACCGGATTCTTCAGCGAGATGGCGAACACCTGGTTCGGCCTCACCGAGGGATCGTCCTTCCCGTCCTCACCGTCCACGACGTCGAACAGGCAGGACTCCGTCGCGTTCCAGAAGCGCCGGTTGAAGCTCGCGTAGGCCTTCTCCGCCGCCGCCGCGTACGGCCTCGCGTCCTTGCCCAGCCGCTCGGACCACTCCACCATCAGCCGCAGCGCGTTGAACCACAGCGCGTTGATCTCCACCGGCTTGCCGCGCCTCGGCGTCACCACCCAGCCGTCCACCTTCGCGTCCATCCACGTGAGCTGGTAGCCCTCCTCGCCCTGGCTCAGCAGGCCATCCGCGGGATCCACCCGGATGTTGTGCCGCGTTCCCTTCTGGTGGTGGTCGATGATCTTCGCCAGCGTCGGGTAGAAGTCCCGCAGCAGCTCCTCGTCCTTCGTGTGCTCGAGGTAGCGATCCACCGCGTGGAAGAACCACATCGTCGCGTCCGCCGTGTGGTACAGGCCCTCGTTCTCGCCCTCGGGGAAGAGGTTGGGCAGCAGGCCGTCCCGCACGTGGTGATGGAAGGTGCGCAGGATGGCCGCCGCCGTGGAGTGCAGGCCCGTGCACAGCGTCAGCCCCTCCAGGGAGATCATCGTGTCCCGGCCCCAGTCCGTGAACCAGTGGTAGCCGGCGATCACCGAGCGCGCGTCCTGGCCCACCGCTCGGGCCCAGGCGTCGTCCGCGGGGCGCGTCGGGTCGATGATGAACTGGTCCGCCGCCAGCACCAGCCGCGCCGGCACTCCCGTGCGCGCCTCCTCCGGGGCCCGTACCAGCAGCCGCCGCTCGCGCTCGTACTCCAGGGACAGCGTCTCCTGGGGCTCCCGGTCCAGCACCACCGCATCCTCCGTGGTGACACCCAGCGCCAGGGACTCGCCCGGCCGCAGCGTGCAATCGAAGTAGCCCGGGCTCACCAGCGTCTCCACGAAGTCGTATCCGCGCGCCTTCTCCACCCGGTAGAACTGTGGCGCGCTCGCCTCGCACAGCCCCACGAACGGCGCCGGGCGGGGCGAGTAGAGGCGCATCTTCATGGGAGGCACGCCGTCCCCGGCCTGCATCTCCACCCGCGAGCCCCTCAGCAGCACGGTGGGCTCGAGCTCCGAGTGGTGCAGCTTGTCATCGTGCATGCGCATGGCCGGGAAGGGCCGCAGTTGCAGCGCCACCTCGGGACCCGACAGGTGCTCCCACAGCACGATGAGCGTGTTCTCCCCGTGCACCAGCGCCAGCTTGCGTTGGATGCGCGCCTCGCCCACCTGATAAATCCAGTGCGGGACCAATCCGTCCAGGTGGAAGCCGCGCAGCAGCGTGGCGGCCTCGGGCACCTGCGTCCCGTCCGCGAGATCCTCCGCGTCCAGCCGGTACGTTCTGCCGCGCACCACGGCCAGCTCCCCCAGCCGCGCCAGCAGCACCGTGCGGCCACGCTTCTCCAGACCGGGGATGAACATCCCGTGGTAGCGGCGCGTGTTGCACCGCGCCACCGAGCCCGAGGCGTATCCGCCGCGCCCGTTGGTCACGAGCCACTCGCGGGTGACGATGTCCGAGAAGTCCGCGCCCGTGGGCCAGTCGAAGGCGAGCCGGGGCAGGGAGGGGCACTCAGTTGCAGGAGGGGTCACGTCTTCATCTCCTCGCTCGTGAGCACGAGCGACGTCTGTCCAGGTATCCGCATGCGCGTCTCTTCCGAGAAGGGCGGGGTCCCCATTCCGCCGTAGCGGACGTGCTCAGAAGCCAGGAGGAGGCTCCACTTATTTCCCGGTGGGGGAGCCAGCAGCGGCTCTGGACACGGGGCCACCTCCAGCTCCGTCCCCAGGTTGAGCAGCACCAGCCGGTCGCCCTCCTGCCCGCTTCCAAAATAGCGCAAGACCAGCGCGTGCTGCGACAGCACCGCTCCCGCGAGGCGCTTCGGGTCCCGCGCCGCGAACACCGGATCCTCCCGCCGCAGCCTCAGCAGCTCCTTGTGGAGCGCCAGGGCTCCCGTGTTCCGCTCGCGCTCGCTCCAGTCCAGCTTGGACAGACGGAAGGCCTCTTCACCGAACGGCACCTGATAGCCCTCCTTCTCCAGGGCATGGCGGGCGCTCGGGAATTGGGAGAGGAAGTCGTTGCGCCCCTTGCGCACCAGCTCCTGCAGCTCCGCGTTGTGATCCACGAAGTAGAGGAAGGGCGAGGAGGCGTAGAATTCCTGCCCCATGAAGAGCATGGGCGTCTGGGGAAGCAGCAGGAAGAACGTCGTCAGCGCCCGGGCCCGCGCTGGCCCCGCCTGCTGGTGCAGCCGCTCGCCCTTGAGGGCATTGGCGAGCTGATCATGGTTCTGCAGGTAGAAGACGACGTGCTTCGGATCCGTGTGCAGCAGCGGCGTACCCCGGGGCTTCTTCTGCCACTTGTAGTACTGCCCCTGGTAGAGCGAGTTACGCAGCACGCATGACAGCAGCTCCTGCGCGGTGCCGCAGTAGTCCATCAGGTAGGCCTCGGAGCGGCCCACCGCCGCCACCTTCGCCGAGTGGTGGAAGTCGTCCACCCAGATGGCGTCCACCCCGTACCCCTTCTCGGAGGGGGGCTTCACCAGCTTCACGTTCTGGGGCTCGTTCTCCCCGATGATGAGGACGTGCCGCCTGCCCGCCGCCTCGCGCACCCGCTCGACGAGCTCCGCCACGATGTGTTTCGGCGAGGCGTCGTACAGGCTCTGCGTGGCGTCCAGGCGAAGCCCGTCGAAGTGGTACTCGGCCACCCAATAGCAGGCGTTCTGGATGAAGAAGTCGCGCGAGGGGCCCGCCGCCTCCCCGTCATCGAAGTTGGTGGGATCGCCCCACTCGTTGGGGTACTTCGGGTTGAAGTAGCCCTCTGCGTACTGGGACAGGTAGTTCCCGTCCGGCCCCAGGTGGTTGTAGACGACGTCCACGATGATGCCGAGCCCCAGCCGGTGCGCCTCGTCCACCAGCTGCCGCAGCTCGTCCGGGCTCCCGTAGGCCGCGTGAGGCGCGTAGAGCTGCACGCCGTCGTAGCCCCAGTTGAAGCGGCCGGGACAGGCGTGCAGCGGCATCAGCTCCAGCGTGGTGACGCCCAGCTCATTGAGCAGCGGGAGCTTCCAGGCCGCCGCCGTGTAGGTTCCCTCGGGGGTGAAGGTGCCGATGTGCAGCTCGTAGAGGACCTGTCCCTTCGACGTGACGCCCGCCCAGCCGCTGTCCTTCCAGGCGTAGCGCGTGGGATCCACCACCTGCGAGGGGCCATGCGGGCCCTCGGGTTGGAAGCGGGAGCAGGGGTCCGGGAAGGCCTCTCCGCCGTCCAGGCGGTACTTGTAGAGGCTCCCCACCGGGACGGGGTGGGTGCCCTCGAAGTAGCCGCGACCGGAAGGCTCGAGCGGCAGGTTGCGGAGTCCGCCCGACTCGTGGACACAGACATCCACCCTTCGGCGGCGCGGTGCCCACACGCGGAAATGGGTGCGGCCATCTGTGAGCGGACGCGCGCCGAGCGTCATTTGAAAGCTTCCCGACCCCACGGCTCCTCCCAGACAGAAGCGAACGCCGTCAAGGTTGTGCAGGGTCTCGGGAGAGAGGAAGGCATGCCATCCCGTACGCCCCTCCTCACCGGGGGAACGCATGCCCGCCCGCCTGGCTGGCGATGGGGGGCATGTCTCGATGCTCCATCGGCTTTCAGCCCCGGTGCCGCTTGGCCTCGCGGTAGAGCCAGGTGAGCGAGTAATCCAGCAACGCCTGTCGCGAGCGCATGTAGTGGCGGGCCCTGGCGAAGGGCAACCACACGCGGTTGCCCACGAGAACCTGTGCCTCCTCGAGCTTCTGGCGCGGAATCCACCTCCCGCCGAGGTTGCGCACCAGCGCCTCCCCCAGGTACGCACCAATGGCGGGCACCGCGTGCTCGTCGATGGCTTCCCTTGGGCGGCTTGTCGGGAATTCCTCGCGCCAGAAGTAGAAGTCGATGTCCGTGAGCGACTCGGGCGTTGCCCCGAAGACGGAGGGCACCTCCGAGTGCAGCAGCGCCACGAGGTGCTCGGCGAGGGTGCTGTAATGCTCGCGAGCGCGCTCCAGATCCTCCACATCCGGGGGGAGGGCGGAGTCGGCGGGGCGCCACTCCTCGGGCTCGGGAGGGCACCATGTGTTGAGCCCGGCGATCCTCCGCTGGCGCTCATGGCTGGCGGCGCGGTCCACCACACGCGAGAGGAGCGGGGCCAGGTCCGGGTGGAAGCGAGGCTCCACGGGGGCGAGCATGGCACTGCGCTCGTGCAGGGTGCGCAGCACGGCGTCGAAGTCGAGGTCCGGCCGGAGGTGCGCGTGGGCACGGGCCTGCGCGAGCCGTGCCTCCTTGCTGGCGAAATCCGCCACGGTGGGCCACGTGACGATGAGGACGGAGCCGTTGGGCAGTTCCTCCACCCGGTGCGCTGGGGTGGACAACATGCGCTCGCGGCCCACGGCTTCCACCAGCTTTGGACCGAAGACGTTGAGCCAGAACACCTCGTAGACTCTGTCGAACCCGTCTCTGGATTCCGTCTCGTCGTCGCGGCCGAAATTGGGAGAGCCCGCCAATATCATGTCATCACCGCTATGAGCCACGGCATGTGTGACTGGATAACGGGAGGCCCAGGCACGCACCAGCTCCACGAATTTCCCGCAGTGCTCCGGCTCCGCGAAGAAGGAGAGCGGTTTCAAGGTGAGCGTGAGGTCCAGTTCAGGATGGAGCGGCGGGAACCAAAGCCGTAGCGTCATGTCCAACGCGGGCCACTGCGTACGATAGAGTCCGATGGCCGTTCTTCTCTCCTGGCGCTCCTCTTCCAGGGACTTCCAGATGGCGGCGCGGGCATACTTTCGCCGCCGCTTGCCTTCGACGATGTCCGGCATCCACCCGTCGGCATGCTTCTCGAGCGCCAGGAAGAATGGCTCCAGTTCTCTCTCCGCTGCCGCGTGCGGATCGAAGGCTCCGTCGAAAGTGAGCCGGAGGCGATCCTCCGCCTTCAAGTCGTGCAAGTGCAGCACTCTCATTGGAATTGCACCTCCACTCCCGGAGCCAGTCTCTTGGTTTCGTTCACGGCTCTCTTCAACATGGCTACATCCGAGGGCTTGAGTTCGCCCCCCTCGTAGATGAGGCGAGCTCTCGGCACGTTCACCTCACTGCCTCCTGGGAGAAGGTGCTGGAGGGATTCTCGGCGGATGTCCAGCGTCTCGCCATAGTACCTCAGGGCCTCGCTCGCGTCGTCGGTCATCTGCGCTGCCAGCTGCTTTTCCCCCATTGTCGAGAGATCGCGACTCTTGAAGCTGAGCGTCTCCACTCGCCGTGGTCGCCCGCCGGACTCGCCCTGTTCAATGACGAGCACGTCCGCGTAGCGAAGGCCAGGGCCCGGCTTCCTCACGCCCACATGCGTTTCGATGCGGGGCTTGTCGAAGTCCCCAAGGAAGCGGCGATCGGCCCGAGGCTTCTTCGCGTCCTCTTGAAGCAATTTCACCATGGAGCGCTCGAAGGCCAGCCCCCGGGCGAACAACCCGCGCATCCGCTCGTAGCCCTCCCATTTCAAGGGGCCCTCGGCGGCCGTGCCCTTCTCCACCTCGAGAGAGCGTCTCTCGTAGTAGTCGACATACTCGCGCCAGCGCGGGTTGCCCCGGGCCTCGGGCGGAGGGGCGTCGAGGGTGGGGTGGTGCTTCTTCAGTACGCCTATGTCCGTGGGGTGGCGCGGGCCCGTGGTCTCGAGCTCCACCGCCGCCAGCTTGGCCTCCACCACCTCCCGCGTGTGGCCCACCCCCTCGTCCACCAGCGAGGCCAGGGTGCCAGGGCGCTTCGTGGCACGGGCCTTCTCGAGAGAGGGACGTGGAGCCTCATTCGCCGCGGCGGCTTCCCTGGCGCCTGTCCCCGCACCGCTCTTCACGGGCGGGGAGTCCGTGGCCCCGGGTCTGGCCCTGGACAACAGTGGCCGGGCCTTGGCTACGTCCCCCCGGGCCTCGTACAGCGCCAGCGCGGCGTCCGCTCCTCCCGCGGCGACGAAACGGCCCGCCTCCCGGCTGGCCTGGAGGTACCGCACGAGCTCGCGCAGGCCCTCCTGGCTCATCCGCCCTTCCAACTGCCTCGCTGTCTCCTCGAGGGCTCGCAGCCGCAGCTCGAGGGCCTCGAGCCCGGTGCGGCGGTGCGGCCCCCTCCCCGGTGCGCCTCTACCCTCGGAGAGGTAGCGCAGGCCCTTGCCTCCCGCGTAGAGGGCCACCAGCAGCGCCGCTGGAGCCAGCTCGCGCGTGGCCTGCTCGTACCTGCCCTGCGCCAGCGACCGCGCGCCATGCCCCGTGCTGGCCAGCAGCCCGTAGAAGCCCAGCGGCACGCCGAAGGTGAGGTGGTCGAATCCTCCCAGTGCCACGTTGCCCGCCGAGAAGTGCTGCTCCGCCCATCGCTTCTCCGCCTCGTCGAGGGCCTTCTGGTACTCCGGCGGCAGTTGGCCTCGTATGGGGAGGAAGGCGAATCCTCCCCCTCCGTCGTTCGCCAGGGAGCTGGAGAGTCCGTCCCTCAAGGCGCGGCCAGCGCCTCGGCCCAGGTCTCCGACTTCAAAGTCCCGGTCCACACGGGCCGTGGGTTTCAGGCCCCTCCTCTCCAACGCCCCCTGGAATGCGGGCAGGCTCGCGAGCGTTTCCTCCAGCCGCTTCTCCCGGGCCAATAGGAAGAGGAGCTCCCTCAAGTCGTCGTCATGGGCCGAGTCGACGATGAAGACGGCGAGCACCTCGGCTCCGAGGGCGCCATACTTCTCGGGGGCCTTCATGAGGAAGGCGGCGCGCTTGCTGTTGAGCAGGTGGGCGACATCCTCGCGCGGTGTGCCCAGGGCACCGAGTCGCACGGCGCGCCAGTCGTCCAGGGCTTCCACCAACCGGGGCATGTCCACGCGCTCTTGCAGGGCGAGGACTTCCGCGGGCGAGGTGCACGAGAGGAAGGGAGCGAGCAGTGCCTCTCTGTCTCCAGAGGAGAAGTCGGGCCAGCCTGGAGGCACCGCCTCCCCTCCGCAGGAGGGCGGGCCGTGGGCTTCAGGCCCCGCGCTCGCCAGGGCCGGGCCTGCTCCGCCAGCGCTCCGGCGGCGGTGCGGTGGCTCCGGCTCGGAGGAGGAGCGGGCCCCCATTTCGTGCAACGCGGAGAGGGTGCGAGGGCCTTCGGGGGAGCCTCCGCCTGGATGCGGCGTCAGTGTGACGCAACCGCTCGTCACCAGGACGGCTCCCAGTATCAGCGCCGCCCACGTGTACGCTCGTTCCTCCGCGTGCATCGTCCATCCCCAGGAGTTGCCGCGCAGGCTCGTTGACGGAGCCCTCACCGGAACCGGGGTGAGGACTCAGCTGGAGGTGACCTCGAGGGTGCTCGTCCTCATGTGTTTCCCCCTGCATTCGTGGACGTGCCGCCTCGGAGCGCGGGCGTCCGGAGCTGGCTCCGTCCATTTGCGCTCACAAGCTAGCTAAACGTTGAATACAGGAAAAGCTGAAGAATGTTGAATTGTTTGACGCATGCGGACATGGGCCCATTGGGGCGCCTGGCGCCGCGAGCGTTTCGCTGAAGCGGGTGGTCGTGGCGGCGCTGCCCGCGCAATCGCCACCCGCTTTTTTTCAGCCCTTCATTCGTGGACTTCAGGCTTCCTTGGCTACTCCCGCCTGAGGCACCGCGTCCTTGTTTCCGCTCAGGACCGAGCTGCCCGCGAACAATCCCACGCCCACCAGCGCCAGCGTGGCCGCCTCCGCGTACGTGCCCAGTACCGAGCCCAGCAGCGTCATCATCCCCGCGCCCACCGTGAACATCGCGATCACCGCCCCCGCCGCCGCCTTGCTCATAGCCCCGTCCGCTCCTCACTCGCCCGGTCCTGTCTGAACCCGGGCGTCGCGAGAGATGAATTCAAGCGGCGTGCCACGCGCCTCTCCAGAGGGAGAGGGAAAAAACGAGGAGCGGCGGAGGAAGCGCGCTGCCCACCCCGGGGGCCAGAAAGACTGAGATCCTGACCCTCCCTTACGGCCGATGCCGGAATTTTTTCCCGGACATCCCACACGGTTCCGAGGGGCTGTAGCGCGTAACCCATGACGATCCGGGGACTTTGCCCGCGTGGGAGGTTTGGCACACCCGCTGCTAAGGCCTTCCGCGAACACACGGCCCCTGGCCTTTCATCGGGGCCAGGGACTTTGGGGAGAGGCGAGCGATGGGAAAGACGAGCGCGAGGTGGTGGGTGGTGCTGGGGTTGCTCATCCTGTCGGGGTGCGCACACAAGGCGACGGGGAAGGTGGACAATTCGGACCAGCCGTACCGCATCGGCCGTGAGGATCTCCTGGACGTGGCGGTGTGGCGTGACGCGGATCTGTCGCGCACGCTGCCCGTGAGGCCGGACGGTTTCATCTCCCTGCCCATGGTGGGCGAGGTGAGGGCCGAGGGGCGCACGCCGACCGAGCTGTCCGACGAGATTCGCGAGGCGCTCAAGCCGTACGTGCAGGAGCCTCGGGTGACGGTCGTCGTCCGGGAGGTGAACAGCAGCCGCGTCTTCATCACCGGCGAGGTGGCCCACCCTGGCGCCTACCCGCTGCGCGGCCGGGTGTCCATCCTGCAGGCCATCGCCCTGGCGGGAGGCTTCACGGACTTCGCGGATCGCGACGGCATCGTCGTGCTGCGCCGCTCGGGCACGGATGGGAGCACCATCCCCGTGAGCTACAACGATCTGGTGAAGGCGCCGGACAAGAACGAGCCGCTCATCCTTCGTCCGGGCGACACCATCGTCGTGCCGTAGCGCGGTGGAGTGCCTGGGGAAGTGGGGCCGGTTCCGGGTCGGAGAGTGGGGATGGAGGGTGCCGTGAGACGTTCATGGAAGGGTTGGGTGGTGGCGGCGGCGGTTCTGGGCACCTGTCCGGCCGCGCTCGCGGCCACGCAGGTGGAGCCTCGGCTCCGGGTGTCGCTCGAGGAGCGCTACGACGATGACTTCCGGCTGGCCGCAGACGGCCAGGCGGGTGGTCAGTTGATGACGAAGCTGACGCCCCGGCTCGGCCTGGACGTGAGGGACGAGACGCTGAAGCTGGAGAGCTTCTACGCGGCGGACCTCCTCATGCGGCACGGCAGTGGCTCGCTGACGTTGGATCACCGCGGCGGCCTGTCGGTGCGCAAGCTGTTGTCGCGCCGCCTGAGGGTGGAGGCGTCCGGGAGCATCTACCGGGTGACGGATCCCGCCTCGCTGCCGCGTGACAGCGTGGCGCGCTCGAGAGAGCCCGTCCTCTACGGCCAGTCCCGGGTGTACGTCTCCGGGCGGGCGACGCGCCGGTTGGACGTGGGGGCCGGTTACGGCTTCGAGGGCGTGCAGGTGCTCGCGCCGGGGCAGGTCGCCGGTTTCGTGCACACCCCGTTCGTGGAGGCCTGGCTGCGCACCACGCGGCGGCTGTCGTTGGGCGTGGAGTACCGCTACCAGGGCTTCCTGTACGGCGACAGCTTCCAGCAGGCGCACGGTGTCTTCGGAGGCCTGCGCTACCGGCTGAGCCGGCAGACCACCTTCACGGCGCGCGCCGGTCCGGTGGCCTTCTCCGGGCAGGAGGGCACCAGCGGGGTGATTCCGCGGGTGAAGCTGGAGCTGCTGCATGAGGCCAGGCACTTCGACCTGGGCATCATCGCGGGGCATGACCTGGTGGGCGCCAGTGGCTTCACCAATGCGTTGTGGGCGGACTACGCGGGCATGGTGCTCAACAAGCACTTCAGTGACCGGGTGTCCGTGTATGGAATGGCGAGCTTCTTCCGCAACGGGCGGGCGCCGGGCCATGGCGTCTTCTCGTGGGGAGAGGATCCCACGGTGGCACAGGGCTACGCGCTGGGCGCGGGGCTCGAGTTCAAGGTGAATCGGTATGTGTCGATGCAGGCGGCCGTGGATCGCATCGCACAGGTGGGGATGGATGAAGAGGCCACGGCCGGACTGAACCTGACTCGGAATGTGGCGGCGATCCGCCTCCACATGACGGCCTGGTGAGACACGTGACTGGAGTAGGAGGAGGAGAGCACATGGAGCGTGGGATGACGGCAGACCAGGTGCTGAAGGCACTGTGGCGCCGCAAGGTGCTGGTCGGGGCCATCGTGCTGGGAGCTTTCGCGGTGGGCGCCGCCATCGTGTTGAGCCAGCAGAGTGTGTACGAGGCAACGGCGGTGGTGCGGGTGCAACCGCAGCGCCCCGGTGAGGAGATGGTGCAGCGCACCGTCAGCGAGCTGGTGGAGCAGCGGTTGCTCACCGTCCGCCAGGAGTTGATGGCGCGTCCGGTCCTCCAGAGGGCCATCGAGGAGATGAACCTCTATCCGGAGATCGTCTCCGAGGCGGGCATGGAGGCCGCCGTCAACCGCATGCGCAAGGATCTCACCGTGCGCGTGGAGGGGGAGAGCGCCTTCGAGCTGACGTACGCGCACACGGATCCGAACGTGGCGGCTCAGGTGGCCAACCGGCTCCCGCAGCTCTTCTCCGAGCAGGCGCTCAAGTCGCGCCAGGAGCAGGCGGCGCGTGCCACGAAGCTCTTCGAGGACGAGATCGTCGCCCTCTCCAAGAGCGTCACCGAGTGGGAGAAGAAGATCGCCCAGTTCAAGGTGGACCACATCGGCGAGCTGCCCGAGCAGCTGGAGATGAACATGCGCGGGCTGGAGCGCGTGGGGGCGCTGCTGCAGACGAAGTCCGAGGAGCTGCGCGTGGCCGAGGCCCGCCGCTCGGAGCTGGCGCGGGCTCGCAACGCCGCGGACAGCGAGGCCGGCCGTCTCGAGGCCGCCGAGCACTCCCTCACCCAGAGCCTGGTGGCCGCCCGCTCCTCGTGGACGGCGGATCACCCCGAGGTGAAGCGCCTCACCCAGGAGCTCAACACCATGCGTGAGCGCCGCAAGGACGCAGAGAGCCGCCAGTGGGCCGAGCGCCAGGAGCGCTCCCGCGTGGCCGAGCTCATCTCCTCCATCCAGAAGGAGATCGAGGGTCTGCACCAGCAGGCCAGGAGCTACCAGGAGCGGTTGGATCGCACCCCGCGCTGGGCCCATGAGCTGGGGGTCCTCAACCGCGACTATGAGATCGCCCGCGCCAAGTACCAGAGCGTGGTGTCCCGCCGGGTGGAGGCCGAGCTGGCGCAGGACCTCGAGGTGAAGAGCGCGGAGAGCCTGTTCAACGTCGTCTCCCCGGCCGGTGTGCCCGTGGCGGCGGCGCGGCCGGATCGCCTGAGCGGCCTGCTCATCTCCTTCCTGATCGCCCTGGGTCTGGGCGTGCTCGTCGGGGTGGTGCTGGAGATGCGCGACGACAGCATCCGGGACACGCAGGAGCTGCGCGATCGCCTGCCCCTCCCCGTGCTGGCGGTGGTCCCGAACATGCAGGGTAAGGCGGAGAAGCGGGTGCTGATGCCCGCCTCGGGGGTTCGCAATGGAGTGGCGTCACCGTCTTCGTCGGACTCGCCGCTGAACTAGGAGACTTCGGGTGAACAACGCGGAATCCGGGAGGAACAAGATGGATCAAACGATGGAGCGGGCGGGGAACTTCCTTCCTCGCGTGGATGACGCCGCGGGGTCTCCGAACGCCGTGGACAAGCGGGTGGTCTCGCTGACGGCCCCGGCCTCGGGTGCGGCGGAGCAGTACCGCAGCCTCTACTACCGGCTGGAGCGGATGCGCGAGCTGCGTCCTCTCAAGGTGGTGGGTGTCACCTCGGCGCTGCCCGGCGAGGGCAAGACGGTGACCACGGTGAACCTGGCCCTGGCGGCGGCCCGGGCGAACATGGAGCGGCGCATCCTCCTCATCGACGCGGACCTGCGTCGCGGCCAGGTGGCGGACGTGCTCGGCATCAAGGGCCGGCCGGGTCTGTCGGAGCTCTTGAGCGGGGAGTGTGAGGTGCGCGACCTGGTGCGCCGCTTCCATGCCACGCGCATGGCCGTCATCACCGCGGGTGCCACGCCCGAGGAGCCCACGCAGGCCCTGGCCAGCGCGCGGATGAAGCAGTTCCTCAAGGTGGTGCGTGAGCACTTCGACGAGGTCTACATGGACCTGCCGCCCACGCTGCCCTTCGCCGACTCGGCGATCCTCGGGCACCAGGCGGACGGCCTGCTCATGGTGGTGCGTGCCAACGTCACCCCGGCCCGGGCGGTCAACCAGGCCGTGGAGCAGCTGGGTGGGGCGCCCATCCTGGGCTGCGTGTTGAACGGGGCGGAGATGAGCGACACCCCGTACTTGAAGAACTACGTCCGGAAGTAGGACGTCGGCGGTAGCCCGGCCACGCGCGAGGGGGCGCGTGGCCGGGAGGGGTGTGGCAGGGGGGCGAGGTGGTCGGAGGGAGAGATACGTGCTTCGGGTTTTCCATCATTACTTTTCGTCCAGGAAGCTGACGCTCTTCGTCATCGAAGGAGCCGCGATTGCCCTGGCGTGTCTGTTGGGGGCGGTGGCCTGCGCGAAGATGCTGGCGCCAGAGGATGCGCACCTGCCGCTGGCGCAGTCGGGGCCCGCGCTGCTGCTGCTGGGCGCCACCTTCGTCCCCACGTTCCAGTTCTCCATCTATCTGATGGATCTCTACAACCTGAGGGTGGCCGCGGAGGATCGGGGTCGGGGCGCGCGGCTCCTCAAGGCGGCGGGGGTGACGACGGCCTTCGTCGGTTTGTTGATGCTGATGGCGCCGGCGGTGCTGCCGGTGCACCTGCCTCCGGGGGCGCTGCTCGGCGGCGCCGTGGGAGCCCTGGTGGGGACGCTGCTGGTGCGCTCCTCGCTTCGCGCGGTGGTGGGCATGCCCAGCCGTGTCGTCATCGTGGGTGACGGGCTCAAGGCCCGCGCGCTGGCCAGCGTCATCGAGCAGGGCGGTGAGGACAGCTTCCAGGTGGTCGCGCTGGTGGAGCCCCGCGTGCCGAGGGCGGATGGCTCGCCGGCCGAGCAGGTGGACGAGACGGCCGCGCGGCTCGGCGCCGAGTTCGTGGTGCAGGCCGCGGACGACATGCGCGGGGCCAACTGGATGGACGCGCTGCTGCGCTGCCGCCTGGCCGGGCGCCGGGTGTACGAGGCCGCCGGCTTCTGCGAGCGCGTGCTGCGCCGGATTCCGGTGGCGCACCTGCGCACCAGCGACTTCGTCTTCGCGGACGAGCTGACGGTCTCCCGCTCGAGGCGCATGGCCAAGCGCGTCTTCGACATCCTCGTGGCCTCGATGCTGCTGCTGTGCGCCGCGCCCTTCCTTCTGCTGGTGATGTTGGCCATCAAGCTGGATTCGAAGGGGCCCATCTTCTACCGGCAGGAGCGCGTGGGGCTCAACGGGAAGACGTACTGGCTGTGGAAGTTCCGCAGCATGCGCACGGACGCGGAGAAGGACGGAGCGGTGTGGGCGCGGACGAACGATGATCGCGTCACCCGGGTGGGCCGCTTCATCCGCAAGACGCGCATCGACGAGATTCCCCAGGTCTTCAACGTGTTGATGGGGGACATGAGCTTCGTGGGGCCGCGGCCGGAGCGCCCCGTCTTCGTCGAGCAGCTCAAGCAGCAGATTCCCTTCTATGGGCTGCGCGAGGCGGTGAAGCCGGGCCTCACCGGGTGGGCTCAAATCCGCTACCCGTACGGGGCGTCGGTGGAGGACGCGCGCAACAAACTGGAGTTCGATCTGTATTACGTGAAGAACGGCTCCCTTTTCCTGGACATGGGCATCATCTTCCACACCGTGCGGCACGTGTTGCTGGCGCGCGGTGCGCGGTAGGTCGGGCCGGGCCCTGGTGGGGGCCCGGGTGTTGACGCCGCCGGGGGGCCCGGCGGCGGGGATTCGGATGGGCGTTGGAGGGGATGGAACATGCTCGAGCTGCAGTCGCCTCTCGAAGAGGCGTGGGAGAGGGAAACGAGCGATGGGCGCCGGATTGGCAACCGGAACGAGCTGTTGCAGGCGCTCGACCTCCGGCCGACGCGCATCGTGGCCATGGGCGGTGGGACGGGGCTCCCCATGGTGCTTCGCGGCCTGGCCCGGCGCGCGGCTCCCAAGCTGGGGGATCCCGGCCTGGATATCACCGCCGTGGTGGCGATGAGCGACGACGGGGGCAGCTCCGGCCGGCTGCGCCGCACCCGCGGGGTGCTGCCTCCCGGGGACGTGCGCAACTGTCTGGTGGCCCTGGCGGGCGGCAAGAGCCAGAGTCCCCTGAGCGAGGTCTTCCAGTACCGCTTCGCCGGGAAGCGCGGGCTGGCGGGGCACGCGGTGGGCAACCTGCTGATCGCCGCGCTCGCCGAGCTCAAGGGGGACTTCCTGGAGGCGGTGCGCGTCTCCGGGGAGCTGCTGGGGATAAAGGGCCGGGTGCTGCCCAGCACCACCTCGCCGGTGCAGCTGGTGGCGCAGATGGATGACTCCACCGAGGTGGTGGGCGAGAGCGCCATCTGTCGCGCCCATGGCCGCATCCGCAAGGTGCTGCTCAGCCCGCGCTCGCCGCCTCCGGTGGACGGGCTCATCGAGGCCATCCACACCGCGGACCTGATCGCGATCGGCCCGGGCTCGCTGTACTCGAGCGTGATGCCCAACCTGCTCGTGGACGGGGTGGCCCAGGCGCTGTGCGAGACGCGGGCGCTCAAGGTGATGGTGGCCAACCTGATGACGCAGCCGGGTGAGACGGACGGCATGGACTGCCTGGATCACGTGCGCGCCGTCATCGACCACGTGGGCCCGGTGCTGGACGCGGTGCTGCTCAATGGCACCGCGCCCTCCGAGGAGGCCGCCCGTCGCTACGCGCTCAAGGGCCAGTTCCCCGTCCGGGTGGATCGCCGCGCCCTCATCAGCGCGGGTGTCGTGCCGGTGGAGGCGGACCTCCTCAAGGAGGGCTCGCGCATCCGCCACGACAGCCGCAAGGTGGCGCGCTGCCTGATGAAGATGGCGCGCTGCGGGTTGTAGCGGGCGGCGGCGTCGGGCCTGGAGGTGAGCACCTCGAACACCATCCGAGGGGACAACAGGCACCCGTCTTCAGGCCGGCCGCCCCACGGCCCTCCAGGACGCGCACGTCGGGCAGGGCCCGCACGTGCTGGCGGACCACCCATTTCCTGGTTCGTTCAGGCCGCCTGCCGTGGGGTGGCGGCGATGGGGGCCGGGCCGGGGATGAGGGCGGCCTTGTCGGGCTGGGCGGTGAGCACCTTCATCAGCATCCGCGGGGAGAACAGGGCCGTGGGCGATTCGAGCATGTGTTGCACCCGTGTGAAGGTCTTCATCGCGCCCTCGTCGTAGTTGGTGAGTGTCTGGAGCCGGTCGACGTACCAGTGGATCAGGCCGAACCCCGGCGGGCGCTTGCCCTTCACCTCGGGGATGCTCAGGTCCCCGAGCGTCGCGAGGGTCCAGAGTCCATTGAGGAGCTGGCCCGCCCGCTGGCGGTAGCGCGTGGAGGCACCGTGCAGCCCCTCTCGCAGGGACTCACCCATCGCCTGGACCTGCAGCGCGCTCGAGGTCATGCCCTGGCCGTAGATGGGATTGAACGAGCAGACGGCATCGCCGACCACCGCCAGGCCCTCGGGGAAGCGGGGCATGCGCTCATAGTGGCGCCGCTGGTTGTGCGGGAAACGGTGGCTGTTGATGGGCCCGATCGGCTCCGCGTTCTTGATGGCTTCGTAGAGGTGCGGTTGGGGCAGGCCGCGGGCGAACTCGAGAAACGCCGCGTTGTCCGCGGAGGGGACCTCGCCCAGCCAGCCCGCCAACTGCACGAGCCATCGGTTTCCCTCGATGCTCAGGATCAGTCCGAGCCGCCGTTGCTGGGGCAGCTTGGGCGTGAGGGCGAGCATGTCCCATCCCGGCGCGAAGCCCGGCGGCTTCTGGTAGAGTCGGCTGACGTAACCCACGTCCACGTGGATGTGCGTCTCCTCCACGCGGGGGTAGCCCAGTGACTCCAGCCACTGGGGCATGCGAGATCCACGGCCGCTGGCGTCCACCACCCAGTCGCCCTCCAGCGTCTCCTCCTGCCCGCCACCAGGGGCCTGGAGCTGGAGGCCCGTGATGAGGGCCCGGTCCGCGCTCGTCTTCAAGCCCACCACTTCACGTCCATCGAGGATGCGTACGTTCGCGAAGGTCAGCAGGCGCTTGCGGACGACCCAGTCGATCAGCAACCGGCTCTGCGAGGAGGCCCTGACGCCCACATGATACCGCCGACGCCAACCGCCAGCTCCAAAGGCGGCGGTGGAGTCGCCCACGTCCACCACTGCCGCCCCGGCGGCTTCCAGATCCTCCAGGACACCTGGGAAGGTGTCGGCGATGATGTTCAGTCCCCGCATGAGCAGGGCATGAGCGTGCTGCGCCTGGGGGATGCCTTTGCGCGGGTTCGGTCCATCCGGGAAGCGGTCGCGTTCCACCAGCGTGACACGCTCGAAGTAACGGGACAGGACACCCGCGGAGATCAGCCCCGTCATGCTGCCGCCAAAGACGATGGCGTGCTTGCCGACGGGCCTGGGGGGAAGGGGGAGGGGGCTTGAGGTTGGCATGGGCGGCTGATCGTAAGTGAACGAATCCCTGCCCGTCGAGCCATGGAGCCCGGTGCGCCGCGGCCCCTGGCTTCTGGCATCACATACACGCTGGCCAGTTGTGCGCGCGTACCCGACTGTCCTCCCGGGCGAAATGGCAGGCGCGGGTTGTGGGCGGCAACGTCCGTGGCCACCTTGCGGCGCATGCGGGACCTCGGGGGCCCTGCATCGTCAGGAATCGGATAGAACACATGGAAGCCAGACAGCTCACCTCCGCACCGCGTGTCGTCGAGGTGGCCGACCGGACCACCTTCATGGCGCTGGAGCCGGAGTGGAACGCGCTCGTGGAGTCCACGGCTGATGAGCCTTTCTACCGTCATGAATTCTTTCGGATATGGCTGGATGATTTCGCCCCGGAGGCGCGGCTGCGAGTGTTCACGCTGCGGGATGGGGAGGGACGCCTCAGCGCGGCCCTGCCGCTGATGGCCGGGCGTGTCTCCATGTACGGAGTGCCGGTGCGGCAGCTCTCCGCCACGGCCAATCCGCATTCATGCCGTTTCGATCTGCTGGCGCGCGATCCCGGGGAGGCCTCGGCGGCGTTCCTCGAGCACCTGCGCGGAGACAAGAACTGGGACGTGCTGCTGCTCACGGACGTGCCCGAGGGTGGCGCTGGCTGGAGCCTGTACGCGGCGGCGAAGGCGGCGGGGCTGTCCGTGGGGACGTGGGAGTCCCTGCAGTCGCCCTACATCCCGCTGCCGGGCTCGTGGGAGGCGTACCAGAAGACGCTGCAGTCCAAGTTCAAGGCCAACTGCCGCCGACGGCGCCGCAAGCTGGAGGAGAAGGGCCGCGTCACGGTGGAGCGCGTGGAAGGCGGGCTCGAGCTGGAGGCGAAGCTGGAGGAGGGCTTCGCGCTGGAGGCGAGCGGCTGGAAGGGCCGGCGGGGCACGGCGATGGCGCAGGACGCGCGCACGCGGGGCTTCTATTCGGAGCTGGCGCGCACGGCGGCGTACGAGGGCCGGCTGGCGCTGTTCTTCATGAGGTTGGACGGGCGGGCGGTGGCCTTCCAGTACGCGCTGGAGTACGGCGGGCGCTACTTCCTGCTCAAGCCTGGCTACGACGAGTCGCTGGGCGACTGCAGCCCGGGACAGCTCCTCATGGAGGACGTGCTGCGCGACTGCGTGACGCGGGGCCTGCGCGAGTTCGATTTCCTCGGGCCGGACATGGTGTGGAAGCGGGACTGGACGGACAAGGTGCGCCGCCACACGTGGCTCTACGTCTTCAACGATACGGCTTTGGGTCGCGCGATGTGCGCGGCCAAGTTCCGCTGGGCCCCGGTGGCCAGGGAGGTGGTGGCGCGATGGAAGAAATGACGAATGCCCGGCTGTTCGTTCCCGCCCTGCCCACGTTGTGGCCGGGCATGCTGTTCGGCCGGCGCGAGCCGAGCAACTTCATGCCCTTCAGCGCGCCCAACGTGCGCTGGTTCTACTTCGCCCGCAACGCCGTGTGGCTGACGGTGAAGATGCTGGGGTTGGACAAGGGCGAGGTGCTCATGCCGGCCTACCACCACGGTGTGGAGGTGGAGGCGGTGGCGGACGCCGGGGCCACGCCGCGCTTCTACCGGGTGGGCAGCCGCTGGGACGTGGATGTGGAGGACGTGGAGCAGCGCATCGGTCCGAAGACGAAGGCGCTCTACCTCATCCACTACGCGGGCTTCCCCAGCCCCGCCGAGGAGATGCGCCGGCTGGCGGACAAGCACGGCCTGCCGCTCATCGAGGACTGCGCGCTGTCGCTGCTGAGCGCGGACGGCTCGGTGCCGCTGGGGACGACGGGGGACATCGGCATCTTCTGCCTCTACAAGACGTTGCCGCTGCCGCACGGTGGGGCGCTCACCGTCAACGGCCCGCGCTCGTACAGCCTGCCGGAGCCGCCCACGCCTCCCTTCACCTCCACGCTGAGCCATACGCTGTCCGCGCTGCTGCAGAACCTGGAGCTGCGCGGGGGCGCGTTCGGGCGCGGGGTGCGCAGCCTCATCCGGAGCCTCGGCAAGGGGGCGGTGAAGGCGGCGGACATCCAGCGGGTGGCCACGGGGACGCAGCACTTCGAGCGGCGGCACGTGGACCTGGGGATGAGCCCGTTCGCGAAGCGGATCGCCCAGGCGCAGGACCTGGAGGCGATCGTCGAGCGGCGGCGGCGCAACTACTTCTTCCTGTTGGGGCGGCTGCGGGACGTGTCCGCGCCGCTGTTCAACCAGCTGCCCGCGGGGGTGTGCCCGCTCTTCTACCCATTGGTGGTGGCGGACAAGGCGGAGGTGCTGGCGAGGCTGCACTCCAAGGGCATCGAGGCCATCGACTTCTGGAAACACTTCCATCCGGCGTGCGACGCCTCGGCCTTCCCGGAGGTGGCGCAGCTGCGGCGGAGCATCGTGGAGATTCCCTGCCACCAGGATCTCTCGCCGGAGGTGATGGCGGAGGTGGCCACGGTGGTGCGAGGCGCGCTCACGCAGGATCGCCGTACGCGCAAGCACGCGGGCTGAGCGAGCGGACACGACAACCCCTCCCTCTCCCTCCGGGAGCGGGTCGGGGTGAGGGTATTTCGAGACACGAGGTCGACACCGTGATTCACGAAGCGGAACTGTCACCCACGCCGAGCCCCGCGAGGTGGCTGGAAGTGGGCACCGTGCGGGAGCTGTCCCAGCTGGCGGGACTGAGGAGCGCCTGGGACGCGCTGCTGGACGAGAGCCAGGCGGGCCCGTTCAACGCATGGGAGTGGCTGTACCCGTGGTGCAGACGCATCGGAGCGGACCGCAAGCCCTTCGTGCTGCAGGCGAAGGATCGGAGCGGGGCGCTGGTGGGGCTGATGCCGCTGGGTTTCGATTACCACTGGGTGCTGGGCAGGCCCATCCGGCGGCTGGCGTTCCTGGGCGAGACGCACGTGGGCAGCGACTACCTGGACGTGGTGGCCAGGAGGGGCCGCGAGGAGGAGGTGGCACGCACCTTCGCCGGAGCCCTGTGGGAGCTGAGGGATCAGTGGGACGTGCTGGACCTGACGAACCTGCGAGAGGACTCGGTGACGGTGCGGGTGCTGCGGGAGACCTTCGAGAAGCACCGGGCGGAGCTCCAGCTGTCCACGCGGTACGTGTGCCCGTACGAGTCGCTCGGGAAGGGCGAGTCCTTCGACGACTTCCTGAAGCGCACGAGCCGGCGGGACAACTACCTGCGCCGCAAGAAGTGGCTGGAGAAGCAGGAGGGCTACCGCATCGAGAAGACGGAGGCGCCGGGCGCGCTGGCGGGGCCGCTGACGGACTTCTTCCGGCTGCACGCGATGCGGTGGGAGTCGGATGGGGGCTCTCAGGGCATCCGGGGCCGGGGCGTGGAGGCGTTCCATCGTGATGCCACGCAACTGCTGGCCGAGCGGGGCCGGCTGCGCTTCTACACGATGAAGGTGGGAGGGCAGGCGGTGGCCTCGGTGTACGGCATCCTCCACCGCGACTCCTTCATCTACTTCCAGTCCGGCTATGACCCGGCCTGGCGCAACCGCAGCGTGGGGCTGGTGCTGGTGGGCGAGACGTTCCGCGACGCCCTCGAGGCCGGGCTCACCGAGTACGACTTCCTGCGCGGCACCGAGTCCTACAAGTCCGACTGGACCACGAGGCAGCGGCGCACCGTGTCGCTGCGGGTGCTCTCTCCGGGAGGGAGCGGAGCGTGGCTCGTGCGGCGCGACGAGGCGATGCGGCAGGTGCGCGAGGTGGCCAAGCGCGTGCTGCCCCAGGACGCGGTCGAGCGGGTGCGCAGGTTCCGGCGCAAGCTCTCCGCGGTCCGCGGGTAGAGCGCTCGAGGCTCAGAACGGCGCGGGTCGCTCGAAGGAGACGTGTTGTCCCGTCTCCGGGTGCCGGAACGAGAGCGACTCCGCGTGCAGCATCAGGCGCTCGTCCGGGTGCCCATAGAGTCGGTCCCCGACGATGGGCGCGCCGAGGCCGAGCGGATGGGCCGCATGGACGCGCAGCTGGTGGGTCCTCCCGGTGAGGGGGAAGAAGGCCACCCGGGTGCGCTCCCCCCGCCGCTCCAGGACCTGCCACCGGGTGATCGCGGGCTTTCCGTGCACGGGGTCGTGGATCTGCCGGGGCCGGTCCTCGAGGTCGACACGCATGGGGAAGTCGATGGTCCCGTGCTCGCCCTGGACGGGCCCGGCGATCCAGGCCACGTAGCGCTTGTGGACCTCCCGGTGGACGAACTGCCGCTGCAGGGCCGCGTGCGTCCTCGGGTCGAGCGCCGCGACGAGCAGCCCCGAGGTATCCAGATCGAGCCGATGAACGAGGAGCGGACCCGTGGCGTGCGGATACCGGGCACGCAGTCGGGCGAGCACCGAGTCCGTCACCGAGACGTCCTTTCCGGGAACGGAGAGCAGACCGTGGGGCTTGTCGACCACGACGATCCACGCGTCCTCGAAGACGATGGCCAGGTCGTCGGCCACGGCGGCTGGTGGTGAGAAGGTTCTCGGGGAGGAGACTCGGAGACCCTCCAGCATGAAGGGGAGGAGGGGCCCGCACTTGTCCCGGCAGGCACCATAGAACGCACCGGCGGCGCGTCCCCCCGCGGACGGCGGAGCGCCCCACCAGAACTCGGCGAGCGCCAGCGGTCGCAGGCCATGCGTGAAGGCATGGGCGAGGAGCTTCGGGGCCGCGCAGTCGGCGGCGCCCGAGGGCGGCTCTCCAGGGGTGAACAGGGCCCGCAGGGGACGTCGCTCGCCCCGCGCGTTCGGGACCCCGTAGGTGTCGTGGATCCGCTTCATGAGCGCACGACAGACGATCCGCCGCAGACGTTCGAGGGCCCGGAGACGCCGCTCCAGGCGCGCTCTCCTCGGCACGAGCGCCCGTCGCTCCTCCTCCTGGGTTGCCTCCAACCGGCGCAGCTCCGCCTTGTCGCCCCGGCTCTCCTGATCCAGCGCATGGAGGGCCTCGCGCTTCCCGGCTTCCGCGAGCGCGTCCGACGCGGTGATCTCGGCCCGCCGTGCGTGACGACGCTTCCGCCGTTCCTCGTGCCGGGCGCGCAGCGTGGCGCGCTCTCTGGCATGGCGCGCCTCCTGCGCTTCGTGGGCGCTCCGGAGCGAGACGAGCTCCGGCGAGGTCCGGAGCTCCTCGGCGCGGGCGAGCAACTGCTTCACCACGGCCTCGCCAGCGGGCTCCACCCGTGTCCGAGCCTCGCGATCGAAGAGCGGAGGGACGAAGCCCGGGAGCTCCCATTGCCCGGCGAGCATGCTGGAGAAGGCTCGGAGGAACCCGATGCGCCCGTCGGGCGCCTGCACGACCAGCACACCGAACATCTTGCCGCCCTCGGGGCCATCGAGCGTCGAGGTGGGGACACCCGGGGCGACGAAGCCCCTCCGGAGCTCCGCCTGCATCATCTCCGCGGCCCGGCGCGCCAGCGCATGGGGACCGAGCGCGTCAAAGGGGCTCGGGAAGGCCTCGGGGACTTCGCCAGGGGCCGGCGGGGGCTCGATGGGGGTGATCCAGGTCTCCACGGCTCTCCGGTAACACGAAACCGCCGACGTATGCGCTACGGTCCAGCGCGTGGCGAACGGCTCCCTGGGAGGCGTCATGTCGGGACAGGACGAGTTCATGAGCAGGATCGCCGAGGCGATCGACAGGAGCCAGCGGGGCGATCGCGAAGTCGCTCGCCAGCTATTCGCCGATATATGGAAGGACCTCACCCCCCGGGGGGAGCCGTTCCACCGTTGCACGCTCGCGCATTACATGGCGGACGTGCAGGACGATCCGCACGAGGAGCTGCTCTGGGACCTGCGCGCTCTCGACGCCGCCGAGCAGCTCACGGAGGAGCGGGCGCGGGCGTTCCAACCGTCACTGCACCTCAACCTCGCTGAGGACTACCGCAAGCTGGGTGACCTGGCTCGGGCGAAGGAGCACGTAGCGAGGGCGGAGGCCGCGGCGGATGCTCTGGACGAAGACGGCTATGGACGGATGATTCGTGCCGGAATCGAGCGGCTCGCGCGGCAACTGGGCTGAGCGTCACGCGGAGGCGAGCAGCCGGGCGGTGGTCTCCCGTACCGAGCGCCGGGTGGTTTCGTTCTCGGCGACAGCGGGCCACGACTGCTCGTCCTCCTCGATGAGCCAGCGGGCCTCACCGGCGGGGGACCAACGCTCGCGCGAGAGGATGCGTGCGAGGCGTGCGGCGCAGACCTCGGGAGCTTCCCAGCCGCGCTTCACGAGCGACAGGAGCCAACCCACCGGGCCCGTGCGAGCCCCGAGGTCGGTGCGCACCACGCCAGGATGAAGGATGACGACATCGATCGCGGGATTCGCGGCGGCGATGTCTCGCATGGCGAGGGCGAAGCAGAGCTTGGTGGTGCAGTAGGTGCGGATGCCGGAGAAGTCCTCGCCGGTGGGCGTGCGGGCGGCATCGAAGTGCCCCTTGAGGATCAATCCCGCGCTCACCACCATGACGCGGCGCAGGCGCTCGGCGTCGAGGAGCGCCCGCTGCATCACCAGGGGAGCCAGGTGGTTGACGACGAAGGCTGTCTCCAATCCCTCGGGAGTGAGCACCCGCTTCGTCGGCCACAGCCCGGCGTTGTGGATGAGCGTCGCGCCCGGAGTGACGACCTCGGCGAGGCGCTGCCCCAGAGCCCGGGCCTCGGCGAGCGAGGAGAGATCACCCGGCACGGCGATGGCACTGCCGCCCTTCCGCTCGACGGCGGTGACGAGGGCGTCGAGGCGGGCACGATCACGAGCGACGAGGACGAGACGATCGCCGCGCCGTTCGGCGAGGGCGAGGGCCAGGGCGTGGCCGATACCGCGGGAGGCGCCGGTGAGGATCACATCAGCCATGGCCGGAGCCTGACAGGCATTGCTCCAAAGTGCGAGGGGTTGAGGGGGAGCGCATACTCCCTCTCCCTCCGGGAGAGGGCGGGGGTGAGGGTCGCCGCCCCTGTCCCATCCGATTGTGACTCCCCATCCCGTTCAGAGGGTTGCTAGCGTCGGTGCTTCATTCACCTACCAGGAACCGGACTCATGAACTTCATCGAGAGCATCATCTCCGAGGTCATCGAACCCAGTGCGATCGAGGTCGACCGGTATGGCAAATATCCCCGGGCGGCGATGGATGCCCTGGGCAAGGCGGGCCTGCTGGGGCTGATCAGCTCCAAGGAAGTCGGGGGAATGGGTGAGGGGCTTCGGGCAGCGTCCTCGATCGTCGAGCAGGTGGGCTCCTCCTGCGGGTCCACCGGGATGGTGTTGTGCATGCATTACTGCGGCGCGGCGGTCATCGAGCAGCACGGGCCGCGAGACATCCGGGAGGCCATCGCGGCCGGGCGGCACGTGACGACGTTGGCACTCTCGGAGGCGGGCTCGCGCAGCCACTTCTGGACGCCGGTGAGCACGGCCCTCGCCGTCCCCGAGCAGGACACGGTCCGGCTGGACGCGGACAAGAGTTGGGCCACGTCCGCGGGCCAGGCCGACAGCTACGTCTGGTCGAGCCGGCCGCTGGCCGCCAGGGGCCTGAGCACGCTGTGGCTGGTACCGGGCAACGCCGCCGGGCTGTCGTTCCCGGTGGTGTTCGATGGGCTGGGCCTGCGCGGCAATTCCTCCAGCCCCATCGTGGCCCGGGACGTGCGTGTTCCTCGCTCGGCGATGATCGGCCCGGATGGGGGCGGGTTCGACATCATGATGAACAACGTGTTGCCCCACTTCCAGGTGCTGGGCGCGAGTTGCTACCTGGGCATCATGGAGGCCGTCACGCGCAAGGCCGCCGCGCACGTGGCGAAGACGCGGCTGACCCACCTGGGGCAGTCCCTGGGCGACCTGGCCACGACGCGGGCCTACCTCGCGCGGATGCGCATCAAGACGGACATGGCGCGCGGGCTGCTCCTCGACACGCTGGATGCCATCGAGTCCGGACGCCAGGACGCGCAGCTCCGGGTGCTCGAGGTGAAGGCCGCCATCGGCGAACTGGCCCCCGAGGTGACCGAGCTGGCCATGCGCGTGTGCGGTGGGGCCGCGTTCCGCAAGGAGGTCGGCATCGAGCGGCACTTCCGCGACGCCCGCGCCGTCACGGTCATGTCACCGACCACGGATCTGCTCTACGACTTCATCGGCAAGGCGATGGTCGGAATGCCTTTGTTCGACTGAGCTGCTTCCGCTCTTACTGAAACTCAGTGACATCAGACCATGAGATTCCAGTGAGCGTGTGGCTTTCCCAAGATGTGAGAGCCCTGGAACTCGCGAGAGTGTTGACTCGGAGCACGTCTATCGTTTGAGTGCTGGCTTCTTCTGCTGGAGGCGCTCATCCCATGACGCGAAGAAGACGGTTGTCGCGAGAGCCCAGGTGGCGGGGAGGGTGGCGGCGCTCGGTGGTCCTCGGTCTCGCAGCGGGCATGCTCGCTGGCTGCGAGGGGAGGCTCCTCGATCCGTTCCAGGGCGAGGACTCGCCCGCGGCCAAGGAGCAACCGGCCCGGACGGTGCGGGTCGCCCGCCTGACCCATACGCAGTGGGCCAACAGTGTCCAGGAGCTCCTCCGGCTCGATGCGCCGCCGACGTCCCAGACGCAGGGCTTCCGGGCGGACCCGGCCCAGAGCGGCTTCCTCTTCGACAACGAGGCGCGGACCCTCTCCGTGGATGAGTCGCTCTGGGGCGCGTACCAGCGCGCGGCCTCGGAGCTGGCCGGGCAGGTGGCCACGAATCCGGCGCGGCTCTCGCGCCTGCTGCCTCCCGCGGCCTCCACGGCCGAGGAGCGTGCACGGACCTTCGTGGAGGAGTTCGGCCTTCGCGCGCACCGGCGTCCGCTGACGGCCGAGGAGGTGGAGGCCTACCTCGCGCTGTACCGCAAGGGGACCCAGGCCTACTCGGGCATGCCGGCGTTCGAGGCGGGCATCCGGCTGCTCATAGAGGCCTTCCTGCAGTCGCCGCACTTCCTCTATCGCGTGGAGCGGAGCACGCAGGTCAAGGGCGGCCGTGTGCCGCTCGAGGACCACGAGGTCGCCTCCCGGCTGAGCTACGCCCTGTGGAACTCCATGCCGGATGATGCCTTGTTCGCCGCCGCCCGGGAGGGCCGCCTGCGCGATCGCGAGGGCGTTCTCCAACAGGCGAAGCGCATGCTCCAGGACCCCCGCACGCGCGGCGTGGTGGACGCCTTCCACCGCACGGTTTTCGACGTGCCCCGTTACGCCTCCATCAAACCTTCCTCGACGCGCTACCCGGACGTGTCGGCGCGGCTGGCCGAGTACGCCGCGCGGGAGAACTCGCTGTTCGTCGGGGATGTCGTCTTCGAGAAGCAGGGGAGTTATTCCGACCTGCTCACCTCCACGTCCACCTTCGTCAACGACGAGCTGGCACGTATCTACGGGCTGAGCGGGACGTTCGGGACCGACTTCGTCCGCGTGTCGCTGGACTCGAGCCAGCGCCGTGGCGTGCTCACCCAGGTGGGCTTCCTGGCGTCACACGCGACGTCGGTGAGCCCGGATCCCATCCACCGCGGTGTCTTCCTGTCCGAGCGCATCATCTGCCAGAAGATTGGTGCGCCACCCGCCGACATCCCGCCGCTGCCGCCCGCGGGAGGACGGACGAACCGGGAGGTCGTCGAGTCGCACACCGAGGTCGCTGGCACCGCGTGCGCCTCGTGTCATGCGACCCTCATCAACCCGCTCGGCTTCCCCTTCGAGAACTTCGACGCGATCGGCGGCTACCGCACCACGGACAACGGATTCCCGGTGAACGCCAGCTCGGCCCCCCGCATCGGTCAGGAGACGCGCTCGGTGAGCAACGCCACCGACCTGGCGGAGACGCTCGCTTCCAGCCAGGCGGTGCACGAGTGCTACGCGCGCCACTGGGTGGAGTTCCTCAACGGACGTCCGGTGGCCAATGAGGACCAGGCCCTCGTGACGCGGCTCGGCCGCCTGTCGCGAGAGGGCCAGTTGTCCATCCTGGACCTCGTGGTGGAGGTCGTCACGGGCGAGGGCTTCGTCAACCGCCACCCGGAGGAGCTGCCATGAAGCTGAGCCGTCGACTGGTGTTGCAGGGGCTGGGCGGAACCGTGTTGGGGCTGCCGCTGCTCGAGGGATTGCTGCCGGGGGGAGCCGAGGCGGCGGAGACGCAGGCGCTGCCGTACGCCATCTTCTTCCGGCAGGCCAACGGCGTGGCCGCGGCGCAGACGACGAGCGAGCTCGGCAGCGAGCCGGAGCGCTTCTGGCCGAAGTCGATGGGCGCGCTCACCCCGGAGAGCATGTCCGGGCGGGCCGTGGGCGAGCTGGTGAACCACCGTTCGCGCCTGCTGGTGGTGCGCAACGTGAACATGAAGGACTTCAACTACGGGGACGGCCATGCGCGTGGCGCGTTTCAGGGGCTGACCGCCCGAGGTCCCGTGGTGGAGGGGATGGGCGGAAGCTCGGAGGCGTCCGGGGAGTCCCTGGACCACCGCATCGGCCGCGAGCTCAATCCGCAGAATCGCGACTCGCTCTTCCTCTACGCGGGCAGGAGTGGGGGATGGCTCGGTGGCGCCTGTATCTCCTACCGGAGCAGCGGGGTGCGCCGGGCCGCGTTGCATGATCCCTGGGTCTCGTACCAGACGATGATCGGCGGCACGGGAGGGCTGACTCCCGAGGCCCGCGAGCAACTCCTCGTGCGGCAGCGCAGCGTGAATGATCTGGTGCAGGCCCAGCTCAATCAGTTGAAGCAGAACCCGCAGCTCAGCTCCACCGATCGCCAGCGGCTGGATCTGCACCTGTCGAACGTGCGGGACCTGGAGGTCGCCCTGAGCTGCCGCATGCGGGCGGATGAGGAGCTGCTGCTCCAGTCCCGGGCGCCGGGCTACAACAGCTCCGACGGCGACGTGGTGATGGCCTCGCTGAAGATGCAGATCGACATCGCGGTACTCGCGGTGGCCTGTGGCACCACCCGCTCCGTCGCGATCCAGGTGGGCAACGGCAATGACAGCAGCACGCGCTACCGCAATCCGAGCGGGACCCCGATGGAGAGCTACCACTTCATCTCGCACCGCCGCATGTCGGATGGCAGCGACGGCACCGTCATCACGGGTGCGGACCTGATGCACCACTACGTGGACATGCATTTCGCGGGTGCCTTCAAGTACCTGCTGGACAAGTTGGCCGCCTACGAGATGCCGGATGGCAAGCGGCTGATCGACCATGGCGTATCCGTCTGGTACAACGACCTGGGGAACGGGCCCGCCCACTCGGCGAGGAACATCCCCTACGTCCTGGCGGGCAGCTGCAATGGCTTCTTCAAGCAGGGTCTCGCCATCGAGCTTCCGAACCCTGGCGCCCTCAATCACAAACGGATGCTGAACACCATCGGTAGCGCCGTGGGGCTGCGCAACGCGTCCGGAGAGTACCTGGACGACTTCGGAGATCCCTCCCTGCCCAAGGGCGTGCTCCCCGAGCTCATGGCGTAAGGGAAGCTGCGGTTCACCGGCTGCCTGCTGGTGAACGGCGCCATCACATGCGGCTGGTCCCGCCGGGGTCGTCGTTCTAGACCCCCGCTCGCACCGTCCCGAGGTGGGCTCGAGGACCGTCGACAAGAGGGTGACGATGCATTACCGCCGTTTTGGCCGTACCGGCTGGCAGGTGTCGCAGATCGCGCTGGGCGCATGGCAGCTTGGCGCGGATTGGGGCACGGTCACGGAGGAGGAAGCGCTGGCGACGGTCCGCGCGGCGCTCGATCGCGGCATCAACTTCATCGACACGGCGGACGTCTACGGCGACGGCCGCAGCGAGCGGTTGGTGGCGCAGGCGGTGAAGGCCCATGGCCGCGAGCGCGTCTACATCGCCACCAAGGCCGGACGTCGCCTGAACCCCCATGTCGCCGAGGGCTATGACGCCGCCCACCTGACGGGCTTCGTCGAGCGCTCGTTGAGGAACCTCGGCACGGATCGGATCGACCTGCTGCAACTCCACTGTCCACCGAGCGCGGTCTACTCTCAGGACGCGACGTTCGCCGCGCTGGATGACCTGGTGCGCCAGGGCAAGCTGCGCCACTGGGGCGTCAGCGTCGAGACGGTGGCTGAGGCCCGGCGGGCGCTGGAGCATGCCAACCTGACCAGCATCCAGATCATCTTCAACATCTTCCGGCAGAAGCCGGCGGAGACGTTGTTCACCGAGACGGCGGCGCGAGACGTGGCGGTGATCGCCCGCGTGCCGCTCGCGAGTGGCCTGCTGACGGGAAAGCTGCGCCGGGACACCCGCTTCGCCGCCGACGACCACCGCAATTACAACCGACAGGGAGAGGCCTTCGATGTCGGCGAGACCTTCTCCGGCGTGCCCTACGAGACAGGCCTGGAGGCGGTCGAGGAACTGCGTTCCCTGGTGCCCGCCGGTGCGAGCATGGCGCAGTTCTCCTTGCGGTGGATCCTGATGCAGGAGGCGGTGAGCTGCGTCATCCCGGGCGCCAAGAATCCGTCCCAGGCCGAGGCCAACGCCGCCGCGGCGGATCTGCCGCCCCTGTCCGAACAGACCCTGGCGGCGGTGCGCTCGGTGTATGACCGGCGCATCCGGCCGTTGGTGCACGAGCGCTGGTGAGGTCTCCCGCCTCACTTCGAGGGGGGCGCCTGGTGCTTTCGCTCGAAGGGGAAGCGCAGGATGGCCCAGACGGCGCGGAGCCGCTGGATGGCTGTCCCACACCTGGCTCGAGCCACGAGCGCTCGCTGTACGCCAGTCCTGGCAACTCGAGGGCGGGGCGGGCCATGTCCTCCATCGTTGGATGGAGCCATGGCCGCCCACTCCCTCTTGCGAGGACCTGACTAGAAGCGCATGCCCAGGGTGGCGACGACGTCGAAGTAGCCGCCGCTGGGCCTGTCGAACTGCTCCGAGAGATTCTCGTCCAGCAGCAGCCGGTAGGTCGCCCGGACTCCCGCGGTGAGCTTGCCCGCGTTGAAATCGACGCCCGCGGCCAGCGGCACCTCGCCCACCAGCTCCGACTTGTCGCTGCCCAGCAACGTGCCCTCCGCGAGGGTGTACGTGCCGCCAATACCGCCGCCCACGAAGGGACGCACGGCATCGAAAAGGGGAAGGGACAGCTTCAGCAGAGCGGAGGCTCCATGACGCGTCAGGGCCAGGTCGAGCACTTCCGCTTCGCTGATGACATTGCGCGCACCCTCGTAGCTCAACTCGAGGCCGAGGAAGCTCATGGCCCCCAGGTTCAACGTCAGGCCCCAGCTCGGACCCGGCTTGGCGACCTCACCCAGGTTGCCCGTGTAGTTGCCCACGCCGCCGCGCAGGAAGATCTTCTTGTTGCCGATCCACTCTCCTCGCTCCTCGGCGGCCGCCGCCGTGCCCGCCGTGCCCAGCGCCGCTACGATTCCCAGTACCGCCCTCCCATGACGCGACATCTCTCATCCTCCAGGGGTGTGAGTGTGCGCAAGCTAACCATCTCGTTCCGTCCGCGCATCCTTCGTGACTGAAATGTTGGGGCCGCACATCGAGGGGCGGGGTACTTCAGAAGCGATACCACCGCAGGAATCGGCCGAGCCTTCGGCGCGGCGGGAGGACCCGCATCATCCGGATGCTGAGGCGGGCCGGGAGCGAGAACCGGCCGCTCCAGGCCGGAGCGTGGGCCGCGACCTCCTCGATGCGTGAAGGCATCCGCGGGCTGTCCCGTCCAATTCGCGCTCGGCGCCCGGAGGGGAACCGGCGTCCCCGCCGCGCCCTCGCAAACCACGCTGTCGACCAGCTCCAGCGTGGTGCCGCCCTCCTTGGATGCCACGGCTCCACACGGCCCCGCGTCCGAGAGGACGGAGTGGACGAGCTTCACGCGCGCCGCGGGCGTGGTGTTGTTCTCGAGGACGATCTCACTGCCCTCGTTGGCGAAGAACTGGACCCGTCCTTCGCACCTGCCCCGGCGCGGCTCAAGTAGAAGGCGCGTCCCGGAAGCCGGGCCGAGGACAGTTGCCGCAGGTAGACGTCCCCACCGGCGAACGTGAACCGGAGGACGTGACGGCCCGGGGTGACCTCGAAGGACGTGGGAACCTTGTAGCCATGGAAGGTGCCGTGCCCGCCCGTGGCCGGGAGCGTCACGGGGAGGGGAGCCGCTCCATCCAGGCCGATCGTGACCTGGGCGGTCCCGCTCGCTCGGGAATAGTTGACGGATACCTCGTAGCGGCCGCCCGTGGGCACATCCACCGTGTACTCGAGCCACTCGCCCGTCACGCCCCGGACCTCGTAGGTCCCCGAACCCCGGATGCCGATGTCCACGGCCTCGCCAGGCCGGTAGTGCTGATGGGTATTGATCGAGTCCGAGTCGTGGTAGGCGACCCCCTCGCCTCCCTGGTCGAAGTCATGGGCCTTGATGACGCCGGGAAAGGTGTTGGCTCCGTAGGGCAGCTGCTCCGCGGCGCTCGCGGCCGCCGGAACGCTGACACACAACGCCAGAACGAAAGCCCCGCATCCACCAGCTTGCTGACTCGACATGGAGAACTCTTCTTTGGTGGTTTTCTTGAATTACGGGGAGTGATGTACCCAATTCGAGGCAGGAGCGAAAGAGGGGACATTCGCCCCCGGACCCATCGGGGCGGGGCTCGGCCGCACGCCTGGGGGTGAACCACTGACCGATGGTTCTGCGCCCGACACGTTCCTAGCTTGCTTGGGAGCGCGGGAGGAGGCGGACGAGATGGTCTGTGAGAACTGCCGGGCGAGGCCCGCGGTGGTGTTCCTCAAGCGGCGGATGGCCGATGGGCACGAGAACACCTTGAGTCTGTGCAACCACTGCGCGAGTGCCGTGGCCAGGGGCGACGGGTCCATGCCCTTCGGACTGGAGGGGCTGCTCGCGCAGATGATGGGCTCCCGGCCGAAGCGGGAGAACATCCTGGCCCAGCTGTCGGAGCTGGCGCAGCAGGTGCTGGAGCACTCGGCGCGGCTGACGCTGGAGTGGGGCTACGATCGCATCCGCATCGAGCACCTGCTGCTGGCGCTCACCCAGAAGGTCCCGGAGATCCGCTCGGCGCTCGAGGAGGAGGGCACGGACGTGGACGAGTACGAGGTCCGTCTGCGGCAGGTGATGGAGCGTCGGGAGCCGCTGCGTGCCGAGGGCGTGGGGTTGTCCTCGGGCATGAAGCGTGTGTTGCAGCTGGCGAGGCTCCAGGCGGTGCAGCTGGGACAGACCTTCATCGGCCCCGAGCACCTGCTGCTCGCCATCATGGCCGAGGGCGAGAGCTTCGCCGCCCAGTTCCTCTCCGACATCGACCCGGACGAGCTGCGCACGCACCTGACAGGAGGCGGTGTCTCCGGGACGTCAGGGGCCGCTCAGTCGGGCCGGGGCGCGGATCGGCTTCCGCCCCTCCTCACCCGCTTCACGAGGGACCTGACCGCGCTGGCGAAGGCGGGAGAGTTGGATCCCATCATCGGCCGCGAGAAGGAGATCGAGCGGGTCATCCGCATCCTGAGCCGCAAGAAGAAGAACAACCCGGTGCTCATCGGCGAGCCGGGCGTGGGCAAGACGGCCATCGCCGAGGGCCTCGCGCAGCGCATCATCGCGGGCGAGGTGCCGGAGGTGATCAAGGACAAGAAGGTGCTCTCGCTGGACCTGGCGGGCGTCATCGGCGGCTCGAAGTTCCGCGGTGAGTTCGAGGAGCGCTTCAAGGGGTTGATGGATGAGATTCGAGACCTCGGGGGCCAGGTCATCCTCTTCATCGACGAGGTGCACACCATCGTGGGGGCCGGCGCGGGCGAGGGCTCGATGGACGCCGCGAACATGCTCAAGCCGGCCCTGGCGCGCGGCGAGCTCCAGTGTCTGGGTGCCACCACGCTCGACGAGCACCGCAAGCACATCGAGAAGGACTCCGCCCTGGAGCGCCGCTTCCAACCGGTGATGGTGGCCGAGCCCACCCCGGAGCAGGCCATCGAGATCCTCCGGGGTCTGCGCGACTCATATGAGGCGCATCACCGGGTGAAGATCACCGACGCCGCGCTCACCGCCGCGGTGGAGCTGGCCGACAAGTACATCAGCGACCGCTTCCTGCCGGACAAGGCCATCGATCTGCTCGACGAGGCGGCGGCGATGGTGAGGCTGGGCGCGCACACCGAGCCGGGCCGCATGAAGGACATGGAGGAGCGGCTGACGAAGAAGGAGAAGGACAAGGAGGCCGCGGTGGCCGGCGAGCGCTACGAGGAGGCCTCGCGGCTCAAGGGAGAGATCGAGGCGTTGCGCGCGGAGCTGGACGGGCTGCGCACGCAGTGGCAGCACGCCATGGGGGTGACCGAGCCCACGGTGACGCCCGAGTCCATCGCCACGGTGGTGAGCGAGTGGACGGGGATTCCGGCGAAGAAGTTGCAGCAGGAGGAGTCGCAGCGGCTGCTGGAGATGGAGCAGGCGTTGCGTCAGCGCGTGGTGGGCCAGGAGGAGGCCCTGCGCGCCATCTCCGAGGCGGTACGCCGGGCACGCGCGGGGTTGAAGGATCCAGGGCGACCCATCGGCTCGTTCATCTTCCTGGGGCCCACGGGCGTGGGGAAGACGGAGACGGCGCGAGCGCTCGCCGACTACCTCTTCAACGACGAGAACGCGATGCTCCGCTTCGACATGTCCGAGTACCTGGAGCGGCACACGGTGAGCCGGCTCGTTGGCGCGCCTCCGGGCTACGTGGGCTACGAGGATGCGGGACGACTCACCGAGGCCGTGCGGCGGCGGCCCTACTCGGTGCTCCTGTTCGATGAAATCGAGAAGGCCCACCCGGACGTCTTCAACCTGCTCTTGCAGATACTGGACGACGGGCGGCTCACGGACTCACGCGGGCGCACGGTTGACTTCAAGAACACCGTCATCATCATGACGTCCAACCTGGGCGCCGAGCAGCTCGGACTCCAGAAGGGGACACTCGGGTTCCAGCGCCCCGGGGAGGGCGTGAACGTGGAGGACGAGCGGGTCGCCGCGACCATCATGGACGCGCTGCGCGGCCACTTCCGGCCCGAGTTCCTCAACCGCATCGACGAGATCATCGTCTTCCATTCGCTCAACCGCGAGCAGCTCAACCGCATCGTGGACTCGATGCTGGCGTCCACCCGGCGCAAGCTGCATGGGCAGAACATCACGCTGGAGGTTCGTGACGCGGCGAAGGACGAGCTGGCGCGGCGCGGGTTCGACCCGAAGTACGGCGCGAGGCCGCTGCGGCGGGTCATCCAGCGCGAGCTGGAGACGGAGTTCAGCCGGATGCTGCTGAGAGGGGATGTGCACGAGGGAGATCGGCTGCTCGTGGACTTCGCGGACGGGAGGTTCTCCTTCCAGGTAGAGGCCCGGGTCCGCGCTGTGGAGGCTCCGGCACCGGTGCATTGAGCCAGGCCCCCGAGAAGGGGGTCGCGCCATCCACCTGTTGACCGACCCTCCTCCGGATGACGGACATCCGCCGGATGACGGACGCGAGAAACCCGAGGGACGTGCGATTCCCGCTCGCATGAAACGATTCGCGGGCCTCTCGAAGCTCACGCTCATCACCCTGAGCGTCCTGGCTGTCCTTGGCGCCGTCTTCATCGTCCTCGGAGCCAATGTCCGCGGGCTCTTCGGTGCCAGCGCCGCCGCGCTTTCCAGCGGAGAGGGCGAGGAGGCCATGGGTTCGTCGCGGAGCTCGATGCTGAAGCGCAAGTCACTGGTGACCTTCGGATCGAATGAGGACGATTCCGGCGCCCCGGCGGGGGAGGATCGCTTCTCCACCTTCGCGGTGGACGTGGACACCGCCTCCTACGCGCTCTTCCGCCGCTATGTCTCCGAGGGCGGCATGCCGCCGCGCGAGTCCATCCGCCCGGAGGAGTGGGTGAACTACTTCCGCTACCGCTACCCCTCGCCCGAGCAGGGGGACTTCCGGGTGGACCTCGAGGGCGCGCCCTCGCCCTTCACCCCCGGCCGCCACCTCGTGAAGGTGGGTCTGCAGGGCCGCACCATCGCCAAGAGCCAGCGCAAGCCCACGCACCTCGTCTTCCTGGTGGACACCAGTGGCTCCATGGGCAGGCCGGACAAGCTGCCACTCGCCCAGAATGCGATGAAGTTGATGGTGGACGGGCTCAACGAGTCGGACACCGTGGCGCTCGTCACCTATGCCGGCAGGGTGCGCGACGTGCTGCCCCCCACCCCCGCCTCCGAGCGCGAGAGGCTCTTCACGTCCGTCGCCAGCGGAATCCCGGATTAAGGAGAGGCTGTCATGCCGCGACCCACCTCAACTCCGGTTCCCATCATCAGTGAGAGTGCGGCCTATACTGCCCGTATGGGTCCGCTGACTTCGAGTCTCGTAGACGATTCGCTCTGGCCACTGGTGCGGGTGACGTTGCCGCGTGTGATGACGAAGGAGCAACAGGAGGCGTTGCTGGGGCGCATCCTGTTCTATCTGCAGCGGGGGGAGCGGTTCGTCACTCTGGTGGACGCGCGTCAGCTCTGGTCGGTGAGCGCCGAGCTGCGCGAGCAGCAGTGGCTCTTCCTGCGACAGCACGAGGTCCTGATGCGCCAGTGGGCGATGGGGATCGCGGTCCTCATCAACTCACCCTCCGTGGCGCTGATGGTCCGGGTGCTCGTCCACCGCATCAAGCCCAAGGTGGTGCCGTACTCCGTCCTGTCCTCGTGGCCGGCGGCGGTGTCGTGGGCGGCGGAGCGGCTGGATGGGAACGGTCTGCGCGAGCACGCCCTGCGGGTACGGCAAAGCCTCGGCGCGTCTCCCGATGGAAGGATGTGGGTCGAGCCCCTTGGGGTGACGCATGGGGCCGGCGCCGTGCGACCGCCTCCGGAAAGAAGGCCGAAGTGGTAGAGGGGTGGACCCGGCCATCCGGAAGGAGCGGCTCGTCCATATAGGGAAGGGAGTGGCGGATGCAGCAGGCACGCACCTCGCCATCACGCGCCACCAGGCAGCGGGCAATGAACTGTCCCTGAACGTGGGCGTCCTGGGCCTCTTTCGGGTGCCACAGCAACTCTTCCTTGGAGAGGAGTCGAGGCGGCGTCATGTCCGGATCCAACACCAGGGATGGAGGCTCTCCGGGAACGAGGGGGCAGTGACGGAGCTCAAGGGGATGGAGACGGCGCTCCTCTTCTTCAGGTAGCCCACATTGGGAGAAATGTCCCAGGGCACCATGGAGGCCGGGCGAGTCGTCGAACGGCCCATTCCTCCCCAACGTGGGGTTTCTCGCGAGGAAGTCGAGGTCCTCCTTCCTGATGAGCTCGGAGGGAGAATCGCCCGGAGGCAATCGCGAGAGCACGGGCGCATCCAGGAGTTGGTAGCGACACAAGTGCTCCGCCCGCCGCACCAGTTCCGGCGCATCACGAGGCGGCTCGGGCGTGGAATGGGTGCTGCAGTACTTCCATTCAGGTGAAGCGGCACAACCCGCCAGGAGCAGCGCCAACAGGGCTGTCCACATGAGAGAACGGAACACGGCCGGGAGGATAGCCCAGGCAGTGCCAGTCGACGGTGCATACGGTGCAGGGTGAGCCGCCATCACCCGGCGGGCCGTCACCAGCCCCCATAGGGGACGGTGATGGCCTCCATGTAGTGGCCCGACGGATCCTGGAAGTAGACCCCGCGGCCCCCATCGTTGGTATTGATCTCTCCGCGGCGATGACCGCGCGGGTCGGCCCAGTGCTCGATCCCCCGATCGCGGATCTTGGCGATCAGCGCGTCGAACACGTCGTCCGACACGAGGAACGCATAGTGCTGGCCAGGGAATTCGACGTCGGATTCGATGTAGTCGAGCGTTACTCCGTCATCCAGCTTGACGGCCAGGAAGTGCCCGGCGGGTTGCGGCTCGGGGAGCCCGAGGAGCTCGGCGAGAAACTGAGCGGAGCGCACCTTGTCCTTCGCGGCGATGATCGTGTGGTTGAAACGGACGGTCATGTTGGGTCCTTGGTAGAGGGGCACGTGATGCCCTGCCCCGAGCCCAGCACGCTCACGGGGCCCCCAGGGCGCTCCGGTGCCGCGCTTCCGTTCACGTCTCAACACCAGGGGGCGTACCGAGCGCTCGTATCGACCGGGTCGAAATCCTGGACGGAGAGATCCTCATCGAGGACCGCCGCGAGAAGGAGTTGCCGAGAACCTCGCGTCCAACCGTCCCTTGTCGCTCGGCCAGGCGACGAGCATCGCCATGAGCGCCACGCTGCGGAGGGGGCCCTCGATGGCCCGACGAGCACCGCGCTCCAGAAGGCCCAGAAGGCACATGGCCTGCCGGCCACGGGCGTCCCCGATGCGAAGATGGTGGAGACCCTGGGACTCGCACCGGAGGACGTGTTCGAACGACGGAAGTGAGGTTCGAGCGCCGTACCGAGCGGATACCGGACGGTATGTCAACTCCGGTTGTCGGATACCGGCCGGTATGCCAAGAAGGACGGGTGACGAAGCGGATGACGCGTGAGGAGAGTCGGCAACAGACGCGGCAGCGTCTGCTCGAGGCGGCCGCCCGGGTATTCGCCGAGCGCGGCTTCCACGCGACCTCGGTGGATCAGGTCGCGGAGGCCGCCGGGTACACGAAGGGCGCGGTGTACGCGAACTTCTCGAGCAAGGACGAGCTGTTCCTCGCCCTGCTCGAGCAGCGCTCCCTGCGGGACGTGGAGAGCTGGACTTCTCCCGACGGGGGCCTGCTCTCGCTCGAGGACGTGCTGCGCGGCCACGAGGCGCTGTTGCACGCCCAGCCGGATGAAGAGGCGACCCGCTGGGGCCTGCTGACGCTCGAGTTCTATCTCTATGCCATGCGCGAACCGCAGGCGCGGAAACAGCTCGCGCGGCTCTACGCTTCCGTGCGTGAGCGCCTGAAGACGCTACTCGCCGCCCACTACGAAGAGCAGGGCCAGAGACCCGCGCTCCGGGTCGATCAGCTCGCCTGGGCCGTGTTCGGCCTCTCCAGCGGGCTCAGCATCCAGGCCTCGCTCGAGCCCGAAGCCGTCCCGAAGGAGTTGTTCCGAGACGTGATGAGGCAAATCCTGGCCACCTCCACGGATGCCGTCGGCACCACCCCTCGGGCTCCGCGGAGCGCTCCCTCCAGGAAGCGGCGCTGAGCCGGAGCCGCGAGCGGCGCGCGTGTCATCGGTGCCCTGGGAACTGCGCCAACGTCGTGTCGTACGCGCGGCGGGTCGCCTCCTCGATCGGGAGCTGCCGGAGTGCCTTCGACAAGACCTCGATGCCCCACGGGCCCCGATACCCCGCCGCCGACATGACGTCGACGAAGCCTCGCACATCGAACTCGCCTTCGCCGCAGAGGTTTCGGTACTGGGTGGTTTCCTCGACGAGGTCGGGCATGGACTTCAACCGTCCATCGTTGAGCTCGATGCTGAAGATGGAGTTGACGGGAAACTCCGCGACCGCCTGGTACGGGATGCCCAGCTTCACGATGTGCCACAGATCCAACACGATGCCGCCGTTCGGCGCGTTGGCACCGGTCACCAGCTCCAGCGCCCTGGGCAGTGAGTCGATGGTGGAGAAAGGCATCAGTTCGAAGCCGACGCGCGTGCCATGCTCGGCGGCGTCCTCGCACAGGCCGGCGAAGCTCTCGATCAACCCTGGCATCGGGCAGGGTGTGCGCAGGAAGTCACCCACCTTCAGGTGACGGGCGCCCAGTGCCTGCGCGGCCGTCAGCAGCATGCGCCGGGTCTGGTCGGAGGCCACACGCCGCTCGCCGTCCACGAACCAGTCGGTCAGGAATTCGAGCTCGACGTGCACGATGCCGTGATCGTCGAGAATCCGTTTCATCTCGGTCAGCGTGTAACGTTTCAACGAATGCGTGAGATCCGCGTGCCAGAGGCCCATGCCGCGGAAGCCCGCCCTGGCGGCGGCCGATACGCGGTCACGAAAATCGATGGGACTGTATTCGCGATCGGTATGTGGCTCGGCGCCGCCCGCGACGGTCCAATAGGAAGCCAACAGCTCGGGATGTTCGGTCATGATGCCCCGTGTCGCACGGGAGCGGTGTCGCGGCAAGCGAGGCATACCTCCTGGTGAAGCCCGTTGGGGCGCGGTAGATCGCTCCCGACGATGGCCGAATCCCTCAAGACCTTCTTCGACCCGAGTCTCGTGCGGCGCATCGCCACCATGCTGCGCACCGCTCACCCCTCGCTCCCCGAGCGCCGCTTCATCGCCGAGGCCTCCGAAGGGCTGGACGCCCTCGAGCTGATGGATCGCGCACGCCACATCATGCGCGCCATGCATCGCGCGCTCCCCGAGGACTTCGAGCACGCGGCGCGCATCCTCCAGGACTCGCTCGGGCCGCCGCTGGAGCGCACCGAGGGCCACGGGATGTCCGTGTTCCTCTACCTGCCCCACGTGCTCTACGTGGCCGAGCATGGGCTGGCGCACTTCGAGCCCGCCATGCGCCTGCAGCACGCGCTCACCCAACGCTTCACCGCCGAGTTCTGCATCCGCCCCTACCTGGAGCGCCACCCGCGAGAGACGCTCGCGCGCCTGCGTGAGTGGGCGGCCGATGAGAACGTGCACGTGCGGCGCCTCGTCTCCGAGGGCACCCGGCCCCGCCTGCCCTGGGCCTCCAGGCTCCGCGCCTTCCAGGCGGATCCCCGGCCAGTGCTCGCGCTGCTGGAGCTGCTCAAGGATGACCCCGAGCTCTACGTGCGCCGCTCGGTGGCCAACAACCTCAACGACATCGGCAAGGACCACCCCGTGCTGCTCGTGGAAACCTGCGAGCGTTGGAGCAAGGGCGCCTCGCCCGAGCGTCAGTGGATCATCCGCCACGCCCTGCGCTCCGCGGTGAAGCGTGGAGAGCCTCGCGCCCTGGCCCTGCTGGGCTTCGAGGGTCCGGCCGCGCTCGAGGTCACCGCCACCTTCGATCCGAGCCGCGTGCGCCTGGGGCAGTCCGTGCAGGTACGGCTCCACGTGACCAACACATCCCTGGAGCGCCAGAAGGCCGTGGTGGATCTGGCCGTGCACTTCGTGAAGGCCAACGGCGCCTCCCGCCCCAAGGTCTTCAAGGGGCGTACGGTGGACCTGGCGCCCGGTGCCTCCGCCACGCTGGAAAAGACCGTGTCCCTCGCCGACCTCACCACGCGCCAACACTACAAGGGGGCTCACCGCGTCGATGTGCTCGTCAACGGAGCGGCCAATCCCGTGGGCGCCTTCGACGTCTCCTGAACAGGTCAGGTCAGCGCTCCGCCGAGCTGAAGGACGCGGCTGATGGCCTCGTGCTGCGTGGCTCTGGAGCACCTGGGCCTGCCCACGGCAGGTGCGAGGCTGGCCCCGGCGCGCGGGCCCCTCCAGGCCGCGTGGTGTTGAAGCTCAAGCCGCCAGGGCCAAGAGAGCCAGGCCCCTGCCGCGCCCCAGGCGGGTTCCCAATCGGGGTTCAGGTAGTAGAGGACGGTGAGCCGCCGCGAGAGCCCACGCGAGCGATCGCGGTTGAAGTCCGCGTGAAGCGCCAGATGACCCCCACGAAGCGTGAGGTGCGGCCCGGCGCCCCGGAAATGCGGATCCGCGATGAGCCCCTGCACTCCGGTGGGTGTTTCCAGGAAGTCGAGGAACGACATGCTCGACAACTCCGAGAGCAGGTGTCGCAGCGCTCCGTGCACCCCTTCGAACGTGAAACCGGATCCTGGTGTACTCTTCGTGGCCTCGGTGCATCCGCCAGGAGGGAAAGGAGCCTCATGGACGTCATCACCCTGGTGGACTGTTCCATCGCGCTGCGCTCGGGGACGCGAATCCACTGCGTCACCGCGGCCATTATCATCCTGTTGGCCCTGGGGCCTCGCATCCTGCCCAAGCTGATGGGGGGTCCCCGCCCGGAGCCGCCACCGCCCGACGCTCCTTTCCAGAACACGGGCAGTGCGAGGCGCTCGGACGAGAACTGGGCGCTCGTCATCGCGCTCGGCGCGGTCTTCCTCATCGGCACGCTGATCGCCTGGGCTTCGAGCGCAGACTGACAGGGGGACGTCCCAGGGCATCCAGGTGCTGCATCCATGACGGGGCGGAACCTCACTCCCCGGAGATTCCTCGCATGCCCACTCCGCTCCGGCTGTAGCACCTACCGTGCTCGCCGGCGGTGACATAGTCTGATGGACGTGCGGTCGTTCCTGGCCGCCTCACCCGAGGAGCAGAATCCATGGCACTGCGCGACATCATGATCTCCGGCTTCGACGAAGGCGTGACGGTGGCCACGATCGTCAGGTGGCACGTGAAGTCCTTCGACACGGTCCAGGAGGGCCAGGTGCTCGCCGCGGTCATGGCGGGTCAGACCCCCATCACGGTGTCCAGCCCATGGGCCGGTCGCATCCTCGTGACACACGGCAGGGAGGCGGAGCAGGTCAAGGTCCACCAGCCACTCGTGACGATGGACGTCGAACAGAGCGTGCCCGCGCGGGACACCGCGTATCGGTCCCACGTCCACGGCCCACCCTCCTTCGCGACCCAGTTCGACCGTCTGCCCGGCGGATCCTGACTGACCGGGGCCGGGCTCCCTCAAGCGGGGAGGGAGGCGGGGCCACAGAAGGAGAGCATCTCCTTGGCGGCGACGGTGGAGGAGCCGAGGAAGCAGGGGACGGCGCGGGTGGATGGGGCCGGGCTGCTGTGCAGGATGGAAAGCACTGGGCCGGCCCCCTTCCGAATGCGACGTGGGTTCACTTGTTATTACGCTGGACCACCCTGACCTTGCCGCAGTCACAACACTGGAGTCTTTCCTGCGTCATGACGGACTGATCGCCTGGTTCATCCGGAGGCACCGGTGCCAGTCGCACGGGCGGTGCTCCGTTCGGATTCCGGTGGTTCGTGACAAGAGAGGACAGCACTCCTTCCCGAGGGAGGGCACCGGGCGCAGGTGCCCTCCCGGATGACTGCTCCTGGCGCGCGCCTGGGTGGCCAGGACGAGCGCCGGTTCGAGGTGCTTGGGGCGCCTGGCGGCGGCGCCATGGGGCAGGCCTTCAGCGCGGGGAAGCCCCGGGTGGGCTGCACGGCCCACGCTTGACTCTCCCCCAGGGGCAGACCGCCACCCTCCACGCATGTCACCCAGATACAGGTCGCAGAGGAACCTCATGGCGGTAGCGCTTGGAGCACTCGTCTTGCTGGTGGGCGTGGCGGTGGGCGCGTGGTGGTGGATGGGGCGCGCGCTCTTCCAGCCGGGCACCGTGGAGCAGACGCTGGCCGCGCGCGGCGAGACACTGGAGGTTCCCCCCGGACAGCGGGCCGACGCCTCGGAATGGCAGGTGGCGCCGGGCGTGCGGCTTCACCACATGGCCGTGGGCGAAGGAAGGGATGTCGTCGTCGTGCACGGCGGCCCGGGCCTGCCTCCAGCAGCGCCGTGGCGCGCGGCCGTCCTCACCGGCGACACCCTGCGCTGGCACTTCTACGACCAACGCGGCTGTGGTGCCTCCTCGCGGCCGCTCACCCACGCTCCAACGGGTGGAACGTGGCAGGCCATGCGGGAGGTGGAGGCACGACTGGGACTTGCCGCTCAACTGGCGGACCTCGAGCGCATCCGACGTCTGCTCGGACGTGAGCGCCTCACGCTGGTGGGGCACTCCTTCGGAGCCCTGGTGGCCGCGCTCTACGCGGCGGAGTGGCCAGAGCGGGTGGAGGCCCTCGTGCTAGTGGCGCCCGCGCCGCTGGTGACGATGCCCGCTGGCGACGGCGACCTCTTCACTCAGGTGCGGGCCCGACTGGACGCGGAAGGACAGCGCGCGCTGGAGGTGTGGATGGAGCACACCTTCGACCTCCCCGCGCGCCTGAAGGACGACGAGGCTCGTCTCGCCGAGCACTTCGCGGGCTTTGGACCTCTCTACGCCCAGGCCATGCGGCGGGAGCGTCCCGGAGCACGGCCGCCCGGCTCCGGCGCTCCCGGAGGCTTTCTCTCCCTGGGGCTCTACCTGAGCCTGGGACGGCACCACGACTGGAGCGACTGGCTGCGCCGGGTGCGCGCGCCCACCCTCGTCATCCACGGAGCCGAGGACCTTCAGCCGCGTTCCGCCACCGCTCGCGTGGTACAAGCCCTGCCCCACGCGCGGCTGGTGGAACTGGCGGGCAGCGGGCACTTCCCCTTCGAGGAGCAGCCCGGGGCCTTCGCGGCCACGCTGCGCGCCTTCCTCGCGGAGGTGGAGCGGTGAGTGGATTGCTGTACGCCATCGGAGAGGTGTCGCGCATCACCGGCGTGAGCGTGAAGGCGCTGCGCCTCTACCAGGAGAAGGGGCTGCTCGAGCCCTCGCGCGTGGACCCCTCCTCCGGCTACCGCTACTACACCGAGCGCGACATCGCCCAGGCCCACACCCTGCGCGCGCTGCGCGACCTGCGGCTCTCGATGGAGGAGATTCGCGGGGTGCTTGCGGAGCTGGACCAGGGCGCCTCGCTCGCCGAGCAACTGGGGCGGGTACGCGCCCGGCTCGCCGAGGAAGCGGCCAGCGCGCAGCGGGCGGTGTTGGCCCTGGACACGCTGCTGCGGCACCAGGCCCGGGCGGAGGCCTACCTGCGCGCGCCCCCGCCACTCGTGGAGCGGTGGCTGCCATCGGTCCGCGCCGCCGTGCACCGCGCCCGGGGGCGCTACTCGGACGCGGCGGTGGTCTTCCCACGGCTGCTGGCCGCGTGCGGCCCCCACGTGGCCGGTGCTCCCTTCTGCCTCTTCCACGAGGCGGAGTACCGCGAGGACGACGCGGACATCTCTTGGTGCGTGCCCCTGGCGCCCGGGGCACGCCCGGAGGGCGTCCACGTGGAGGAGCTGCCAGAGGTGCAGGCGGCCACGCTCGTTCATACCGGACCGCCCGACTCGGTGGGCCCCTCCTGGGCGCGCCTCTTCGCCCACCTCCATGCCCGGGAGCGAGCCCCGGCCGTTCCCCTGCGCGAGACGTACCTGCGCGTGGGCGCGACGGACGCGGCGCCCGCCTCCTCGTGGCTGACCGAACTCGCGCTGTCCTGGGAGGAGAACGGGAGCCGGGGCACTCCCTGAGGTGGGGCCACAGGGAAAGCTCCATCAGAACGCCTCGCCCACGTTCAGGTAGAAGCCCGGTTCCGAGCCGTAGGCCACGTCGAGCCGGATGTTCACGGGGGCGTCCTCGCGCGGAGCGAACCGCAGGCCCAGGCCCCCGGCTGGCTTGACCCGGCGGAGCTCGACGAGTCGCTGCATCGCCAGCACGTGCCGCTCCGTCCACGGGAGCGTGAAGTACCTCCGGGCGTCGAGCCGCAGCACGTCGAACGTGTCGTCGGAGCCCCAGTCCGCGCTCGCGCTGAGCAGGTTCATCCGGACGATCGCCTAGGAAAGATGGGGGAGCTTTTGAGTGAGTCTCCCCACTGCGATGTCACCTGGGACATTACATCCGGCATTTTGTGAATTACGTCTATTGCATAAGGATGCTCCGTGCGGCTTCCTGATCCATGAGCTGCGTGTGCACGGAGACTCGCTCTGGGTGGCGACGGACCTGGGGCTCGATCGCATGCAGATGCCGAGCGGAGAGTGGACTCACTACAGTCCCTTGGGTGAACAGGGAGCGCTCGTGGAGACAACCTGTCCGGCGCTCTATGAGCATCTCATCACCTGGGTGCGGAGCTCCGCGAACCATTCGGCCTTCGCGAATTCGATCTTCCAGGGGTTGTACATCACCCACCCGGACTTCCTGCGGGAGCGGCTGTTCGCCGCCCCTCCGCGCTGCGAAGCCGGCATGGATGCCGGCACGGCCCGTTGAAGGGGATGAGTGCGTTCGCCTGGGTGAATCGCAGCCAGGAGGCGCTGCTCTCGGAGGACTACTTGCGAGTGTTTCCCGAGTTGCCGAGGGGAGTGTGGGCCACGGATACCAGCAAGCTCACGCCCATGCTGGGCCCCCAGGCGCGGCTCCTCGCTCAAGGGCTGGAGGTCATCACGGCCTACTTCCACTTCCTTCAGGCGGGCGAGCAGCTCCGGGCCACCGTCAAACGACTTTATGTCTGCGCCTTCGCCATGCTCACGGTGGAGGCCGAGCAAATGCTGGAGGAGGGGCGGGGAGAGTCTCCGGCTTGGAGACATTCTGGAGACGAGCAGGAGCCTGAAAACACCAAGGCCGGAAACCGCTGAGATTCCAGCGGCTTCCGGCCCCGATTGAAGTGTCCCCGACGGGATTCGGACCCGTCGGGAGATGAGATCTACCTACCCAGCTCGCTGCGCAGCTGCTGGATGGCCGCGGGCAGCGGCGGCGGATGCATGTTGGAGGGCACCTCCACGGCGAAGCGCTCGTAGGCATCCAGCGCCTTCGCCTTGTCGCCCTGGCGCATCGCGATGGCGCCCAGGAAGAGCAGCGCCTCCTGCGCGTCCGGGTACGTGTCCACCAGATGCATCAGCTCCTGCTCCGAGCCGGCCTCGTCACCGCGCACCGCCCGCAGCACGCCCTTGTGCACCCGCAGCTCCACGTTGAACGGGTCCAGCGCCAGCGCGCGCAGCGTCACGCGCTCCGCCTCCTCGTACATCTGCCGCCGGATGAGCTCGTGGCTCAGCAGCGCCGCCGCGTCCAGGTCCCCCGGGTTGTTCCTCAGCCGCTCCATCGCCTGGGTCAGCTCCGGGTCCTCCTGCTGCTGCCCGTTGGCCGCCATGCCCGGAGGCACCCGGCCCGTCGCGGCCTCCTCCTCGCCGCGCGTGCGCTGCTCGGACACCAGCGTGTAGCCCAGGGTGGCGAAGAACAGCACGATGCCGCCGCCCCACAGCGCGCCCTTGAGCTGCGGCGACAGGAAGCCCGTCGCCACGGGCGCCGTCTGGGGCGCGGGGGCTCCCGCTCCGTCCTTCCCGCGCTTCTTCTGGTGCTCGTCCCGGGCGCGCAGCGCCGCCACGGCCTCCTGCTCCAGCCGCGACCGCTCCGCCTCGTAGCGCTCCGGCGCCAGGGCGTGCTTGTCCGCCGCCAGCTCCTTGAGCTGCTCGATGAGGGACTGGTAGCGCCGCTCCAGATCCTCGAGCACCCCGTCCTTCGCCTCGGGCGCGGGCGTGCCCTTGCGGCGTTGGGTGAGCAGGAAGAGCGCGGCGGCGACGAAGCCCACCGCGAGGACGACGATGCCTGGCAGCCAGTTGGTGGTCGGGGGGTTCATTGATCCAGCTCCCGGCGCACGGCCGCGAGGTACGGGTCCACGGAATCGTCCTGGGAGGTGCTAGCCGCCGCGGGCGCGGAGGCGGCCCGCGGGGAGGCGGGCTCGGGCTCGCGCCGCACCTGGCGGGCGATGACCCAGGCGCCACCCAGCAGCAGCGCCACCGGGCCGAGCCACACGAGCAGGTTCACTCCCTCGGCCTTGGGCTGGAGCAACACCCACTCGCCGTAGCGGGCCACGAAGAAGTCACGGATCTCCTGGTCCGACTTCCCCTGGGACACCAGCTCGCGCACCTTGTCGAGCTGGGCCCGGGCCATGGAGGAGGGGCTGTCCGCGACGGACAGGCCCTGGCACACGGCGCAGCGCAGCTCCTTGGCGAGCGTCTGCACGCGGGCCTCCAGGGGCGGCGCGAGGGGTTCACTCCCGGCCTGTTGGGGCGCGAACTGGCCCGAGGCGAGAAAGAGGGTGAGCGAAAGGAGGGCTGCGGTCATGGGGTCCCCGGAATCCGGCTTACCTATCGCCAGAGACCGGGTGTTGCCCAGGGAAACCCGAGGGTAGGGTAAGGAGAGGCTCCGCCCGCCCGCCCGGTGCCCGGGGGACGGGGGGAGCTCCCTAGGGGGCGTCATGGGGGGAACGGCCGTGCCGCAGCGGCCTCAGGCGCAGGAGTCCCGCGGCCATGATGCTGAGCAGGCGGAGCTCGGCGGGCTCCAGCTTCCTCAAGTTGCGCAGCAGCCGGCGGATCTCCGCGGGCTCCTCGACGGGCTGGGCCGGGGTCTCCTGCGTCTGCGTCCAGAAGTTCTCCTGCGCGGGGGTGAGCCCCAGCAGGATGTCCGAGGGGATGTGCAGGACCTCGCACAGCTTCTTGAGCGTGGGCACGCTGGGCAGCATCCCGCCGCGCTCCAGCCGGCCGTACACCTCGGTGGCGAGTCCCACCCGCTCGGCCACGTCCTCCTGGGTGAGATTGGCCCGGACCCGAGCCGCTCGGGCCGCGGTCCCGATGGTCGATGCCAGTCCTCGTGGGTGTGACATGCCGTGCGGTCCTGGAGAAAGAGGTGAAGGCGTACGGCCTGGAAGACCCCGGCCTACGTGACTTCTAAGATAACCGGAAAAGTGGTGACTTCAACAGTCATCTATGAGGTAGACATGACTTTCGAGGTCACCGTTCCAACGTTCGTGCCACCGCTGCTTCGTCATCGTTCTTGGTACCTGGCGTGGCGCATGTTTACCTTTCGAGTCATCTGGCGGATACCCCCAAGGAGCGCTTCACATGTCGAGTCGGCAGACCCCTGAAAATCCCTCGAGCGGGACCTCCCCGGTGGTGTTCGACGCCGGGCTGGTGAGTTACGAGTTCGTGCGCTCGTTGGGCCAGGGCCATCATGGGGAGTTGGTGCTGACGCGCCAGCGCTACCAGCAGGGATTGGGAGGCTACACCGTGGTGAAGCGGCTCAACCGCGTGGTGCGCCAGGAGGACTACCACCGTCTGGTGGAGGAGGCGCGCCTGGGCGGCCAGTTGCGCCACCCCAACATCGTCTCCGTGCAGCTGCTCGCGGGCACGCCGGACGAGCCGCTGCTCCTCATCGAGCACGTCGAGGGGCAGGCCCTGGGTGACTTGATGCGTCTGGCGGCGAGGGCGGGCCGTCCCCTGTCGGAGGCGTTCGCCTGCTATGTGACCTCCGAGGTCGCGAAGGGGCTCCACCACGCGCACTCCCTGCAGGATGAGAACGGGCGGGGCCTGGCCGTCGTCCACCGGGACGTGACTCCCCAGGGCATCCTCGTGAGCCAGCACGGCGAGGTGAAGCTGCTGGACTTCGGGGGGGCCTGGTCCCGGCTCGAGGGCCGCATCTCCACCGAGGGGGACTCCGATCTGGGCAACATCGCCTACGGCTCTCCCGAGCGGGCCATGCTGGAGCAGCTGGATGGGCGCTCGGATCTGTTCTCGCTGGGGCTCATCCTGTTGCAGCTCCTCACGGGTCGGCACCTGCTGGACGCCGTGGCGCGCCACGAGGCCGAGATGCGCGGCCGCCAGTTGCGCGCGCGGGGGGACGGGACGCCGCGCGGGCCGGGTCTCGCGGAGCTGAGCCCCGCGCGCACCACGGAGTTGATGAAGCGCATGCGCCAGCTGAGTCCCCAGCAGGTCGAGGAGGCGACCCGTTCGCTGAACGAAGGGCTGAGGGCCATCCTCCACCAGGTGCTCGCGCCGCGGCGGGAGGACCGTTACTCCACGGGAGCGGAGCTGGCCCAGGCGCTTCGCGACTACCTGTGGAACGCCGGCCAGCGGTACGGGGCCCTCGAGTTGGTGCGGGAGGTCTCCACCCTGACCCGGGAGGCTCTGGAGGCGCTGGAGGAGCCCCAGGAACCCTCCGACCCCTCCCGGAAGCGGGGGCGGGGGGCTCCGCGGGGCCGGAGGGGAGGGTCTGGAAAGGAGTCCTGAGGCTTGGCCTGGGGGCCCGGGCCGTGTTAGGCCGCCGCCTTTCCTTTCCGCTTCCGTGAGAAGGAGTCCGGAGATGGCTCGCCGTCACATCCGCGTCGTCGGCGCGATGCTGCAGAACGCCGAGGGGCGCTACCTCATCACCCAGCGTCCGCCCAAGGCGACGTTGCCGCTGCTGTGGGAGTTCCCTGGAGGTCGCGTCGAGGAAGGGGAGTCGGACGAGCAGGCGCTCGCCCGGGAGATCCGCGAGGAGATGGGCGTGGAGGTGGTGGTGATGGATCAGGCCCTCCATACCCACCACGAGTATCCCACCTACGACATCGACTTCCGCGTCTACCGCTGTCGGCTCTCCAGTCCCGAGTCGGCCATCCATCACCTGCGCGTGCACGATCATCGTTGGGTGACGCTGGAGGAGATGTCGAAGTACCAGTTCCCCGACGCGGACGCGAAGACGCTCGCCAAGCTCTTGGGTCTGGAAGCCTGACGTGCGCCGGGGTATCGCCCTGGTGCTCGCGGGGGCGGTGCTGGCGGGCTGCACGACGAAGAAGCCCTCCAGCCCCGATGCCTCCATCGCGGCCGTTGATCCGCGCTATCCGCCCACCGCGGGGTTGCCCGGCTGCATGCTCTACGGCACGCCCCGGAACGTGGGCCATGTCCCCCTGGCCCTGGCCGAGATGTCGGGCCTCGCCGCGAGCACCCGGCACGAGGGCGTGCTGTGGGCACACAATGACTCCGGCAACACCTTCCGGGTGTTCGCCATCGACACCTCGGGCAAGGTGCTCGCCACCCTGACGCTCACGGGGGTCGAGCCCAAGGAGCAGGCGGGGATGGACCTTGAGGACATCGCCCTGGGCCCGTGTTCCCCGGGAGACGAGCGCTCGTGCATCTACCTCGCTGATACCGGAGATAACTTCGAGCGCCGTACGCGGGTGCGAATCTTCCGTTTCCCCGAGCCGGACCAGGTGGCCGATGCCACCGTTGCCGTGGAGACGCTCCCCTTCACCTACCCGGACAGGCCGCACGACGCCGAGTCGCTCGTGCTCGAGCCACGCACGGCCCGGTTGGCGATCGTCACCAAGGAGCGCGACTCGTTGGGCGAGCTCTTCGCGTTGGACGGGCTCGCGCCGGGCACGGTGACGAAGGCCACCCACCTGGGGACGTTGCATGCACCGGACAACGTCGACTTCCGCACCACCGCGGCGGCGCTCCACCCGTCGGGGCAGCGCATGTTGCTGCGTACCTACATGCGCGTGTGGGAAGTGCGTCGGCCCGGGGCCTCCCGGTTGGAGGAGCTCGTCCAGGGCGAGGTGGCGGAGGTCCCCGCTCCCAGCCAGGCCCAGGCCGAGGCCATCACCTGGCTGCCCGATGGGCGCTCGTTCCTGCTCGGCTCCGAGTTCGCCGGGCAGATCCTCTACCGGGTGGATTGCCGCTGATCGGTGTCTTCCATCCTGTGTCGTCGAGCGGACGGTGTTCGCTACCGGGCAATGCTGTCGCCCGGATGGACGAGCGCTGTTCCAGCGTTACCCCAAATACCCGGAGGTGCTTCACACGCCGGGTTGACCGGCGGGCGAGTGTGAACATCTTTTGCCCGCAGCTCAGTCGTAACCACGTACCACCGGGGGTGCGTGGCATGGGGGAGGGGGAGTGCGCCGACGATGAAGCCTCAGAACACGATGCCGCCGGGGATGGGCCCGCGCGGGAAGAAGCAGGAAAAGCCTTCGCCTCCCACGAACAAGGGTTTTCGGTTCGGCTCTCCGATGGGCTACATCCTTCTGCTCGTCCTGGGCTTCATGCTCTTCCGCAACGTCTTCGATGACGCGGGTGTGAACCGGGTGAGCTACAGCGCGTTCCGCGAGGCCATCCAGGAGGACAGGTTCTCCCGGGTGCAGCTCTCGCCGGACTGGGTGAAGGGGTTCCTCAAGGAGAACGCAGCGCCCCAGGGTTCGGACACCCCCACGACGGGCGCTGGACCCCTGCGCAGCGAGCCGAGCGCGCTGCCGTGGCTGGCCTACCGCGTCCAGGGGGACGACGAGCTGGTCCCGTTGCTGGAGGAGAAGGGCCTCCAGTACGAGGCGGTGCCCCAGTCCAACTTCGCCGATGTGCTCTGGGTGTGGCTCGTGCCCCTGGGCCTCGCCTTCCTCTTCTGGAGCTTCATGATGCGGCGGATGGCCGGCGGAATCGGCCAGGGTCCGCAGAGCGTGATGAGCTTCGGGAAGACGCGCGCCAAGGTGCAGGCCGAGGCCGACACCGGCGTGGGCTTCAAGGACGTGGCGGGCGTGGACGAGGCCGTCGACGAGCTGAGGGAGATCGTCGAGTTCCTCAAGACACCGGAGAAGTTCCGCCGGCTGGGAGGCCGCATCCCCAAGGGCGTGCTGCTGGTGGGCCCTCCGGGTACGGGCAAGACGCTGCTGGCTCGCGCGGTGGCGGGAGAGGCGGGCGTGCCCTTCTTCAGCCTCTCTGGCTCCGAGTTCGTGGAGATGTTCGTCGGCGTGGGCGCCGCCCGTGTGCGGGATCTGTTCGCCCAGGCGACGGCCAAGGCGCCGTGCATCATCTTCATCGACGAGCTGGATGCCATCGGTAAGAGCCGCAACGCGGGTGTCGCCGGTGGCCATGACGAGCGCGAGCAGACGCTCAACCAGCTCCTCGCGGAGATGGACGGCTTCGACAGCCGCGCCGGCCTCATCATCCTGGCGGCCACCAACCGTCCGGAGATCCTGGACAGCGCGCTCATGCGTCCGGGCCGCTTCGACCGGCAGGTGCTGGTGGACCGGCCGGACAAGCGTGGCCGCGAGCGGGTGCTGGAGATCCACTCCCGTGGCGTGAAGCTGGGGCCGGACGTGGACCTCAAGTCCATTGCCTCGCGCACCCCGGGCTTCGTGGGCGCGGACCTGGCCAACGTGGTGAACGAGGCGGCCCTGCTCGCCGCGCGCCGCAACCGCGACGCCGTCATGCGCGCGGACTTCGAGGAGGCCATCGAGCGCGTGGTGGCCGGTCTGGAGAAGAAGAACCGCCGGATGAACGAGCGCGAGAAGGAGATCGTCGCGCACCACGAGGCCGGCCATGCGGTGGTGGGTTGGATGCTGCCGCACGCCGAGCGCGTGACGAAGGTGTCCATCATCCCCCGCGGCATCGCCGCGCTGGGTTACACCATGTCCCTGCCGCTCGAGGACCGCTACCTCATGTCCTTCGACGAGCTGCGCGACAAGATGGCCTCGATGATGGGCGGGCGCGCCGCCGAGGAGATCTTCATCGGCGAGGTCTCCACCGGTGCCTCCAACGACCTGAAGCAGGCCACGGAGATCGCCAAGCTGATGGTGCGCGACTACGGCATGAGCACGCTGGGCCCGGTGGCGCTGGGCTCCGAACAGCAGGCCTTCCTGCGCTCGGCCGGCGGTCCGGAGATGCGCACCTACTCGGAGCAGACGGCGCGGATGGTGGACGAGGAGATCCGCAAGATGGTGACCGAGGCGCTCGAACGGGCCCGCAACGTGCTCACCACCCACCGCGACAAGGTGGAGGCGCTCGCCGCGCGGCTGCTCGCCACCGAGGTGATCGAAGAGGATGAGATCCGCCGCATCCTCGGGCCCAAGGCCACCGCGGTACGGGGGCTGCTGCACCCCGAGGCCCGCCAGGTCATCTCCGCGCACCCGGCCGGCGGCGAGGAGCCTCCTCCGCCCGGTGTCCAGCACGCCGACGGGAAGCTCCCGGATGCCTGAGTAGGCTCAGGCGCTCGGCCGCCTGCTCCCTGGCCTTGCCTTCGCCCTTCCGTGCCGCATGTTCTGCGGTGTCGGAAGGGCGAAATTATGTTGCCCGGGAAGGAGGGAGAGGCCGTGGAGAACAGAATCGGAAAGAGCTATACGGCGCGCAAGGCCCTGTTCGCCAAGGGACTGCGTGAGGGCCGTCTCACGATGCAGGAGATCGAGAAGGCCCTGCCGGCCGGGACACTCACGGCGGCCGAGCGGTGGCTGCTCTACTACTCGCTCCGGGCCGCCCAGGTGGAGATCATCGACGAGGTGACCGGGCAGGTGGATCACGGCTTCATGGCCGAGCAGCCCGCCACTCCCGCGGAGCACTAGCGCGTCGTCCTGGCGTTGACACATGCCCGGGGCTGGTTACGTTCGCCGCATGAACGGCAACCCCCGGACAGACGGTCCGTCCCAGGAGAATCAGGCTACGGAGGCCGCCACGGCCGCCGCCGCACCCGAGACGTCCACCGAGCAGCAGCAGGAGACGCAGGCCCCGGAGGCCGCCCCCGCGGTGGATCCCGAGCGGGAGCGGCTGGAGTCGGAGCTGAACGCGGCCCGGCGCCGCGTGGATCAGCTGGCGCGCGCCTACCAGGACCTGGAGAGGGACCGCGAGGAGTTCAAGCAGCGTCTCACGCGCGAGCGCGAGCGGATGATGGACGTGGAGCGGGGCAACGTGGCCACCCTGTTGCTGGAGGCGGTGGACGAGCTGGACCGCTGCCTGTCCATGAGCGGAGGAGACGTGTCGTCGCCGCTGGCCCAGGGCGTCAAGATGATCCGCGACGGGCTGCTGTCGAAGCTGCAGCAGTCGGGCATCGAGCGCCTCCAGGTGGTGGGTCTGCCGTACAACCCCAACACGGCCGAGGCCACGGACATGGAGATCACCACCAGTCCCGATGAGGATCAGAAGGTGGTGGCGGAGGTCAGGGCGGGCTATCGGCTGAAGGAGCGGATCATCCGTCCGGCGCGCGTGAAGGTGGCCAAGTACGTCGCCCCCGCGCAGGCCTGAGCCCCTCGGAGTTGTTCCCTCTCCTTCTGGGAGAGGGGTAGGGTGGGGAGGTGACTCCTCGCCCATTCGCCCCGGGAAATAGGCGGAGGGCGTGGCTGTTCGAGCCCATCGCCATGGCCCGTGTCGTGACTCGCTATTTTCTTCCCCTGCTCAGCCTGCTGGTGCTGCTCCCTCTGGTGCTCGCTCCCCGAGCGGGCGCCGGGCAGGACTCGCTGGCTCCCTGGCTCGAGGCCCGTGCGCGGGAGCACGCGGCGTGGGCCGAGGATTCGACCCAGGTGCGCAGCGGCCCGATGGGGCTGTGGCGGGAGTGGGCCTCCAGCGAACCGATGCTGCCGGGCTTCGTGCCGCCCACCTCGCTCGCGCCGCTCATCCGGGCGGTGGAGTCGGGCGTGGTGAACATCAACGTCATGGGCTCCAACCCGCTGGAGGGCGCGACACGCACGGCGAGTGGCTCGGGCTTCATCCTCACCCCGGATGGGCTGGTGGTGACGAACAACCACGTGGTGGCGCGCGGGAACGTGGCGGCGAGCGAGATCGTGGTGCGCCTGTCGGACGGCCGCGAGTTCCACGCCGAGGTGGTCGGTCGTGACGCGTCCACGGACGTGGCGCTGCTGCGGCTCCTGGGCAAGGGCGTGGGTGGATTGCCGGCGGTCTACCTGGGGGATTCGGACAGGATGGAGGTGGGTGACTGGGTGGTGGCCATCGGCAACCCGTTCGGGTTGGACCACTCGGTGTCGCACGGGATGATCTCCGCCAAGGAGCGGGTGATTGGCGTGGGTCCGTTCGACGACTTCATCCAGACGGACGCGCTCATCAACCCGGGCAATTCGGGCGGGCCGCTCTTCAACATGCGCGGCGAGGTGGTGGGCGTGAACACGGCCATCATCAGCGAGGGGCAGGGCATCGGCTTCGCGGTGCCCATCAACATGGTGAAGGATCTGCTGCCCAACCTGCGCAAGAACGGTCAGCTGCAGAAGGGCTGGCTGGGCGTGGTCATCGACGAGCAGCCGCTGGCGGGCGCCCGCGCCGCGGTGGTGAAGGAGGTGTACCGCAACAGCCCGGCGGCTCAGGCGGGCATCCGCACCGGAGATCAGGTGGTGGGGGTGAACGGGAAGCAGGTGGACTCGTACCAGCAGCTGCTGCGCAAGGTGGCGATGCTGGCCCCGGGCTCCGAGGCGAAGCTGACGCTGCTGCGCGAGGGCGCCTCGCAGGAGGTGGTGGTGAAGCTGTCGGCCCGTCCGGCGCAGGAGGTGCTGGCGGCGCTGGCCAGCCCCGGCAACCTGGAGGAGCTCGGCCTGGTGCTTCGTGACATCACCCCCGAGGTGGCGGGGCCCATGGGCCTGACGCCCTACGCGGGGGTGCTGGTGTCGGGCGTGCTTCCACGCAGCCCGGCGGCGCGCGCGGGGCTGCGCACGGGAGACGTGGTGACCGAGGTCAACCGCCGCAAGGTCAAGGACATCGCGGCGGCGAAGGGCGCCCTGGAGCGCGGCGGCTCGGGTTCGTTGGTGCTGCTGCGGGTCCAGCGCGGAACCGTGCAGCAGTACGTCGCGCTGGAGCCCTGAGCGCCCTCCGGCTACTTCTTCCGCCCCTTCTTGCCGCTCCCGGCGGGGTCATCGGCGAACCACAGGCCGAGCTGCTCGCCCGTGCGCGCGTGCGACAGGAGAATCGCCTCCAGGCGGGCTCCGACGCCGTACTGCATGCCCCCTCCCCGGCGCGGCAGGCTCCACACTCCCTGGGGCGTGAAGATGATCTGCGCCCGGATCTGCCGGGTGGAGAAGAGGCGCAGGAAGTCGGTGGCGGCCCAGCCCTCGCGGGTGGTGCCAGACAGGCGCATCCAGGGCAGCAGCGGGTTGCCCGCCGAGTCCACCTGCGTGGGGACTCCCTGCGTCAGGGCATAGGAGCCCCCGGGGAAGTACGGGGTGAGTTGGATGGCGTAGTTGCCGCTGCCGGGCTGGTACGGGCCCGGACTGAGCATGGTCGCCGCCTCCTCTCCGACGATCATGTAGAGCCGCTTGTTTTCGTACTTCTTGCGAAACTCCTCGGCGTCGCTCCGGCAGGACGGGCGGACGAACAGGCCGGAACACTCGCCAATGTACTTGTCCAGGAAGGTCGCCAGGCTACCCAGGGGCTCGGCCTGATCCCGCATCCGGGCGAAGCGCGGATCCACGTCCGCCAGGGCGAACGCGGGCAGCAGGAGCAGGGCGGCCAGGAAGAGTCGTCTCACGAGGGGCTACTCCAGAGAGGGAGAAGATGGAGGGCGATGGTGCCACCCCCGGAGCTTCCGAGCACCCGGGATGTGGGTACGTAGCGGTACGTGGTGGTGCGTGATGGTATGGGGCGGTGGATATTTTGACTACATGGCCGCACCATGTAGTTTCCCCGTCACCTTCCACCCACCCCGGAGGCATTCGTTGGCACCACAGGCCCAGGTCCGAGAGCGTCGCTCCCATCTGCGTTTCGACAAGGTCTTCACCATCTATCTCTCCACGGAGGGGGGATTGAGCCGGGGCATCGGACGCAACATCAGCGCCCAGGGCATGTTCGTGGAGACGCGGGAGCACCTGTCGCTGGGCGAGCGGGTGAAGGTGACATTCGCCGGAGAGGACGGCACGGAGATGACGTGCCTGTGTGAGGTGCGCTACCAGGTGGCGCTCTCGTACGGACGCAAGGACGGGCGCGAGGGCAACAGCCGCGGCGTGGGCCTGCGCATCGTCGCCTACGAGGTGCAGGAGGATCAGCCGCTGCTGCTGGTGGCGCGCGAGCGCGTCATGCACTGAATCACACCACCCGGGGGAGGTCGGTGGACGAAAGAAAGGGCACGGCCGCGCGGAAGCGACCGTGCCCTTCGTGTTTCCGGGCCTGACGGGCAGGCCGCGGGGGCCTACTGGGAGAAGCCCTCGAGGAGGTAGTGGGCCTCGATGCGCTTGAGCGCGAGGATCATCGCGGCGCAGCGGGGATCCACTTCCTTGCCGATGCAGTACGGACGGCTGTCGTGCGTGTCCGAGCGGCGGGCCTGGTTGCGCGCGATGTCACGGATGATGCGGTAGTTGCGCTTCATCGCGTGCTCGAGGCGCTGGTTGACCTCGGCCTCGCTCCAGCGCTCCATGCGCTTGTTCTGGATCCACTCGTAGTAGCTCACCGTCACACCGCCAGCGTTGGCGATGATGTCGGGGATCATGTCGATGCCGCGCTTCTGCAGGACGCGATCGGCCTCGGGCGTGGTGGGGCCGTTGGCGCCCTCGGCGATCAGCTTCACCTTGAGGCGCTCGGCGATGTCGGCGGTGATCTCTCCGCCGAGGGCCGCCGGGATGCAGATGTCTGCCTGGACTTCCCAGAAGTCCTTCTTCTCGATGCGCTGGGCGCCGGGGTACCCGAGCACGCTGCGGCGCAGGTTCTTCGGATCCTGGACGTAGGCCAGCAACGAGGGCACGTCGATGCCGTCGCCGTTGTAGATGGTGCCGTCGGCGTCGTTGACCGCGAGCAGGCGGGCGCCCATCCGCTGGAGGATGGCGGCACCGTGGCTGCCCACGTTGCCGAAGCCCTGGAGGATGAAGGACTTGCCCTTCAGGGTCTCACCCTTCTCGGCGTAGTAGTCCTCGATGCAGAAGGCCACGCCCTGGCCGGTGGCGGCCGCACGGCCCTCGGAGCCGCCGATGCGCACGTCCTTGCCGGTGACGATGCCGCGCATGTTGTGCTTCTCGCGCTCGCCGTCCGAGTACTGGCGGTACATGAGCGCCATGATGTCCCCATTGGTCCCCACGTCGGGGGCGGGGATGTCGATGTTGGGGCCGATCAGGCTCTTGAGCTTGTACATGAAGCGCAGGGTGATGTTCTCCATCTCCTCCTTGCCGTACGAGCGGGGATCGATCTGGAGGCCACCCTTGCCGCCGCCAAATGGGACCTCGGAGATGGCGGTCTTCCAGGTCATCTCCGCGGCGAGCGCCTTGAAGAGATCCAGGGAGACCTCGCGGTGATAGCGGATGCCGCCCTTGTAGGGGCCGCGGGCCTGGTTGTGCTGGACGCGGTAGGCCTTGAAGCGCTGCGACTCACCGGGGACGAGCTGGTACACGTTGCCGTCGGGCAGGCGCAGGTGGCCGCGGCGGATGGAGACGTCCGAGCCCAGGAGGGCGCGGCCATTGAGGATGATCTTCCCGTCGGCCAGACGCTCCATGCCCTCGGGGTTGCGGACCTGGGTGACCTGGAGGTCCGAGAAGTCGCGCGCTTGTTCGGGAGCAAGCGGGACGAGGCGGTCCTTCAGCTTCGCGGTGACGTAGAAGATGTGCTCGTAGTCGGGCTCCTCGAGCTCGAGCCGAACGCGCTTGTCCAGACCGATGAGGTCGGCGGCGCGATGGAAGATCTCCATCGCCTCCGTGTAAACGGTGCGCTTGGGCGTCGGGGCCGGGGCGCGCATGAAATTCTCTTCGCTTGCCATGTGAAAATCGCTCCTTGGGGTTGAGGCGATCGGGTTTAGGCGGGGCCCTTATGCTCATAGGCTCCCCTACGTGGTCAACCGTCGGGCAGGCATGTTGGCATCCAAACTTTTAGTTTTTTCAGGTAGTTAGCCAACGCAGCGTGTCATTCACAGGGGGTCTTCGCCCGACTGCTCGCCTGGACCGAGTGGAAGGCTGTGAATCTGTGAAAGGCGTGTGACGGCAGGGCGCGAGGGGGGGATGAAAGAAGTGCTTGCCCTGGTTGGAACAGCGTGTTACTTCGCCGCTCACTTCGGTGACGCAAAAAAGCGCTGTCGTTGTGCCGACATAGCTCAGTCGGTAGAGCAACTGATTCGTAATCAGTAGGTCCCCAGTTCAAATCTGGGTGTCGGCTCCAAGAGAAGGGCCGGTCACGTAAGTGGCCGGCCCTTTTTATTTGCCCTGTTGGGGGAATCTGTTGGGTAACGCCGCCCGACAGCCCCCCTCGGGAGCATGTCGTGAAGGCGAAGCGTCGAGGCGGGTTCAGGGGTAGCTGGGCCGGGGGCGAGATCTACTGGAAGGACCTGGGCGAGGCCGAGGTCCCTGCGGATGCGGCCGAGCCGGGGGTGGGCAGCGGTTCCTCCGGAACCACGGGCAAGCGGGGGAGGAAGCCCAAGGGGCCGAGCGGGCCCATCTACTACATCTCCCGGATGGTGAACGGCCGCCGGTACAAGGTCTCCACCGGGGCCAACAACCTGAAGGACGCGCTCCACGAACTGGACCGCTTCACGGCGGACCCCGAGGGCTACCGCTCGCCGGCCGAGCGGCGCCCGGAACGCGCGCTTCCCATCCTGTTGAACGCGGAGACGGCCGCGCAGTTCCTCACGTGGAGCCGGGATGAGAAGAAGAACAGCGCGAAGTGGGTCCACGAGCAGAAGGTGTACCTGGCTTGGTGGCAGGAGGTGCTCGGCTCGGTCAACCTGCGCGAGCTGCGCATCGAGCAGCTCCTGGAGGCGCTGAACGGGACGAAGTGCCGGACGCCGAAGATCGCGGTCATCAAGAGCCTCTACGGCTACCTGCGCAAGGACGGTTTCCGGGACGCGGAGGGCGGAGTGCACCGGCTGGCCGCCGATGAGGACCCGACCTTGCACAGCCTCACCGTGCCGCAGGCGAAGGCAGCTCAGACGCGGCGGAGCAAGGTCGTCCCCAAGGAGGACTTCCTGAAGGTGCTGGCTCACACGGCGCCGCCGTATCAGGACGCCCTGAAGGTGCTCGGGACGTGTGGGTGGCACACGACGGAACTCGAGCGCTTCATCGCCGACGGCAACGTCGAGGGCGATGTCCTCACGATTTCGCGCCACAAGTCCGGGCACGTCCACCGGACGCGCGTGAGTGCGGAGGTCGCGGAGGCGGCCCAGAGGCTGCGGCAGCACGGGCCACTGGGCTTCTGGCGCCTGGGCGGGGCCGTGGAGCGGGCGTGCAAGGCCGCGGGCGTCAAGGTCTTCACGCCCTCGAACAGACCCTTCCCGCCTGAACCGCAAGGTTCCGCGGGACGCGTTCGATGATCTGCTGAACCGGGTCGGCGCGCTACTTCTCGAACAGGCGGCGGTGCTGACAACGACTCCGGGCCCTGTTCGCGAGTTCCTCGAGCAGAACCCGTTGCCCCCGTCGCTTGAGGGAAAGCTCCCCGACGAGTTCCGGGCCTTCACGCTGGCGCTGAATGCACTGAAGCAATGGGTGGCGGCCGAACAGGCGGCGACGGATCGCTATCTGCTGGGCAGGAACGCTGACACCGAGTGCTTGGCCGCCGCCGATGTGTGCATCGTTTCAGGCGCATCGCTCGCTGATGGCGTAGTCGAGCTTCATCATCCAGTGCGCGACGGTCGTCCGCCGATCCCGGTCAGCAAGGGTGGTCACGCCCAGCTCGAGGGGCAAGTCTCCACTCCCCGCGACGACAGTGCGCGGTCCGTGTTGCTCGAGTTGAAGCGGCAGGCAAATCGCTCCTGGGTCAACCTGCGCTGGGGCTGCCTCGACCTTCTCGGTGAGCCGGTGGAGCACTCGACGCCGCGTGTGGCCGCTTCCTCCCGAACGTTCGCGCGGAAGGCGGCCGCGGCGACGGGGATGTCGTACCGGGAGCTGGTCTCGTGGCTTGATGACTCGGGCCTCGGAGCATAGGCAGTACAGGGGCCCTGTTGGGGGCGAGCGATGCGGTAGGCGGTCGGCGGCGGTGGTCTCTGATCGTGAGCGGAAGGTACGAGCACCCCACCGTGAGGGCGTCCTGAGGGCTGCTGGGCGCACGTCTCCCGGCCCGCGCACCGTGCCGCGCGGTGGAGGATGACCTCAAGGCCGGGGTGGATGCGCTCACTGCCAGAAGGAGGGCTGAGGCGGACCGCGCGCCGGGGCGAACGGGAAGCAGGTGAACGCTTACGTCTAAAAGTCCAAGTCCCGGATATCGGGGCTCGCTGCGGGGCGTGGGCGCCGCCGCTGGCGTGTCTTCCTGGCTCGGGGCGGCGTCGGCGCAACAGGAGCGGGCGGAGGCGTTGCGCTCGTGCCGCCCGCTTTCGCGAACCGCTCGACCTCGGCGGCAGAGATGCGGATTCTGCCGCTGGTCTCCACTGTCCGGAGCTGTCCGGTGCGGATCAGCTTCGCGAGGGTTGTGTTCCGGTCCACGCCCAGGCGTCGAGCGGCCTCTCTCAAGCTGAGGAGCTGCGCGTTGAAGGTGGTGCGCTGGCTCGCAGGGCGGGTTTCGCGCTCCCGCGTGAGTTCGCTGGCGATGGTGGTGAGGGTTGCGTTGATTGCCCGGAGATCCTCATGGATGCCCTCGATGGCCGAGAGCAGGGCACTGCGACTTGACGACACGGCGCCACGTTCACGCCCGGGCACGCAGGCGCGTCCAACGGCGAAGTGCCGGTTCGTCTATCGCGGCGTTGCGTCGCGGGACCGGCGTGTCGCTGAACATGAAGAAGCACGGGAAATTGAACCAGCCGGATTGGGCACTCGGTGCGGCTGGTGGTGCGCATGTCGGACCGGCCGGGGATGCTTGCTTGGCTCACGGCGGAGATCGGCCAGCAGGGCGCCAACGTGGTGGAGATCTCCCACAACCGCGCATTCTCCAAGGCGGGCCTGGGCGAGGTAGCGATGGAGGTGACGCTGGAGACTCACGGGCGGGGCCACATCGACGAGCTGATCGGCAGCCCGTCGCAATTGCAAATGCGTCTACATCCATTGATTCCTGGTCGCACGAATTCGAGGCAGCAGGAACTGTTCACACTCCTCGTCCGACCAGGTTCCACCAGGGAAGATGTTCCATGCACCAGCAGCCGACGCATCTCCAGCCGATAGGTGGAAAGCCTGCGAAAGATACGCGATGGTCATGATTCGTCCGTTGGATGCGTCGAGCGACAGATTCTCAAGCAACCAGCGCACCATCTCACATACTCCATGACCTGTTGCGGCCATTTCGCGCAACCGGACAATCAAACTCATGTTCAAGCTCGTGTTGGTTCCCATGGTCTCATGCCTCATTTGGTGAATAGAACCTGAATGAAACTATACGCGCCGGGAGCACCCTTGACTTCGACCACGATGGCTCTTGTGAACCCATACTCGGCTGCGCGACGAGCCGTCCATGTCTTCGTGACTGCAATCTCAAGAGGTACGTTTTCGCCGACAAGCTTGTTTACCTCCGCAAGGTTGTCTCCGTAGCGCCAATTCCCCCGAATCGCACGAACGTTCTTGCCAAAGTGCTCCATCATTCCACGAAACAACTCCGTACCACGGATCGCGCTACCCTTCGGCGCCGCGACTGCCATCTCGACAACTCCTGATTTGTCGATGGTAGCAACGATTCCGTTGCCAACTGACCCCATGTGAACGTAGTCAGCGGTGGAGCCTCCATCTCCCGACCCCCCCATTTGGTGAAGAATAATGGCCGCACCGGGTCCGCCGCTCAACACAGTGGCCGCCTTGCCCACCGGCACCGCCACCGACCTTACCGCCAGCAGGCCATCGGCCGAGAGGGACAGCACCGGCACGGTGGCCTCCAGCCCGCCCAATGCCCGCGTTAACGTGCTGGTGGTGCCCCCAGCCGTACCAAACGTGACAATGAGGTTGGTCAGCAGCTTGGATGTCGCCTTCACCTGCTCGCCCCGAGTCATGTACCGGAAGCGCTCGAGGTACTCGGGCGAGGAGGCGATGAGGGCCGCGATTCCCGCAGGGAGGTGTTGCAGTGCCGCGATGCTGTCCAGCGGGCGCGTGAGCAGGTGGCCCATGGCATGGTACAGCTCGACGAAAGCTTCCTCCGCGCCATCCAGCGAGCGGCCAATGTAGTCGGCGTCGTCGTACACCTCGGCCAGTGGGGGCCCTTCCATGAGGGGGCGCAGTTGCGCATCCTCCTGCCGGAAGACCCACCCGCTGACGGTGTAGAAGCGGCCCAGTTCGAAGGAGCCAGCGCGAAAGGCTTCCTCCTTCCACTCCACCGGGCCCACCTTCTGCTGGGTGCGTCCGTTGAGCGTCCAGGCCAGGTAGCCATCCGGCCGGAGCACGGCCACCGTCTTGAAGCGCTCCACCCGGCGCAGCAGCTCCTCGCGGGAGACATCCCCTCCCTCCAGCACCTCGCGCAGTAGGTAGCAGGCGGCCATGCGGGGCGGGAACGAACCCAGCGTCACGGGCTTGTTCATCAGCACCGTCAGCACCCGGGCCGCCTCCTGCGGCGAGAGGGGCGCGCCTCGCGGGGGCAGGTCGTTGAAGTTGTCCAGACCCGCGAGTGCCAGTAGGTGCTCGAAGGCGTCCACCTGCACGGCGCCGCTGGCCACCGCGCGCACGGCCATCTCGGCCGGGCTCACCATGGCGACCTCCGTGCCCTGCACGCGCTCACCCCGTCGGCGGAGCAGCCGAGTGGGTGCATTCGAGCCCGTGGCCGCGTACTGGGCGTCACCACGCACCTCGCCCGCCAACCCGGGGGAGGCACGCGGGTTGCGATCCAGAAGCATGCCGCGTCCCGCGGGTGGCGTCACCGTGATGCAGCCGGTGGACAGCACGACGGCCCCAAGCACCAGGGCCACCCACTTCCGCGCCAGCTCAGCGAGCATGCTCCACCCCCAGGCCCAGGGACGCGAAGGCGCCGGGGCGCAGCGTCCCGTCCGGTGTCGGGAACAGCAACGTGCCGCCTTGGCCCACGGCGTACATCCACCCGCCAAAGCGCCAGCGCACCTCGCCCGAATACAGGTAGCGCGCCCCCGGCCTGCCCACTCCGGTGGCGAGCGCGCTGACGGCCACCTCCACGCGCCGCTCGGCCAGCTGCGCCGCGAGCCGCCCGTCCACGTCCACGCGTCCCCAGGTAAACGCCTCCACCTCCACGGAGAGGTGCAGGTGTCGTTGCCGCAACCCGCCAAGTCGCACCGCATCCCACCCCACCACCGCCTCGCCGTACACCGAGAAGCCGTCGGGAAAGGGCGCCTCCACGACTGGCAATCCGGAAGGGCCCGCCGCGCGGAAGCGCGCCAGCTCGTAGTCCGGGCCGAAGAGGCCCTGGCGAAAGCCTCCGCGCTGCCCTCGCACCTCGAGCCGCAGCCGTGCATCCAACGTGGGCGTCACAGCATCCGCGCCCACGCCGGCCACCGCGCCCCAGGCCCCGCCCACACCCGGACGACTACCCCAGCCAGCCAGCACGTGCAGCTCGTAGCCCGGGCGCACCACCACCACCGCCGTTCCATCCAGGTGCGCCAGCGTCACCTGGGGCGAGTGGCCTCCGGCCCGCCCCCAGTCGTGCACCGCGGACAGTGCCAGCGTGTAGCGCCCCGGCTGCTCCTGTGGGCCCGTGAAGAGGTGTGCCAGGTCGAGCGCCACCTCCGCGCCCATGAGGCGCGCGCCCAGTACGTCTGAGGAAAACGCCTCCGCGTACAGGGGCCCCAGCGTGCCGGTGAGAAAGGCTCCAGCCGGGTGGTAGTCCGGATTGCTGCGGTTGGAGTACCGCCGTACCAGGTGCCCGGAAAGGAGGCTGTAGCTGTCGAGGGCGCCCGCCCACAGCCCCACCGGGGAGGCGTCCGAGCCTAGCTTGAGGGCACGTACCACCTGACCCCAGTCCGAGAGGCTGTCCCAGTCCTCGCGGCGCACCCACCCGGCGCCCGGAGTTCCGCCACCCAGCCGCAGCCGCACCGGAGCGCCCAGGTTGACGCCGAGCTCCTCGCCGCCGTCCAGCACCAGCATGGGGGTCAGTTGGACATAGGGCTCCACGCCGCCCGTCCCGCCACCCGACAGCAGCGCAAACCCGGTGGCCTCCAGGCGTGCCAGGTGGTGCAGGCGTCTGGCCGAGGATGATGGGAGCGGTGGCTCCATTGCCCCATCGGGCGGGTTATCGGGCCCTTCCGCCTGCGAGAGGAGCAGTAGCACCAGCAGCGTGGACGTCATCAGCGCCTCCGATGGATGACGCCCATTCTATCGGGCGGCCCTGACAAATCCGGACAGACTGGACAGCGCGGGCAAAAGGCGCCTCGTGTCGTAGGGTCCGTAACCCAACCGCAAGGGTCACCTGGAGCAGCTCGATGAACCCCCGGTGCAGAAGGGGCGCGCATGTCCCTCGCGCCTTCTGGCCCCTCCTCAGCCCCGGCTCGGAGGCGAGCTGACACTCCGTACAGCCACTGACCTTGCGCGAGAGCGCCTCGGGACTAAAAATGCCGGGGGCTCGTGGGCCACGACCGGCATGCTGCTGCGAGAGGGCGGGGGAGTGCGTCAGGGCGCGCGCGTCTCGGGCGCGGTGCTCCCGTTGCCCTTGCGCCTGCCGCTGGGGGAGGGCTTCTTGCCCGTCTCCTCCTGCCTGCGCGGAGTCTCGGTCGTGCGCTGGCGCCCAGGCACGGCGAAGACCTCTCCCCGGTCCTTCCCGTGGAGAAATTGCTCCACCGCGTTCTGGCGGCGCGCCAGGTCCGCCACGGCCTCGCGCAGCTCCTCGCCGAGCGCCCGCGTCTCGCTGCGCTGGGCGTCGAGCTGGCCCTCGAGCTCGGCCATGGAGGTGATGACCTCCGACTGCGCCTCGTTGATGAGCACCCTGAAGTCGCTCATCGTCTTGGTGTTCATCGCGGTGAGCTTCTCCAAGAGCTCCGTGTGCTTTCTGTCCAGCTCGTCTGGGGCCAGCTGGCCGTGGAGATTTTTGATCGACTCGGCCGTCTCGAGCACGCCCGTTGCGTCCTGGAGGTGCCCCAGCTTCCGCTCCTTGGGGTCGGGCTCTTCGTCCGAGAGCCAGCGGCTGATCCGCCCGCGGTTGACGTAACCCACGAGGCCCAAGGTGGTTGCAGCCGCAGCGGCGATTTTGCCCAGGTTGTTGGCAATGATGGGGAGGAAGACCATGAGGGACTCCTGATGTGGCCGGGGATGAATTCCCGGGCTCAGGAGCTGATACCCACCAGGAGCCCGGGATTTCGGAACAGACGTCCAGCGCGAAGGTCCTCCGCAGCAGCCCAGCCTTGTCCTGCCGGGCGTGCGCTTCTTCGCCACGCCCCCATCAGCCAGCTCGGCTCTTCGTCTTCTCCGCCTCCGCGTGAGGCAGTAGACGATGTATGTAGGAGTGCTGGTGAGCCCCTGGGGGGCTGGGACACGGCGGGACCTCCCGGTATATTGGGCGCCTCGCAGTCACCGCCATGCTCCAGCTCCAGAACGACACGCCGTTCATCGTCAATCTCGCGATTCTTCCCGATGAGCGGGGCGTCGACACGGCGTACGTGATGGTCAAGGCCACGTTCGACATCCAAGCTGGGGCGCTTCGGGTCGCCGCGAAGCAGCGCCCCCTTGTGGTGGCGGACGAGTACTGGGGCGAGCCCGGGCAGTCGAGCCTGAAGTACGCAAGCGAAGTTCACCTCCTCAAGCCACACACGGACGTTGTCCTCATCGGTGAGGCACACGCGCCCCGGGGACGTCCAGTGGAGTCATGCCCCATCTCCGTGAAGGTGGGATCGCTTCGCAAGGTGATTCTGGTGTTCGGAGACCGCCACTGGGCCCGGGGCGTGCTGGGGCCGCGAATCTCCGCGCCTGCCCCCTTCGTCACCCTGCCGCTCGTCTACGAGCGGGCCTTTGGTGGCACCCACGTGGTGGACCGAGACAATGCGCAGGTCCTCTCTGAGCCCCGGAACCCCGTGGGCACCGGATTCCGGGGCAAGCGGAGCCACTCGGAGATGCTCGGCACGAAGTTGCCGAACCTGGAGGACCCGTTCCACCTCATCCAGTCCCCGTCGGACCAGCCCAGGCCCTTCGGCGTGGGGCACGTGCCTCCCTCGTGGGCGCCCCGGGTGGCTCTGGCAGGGACCTACGACGACACCTGGCGGACGATCCGGGCTCCGTATCTGCCCCTGGACTTCAAGCGTGAGTTCTTCCAGTCCTCGTCCGAGGGGCTGCGCGCTTCGGGGCACCTGAAGGGCGGGGAGCCGGTGGAGTTGGTGAATGTCTCGCCCGCGGGGACTCTGCGGTTCGCGCTGCCCCGCTGTGACCTATCCGTCACGGTGTTCATCGCGCGCAAGCGCCATGCGCCGCCGATGCAGCTGGAAACGGTGCAACTCGAGCCGGGACACCAGCGCCTGTGCATGCTCTGGCGGGGCGCCGTGTCCTGCGACAAGCAGGCACTGAAGGTGAGCCTGGCCCACATCCAGTTGAAATCCCTTGAGGGAGCCGTGTAATCCCCATGCGAACGCAATCTGCGGAGATTCTCGGGCTCGGGATGGTGGCGCCGGTGGGGTTGACCGCGCCGGCTGTGGCCGCTGCCCTTCGGGCCGGAATCGTACGAGTGCGGGAGTCCGCCTTCGTCGACCGGCACTCCGAGCCCATCCTGGCGGGCTTCCTCGACGAGGAGTTCCTGCCCGAGCTGAGCCTTCCCCAAGCCATGCTGAAGGTCCCCTCGGCCCGCTACGCGCGCATGTTGCGGCTGGCCTCCTCCGCGCTCCAGCAGGCGGCCCATGGTCTCTCGAAGCCAGCGCTCCTGCTGGCTCTTCCCGAGGACGGCGGCGGCGTCGGCCCGGAGTTCCTTGAGCAGCTCGCGCATCAGTCCGGCGTGGAGTTGGATGTCCGCGGCAGCAAGCTGTTCCCCCAGGGTCGGGCGGGGGGGCTGCTGGCACTCGCGGAGGCCCTGCGGAGACTGGGGACCGCCTCCTTGGAGCAGGTCCTGGTGGGAGGGGTGGACACCTATTGTGACCTGCCGTTGCTGGATGCCTTGTGGGACGAGAAGCGCCTCCGGGTCCAGGGGCTCTCAGATGGGTTCGTGCCCGGTGAAGGTGCCAGCTTCATGTTGCTGGGTCGTCCGGGACGCGGGCGGCGGCTGGGGTTGACTCCCATGGCCCGTGTCCTAGGGGTTGGCACAGGTGTCGAGAAGGGGCACCTGTATGGAACGGAGCCCCATCTCGGAGAAGGCTTGTCGGATGCATTTCGCGAACTCTTCTCCCTCGTGGCCGGACAGGCGGTGCCCCGGGTACGGTGTGTCTACGCCGGTCTGAACGGTGAGAGCTTCTGGTCCAAGGAATGGGGCGTGTCCTACCTGCGGCACTCGCGCTACTTCGAGGACGGCTTCCGTTTCGAGCACCCCGTCGATTGCACGGGAGACCCGGGCGCCGCGCTTGGACCGATGCTGGTGTCGCTCGCGGCCATTGGCATCCAACGGGGATACAGGGATGCTCCTGGTCTGATATGGTGTTCGTCTGACCGCGAGGCTCGGGGGGCTGCGTTGGTGGGGGCGGTTCCACGTCAGGAGGCGCGATGAGCACGAAGGTTTTCGCCAACGGCCGGGGCATCGCCAGCGAGGACAGCGGGGGACAGAGCATCGTGTTCCCCGACGTCTGCAAGACACCCTCGCCTGGAGGGCCCGTCCCGATTCCCTACCCGAACACGGGCATGTCCTCGGACGCCTCGAAGGGCCCGACGTCGGTGACCGTCAACGGCAAGATGCCTATGGTGAAGAGCGCTCAGTACAAGCAGACGGCGGGTGACGAGGCGGGCACGGCCGGCGGAGGCGTCGTGAGCGGCTCCACCAAAGGGCCGGCGGAGTTCATGATGTACTCCTTTGACGTGAAGTTCGAAGGTAAGAACGTGTGCCGCCTGGGCGACCCGCTCTTCCACAACAAGAAGAACATCATGGGCTGAGCTCTGTCCGTCGCGATGACGGCGAGGGTTCCGGCGGCGTCCGGGAAACGCAAGGGGAGTGGCTATGGAAATCGGCGAAGCCGTCAATGTCCCGGTGGCAGCCTCCGCCGAACTGAAGGAGTGGAAGCTCCGGGCTGAAATCCTGGAGGTGACCTTCAAGGGGACCATCAAGGTCAGCCGCGGCAAGACGCTGATCTCCCCGCCCCACTGGAAGAAGGGCGAGGACGTCAATGACGTCTGGGCCGACGCCAAGAAGATGGGCCTTCCGCAGGAGGCGGCGTACTCCAAGAAGGCTGCCGCCATGCTCATCCATGAGGCCGATGGCGCCACCAAGGACGTCGAGGTCAAGATCAAGGTCATCGAGGCGGAGAACGTCAGCGGCGAAGGAGAACTGCTCGGCTGCCTGGGCGACATGGAGATCACTGCGAAGCTCCCGCTGGGAGTGGGGGAGCACGTCGTCAAGGCCCAGATCAAGACGCTGCCCTACAGGATTGCTTGGTACCGCGGCAGCATCGAATGGAGGGTTTCCTTCGCGGATCCTGGAGGCTCCATCGTCCTGGGCGGGTCCGACGTGGAGGTCTTCTTCCTCCCCGCGGTGCCCATCATCCCTTTCAAGACGGAGGTCTGGGTCGAGGTCCTCCGCTTCCTGTGCAACAGAATGGGCGTGGTGGGCCTGAAGACTCCCGGCGAGGTCTTGGAAAAGATCACCCGCTACTGCCACACGGGTCATGGGCTCGAGTACGACACGTTGGAAGGCAAATACCACTATGGAGATCCGGACGCGCGGGAGTTTCGGCTCAATGGGTACATGAAGGGAGAGGATCCTGAGTGCTGTTGCTACGACCAAGCGTCCGCTGTGCAGGTATTCGCTGCGGCCCTGGGAGTGAGCACGGAGTGGTTGTTCATGGAGCCCTTTGGGTACATCCATACGACGAACCTGATCGGCGTGGGTGCCTGTAACAACCCGTTCTACCGGAGTAACGGCACCGACAAGATCGTCATGCCCTTACACCCCAAGCGGACGTCCTTTGGGAACCATGCGTTCGTCCGCATGGCCGGAAAGATCCTGGATGCGTGCGCGGGGCCTCACGTCGGGATGGAAAAGACCCGGGAGTACCTCGACAACACCATCGACTACGACCCGAAACGCTATCCCTATCCCAACTGGGAGCGGGCCGGGACGGTCGACGACATCAGCATCTTTCCGCCTGTGATGAGTCTCAAGTGATTCATGAGCGTTCATCCGATCCTGCATATGATTCTGCTGTGCTGGGCTTTCGGCGCGACCGCTCGGGGAGAACCCATGTCGTTGGTCAATCCGCAAAAGTTGAAGGAGTTCAAGGACCGGATCGGTTTCGATCAGGTCGTCTTCAGCCCGAACCCGGACGTCGGAGTGGTGGCGGACTGGGACGGTGTGAAGGAGTTCCTGCCCACGTCGGAAGCAGGTTGGGAGCCCTTCTCTGAGGATGTCTACACTCACTCCGGCGGCCTGGTCAGCCGAAACTGGGTCTTCCGGCGTGGCAAGGCCACTTTCATCCTCAGGATCCATGTCTCCAGTAACGGCACCGCCGCCGCGCGGGAGCGCTTCCTCTCGGGGGTGACCATTACCTCCATGCGCAGGGTTCCCTACGTCCGGGGACCGGCCTGGCTGGGGCAGCTCTCCGTCCAGATGCCTGGCACGCCGCTCCGGACGGTGTTCTGGATCTTCCACAACGTGTATGTCGAGCTGCGCGACACCAGCGGTATCTCGGTGGAGCCCATTGCGCGCTCCCTCCAGGGCTACATGGAGCGGCACGTGAGCCAGCACGTGTCTCAGAGCCTGCCGCGCATCGACAAGGTGACGGTGTCGAAGTCTCAGCTCCAGGTTGGCGAGGAAGTGGAGATCCAGGTCCATCCCAAGCAGTCCCAGTCGTTGCAGCAGTTGCGCATCGAAATCCAATCCAACCCGGAGGAGCTTGACTTGACGAAGCAGTCCAGCACTTCCTCCACGTATCAGGCACTGCGCCCGGGAAAGAGCACCGTCGAGGCTTGGTTGAGCGACACGAAGTTCCTCCTGATGTCACGGGTCCAGGTCCAGGTGGACGTCCAGCCGAAGAAGTAGGGGACTTTCAGCCTTGGGTCATCAGCCCGTCGAAGCGGCGGGGCGAGATGGATGCTGGGGCGGCGAGCGCTCTGGCCAGCTCGGACGCCTGACGGCGGGTAAAGGCCCGGGCTTCGAGCCGGAACTGCCCCCGGCTCCGGATGGCCAGCTCCAGTGCCAGCACCCCCCGTCGGCGCATCGGCTCCTGGTGGAGCGCCCCGAGGAGCGACTGTGCGCTGAAGGGGATGCCCCGCAGATAGCGGGTGCCCGGGTCGAAGCGTGCTCGTGCCTCCTTCCACCAGGCGGCGACCGCATCAGGCGCCGGAGTGGCCAGCGCATCCTCCGGGCCGGGGACGAGGTCGGCGTCGAGGTCCTCCTCCTCCAGGGGAATGGGTTCCTCGGCTTCATCCTCCCGAGAAGGACCCACATAGGCGCCCTCGAGCGGCAACCCGGTGATGGCGGAGAACGCCTCCGCGGCGAGCGCGGCTGTCCCCCGGTCCTCCTCCATCCAAGCGAGACACGCTTCCGCGGCCGCCAATTGGCCGCTGAAGCTTAGCGCCCACAGGGTAGAGGAACGCAGTTCCGGGACGTCCAGCAACTTCACGAGCCGGGTGACATCCTGCTCACTTCCCCCGAGGGCTAGGAGCACCCTCGCCTGCGCGCCGACCGCCGAGGGCTCCGCAGCCCACTTCTCGCACTTGTCCCAGGCCCTTCGGAGGCCGGCAATCAGCCCCGAAACGAGCGCCGCATTCCGTACGTGCACCTGGGGAGCGTCGAGCGCGGCGTGCAGCGCCTTCCGGACGCTCTCCTCGGGGTGTCCCTCCAGGCCCAGCAGTGCGGTAGCCTGGAGCCTCGGGTCGGCGTGTGAGAGGAACCTCGCCAGGGTGGAGGGAGGCACGGCCCTCCGGAACACCAGCGCTTCGAGCACCACCGCCTGGGCATCCACGCTGGAAGAGCTCAACAGCGGGAGGAGCGCTGCGGCCGCCAGCGAATCGTCGAGCTCCAGGGCCCGTTGGATTCCAGCGAGGGCCGGACCCTCGCCCACCTCGAGCCGCTCCAGGACATGCTTCGCTCCGTCCTGACCGCTCGCGAGCAGCGCGAATGCAGCCGAGGCCACCTCTGCCGGTGCTTCCAACTCGAGGGTGAGAATGAGCAGCCGTTCGGCGACCTCGGGGCCACCGAAGGCGAGTCCGTCCATGTGGGCCAGGAGCCGCTCCTCCTGGGCTTCGGCGGCCGTGAGGTCCACGGTTGGTGAGGCCAGGCAGCGTTCCCACCGGGTCCAGAGGAAGCCCGCCTCGCTGAGGTGCTCCTCGTAGACGTCCATCATCAATCGCGGAGGTGGCATTCAGTTCACCTGGACCGAGCCCCCCTTGATGCGGTTGGTCCCGGTTGCATGGCTCTCCACGTACACGCCCTTCAGGGTGATCTTGCCGTTGCGTCGCAGGGTGATGCTGGCCTGACCACACTTTAGGACAATCTCATCCTTGCCCTCGATGGTGACGCTCTTTCCGTCCACCGAGACATCCATTTGCTCGTGGGCCTTCTGCTCGGACTGCGCGAGGACGGCATTCACGAGGGGTGTGGAGACAGTTGGCTGGATGAAGCCCATGATGACGGGCAGGCCCGGGTCGCCGTTGGCGAAGATGAGCACCACGCGCTGACGGGTGCTCACGGCTTCCTGCATGATGGCGGGCATCAGGGTGACGACCGTTTGCGCTACGAGTGGGCTGGCGGGGTTCCCCTCGAAGTCAACGAGGAGCTGTCCCGTGGTATCCACGCCGGTCACCCAGCCGATGCGGTTCCCGAGAATAGGCTCCGAGGCGAGCCCTGCGGACCGCTGGCGACCCCCTGCGCCTTGTGGATCATTCATCCGGGTATCCAAGCAGCTGCATGTAGAAGCGGTCAAGGGGCCGGGCAGGAATACGTTCGCATGGGTGAAGAGGACTGCTCGCCATGTCGAATCCTCTCCGCCCGATCACCGCGCGAGTGGGGCTGCCGTAGCGAGCAACTGCTGCGTGCTTGGCCCCCGAAGGTAGCGGCGCCGGACGTGCATGAAGAGCCCCGTGCAACGGGGGAGGCGCGGGTGAGTTCTCGCCCGTGGAGTCTTCCATGAGGAGAGACTACCGGCAGGCTTGTGTTGGGTAATTTGTTGGGTAATTCGGGCCGCCACCGGCGGCCAAGTCGGGCCAAAAGAGGCCGCTTTCCCCAGTGATTATGGTAATTTGCGATGCGGACCCGAGAAGACCCCACTCTTCGTAATCAGTAGGTCCCCAGTTCAAATCTGGGTGTCGGCTCCATGAGCGGGCCGCCAGGTGAAAGCCTGGCGGCCCGTTCTCTTTTCAGGCGCCGATGTCTCCCGCCTCCTTCCGTGCTCGTCGAGCCCCTCTGTCATCCTGGGGCCAGTCCCCGGCTTCAGAGGTGCGGCGTGTCCACCCGTCTTGTTGGTCCGTGCCTGGCAGGAACCCGGCCGCGCCCCGGATTGGGCGCTTGGGCCCTCATTGTCCTCTTCCTCCACGCTGCGTGCGCCACTGGCGTGTCTCATGTGAAGTCATCCGTGGCTGAAGCGGAGGCCGAGGTGGTGGGCGGGATCTCGGACGAGGTGGTTCGCCTCTCGCTGCCCAACCGGTTCGGGGCAGTGCAGGTGAGCGACTTCGAGCTCAACGAAGCGCTCACCACCCTGGTGCTGAACATGCCACTGCGGGCGGCCGGCTCGCGTTTCCCGCTCTACCTCCACCGCAAGCTGGCGCTGGCCTCGGCCCCGCTGCCGGGCGAGGCGTGGCGCACGCCCCTGGCGCGGACCTACGGGAGCTTCTGAGAGCGGCAAGGCACGCCGGGCGACTGCCTCGAGTTGTTCAAGGACGGGCCGGGCCTGGACGGCGAGGACAAGCGCGACCTCGCCCTGGCGCTCTCGGTGAATGCGGCGCTGGAGGCCCGGGACGCGGAACTGCGCTCCATGTTCTCCACGACGCAGCTCTGGACGACGCTGAGCCTCACCATCATTGGATACCTCGCCTTGGTTTCGGCACCCGAGCCCGTTTCTAAAGGCGTGGCCGCTGCACTGGCCGTGCTCATGTGGGGCTACCTGGGCTGGGAGCTCTTCGACCTGGTACGGGCCTACTTCAAGCTCTGGGAGGAGGCGGCGGAGGCCAGCACGTTCGCGGAACTGCGCGAGGCGGGAGAGCGCTTCGGCAAGGTCATCGGGCCCAACAGCGTGCGGATTCTCCTCATGCTGGGAACGGCTGCGGTAGGGGAGACGGCGGCGCTCGTGTCCAAGGCCCCGAAGCTGCCGGGCTTCGCGAAAGCCGCCGGTGCGCTCAAGTCCCATGCCGGCATCCGAGACGTGCTCACGGCTGTGCAGGAAGCGGACAAGGTAAAGGTCGCCGTGGCCGAGGGCACGTTCAGTGTCGTTCTGCCCGCCAATGCCGTGAGCATGGCCGCGAGGGGCTCTCCGGCACGCGCGGACCCGCCGAAGAAGAAGCCGGACGTGCACCACATCGCCACTGTCGAGAACAGCAAGTCCACTGCGCGAGGCGGGCCTTGGACGCCGCTATTCAAGAAAATCTTTGACAAGGCGGGCATGTCGATGGAGGACCCGGCCAATACGGTCCCACTCCTTGGGCACAAGGGGCCTCATCCCGAGGAGTACCATCAACTCGTTCATAAGCACCTGAAAGCTGCGACGGACAACTGCTCCAACCAGCAGGAGTGCGCGCTTGCATTGAGGCAAGCACTCCGGCAACTGGCCGAGGAGATCATCAGGGAGGGAAGCAGGCTCAACAAGCTGCTAACCAGAGGGGCATCGCCCTAGGAGTCCTCATGACGGGACTGTACTTCGATCTGTTCGACGACGTTTACATCCCGGGTCGCTGGCACCTGGATGATCCCGTGGATCAGCAGGGGCAGGAGATTCGTACCTGGCAGTTCGTACGGGGTGAGCCCGCTCACGTCGATGCGCGGATCCGGATTCCCATCTATGTCCCGGGCAGGCCGCTCGACTTCTCCTTGTTGGCGGGTGCGACCATCCCCGTGGTTCATGCCAGGGTGGCGGCTGTCTTCGCCGAGCTGGCGCCCGGTGATGTGCAGCTGATTCCGGTGGATGTGGACGGACAGAGCGAACCGTACGTCCTGCTCAACATCACGCGTGTCGTGAAGTGCATCGACGACGAGGCATCCGACGAGGTGCGCCACTGGGAGCCGGGGGATGACAGGCCCGACAAGACAGGCCAGTACAGGTCCGTGATTGGCATGCGCATCGACCCCTCGAAAGTGGGCGATGCCCGAGTGTTCCGTACCTGGGGATGGAGCCCGGCCATCATCATCTCCGAGGAGGTAAAGCAGGCCCTGGAGCGCATGGGCGCAACGGGGGCGAAGTTCAAGGAGGTCACCGGCCCCAGCACCGTCAGCGCGGAGGAGCGCGAGCAGGACCGGAAAAGCCGCGAGTTGTTCGAGCAGGCGGACACCGCTCGTGAAACGGTTTGGTGCACCTTGGGGTCGCTGGACAGGGAGGTCTTCATGCCCATCGCCATGAGCGGCTCGTGGCCAGGTCACCGGCAGCTCTGGCGCGTCATCCGTCGCGAGGCGGGGCGTACGCTGCTCGTCACCCACGGGCTCTCGGACCCCTTCATCGAGCGCCTGGAGCCCTCAGTGGGCTTCGGTCTGGAGCTCGCCCTGGAAGTGGACGCGGCCGTGAAGGACATCTTGAAAGGGTGGCCCCTGATGCTGTTGGACCGAGTGGCGGATGAAGTCGCCGAGCACGAGCACGTGCGCGAGAGCGTGAAGGCGGGCCTCTTCTCCATGGAGGTGTCCGGAAAGGGCATACCCAAGTCCCTCGTCACCGAGGAGGGCAGGGTGGCCGTGCTGCTGGGCGTGGAGTCACGCTCGTTGCCGAGTCACTTCTCCATCCCGTATGGGGAGGTGAAGCTCGTCACCGTCAAGGCGTTGCTGCCCTCGGAGCTGGCGTACCTGCTGGAGCACGGCGCGGAGGGGCAGGCCGAGCTGGCGCAGCGGTTCGCGGAGAACGGCGAGGAGCACCTGTCGCGTTTCAGAAGGAAGCCCGTGGCGTAGCACGGAGCGTCGGTAGCCCAGGCTGGTGATGCTGCGCGCCGCTCGAGGCCAAAAAATGCCGGGGGCTCGTGGGCCACCACCGGCATGCAGCTGCGAGAGGGCGGGGGAGCGCGTCAGGGCGCACGCGTCTCGGGCGCGGTGCTCCCGTTGCCCTTGCGCCTGCCGCTGGGGGAGGGCTTCTTGCCCGTCTCCTCCTGCTTGCTCGGAGTCGTAGTCGTAGCGGCGGTGCGCTGGCGCCCGGGCACGGCGAAGACCTCTCCCTTGTCCTTCCCGTGGAGAAATTGCTCCACCGCCTCCTGGCGGCGCGTCAGGTCCGCCACGGCCTCGCGCAGCTCCTCGCCGAGCGCCCGCGTCTCGCTCCGCTGAGCGTCGAGCTGGCCCTCGAGCTCGGCCATGGAGGTGATGACCTCCGACTGCGCCTCGTTAATGAGCAGCCTGAAATCGGTCATCGTCTTGGTGTTCATCGCGGTGAGCTTGTCCAGCAACTCCGCATGCTTCTTGTCCAGCTCGTCCGGAGCCAGATGGCCGTGGAGGTTCTTGAGTGACCCGGCCGTCTTGAGCACGTCCGTCACGTCCTGGGGGCGTCCCTGGTTCCGCTTCTCGGAACCGGACTCCTCGTCCGAGAACCAGCTCTGGCGGATGCGCTCGCGGTTGACGTAGCCGACGACGCCCAAGGTGGCTGCCGCTGCGGTGGCGATCTTGCCGAGGTTGTTGGCGATGATGGAGAGGAAGACCATTCGAGACTCCGGGTAGAAGCCGGGAGAAATTTCCCGAGCTCATGTGCTGATACCCACCGGGAGCTGCGGATTTCGGAACAGACGTCCAGCGCGAAGGTCCTCCGCAGCAGCCCAGCCTTGTCCTGCCGGATGTGCGCTCTTTCGCCACGCCCCCATCGGCCAGCTCGGCTCCTCGTCATCTCCGCCTTCGCTTGAGACAGCAGACGACGTATGTGAGAGTGCTGGTGAATCCCTGGGGGGGCGGGCTGGGACACGGCGATCCCTCCCGGTATATTGGGCGCCTCGCAGTCACCGCCATGCTCCAGCTCCAGAACGACACGCCGTTCATCGTCAATCTCGCGATTCTTCCCGATGAGCGGGGCGTCGACACGGCGTACGTGATGGTCAAGGCCACGTTCGACATCCAGGCCGGGGCGCTTCGGGTCGCCGCGAAGCAGCGCCCCCTTGTGGTGGCGGACGAGTACTGGGGCGAGCCCGGACAGTCGAGCCTGAAGTACGCGAGCGAAGTTCACCTCCTCAAGCCACACACGGACGTTGTCCTCGTCGGTGAGGCACACGCGCCCCGGGGACGTCCAGTGGAGTCATGCCCCATCTCCGTGAAGGTGGGATTGCTTCGCAAGGTGATTCTGGTGTTCGGAGACCGCCACTGGGCTCGGGGCGTGCTGGGGCCGCGAATCTCCGCGCCTGCCCCCTTCGTCACCCTGCCGCTCGTCTACGAGCGGGCCTTTGGTGGCACCCACGTGGTGGACCGAGACAATGCGCAGGTCCTCTCTGAGCCCCGGAACCCAGTGGGCACCGGATTCCGGGGCAAGCGGAGCCACTCGGAGATGCTCGGCACGAAGTTGCCGAACCTGGAGGACCCGTCCCACCTCATCCAGTCCCCGTCGGACCAGCCCAGGCCCTTCGGCGTGGGGCACGTGCCTCCCTCGTGGGCGCCCCGGGTGGCTCTGGCGGGGACCTACGGCGACGCTTGGCGGACGACCCGGGCTCCGTATCTACCCCTGGACTTCAAGCGTGAGTTCTTCCAGTCCTCGTCCGAGGGGCTGTGCGCTTCGGGGCACCTGAAGGGCGGGGAGCCGGTGGAGTTGGTGAATGTCTCGCCCGCGGGGACTCTGCGGTTCGCGCTGCCCCGCTGTGACCTCTCCGTCACGGTGTTCATCGCGCGCAAGCGCCATGCGCCGCCGATGCAGCTGGAAACGGTGCAACTCGAGCCGGGACACCAGCGCCTGTGCATGCTCTGGCGGGGCGCCGTGTCCTGCGACAAGCAGGCACTGAAGGTGAGCCTGGCCCACATCCAGTTGAAATCCCTCGAGGGAGCAGCGTAATCCCCATGCGAACGCAGGCTGCGGAGATTCTCGGGCTCGGGATGGTGGCGCCGGTGGGGCTGACCGCGTCGGCCGTGGCCGCCGCCCTTCGGGCCGGAATCGTGCGAGTGCGAGAATCCTCATTCGTCGACCGGCACTCCGAGCCCATCCTGGCGGGCTTCCTCGACGAGGAGTTCCTGCCCGAGCTGAGCCTTCCCCAGGCCATGCTGAAGGTCCCCACGGCCCGCTACGCACGCATGTTGCGGCTGGCCTCCTCCGCGCTCCAGCAGGCGGCCCAGGGCCTCTCGAAGCCTACGCTCCTGCTGGCTCTTCCCGAAGATGGCGGCGTCGTCGGCCCGAAGTTTCTTGAGCAGCTCGCGCACCAGTCCGGCGTGGAGTTGGATGTCCGCGGCAGCAAGCTGTTTCCCCAGGGTCGGGCGGGGGGGCTGTTGGCGCTCGCGGAGGCGCTGCGGAGACTGGGGACTGCCTCCCTGGAGCAGGTCCTGGTGGGAGGGGTGGACACCTATTGCGACCTGCCGTTGCTGGACGCCTTGTGGGACGAGAAGCGCCTCCGGGTCCAGGGGCTCACGGATGGGTTCGTGCCTGGCGAAGGAGCCAGCTTCATGTTGCTGGGCCGGCTGGGACGCGGGCGGCGGCTGGGGTTGACTCCCATTGCCCATGTTCTGGGGGGCGGCACAGGTGTCGAGAAGGGGCACCTGTATGCGACGGAGCCCCATCTCGGAGAAGGCCTGTCGGATGCATTTCGCGAGCTCTTCTCCTCGCTGGCCGGACAGGCGCCCCGGGTCCGGTGTGTCTACGCCGGTCTGAACGGTGAGAGCTTCTGGTCCAAGGAGTGGGGGGTGTCCTATCTGCGGCATTCGCGCTACTTCGAGGAGGGTTTCCGCTTCGAGCACCCCGTCGATTGCATGGGAGACCCGGGCGCCGCGCTCGGACCGCTGCTGGTGTCGCTCACGGCCATTGGCATCCAGCGGGGGTACAGGGAGGCCCCGGGTCTGATATCAGGCTTGATTCAAAGTCCCACGGGAGAGGTCATCCCACCCGGGCCTACGGCTGAAGTATAGTCCCGCCTACAGGCGCCCACCGGAGGCGAGCAGCCGCGGGCAGATCGCGAGGGGGAGCGCCAGCACAGAGCCGGAGACGGGCCGGACAGGTCCGGGGAGAAGAAGGATGAGTGGGAAGAAAAACCGGGGCGGGAGGACTGGCGGGCCATCCACACCCCAAGCGGGAAACGGGAAGGGGAAGAAGGACGAGCAGGAAACCCCCTCCCGCGTGCAGAGGATGATGGCGAGCCTGGGGCTGACATTCAAGGAGGTAAAGGACCCCGGGCCCGCCGGGGACAGAGGCACCCGCTGGCGGCGATGTTGATGCTGCTGGTGCAGGCGATGGCGGTGGGGCGGCGGGTGTTGAGGCATGCCGAGGCGCTGGGGGAGGACATGCTGCGCGAAGGCACGGCGCCCGAGGGGCTGAAGCGGCCGGTGTCCGACACGACGTTGGATAGGCTGCTGGGGAAGTTGGAGCCAGAGGGGTTGGAGCAGGAGGTGCACCAGATGGTGCACCGAGGCCTGGAAGTGGGGCTGATACGCCATGAGCTCTTCGCCCGGGGCGTCGTCAGCATTGACGGGAAGGCAGGGAGAGCACGCCGGGGCAGCCGCCGTGCGAGCCGAGCCACACGACGAAGGATGAGCAGGGGCGGGAGTACTGGTACCCGTACGCGCTGCGCGCCAGTCTCACCAGCAGCGCGGCCCAGCCGGTGCTCGACCAGAAGTTGCTGGAAGGCAAGCAGGGAGAGGCGACGGCGTTCCCGGAGTTGTTCAAACGGGTGGTGGAGAAGTTCGGGCGGCATTTCGAGTACGTGACAGTGGACGCGGGAATGACGAGCGCGGCCAATGCGCGGGTGGTGAGGGAGGCGGGCAAGCACTACCTGATGGCGCTCAAGGAGAACTTCCACCGGCTACATGACAAGGCGTGGGTGGCGCTGGCGGTGGCGCCAGTGAAGGTGCGCACGCGCGAGCGGACGAGCGGGGAGTGGGTGGAGAGGGAGTTGAGGGTGGTGGACAAGCCGCCAGAGGAGGACTTTCCCGGCGCCCAGCAATGGGTATGGGTGAGGCAGACGCGAACCAGAGACGGCGAGCTGCCGAAGGTGGAGACGCGGCTGTTCCTCACCTCCATTCCCACAGGGCAACTGTCCCCGGAGCGGATGCTGACGCTGGTACGCCGGCACTGGGGGATTGAGAACGGGCCCAACTGGACAGCGGACGTGGTGCTGGAGGAGGACAGCGCCTCGCCCAGCCTGCGAGGCAATGCACCCCTGGTGCTCAGCTGGCTGCGTTTGCTGGCCTACAACCTGCTGGCCCTGGTGCGCACGCACCTGCCGACTCGCGACAAACGGCCCCAAAGCTTCGCACGCACCATGGAGGTGCTCTACCAGGGCCTGTTGGGTCTGGCCGTGCTGCCCGAGAGTCTGGCCACACTTGCCTGAGCGCCCGCCAGCTGCTCCCGCTCCGGCCTTCCCGCGCCTCTTCTCCCCTGGCTGTTCGGCCTGTGTACCTTCACTCCTGTCCTTCCACGGCGCCCCTCTTTCAGGCGCCGTCCGGAGGGATGCTCCCTCTTTGCCTGTGAATGTCTGGACTTGCTCTCCGCCTCTTCAAAACCTCTCCTATGGACTTTGGATCAATCCTGGGGTCTGATATGGTGCTCGTCTGACCGCGACGCTCGAGGGGCTGCGTTGGTGGGGGCGGTCCCACGTCAGGAGGCGCGATGAGCACGAAGGTCTTCGCCAACGGTCGGGGCATCGCCAGCGAGGACAGCGGGGGACAGAGCATCGTGTTCCCCGATGTGTGCAAGACGCCCACGCCTGGAGGGCCCGTCCCGATTCCCTACCCGAACACGGGCATGTCCTCGGACGCCTCGAAGGGCCCGACGTCGGTGACTGTCAACGGCAAGATGCCCATGGTGAAGGGCGCTCAGTACAAGCAGACGGCGGGCGACGAGGCGGGCACGGCCGGCGGAGGCGTCGTGAGCGGCTCCACCAAGGGGCCGGCGGAGTTCATGATGTATTCCTTCGACGTGAAGTTCGAAGGCAAGAACGTATGCCGCCTGGGCGACCCGCTCTTTCACAACAAGAAGAACATCATGGGCTGAGCTCCGTCCGTCGCGATGACGGCGAGGGTTCCGGGTTGTGTCCGGGAAACGCAAGGGGAGTGGCTATGGAAATCGGCGAAGCCGTCAATGTCCCGGTGGCAGCCTCCGCCGAGCTGAAGGAGTGGAAGCTCCGGGCTGAAATCCTGGAGGTGACCTTCAAGGGGACCATCAAGGTCAGCCGCGGCAAGACGCTGATCTCCCCGCCCCACTGGAAGAAGGGCGAGGACGTCAATGACGTCTGGACCGATGCCAAGAAGATGGGCCTTCCGCAGGAGGCGGCGTACTCCAAGAAGGCGGCCGCCATGCTCATCCATGAGGCCGATGGCGCCACCAAGGACGTCGAGGTCAAGGTCAAGGTCATCGAGGCGGAGAACGTCAGTGGCGAAGGAGAGCTGCTCGGCTGCCTGGGCGACATGGAGATCACCGCGAAGCTCCCGCTGGGCGTGGGGGAGCACGTCGTCAAGGCCCAGATCAAGACGCTGCCCTATAGAGTTGCCTGGTACCGCGGCAGCATCCAATGGGAGGTTTCCTTCGCGGATCCTGGGGCCACCATCGCCTTGGGCGGGTCCGACGTGGAGGTCTTCTTCCTCCCCGCGGTCCCCATCATCCCTTTCAAGACGGGGGTCTGGGCCGAGGTACTCCGCTTCATCTGCAACAGGATGGGCGTGGTGGGTCTGAAGACTCCCAGCGAGGTCATGGAGAAGATCACCCGCTACTGCCACACGGGTCACGGGCTCGAGTACGACACGAAAGCAGGCGCGCCCCGCTTCGATCTTGCGGATCGGGTGTTCGAGCTCAATGCGTACATGAAGGCAGAGCCCGAGGAGTGCTGTTGCTTCGACCAAGCGTCCGCCGTGCAGGTATTTGCTGCGGCCCTGGGAGTGAGCACGGAGTGGCTGTGGATGGTCCCCTTCGGGTACATCCAGACGACGGACCTGGTTGGCGTGGGGGCCTGTAACAACCCGTTCTACCGGAGTAACGGCACCGACAAGATCGTCATGCCCCTGGACCCCAAGCGGAAGCCCTTCGACGAGCATGCGTTTGTCCGCATGGCCGGCAAGATCCTGGATGCGTGCGCGGGGCCTCACCTCGGGACGGAAAAGACCTGGAGGTACCTCGAAAACACCATCGACTATGACCCGAAACGCTATCCCTATCCCAACTGAGAACGGCCCGGGATGCTCGAGGACATCCTCATTGTTACGCCTGTGACGACTGTCATATGATTCATGAGTCTTCGTCCGGTCCTGTGTATGATTTTGCGGTGCTGGGCTTTCGGCGCGACTGCCTGGGGAGAACCCATGTCGTTGGTTAATCCGCAGAAGTTGAAGGAGTTCAAGGACCGGATTGGTTTCGATCAGGTCGTCTTCAGCCCGAACCCGGACGTCGGGGTGGTTGCGGACTGGGACGGTGTGAAGGAGTTCCTGCCCACGCCCGAGGCGGGCTGGGAACCTTTATCGGAGGATGTCTACACACTCCCCGGCGACTTGGTCATGCGGAAGTGGAGCTTCCGGCGTGGCAAGGCCACTTTCATCCTCAAGGTCCATGTCTTCAGTAACGGCACCGCCGCCGCGCGGGAACGCTTCCTCTCGGGGGTGACCACCACCTCCATGTCCAGGGTTCCCTATGTCCGGGGACCGGCCTGGCTGGGGCAGCTCTCCGTCCAGATGCCTGACACGCCGCTCCAGACGGTGTTCTGGATCTTCCACAATGTGTACGTCGAGCTGCGCGACACCAGTGGTACCTCGGTGGAGCCCATCGCGCGCTCCCTCCAGGGCTTCATGGAGCGGCACGTGAGCCAGCACGTGACCCAGAGCCTGCCGCGCATCGACAAGGTGACGGTGTCGAAGTCTCAGCTCCAGGTTGGCGAGGAAGTGGAGGTCCAGGTCCATCCCAAGCAGTCCCAGGCGTCGCAGCAGTTGCGCATCGAAATCCAATCCAACCCGGAGGAGCTTGACTTAACGAAGCAGTCCAGCACTTCCTCCACGTATCAGGCACTGCGCCCGGGAAAGAGCACCGTCGAGGCCTGGTTGAGCGACACGAAGTTCCTCCTGATGTCACGGGCCCAGGTCCAGGTGGACGTCCAGCCGAAGAAGTAGGCGGCTTTCAGCCTTGGGTCATCAGCCCGTCGAAGCGGCGGGGCGAGATGGATGCTGGGGCGGCGAGCGCTCTGGCCAGCTCGGACGCCTGACGGCGGGTAAAGGCCCGGGCTTCGAGCCGGAACTGCCCCCGGCTCCGGATGGCCAGCTCCAGCGCCAACACCCCCCGTCGGCGCATCGGCTCCTGGCGGAGCGCCCCGAGGAGCGACTGTGCGCTGAAGGGGGTGCCCCGCAGATAGCGGGTGCCCGGGTCGAAGCGTGCTCGTGCCTCCTTCCACCAAGCGACGACCGCATCAGGCGCCGGAGTGGCCAGCGCATCCTCCGGGCCGGGGACGAGGTCGGCGTCGAGGTCCTCCTCCTCCAGGGGAATGGGTTCCTCGGCTTCATCCTCCCGAGGAGGACCCACATAGGTGCCCTCGAGCCGCAACCCGGTGATAGCGGAGAACGCCTCTGCGGCGAGCGCGGCCGTCCCCCGGTCCTTCTCCATCCAAGTGAGACACGCCTCCGCGGCCGCTACTTGGCCGCTGAAGCCGAGCGCCCAGAGGGCGGAGGAACGCAGCTCCGGGATGTCCAGCAACTTCACGAGCTTGGTGACGTCCTGCTCGCTTCCCCCGAGGGCGAGGAGCACCCGCGCCTGCGCGCCGGCCGCCGAGGGCTCCGCAGCCCACTTCTGGCACTTATCCCAGGTCCTTCGGAGGCCGGCAATCAGTCCCGAGATGAGCGCTGCATTCCGCACGCGCACATGGGGATCGTCGAGCGCGGCGTTCAGCGCCTTCCTGGCGCTCTCCTCGGGACGTCCATCCAAGCCGAGCAGGGCAGCGCCCTGGAGCCTCGGGTCAGCGTGCGAGAGGAACCTCGCCAGGGCGGAGGGAGGCACAGCTCTCCGGAACACCAGCGCTTCGAGCACTACCGCCTGGGCATCCACGCTGGACGAACTCAACAGCGGGAGGAGCGCTGCGGGGGCCAGCGAATCGTCGAGCTCCAGGGCCCGTTGGATTCCAGCGAGGGCCGAGCCCTTGCCCGCCTCGAGCCGCTCCAGGACATGCTTCGCCCCGTTCTCACCGCTCGCGAGCAGCGCGAAGGCGGCCGAGGCCACCTCTGTCGGTGCTTCCAACTCGAGGGTGGGAATGAGCAGCCGTTCGGCGACCTCGGGGCCACCGAGGGCGAGTCCGTCCAGGTGGGCCAGGAGCCGCTCCTCCTGGGCTTCGGTTGCCGTGAGGTCCACGGCCGGTGAGGCCAGGCAGCGTTCCCACCGGGTCCAGAGGAAGCCCGCCTCGCTGAGGTGCTCCTCGTAGACATCCATCATCAATCGCGGAGGTGGCATTCAGTTCACCTGGACCGAGCCCCCCTTGATGCGGTTGGTCCCGGTCGCATGGCTCTCCACGTACGTGCCCTTCAGGATGATCTTGCCGTTGCGTCGCAGGGTGATGCTGGCCTGACCACACTTTAGGACAATCTCATCCTTGCCCTCGATGGTGACGCTCTTTCCGTCCACCGAGACATCCATTGGCTCGTGGGCCTTCTGCTCGGACTCCGCGAGGACGGCATTCACGAGGGGAGTGGAGACAGCCGGCTGGATGAAGCCCATGATGACGGGCAGGCCCGGGTCTCCGTTGGCGAAGATGAGCACCACGCGCTGATGGGTGCTCACGGCTTCCTGAATGATGGCGGGCATCAGGGTGACGACCGTTTGCGCTGCGAGCGGGCTGGCGGGGTTCCCCTCGAAGTCAACGAGGAGCTGTCCCGTGGCATCCACGCCGGTCACCCAGCCGATGCGGTTCCCGAGAATAGGCTCTGAGGCGAGCCCGGCGGACCGCTGGCGGCCCCCTGCGCCTTGTGGATCATTCATCCGGGTATCCAAGCAGCTGCATGTGGAAACGGTCAAGGGGCCGGCAGGAATGCGCTCGCATGGGTGAAGAGGACTGCTCGCCATGTCGAATCCTCTTCGCCCGATCACCGCGCGAGTGGGGATGCAGTAGCTAGCAACTGCCGCTCGGTCCACCGTCACCTCCAGCACGGGCTTCCTCCCCGCGGCTCTGAGCCTCGCCGTCTTCGCTGGGACATGGCGTGGCCGCGGCACTGGCCCTACTCATGTGGGGCTACCTGGGCTGGGAGCTCTTCGACCTGGTACGGGCCTGGTTCAAGCTCTGGGAAGAGGCGGCGGAGGCCAGCACGTTCGCGGAACTGCGCGAGGCGGGAGACCGATTCGGCAAGGTCATCGGGCCCAACAGCGTGCGGATTCTCCTCCTGCTGGGCACGGCGGCGGTGGGGGAGACGGCGGCGCTGGTGTCCAAGGCCCCGAAGCTGCCGGGCTTCGCGAAAGCCGCCGGTGCGCTCGAGTCCCATGCCGGCATCAGCGACGTGCTGACGGCCGTGCAGGAAGTGGACAAGGTGAAGGTCGCCGTGGCCGAGGGCACCTTCAGTGTCGTCCTTCCCGCCAATGTCGTGGCCATGACGGTGAACGGGCCATCGAAGTCCGAGCATGCCCGGCAGCGACAGCTGGAGGGCCGGCCTGTCGGGACAGCGTTCAACGATGCGAGGAACGCTCGCCCTGCCGATGTCTTCATTCAGTCGGAGAACGGCAGATTCGTCGTTCGGGGTCCGAACGGTCGAGAACACATCTTCGAGCAGAACGGTACGCACGTTACGACTGTAGCCAGGCGCAGCGCGGCTGCGCACAGGAGTAGAGTCCAAAGTGGTGTTCTCCGGCTGGCTACCGAGCACGAGTTCAATGCATTCAAGTCTCTCTTCGGGAGGTGATATGGAACCCATGAGTCTGGAGGTGGTGCTGGAACTCGTTTCTGGCGACATCGTTGGCATGAAGCGCCATCAGGAGGTTCTGAGGACACTTCTCTCCAGTCCAGCCGGTGAGTGGCGGGATCTCCGGCGACTCGACCCGACAGACGCACTCGCAGCGGAGTGCCAGAACTACTCTCCGGACGTGGGTCCGAGGGTTCTGGATGGTCTCCGGCTAGCGTGGACGCCCCATCCGGATGAGCCGTCAGACAGTCCTTACTGTCTCATCCTGTTCTTCTATGGCCGAGACGGGCTGATATGGCACTCCCTGGCCATCTTCAACCGCGACACGCTGTAATGGGTCATCTTGTAGGGCGAGGCGTGGAGTCGCGCTCGTTGCTGCGGTACCCCACCATGTTGCCGGAGAGGTGCGGCTCACCCACTGTCAAGGCGCTGCTGTCGGTGGAGCGGCAGACCCCCGTGGCGCACGGGAAGAAGGGCCGCAACGAGCTGGTGTGCCGGTTCACGGAGAGCGGCGCGTTGTGTGATGTCGCTCTGGGCTGGTGATGCTGCGCGGCACCGCAGCTGCACGGGCTGCGGAGGTCAAAAAATGCCGGGGGCTCGTGGGCCACGACCGGCATGCAGCTGCGAGAGGGCGGGGGAGTGCTTCAGGGGGCGCGCGTCTCGGGCGGGAGGACTTCTTGCCCGACTCCTCCTGTCTGCTCGGAGCCGTGGCGGCGGTACGCTGACGCCCGGCGCCGGCGAAGACCTCTCCCCGGTCCTTCCCGTGGAGGAATTGCTCCATCGCACCATCCGTCGCGCCAGGTATTTCTCGAACTGCTCGGCGGTGGAGTCACCCTCGAAGCGGTGTGACCGGCACGCCCACAGCCGAGGGGCAGCCGGGATTCTTGCTCTTGTTCTGGACGTCGACCACCATGCCGCTGAGCCGAGGGCGGCCACTCGCACCGAAGTCCCGCCGCGACTTCATGCGGTCGTCACCACTCCCGCGGCCACTGATACGCCTCGAGCTTCTCCGCGAGCGCGTCACGCGTTGGCGCCTCGATGAACACTCGCCCCGTTGGCTTGCCGAGTGCGTAGTGCTGCTCCGGCATCCAACAACCGCCTTCGGTCATGGCTGCCTTTGCGGCCGCTTCGGCTTCATCGGAATCGACGACCAGTTCCCTCACCCGGAAGACGCCGTCCTGCTCGAGGACGGCGACGAATGGGTGCGGTGAGCCGAAGACGAACGGCAGCCTTCCCGCGCGCAGAAGTGCGAGCACGCGGTTCTTTCCAAATGGAGCGACGGGCGCCATGCGCCGGAGTATATCATCACCGGGTCGGCGATTCCGTCCCCAAGGCGTCATTCGCCTCGGCCCCGCGCGCCGTCAATGGATGGTCGGCCGAGGCCGGAGTCCTCTTGGAATCCGGCTTTGTCGGGGGTATTCTTCAAGGCTTCACTTGTTCGCCCATCAGGGAAGGCACTCATGAAGAAGCTATTCGCCGCGGCTTGCCTCGTACTTGGCGTCGTCGCTTGTGGACCGGCTGTCGCTCCTGGCGAGGACAATGCGCTCGAGTCTGTCGAGCAGGAGATCTGCCCGGCGGCGTGTCCCGCCGGCACGACATTCGTCCAGTACACGTGGGTTTGTACCGGCCAGACGACGAGCACGTGCAGGTCTGGAATCGAGAAGGAATACGCCCTTTGCTACGACTCCTCGTCCGGCGGTTACGTGACGGGTACCACGACCTGCCGCACGCGGTGTGGCTGCCTCGTCGTTGAATAATCCATTCCGGGAGATACAAGCGGAGGGGCGGCGGAGGGCCGCGCCTCCCACAGGAGAGGGGCGCCAGGGGGCGCCTCATGCCGGGCCGGTGATGATCGGCGAGGGACGACCGGCGATCCGATCGTGGGTGCTGATGGACATCATGCGCCGGCGCGTGGCGGCCTCGGCATGGAGCACGTCGAACTCGTCCTTGAGCTCGCGCCCGAAGGACTCGGCCGAGGCGTTGCGCCCCTCGAACTGGACGATGTCATTCATGCCCAGGGTATAGGGCACGACCGCGAATGGTTTGCCATTCACGGGGATGAGGAAGGGCTCGTCCCGGCTCACGTCATCGATGTGGTAGGTGAACCCGAGGCTCTGGAGGCTCCCCAGCGTGTGGGGAGTCCCCCGCATCCAGAAGGCGTTGAAGCCCACCGGCTTCGTGCCCGTCGCGCGCGGCGTTCGGGAGCGGAAGGGGAGGGGATGGACATGGGCTTGGTGTGGGTCATGGCGTGGAAGGGGGCTCGTCTGATTCAGGGGACCGGCGCGGGGTTTCTCGAGGAGGCGGGGACCGGTTGGTTCCGGGTCCTGGCCCACCGGGCATCGAGCGAGAGGCGGTTGAGGTGGGCCGTGGCCATGAGCGCGGAGTAGAGGGCCGCGTAGATCATCTGCAGCCCCAGCGTCTCCCAGTCGCTCCGCAGGGCGGTGCCGAAGACGAGGGACACCATGACGAGGCCGCCGGTGAAGAGGGCGGCGCGCGTCAGCAGCCCGAGCGTGAGCAGCACGCCAAGGACGAGCTCGATGAAGGGCAGCAGCAGTGCGAAGAGGCGCACCAGCGGAGAGGGAATCCAGGTGTTGGCGAAGAGCTGCACGAGGGCATCGGCGAAGGCTCCGGGGTTGCCGATCCGGACCAGACCGTGCCCGAGGATGTTGATGCCGAGGGAGAGCCTCAGAAGGAAGAAGCCCGCCATCGCATTCGTGATGCCGGGGAAGGGAGTCGAGGTGTTTTCTGGGGAGGTCGAGAGCTTCATGGTGTCTTTCCGATGGGGTGCGGTGGGGAGGGCGGGATCGCGTCTCGTCCTCGCACCCTCTACTTGCTCTTCGCACCGGCGGTTGAGAACGTGGGCGTGAGGAAAGACGGCTGTGCCTGAACGGAAAAAGCAGGGTCCGGTGCTTCTCGAGGGGTTGATGCCCCTGGTCGTGTTCGTGCGAGCCGTCGACAACCAGGGCTTCTCGGCGGCGGCACGGCAGCTCGGGTTGACTCCCTCCGCCGTGAGCAAGCAGGTGGCCCACCTGGAGGAGCGGCTCGGGACCCGGCTGCTCCGGAGGACGACCCACCACCTGAGCCTCACCGAGGCGGGAAGCATCTTCTACCAGCACTGCCAGCGGGTGCTCGGGGAGCTGGAGGACGCCCGGCTCGCCATGGCGGCCCTCGCCGAGCGCCCGAGGGGCACCCTTCGCATCTCCGCGCCCACGGTGCTCGCCGAGGTTCACGTCGGGGCCGCCGTGGCTGTGTTCCAGGAGTCCTTCCCGGAGGTGCAGGTGGAGCTCGATGCGAGCGATCGCGTGGTGGACCTCGTGGAGGATGGCCTCGACGCGGCGGTGCGGATCGCCGGCACGATGAAGGACAGCGCCCTCGTGGTCCGGCGCCTCGCGGCCGAGGATCGCGTCCTGTGCGCGAGCCCCTTCTACCTCCAGCGCGCCGGCAGGCCCCGGACCCCTGAGGACCTGGCCCACCACGAGTGCCTCCTCTTCAAGCCTGGACGGGTGGTGCGGGAGTGGCAGCTCCAGGGCGCCGGGGGCTCCTCGAACGTGAAGGTCCAGGGGCACTTCGTGGCCAACAACAACCTCGTCCTGCGGCAGGCGGCGCTCCTGGGACGGGGCATCGCCAACCTGCCGCGCTACCTCGTATTGGAGGAGCTGCGCTCGGGGGCCCTGGTGTCACTCCTCACCGAGCACCCGGTGACCCACCGCCACATCTACCTCGTGTACCCGCATCGCCAGCTCACGCCTCCCAAGGTGCGGGCCTTCGCTGACTTCCTCGTCCGCTACTTCCAACGCATCCTGGGTCAGACCGAGACGCGGACGTGACACGGGCTGACGATTGTTCGGAGGACAGCATCCCAAGCAGGGAGTCCGGACTCGTCGGGTCTTTCCGGTTGCCGGGCTGACTTCGGCCTGTTACCTTCATGCCGATTTTTGGTTGATAGAATAGTCAATCAAAAATGACATGGAGAGGTCCATGTGTCTTCGGCAGGCCGACGCGACAACCCCAGGTAACACCAGGAGAAGAGCATGAAGGTCGTGGTCGATTGGGATCGCTGTGAAGCCAATGGCGTGTGCATGAACGTGGCGCCCGAGGCCTTCAACCTGGACGAGAAGGACCAGCTGCACGTGCTCGTGGAGAACGTGCCGCCCGAGCTGCGAGCCAAGGTGGAGAGGGCCGTGCGTGACTGCCCGCGCCAGGCGCTCACCCTGTCCAACGACTGACCCCGCGCAGTCCCCCCTTACCCCTCGAGAAGGAATTCATCGATGTCCGCCAACCCGACGAACCCGAGTGAGACCCGGCCTTCCGTGCAGTTCAATCCGTACGCGCCCGGATTTGACGCGAATCCCTATCCCGCGCTCGAGAAGCTGCGGACGGAGGCGCCCCTCTTCTACTGGGAGCAGGGGCGCGGCTGGCTGGTCAGCCGGTATGAGGACGCCGTCGCCGTGCTCCGCGATAACAAGAGGTTCTCGCCCGACCGGGCCGAGTGGGAGTTCGCCTCGGTGCTGGGCTCCGCCGCGATGGTTCCCGAACTGGCGGAGCTGAACAAGAACGGGCTGTTCGCCCTCAACGCGCAGGACCATGCCCGCGTACGCAAGCTCGTCAGTCCGGCGCTCACCCCGCGTGCCATCGAGCGGCTGCGTCCGGAGATCCAGGCCATCGTCGACGAGATCCTCGACGGCGTGGCGGCGAAGGGCCGGCTGGACGTGGTCAATGAGTTCGCCGAGCGCATCCCGGCGCGGGTCATCGGCTCCATGCTGAAGATCCCCAAGGGGCGCGAGGAGCTGTTCCAGGACTTCACGAACGCGGTGATCAAGAACGTCCTCCCCGGCCTGGTCGCGCCCGAGGAGCAGGAGCTCCTGCGCCGGCACATCCGCGAGGGGATCGCCCTGGTGGGGGAGACGATCGAGGACCGGCGCCGCAACCCGCTGGAGAGCGACATCCTGACGACGCTCATCCAGACGGAGGAGCAGGGGGACAAGCTCAACAAGCAGGAGCTGCTCTCGCTGGTGGCCGCGCTCATCGTGGGTGGTTTCGAGACCACCGTCCACCTGATTGCCTTCTGCGTGTACAACCTGCTGCAGCGGCCCGAGGTGCTCGCCCAGGTGAAGACCGAGCCCGAGCTGCTCAAGAACTTCGTCGAGGAGGTCCTGCGCTTCGACAACTTCGGGAAGTTGGGGATCTCCCGCTACGCCCTGGAGGACGTGGAGCTGGGCGGGGTGCGCATCAAGAAGGGGCAGATGCTGCTGATCATGCTCAACAGCGCGCTGCGCGACGAGAGCACGTTCGACAAGGCCGATGTCTTCGATATCCGGCGCAACACGAACGCGAGCATCGCATTCGGACACGGGGCGCACTACTGCATCGGGGCGAACCTGGCGCGGCTCGAGGTGCAGATCGCCGTGGGCACCCTGGTGCGCCGGTTCCCGGAGTTGCGGCTCGTGAAGCCGCCCTCGTTCGGGCCGCACCCCGTCATCCGCAGGATGGAATCGCTCGAGGTCGACTTGCGCTCGCCCTCGGCGTGATTCGCGGCGAGCCAGGCCCGGGCCCGGCTCTCCGCCAGGCAACCGAACGGGCGAGGGCTTATCGCGCGGGCCATGTCTCCCCAATGGTCGGGGACTTCCCCACCCTCAGGAGGCGGAGGAACGAGATGCAAATGGACTCGGCGCCCGACGTGCTCTTGCCGGAGGTACCCGCGCGGCGCGATTCACGCCACGAGGCGAAAGTCGAGCGGATCGCGCGGCAGTTGCGGCAGCGGAAGAGCACGCGGCCCGTGTCCTTCAAGAAGAAGACACCGCCGCACCAGGTGCCCAAGCGCTACGACCAGCGGCGCGGGGACGAGAAGATCGATCTGAGTGATCTCGACCAGATCCTCGAGATCGATCCCGTGGCGATGACGTGCACGGCCGAGCCCGCGGTCACCTTCGAGGAGGTGGTCCGCGCGACGTGGCGCTACGGGCTCGTGCCCATCATCATTCCCGAGCACAAGACCATCACGCTCGGGGGCGCCGTCGCGGGGTGCTCCATCGAGTCCATGTCCTTCCGGAACGGGGCAGGTGGGTGCACTCGGACAGCGTGCTGAGGGCCGCGGAGCGCTTCCACCGCTTGCTGCCGAAGAAGAACCCGCCGGTCTTCGTGGACGTGTTCATCCCCTTCTTGCGCACGGCCGAGTTCATGGACTGGTACCACCGCGAGATGCACTTCTACCCGGTGTGGTGCGTGCCCTACCGGCGAACGCGGGACTACGAGTGGCAGACGCCCCGCTGGTGGTCCGGCGTGAAGGATCCGCTGTTCCTGGACCTCGCGGTGTATGGGCTCGAGCAACAGCCCGGCCGTAACCTCTACAAGGAATTCGAGGATGAGCTGCAGCGGGTCAACGGCACCAAGACGCTCATTTCGTACAACTACTACGACGAGCAGACCTTCTGGAGCATCTGGAACAAGGAAACCTGGCAGGCCGTGAAACAGCTCACGGACCCGGACAACATCTTCCGCGACCTCTACACGAAGACATGTCGGGCGGCGCTCGGGCTGCGGGAGCAGGCGCCTGACTCCGGAGTCTCGGTGCATTGAGGCCCCGGCGCCACGAGCCGCGGCTCCGCTCCCGGAGGCGCTCGATCAGTCCGTAGATCGCCCGGTCGAACCGCCAGACCAACCACCTGAACCGAAGGTTCCGAGGTGTGGGGCGCTCACGCGTCCCTCAGCTGAAGGTCGTGGTCAGATTCAGCGGGCCGGCGGGGACGCCCACATCGCGGCCCGCGGGGTCATCCGAGGGCGTCTGCCAGGCGTTGGCCTCCGTCACGGTGTGGCCCGTGGCGTCGTTCGAGATGGACATCCTGCCACTGTGGCCCGCGGGGCTGATCTGGCTGGTGTCATAACCGCTCCAGCCCGTGCCGGCGTTCGCGAACGTTGCCTCGCCCCAGGTCTGACCGAAGTTCGCACCGGGCTTCGCCGAGCCGTCCTTCGATGCGCACCACGCCACACTGCTATTGCTGTCGAACGCCACGATCTGTGACTGACCGGGCTGCAGCGTGAACGTCTTCGGCGTGCTCTTGTCGAAGTGCTGCCCGTCGTTCGGGTTGCCGTTCTCGCCCGTCTTGTTCCAGAGGGTGATGGTCTGCGGCTGGTTCGTGTTGTTGACGAACGTGTTGGTGTATTTGAACTGGCTCTTCTGGCTCGGGTCGATGAGCTGCATGTTGCTGTTGTAGGGCGAGCCGACGTTGTTCTTGGCCAACCACGGCTCACTCGGATTCACCTGTTCGGTGGACCCGGCGGAAGGTGCTCCAAACCCCGGGCCCGCGTCACTGGAGTGGGTGCGTGGTGTCGAGTTGCCCGGGATCATGGGCGCGGCATTGGACGTCAGCGCCCCCTGGGACGCGAGGTCCAGCGGCCCCTCGACCTGGGCGCCGCCCGGGCCCCCTTGCAGCAGCGTCTCCAGGGCACTCATCAGCTGTGTGAGCTCGCCAAGCACCTGCGACATCTGCTCCACCTTGCTGGAGCCCGAGGCGCTGACTGGCTTGCTCGGGCCCTGCTCGAAGGCGTCGGACAGGAGCTTCCGCCACAGGTCGTTCCGGGGCTGCGGCGCGGAGGTTCCCTCCACGCTCCCGGCCGGAGCGGAGACTGGCTTGCAGTCGGAGGTGATCGAGAGGGGAGCGAAGAGGGGCGAGCGGTTGACGGACGTGATGGACATTTCCGACTCCGTGAGGCCGAGAAGTGGAGCGTGAGCGTGAACAGCGCAGAGCAGGACGCATGCCAACGCCCAGTCCCAGCCACCCGCGAAGGCCCGGGCTCCCCTTGTCTCGGGAAATCAGTCACTTGGCAGGAGCGCTCCCGTCACCCGGCTCCACCTGGCGTCGCGCGGCGCGATGACTGCATTCACCACCTGGTGTCTGGAGTCATCACCCGCCCGGGCCCCCGTTGCCCCTACCTTCCGAGCTCGTGATAGAGCCCCGCCGCTCAGGAGGCGTCATGAAGCGGTGGAATGGAAATGGGGGGGTGCTCGGAGTGTGCGCGCTGTTGCTGGCCGCGTGTGGGGGCATCAGCCAGGAGGACTATTCGGAGAAGTACAACGAGGCGCTGTGCCACCGGAAGGCACGCTGCGGGCAAATCCGCGACGAGGACGCCTGTGTGCGCGAGGCGCGCGAGTTCGCTCGTATCCAGCGCGAGGCGGGGATGCCGCCCTACTGGGCATACGAGGGCTCGTTCAGCTCTGGCCGGCTGCGTTTCGACGAGGACCAGGCCGAGGCGTGCGTGGAGCGCATCCGGGACAGCTCGTGCGATCAGAGCCTCGGCGAGGCCCGCGATGGGGACGTGTGTGACTTCCTCGTGGGCCAGCAGAAGGACGGTGAGCCGTGCCTGTTCTTCGACGAGTGCGGTCCCACCTCATACTGCGAGCGGACGGCCGTCCCGGTCTGCGCCGCGGGCACCTGCAAGCCGGGCGTGGGCCTGGGCCAGACGCTGGCCAATGTCCAGCAGGAGTGCGCTCCCGGGCTCATCCCCGTGGAGGGCATCTGTCAGGCCCGCCCGGGCGAAGGCGGTGCGTGCTCCCGGGATGCCCTCTGCGCCGAGGGGCTCTATTGCAACTCCAGCACCCAGACGTGCCAGCGCCTGGCCACGGAGGGCGCGGCTTGCGGCTCGGGCGGGGGCCTCTGCCTGCCGCACCTGCGCTGCGTCGAGGGGAGCTGCCGCCGGCTCGCCGACGTGGGAGAGGCCTGCACGGGAGGCGGCTGCAAGGAGGACCTCTTCTGCGAGAAGACGACCGATTCGGAGCCGGGGAGGTGTCGTGAGCTGCACGTCCTCGGCGAGCCGTGCTCCGACGTCTACGGCCTCTTCACGTGCCGGACGAATCTCGTCTGCGGCAGCGACAGTCGAGGCGCGGAGCGCACGTGCCGGCGGCCCGCGGAGGCGGGAGAATCCTGCTCCGGCACCGAATGTGGCCTGGGGAACTGGTGCGACAGGAGGACGGGGACGGAGAGCTGCAAGCCCCAGGGGAAGCTGGGGGAGGCGTGCGATTCGTACGAGTGGGCCTCATGCAGACAGGGCCTGCTCTGCGTCGACGGCACCTGCCAACCGGGCTTTCCTGGCACCTGCGAGAGCTGAGCGGGCAGGGGACCGGGGAATGCCCGCCCCCCCCCTCGGGGTGGGCCTCCAGCCCCTGCCGGCCAGGAAATCCGGGCACTTGGGCGCGCTGAAAAACATCGAAAATCCCATGTCGATCCCGGCGGCCCTCGTTCGACGTCAGGGTAGGAGCCAGGGAGCACACCCCGGCATCCACCCGGAAGGAGATACGGCGATGAAAGTCATGGTGCTGATCAAGGCCACGAAGGACACCGAGGCGGGCGTCCTCCCGACGACGGAGCAGCTGGCCGAAATGGGGAAGTACAACGAGGAACTGGTGAAGGCCGGCGTGATGCTCGCGGGCGAGGGCCTGCACCCAAGCTCGAAGGGCGCGCGCGTCAGGTTCTCCGGAAGCAAGAGGACGGTCATCGACGGGCCCTTCACCGAGACCAAGGAGCTGATCGCCGGCTTCTGGATGTGGCAGGTGAAGTCGATGGAGGAGGCGATCGAGTGGGCCAGGCGCTGTCCCAACCCCACTGGCTCGGAGAGCGAGATCGAGCTCCGCCGGGTGTTCGAGGCGGACGACTTCGGTCCCGCGTTGACGCCCGAGCTCCGGGCGGCGGAGGAGCGCCTGGCCGCGGAGTTGGCCGCGAAGGTCGAGAAGGCGTAGCCGGGGTTCCCCCGGCCTTGCACGGACGGCCGAAGTTGCTCTGATCGGCCGCCGTGACGGCCACCGAGACGCAACGCGCGATCCACGCGGTCTGGAGAATCGAGTCGGCCCGGCTCATCGCCGGGCTCACGCGGTTCGTTCGTGACGTCGCTCTGGCCGAGGAGCTCGCGCAGGACGCGCTCGTCGCCGCGCTCGAGCAGTGGCCGCAGTCAGGTGTGCCGGACAAGCCGGGCGCCTGGCTCATGGCCACCGCGAAGCGCCGGGCCATCGACATGTTCCGCCGGAACAAGCTGCTCGAGCGCAAGCACGAGCAGCTCGGCCACGAGCTCGAGACCGAGCGGACGCCGGACCTCGACGCGGCGATCGACAACGACGTCGGCGACGATCTCCTGCGCCTCATGCTCATCTCGTGTCATCCGGTGCTCTCGACCGAGGCGCGCGTCGCGCTCACGTTGCGCCTGCTCGGTGGCCTGACGACCGAGGAGATCGCCCGGGCCTTCCTGGTCCTGGAGCCGACCGTGGCCCAGCGCATCGTCCGGGCAAAGCGGACCCTCTCGGAGGCGCGCGTCCCCTTCGAGGTCCCGCGTGGGGAGGAGCTCGCCGCCCGGCTGTCGTCGGTGCTGGAGGTCCTCTACCTCATCTTCAACGAGGGCTACTCGGCCACCGCCGGTGACGACTGGGTCCGGCCCGCGCTCTGTGAGGACGCGCTTCGTCTCGGCCGCATCCTGGCCGAGCTCGTCCCGAAGGAGCCGGAGGTCCATGGCCTCGTCGCGTTGATGGAGCTCCAGGCCTCGCGGCTGAGGGCGCGGGTGGGTCCGTCGGGAGAGCCCGTCCTGTTGATGGAGCAGAACCGCGCGCTCTGGGATCGCATCCTCATCCGCCGGGGGCTCGCGGCGCGGGAGCGTGCCGAAAAGCTCGGGGGCGAGCGGGGCCCCTACGTGTTGCAGGCCGAGATCGCCGCCTGCCACGCACGCGCGCTCACGCCGGAGGAGACGGACTGGGCCCGCATCGCGGCGCTCTACGAGGAACTCGCCCAGCTCACGTCTTCGCCCGTCGTGGAGCTGAATCGCGCGGTCGCCGTCGCCATGGCGTCCGGGCCCGCGGCGGGGCTCGAGATCGTCGATGCGCTGACCTCGGAGCGCGCGCTCGAGGGCTACCACCTCCTGCCGAGCGTGCGAGGGGACCTGCTCGCGAAGCTCGGACGCCTCGACGAGGCCCGTGCGGAGTTCGAGCGCGCGGCCTCGCTCACGCGCAACGCACGCGAGCGCCAGTTGCTGCGCGAGCGCGCCGCCGCGTGTACTCCAGGCGCGCCCCGCGGTAGGCCTCAGCGCGTGGAGTAGGACGCGCCGATGATGGCGCAGTCCGTGGACTCGCTACCCCAGCGCAGCTGGGAGGCCACGTTGCCGTCCATGAAGGTCGAGCGGAAGTGCGTGTCCCAGCACTCGTTCATCGTGACGGGGCTGGCGAGATCGCCTCCGGTCGCGCGCACGTCCGCGCGGCCCGCGCCCGTGGCCGTCCAGCGGCTCTTGATGCTCCAGCGCTCCAGGGCGATCCGGGTCAGGTCGAACCAGTGGATGTTGGAGTCGACGGCGAACTCGAACGAGCCCTCGCCCCCGGGCACCTGGCTGTAGCGGTAGGCGGCCGTGTCGGGCCTGGAGGCGTCGTTGACGAACTCCTCGAGGTCCACGTCCACGGTGACCGCGGCCGTGGGGCTCTGCCGGTTGTAGTGGAAGCTCACCCGGCCCTTCTTGCTGTCCTGGTGCGGCAGACGCGCGGCCTTGTCGTAGTCGATGTCGAAGCGCCCCTCGCCATAGCCCTTGATGGCCTTGCCGTTCTCGTCCACCGCCACCGTATGCGAGCCGGTGATGACGGCGGCGTACTCGCTGTCCGCGGCGCCCCTGGCCTTGGCCTCCAGGGTGTAGCGGAAGGCATTGGGCGCGGTGCGCACGGCCGTCAGCTTCCAGGTGGTGCCCTCCCAGTCGTTGGTGTGCGGACCCCACACCGCCGTGGTGCCGTCATCCGAGGTCGGCTCGAAGCCCGCCACGAAGTTGAGCGAGCCGAGCGTCCACAGGGTGACGCCGTTGACGAAGAGCACCGTCCCCCCGGTCACGAGCCAGGTGCGGGACAGATCGCCTCGCAGCGTCTGCTCCACGTGGGCCAGACCCTGGTTGATGCGCTGCTCGCTCTCGGTGGGGACCTCCAGCTTCGCCATCTCCTGGGAGGGCAGGCCGTCCTTGAAGGACACCGTTTCGATCTGGGGGCCGCCGCAAGCGGCGAGGGAGAGCGAAGCCAGGACGCCGAACATCTTCTTCATGGTGTTTCCTCGGGTGGGAAGTCGTGCCGTCCCCATGAGCAAGGGGCGGACCACCGCCAAACCCGCGAAACCACGAGGTGCCCCCGCCGCGCCTGTAGGCCGAACCCTACGGGAGGCACCCGCGCCGTAGGGCGCGCTCTACATCGTGCCGAGGCTCACCGGCACCAGGTGGGGACGCAGACCTTGTTGCGGCAGGCGCCCGTGGGGCCGCAGTCCGCGTTGAGCAGGCAGGCCTCTCCGGGGGCGGCGTACTGCTGGCAGACGAGCTGGACGAAGGGACCGAAGGCGCACCGGCTCCCGAGGCACAGGGCCAGCTCCTCCGTGCCGTCCGGGTTGAAGCACGTCTGGCCGAGCTCCCTCCACGGGCGGCAGCGCGCGGAGGCGGCCTCACAGTAGAGCAGGCCGCCGCACTCGAGGGCCCCGGGCGTGCAGGCCTCGTCCAGGCCCCGGGCCGGGCGGCACTCGCGCGGGGCGGTCGCGCCCGCGGCCAGCTTCACGCAGGCCTGGCCGGGCGCGCACTCGTCGGCGCTCGCGCAGGCACCGGCCTCCTTGCGCGCGACACACAGATTGTTCACGCACGCGGCGTTGGCCTCGGGCGCGCAGCGCACCCCCCAGGCGCAGGACTCGCCCAGGTTCGCGTACGCGCGGCACACGTTGAGCGAGCAGGTGGAGCCGGGCTGGCACGGGACGCTGCCGTCACACCCGCTCCCCGCGGGCACGTAGCGCTTGCACACGCCGGGACAGCCGGCGCTCGTGTCACACCAGCCGCCCTGACAGTCCAGGTTGCTGCCACACGGGTTGCCTTCCGCCACCTGGGGCGTCAGGGCGTCGCAGTGGGCCAACAGGTTGCCCTGGCTGAACTCCTCGAGCGTCAGCGCGCCACAGGGCAGGCCGCGCAGGCGGCGCACGCAAGCGCCGAACTGTTCCGGGAGGAAGGTCTGCCGTCCCGTCTGGACGCTCGCCACCACCGAGGCACACACCGCTTCGGTGTCCACCATCCGCTGGTAGCTGTCCGGCGGCCCGCCGTCGCACTGGTTCGCGCGCCGGGCGAGCGTCTCCACCGCCGTGCGGCAGGACTCCAGCAGGTGCTCCCCGGAGCGGGCGCCCGCCACGCAGCGGCCCTCGGGGGTGCAGCGCTGGGCACTCGGGCACTGCAGGTCGTCCTCGCATGGCGCGCCCGTTACCTGCACGCCGCAGCCCGCCAGGGCCATCATCATCACCACCGTCAGCCAGGCGCGCACGTCAGAAGCTCCCCTCGAGGAAGAACAGGGTCGTGCCCGCCAGCAGGGCCACGCCCGCGGTACCGGTGAGGATGTTGGAGGCCCGCGCCCGTCCCAGGGCCGAGTCGTGCAGTCGCTGCGCCTCGGCGCGCTCGTGCGGCCGGGCCAGCAGCTCCCGCGAGTCGGAGCGCGCCAGTAGCCCGAGCGTCACCGCCCCCGCCGTCGCCACCCCCGCCGCGCCCGCGGCCACCCACGTCCAGACGCGCCTGCGTGGTTGTCCCGGGCTGCTTTCGAGCGCCACTCCGCTCCTCGACAAGGGCGTGAGCATCAACTGGAGCTCGAGGGGCTCGCCCGGCCGCAACTCCACGTCGCGCCGCAGTGGCTGGTAGCCCTCGTGTGTCACCTCGAGCCGGTGCGGGCCCACCTCCAGCTTGCTGCTCCAGGGCGTCACCCCACGCGCCTCGCCATCCACCTGGACGCGTGCTCCCGCGGGCTCGCTGGAGACGGTCACCTGGGGGCGGCGCTCCTCTTCGTGGCGTTTCTCCAGCCGGGCGATGAGCGACTCGACGAGTGGCCGGTCCTCCGCGTCGGGCACCATGCGCAGGTAGTCGCGGTAGTAGCCGATGGCCCGCTGGAGATCGCCGAGCTTCTCGTAACACTGGCCCAGGTTGTAGAGGACCACGCCGTTGGCGAGCGTCTGGTAGGCGGCCTCGAAGGCGGCGGCGGCCTCGGCGTAGCGGCCCTCCTGGTAGAGGGTGGTTCCGCGCTCGAAGTGCTTGCGAGCGGTGGCGCGGGCGGCTCCGGGCTCGGTGGCGCTCGCCCCCGTACCTCCCAGGGCGAGCAGCAGCGCGACGAGGAGCGCCGGGAAGGACATGCGGCGGTGGCGGGTGGTCATCGTCGGTTCAGAAGGGGTTGGGCTTGAGGTCCTGGACGTTGCCCTGGGCCTTGCCCGTCCGGGGCTTGTCGGGCCGCACGCGCGGCGGCGGTGGTTTCTTCAGCGTGACTTCCAGCCGCTCGCCCTCGGGCAGGCGCTCGAGCACCTCGGGGGTGTGGCCCTCCAGGGTGAGGCGTAGGGGGCCGGCGTCTCCGTCCGGGCGCTCCAGTTCCAGGGGCGTGACTCCGAGCACCCGCCCGCCCAGCGTCACCGTGGCGCCCTCGGGCCGCGAGGTGATGGACAGGCGTGGACGGGCCGGAGCCGGCGGGGGAGCGGACTCCTTCGAGGGCTCCACGGCCGGGCCTCGCGAGGTGACCGCCCACAGCCCCACGCCGCCGAGGAGCAGCAGGGCGCCCACTCCTCCCGCGAGGAGCCCGCCGCGCCCGCGACGGTGGACCGACTCCAGGCTCCGGGTGGACACCGCGGTGGGCTCGAGGGGCTCGGCCACGGTAGGCGGAACGGGCGGTGTGGCGGGCGGGAGCACGGGCACGCGGCCCGTAACGAGCGCCTCCAGCCCGGCTCGGAATGTCTCCAGGATGGGGCGAGCGGCCGGGTCCTTGGCGAGCGCGCTCAGCACCAGCGCGTCCAGCTCCGGCGGCAGGCCGAGGTCCGGGCGGCGCCGGCTGGGGGGCTCGGCGGTGGCCTCCAGGTGCTGCAACATCGTGGCGAAGGTGTTGTCCCCACGGAAGGGGCGCGAGCCGGTGCAGAGCTCGTAGGTGAGCACACCCACCGAGTACACATCCGCCCGGGCATCCACCGGTCCACCCGCCGCCTGCTCCGGGGCCATGTAGTTGGCGGTGCCGAGGATGGCGCCCGCCTCGGTGAGCCCGTTGCCCGGCTGCCCCTGCATCACCTTGGAGATGCCGAAGTCCACCACCTTGACGAAGTCCGCCTGCCCCTGGCGCCGCAGGAGCATCACGTTCTGCGGCTTCACGTCCCGGTGGACGATGCCGCGCGCATGCGCCGCCTCGAGTGCCCGGCACACCTGCGTCAGGATGGGCACGGCGCGCCCCAGCGGGAGGAAGTGTTCGCGCAGCAGCAGCGCCCCGAGGCTCTCTCCCTCCAGCAATTCCATGACGTAGAAGAGCTCACCGGTGGGGGTGCGGCCCAGGTCCGTCACGTTGACGATGTGCTCGTGGCCGATCTGGCTGGCGGCGATGGCCTCCTGCTCGAAGCGGCGGGCGAAGGTGGGATCTCGCGACAGCTCACCGCGCAGCAGCTTCACCGCCACGCTCTTGCGCAGGCCCAGGTGCTCGGCGAGGTACACCACACCCATGCCTCCCGCGCCGAGCTGCGACAGCAACCGGTAGCGGCCCTCCAGCACGGCGGGCAGCAGCGCCGCGCCGTCTCGGGGACAGTACGAGACGTCCTCCGCGTACTCGCTCTGGCACGTCGGACAGCGCGGCTTGGGAGCTGGGTTCATGGCACGGGGGAAGGGGAGAGCATGGACGTCAGCGCACCGCGTGCTTGCGCAACAGCTTGATGACGTGGGCCCGGTCCACCTCGGCCTCGCGCGCCATCTGGCTCACGTTTCCGCCCGAGGCCGCCAGGCGCTGGCGCAGGTACGTCTCCTCGAAGTGGGCGAGCCAGGCCTCCTTGGCCTCCTTGTAGGGCAGCTCCACGCGCACGGTGGGGGCCCCGGCCGACGCCGCCGGAGCGCTGGCCGCCTGGAGGAACGAGGCATCCAGCGCGCCGGAGAGGGCCACGCTGCGCTCGACGAAGTTGCGCAGCTCGCGCACGTTGCCGCGCCAGGGCAGGGTGGAGAGCTGGTGCAGCGTCTCGGGGCTGGGGGCGGTGAAGGGCCGGGGCGGCAGGCCGAGCGAGCGGAACGTCTCCGTCCACAGGTGCTCCAGCAGGTGCGGCAGATCCTCCAGGTGCGAGCGCAGCGGTGGCACGCGCACCATGCCCACGGCGAGCCGGAAGTACAGGTCCTCGCGGAACTGTCCGCGGTTGACGGCCTCGCGCAGGTCGCGGTGCGTGGCGGCCACGAAGCGCACGTCCACGCTCCGGTACCCATCCGCGCCCACGCGCTTGACCTGCCGGCGCTCCAGCGCGCGCAGCAGCTTGGGTTGCACGGCCAGGGGGAGCTCGCCCAGCTCGTCCAGGAAGAGGGTGCCCCCGCTGGCGGCCTCGAAGGCGCCCCGGCGCTCGTGGGTGGCTCCGGTGAAGGCGCCCCTCTCATGGCCGAACAGCTCGCTCTCCACCAGCTCGGCGGGGATGGAGCCGCAGTCCACCACCACGAAGGGGCCCGAGGCCCGCGGGCTGGCCTGGTGGAGCGCCTCGGCCACCAACTCCTTGCCGGTGCCGCTCTCGCCCTCGACGAGCACCGTGGCGTCCGTGGCGGCCAGGCGCGCCAGCTGGGCGAACAGGGCCCGCATCACGGCGCTCTCGCCCACCAGCCCGCCGAAGCGGGGCTCGGGGTGCAGGGGCAACACGTCCCGAGTGGCCACCAGGGAGAAGCGCACCGTGGTGCCGCCGAAGGTCAGCGTGGAGCCGTCCGCGACATAGGCGTCCTGCACGCGCACGTGGTCCACCCGCGTGCCGTTGGTGCTGCCCAGGTCCTTCACACGGTAGCCGCCGCGCTCGCGCACCAGCTCGGCGTGGAAGCGCGACACGGTGGTGTCGGTGAGCACCAGATCATTGCCCGGGGCCGTGCCGAGGGTGATCTTCTCGGCGGAGCTGCTCACCGTGGTGCCCGCGTCCGGGCCGGCCGACACCTCGAGGTTCACCCTCTGAACGGAGAGCCCGCTGGCCGGTGTCTGCGCGGGGATGAGCTCGGTACGCCCTGACATGCCAGCCGTGCATAGCACCTTCCGTCCGGGAGGGCACGGGGCGAGGAATCAAGGGGCACGCCGGCGTCACGCCTCCTCGTCCCCCTGGCCTTCGAGGAGGGCGGCGGAGAACGGGCTCGCGGCTCTCTTCCCGGGCCCGGAGGCCCCTGGGGTACGACCGGCGGCGAGCGTCTCCGCCACCAGCCCGGCCACGTGCCAGGGCTGTTCCGCCCCGGAACCGGTGTCCACGTCCAGCAGGGCGCGAGCCATGTCTCCCGCGGAGGCGAAGCGCTCGGAGGGGTGGGGGCGCAGGGCTCGCTGGAGGACGCCCGCCAGGGCCGGCCCGGCCCGTTGCAGCAGGTGCTCGGCGGGCTCCAGGCGCGCGTCCCGCACGGCGAGCAGCAACTGCGCGTCCGTGGCCGCGGCGAAGGGGCTGCGGCCCACCACCGCCTCGTAGAGGAGCACCCCGAGCGAGAAGAGATCGGCCCGCGCGTCCAGGGGGCCGCCGCGCACCTGCTCGGGGGACATGTAGCGCAGCGTGCCGCGCGTGCTGCCGGGCGCGGTGCGCGAGGGCGTGCGCAGCCCCTTGGCGATGCCGAAGTCCCCCAGCTTCACGTCGCCGGTGTGCCCCAGCAGCACGTTGGCGGGGCTCACGTCGCGGTGGACGAGCCCCAGCCACTCGCCCCGGGTGTCGCGCAGGCCGTGCACGTGCTCGAGCGCGCGCAGCAGGCACAGGCCCAGGTGCCGCACGAGCGCGGGTGCCAGCGGTCCTCGCGCGGCGAGCGCCCGGGCCAGGTCCACCCCCTCCACGTACTCCAGCACCAGGTACGGCGCGCCCGCCTCCAGCCCGAAGTCCAGCACCGAGACGACGTGCGCGTGGCCGAAGGTGGCCATCAGCCGCGCCTCCTGGGCGAACATCTGCCGGTAGGCCTCCTGTCCGGCCAGCTCCGGCAGCAAGCGTTTGATGACCACCGGCTTCTCGAAGCCCTCGGGCCCGGGCAGGACGCCGAGGAACACCTCCGCCATTCCACCGCGCGCCAGGCGGGACACCCGCCGGTAGCGGCCCACCGCGCCTGCCTCTCCTCCCTGCGTCATGGCGCCAATATAGCGGGCCTCCCACGCCCCTCGCTCCGAACACTCGACCTGATGCGGAGACGGCCCGGAGGGGCGGAGAGGAGCGGCCCATCGAGCCGCTCCACCGAACGCTCAGTCCTCGACGTCCTGGCAGACCGAGCCCGCGCCACAGACGAGGAGCGCGGTGTTGATGAAGTCCGTTGCACTCGAGCACGAGGTGGTGCGGATGCGCTCCAGGCACGTCTCGAGCCCCTTCTCGTTGATGGCAGGGCAGTTATCCGCCGTCCACACGGCCTGGAAGTAATCGCGGATCTTCACCTCACACTCGCTCCGGTCCTGGAACTGCTTGCCCTCGCCGGAGCCGATCTCCTCACACGCGTCGTAGTAGTCGCAGGCGGAGTCGGTGGCCTGGTCTTGCGCATCGGCGCGGGAGGTCGGGCCACACGCGGGGAGAAGGAGAAGCAGGGACAGCAGGGAGAGGGAGGAAGAGATGCGCATAGGGGTGATTCACGAAGCGGGTTGAGAGTTGAACACGACGGTGCGCCCCATGAGCAAGGGGCGGACCAACGCCAAACCCGCGAAACGACGAGGCTGCGGTGTGGGGGTTGTAGGCTCGAGACAACAGAGGGCGCCGGGTCTGTAGGCCGCGGCCAACACCGGAGGTGAGGCGGTGCAGTCCCTGGGACTGCCCACGCAGCGTGGGAGGCTGGCCCCAGCACGGGAGTCAACTCAGAGCGTGTGGTGTGGAGCCCGGAGCAGTGATTGTCAAAACGCCCAGGCCCCTGCCTCGCTGCTCAATAGACAGGACCAGGGCAGGTGTGTGCCCCAAGCGGGCTGCACTGCCTCTACGTATCCGTCCGGGATTCGACAGCGGGAGAGGGGCTTGAAGACGGACGGGTTCTGGAGCACCTGGGCCTGCTCACGGCTGGTGCGAGGCTGGCTTCGGCGCGCGAGCCCCCTCAGGCATATAGTGGCGCCCTTCGACGAGGGAGGTGAAGGGATGCGTGCTTACGTGCTTGGTTTCCAGGAGGTCGATCGAACCCGACTCATGGTTGTCGGGGGGAAAGGCGCGAGCCTGGGGGAGCTTTCCAGGCTGGAAGGGATCCGCGTGCCGGATGGCTTTTGCGTTTCGACCGAAGCCTTCCAGCGGCTCCTGGGAGAAGCGCCGACGATGGGCGAATGGCTCGATCGGTTGTCGCGTCTGAAGGAGGAAGACCGGGATGGAATCCGGGAGCTCAGCGCGGAGATCCGCACGATCATCGAAGGGATGGCCATCCCTGAAGACGTTCAGGAAGCGATCACCGGCTTCCTTTCCAGGCTTGGCGAGCAAGCTGCCTATGCCGTCCGGTCCAGCGCGACGGCGGAGGATTTGCCGACGGCTTCCTTCGCGGGCCAGCAGGACACGTACCTGAACGTCATCGGGAAGCCGGCGATCCTGGCGCACGTCAGCCGGTGCTGGGCGTCGCTCTTCACCGAGCGGGCGGTCACCTACCGCCTTCGACACGGCTTCGACCACCGCAAGGTCCACATGGCGGTGGTGGTGCAGAAGATGGTCGTCCCGCAGGCGGCCGGAACCTTGTTCACGGCCGATCCCATGACATCGAACCGGAAGGTGTCATCCATCGAGGCTGGCTTCGGCCTCGGTGAGGCCTTGGTCTCCGGCCTGGTGAACGCCGATGGCTACAAGGTGCGGAACGGCCAGGTCATCGAGAAGACGGTCGCCACCAAGAAGCTGGCGACTTGGGCCTTGGCGGATGGCGGTACGCAGGAGCGGGCGATCGAGCCCGAGCGGCAGAACAGCCCCGTGCTGACGGATGAGCAGATCGTGCGGCTCGAGCGCCTGGGCAGGCGGATCGAAGGGCACTTCGGTCATCCCCAGGATATCGAGTGGTGCCTGGTCGACGACGCGTTCTACATCGTCCAGAGCCGGCCCATCACGACCCTGTACCCCATCCCGGATGTGGGTGAGCGAGGCAACCACGTCTTCGTATCCGTCGGCCATCAACAAATGATGACCGACCCCATGAACCCCTTGGGACTGTCCTTGTTCCAGTTGACCGCCGCTCGCCCCATGTATGCGGCGGGTGGGAGGTTGTTCGTCGATCTCACGAAGGAGCTGGCTTCACCGGTTGGCCGGGGCGTCGTGTTGGATGCCCTGGGCCGATCCGATCCGCTCATCGAGGACGCCCTCATGACCCTCATCGAGCGGGGCGATTTCATCGAACCGTCGCCCGCGGATCCACCTGCACCGGGTCCTGCTCAAGGCAAGCCAGGTATGTCGCCCGCGGGTTCCCACCCGCCTATCGACGACGATCCGGCGATCGTCGCCGATTTGATCGCGCGCAGCCAGACGTCGATCGAAGCGCTGAAGCGGAACATCCAAACGAAATCCGGAACGGAATTACTGGATTTCATCCTGGAAGACATTCAGCACTTGAAGAAGAGCTTGTTTGAACCGCGGAGCTTCAGCGTGCTCATGGCCGCCATGAACGCTTCGTCTTGGATCAACGAGAAGATGATGGCGTGGTTGGGCGAGAAGAACGCCGCGGACACGCTCTCTCAGTCCGTGCCGAACAACATCACCTCGGAAATGGGGCTGGCGCTCCTGGACGTCGCGGACGCGATCCGGCCTCATCCGGAGGTGGTTGAATACTTGCAAAATGCCAAGGATGAGGGCTTCTTGGAGGGCCTGGCCGGGTTGGAGGGTGGACAGGCAGCCCACGACGCCATCTCCGCTTATCTCGACAAATTCGGCATGCGATGCGTCGGGGAAATCGATGTGACGAGGACGCGTTGGCGCGAAAGCCCCACGACCCTCGTCCCCTTGATCCTCGGCAACATCAAGACCTTCGAGCCCGGGGCCGGCAGCCGGAAGTTCGAGCAGGGGCGGCAGGAGGCCTTGAAGAAGGAACAGGAGCTACTGGCGCGATTGAAGCAATTGCCGGATGGGGAACAAAAAGCCGGAGAAGCGCAACGGATGATCAGCCGGCTCCGGAACTTCATCGGCTACCGTGAATACCCAAAATACGGCATCGTCAATCGCTACTTCCTCTATAAACAGGCCTTGCTGAAGGAAGCCGATCAGCTCGTGCAGGCCCACGTGATCCATGAAAAGGAAGATATCTACTATCTCACCTTCCAGGAGCTTCGCGAAGTCGTGCGCACGAACCAGCTGGATGGCCAGATCGTCAGCCGGCGAAAGGACGAGCACGAACGATACCGGAAGCTGACGCCACCGCGGGTCATCACGTCCGATGGTGAAATCGTCGCAGGTGCGTACAAACGAGCCGATCTCCCCGCCGGAGCCATCGTCGGTCTACCGGTCTCCTCGGGCGTGGTGGAGGGACGAGCCCGCGTCCTCTTGGACATGGCCGACGCAGATCTGGCAGTGGGGGATATCTTGGTCACCTCCTTCACGGACCCGAGCTGGACGCCCTTGTTCGTGACCATCAAGGGCCTGGTGACCGAGGTGGGGGGACTGATGACCCATGGCGCGGTGATCGCCCGGGAATACGGCTTGCCGGCCGTCGTCGGCGTGGAGCATGCGACCAGGCTGATCCAGGATGGGCAACGCATCCGCGTGCATGGAACAGAAGGGTACGTCGAGCTCCTGCCCTAGCCGGGCCAGCCCGGCAGGTAGGCGGGCGGCACGTGGACTCGGCGTGCGAGCTGGAGTTGCAGACGGTGGCCACGGCGCGGGCGATTTGGACGTCCTCGCCTGGGTCCTTCAGCCAGGTCAACGGCAAAACCCACAAGGTGGACGCGCGGGAGAGCTGAACATGGACGGTTCGACCCTCACCTCGCGCCGCTCCTTCCTGAAGGCTTCCGCTGCGATGGGCGGCGGTCTGCTGCTCAGCGTTTCCCTGCCGCTGCCGGCTGGATCGAGCAGGCGCTCGCCGACGCGACCCAATACGGCCGGCAGGTCGCTGGAGGCAGCATGGCGACGACGCTGCATTACGACGAGATGCGCCGCGTCGGCGCCGCCGGCCTCCGTTCCTGGCACACGCAACGCTGGAGCCGCGGAACTGCACCGCGTCGTACAAGAACGGCAAGGTCGAGATCTGGGCGCCGACGCAGAATCCCGAACCGGGGCGCACGCTGGTGGCTCAGGCGCTGGGCGTGAAGGAAAGCGACGTCACCATCCACCTGGTCCGGGCTGGCGGAGGCTTCGGACGGCGCCTGCAGAACGACTACATGGTCGAAGCGGCGGCGATCTCGAAACAAGCCGGTGTGCCGATCAAGCTGGTCTGGAGCCGCGAAGACGACATCCAGCACGACTTCTACCGCCCCGCCGGCTTTCACTTCTTCCAGGCGGGTGTGGATGCCCACGGCCGCATCACCGGCTTCCGCGACCACTTCGTCAGCTTTGGGGAGGGTGAGAATTTCGCGCGCAGCGCCGGCATGTCGCCCAACGAGCTCCCGGCGCAGCTCGTACCGAACATCGAGCTGGGCGTTTCGGTGATGCCGCTGGGCGTGCCAACCGGGCCGCTGCGCGCGCCGGGCAGCAACGCGTTGGCCTTTGTCCACCAGTCGTTCCTGGACGAGCTGGCGCACGCCGCCGGCAAGGATCCGTTGCAGTTCCAGCTCGAGCTGCTGGGCGAGCCGCGTGAGTTGACGGTGCCACCCAATCCGAACGGCCCTCCAACCGGCTGCCTTCCACACCGGACGCATGCGCGACGTGCTGAAGCTGGTCGCGGAAAAATCCGGTTGGGGCAAGGGCACGCTCCCGCCACGCACCGGCAGAGGCATCGCCTGCTATTTCTCGCATCGCGGCTACTTCGCCGAAGTCGTGCGGGTTCATGTCGCCAATGACGGTGCGATCCGGATCGAGAAGGTCTGGGCCGCCGGTGACGTCGGCAGTGAACACCGCTCGTGTTCGCGCCCGCTCGCCTCATGCCCTGCAACAAGTGCGCAGGAAGAGGTGAAAAGTTTGCGGACCTCGCACGCTTTGCGAGTTTTTCAATTTTTGAGAGACATGGCAATCCTGGGATTCCAGGAGGTTGGAGGGTGTTCGGGAGTGCACGCTCCCGGTATGGCGATTGCTGGGGTCGCGGGACCCAACCCGCCTCGAGGTCCTCATGACCCTGCCATTGCGCCGAAGGTGGACGAGTCTCTGGCTCGCCACCCTGTTTCTCCTTGGCTGTAACCAGACAACCCCTCCGGCCGCCGCGCCCCATGCCGCGGTGGTGGGCGCCGACGCCTTCACGGCGTTCGATGCCTGGGCGGAGCGCTACCTGAGAACGGAAGCCGCGGCCCGACCGGCCCTCGTGCCCGAAGGCGAATCCCTTGCAATGACACGCCGGGTGGCCCTCTCGGCGCTCATCTCCGGGGCTCCCCGTGAGGCGCTGCGGCACGAGGTGGTCTTCCATGTGAGAAGGGAGATGCCGGAGCAGGTGCTGCGGCACCTGGAACAGCCCTTCAGCGGCATGGGCCAACTGAGCGTCATCAGCGCCCTGCCTCCCGAGGGCGTTTCGGAGCAGGAAGAGCACGTCGAGCGGTTCGTGACGCTCGCGGGCCGGACGTACCGGGCCTTCGTCTATGGCTGGCGGTTGGAGCAGCCGAGCCAGGAGAACATCCCGCTGCACGGTGTGTTGCTCGACGACCGCATGGCGGTGAGCGACAGCCCGGTGCGGGTGCTGGCTCCAGAAGAGAGCGTGCGAGGACTGCCGGTGCGACAGGACACCTCGTGCGCTGGGAGGAACCTGAGCGCCGGTGGCGGCCTGCGCGTGCATGTCGGAGATGGGGTGATGGTGCTGTGCGAGCAGCAACGTCTGTCCGTGCTCAGTGAGTCCTTGAAGGACAAGGGCCGGGAGCAGGACCGTTCGGCGCTCGGTGTCTCGCCGCTCTCCGTCTGGACGGAGGGCCACAAGCGCGTGCTCCTCATCCGGGTGGACTTCAGCGATCTGGCCGGCGAGCCCGTCTCCGCCAGTTCCGTGCAGTCGCTCATCGACACGTCCGTGAGCAACTACCTCAAGGCCAGCTCCTACGGGCGCACCACGGTCGGAGTCACCGTGACGCCCGTGTTCCGGATGCCCGAGACGGCCGCCTACTACAAGAACGACTACGTGACCCTGCAGCGGCACGCGCGGGAGGCCGCGCTGGCCGCGGGCTGGGACACGGCCGGTTACGAGTTGGACATCGTCGGGTTCAAGAAGATCTACAGCGACTGGGCCGGGCTCGCCTCGGTGGGGCGCAAGGGACAGTGGGTCAACGGAGAGTTTTCCTTCCGGGTGATCGCGCACGAGTTGGGGCACAACCTTGGCCTGCGTCACGCCAACGCCTGGTCGACGACGAATGGACTGAGCATCGGTGACGGCACGAACGTGGACTACGGCCACCCGTTCGACACCATGGGTTCCAACGGCACGCCGAAGTATGACTTCAATCCCTGGTTCAAGACGTTGCTCGGGTGGCTCCAGACCACGCAGGTGCAGACTGTGACGACCAGTGGCACCTACCGCCTCTACGCACTCGAGCCCTCTGGTTCCAGCACGTATGCCCTGCGGATTCCGCGCTCCAATGACTCGAAGAGCTACTGGGTGGACTTCCGCCAGTCCGTCACCGCGAACCGCTGGTTCATGAATGGGGTCTCCATCAACTGGGGCTATCCGAGCTCCCAGGTGAGCCATCTGCTCGACATGACACCCGGCAGCCCCAGCGGCCGGAACGACTCCGCGCTCGTCATTGGCAGGACCTTCTCCGACGAGAACGCCGGCATCCACGTCACGCCGGTACGCCTCGGAGGCACGCAGCCCCAGTCCCTGGATGTCGTGGTGAACCTGGGGAGCTTCCCGGGCAACCGCTCGCCTCAGGTCTCCGTGAGCGCGAACACCACCGCGGTGGATCTCAATGGCGCCGTCACCTTCACCGCCACCGCGGAGGATCCGGATGGAGACGCACTCGCCTATTCCTGGGACTTCGGGGATGACACCTTTGGAACCAACAGCCCCACCGTCTCCCGCACCTTCGGCACCGCGCGGGACTACCGTGTCCGGTGCACGGTGACGGACATGAAGGGCCAGACCGCCAGCGCCTCCGTTCTGGTGAAGGTGGGCACGCCGAGCTCCTTCGTCCTCTCCGGGCGGGTGACGCACGGGACACTTCCACTCGCGGGCGTACGTATCTCGGATGGCACCGGCACTCGCGTCACGTACACCGACTCGGACGGCAGGTATGCGCTCACCCACGTGCCCGCGGGAAACCACACGCTGAGCGCCAGCCGCTACGGCTACGCCCTCACGCGCGGATTCACCGTGCCGGTGGCGGTGTCCGGCGCTCAGGAGGGCCTGGACTTCACCGCGAGGGCCATCCCCGGCTACACGCTCCAGGGCCGGGTGACGCACGCGGGAAGCGGACTGGCCGGTGTGCGCGTGAGCAATGGCACCCGTTCCGCGGTGACGAACAGCAATGGGGATTACACCCTGGAGGGCGTGCCGGACGGCTTCCACTCGCTCACGGCCACACTGCAGGGCTGGCAGTTCACCCCGTCCGGCTTCACCCTGCCCATCGAGGTCCAGGGCGCCACCGTCACGGGGAAGAACTTCACCTCCAGCGGCTGGTACGTCTCTGGCACCATCTCCGGGGCCACCGGGCCCGCCACCATCACCGATGGGCTGAGGACCAGCACCTCCTACTACAGCTCGGAGCAGGGCCTCTGGAGGTACAGCCTGGGTCCCATTCCGGCGGGGCAGTGGACGCTGACAGCCTCCATCCCGGGGGCGGTGGTCGAGCCGGCGAACTTCACCAATCCCGTCACCATCGGGGGCTCCACCAGGCCCGTCTTCGACTTCGTGGTCTCCGGGGCGGTAGCTGCCTCGCCATGATAGGATATGACGGAGCCTGGTCGCTCCACGTTCCGTGAGCAGCATCGCGCTCAGCCCGAGCCAGCCGAAGCGCATCACGCGAGGTTCTGGCACCCGGAACGCAATTGAGACAGAAGGCAATCGCTGACCAGGCCAGGGAGAGGTCATGTCGATTCGAGCAAGGAAGTCCTTCGTCGCGGCCACCTGTATCGGGGCCTCTCTCATCGCGTCCCTGACGCTCGGAGGGACACAGGCGCGGGCCGACTATGTCGCCACACCCAATCCCTCCAGCAACTTCGTCCGGACCGAGCTGAACAACCGCGGGCTCCAGGACGTGGCTCACGAAGTGGAGCTCCACGCTCGCGCGGACTCTTCCCGTCGAGGCGTCTGGTGCTTGGGCAGCGTCACCACGAACTCCGTACCGGTCTCGTGATTCTCGAACTCGAGCGTTCCGCCGTGGACATTGGAGACGATGTCGTAGCTGAGCGAGAGCCCCAGTCCGGTGCCCTCGCCCGGTGGCTTGGTCGTGAAGAAGGGGGCGAACACCTTGTCCCGAACGGCCTCGGGAATCCCGCCGCCATTGTCCCAGATGCGGAGCTCGATCCGGTCCTCGCGCTCCCGGGTGGAGAGCCGCAGGGTCGGCGTGAACGCGCCCGCGAGCTGCTGGGACCTCTTCTGGAGCGCGTAGAGGGCATTGTTGACGAGGTTGGTGATCACGCGCCCCATCCGCTGGGAGGACAGCGGCACGGGGGGGAGCGTGGGCGCGTAGCGCTCGTCGATCACCACCTGGAATCCGGTGTTCTGCAGCCGGAAGCTGTCATGGGCGAGCTGGAGTGATTCCGAGACCAGCTTGTTGAGATCCGTCTGCTCCAGCGGACCGGCCGTGCCACGCGCATGCTGGAGCATGGAGTTGACGATGGCGTCGGCCCGTCGCCCGTACTGGTGGATCTTCTTCGTGTTCTGCCTCAGCATCGCGAGAAGGTCCTCGACCTCGTCGCGAGCGTCCGCGCCGAGCCTGCTGGCCTCCTGCTTCAGTCTGGCGTTCAGCTCCTCCATGCCCTCGATGGAGAGCTCGGCGAAGTTGTTGATGAAGTTCAGCGGGTTCTTGATCTCATGCGCGATGCCCGAGGTCAGCATGCCCAGGGACGCGAGCTTCTCCTGCACCACCAGCTTGCGCTGGGTGTTGCGCAGGTCCTCCAGCGCCTTCGACAGCTCCTGTGTCCTCTCGATGACGCGGTTGTCGAGCGTCTCGTAGAGGCGGGCGTTCTCGAGCGAGATGGCGGCCTGGGCCGAGAGCAGTTCCAGCACCCGGCAGCGCTCGGGGGTGAACGCGTTCGCCAGCAGGTCATTCTCCAGATAGAGGATGCCCACCAGCTTGCTGTGGTGGAGGATGGGCAGGCACAGGATGGACCTGGACTTGCGCAGCGACAGGTACGGGTCGGTCTGGAAGGCCCCGCGGTCGGAGGAGGCATCGCCGAGCACCACGGCCTCGCGCGTCCGCTCCACGTAGCGCACCATGGCCATGGAGATGTCCGAGCGCTCTCGCAGGGGGGCGTGTTGGATCACCACCCGGTGATCCTCCCGGTGGGTGTCGTCCAGCTCCACGAGGAGCGGACGCTCTCCTGGGAGGAGCATCAGTCCGCGGCGGGCTCCCGCGTTCTCGATCACCAGGCTCATGATCTTCTTCAGGAGCTCCGGCAGCACCATCTCGCCAGAGATGGCCTGCGAGGCCTTGAGCACGGAGAGAAAGTCCAGGGAGCCTGACGAGGGCCGGGTGGTGGTCACGAGGCCCTGCGGCTTGCGCAGGGGCTCGTGCGATTGTGAGAGGGTGGGGTATTGGGCTTCGAGCTGGCGCACCTTGGCGCTCGCGCCCCACAGGCTGTAGAGGTGCCGCGCCTTGGCGATGAAGAGGTTGCCGAACTCCTCCTCTCCGCCCTTGAGCAGGAACCGGGCGAAGAGCTCCGAGGCCAGCGCCTGGTGGTTCGGGTAGTTGTGCTGCTGGCAGAGCGAGATCGCGCGGTAGTAGGCCGCTCGGGCCTTTTCCCGATCACCGAGCACGCGCGCCTGCTCGGCCTCGACGATCGCGTACGTGTGCGCGCGGTTCATGGGCGCGTGGGTGACCCAGCTCGCTCGCTTCTGCTGGCTGGCCTCGACCTTCTCCAGCAGCTGCGCGCGCTCCCGCGGAGAGGCGCGCTCGCAGGCCGCCAGCCGCGTGAGGGCGCCATGGAAGTTGACCATGTCGACGTAGTGCGTGCCGAGCATGCTGTTCTGGTGCTGCTCGGCGACCTCCAGCGCCTTCAGCGCCTCGGCGGTGCGCCCGAAGTACGAGCAGACCATGAGCTTGTGCGTATGTCCCCACCCGATGCCCGAGGCGTCCTTCGCTTCGCGGTGGAACTCCATCATGCGCTCGAAGTCATACCCCTCGTGGACCATCCTCCATGGCTCGGCGGAGTCGCTCTTCATGCTCCGGACCGCCGCGAGGTTGGTCTGCACGTACCGGAGGACGGTCACCTGCTTGAACCGCTCCATCGTCTCCACGTAGCGCGTGAGGAGCTGCTCCAGCTCGGTCAGGTGGGTGCCGAGGGTGAAGGCGTACAGCCCGACATACTGCGCGGAGTACAGGGCGTACTCGACGTCACCTGCCTCCAAGCCTGACTGGTAGTTCTCCTTGAACGCGACCATGGCTTCCTGGAGCGGTGTCTTCCAGTGCGTGAGGAAGGCACCCACGGTGGCGCGGGTCCGGGTCTCGAACTCCCGGGCGTCATAGCGCTCGAGCATCCGCAGCGCGAGCTGACCGAACTCGTGACCGGAGTCGACGTCCCCGAGCAGGGCGTTGAGGAGCAGCCCGTAGAGGCTGTAGGCGAACGCCACGGAGCCGTCGTGTCCCTTCGTCAGACCGAGCACCGTCAACCGCAGGCTGATGAGTGGGAACAGGGCGGGCGCACCGAGGTAGGACGCGGAGGTGACCTTGACGAGGATCCTCACCGCGGCCAGGGTCCGTGCGTCCTTCATGGGCGGGAGATCGATGAGGCTGGCGATGGGGCGGCCACCCAGGGCGGCCTGGGCCTCGGCGAGGTAGGCGCCCACATCCGCGGGCCCGGGATTCTCGGGGAACTCGATGCCGGTGAGCTCCTTCACCAGGTTCAACGCGGTATGGACCGCCTCCCAGAGGCGCGTCTGCGCGATGAGGGCCTCGATCTGGAGCTCGTGGGCCTTCACCTTCTCCAGCAGCTCCCGTGCATGGCGATCCACGGCCAGGACGTGGCGCTCCGTTTCGGCGAAGTCGCTGCCGAGGTAGGCCGCCTCGGCGGCCTGGAGGTGCAGCGCGAGCGCCAGCTCGTACCGCCGTGTCCAGCGGTGCTCGCCGAGCAGCTCCAGCCCGGTTCGACAGTACGACAGCGCGGCCACGCGCGCCGCCGAGGCATTCGCCTTCCGGGCGGCGGTGAGGTTGAGCTCGGCGACCACCTCGTGCTCCGCCGGGTCGGTAATCAGTCCGAGCCCCGCGTTCAGGTGGTTGACGATCTCGAAGACGCGCTCGTCCCGCTCCTCGGGCCGCACGCTGTCCCTCAGCAGCCGGCCGATCCGCAGGTGCAGCGCCGGGCGCTCGGTCTCGGGGATGAGGGAGTAGGCGGCCTGCTGGACGCGGTCGTGCAGGAAGCGCAGCACCACGTCCTCGCCCTGGTGGGACGCGGGTGCCATGGCCTCTGGTGAGAGCAACGCGAGCGTCGCCGCGAGGTCCTCGGCGAACTTGTAGGAGTTGCCCTCGGGCACGAGCAACCCTTCGCGCAGGGCGGGCCACAGCGCGGCGACGGCCTCCGCGACGGACACCGTGCTGACGACCGAGAGCGTCTGGAGATCGAACTTGTTCCCGATGCACGCCGCCAGCTGGAGCTCGCGCTGGGTCTCCGGCAGCAGGCGCTGAATCTTGCCCGCCATCAGCTCGACGACGTCGTCCGTGATCGGGGCCTGGGCGAGCCGCGCCAGCTCCCAGCGCCAGTACCCGTGGTGGGTGTCGAACTCGAAGACGCCCTGCTCATGCAACGCCAGCAGGTACTGGCTCATGAAGAAGGGATTGCCGCCGGTGTGCCGCAAGCAGAGCTCGGCGACGGGCTGGACGTCCGCGGGGCTCCGGTGGAGCGTGTCGGCGAGGAACTCGAGGCACTGCTCGGGGGCCAGCGAGCTCAGGGAGATGCTGCCCACGCGAGCGCCGCGCCGGTGCAACTCCTCCACCGCCTGTGTCAGCGGATGGGCACCCTCCACCTCATTGTCCCGGTAGGCGCCGATCACGAGCAGGTGATGGACCTCCGAGGTGGTGGTGAGGACTTCCAGCAGTCGCAGCGAGGGGAGATCCGCCCATTGGAGGTCATCCAGGAACATCACCACCGGATGCGCCTCGCCACAGAAGACGCCGAACAGCTTCTCGAAAGCGAGGTTGAACCGGTTCTGTGCCTCCTTGGGGGGGAGTTCGGGCACCGGGGGCTGCCTGCCCACGATCAGCTCCAGCTCGTGAATCACCTCGATGAGCACCTGGATGTTGGGGCCGAGCGCATCGAGCAGCTTCTGCTTCCAGCCCGCGAGCTGTTCCGGCGACTCCGTGAGCAGCTGCCGGATGAGGGCGCGGAAGGCCTGGATGAGCGAGGCATAGGGAATCTTCCGGTTGTACTGGTCGAACTTGCCGGAGACGAAGTACCCCCGCTTCGCCACGATGGGCTTGTGCACCTCGTGGACGAGCGCGCTCTTGCCAATGCCGGAGTAGCCGGACACCAGCATCAGCTCGGAGGCGCCGGTGGCGACCCGGTCGAAGGCGTCGAGCAGGGCCTGGAGCTCGCGCTCGCGGCCGTAGAGCTTCTGCGGAAGCTGGAAGGAGTCGCTGAAGTTTCGTTCCGCGATGGGGAAGGGAACGATCCGACCCTCTGACTCCAGGCTGGCGAGGCAGCGCTTCAAATCCGCCTGGAGGGCGAAGGCGCTCTGGTAGCGGTCCTCCGCGCGCTTGGCCATCAGCTTCTGGATGATCTCGGAGATGACTTCGGGGAGGAGCGAGGGCTCCAGCTCGTGCGGCGGACGCGGAGGCCGGGCGATGTGGCAGTGCACGAGCTCCATCGGATCACTCGAGGTGAACGGACGCCGACCGGTCAGCAGTTCATAGAACGTCACGCCGAGCGAATAGAAGTCGGTGCGGTAGTCGGTGGCGCGGTTCATCCGCCCCGTCTGCTCGGGGGAGATGTACGGCAGCGTGCCCTCCAGATCCTTGGTCCCGAGGATCGTGGTGCTCTCCCGCGAGAGCTCACTGGCAATCCCGAAGTCGATCAGCCTGACGCTACCGGTGCGGCTGTTCCAGATGATGTTGCTGGGATTGATGTCCTTGTGAATCACCCGGCGCCGGTGGATGCGGCCCAGCGTCTCCGCGAGCTGGATGGCGAGCTGGAGGAAGGGCCGTAGCTCCATGGCCCTTCCGCGGTGGCTGTGTGCCAGCGACTCTCCGCCGGAGTCCTCCATGACGATGGCCAGGCCATTGTGGTAGCGCTCCAGCGCCAAGAACTCGATGACCCCGTCCATCGCCACTTCGCGACCGACCCGGTACTCACGGCGCAGGCGGGCGAGGTCATCCGCACTCGGGAACTCCGCGTTCAGCCGCTTGATGATCACGGGAGTGCCGTCGGCGTTCCGCCGCGCGCGTTCGATGATGGAGCGGCTGCTCTCGAAGATCCGCTCGACGGCCGAGTACCCGCTCATGGCATGCATCCAGCGCGCTCCTTTCACCGCACTCAGTACCAGGGATTGTCTCCTTGAACCCGCTGACTGGAGGGGCGCGGCGGAGTCCCGAAGGTCGTGTCCATGAAGATTCGCACGCGCTTCACCCAGGTGCTCCTGCCCCGCAGGGTGTTGACGGAGTTGTAGTCGTCCATGCTGTTCGCTGGGATGGACGCGAGGGAGGGCGGTGCGTGGTGGATGGACGAGCGCGTGAGCACCGCCTCCTGCCACGTGCCCACCTGGGTGATCTCTACCCGCGCGAGTTCCATCCAGGGATGCGTGGCTTCGTCCCAGGCCTTGTTGCTGTTGAAGATCTCAGGCGAATCGCCAGCCGAGGCCGTGTGCAGCTGGAGCTGGAGCCGGTAGACGACGGGGCCAGCGGCGACCCGCTGGGCGTACTCGTCCTTGAGGTAGGTGCGATTCGGCGTCTCGCCCGCAGGGGGCCGAGCGTCCCAGACGGTCGCGGCTCGTTCCGGGCTGGGGATTCCCGTCTCGGGTTGAGAGGGATCCTCGGGAATCAGCCGGTACTTCACGTAGCGGGTGACCCCATCCCTGGCGAGGAACAGCGTCGGGGTCTGGGAGTGGTACCTCATCAGCGCGAAGGAGGACGGCAGGTCACGCACGCCTTCGCGCGCGGCCCGGAGACCGTCGGGGTACTTCTTGTAGTAGGGCACGAAGGAGACCCAGCCCTTGCCGTGCTGGAGCCAGAAGAACTCGAGGAAGGTCCTCGCGCTCCAGAACAGCGAGGTCGTCCCCGTGTTCATCTCGAGGTCGAGCGGGCTCTCCCACTGCGAATTCTCGAACTTCAAGGTGGCGGCGCGGACCTGGAGCGCGGCGTCGTCCGGGTAGGTGACGGAGGCGTGGCGCAGGCGGCAGCGGAATTCGCGCCCGGGCTGGAAGAAGTCGTGCGCGGGGAAGGCTGGGTTGTCGACGAGGGTGAGCCGTCCCATGCCGACGAGCCCATTGTTATGGGACATGCGGACGCGTTTGATGATGGAGGCGACGATCACGAGTGCCCACACCAGCAGATACGACCAGACCCAGAGCCAGGCTTTGTTCAGCAGTTGACGCATCGCGCCTTACTACCAGATTGTCGCACTCGAGGGGGTCTGTAGGGGCGGGGAAGGGTCTCGGGGGAGCGGGGTCGAGCACCGCCTGCCTGGTCAGTATGCACTCGGAGGAGGGCAGGGCGCCTCCCGGTGTCCTCACCGCCCGAGCGGGTGAGGCTCTCCGCTCGCGTCTCGTCTCCCGAGCCGTTGTAACGCGGAGAGCGAGGGTAGCCGCACACGGGGCGTGACAGCACGGATTCCCCGTGGCGCTCCGCTCGTTGGCCACCAGCTTCGCTCGGCTCGATTACGGCATCATCCAGTTACGCGAGACGCATGGCATGACCAGCAACTTGAGCGTGTCGCCGTAGTAGCCCTCGGTGGGGCCGTCAAGGTAGTCCGGCGCGGATGTTGTTCGGCTTGCCTCCGGTCTTGCCGCGAATCCAACGACTGATTGAAGCTCCTCTACGAGGGAGTACGCGAGCTCAAGACTTCAGGAAGGTATTGTTCTCGCCGAACCGCTGATGGTGCCAGTAGGGGTAGGCGGGGGGCGTGGCGCTCGCCGCGTCGAGCTTCGCCACCTGCTTCGGGGTGAGGTTCCAGCCGAGCGCGCCCAGGTTCTGGCGCAGTTGCTCCTCGTTGCGTGCGCCGATGATGACGTTGGCGACCGTCGGCCGCTGCAGCACCCAGTTGATGGCAACCTGCGGCACCGTCTTGCCGGTCTCCGCCGCCACCTCGTCGAGCGCATCCACGACCCGGTAGAGGTACTCCTCGGGGATCTCGGGGCCGCCCGCGGCCGTCTGGGAGTTCTGGAGCCGGGTGCCCTCGGGCAGGGGCTGGCCGCGGCGGATCTTCGATGTAGTCGGTGCCCAGGCGGCGCAGGCTCCCCTCGACCGCGCGGATCAGGTGGTAGCGCGACGAGCCCGCGTCGTTGGGACGGAGCCCGCGCGGAGGGTGGCCTTGGTGGAGATGAGCACCCGCTCACGGCGGCCCTTGATCGACTGGCCGAGGATCTCCTCGGCCATTCCGCCCGAGTACACGTCGGCCGAGTCGAACATGTTCAGTCCGGAGTCGAGTGAGATGTCGACGAGCCGGGTGGCCTCCTTCACGTCGCTGCTGCCAAAGCCCTTGAAGAACTCGTTGCTGCCTCCGAACGTCCCCCGAAGCGCCGAGTTGTCTGAATTCCATGGAGTAGACCTGCTTGTTGGGGGCCCGCGTTCGTGCGGAGCGCCCCTCAAGCTACCCAGGCGAACGGGGAAGACTCCAGGGCACGGCAGTAGACTCGCTGCCTGGGCCCCAGGGGCTGGGCACCACGCGCGCTGGGGTGGCTCTTGCGCTGGGGGGCCAGTGCGGCTCGAGCTGCCCCCGGCCGAGCTGCTCCTTCTTCAGCAGGCGGGCGAGTCCGCGGGCTGGCTCCTTCGATGCGTCCTCCGTCGAGACGAACGGGAGCTCCCTCTACCTGTGGGTCGTTCCGGAGCGCGGCGGTCGCGGGGCCATATGCTGGGCGGTGGTCAGGACCTCGCGGAGGAGGCCGGGAGCGGCTCGAGCCCTTGTCCCTGGGAGCGCTTGAGTCCGTAGAAGGCGGCGAGCATCACGCCACAGGTGAAGGCCTCCGCCAGTCGCACGCTCGTGTCGATGACGATGCTCGCCAGGGGCGCGGCGTTGGCGTGCAGCCCGGCGAGGGTGTTTGTCATGAGGCCGATGACGAGCACGACCGCCAGGAAGATGAAGTAGTAGACCACGGACAGACCGAAGAGTTCCCAGCGCCGCCCGGTGGTGAGCTGGATGGAGTTTTCGAGCGCATCCGACTGGCGCTCCCGGTAGGCCGCCTCTGTCGCCACGGCGAGGCTGAGGGCCTTCATGATGCCAGGCACGATGAGCAGCAGGGTGAAGAGGAGGATCCACAACCCACTGCGGAAGCGCGCGGCGAAGAGGCGGGGCCAGACATGCACGCCCTCCTTGAGCGCCGAGCCCACGCTGGACGGAGTGCCCTCGGCCACGCCCACCATCAGCGCGAGGTAGGCGCCTATGGAGATGAGCCCAATGGTGACATCGAAGAGGCGGGAGGCTCCGTTCGAATCGATGGCATGGGAGATCAGACCACTGGGGATGCCCATGAGCAGGGCGATGGGCACCAGTTGAGGGAAGGTGTGGGAGAAGAGCCTCCAGCCGTTGCGCAGGGACGCACCCGGGGAGAAGGGCTGTGCGAGCATGCCCAGCGGGTCACGCGTCCTGGTCTCGCACGCGGTGCAGAGTGGCGGCACTCGCGAGGCGAGGCACGCCTCACAGAGGAACCGACCGCAACGCTCGCAAGGGGCGATGGATGCACGCTCCGGGTGTTCGGGACAGACGGCGAACGGCGAGGGTGCATCGTTCTGGGTGGAGGTCGGTTGCATGGCACCTGCCTTTCCAAGGGGCTTCAGGATATCTCCCCTGGCTTGCAGGCCCAAGAGGCCAACCCTTCCCGCACGTATGGGAGAGAAAGGGTCGCATGTATCTGGGCATGATGTAGGAGCCTCATCCGCCAAGGCGTGCGAGACGCGCAAGGTATTGCCTGCCCAAGGACTACGTGCGGCTGTTCCGCGTGGGCGCTCATGTCTCGGGCATGACCCGGGCGCCCGTGGTCGCGGAATGGGCGAGGCCCGCCCCACACTCGCGAGTGGGAGCGGGCCTCGGGACGACAGGCGTTTTCAGACGTAGTACCAGCGGTTTTCGCCGTCGTTGCACTCCGCGGTGCACCAGTTCGCGCCGTTATTGAAGCCCTCACAAATGCCTTGCTGGACCTCCGAGAGCACGGGCTCCGTGCTGGTTTCGCCGCCATCCGCTTCCGGACCACCGCATCCCACGAGAAGAAAGCCCACCGCGAGGCCGCCAAGAATCTTCTTCATTGGAGACGTTCCTTATGTCTATCCATTGCCCCTGGGTAATGAGTATCGTGGCTTCCACGGACGAACGGCAAGTCACATACAGAGCAAGCCTGAAGAGGCGAGCGGGCCGGCGGAGACGAGATACTTCCCGTCCGAGGCCGTGAAGGCGTGCCCCTCGTTGCAAGGCCCGGCTCGATTACGGCGTCATCCAGTTCCGCGAGACGCTCAGCATGACCAGCATCTTGAGCGTGTCGCCGAAGTAGTCCTCGGTGGGGCCGGTGGAGACGATCTGATTCCACAGGCTGTCCAGCCACGCCTGACCACCGGCGTCCGTGGTGGCCGCGACGGCGAACGGCGCCATGAAGACCATGTCGTTGTAGGGCTCGATCTGGCGGCCGTCGAGGTAGTAGCCGGCGCGGATGTTGCTCGGCCTGCCTCCGGTCTTGCCGCGAATCCAACGACTGATCATGCTGGCCGCGTTGCGCGAGCGTGTGTCGCCACTGATGGCGGCGTCGATGCCGAGGCGCCACGGCACGCGGCTCGCGTTCCAGGAATACCTGCCGTCGTGCGGAGCCTCGAGGAAGTTGGCGGGGGCCGGGCGAGGCGTGGTGTGCGTGTTGACGACGAAGTCGGGCACCAGGCCAGTCGAGCTGGCGTATTGGGCCTGCATTGTTTCAATCAACGTCTGATGCGCGCTCAGCACCTTCGCCCAGTCGGTGCCGGTGTGGCCGATGAAGCCGCGGAAGTGGCCGAGCATCCAGTCCGAACTGCGCGTGGCATAGTAATAGGCAGGATCCTCTTGCAACATGGCCCAATCGCCGAGATTGACCAGCCGGGTGGTCGGATTGACATTGCTCTTCGCGATCGCATTGAGCACGCGGTTTGCTTCGGACGCGTAGTTGATCGACCCGCTGGAACCCCACTGTTTGTGCGCGAGCAGCAACGCGTAGGCGATGTCGAGATCTCCATCGGTGGCCGAGTCGTGATCGAGGATGTCGCGACAGTTGGAATCCTGCGCCCAGGCCACCAGGTCGGGATTGTTCTGGCTGGGATGACGGCGGTTGTAGCGGTGCAGGCCGTCGAAGATCTCTCGAGCCTGCGGGTCCTCCCCGGCCATCATCACGGCGATCAGCATGCCGTAGCCCTGGCCCTCGGACACGACGTAGGCGCCGTCTCCCGTGCTGGCCCGGATGCGGTACTCGTCCGGCTGACAACCGGCTTCTACGTAGCGGCTCTTCCACTTCCAATAGAAGTCCGACGTCGCGCTATCGGCCGCGGCCGTACCGGCCGAAACGCTCAAGGTCGACGAGTGATAGGGCTGATGATGACTGCCGAACGGATGATTCTGGGCATGTGCGGCGCCAGCGATGCCAATGAAGGCCAACGCAAGTCCTTGAATGAGGCGCGTCAACGGACCGGTTCGTCTTGATGATGAAGGCAATGAGCAAGGCATGGACATGGATGTGGTCTCCAATCAGTAACGAGAGCGGAGAGAGGCTAACAGGAGTGGAAGTGAATGCCAGAGGGAAATGATTCACACCCGATTCTCATGTGGCCCATTGGCTTTGTGAGAAAGTTTGACGGACTCGAATCAGGATCAAGGAAGTTGAGAAGGCCAGGAGTGTTGAGTCCGTGAAACAAGAGGGTGCCAGGCGGGGGTCAAGGGATTCGCGAAGCTGGATTCGGACGAGAACCGGACTCGACCTGGACGGGTGCATGGGGCCAACCAGGGATTCCGGCAGCGGCCCTCCTCGGCCCCTCCGCACGAGCCCCCACCCTCAACCGGCCCTCTCTTCCCCCCATGCGCTGTTACGTCAGCGTCAATGTGCTCAGGAGCGGATGTGACAATTCGTTGAACGAATGGACTGCCCCCTCGCCGCCGGTTAAGACCGGCGGGCCGTTGGAGTCGAGGGCCAAGGACTCATGCACCCAAAGACCTGGATGTCGTCTGTTCTTGGCCTCGCGCTGGCACTTCTCTCCCCCGCGGCGCACGCCGGCTCCGCCACCCCGGCCCGCTCGACTCCGTCCGTCTTCTTCATCGCCAAGAGCGAGAACCGGAACCAGGTGCACTATGGCATCCGGGTGGACGAAGACTGCCGGCCCCTCGGCCCCAAGCCCGTCCATGGGTACTGGCGGATGTTCGAGAAGGGTGAGACGGAGATGGAGCCCCTCCTGGGCATCGAGGCACCCGCCTATGGGTTGATCGACGCGCAGCAGGTGGAGCACACCCCGGAGGGTTGGCGGGTCCGGATCCGGCTTCAGGCCTGCTCGGAGCGGACGATCGAGATCGACGTCTTCCGGGAGAATGGTCGCTGTGTCTCCCGGGCCTGGACCACGGTGGGAGGAGTGACCTCGCAGCTCGACCACGTCTATGTGCGCCTGGCCTGGCCGTTTGGCATCGAGCGCGTCCTCCTCATCGGCGTGGGCCCGGATGGGCGGACCGTCCAAGAAGTCATCCGCCACTGAGCGAGGTTCCGCGGGCTGCTTCCCGGGGGGGGGGGGCACGGTCGGTGGCCGGAGCGAAGGAGAGGGGCGTCACTCGAACGGCATTGCGGTTGATCCCTCCAGTATGCGCGCTGGTATATTTCGCGGGCTGCCCCGGGCGCGCCCGCGCCAGGCACTCGAGTCGAACCCATGCCGCGCACGAATCTGAATGACATCACCGTGTTCATGGCCGTGGTCGACGGCGGAAGCTTCGTGGCCGGTGGGCAGGCGTTGGGCATGACACGATCGGCGGCGGGCAAGGCCGTGATGCGTCTGGAAGAGAGGCTCGGTGTACGCCTTCTGAACCGTACCACCAGGACGCTGAGCCTCACCGACGAAGGCCGGGCGTTCTACGACCGGGGCCTGCAGATCTTCGCGGCGATCGACGACGCCGAGGCCAGTGTGGCCAGTCGAGCCGGGACGCCGCGCGGCGTCCTGCGGCTGACCGTGCCTGATGCGTTCGGACGGCTGGTGATTCTTCCTCTGCTGAGGAAATATCTTCAGGCGTGGCCCGACGTTCAGGTCGAAGTGAGCTTCACCGATCGCGTGGTGGACATCATCGAGGAGGGATTCGACCTGGCGGTACGGATTGGTGTCACGGATCCGGACTCGCGGCTGGTCTCCCGGGTCGTCGCCAGATACAGAGCGCTGCTCTGCGCGTCTCCTTCCTACATCGCCGAGCGTGGCGCGCCTGGAGGGCTCGATGAGCTGGCAAACCATGATTGCCTGGTGTTCAGCAGTGCCACCAGAAGGCAAAGCTGGCGCTTTCGTGGCGACGATGGTGCCTGGGTGAAGGCGGCCGGACGAAGCCGTCTGCGGTTGGATAGTGGAGAGGCCATCCGGGATGCCGCCATTTCCGGGGCGGGCATTGCGCTTCTTCCCGACTTTCTGGTTGCAGAGGATCTGGCCGCTGGCCGCCTCACGCAGGTGCTTGCGAACCTCGAGGTCGGCGAGGTGAAGATTGTGACGCTTTATCCGACCAGGCGTCTGCTGGAACCGCGCGTCAGGCAATTCCTCGACCTCATGGTCCGTGAACTCGGACCTTGACGCCTGACTGTGGGTGGTAGATGGACACGCCGCAACGGCGCACCGGCGGAGCCCGCCCCCCGCTGAGGCGTTCCGTCCGCGCGCTGCCAGCGCGGCGAACAGGATTGCCCAACGGCAAGGTTCTCGTGAGCGGTGGGCCCCAGCGCGAGGGCCACGCTGGGAAGACCCCCTGCGAGTCGTCTCAGGGCTGGAGCGAGCTCGGCGGCGGGTCCTTCTTCCTCACGGGCATGTAACACTTGCCCTCGAACTCCGCGGTGCTCCTGGGGCAGGGAGGGCGGTACTCCAAGGGGACCCAGCATCCACCGCGAATCTCTACCTCGGTTCCCTCGAGGCACGGCGGTTTCCGCTGCTCCTTGAAGGGTGCTTTCGGCATGGGGTAGCCGATGGCCTGGGGTGTGGTGTCCTGCATGTCAATGAAGGCGATGGGCTCGTCGAGCGCGGCCTCGGCCACCGCTGGAGCCTGTTGCGTCTGGGTGGATTCGGGAGGACAGGGCCAGAGCGTCAGCGCGAGCCCCGCCGCCACGGCGACTCCGGCTCCCGCGAGCAGCCAGGGCCCACGTGCGAGCAGTCGCCTCGGCCACGCTCCTCTGGGCTTCCGGGTGAGGTGAGCGTGCACCTCCGCCTGCTCCCGGGTTCGGACGTGCCCCAGCGCGCCCTTGAGCAGGTCGAACATCAGCGGCAGTTCGTGGAAGGCGGGGGCCTGCGCATCCGGCGCGGGCTCCAACTCCAGGGCGACGAACAGGGGCGTCACCCGACTCGTGGCGCGCACCGTCCAGGCCGTGTGCGAGCGCCACGTCTCCTCCCGCCCCGGAGCCAGCACGATGGCGAAGGCCCCCGTCTCGAGGTTGTGTGCCTCGTGGAAGCGACCCAGACCCTCGCCGATGTCCCGGGAACGCCTGCCCACGAGGTATGGCCCCAATCTGCCGCCGCTCCACGAAGGTGTGTCGCCCATTTCTGTCTCTCCCGCGAAGTGCTCCCGTCAGCCTACCCGGTCATCGGAGGCTCCACGCCGGAGGGCTTGCTCGGCCCGACCTGACAGCCGAGGCCCGCCATGGGGCATGCCCATGCCGCCGCCATCTGAGCTGCCCCGGCTCAGTTGAGGACGCGGTGCAGCTCTCCCCGGGCCGGGGTCTCCGGCACGGGGGGCTGGCGGGCGATCTGCTCGCTGGCGGCCTGGAGCACCTTCTCCCGGGCGCCCTCGGGATCTCGGAAGAAGTGCGGCGTCCACAGCCGCACCAGCTTCCAGCCCTGGCCCTCCAGGATGGCCGTGCGGAACAGATCCCACTCCACCGGGTCCGCTGCCTTCGGGTAGCGCGTGCCATCGCACAGGACGCCCACCGTGACGTCCCCGGCGCGCCGGGGATGGTGCAGGGCCACGTCCACGCAGAAGCCATCGTTGCCCCACTGCACATCCGAGGAGACGCCGTGCGTCCTCGCCAGCTCCTCCGCCAGCGCCCGGGCGAAGGCCGAGCCCGCTTCCGTCTCGCGCTCGCGAACCACCGGCTCCGGCCGCTCCCGCGCCTCCTCCGTCCGCCCGGACTCGCGCTCGTAGTCCCTGGCCAGCTGCTCGGCGTATTGCAGGTAGGCGAAGAGCAGCCAGCCACCGTTCGGCTTGCGGCCCTGCTCCACGGGAGGCAGCGCCGAGTACACCTCGCGCGGGATGGACGTCACCAGGTGCACCTGCTGCCGCGCTCGCGTCACCAGCACGTTCAGCCGCCGCCCTCCGCCCGCGCTCCCCAGGGGCCCGAAGCGCCGGTAGAAGCGCCCCTTCGCGTCGGGGCCGTACGTGGTGCTGATGATGATGTGATCCCGCTCGTCACCCTGGACGTTCTCCAGGTTCTTCACGAAGAGCCCCTCGAAGGAGCCCTCGCCGCGCCGCGCCCGAGCCGCCGCCAGCTTCGCCGCGAAGTCCGCGTCCGCCGCAGCCAGCTCCTCCAGCACCTCGGTGATGGCGTCGCGCTGCGACAGGTTGAAGCACGCCACGCCGATGGATGGCGGCTCCGGATGCGAGAGCAGCTCCTTCACCAGGGCTCCCACCGCCCGCGCCTCCACCACGTTCACCCGCTTCTCGTACAGGCCCCCCGCGTGGATGAGCCGCAGTGGCGCGTGCTCCACCCGGTTGGACGGGTGCCCCGGAATGGCCTGTAGCCGCGAGTCATAGAAGTGCTCGTTGCTGAACCCGATGAGGTCCGCGTTCTGGGAGCGGTAGTGCACGTCCAGGTAGCACTGGTCGATCTCCAGGTTCAGCGCCGCTCCGAGCAGATCCTCCACCTCGGCCTGCTGATCCTCGAAGAGTCCCTGCTCGTCCTCGGCGTCCAGCTCCTCCTGGCTCTGCACCACGGCGGTCTCGAAGAAGCGCGTGGGGGGCAGCTGCTTGGGATCTCCCGCGATGACCACCCGCTTCGCCCGCGTCAGCACCGGCAGCGCCTCCTCCAGCCGGCACTGTGAGGATTCGTCGAAGATGACCACGTCGAAGAGCTCCCGGCGGGGGAAGATCTGCGCCACCGTCTGGGGGCTCGCCATCCACACCGGCCGCATGTCGAAGAGGGGATCACCCCCCTCGACGCTCGCGCCCGCGGCGATGACCTGGCGCACCCGCAGCGCGCGCTCGCCCCGCAGCAGCAGGCGCCGGCGCAGCTCCGCGCCCAGCCCGTTGAGCCGTCCTCCCGTGGCCGCCAGCAGCCGCTCCCGCTGGCGCTCCGTCCAACGGTGGAGGATGACGTCGCGCACCAGCTCGCGCTTGCGTGCCTCCAGGGCCCGGTAGCGCGTCTGGCTCGCGTGGATGCGGTCCGCGTCGATGTGCTGGAGCACCGGGTTCTCCTTCACCCGTGCGGACACCTCGGCGGCCAGCACCGCCTTGCGTACCGCGCGCCAGCCGCTCTCCACGTCCGCGCCGGCCAGGGCCAGCTTCTCGGCCGCCGTGCCGAGCGCCGGAGGCAGTCCCGCCACCAGGGCCTGGATCCGCAGCAGCCCCTCCACGCTGGACAGCCGCGCCGCGAGGGACGCGACGAGCGGCTGCACCTGCTCGCCCGCGCGCAGCGCCCTGCTCCGGGCCACGCGCCAGTCGGAGGAGAAGAGGCCCACCTCGGCCAGCCGCGACTCCAGCCGGACCACGGCCTCGCTCCGGGCGGCGGACTGGCGCAGGCCCGCGAGCAGACGCGCCCGCGCCGCCTCGTCGGCCTTCAGCGCGTCCCGGACCGCCTGCCGGCAGGAGGCGAGTACCGGGCGCTCCAGCTGCAACAGCACATCGAAGAGCCCGGCATGGGTCCTCAAACCACGGGCGAGCGCCTCATCCGTGAGGGGCTCGTTGGGTCCGGGCGCGAGGACGCCGTGATGGAACTCGGTGAGCAGGAGCCGGGCGCGCACGCCCGTGAGGAAGTGGGAGACGCGCTCGGCTGTCTCGGCCCCCACGGTGAGACCGAAGCGCCGGAGCACCTCGGCGGCCTTCGCCCGGCGGGTGAAGAAGAAGAGGAAGCGGTACCACTTGCGCGCCACCAGCAGCCAGGACGCCAGGAACGCCAGTGCCTGCCCCAGGGCGCTCAATCCCAGGGGTTCCGAGCGGTGCACCAGGGCCAGCTCCGTGTCGAGCGGGCCCTCGTTCAACACCTGCACCTGCGGCGCCAGACCCTCGAGCTGGGTCTTCGTCGCCTGCACGGCCTCGGACATGGACGAGGCCCAGCGCGCCAGCCATTCGGGACGCGCCTCTCCCAGCACGCGCTCCAGCTTGTCGGCGAGCTCCGCACGCGCCCGGCCCTCTGCGGCCACGTCTCCCGTGGGAGCGAAGGCCGGGACGTCGGGCGAGGCCTGGGCATCCGCCTCGCGCGCGGCCTCCACGGCGGACGCCATCCGGTCGCGGTACGTGGCGAGCGGCGTGGACAGGTAGTCCTTCAGCTCGGCGCCGAGCGAGGTGCGCCAGGGGTTGTCCGGGTAGCCTTCCTTGCCGGCGCGCTCCAGCACCTCGCGCACCTCGCGCTCGTGGGGACGCGATTCGGCCAGACGGAAGGTGCCGAGGGACTCCGTCGCGCCGGTCAGGGACGCCGGGGCCTCCTGGCCGAACCACTGGCCCACCAGCTCATGGAAGGAGGGCTCGGTGCCTCCAGCGGGGCGCTCGGAGAGGGCGCGCTCGGCGGAGGACAGCTCGTCGTGGAGCGACTGCATCTCGGTGTCCACGCGGGAGAGCTCGGTCCTGGCGGCGGGGTTGAGCCTGGACTCGGTCAGGTTGTCGAGCTGCTCGCGGATGCCGAGGTAGAGCTCGCGCTGATCCCTCTGCGCGTCGTGCACCACCGCGCACAACGAGCCCAGCCCGAGGTGCTCCAACCGGTGCTTCACCACATCGAGCGCGGTGCGCTTGTCGCAGACGAGGAGGACGCGCTCCCCGCGTGCGAGGTGGTCGCCAATGGCGTTGGCGATGGTCTGCGACTTGCCCGTGCCGGGAGGCCCGTGGACCACGAGGCCGCGGCTGCTGCGCGCGAGCCGCACCGCGCGCGACTGGCATGGGTCCGCGTGGGAGACGAGCCGGTCCTCTCCCGCGCGCCAGGAGACCTGGGCCGCCGCGTCCGTCCTGGGTGTGAGCTGGGCACCCAGGGAGACGCCCACACGCAGGAAGCTCTCGATGGGGCCCTGGACGGGCTCACCCTCCACGAGGGCCCGCATGTCATCCACGAGGCTCTGGTTGGACAGGGGATAGAGGCCGAGCACGGCACAGGGAAGGAGGGTGGCCCCGGCGGCGGTCTCATCCTCGGAGCGAGGGGTCGGGGAGAGGAGCGTCTCCGGGGTGAAGGGGGCGGGAGGGGGCAGTTCAAGAGCAGTGGCCACGGCGGTGGACAGCTCGTTGAGCTCGCGCCAGGGATCCTGACCCTCCTCGTCGGCGAACAGTTCCCCGAGACGCTTGCCGGTCTGCCGCTCCACCCAGGCGATGAGGGCGGTGTTGGGCATGACCCGATCCGCGCCGTCGGCGGCGGACTCGAGCTCGAGGCCCGGCGTGCGGCCCTTCTTGAGGGTGAGGCGGACGGGGATGAAGGCGATGGGCGCCAGGACGCGCTTGGTGCTGGCGAAGCCCCGTGAGTCCTTCGAGCCCGGGGGCAGGTGGAGCAGGGGGAAGCCAACGTGGAGCACCTGGGCTCCCGTGTCCTGCTCGAAGGTGCGGGCATCGTCGGCGATGGTGTTCAGCTTGCGCAGAAGCGCCTGCCGCTCGTCATCCTCACGTCTGGCCGGAGCGTCCGCGGCATCCTTCGAGGGGCTCGTGGCGCGCACGGAGAGCTTCACCGAGGCTTTCTCCCCGAGGAGCCCGGCCAGCACGGAGTGGGGCGGGGTGCCATCCAGACGGCTCAGCAACGTGAGGTCCACACGTTGACGGCTGTTGTGGGGACGGCAGTTGATGCTCGGGCCCGACGCGAGCGAGGCGTACAGGCGATCGAGCATCTTCTCGAGGAAGCGGTTGCGGGGCTCCGACGACAGGGCACACCTCCAGGGATGGGACACTTCCTATCACAATGGGGGCACCACCATTTCGACCGATGCCGACATCAAGGCATGGAGCGATCGCCAATCTCCGGGAAGCGCTCGGATGGTCGTCGGAGAGCGTCACTCGCCCGAGCTCAGGCCCGAGAGGTACAATGGTCGAGCCGACCCTGGACACCGCGCTCGCCCTATGCGCCCCGAGTGGACCATGGCGCTACCGCTTCCTCGGCCTGGTAAGCACGGTGGAGCAGCTCAAGGAAAGCGGGCGCATTGGGTAGGGGCACAGAGCCGATCCGGTGTACCGCAACACCGGGTGTCCACGAGTTCATGACCACGGCCCCGGAAAGCGTAGGCAGATCGGCGAGGGTCACTTCCTGAAATCGCTGGGCCATACCGAGGCGGTCCAGCTGCCGACGGACAATGCCCATCGTGGTACCGCTCAGCATCTCCGCCACGGGCCAGATGACCGCGTCGCCATCCCAAAATGCCAGATTCCAAATCGACCCCTCGCTGAGCCGGCCCCGGCGGTCGACGAAAGCGGCGTCGTCGAAGCCTTGCTTGACGGCCTGACGTAGGAAGTACGTCTTCGCGACCTCGCCAACGTGCTTGACGGCTGGAAGCACCCGCTCGTACTCGACCGTCGCCAACGCCAGCGGCCCCTTCGGGCCTGAAGAGCAGTCGATAAATCCCTCGCGGGAGCAGAGCGCGATCAGGAAGTGGAGGGGAGGGCGGAGGAAATCGCCCATCCCGAGGCGCGGAGTTGGAGGGGGGGGTTGTACAGGTGGGAAGCAGGCGAGAGCGGGATTCAACCACACAGCCCGGGGGCTCATCGCCTGGTTGGAGCCTGAGAGGCCCGGTCACACCACACGCGGCAGGGGGCTGGCCGTCAGAAGCCAGCAGGCAAGGCGGTGACCTGGTCCACCGGCACCGGACTGATGCCGCCACCGAGAGAGGCCGCGTTGCCTGGAGCCAGCTCGAGGAGGTGAGCCGGCTCGGCAAGCGCGCTCTGGCGCGCCAGCAGCGCATCCACCAGAGGCTGGCCGTGTGCGGCCAGGTTGTGCGCCAGGGCCACCAGCAAGGCGACACACTTCACCTTCTCCAGCCCCCGCACCGTCACCTGCGTCAGGCCATAGCGCCCCTTCACCTGCGCGTTGACGTTCTCCACCAGGCCGGCGCGGGCCTTGTACTGCTCCTTGGCCTCGTCGGTGCGCATGCGCTCACGCCACGCCTCTACCTCGGGGGAATGGTCCCCCTGCTGCCCGGCCTGGGCCATGCGCTCGGGCACCGAAATGAGCGCTTCAACCCCTTGGCCGCGCACTGCTTCACGTCTGCGCACGTGGCATGGCCGCCATCGGCCAGCACGCGCTCGGGCACCTGGCCCGTGCGTTGCTCAATCTGCTCCACCATGGGGCTCACGCTGCCCATGTCGCTGCCCTGGTTGGTGACTTCCACTCCCACAATGGTTCTTGGCCCTCCCAGCGCCTCCCCAGCCACCGCGAATTGCAGGTTGTAGGCGGGTCGGAAACCCCCATCGGCCATCTTCATCACCCGTGCATCCGCATCCGTGGTGGAGGCGCGCACCTTCTCCTTGTCCGCCCCCTTCTTCCTGGCCTGCTGTTGCTTTATCGCCTCCAGCGCCGCGTCCACCCGCGCCTGGTAGTCACGCGCCTTGGCCTCTCGTGTCGCCTGCTGCCCACGCGTCAGCTCCGGGTCGTCCTTCTGCGCCAGCACCGCTTGCAAGTGCAGCTCGGCCTGCTCCTGGCACTCCCGCAGCGACTGCTCTCGCCGGAACGAAGGCGCCGAGGCACTGGCCCTCACCCGCGTGCCGTCCTGCGCCACCTGCTCCAAACTCACCAGCCCCTGCTGCAACAGCACCGAGAGCACGTCGGTAAACACCTGCTGCAACACCTCCAGGTGCTCCACCCGGAACTGGCTCAGCTTGTCGTGGCTCACCTTCACTCCACCGGCCAGCCACTGGTACGCCCTGTCCTCCTCGCACCGGCGCGCCAGCTCCGTCGCCGTCCCCACTCCCTGCTGAATCCCGTACACCCACAGCGCCAACAGCAACCGGGGACTTGTCACCGGGCGTCCCGCATGTCCCTCCACCGCCTTGGCCCCGGCCAGAAAGCCTCTCAGGTCCAACGCCTCCACCGCCGCCGCCACTACCCGCACCGGGTGCTCCGGCTCCACCAACTGCTCCGGCATCTGCTTGAACAGCCAGCCTTGCGACCTGTCCGGCTCTTTCGTCCGGACTCTTCCCTCTGCTGCCCGCGCTTTCTTCTGGCTCACTCCCCCTGCCTACTTCACATGGTACCTCTTGCACCCGAACCCCAGGGGTGGGGCTTTGCCTTCCCCACCCACCTTTGGATCACCCAGCTTTCACTTCCTGGGATTTATCGAGCGCTCTTGAGGCGGGCGGTCCGGTACGGATCAGCAATTCGGGGGGGACGCCCGTTCCGCTTGCGGTGAATTCGCCTTCGGGCGAGTACACCGTTGCCACCAGCGACACATCGGCCGGGCTTGCCTCCAGGGCCGCCTGCAAATAGGACCGGACCTGATCGTCGGGCAACGCCTGACCGAATAGCGTCATCGACGCGGAACGAAGCCGTGCCAGATGAAGGTCGAGGCCGCGAACCAGGCCGCCTCGGACCTGCATGGCAGTGAAGTGCGCATAGCCGGAGAAGGCGAGCGGCGCCAGTTCTTCAGCGGACGCCGCCCGAGCGTTACGTTGAACAACGAAAGACTTCGAATGACCTGACATTCTGGCGCTCCTGCGCGTCCGCATCGGGACCCGGCAACCGCCGTGTCGCGACATCGTTGATCATCAAGCTGAGCAACTATCGTCAATTGACCGGGCGTTGAGAAACGAGTACTTCTTGCCAGATCATCAAATACCGCTTGAAGATCGCGATGAACCGAATGCTGCCGGGAACGAGAGCACTGAGGACGTTCGAGGCGGCCGCGCGGCACATGAACTTCACGCGCGCTGCCGAAGAGGTGGGACTGACGCCGGCCGCGGTCAGTTACCAGATCAAGGAGATCGAGGATCAGCTGGGCGTCACGTTGTTCACGCGCACCAGCCGCAGCATCCGCCTTACCCCCGCGGGCACCGTCTTGTACGAGGCGACCGCCGACGCGTTGGACATCTTGCGACGTGCGGCCAGCCGCGCGCGGAGGATGGCGCGGGGGGCAGATCAACTGCGCGTATCGCTCAGCGCGATGTTTGCTTCGAACTGGCTATTTCCGCGACTGCCGCGGTTCCGGGCAGCGAACCCAGGCTTGATTCAAAGTCCCACGGGAGAGGTCATCCCACCCGGGCCTACGGCTGAAGTATAGTCCCGCCTACAGGCGCCCACCGGAGGCGAGCAGCCGCGGGCAGATCGCGAGGGGGAGCGCCAGCACAGAGCCGGAGACGGGCCGGACAGGTCCGGGGAGAAGAAGGATGAGTGGGAAGAAAAACCGGGGCGGGAGGACTGGCGGGCCCTCCACCCCCCAAGCGGGAAACGGGAAGGGGAAGAAGGACGAGCAGGAAACCCCCTCCCGCGTGCAGAGGATGATGGCGAGCCTGGGGCTGACATTCAAGGAGGTAAAGGACCCCCGGGCCCGCCGGGGACAGAGGCATCCGCTGGCGGCGATGTTGATGCTGCTGGTGCAGGCGATGGCGGTGGGGCGGCGGGTGTTGAGGCATGCCGAGGCGCTGGGGAGGACATGCTGCGCGAAGGCACGGCGCCCGAGGGGCTGAAGCGGCCGGTGTCCGACACGACGTTGGATAGGCTGCTGGGGAAGTTGGAGCCAGAGGGGTTGGAGCAGGAGGTGCACCAGATGGTGCACCGAGGCCTGGAAGTGGGGCTGATACGCCATGAGCTCTTCGCCCGGGGCGTCGTCAGCATTGACGGGAAGGCAGGGGAGAGCACGCCGGGGCAGCCGCCGTGCGAGCCGAGCCACACGACGAAGGATGAGCAGGGGCGGGAGTACTGGTACCCGTACGCGCTGCGCGCCAGTCTCACCAGCAGCGCGGCCCAGCCGGTGCTCGACCAGAAGTTGCTGGAAGGCAAGCAGGGAGAGGCGACGGCGTTCCCGGAGTTGTTCAAACGGGTGGTGGAGAAGTTCGGGCGGCATTTCGAGTACGTGACAGTGGACGCGGGAATGACGAGCGCGGCCAATGCGCGGGTGGTGAGGGAGGCGGGCAAGCACTACCTGATGGCGCTCAAGGAGAACTTCCACCGGCTACATGACAAGGCGTGGGTGGCGCTGGCGGTGGCGCCAGTGAAGGTGCGCACGCGCGAGCGGACGAGCGGGGAGTGGGTGGAGAGGGAGTTGAGGGTGGTGGACAAGCCGCCAGAGGAGGACTTTCCCGGCGCCCAGCAATGGGTATGGGTGAGGCAGACGCGAACCAGAGACGGCGAGCTGCCGAAGGTGGAGACGCGGCTGTTCCTCACCTCCATTCCCACAGGGCAACTGTCCCCGGAGCGGATGCTGACGTTGGTACGCCGGCACTGGGGGATTGAGAACGGGCCCAACTGGACAGCGGACGTGGTGCTGGAGGAGGACAGCGCCTCGCCCAGCCTGCGAGGCAATGCACCCCTGGTACTCAGCTGGCTGCGTTTGCTGGCCTACAACCTGCTGGCCCTGGTGCGCACGCACCTGCCGACTCGCGACAAACGGCCCCAAAGCTTCGCACGCACCATGGAGGTGCTCTACCAGGGCCTGTTGGGTCTGGCCGTGCTGCCCGAGAGTCTGGCCACACTTGCCTGAGCGCCCGCCAGCTGCTCCCGCTCCGGCCTTCCCGCGCCTCTTCTCCCCTGGCTGTTCGGCCTGTGTACCTTCACTCCTGTCCTTCCACGGCGCCCCTCTTTCAGGCGCCGTCCGGAGGGATGCTCCCTCTTTGCCTGTGAATGTCTGGACTTGCTCTCCGCCTCTTCAAAACCTCTCCTACGGACTTTGGATCAATCCTGGCAGCGAACCCAGGGCTGGAGCTGACGTTCGATATTTCGGATGAGGTACGGAATTTCGACGTGGATGATATCGATGTTGCCATCCGGTTTGGCACGGGCCGGTATGAAGGTGCGCGATCGGAGAGGCTGTTCGATACGGTGGTCGTTCCGGTTTGCAGCCCGAAATTGATCGAGGCTGACTCGAGCATCAAAGCGCCACGAGACCTGTTCCGCCATACTCTCTGCTACGTGGACTGCAAGACCGACGGGATGGTGTGGCCGAACTGGCGCATGTGGATGGCAGCGGCTGGTACTGAAGGTTTCGATGACAGCCGGTGCGTTGCGTTGCCTGATTCGAGCCATGTGGTGCAGGCCGTCATCGATGGTGCTGGCGTTGGTCTTGCCGAACTGGCCATGGTTGCCAGCGATCTATCGCAGGGCAGGTTGGTGAGGCTGTTTGATATCGACGTGCGGGTGCCGGCGGAGTATGGGTATTACCTGGTGTATCCGGAGGCCAGCAGCCATGATTCGCGCGTGCTGGCTTTCCGGCAGTGGATGCTTGGTGAGACCAGCAAGGAGTCGCGCCGATGATCGTGGGTATCGGGAGGCCCCCATCGGCCTGGCCGCTCCAGCCCCTGTCTGTCGTTGGCATGCGGCTCGACGTGGTATAGGCGGCCGCATGCGCATTCGGAGACTCACCCTGGATGACGTGCCCGCCTGCCTCGAACTGGCCATGAAGCGCGACTGGCCGGCGGAAGAGCTGAAGTGGCGGATGATCCTGGAACTGGGGACCGGCTTCGGCGTGGACTCACCGGAAGGTGGGCTCGCGGGCACGGTCCTCATCGCGCCCTATGGGCGCGAGGCCGCCTGGATCGGGATGATGGTGGTGTCGCCCTCCAATGGGAGGCAGGGGCTGGGACGGCGCCTCATGGAACAGGCGCTCGAGCACATCGGTCCCATCCCCACGCTCCTGTTCGCGACGGACCAGGGCCGTCCCCTCTACGAGAAGCTGGGCTTCGTCCAGGTCGGCGAGGTCGTGAAGCACCTGGGGCGGCTCACCCGGCAGCCACAGGAACTGGCCGTCCCGGACACGCGGGTGCGCGCGATGACGGGGGAGGATCTGGACGCGGTCGCCACGCTGGACGCTGGCGCCTTCGGTGCGCCCCGGCATCCCCTGCTCCACGCCCTGCACCGGGAGGCGTCCCGCGCGCTCGTGGCCGAACGGGACGGGCGCGTGGTGGGCTACGGCCTGGCGTGGCCCAACCTCGAATCGACGATGGTGGGCCCCCTCATCGCCCAGGAGGAGCCGATCGCCCTGAGCCTCGCGGCCGGGCTCCTGCGGGGCCTCGAGGGAGTCGTACGGCTGGACAGCCCTCCGCGCTTCACCGGGCTGAGCGAATGGGCAGCGGGGCTCGGGCTCGAGCGGCACGTCCCGGCGCCCATGATGATGCTTCATGGGACCCGGGCCCCGGGCAGGAGGGAGCACCTCCTCGCCATCGCGGCCCAGGCCCTGGGGTGACAGCTCCTCTGGTGGGCCGGCGTCCTACCTCCAGGCGACGTGGTAGGCGCAGCTGGCCCCTCCGCGCTTGCGGCAGGGCCGGGTGGCGTCATGGAGGATGGTGGCGGTGGGCTGGAACCGCTGTGCCATGGCGATGATGATGCCCCGGTCGAAATCGCACGGGTACGGCGTGGAGCTCTCCAGGGTGATGAGGTTCTTCCCCGGCGTGTGCGCGTAGCCGTAGTGGCCGATTCCCTCGCGCATCTCGCCCGTGTTGGGGCTGAACATGGACTCGCCGCGCACCGCGTGGTTCATGTGGTACGCGACGTCGATGCACTTCAGCCCGCTGTGGATGTCCGTCACCGTGGGCGGGAAGACCGCGTTCTTCGGCGTGGTCATGCCCGACTGGAACAGCAGCACGTGGCCGAACTCGTTGCCGATCCGCTCCAGCGCCGTCAGCCAACGCTCCAGCGGGTACCAGGAGCCCGGCTCGAACTTCACCGCCCCGGTGCCGTCATCGGCGCCCAGGCCCTCCTCGAGGAGGATTTTGTTGGCGATGAGCGTGAACGAGCCGAACCCGTCGATGACGATCTGCAGGTTCGCGCCCAGCACCTGGAACTGTCCGGGAACAATCTGGCTCCGAGGGGTCGGCATCTTGGTCTCTCGTTTGAAGTCCAACGCGGAACGCCCCGGGTTGGGATTGGGCTGGCTCTGCATGACGGTCACCTTTCCGGCTGCAACGGGGGGGGGGGAATGGAAGCAAGGAGCACTGTCAGATGTCGCGCACGTCACCCGGGCAGTTCACCGACGTCTCGCCCGGATCCTCGATGGCGTTGCCGCAGCGCGGGGGGCAGTCCGAGGGGCTGTTCCCGTGGTTCTCGCCCGCGCTCACCAGGCACAGCCCGTCCCCGGAGAAGGGCGTCGGCAGCGCGAAGGCGTTCGGCCAGATGGTGGGCTGGCCCCGGTCGCCCGGGGCGAAGCGGAACCAGAGGCCCCAGATGAACTGGGTCATGTCCTGCGTCTTCACCCAGCCGCGCCGCGCGAGGTGTGCGCCCAGCGAGGGGGCGGACTCCAGCGCCGAGACGCTCGCGAAGTCCGGAACGCCAGGAGTCACCGGGCCCACGCGCTCCATCGTGTACACGAAGGCCGCCAGCCGGGCCTCGGGGTTGTAGACGAGCCACACGCTGGCCAGCCCGCGCGCCTTCGCCTCCGCCACCAGATCCTTCCAGCGCGACTCGAGATAGCCGCGGTGATTGCCCCGGGGCAGCGCGAAGCGCTCGGTCCGGACCACGTGCTGCCGGGTGCGCAGATCCTTGAAGTCCTTCACGCCGATGACGCTGTAGGCCGTGCATTCGGTGCTGGCGAAGTAGGAGCGCTCCGAGAACACGACGCCATCCAGCCGGTAGTCATTTGGCACCCACCGGGCGTACTCCTCGGCGTGCTTCACCGTGTCCACCAGGTAGCGCCCACCGCTGTAGAGGTACGGGTCCGTCGCCGTCGGGAGGCTCAGCGGCAGGTATTTGAAGAGGACGCCCGGCCGGGCCGCCAGATACATCCGGTCCCGCTCGATGACCGCCGGGGCCTGCTCCACCGGGAGTGTGGGGTAGAGCTTGTAGTCACAGAAGGTCGCGCCCCGCACGCCGTGTGAGACGCCCTCCACTCCCTCCGTGGCCGCGAGCTGGATTTCCCGCGCCGTCTGCCCTGTCGTTGACACCGACTCCTGGAGCTCGCTCCCGCCACCGCAGGCCATCACCAGAACACTCAGCGCGAACAGTCTCTTCATGGCAGTCACCCCGGAGTCCCCGAGCGGCGTCACCGCGACTCGTCGGACTGCTACAAGGCAAACCTCGTGCCCGCTTCGCGCGGGGCTCGAGCGCACAGTGCGCCGCGAAATTTATGGTACCTGACGTTCGAGCACGGGGATAGCCTGTGCAATCTGGTTAACCCTTCGTGGTCATCCATGACTCCGGTGTCATTCGTGACCACGAACCTCGAAGGGGCGGGGCGCGGGCCGCGCGGATTCCTGCAGCCACCTCGGAAGTTCGCGCCACCGTGCCGGTATGACTGAGGGGCCAGCGCAATGCGCTCCATTGCCCCTGCGGCATTGCGTCACGGATGGTGCCGGCTCCCCGCGGGAATTCCTAACCGGGTCAACCCGGGGTCCCTGGCACCCTCACCCCGTCCCTCTCCCGGCGGGAGAGGGGAGGTGTGTGACTGCTTCGCGCTGGGGGGGGGGCGGAGATGCCGGCGTGGTGCCCGTCAGGACTGGCTGCTCGGGGGGCGTGGTGTCACCAAGGCTCTCTGCGCAGGCTTGCCCGAGCCGTGCTCAGAGCCGCACGACGGCGATGAGGGCCTGCGAGTCGATGTAGCCCAGCTGCCGCGAGTCCTGGCTGCGTGGGTTGTCTCCGGATACCACCACTTTGCCGGGCGGCACACGGGTCCGTGCGTCCGCGGACAGCGCCTCCAAGGCCCAGTCCGGCACTGGGTCTCCAGGGACGGCGGCAACCCGCTTGATCCGGTAGGGCAGTTCCGCGGAGTCCATCGCCTCGATCTGCGGGCGGGGTAGCAGAAAGACGACGATGTCCGAGCGACCATACCCGGGAGCCCCGGCGCCAGAGCCGCTCAGCCGCCGCGCGATGAGCCGCTGGCCGTCGCGCAGCGTGGGCTCCATGCTGTAGCCCCGCACGGTGACGACGAGCCAGCGGCTCCGCGCCCAGCGAACCAGTGCGGCGCCAGCCACGAGGGCTCCCAGCCCCACTCCGAGCGCGAGGCTCATGCCGCCCCCTCCCGCGAGACGACCCGCGGGTCCTGGTATCCACGGGCCTGCAGCGTGAACAGGCGCGCGTACTCGCCCCCAGCCGCCATCAACTCCTCATGCGTGCCCTGCTCGATCACCCGGCCCTGTGAGAGCACGGCGATGGTGTCCGCGCTCCGCAGCGCGCTGAGCCGATGGGAGATGAGCAACCGCGCCCGCCCTGTCCCATGGCGCTGCAGCGTCTGGTGAATCCGGAACTCCGCGCCCGCATCCAGTCCGGAGCTCGGCTCATCGAGCACCCAGAGATCCACGTCCTCTCGCATCAGGGCCCGGGCCAGCGCCACCCGCTGCCACTGCCCTCCGGACAGCGATACTCCCGGCGCTCCGCCGCCGTCCTCACCCGCGAGGATCCGGCTCAGCAGCGTCTCGTATCCGGCCGGAAGCGCGGCGAGCTTGCCATCGATCTCGGCCAACCGCGCCGCGGCACGGATGCGCGCCTCGTCCTTCAAGTAGGCCACGTTCCCCAGGCCGATGTTCTCGGCCGCGGTGAGATCGTAGGTCATGAAGTCCTGGAACGTCGCCGCCATCCGCTGCCACAGCGCACGCGGCTCGAGCTCACGCACATCCACTCCGTCCCAGAGAATCTGGCCACGCTCGAGCTCGTAGAAGCGGCACAGGAGCTTCACCAGGGTGCTCTTGCCGGCCCCATTGACGCCCACGAGCCCCACCGAGCCGCCCGCGGGAATGAACAGGTTCACCCCGCGCAGCACCCAGGGGCCGCTGGCGTCGTAGCGGAACCACGCGTCCCGGAATTCCACTCCACGCCGCAGCGGCTCCACGGCTCGCGAGGGGCCCGCCACGCGACTGGGAACGCCGAGGAGCTGGAGGTAGTGACCGAAGGTCAGCACACTCCGCCCCGCCTCCTGCATCTGCACGACCAGGCCGGTGAAGGCACTCTGGATGCCGGCCACCGCCGCGAGGAAGAGCGCCACATCGCCCAGGTCGTGCCGGCCCGCGACGGCCCCCTGGACGACGATGAACGCACCGAGCGCCGTGACCCCGGCGGTCAGCAGGGACAGCGACGCCTGCATCCCGGCTCCCTTGCGCGCCAGGGCGAGCTCCCGTGCCGAGGCCCTTCCCAGCGTCGTCACCATCCGGTCCAGGAGCAGCTCCCCGAGCCCGAACAGCCGGCTCTCCCTGGCCGCCCGGACGTCCACGAGGAGCGAGTGATAGAAGTCGCGCCAGCGATACGTCTGGACCAGGGACTCGGAGAGCTGCGCCGTCCAGCGGCTGCGGACGAGCTGCGCGCCGAGCCCCACCGCTCCCGCCAGCAGGAGCAGGAGCGCCATGGGCGGTGACACCGACAGCACGACAGCGCTCAAGGTCACCACCGAGACGACCGCGCGGATGACGGAGAGCACGAGCTCCGAGAGCTGCTGCGGCGCCTCCTGGGCCGCCTGTTCCGCCAGCCGAAGCTGGCCGTGAAAGGCTGGATCCTCGAAGGAGCGCAGGCTCTCCAACGCGATGACCTTCGAGAAGAGAGCGCGCTCGACCTCGAGGGTGACACGCCAGCGGATCACCCCGTTGAGGTACTCGGTGAGGTTCAGCACCGCCATGGCGCCTCCGGCCACGGCGGCTGCGCCTACCGCCAGTCCCAGGGCCCGCTGCGGGTTGACCTGGGCGCCGCGGCCGAGCTCATCGAGCAGCAGCTTGGTCAGCCAGCCTCCCACCGCGGCGACAGACCCGGTGCACAACGTGAGCGCGAGCGCGACGGCCGAGGCGACAGGGGCCGAGCGCCACTGGAGCGCCACGGCCGCGCGCACGGTTCGCGAGGCATCGCGCCACGGTCGCCTGGTGGAGGTCTCCTCCTTCATGGCAGGACGTCACCCAGCTGATGCCCCGCGGCGGCGACGGTGCCGTTCTCCACCCGAATCAACGTGGGATAGCCAGCGGACCGAAACGCCTTGGCCACGGAGTCGGCCTCGGTGATGTAGGCCACCTGGGCGATGGCACTCAAGGCGGTGCCGAGCTCACGCGCGGCGGGGTCATCCGCGCGGCCCTCGACGAAGGCCATCAAGGGGAGCCGGGGCGGCGACTCCAGCAGTTGCGCCCGAACGGTCGCGCAGGGGTGGCAGCCCGTGGTGAAGAAGCCGACCAGGTTCACCCCTGACCGCAGGGCTTCGTCGGTGAGGAGTCCGCCTTCGGGGGTGGCGGCCTGGAACGCCCCCACGGCATCACCCGCCTGAGGCAGCGCCGGATCCCTGGCGGGTCCCTTGGACACCCTCTCCTGCAGGACCCGGACGCGGCGGATGAGCGCGAAGGTCAGCAGCAGGTTCAGCACCACCAGCACGGCCAGCACCGCGCCGCCCAACACGAGAAGCTCCATCATCCCCTCTGCTTTTCCGCGGCCGCCGGAGGTCCGGCCATTGGTTCCGGGCCACTCAGGAGAAACACGAGATCATCCCAGCGCGTGATGAAGAACCCGGTAAGGACTCCGAGGGCCCCCGCGCACCACCCCACCACGGACAACGGAGAAGACGGTGGCCCCACCTCGTGGCCTACCGCGCCCGCGAGGGTCACCGCGATCAAGAGTCCATTGCGGACCAGGTGTGACGCCCCCATGGGCGTGTCACTCGCGCCGAAGCACCGGCATCGCACCCGCTCACCCCGGCGCAACACCCGCGCGATGCCCAGGGTGAAGCCCGTGAAGAGCGCGAGCGCCAACACATACCCGGCCAGGGGGGCGAGGAGCAGCAGGAGCGCGGAGGCCGCCTCCGAGAGGACCACGGCGGCTGCCAGCGGCGAGCCCACCCAGGGCTTGGGAAATCCAAATCGTCCGAGGGTCTGGATGAAGTCCTGGAACGAGCCGCGGCCGAGCACCTTGCTGGCGAACGCCAGCGTGAGCACGACGGCAAGCATCAGCCGGCAGCCGAAATCGACAGCGCTCAAAGCATATCCTTCCGGGAACCACGGCCGGACACCGGGACGGCATGTCCGGCCATGAGCATGGACAGATCTACCGGCAGCCGCTCGAGGAGACACAGGAGCCGTAGCAGTTGAAGCGCTTGCCGGTTGCGCAGCACTGGCCGTGCTCCGGGATGCACGCGCCAGCGGAGACCTCGGACAGGAACATCTTCAGAAGGCGGTCGCTCATCGCTTTGAGGGTCTTCATGTGGGTTGCCCTTTCTCTTCGCGTTCAGAGCTCGCGACGTGCGAGGCTCGATCTGGAGACACGCGCCGAAGCCAGGTGGCGCACCAGGAGCCAGAGATTTTCGCGGGCACTCCGTAACCACTTGAAATCCGAGCCTTTTCACCTTGGCGGGAGCGACGGGCGTGTTGACGCGCAGCTTCGTGTGGAACGGACTGCCAGGCTGTAATGCCTCTCATCTTTGACGGAAGCGCCGCCTCGGCCGGGTGTGATTTTGCTTCGACATGATTCGTCCCTGAGATTACAGAATGGAGACTCGGGTCCCGAGCCGACATCTGGAGAAGAAGAACATGTCCCGAATTTCCCACCTGCTTTCTTTCATGCTCATGCCCGTCCTGTGCACAGCGTGCGCCGGGGCGAGGTCAGCCGCTGCCGGCGCGCCGGCCTCCGCCGCCGAGGAGCCACCTCCGATTCGTCTCTACGTGCTCGACTGCGGTCGGATCGAAATCAAGGACATGGGTTTCTTCTCGGGCAGCGGCGAGCCCACGGGCCAGGCCGGTACGCTCACCGTCCCTTGCTTCCTGATCCGGCATCCCCAGGGCGTGTTCTTGTGGGACACGGGGCTGAGCGACTCCATTGCCCAGGCGCCCGGAGCCGACCCGGTGGGGAATCGGACCTACGTCGATACTCCGCTAAGCACTCAATTGCGGCAGCTCGGTCTCGATCACCAGGACGTGCGCTATGTCGCCTTTTCGCATCTGCATGCCGACCATGCCGGCAATGCCAATGCGTTCACCTCGTCCACGTGGATCCTCCAGCGGCGCGAGCTCGACTGGGCGACCCAGACCCCGACGCCACTCGGTGTGGATGCGACGGTGTTCTCCGCGTATCGCACGGCGAAGCTGCAACTCCTCGACGGCGATGCCGATGTCTTCGGCGATGGCAGCGTGCGCGTCATTCAGACACCCGGGCATACTCCCGGACATCAGTCGCTCGTCGTCCGGCTCCCGCAGGCGGGCACGTTCGTCCTATCAGGCGACCTCTGCCATACGCGCGAGAACTGGCGGAGCCATGTCGTGCCGCACTTCAACCTCAGCCGCCCGGAGACGCTCTCATCCCTCGAACGGGTCGAGGCACTCCTCCAGGAGACCCACGGGCGCTTCCTGGTACAGCATTCGCTGGAGGACGTTCGCGCACTGCCGAAGTTTCCGGCATATCTGGAGTGAGGGGGGCGGGGTGGTGAAGAGCCGCGACTTCTACGGGGCGGAGGGGTTCGCTCTGACAAGGTGACGAGCTGCCCCGGGGATGGGGGGAGTCACACGGGCTGAAAATCGGGGCATGATTCGAAAAACCGGGTTTCTGACTCCATCCGTTCAGCTCCTTCACGACTGGCAATACCCTATGAATGCACGAACTCCGTTGCTCACTTCGCTCCTCCTCTCTCTGGTGGCCCCCGAGGTCGCGCACGCCGCTCCTGACGTCGCGGCCGCCGACGTCCTGCCCCTTGTCGCCTCGACGTACAAGGTGAACACCTTCGAGAGGCCCGCCAGCCTGAGCACCTACTCGCTCGGCGATTGGGCCGCGGACGGCTGGAGCGCCCCCTGGGAGGTGGGGATGAGCACTCGAACCTGGATCGACGGGGTGAATTTCAGGCACTCGGGTCTCAAGTCGCTGCGCATCACCTACCCGGCTGACAAGATTGGCCCAGAGGACTCCGGCGCCCAGGCGCCGTTCACGCTGCTCCCCGGACGGGAGTATTATTTGTCGTACTGGGTGCGCTTCAGCAGTGACTTCAGCTGGGGCACGACCCATTTCGCCGGCAAACTCGGACTCGGTCTGGCGGGGGGCGGCGCGTGCTCCGGCGGCCAGGTCTGCACTGGCTACAACGGGTTCAGCTCGCGCATGATCTGGCGCGCGGGAGGCCAGGCGGCGATCTATTACTACCATATGGGCCATGAGGGAGAGTACGGCGACCAGGCGGTGTTGAAGACCCGAGCAGGCGCCGACATCTACTATCCCCGCGGCACCTGGGTGCACATTGCCCAGCGGCTCAAGGTCAATTCCGTGACCAACGGGAATGCGAACCCCGACGGTGAGATCGAGGTCTGGTATAACGGCACCTCGGCCGCCAGGATTTCTGGACTGCGCTTCGTGCGCAATTCGGACCTGGTCGACAAGGCCTACTTCTCCTCGTTCTTCGGCGGGGCCACGACCGAGTTCGCCCCGACGATCAACTCCTACATCTGGTACGACGACCTGAAGGTCTCGACGAACCCGTCGGACATCTGCGAGCTGTCCGGCGGCTGCTGAGTCGCACGCCGGGCCCGCCCAGGCTCGCCTGGCGGAAGCCATCGCCCGGTCTCGTCGCCATCGCTCGTGTAACGGGTCGAGCCGCCGTAGGGGTAGCACCACTGGTACGCGTTCATGCTGCAGTCCGTCTGGCTGCCGGCGTAGGCCGTCGTCTCGCGCCCGTCATCGCACTTGATCCAGCAGGAGCCCGCCTGTGCGGTGACTGTTGACTGCTGGGCTTCGCCGGCAAGACGGGCTACAGCACCACCAGGTTCGCGGTGCGTGGCTTCAGCGAGACGCTTCAGGGCTCCCGTCGCTCCTATTCGGATTCAGGAGCACGAGCCGCGTGGCTTCCCGGGCCCTCACCCGGAGCGGCTGGCCGACCTCCAGGAGCGTGGAGTCCCGCTGGGTCACCACCAGCCCCGCGTGCTCGAAGTCCACCGCGCCCGACAGCACGAACAGGTGGGTGCCCGCCTCGATGTTCTGCCACTCCTGCGGCCTCAGCTCGCGGTGCTCTCCAGAGCGAAGCAGGGAGAGCCGGCGTGCGCGCTCCAGGTGCCCGTAGCCCTCCAGCCCCCGCGCCACATCATCGAAGCGCCGCTCGGCGAGCGTCTTCCACATCCGCTCGCGCAGGCGGTCATCCCCCTCGAGCAACGGCAGGAGCGCCGAGCGGGGGATGCGGATGAACGTCGAGGCCGTTGCCGTGCGGACGGTCGCCGAGCGGCGCTCATGGGTGAGCAGGGCCAGCTCTCCGAACACGGCGCCGCTGCCCAGCTCGTCCATGAGCTTCCCTCCCTGGGCCAGCACATGGACCACGCCGGTCTCCAGCAGGTACAGCTCGTCACCGGCGCTTCCCGCCTGGAAGACCTCCCTGCCCGCGGGCAGCACGAGGAGCTCCGCGCGCTCGGCCAGGCCGCGCAGGGTGGCCTCGTCGAGCCGGGCGAAGAGCGGAACGTGGCGCAACGTGCGGAGCACCAGGGAGCGGCCCAGGCGCGCCCCGAGCCGCGTGCCCAGCACCCGGGCCGCCAGCCTCGTCATGGACTGGCGCAGCCGCCGCATCAGCAGGGAGCGGGCCAGGCTCAGCACGGTCTCCAGGGTGATGGGCGCCACCGTCACCAGCCCGTGCCCTCCGGCATGGTCCGTGGCGGTCTCGAGGAAGTAGAGCGCTTCGGGCCTGTCGCAGCGGGCCCACGCCTCGCGCTCCTCCTCCGACTCGAAGAGCCGAGCGTGGACGGCGTAGAGACTGTCGGTGAGCTGGTGTCGCGCCTCGGCGGAGAGGGAGGAGGGGAGGATGACCTCGGTGCTCGTGATGCGGGACATGGCGGCCTCGATGTCAGGGCGTCGCGTGAGGGGTTCGCGCCCTGACACGAAGAAGTCTGCCCTGGAGGCCGCGGGGGGACTGTGACGGCGCCAACACCCGGCGAGTGAGTGCCATCACAGGAGGCCGCTCGTACGAGGTGTGCGCGGATTGTGGCGGCCGCTTATGCGCCGCGGCGGACGGGCACGGGCAAGGCGCTGGTGGCCCAGGCAACGAACTGGGACTCGACTCCTGACGCTCTTCCGTTGTCTTCCGTCAGCCCGTGTGGCTTCTTGCCGTGCATGAGGCTCTTTGTCTTTCTGGCCGCGGCCGTTGTGGCGGGCTGTGTGGCCGGCCAGGGCGTACGGTCAGGTGGGGATGGCATCCGCGGCGCCGCCGAGACCCTGGAGGTAACGCCGGGACTGCGCACCCAGGATGTCTCGGAGGCGCTGGCGCCGATACGGCCCCGGTTGAGAAGCTGCATGCGCCTCGCTGTCTTCGGCAACGGCCCCGACGTCCTCGATGTTCAAGACGGCGAGGACGACCGGGTCTTGATCCCCTTCACGATCCTGTCTGAAGGAACGGTCCGGGTCGATTCCTCCTCGATTCGCTCGGTGTACCTCGATGAGAACTGCGTGGAGGAACTGGTCGAGTCGATCCGGTTCGAGCCGCTCTTCGTCCGTGATGTGTCGGTGACCTGGACCCTGACCTTTTCCACTACCGCCGCCGAGCGCACCGCCCGGCGTACGGCGCTCGCGAGCAGCTTCGCACGAGTGTGCGAGGCACTGACCGAGGGCGTCCCACCGGGCGGAGGCCCTCCTCCGGAGGACTACCTGAAGCGCTCGGCACAACGGCTACTCGCGCTGGTTCCGAGCCTCGATCCCATGGTCCGGCGTGCCGCTGAGGCGGTGGCGTCTGTGAACCCGGTGGATCGCTGGACGCTCTTCCGTGCGGCCTCGAAGGAGTACGGGCTCGAGGCCCACTGCCCCGCGGTGGAATGGCTCGCCCAGCCGTAGCCGCCGTACCGCGTCCACGGATCGACATAGGACGGACGGGCCACGTGAAGGGAGGAGCTGCCTGGGCCGCGCCGGTCAATCCTTCCAGGACAGCTCGAACTGCTCGGTCGCCTCCAGGTTGTCGCGGATGGCCCCGAGGATCTCCCGAGCGGGCTGGGCCAGGTCCACGTAGCCTTCGATCTGGAACTTGTGCGTTTCCGGATCCCGTGTGAGCTGGCCGCGGGCGTCGCGCTTCAACCGGCTGAACCCCTGGCCCTGCACGAACAGGCGCTCGGCCAGCAGGTTCGTCACCCAGTCATAGAGGACGTCGTCGTCGCACTTCACCTGGAGCGTGCCGCCTGGCGCCACACTGATCTCCGAGGGCGCGCCCTGTGGGTAGAAATCACTGGCTTTGGGAATGGCGAGAAGGGTGGACATGGAGAAGTCTCCTGGAAAAGGAAAGAGGAAGGCGGGGAGCGGGGAGCACTACGAAATGGTCGGCACGCCCATGTCGCTCCCGGCCATGTCGTAGAAGAATTTGCGCTTGTCCTCATTGGCGTTGAGGTTGCTCGAGACGGTCTCATCGGCCCGCAGGGCGAGGTGGGCCGGGTTGTTGGGAGTGCGTCCCAGGGACTGCCGCTGCTGCTCGAGGAACCTGGTCTGGCCCTCGAAGGAGAGCACCTGCACGGAGTGGCCGGAGCCCAACGTCGTGTTCAGGCGGGACTGCATGTCCGAGACCCTGTCCACCGGGACGAACACGCGCTGGAGGTTGTCCTTGAACATGGCGGGACCGTGCACGGCGACCTCTCCCGGCCCCATGCCCATGGGCCTGGCGTTCAACTTGTCGCCATTGAAGTCGAACATCAAGGGGTAGGGCGTCTGCCGACCGGGCATGTTCGTGCGCAGGCTCTGTTCCGCCTCCAGCTGCCGCAGACGCGCCTCCACTCGAGGCTTGTCCACCATGTCGCCATACGCCTTGCCCTCGGGGGCATTCCAGTTGGCGAGCAGCTTCTTCGACTGATCGATCTCGGTCTTGAGCTGGGTATCCGAGTAGAGGTGGGGGCTGTAGCTGGCCGAGTCCGCCGTCTGCTTGAAATAAGCGCGGGACGTGCCCAGACCCTGTGCTCCCTGACCAAAGCTGATGAAGTTCTTCTCGCCCGCCTGCGCGCTGTACTGGTCTCCCTCGCCCGTCTTGCGCACGATGCCGTGCTGGCTGAGCATCGTGGGGGGAGCCAGTCCTCCCGTCTTGCTCATTCCATCCCACGCGGCCGACGAGGTGGCGTGGTAGAGGGAGTTGGGGGCGGGAAAGCCACCCGGCGTGTTGTGCAGGGTGGTGACATCCTGCTTGATCTGCTGCTTCGTGGGGGATGAACCAAACAGGTTCCCCGGAGACATCCTGGACCAGAAGGAAGGATTGGCGGTGGTCGGGCCCCCTTTCGGCGTGCCCCGGGGCTGCTGATCAAAGGAATCCTGGAGGTGGGGACTCCGCGGCGTCCCCTGGGTCCTGCCCGGCACGTTTGGCCCTGAAGTGCGGCTGGGAGATTCGGACGGTCCGGAGCGCTGACTGGGTCCAGGGGAAGGAGAGCGCGTCGGTGCGGACGGAAGCTTGAAGGAAGGGAACCTGGCTTTGAACATGTGCGCCTCTGGAGAACAGTGCCTGCGAACCCTGAGTGCACCGGGGATGCCAGCCCAGGAGGGACAGCGCTCCCTCTGGGGCCGCCCCCTTTGGCGGGCAAGATGGTGACTGTTGTCACCAGGCCCCAGGCCATGGGTGGTGACGGCTGTCACCAGGCCCCAGCCCCTGCCGCGACAACGACACCTCCCCATCCAGAGTGACGGCAGACGTAGGTGGAAACCCGGTGACTCCGGAGGTTCGAATGGCTGGTACGCCGAAGTTTTCGCGGAGGAGCGCGAGCCGCCCTATAAGGGGGGCTGAGGAGAGCGAGATGCCGGGCTATTGCGCGAATCACAAGGGATTCTACAAGCAGGCGACGTGCGAGTTCTGCGCGGCGAAGGAAGTGCAGCAGGACTCGGCTTCGAACAGCACCCCCAGCATCTCCAGGCCGGTCCAACCCAACGAATCGGCACTGAACATGATCAAGCCCGTCTTGAGTCAGAACAAGACGGCTCCGAACCCGCTGAACCCGGCGACTTCGTTCCGGCACAAGCCGACCCTGAGTCCAACGCCCGTGCTGAAACAGAAGAAGGAAAAGGAGAGCGAGACCTCCTGGCGCCCGTTCCCCTCGCTGTCGCTCAAGAAACCCGTCAACGAGAATGCCTCCACGACGAGACTGACGACGAGCACGAGCTCGGGGTTGCAGCAGGCGTCCTCCGCGAAGGAGACGAACAAATCCTCCGCGGTTCCCAAGGAGCAGATGGATGCGTTCATCGACGGGCTCGTCGGCCTGGAGCCGAGCCTGGGCTTCCCCGTCTTCTCGGTGTGTGACAACAACAGCTTCCACACGACGGGGTATCTCTGGGGTTTGTATGCGGTCAAATCCTTGAAGAAGAGACAGCCACTAGACGGGCCGGTGGCCATCATCAACTTCGACAGCCACTCGGACGCGGGAACGAAGTCCTCCCGGTTCGTGGCCAGCGACCGATGGGGGGGCATGCTGGTGAGCGCGATCGTTCAGGAGGGCGCCCCCGCCTGCTACCTGTCCACCTTCAATCACCCCCACGGGACGGGAAATCACTTCATCGCTCAAGGTGGACAGGGGGTGGCTCCAAGCAAACCCACCTTCAGCCAGGAGGATCTCAAGAACAACGGCAAGGTGCTCGAGATCTTCACGAACTTCTGGGCCAACGTCGAAGACTACTTCGGCAAGCCCATCAAATACGTGTTCTTCACCATCGATCGCGATGTCTTGAGGAACAGCTTCACGCAGTGGGGCGATGGCGCCATCAATGGCACTGCTCAGCTCCAGGACTACATGCGCTGTGCCCTGAGCCCCCTCCATCTCATGAAGGACTCCAGCTCCGAGCAGACGACCTCCGGGAGCAAGTCCACAGCCTCGCTGATCGGCTTCGACATCACCGGGCTGCCCGAAGCCATCTCCATCATCCGAGATCCCTCCGATGGCTTCCAGGTGCCTGCCTTCGTGTGGAAGAGCATGGAAGAAGAGCTCATGGCCGTGCGGACGTTCGTCGACGGGTTGAGGAGGCCTGAGCTGAGCCCGGCTCTGGCCAATGTCATCTTCTTCAGTGGCAGCGTCAGTTACACGACCAAGAGCAAGTTCCAGGCGCCGTTGGATAAAGCGGACTGCTGGGACTTCATCAGCAACCTATCCAGTGGCCTGCATGAGCTCCTTCCCTTCGGCGACTGGCGCTATCTGCTGTGCCGGCAGAAAGTGCCCATCTACCACCATGGGTGGAAGCCCTTCTCCCTGTACCGGCCCGAGCACGGGTTGACGCCCGGCAACCGCAACGAGGTCATGCAGCGACTGGGTACGGCCACGCCCGTGGGTGGGTTTGCCTGTACCGCCTCGGTATCGACCCCGGGGCTGGTGCAGCCCAAGGATGTGCCCGTCGACGACATGGTGCAGAAGCGGGGCGAGTTCGCGGAATACCATCCCGATATCAACTGAGCTCGACGGCTTCAGCGGGAGCGCATGAGGATGGCTACACGACCGAGGTTCGCCTGCTCGCTGCCGCAGAACCACATGAAGTGCGGGAGAGCCACCAAAGCACGGCGCCTTCATCTTCATGGCTCCCTCCTTCGTGGGACTCCGAGGAGTCCAGGAGAGGTCATGGGGCCGCAAAGACTGCGTGCCCATCCGTCCGGCCGCAAGGCTTGCGCCCCTTCGGGCCTCTTCCCCATGGCTCCCGTCCTGGCGTGCTTCTTGCCCTGTCAGTTCCGAGGAAGGCGCCACCATGTTCCACCTCTCCAGGGCATTCCTCGTCGTCCTCGCGCTCCTGCTGACGGGTCCCGCCCGCGCGGTGGAGCCCGGCCGTCCTCTCCTCATCATCCAGCGGCCACCCGCGCCCAGGCCCGTCGAGCTCGCCCGTTTCCTGGAGTCTCCCGGACGCGAGGAGGCCTCCGTGCGGCTGTGGTTGCGCTTCAACCGCGAGGCGCATGGCATCGCGCAGGGCACCCGGGACTTCCTCGACACACTCGGGCGATTCACCGCGCAGGTGCCCCAGGAGGTCCTCCTCGCCCACGAGCACGTGCGGCTCGATGCCGAGCTGATCGCCGCGAACCATGAGCTGGTGACACTGGAGGAGGCGCGAAAGCAGCTGCTCGACGAGCTGGGCCGGAGTGATCCGGACAACGCGATCCTCGAAGGCGAGCGCCCGCCGCCCTGGTCCCCGGATGGAACGTTGGAGCGGGACGCGCTCGTGGGCCTGGTCTTCGCTCGCACCGGCAGGGGAGAGCCGCTCCCTCCCTCCGTGGATCGCCTGCTGGCCCGCCTGGCCTCGGTGGATCGGCTCCTGACCTCCCTGGAGGCGCAGCTGCTGCCCGCGGCCGAGGAGTCCCTGGGGTCCGCGCTCATCGCGCTCTCCTCGGGTGAGGCGGGCCTCCTGGAGGTCCTCAATGGCCTGCGATTCCTCGAGCGGCAGCAGCGGGCCCGCCTGGAGCTGCGCACGCAGCGAGAGCTCCTGCTCCTGGAGCTGGCCCATCAGCTCGGTTGCACCATGGAGCAACTGCCCTGGTCCTCGGCTCCCCCGCAAGGTTGATTTCCATGCAGGGGAGGGGAGGTAACCCGGTGTTTCCCGAATCCGGGCGCGCTAAGACGTTCATCTACGAATGGCGGAGACCTTGTTCGAAGAGTTGAAGCGTTACGTGGGCTTTGGACCCGAGGACGAGCAGGCGCTCCGGGTCCTGCACGAGGTGGCCCAGCCCCAGTTCCCGGCCATCGCGGAAGTCTTCTATGCCCGCATCCTGGAACACGAAGGTGCGCGCAGCGCCCTGGCCGGCGAGAGCCAGGTGGGGCACCTCAAGGTCACGCTGCGGGCCTGGATGGAGCAGCTCCTGCGCGGGCCCTGGGACGAGGACTACTACAACCTGCGTTGCCGTATCGGCCGCATGCACGTGCGCATCGCGCTTCCCCAGCACTACATGTTCGGCTCGATGAACACCCTGCGGCAGGAGTTCAACCGCGTCATCGACGAGAACTACGCCCGCCAGCCCGAGGTGTTGAGGGCCGCGCGCGTGGCGCTCGGGAAGATCCTCGATCTCGAGCTGGCCATCATGCTGCACACCTACCGGGAGGATCTCCTCGCCCAGCAGGCGCGCAACGAGCGGCTGTCCACCTTCGGCCAGCTCGTGGGCTCCATCGGGCACGAGCTGCGCAATCCCCTGGGCGTCATCGAGACGTCGCTCTTCATCCTCAAGGGCCGGCCCCTGGCCACCGACGAGCGCGCCGCCAAGCACCTGGAGCGCATCGGCGAGCAGGTGTCGCTGGCCAATCGCATCGTCTCGGATCTGCTGGACATGATCCGCGACCGGCCGCTCAAGCGCGAGCCCCTGCGGCTCGACGAGGTGTGGAAGGACGCGCTCACCTCGGTGCAGGCGCCCGCGGGCGTGTCCATCCGGGCCGAGGGTCTGGAGGGGCTCCCCACGCTGCGGGGAGACGCCGGGCAGGTGCGCCAGGTCTTCGTCAACCTGCTGGAGAACGCCGTGCAGGCCCTGGGCGAGACGGGGACGGTGACGCTGTCGGCCTCGTCGGGCCCGGCGGCGGTGGAGCTCGTCCTGGAGGACTCGGGGCCGGGCGTCAGCGAGCCCATCCGGCGCCGGATGTTCGAGCCCCTGATGACCACCAAGGCCCGGGGCATCGGCCTGGGTCTGCCGCTCGTCAAGCGCATCCTGGAGCGCCATGGAGGCTCCATCGTCTATGCCCCCGCCGAGGGCCGTGGCGCGCGTTTCGTCCTGAAGCTCCCGCTCCCCACCCCTTCCCTGTAGTAGGGAATACATAGGGAATGGCATGAGGAACTACCTGCTACTCGATGACAACCTGGCCTTCGCGGAGAACCTCGCGGAGATCCTCCGGGATGGGGGGGACGAGGCCACGGTGGTGACGGACGGGGCACGGGCCCTGGAGCTCGCGCGCACCCGGCGCTTCGACGTGCTCCTCACGGACATGAAGATGCCGGGCATGAGCGGGGCCGCGGCGGTGCACCACATCCGCAAGGTGGATCCGGGACTCGCCGCCGTGGTCATCACCGCCCACCCCGGAGAGGACGACCTGGAGACGGCCCGGCGCGAGGGGTTGCTCGCGGTGCTGCCCAAGCCCGTGCCCATTCCCACGCTCGTCTCGCTGTTGTCCGAGGCGCGCCGGGATGGGCTGGTGGCGCTCGTCGAGGACGATCTGGCCCTCAGCGACAACCTCACCGAGGTGTTGCGCTCCCGCGGCTTCTCGTGCGTCACCGCGCGCTCGGTGCTGGACGCGGAGCAACTGGCCTCGGTGCGGCCCTTCGCCGCGCTGGTGGATCTGCGGCTGCCGGGTGGCCCGGATGGCGAGGCGCTGCGCCGGCTGAGGACGCGCTTCCCCGAGCTGCCGGTATTCGTGATGACGGCCTTCCCGGAGGTGGTACCGGATGCGACCATGCCGGAGCACGCGGGCATCTTCCCCAAACCCTTCGATACGGCCACGTTGCTGGACGTGCTGGAGCGCGTCCACGCCTCGCGCCGTCAGCAGGTGTCATGAGCCTTCCGCATTCTTCCCATCGTCCCCGGGTGCTCGTCGTCGACGACAACGCGGCCTTCCTCGACAACCTCCAGGAGTTGCTCGGCGACGCGGGCTACCTGGTGGAGGGGGCGAGCAGCTGCCGTGAGGCGCGCGAGCGGGCCCGGGAGGGCTTCGACGTGGCGCTGGTGGATCTGCGGCTGCCGGACGGGGAGGGGACGGCGCTCGCCCGCGAGCTGAAGGAGAAGGTGCCCGAGTCCGAGGTGGTGCTGCTCACCGGCTTCGCCACGCTGGAGACGGCGGTGGAGGCGGTGCGCGCGGGGGCCTGCGCCTACCTGATGAAGCCCTGCGCGCCCAACGAGCTGCTCCTCACGTTGGAGCAGGCCATGCGTCAGGTGCGCCTGCAGGCCGAGAAGCGCGAGCTGGCGCGCCGGGCCCAGGTGACGGAGAAGCTCGCCGCGGTGGGCACCATGACGGCGGGGCTCTCCCACGAAATCCGCAATCCGCTCAACGCGGCGGCCCTCCAGCTCTCGGTGCTGGAGCGCAGGATCCGGCGGCTCTCCGAGGAGCTGCAGCCCAACCTGCTGGATCCCCTGCTGCTGGTGCGCGATGAGATCCGCCGGTTGGATCACATCCTCGAGGACTTCCTCCAGTTCGCGCGGCCTCGCGAGTTCCGCCCGGAGCCGGTGGAGGTGAGGGCGCTGCTGCGGCGCGTGGTGGATCTCCTGGGAGGCCAGGCGGATGCCCGCCGCGTCCGGCTGGAGCTGGAAGGGGAGGGGGTCCTGTCGGTGCCTCCCGTCTGGGGCGAGGAGGAGCGGTTGCGGCAGGTGATCATCAACCTGGCCATCAACGCGCTGGAGGCCACGCCGGCCGGGGGACTCGTCCGCGTCTCCGCGGGCCAGGAGGGAGACATGGCGTGGATCACCGTGGACGACACGGGCCCGGGCGTTCCCCTGGAGGTCCGCGACCGGCTCTTCGAGCCCTTCTTCACCACGAAGGCGCAGGGCTCGGGGCTGGGCCTGTCCATCGTCCACTCCATCGTGACGCAGCACGGAGGCTCGTTGGAGGTGGACAGCTCTCCGGAGGGTGGGGCGAGGTTCTTCCTGCGCCTGCCCCTGGCCCGCTGAGCCGGGCTACTCGGCGGCGGCCTCGGCCTCCGGGTTCTCCTCCTCCGGATCGGCTGCCGGAGCGGGCTTGCCGTCCGTGGCGGCGCTGTACTCCTTGAGCCGGTACTGCACCTTGCGCACGCTGATGCCGAGGATCTCCGCGGCCCGCGTGGTGGAGCCGTGCACCATCTCCAGGGTGCGGAGGATCGCCTCGCGTTCGATCTGCGCCAGCGAGGCGCCCGGGATGAGGGACGACGGCGACGAGCCGGTGGGCCGTGGGCCTCGCAGCACGGGCGGCAGATCATCCGTCGTCAGCTCGTTGCCCGTGGCCAGCACCACCGCACGCTCGATGGCGTTCTCCAGCTCGCGGATGTTGCCCGGCCAGTCGTACGACAGCAGCGCCTGCAGCGTGCCCGGCGCCAGTCCCCGCACGTCCTTGCCGTACGCGTCGCTGTACTTCTCCAGGAAGTGGTTCACCAACGCGGGGATGTCGCTCTTGCGCTCGCGCAGGGGCGGCAGCGTCACCGCCACAACGTTCAGCCGGTAGTAGAGGTCCTCGCGGAACCTGCCCGCCTTCACCTCGGCCGTCAGATCGCGGTGGGTGGCCGCGACGATGCGCACGTCCACCTTCAGTGACTGCGTGCCGCCCACGCGCTCGAACTCGCGCTGTTGCAGCACGCGCAGCAGCTTCACCTGCACCGCCGGGGAGATCTCACCGATCTCGTCCAGGAAGAGGGTGCCTCCGTCGGCCAACTCGAAGCGGCCCTCCTTGCGGGCCAGTGCGCCGGTGAAGGCGCCCTTCTCGTGGCCGAACAGCTCGCTCTCCAGCAGGTTCTCGGAGAGCGCGGCGCAGTGCACCTTGATGAAGGGCTTGTCGCGCCGCTGGGACTCCTGGTGGATGGCCTGGGCGATCAGCTCCTTGCCCGTGCCGGACTCACCGAGGATGAGCACCGTGGCCCGGGTCGTCGCCGCCCGGCGCACCACGTCGTAGATGGCCTGGAGCTGGGGCGCTTCGCCGATGATGTTGTGGAAGCGCGTGCGCTGGCGCACCTGCTCGCGCAGGTTCTCCGCCTCGCGCTTCAGGGCCCGCTTCTCCAGGGCCTTGCCCAACACCACCAGCACGGCGTTGGCGTCCAGGGGCTTGACCAGGTAGTTCTCGGCGCCGGCGCGCATGGCGTCCACCGCCGTCTCCACGCTGGCGAAGGCGGTCATCATGATGAACGTGGCGTCCGAGCCCTGTTCGCGGGCCTTTGTCAGGAAGGTGAGCCCGTCCATCTTCGGCATGCGCACGTCCGTCAGGACGGCGGCGGGAGAGAAGTCGGCCAGCCGAGCGAGCGCCTCCTCGCCATTGGAGGCCTCGGCGACTTCATAACCTTCCTCGCCCAGGATGGTGGCGATGGCGCGGCGGGCATTGACCTCGTCGTCGACGACCAGGATGCGTTGAGCGGACATGGTGTGAACCGTAACAAGCAATCACCCGGTAGGGGCGAATTCCGGAGAAGGTCAGCAACCACGCCCGGCACGCCGCGTCAAGGTTCGTAACCGGCCGCACGCTCCCCTCTCAACCGGCACCACGGCTGCTCATGGAGGAGATCCTCCTCGAGCGCCTCCTCGTGCTGCTCGTCCCAGGTGTCGATGATGGGCTCGATACGGGGGGTGATCCGCAGCACGGAGCTGGGGAAGCAGCGCTCCGGGAGCGCCTCGAAGACGCGCCGGACGAGTGCCGCGTCGTCCTCGGTCCGCACGGCCACATGGGGCCGGACGATCAGGTCCGTGTAGTGGGGAAGTCCATCCGGACCATCCACCCGGCGGGCCACCGCGGAGCTCTGGTAGAAGAGAACCTCCACACCCAGGGAACGCGCCTGCTCCAGGAAGGCCACCAGGGTTCGTCCCTCCACGGCGCCCACCAGCAGGGTCTCCGGGTTCCACTGCCCTTCCAGCTCGTCAGGTTGCCCGGCCAGGGGAATGGCCGGAGCCCGATCTCCAGACAGCCGTGCTCCGTACTCCCTCTTCCACTGGAGCCGCGTCTCGAACTCGGTGATGGCAACGTAGGTCACATCGCACCTCCGGGTATCGTCTACCCAAGATGGGACCTTCAATGTGCGTGCCGTGGAGAGCCCGGCACCACAAAAATGATCCCTCTCCAGCGGACATCAAGGCAGGAGTCTGATCGTCCGCCTGCTACACGGGCGGCCGGATGAGCAACACCGGCTTGGGGCTGTTCTGGAGCACTTCCTGCGCCACCGAGCCGACCAGCGCCTTGCTCAACCCCGAGCGCCCATGGGTGGCCAGACAGATGATGTCGCAGCCGAGCCGCTCGGCCGCCTGGTTGATGGCCTCGGACACCCTCCGGCCGTGTACCACCTCCACCCGCGTGGAAACGCCACGGGCGGCCGCCTCGGGGGGGATGAGCCCCCGCAACTGTTCGGCGAGGCGCTCCTGTTCGGGGGGGTGAGCCGTGGCGCCCTGGGAGCCGAGGTACTTCGCGTAGAGGGGCGGAGTTCCGTCCAGGGGCTCCAGCACGTGCAGCAGGTAGACGGTGCCGCCGGACGGAACGATTGAATAGGCATGGCGGATGGCGCTGACGCCCACCTCGGAGAGGTCCGTGGGGGCGAGCACCCGGCGCACCTCGGGGATGGTGAGCGCGGAGGCCCTGCTGGCCGGCACGCACAGCACGGAGACGGGCGCCTCGTGGACGATGCGCTGCGACACCGAGCCGTACCACCACTTGCTCGCCCCGGTGCGCTGGTGGGTGCCCACCACGATGAGATCCGCCTCCTCCTTGCGCGCCAGCTCGACCAGGGCGTCCGAGGGCCGGCCCAGACCGACATCCAGGTGCACCCACACCGCGCCGGTGCCGGGCATGTCACCCAGGCGGGCCGTCAGATCCCTCCGCAGCGCCTCCTCGACCTCGGGCGTCACCTCGGACTCGGGGGAGAGGGGGACGCCATAGCGCACGTGGGCATCCGCTCCCCAGTAGTGGTGGGCTGCCACCACCTCGCTGGTGCCGAGCATGCGCAGCTTGCGCACCCAGGCCACCGCCGCCTCGGAGGGCGCGGAGAAGTCCAGGCCGAGGAGCAGACGCAAGCTGCGCTCCCCTCGGGCCCAGGCCTCGAGTGGGCCCGCCGAGCGGACGACCAGCACCGGGCACCGGGCGGACTGCACCACCCGCTCGGCCACGTTGCCGATGCGCCAGCGCGGCGCCCGCTGCCCATGGTGGGACACCACGATGAGCGAGGCATGGACGACGGCCGCATGCTCGACGAGCACCTCGTCCGGGGAGCCCTCCAGCAGGTGGACTTCCACCCGCGTGTCCGCGGTGCGCAGCTCGGAGGCCTGGGCCTCCAGGCGGGCGAGCGCCTCACGCCTCAAGGCCTCATCGGTCGAGGTGGTGCGCCCCACGCTGCCGTACTCGGTGATGTGTACCAGGTGGAGCACCTCGCCACCGCGGCGGGCGAGTGCCGCCGCCGCCCTGGCCGCCGTCATCGCCCGCTCCGAGAAATCCGTTCCGAAGACGATCGACATGGTGCTCCCCCCGTGGCCCGTCTCAGGCCTCGTATTCGGCCGCCAGGCTGCGGCGGTCCATATCCTCGATGAGGTGCTGGGCGTAGCGGACCATGTCCGCCTCGGTGAGGATGCCGATCAGCTCGCCGTCCGCCCCCACCACGGGCAGGCAGCCGTACTTGTTGTCCAGCATCAGCTTCACCGCTTCGCGGGTGGGCGTATCCGACCGCACCGTCTTCACATCGCGCACCATGACGTCCGAGGCCCACAGCGGCTGCTTCGCGGGATCCGCTCCGCCGCGCTGCGCCGCGGCCCGCAGCAGGTCTCGATGGGTGATGAGCCCCACGAGCTTGCCGTTACGAACCACCGGCAGGTGGCGGATGCGATGCAGGCGGAGCAACTCCTCTGCCATGGCCAGGTTCTGGGTCTCCGTGAGCGTGACCAGGTGGTTGTGGGTCATCAGCTCTCCGACGGTCTGCATACGTGTCTCCGGTCCTCTTGTGTCGTGGGTTCTGAAAGAAGCTATTGCAGGTTTGGGTCCAGGGCGGGGCTTGCTCTGGGCCCGCCACGTTGGCTGCCGTACGCGGTAGTCACCAGCCGCAACGTTTTCGTGTGCTCGTGAGCCGCCCGCAGATGTTGCGGGGGCTTCCCTGGTGGCTTTCCCGTGAACAGAGCCCCCTTCGGACGGTTGAAGCGGGGACCTCCGGTGCGTTACACCCCTGTCCAGTCGCTAGGGGTGCCTCCGGAGAGAGGCTGAGACGGTCGTGGAGTGGCCAACCCTTGGAACCTGAACCGGTTAGCACCGGCGGAGGGAAGCGGCGGGCGCTCCTCTTCCTGCCCGCTCCCTTTGTCCGGACAGAGGAGGAGTGACATGAGCGGAGCCTCGAAGAGCCTCAAGGTGGATGGCAAGGTGCTGGAGGGCATTACCCGGGGGCCCCTGCCGGCCTCGCGCAAGGTGTACGTGTCCGGAGTCCAGCACCCAGACATCCGCGTGCCCATGCGGGAGATCAGCCAGACGCCCACCCGCCACGGCCATGGTCCTGACGCGAAGGTGACGCCCAACCCCTCCATTCTCGTCTATGACTCGAGCGGTCCGTACACGGATCCCGACGCCACCCTGGATCTCCGGGCGGGGCTGCCCGCGGTGCGTGCCGAGTGGATCCGCCGCCGCGGGGACGTGGAGGAGTTGCCCGGAGTCACCTCCGAGTATGGCCGCACCCGCGAGGCGGACCCGCGCCTGAACGGGCTGCGCTTCGCCCACCGCCGCAAGCCGCTGGTGGCGAAGCCGGGCGCCAACGTCACCCAGATGCACTACGCCCGCAAGGGCATCATCACCCCGGAAATGGAGTACGTGGCCCTGCGCGAGAACCTCAAGCGCGAGGCCATGGCCTCCGAGCTGTCCCGGCAGCACCCGGGCCACTCCTGGGGCGCCGCCATCCCCCGGGAGATCACCCCCGAGTTCGTGCGCGACGAGGTGGCGCGGGGCCGGGCCATCATCCCGGCCAACATCAACCACCCGGAGCTGGAGCCGATGATCATCGGCCGCAACTTCCTGGTGAAGATCAACGCCAACATCGGCAACTCGGCCGTCAGCTCCTCCATCGAGGAGGAGGTGGAGAAGATGGTGTGGTCCATCCGCTGGGGCGCGGACACGGTGATGGACCTGTCCACCGGCCGCAACATCCACGAGACGCGCGAGTGGATCCTCCGCAACGCCCCGGTGCCCATCGGCACGGTGCCCATCTACCAGGCTCTGGAGAAGGTGGGCGGCAAGGCCGAGGAGCTCACCTGGGAGATCTACCGCGACACCCTCATCGAGCAGTGCGAGCAGGGGGTGGACTACTTCACCATCCACGCGGGCGTGCTGCTGCGCTACATCCCGCTCACGGCGAAGCGCGTCACCGGCATCGTCAGCCGGGGTGGCTCCATCCTGGCCAAGTGGTGCCTGGCCCACCACAAGGAGAACTTCCTCTACACGCACTTCGAGGAGATCTGCGAGATCCTCAAGGCGTACGACGTCAGCTTCAGCCTGGGTGACGGGCTGCGGCCGGGCTCCATCGCGGACGCCAACGACGCGGCGCAGTTCGGCGAGCTCGAGGCGTTGGGCGAGCTGACGAAGATCGCCTGGAAGCACGACGTGCAGGTGATGATCGAGGGCCCGGGCCACGTGCCCCTGCACCTCATCCAGGAGAACATGACGAAGCAGCTCGCGGTGTGCCACGAGGCGCCCTTCTACACGCTGGGGCCTCTCACCACGGACATCGCGCCGGGGTACGATCACTTCACCAGCGGCATCGGCGCGGCGATGATCGGTTGGTTCGGCACGGCGATGCTCTGCTACGTCACGCCCAAGGAGCACCTGGGGCTGCCCAACCGGGACGACGTGAAGGAGGGCGTCATCACCTACAAGATCGCCGCTCACGCCGCGGACCTCGCCAAGGGGCACCCGGGCGCGCAGATGCGCGACAACGCCCTGTCCAAGGCCCGCTTCGAGTTCCGCTGGGAGGATCAGTTCAACCTCTCGTTGGATCCCGAGCGCGCCCGCGCCTTCCACGACGAGACCCTGCCCGCCGAGGGCGCCAAGGTGGCCCACTTCTGCTCCATGTGCGGCCCGCAGTTCTGCTCGATGAAGATCACCCAGGACGTGCGCGACTACGCGGAGAAGACGGGGCTCGACGAGCAGAAGGCCCTGGAGACGGGCATGGCCGAGAAGAGCGAGGAGTTCAAGAAGGCCGGCGGGCAGATCTACCGCTGAGCTGCCGCTGACTTCGGAGGTCTCCTCCCTCTACCCGACGCCAGGAACGTGACATCTACCCCGGGACTGGCGGAAGATGGAGCCGGGAGGACCCGGAAACCGGGTCCTCCCGAAACCAGGAGGGAACCGCGCATGGATGTGCAACAGCAGGCTGGCTTCATCACGGGTTCGCCAGCGCCCACGGCGGACGAGAAGACGTGGGGCATGCTGGCGCATCTGAGCGCCCTGGTGGCGGCGCTCCTGTCCGCGACGGCCCTGTCCTTCGTCGGGCCGCTGCTCGTCTTGATCCTCAAGGGCAAGGATTCCGCCTGGGTCGCCCAGCACGCCAAACGGGCCCTCAACTTCCAGATCCTGATCTGCGCGGTGGTCTGGGCCTGCGGCGCCACGTGTGTGTTGCTCCCCGTGGCGATCGTGGTGGGGCTCGTCGGTGCGCTGTTCAGCATCCTCGCGGGTCTCAAGGCCAACGAGGGGCAGATGTACCGCTACCCGATCGATCTCCAGATCGTGAAGTAGCCGGGCCGGGGACCTCAGCCGCCAATGCCCATCATGGGCAGCAGGAAGGCGCCAGCACCGGGCTCGGTGAAGCGGTGGCCCTCCGGCTTCTCGCCGAGGGCCGCGCGGATGGCCAGGGCGAGCTCCGCGTCCGTGGCGCCGCCGCGGATGAGCGCGTGCAGCGGGGCCTGGGCGCGTCCACCGAGGCAACTGCGCAGGTCTCCATTGGAGGCCACGCGCACGCGGTTGCAGCCGCCGCAGAAGTTCTGGGTGAGGGGAGAGATGAAGCCCACCCGCCCCCCGGGAGCGCGCCAGTAGGTCGCCGGGCCCGCGGTGGCGCCGTGCTGCTCGTCATCGGGGACCAGGGAGAGCCCGGTGGCCTGGAGCCGCTCCACCAGCTCCGCGGTGGGCACCGGCGTGCCCTTGCCAAAGGGCATCAGCTCGATGAACCGAGGCGTCATGCCCCGGGCATGGGCGTAGGCGACCAGGTCCGGGACCTCGGCGTCATTCACCCCGCGCATCACGACGACGTTGAGCTTCAGGGCGGCGTAACCCGCTCCCACGGCCGCGTCGATGCCCCGCAGGATGGAGACGAAGTCCCCCTGCTTGGAGATGCTCCGGAAGGTGGCCTCGGACAGGGTGTCCAGGCTGATGTTGAGCTGGGTGGTGCCCGCCTCGCGCAGGGGCGCGGCCAGCCGCTCCAGGTGGCTGGCATTGGTGGTGATGGCCACCTGCTCGATTCCCGGCAACGCGGCGATGCGCCGGACCACCTCGACGATATCCGGACGGATGAGGGGCTCACCCCCGGTGAGACGCACCCGGCGGATGCCCATCCGGGCGAAGACGGAGGCGATGCGCTCGAATTCCTCGGGCGACAGCAGATCCTTCTTCCCGCCCCAGCTGGCCGGCGAGCAGTACGTGCAGCGGAAGTTGCACCGGTCCGTCACGGACAGGCGCAGGTACGTCATCGTTCTTCCCTGGGCGTCCTGCAGGGGAGGGAGCAGGGGATCCCTCTGTGGGGGGGCGGGCATCATGATGTGGTCCGACTATTAACCCCATTCACCCCCGCTGGCATCCCCTCAGGTGTGCTGACGTTCAGGTCCAACCGACGGGGACCCTATTCGCGCGAGTTGCCCTGGCGTCCCCCGGCCAACACCGAGAGGACCACGGGCGGCTCCGTGCGCCCGGGCGAAGCCGGGGTCGAGGCACCCACGGCGGGGCCGGGCGTGGCGGTCGCGGGGGCCGGACTGGCGCCTCGAGAACCCGGACCCGGGCTCCCAGGGCCGGGGATGGTCTGGTCGATGTCGTCCAGATCATCACTGAGCCGGGCGAGGGTGGCTTCGGCCTCCTGGGCCTGGGCCTCCGCCTGCACCAGCGTCAGCTTCCGGTTGTGCATGTCTTCCTTGATCTTGATGAGCGCCTGCTCACCGATGTCGAGGAAGGCCCGGACGACCTCGCGATCGAACTGCGTCCCGGCGCAGCGGGTGATTTCCGCGATGGCGTTGGCGAAGGTGGTGCCCTTGCGGTAGGGCCGGTCGCTGGTCATCGCGTCCAGGGTGTCCGCCACGGCGAAGATGCGCGCGCCGATGTGGATCTCCTGGCCCCGGAGGTTGCGCGGGTAGCCCTGACCATCCCAGCGCTCCTGGTGCGACAGCACGATCTGCGCCGGCGTGGCCAGGAAGGGGATGTTCTGGATCATCTGGAAGCCGATGTCCGGATGCTTGCGCATCTCCTGCCACTCCTCCGGGGTGAGCTTGCCCGGCTTGAGCAGCACGGCGTCCGGCACGCCAATCTTGCCGATGTCGTGCAGGAGCGCGCCGCGGCCGATCTCCTCCAGTTCCTGGCCCTTGATGCCCAGGCGCTCTGCGACGGCGTTGGTGTAGCGCACGACGCGCTGCGAGTGGTCCGACGTCTCGTGCTCGCGGGCGTCCAGGGCCGCCACCAGGGCCAGCAGCGTGGCCTGGTAGGTGTTGGCGATGTCCCGGAGCGCGTTGCGCAGCTCGGTCGTGCGATCGCGCACCTTGCGCTCCAGCTTCTTCTGGTAGCGCTTGCGCGCCAGCTCGATGCGGCGCTTGGCGAGCGCGCGCTCGATGGCACGGATGAGATCCGTCAGCTTGGGTGGCTTGAGCAGATAGTCCACCGCGCCCCGGCGCAGGCAGTCCACCGCGGACTCGGTGTCGCCATAGCCGGTGAGCATGATGACGGAGGTATCCGGATAGCGCTCGCGCAGCTGCTCGAGCAGCCACAGGCCATCCTTGCCCGGCATCTTCATGTCGCTGATGACCAGCGGCGTCTCTTCCTGCGCGGCGATGTCCAGGGCCATCTCGGCGCCACTGGCCACCACGCAGTTGTAGCCCTCCTCCCTGAGGAGGACGGAGATGACGTCACGCACGGAATCGTCGTCGTCGACGATCAGAATCCGGGGAGGTACAGGAGGAATGGCTTCCACGGGTGGTGATTCTAGGAGGATTGGGCTCCAGAAGGCCAACCCGACGCGGTTTTTCCCGTTTCCCGACCGCCTGGTTGGGTTCCCCAAAAGGTGAGACGGGCCTCCCCGACGGCTCGGCTTCGGTGGGGAATCGATCAAAACGAAACGGAGCGCGGGCCCACCAGGGGCGAGGCCGTGCGGGAAGAGTGGCAGCCTGCTCCAGGTGGGGTTGAAAGCACCGTGACGAGGTTGGGTTGACGGCACGGGGGTCTTTCCGCTACCTAATGAGCCGTGCGTTTCACGTCCATCCACCATCATGCGCATCATCATCGGCCCGCCGACGGGACCGCTCGCCGTGCGCATGCCTGGGTGAACGCGTAGAGACGCCCCCCAGACGCACCCGCCGCAGTGAACGGAAGCCCGTCCCACCCAGGACGGGCTTTTTTCGTTTCCGCGCCCGTCCCCCTCCCAGGTACCTCAAATGCTGAAAATCGCCCTGCCCAACAAAGGTCGCCTCTCCGACGAGGTTCGCGAGCTGTTCAACGATGCCGGTCTGGAGGTTCGGGTTCGCGGAGAGCGAGCCCTCACCGCGTCGCTCGGCGGCGAGTTCGAGGCCATCTTCGTCCGCGCCCAGGACATCCCCGAGTTCGTCGCCGATGGCGCGGCCGACGCGGGCGTCACCGGGTGGGATCTGGTGTGTGAGTCCGGCCGAGAGCTGGAGCTGCTGATGGACCTGGAGTTCGGAAGGTGCCGTCTGGTGGTGGCCGCCCGCGAGGAGAGCGGCATCCAGAAGCTCGAGGACATCCAGGACGGGGTCCGCGTGGCGTCGTCCTTCACGCGGCTGACGCAGGAGTTCTTCACGAAGCGCGGTCAGAAGGTGACGGTGGTGCCGGTGTCGGGCGCCACGGAGATCGCCCCGCACCTGGGCATCGCCGACATCATCGTGGACCTGACCTCCACGGGCTCGACGCTGAAGATGAACGGCCTGCGCGAGGTGGGGACGGTGGTCCAGTCGAGCGCGAGGCTGATCGCCCGCAAGGGTCACGCGCCCGAGGCGGCGGCGAAGCTGGAGGAGCTGCGGCAGGCGCTGGGCTCCGTGCTGGCGGCCCGGGGCAAGCGCTACCTGATGGCCAACGTGCCGCGCCGCGTGCTGTCCAACGTGCGCGAGGTGCTGCCGGGCCTCAATGGTCCCACCGTGGTGGACGTGCAGGGGGGTGACTACGTGGCCGTGCACGCCGTGGTGCCCGCCAAGAGCATCTACCGCACCATCGCCGCCCTGAAGACCCTGGGCTGCGAGGGCATCCTCGTCACCCGCATCGAGAGGTTGATGCCGTGAACACGCCCCCGCTCAAGTACCGGGGACGCCTGAATGCGCTGTCCCCCGAGGCCCGCCGCCGCCTGTTGGATCGCACCGGGACGTCGGACACCCGCGTCGCGCAGCGCACCGCGGACCTCATCGCCCGCGTGCGTCACCAGGGAGACCAGGCGCTGCGCGAGATGGCGCGCGAATTCGACCGGGCGGAGTTGCGGTCGCTGGAGGTGCCGCGCTCGGTGTGCGAGGAGGCGCTGGCCTCGCTGGAGCCGAAGCTGAAGGAGGCGCTGGCCCGAGCGGCGCGCAACATCGCCAAGGCACACGCGGCGCAGAAGCCCCAGGCCACCGAGGTGGAGACGGAGCCGGGCATCCTCGTGGGCCGTCGGCCGGATCCGCTCGGGCGCGTGGGGGTGTACGCGCCGGGTGGCCGCGCCGTGTACCCGAGCAGCGTGCTCATGGGCGTGGTGCCCGCGAAGGTAGCCGGGGTGGGCGAGGTCATCGTCTGTTCGCCGCCGGGTCCGGATGGGAAGCCCTCGGCGGGCGTGCTCGCGGCGGCGGCGTTGGCGGGCGCGGATCGCGTCTTCGCCCTCGGCGGAGCGGGGGCGGTGGCGGCCATGGCCTATGGCACCGAGAGCGTGCCGCGCGTGGATCGCATCGTCGGCCCGGGCAACGCCTACGTGGCCGCGGCCAAGCTCCAGGTGGTGGACGCGGTGGCCATCGACGCACCGGCCGGGCCCAGTGAGATTCTCGTGGTGGCCGACAGCTCGGCGGATCCCGAGGCGGTGGCTCGGGAGATGCTGGCCCAGGCCGAGCACGACCCGGATGCGTGCTGCGTGACCGTGGCGGTGGGCGAAGTCCTGGCGCAGGCGGTCGCCTCGGCGGTGGAGCGGGCGGCGGTCCGGGCGAAGCGTCAGGAGATCGTCACGCGGGCCCTTCGCGAGCGCGGGGCGGTGCTGAGCGTGGACTCGCTGGAGGAGGCCTGGCCCTTCGTGGCGGAGTTCGCTCCCGAGCACCTGCTCATCGCCACCACGTCGCCCATGGAGGATCTGCCGAAGGCACGCAACGCGGGCACCGTGTTCGTGGGCCAGTACGCCTCGGTGGCCTACGGCGACTACATGACGGGCGCCAACCACGTGCTGCCCACCGCGGGCCTGGCCCGTGCGTACTCGGGGTTGAGCGTGCTCGACTTCTACCGGTGGACCACGTACCAGCGCGTGACGCGCGACGCGGCGGCGCGGCTCGCCGATGACGTGGGGTTGCTCGCCGACAGCGAGGGCCTCTTCGCCCATGCCGATGCCGCTCGCGGCTGGAGGAAGTCATGAGCCTGCCCTCTCGCGCTTCGTACCGGGACATCCCGCTGTACTCGCCCTCGAAGGTGAAGTGCGGTGTGGACCTGAGCGACAACACCAACCTCTTCGGCATGCCCCCCGCCGCCGAGCGCGTCCTGCGCGAGACGGTGGCCACCCAGGTGAGCCGCTACCCCGTGGGCTACGCGCCGGACCTGAAGCAGGCCGTGGCCCGCTACACGGGCGTGGCTCCCTCCCGGGTGACCACCGGGTGCGGCTCGGATGACGTCATCGACAGCACCCTGCGCGCCTTCCTGGAGCCGGGTGAGGTCATCGCCTTCCCGGATCCCACCTTCGTGATGATGTCCTATTTCGCCAAGGTGAACGGCCTGCGCTACGCGCCGGTGCCGCTGCGGCCGGACTTCGACATCGACGTGGACGGGCTGCTCGCCACGGGCGCGAAGCTCATCTACGTGTGCTCACCCAACAACCCCACGGGCACGGTGGCCTCGCGCGCCGCGCTGGAGCGGCTGGTGGACAACGCGCCCGGCATCGTCCTGCTCGACGAGGCCTATGCCGAGTTCGCCCGGGAGAGCCACCTGGACCTCGCGGCCAGGCCCAACGTGCTCGTGACGCGCACGCTGTCCAAGGCCTTCGGGCTGGCGGGCCTGCGGGTGGGTTACGCGGTGGGCAACCCCACGCTGGTCGCCGAGGTGGAGAAGGCTCGCGGGCCCTACAAGGTGACGGGGCTGTCCGAGCGCATGGCCACCGCGGCGCTGACCGAGGACCTGCCGTGGATGAAGGCCCGGGCGGAGGAGTCGCTGGCCATCCGGGCCCGGCTGGTGTCGGAGCTGGAGCAGCTGGGACTGAGGACGCTGCCCACCGAGGCCAACTTCGTGATGGTGCCGTTGCCCGGTGCTCCCGCGGTGGCGGAGCGGATGCGGCAGCGGGACGTGAATGTGCGGGCGTTCCAGGGACTGAAGGGCATCGGGGACGCGCTCCGGATCGGGTGCGGCCCCTGGACCATGATGGAAGCGGCGCTCGGCGCGCTGCGGGAGGCTCTGCGGTGAGAGTGACGCTTTTCGACTATGGGGCGGGCAATCTGCACTCGTTGGCCAAGGCGCTCGCCATGGCGCCGGGCGTGGAGGTGCGCGTGCAGGAGGACCCACTACGGGCGCTCGACACGGACGTGCTGGTGCTTCCCGGGGTGGGTGCCTTCGGCGCGGCGGCGGCGCGGCTGGCGCCAGGGCGCGAGCAGATGCGGCGCGCGGTGGAGGCCGGCCTGCCGTGCCTCGGCATCTGCCTGGGCATGCAGCTCATGTTCGACACGAGCGACGAGGGCGGCGGCCAGGGCCTGGGGCTCTTCCGCGGCCGGGTGACGAAGCTGAGCTCCCGGCGCGTGCCCCACATCGGGTGGAACACGGTGGAGGAGGACACCGCGCTGAAGAGCGCGAAGCTGGGCACCGTCTACTACGCGCACAGCTTCGTCTGCCGCGCCGAGGAGCCCGGTGTGGTGGTGGGCTGGACGACGCACGAGGAGGACCGTTTCCCCGCGGCGGTGCGGCGCGGGAAGGTGCTCGGCGTGCAGTTCCACCCGGAGAAGAGCTCGGCGGCGGGCGTGCGCTTCGTGCGGGCCTTTCTCGAGGAGGTGCGCTCGTGATCGCCATCCCCGCCATCGACCTGCGCGAGGGCGCGTGCGTGCAACTCGTGGGGGGCTCCTACGCCGACGAGCGGGTTCGGGTGAATGATCCCCTGGATGCCCTGAAGCGTTGGCGCTCGTTCGGCTTCAAGACCTTCCACGTGGTGGACCTGGACGCGGCGTTGGGCAAGGGCTCCAACGAGGGTCCCATCGGGAGACTGCTGAACCACGAGCCCGGTCTCACCTTCTCGGTGGGCGGCGGCGTGAGGAACACGGCCAAGGTGGAGGCGGTGCTCGCGCTGGGTGCCTCCTACGTGGTGGTGGGCACGCGGGCCATCGAGGACCCGGAGTGGCTGCGCGAGGTGGCCGAGCGCTTCCCGGGCCGCGTGGTGGTGGCCGCGGACGTGAAGGGCCGCGAGGTGGTGACGCGCGGCTGGACGGCGGGCAGCGCCCGGGACATCGCCGGCGTGCTGGAGTCGCTGGAGCCCCTGCCCCTGGGCGGCCTGCTGGTGACGGCGGTGCACAAGGAAGGGCAGATGGAGGGCGTGGACATGCCGTTGATGGAGGAGGTGGCCCGGTCGAGCCAGCACCCGCTGTTCGCCTCGGGCGGCGTGACGACGCTGGAGGACCTGAGGGAGCTCGCGCGGGTGGGGACCTTCGGGGCCGTCATCGGCATGGCGCTGTACACGGGCAAGCTGGACGCGGCCGAAGTGGCACGGGAGTTCGCATGACGACCATCGTTCGGGAGACGAAGGAAACCAAGATCACGGTGGACGTGGCCCTGGGCAAGGGCACCGCCAGGGTGGATACGGGCCTGCCCTTCTTCGATCACATGCTGTCCACCTTCGCGCGCTACGCGGGCCTGGACCTGACGCTGCATGCTCGCGGCGACCTGCGGCACCACCTCATGGAGGACGTGGCCATCACCCTGGGCACGGCGGTGCAGAAGGTGATTCCGGCCACGGCGGCCCGCTACGGCGAGCGCACCATCCCCATGGACGACGCGCTGGTGCAGGCCTGCATCGACGTGGGCGGGCGCTTCTATTACCGGGGCCCCCTGCGCAACAAACTGTACGAGCACGTGATGCGCTCGTTCTGCGAGCACGCCAAGGTGACGCTGCACCTGCGCATCCTGCGCGGCAAGGACAGTCACCACGTGACGGAGGCGGCATTCAAGGCGCTCGGGATGGCGCTGCGTGACGCCATGGTGGATTCGGGAGTGGTGTTCAGCACGAAGGGCACGGTCGCCCTGGAGGTGAAGTGAGATGCTCACGCGGCGACTGATTGTCTGTCTGGACGTGAAGGGTGGACGCGTGGTGAAGGGCGTCCAGTTCGAGGGCCTGCGCGACGTGGGCGATCCCGTCGAGCTGGCCATGCGCTACGAGCAGGCGGGCGCCGACGAGGTGACCTTCCTCGACATCTCCGCGAGCAACGAGGAGCGCGGCACCCTGTGGGACCTGGTGCAGCGCACGGCGGAGCGGCTGTTCATCCCGCTCACGGTGGGCGGCGGCGTGCGCACGGTGGACGACGTGGGCCGGGCGCTGCGCGCGGGCGCGGACAAGGTGAGCATCAACTCGGCGGCGGTGGCCCGGCCCGAGGTGCTCACCGAGTGCGCCGAGCGCTTCGGAGCCCAGTGCGTGGTGGCGAGCATCGACGCCAAGCGGGACGGCGACCGGTGGCGCGTGTACACCCACGGTGGCAAACGTGCCACGGACCTGGACGCGGTGGCCTGGGCTCGCGAGTGCGTGAAACGTGGGGCAGGTGAAATCCTGCTCACGAGCATTGACCGGGATGGGGCCCGTTCGGGGTATGACCTGGAGCTGACGCGGACGATCGCCGAGCAGGTGGACGTTCCGGTCATCGCCTCGGGTGGTGCGGGCAACGCGGAGCACGTACGGGCCGCGTTGCAGGAGGGCAAGGCGGAGGCGGCGCTGGTCGCGGGCATCCTCCACGACGGCGTCACCACTGTCGGGGCGATCAAGTCGCTGCTCGAGAAGAGCGGCCTCGGGATCAGGAGCCTCTGAATGGATGCGCAGGCGTTGATGCAGGCGGCGGAGGAAGTGGCTCGCAGGTCGGGAGACGTGGCGCTCGGGTTCTTCCGCCAGGGCGTCACGGTGGACACCAAGGGGGACGGCACGCCGGTGACGGTGGCGGACCGGACCGCCGAGAAGACGGCCCGCGAGTGGATCGAGTCCCACTTCCCCGAGGACGGCATCCTCGGGGAGGAGTTCGGTGAGACGCGGCCCGGAGCGAAGCGCCGGTGGATTCTGGATCCCATCGACGGCACGAAGACGTTCATCCGCGGCGTGCCGCTGTGGGGCACGCTGGTGGCCGTGGCCGAGGGCGAGCGGATCCTCGCGGGCGCGGCGTACTTCCCGCCAGTGGCCGACATGCTGGTGGCGGCGCCGGGGCAGGGGTGCTGGTGGAACGGGAAGCGGACGCGGGTGTCCGCCGAGGCGGATCTGTCCCGGGCGCTGGTGCTGTCCACCGACGAGCGCTTCCAGGTGCACCCGGAGCGCGGGGTGAAGTGGCGGGCGCTGACGGCGAAGGCCTCCATCGCCCGGACGTGGGGTGACTGCTACGGCTACCTGCTGGTGGCCACGGGGCGGGCGGAGGCGATGATCGACGAGATCCTGTCTCCGTGGGACGCGGCGGCGTTGCAGCCCATCATCGAGGAAGCGGGCGGAGTATTCACGGACTGGACGGGGACGAGGACCTCGTTCGGCGGCAACGCGATCGCGACGAACGCGGCGCTCGCGGGCCAGGTGCGCGAGCTGCTGGGCGCGACGACGAGGGGATGATGCTGGATCTGTCGAAGCTGGATTTCACCAAGGGCAACGGGCTGGTGACGGTGGTGACGCAGGACGCACACTCGGGCGACCTGCTGATGGTGGCGCACGCGGACCGCGAGGCGTTGGAGAAGACGCTGGAGACGGGCGAGATGTATTACCGCTCGCGCTCGCGCGGGCTGTGGCACAAGGGCGGAACGAGCGGGAACGTGCAGCGCGTGGTGTCCCTGACGGCGGACTGCGATGGGGACGCCGTGCTGGCGCGGGTGGAGAAGGCGGGCCCGGCGTGTCACACCGGGGCCGAGACCTGCTTCGACACCGGACCGGTGGACGCGCTCGTCGAGCTGGATCGGACCATCGCCCAGCGCGCGGTGAAGGCGCCGGAGCCGGGGGAGAAGCCGAGCTACACGCGGCGGCTCCTGGACGATCGCAACCTGCGGCTCAAGAAGATCGGCGAGGAGGCCGCGGAGCTGGTGACGGCCTGCGCGGACGAGGACAAGGAGCGCGCGGTCGAGGAGGCCGCGGACGTGCTCTACCACCTGCTCGTGGCGGTGCGTCCCCTGGGCGTGACGCTGGATGACGTGAAGGCGGTGCTCGCGCGCCGGGCCGGTAGGTCCGTCGGCCCCGCCAAGAAGTAGATTCCCTCTCTTCACTCGATTGCCCGGACGAGCGGCACGCTATGGTTCCCACCTGGCGCGCCGCTCGTCGGGCGCGTGAGGGGAGGGCCGATGCAATGCCAGCTGGTGCTCGGTGCGGTACTCGCGGGGGTGTGCCTCGCGGTGTGGCTCGTTCTCGGGAATTCGCGGGTGGCCGCACCCCAGCGGGCGTCCACGGATGGCTCCCGTGCTTCCTCCGCCCGCTCGTTGCCTGTGCTCCAGGCCTTGTTCCAGGCGACGCCCGCGGCCTCGAGCGACACACGGCTCTCCATTCGTGGAACCGTGCGGAGTCCACGTGGGCTCGTTTCGGGCGCACAGGTGCTCGCCTCGGCTCCCGTGGCCGGTGAGTCGCTGTCGGAGCTGCCTTGCGAGAATGGCTCGTCCGTCCGTCGATCGCTCCTGGAGTGCAACGAGGAGACAGCGCGCGCGCAGTTGCTCTCCCTGTGCGAAGGGCGCGCCGATCATGATCCTCGAGGTGAATGGCGAGGAGCAGGTGGACGAAGAGGGCAGGTTCCTCTTTCCCATCCGCCGCTCGGGAACGATGGAGCTCGAGCTGTCCGAGTCCGGGTCCAAGCTCGCGCCCGTGCGGCGCACCGTGACCGTCCAGGAGGAGGTGGACCTGGACGTGGGCACCATCACCCTCCCTCCTTGAACGCACCGGCGCGCGCACCGGGAGATGCGCGCGCCTCCGGGTGATGCTCCTGCTCAGTGCACGGCTGAAGTCCTTCACGAGCTCGGGCCGACGCTCGAGGAGCAGCCTCACCTGCTCGATATCGCGAACGGGGCCGACCTTGATGGGCGAGTCCACGATCGGGCCGATCGGATCGATGCGTGGCGTCCCACGCGTTGACGTTGACCGCCCAGTACGAGGGGGCGATGAGCGCGTTGCCACCCCGGAGGGCGGCCGAGCCGTAGGTGTGGGGGACGTTGAAGGTCGAGGCGCAGGAGGAGACTTCTCCGAACTCGCCGGAGGCGAGCAGCTCCTCTTCTCCCGGGGAGCTCGCATGCGAGGTGAGAACCCATCCCTCCGGAAGAACAGCCGATGGCACGGCATGAGCAACCGCCATGCCGGACGGTCTGACATGGCGTGTCACAGAGGGACATGGACGAGCGGGACGCGAGGCGTGGCCCGAGGGGCAACAACGGGCCGGGGCGGGGTGTTGTCTCCGGGTCAACAGTTGGTGGCGAGCGCGAGCTCGACACGGCCATGTTGCTCGTCGGCGGAGGTCACGCGCACCCGCAGCGGCATGCCGATGGTGAAGGTGCGCGCGGCGCCCACGAGCGAGGTCTCCCGTGGATCGGGACTGTAGGGCCCGTCGGGCAGCGAGTCCGCGGGGAGGTTGCCCTCCACCAGCATGCCGTCGAGCTGGACGAGGAGGCCGGAGGGTCGCACCCGGGTGATGCGTCCGGAGAGCTCCCTGCCCACGTGCGCCGCCATCACCCGCGCCTCCAGCACACGGTGGCGATCCTTCTCGGCGCGGCTGGAGGTGCGGGTGCGCTCGTTGAGATGCACCGCGAGCTGCTCGACGGCGGGGTCCTCGTGCACGAAGTCGCGCCGGCCTCGCAGGTACTGCTTGAGGGTGCGGTGGACAGCGAGGTCCGCGTACCGGCGGATGGGCGAGGTGAAGTGCAGGTAGGCGCGTGCCGCGAGGCCGAAGTGCATGGCCGCCACCACGGTGTAGCGCGAGGGGCCCAGCGAGCGCCGCAGCACCGAGCGCAGCGCGGGCTCCGCGGTGCAGCCGGCGATCTGCCGGTCGAACGCGGCGAGCGCCAGCGGGGTGAGTCTGCGGCCGAAGCCCGCGGCGAAGCCCGAGTGGTGCGCGAAGGCGGCCAGGTCGGCCACGCGCTGGGGAGCCGGCTCGTCCTGGACGCGGAAGAGGGCGGGCACGCCGCGATCGATGAGCCACCCCGCGATGGCCTCGTTGGCGGCCACCATGAAGCGCTCGACCAGGGTGTGCGCCGTCGTGGGTCGCACGGCCTCGATGCCGGAGACCTCGCCCGTCTCCTCGTCGAAGGTGAAGCGGGCCTCCTCGCGCGCCATCTCGATGCCGCCGCGTCCGGCCCTCGCCACCGCCAGCCGTGCCGCCGCCGCGTGGAACCAGGGCATCGCCTCGCGCACCACCGCCATCGGTTCGGACACCTCGCCCTTGTCGAGGTAGTCCGCCACCTCGGTGTAGCTCAGCTTCGCCCACGAGCGGATGAGGCTCTCGTAGACGTCCATCGCGGTGACGCGCCCCTCCGGGTCGATGCGCAGCTCCACCGTGAGGCACAGCCGATCCTCGCCGGGCACCAGGCTGAGCCAGTTCGTGGAGAGCTCCTCGGGGAGCATGGGCTGCATGGCTCCGGCGAGGTACACGCTGGTGGCCCGCTCGCGCGCCACGCGATCGAGCACCGAGCCCTCGGTGACGAACTCGGCCGCATCGGCGATGGAGACGAACAGGCGCAGCGCCCCGTCCATGCCCGCGGGTAGCACGGAGATGGCATCATCGATGACGCGCGTCGAGGCCGAGTCCACGGTGACGGTGGGAATCTGGCGGAGATCCCTCCGTCCCCCGAGCGCGTGGGGCACGGAGAGGATGCGTTGCACCTCGGCGTGGGCCCGCGGGTCGAAGTCCCGGTGCAGCCCGTGGCGCACGAGGATGCGCTCCAGCGAGCGGTCCGCGCCCGGTTCGAGCTTGCGCAGGAGCCAGACCTTGCCGTCGTCGACGCGCGCCACCACCGCGTCATGGGGTTGCACCTCGACGCCGGCCGTCTCCAGGGGCCATTCGCCATGGGCCACGTCGCGATCGATGCGCAGGTGAACCTCGCCCTTGCGCAGCACGACCTCACCGTAGACCTCCTGGCGCGGACGCTTCAGGAGGGACAGCCCGCTCGCGCTCCAGCGGCCGTCCGCCGAGGCCGTCACCGTCGCGGAGACGATGTCGTCGGCGAGGTAGGGAGTCAGCTCGGGGGGCGGGATGAACGCGGAGAGCACCTCGTCGGATCCGGACGGATGCACGACGAGAAAGCCGAAGCCGCGAGGGTGGACGTCGATGCGGCCGGTGACGGTGCGCGAGGAGGTGGGCGTGTCCATGAGAGCGCCGGCATGCTACCCGGTCTCGCTGGCGCCAGGCCTCGTGTCACGGCTTCGCGAGGCTCCGATCCAGCAGCGACACCAGATCCGCCTGCACGCCCACGACCGCGAAGCCGAAGTTGCCCCAGTTGTAGATATCCCGACGCTTCACGTCCGCGCCGCCACCGAGCAGCCGCAGCCGCGCGTAGGCGTTCACGTCGTTCTTCGAGGTCAGGGGAACGCCCAGCGTCAGCGCCACGTCGTAGATGCCGCCCGTCGTGTTGTCGAACAGTCCGAAGGTGGACAGCGCGTCGGCCTCGAGCCCCGCCCACACCCGCGAGGGCAGTGTGTAGCGCAGCCGCGTCTTCAGCGCGCCCACCACGCCGATGTCGCTCTCCCTGGCGTAGCGCGAGCCATCCACCGCGCGCAGATCCACCAGTGCGTTGCGGATCTGCACGCTCGCGCCGATGTCCCAGGTGAAACGCTCGCCGTTGATGACCCGGAAGAGATAGCTGCCCCGGTACCCGTCGAAGAGGTAGCGGCTGTCCACCACCGTCCCCGCCGGGAACACCGTCCCCCGGAAGTCGATGTCCCTGGACAGTGTCGCGCGGGTGGTGAGGTCGAAGGGCGCGTACAGCAGGATGATGCCGTGGCGCTCGCCCAGCCGCGCCTCGAGAGCGATCCGTTGGGACCGGTAGAGGTTCGACTTCTGGTTGAGGTCTTCGGCCTCGTAGGCCGTGCCGGTCGGACCATAGCGTCCATCGTTCTGGAAGATGGCCGCCGGTCCCGTTTCATACTCGGCGATGAGCGCGGACAGCGGGCTTTCGGCCAGGGCCGGAGTGGCCATCAGGATCAGGGCGAGCAGGTGGATTCGCATGGCGGCCGCTTGGATGTCCACCCGCTGACCGCGTTGCGCTCACCGCGTTCCACGCACCTCCACTTCGTTCAGCGTGAGCCTGCCTTTGTCGGGAAAGACACTGAGCGCCTCCACGTCCAGCAGCGGCGTCGGCAGCGTGCAGCTCTCCCACTGTCCGGTGCCGCGGAAGCGGCAGGCTACTGGGAGCACGAAGCTCGTCTTCGAGTCCGGATCGTTCAGCCCCAGCTCGTCCGAGGTGCGGACGGCGGCGCGCAGGGTGCCCGGGCCACTGGCGCGCACGCGCAGGGCCGAGAGCCCCTGGATGGGCGGCTCGAACACCGCGCTCAGCGCGCCGTCCTTCTCCCAGCGAGGCGTTGGGGGCGTCGCCGGGGCGAGCTCCACGCCCGTGGCCTCCTGTCCATCGAAGGCCTGCTCCGCGCCCTGGGGGCCCACGGTGCGGCTCGGTTTCAGCACGGTGCTCGTTCCGGCCGGCGTCTGCTGGACGAGCTGTGCCAGCGCGGGCACGTCCCCCTGCACCACGGCCGCATGCAGCACGTTGGCGGGGAGTTGTCCCGCCCCAGCGCACACCGGGGCGAGCTGTCCGAGCAGCTCCCTCTGCGGGGCCTTCAGTGGATTCTGGGCCAGCGCCGCGGGCGCCAGCAGGGAGCGGGTGATCTCCGCGCAGGCGGCTTGAGTCCCCGGCCCGGCGTGCTCCAGGTTCCAGCGCACGTCCGCGAGGCCGGCCGGGCGCCCGGCGCTCAATCCCATCACCGCGCGTGTGACGTGACTCGCACAGGGATTGGTTCCGGCCGGGCAGCGTTGACACAGCGCATCCAGCAGCTCGCGAAGAGGCGATGTCCCAGCGTCGAGCGGAGCGCGGGCCTCCAGGGCGGCGCCCAGCTCACAGGCGCGCGCGGGGGGCTCGGGGCAGGCGTCGAGCTGCTCCCGGGCCCTGGCGAGGGCCGAGGCATCCTCGGGGGCTCGCACGGCGCCTTCCAGGGTCCGGTCCAGGGTCCGGCAGGCCTGGGGAGTCGCGGGGGAGCCGGCCTCCGGGCTCCTGGGGGTCGTGTCGATGACCACGGGGTTCGAGGGGGCGGGGCGCCCGGCCTGCCGGTGGGTGATGATGTACAGGCGGACGAAGGCCACCAGGGCCAGCGTCATCAGCAGCAGGGTTCGGAGCGGGAAACGTCGCAAGGTGCAAACTCCTTGATTCCGGCCGGGAGGGGTGGTTATCAGCGCCGCTCGGGTACATCCACTCCGGAGGCGTTCTTGGCTGAGAATTTCGACGTGGTGATCATCGGTTCGGGCCCCGGCGGGTATGTCGGCGCGATCCGGGCCGCGCAGCTGGGCCTGAAGACGGCCATCATCGAGAAGGACAAGCGCCTGGGCGGCACCTGCCTCCATCGCGGCTGCATCCCCACCAAGTCCCTCCTGTGGTCGGCGGCGCTGCTGCACCACATCCGTGAGGCCGCGGACTTCGGTATCGAGGTGCCGGCCCCGGTGGTGAACTGGGCCAAGGTCCAGGAGCACAAGCAGAAGGTGGTCACCAAGGGTGCCAACGGCATCGACTACCTGATGAAGAAGAACAAGGTGACCGTCATCAAGGGTCACGGCCGCATCGCCGGCAAGGGCAAGGTCGAGGTCGACCTCGAGGGCGGTGGCAAGCAGGCGCTGGAGGCCAAGAACATCATCATCGCCACCGGCTCGGTGCCCAAGTCCCTGCCCAACGTCCCGGTGGACCACAAGCGCATCCTCAACAGCGACTCCATCCTGACCATCGACCGCATCCCCAAGAGCCTGATCGTCATCGGCGCGGGCGCGGTGGGCTGCGAGTTCGCCTCGGTCTTCAACCACATGGGCAGTCAGGTCTCCATCGTGGAGTACATGCCCAACCTGCTCCCCATCGAGGACGTGGACTGCTCGAAGGAGCTGGAGAAGCACTTCAAGAAGCGGAAGATCGATCTGCACCTGGGCGCCAAGGTGGAGAAGGTGGAGAACACCGCCACCGGCGTGAAGCTGACCATGACGGTGGGCGGCGAGACCCGCTCCATCGAGGCGGAGCTCGTCCTGTCCGCCGTGGGCCGCGCCCCGGTCTCCGAGGACATCGGTCTGCAGCTCACGTCCATCAAGACGGACCGTGGCTTCATCAAGACGGACACCATGATGCGCACCACCGAGCCGAACGTGTACGCGATCGGCGACGTGATCCCCACGCCGATGCTCGCCCACGTGGCCAGCGCCGAGTGTGTGCTCGCCGTCGAGCACATCGCCGGGAAGAATCCCGCGCCCATCAACTACGATCTCACGCCGTCGGCCACCTACTGCTACCCCGAGGTGGCGTCGGTGGGCCTCACGGAGAAGAAGGCCAAGGAGCGCGGCTACGACGTGAAGGCCGCCATCTTCCCGTTCTCCGCCGTGACCAAGGCCTCCATCTCCAACGAGGCCTTCGGAATGATCAAGGTCGTCTCCGACAAGAAGTATGACGAGGTGCTCGGCGTGCACCTCGTGGGCCCGCACGCCACCGAGCTGCTCGCCGAGGCGTGCGTCGCCATGCGCCTGGAGATCACCACCGAGGAGCTCGCGCACACGATGCACGCGCACCCGACGCTCTCCGAGATCGTCAAGGAGGGCGCCGAGGCCACCCTGGGTCACCCGATCCACATCTGAGCCGGGTTCCTTCGTAGCACCCAGGTAGCACTCAGGCCGTCCGGGACTCCTCCGTCTCGGGCGGCCTTCGCATGTCCGCGGGTGGATGCACGCGCACGTGGCCCAGCAGCTCCGCCAGGTCGAACGCGTCCAGCAGCGCGTGCCCGTGCAGATCGTTATTGAAGTAGACCCAGGCCGTGCGCCCCTTGCGTCTCCACCGGTCCAGGTCGACCGCCACCGGCCACATCGCCTCGCGGCCATAGCGCCCGGCGTAGCGTGAGCCCGCTCCGTGGAAGCGCACGTAGCGGAAGCCTCCCGTGAGGCGGGGAGGGGGCACCGGCACGAGGTCGTGCTCGCACACCGCCGCGTCCCACCGGTCCAGCACCTCCAGCACCTCCTCGTGGTACCAGGCCGCGTCGCGGAACTCGAAGACGTATCGCACGTCACGGGGCAGGGCGGAGAGGAAGCGGTCCAGCCTCGCCGGGTCCGGCTTCTTCATGTGCGGCGGCAGTTGCCACAGCACCGGGCCCAGCTTGGGGCGCAGGCGGAGGATGACGCCGAAGAAGCGCTCCAGGCCCTCGCCCACGTCCGTGAGGCGCTTCATGTGCGTGAGGTAGCGGCTGCCCTTGCACGCGAACAGGAAACCCGCTGGCGTCTGCTCCCTCCAGCCGTCCACCGCGTCCGCCGTGGGCAGCCGGTAGAAGGGGGCGTTCAGCTCCACCGTGGCGAAGACGCGGGCGTAGTAGGGGAGCCATCGGCTGGCCGGCAGCTCGGATGGGTAGAAGAAACCCTTCCAGTGCTTGTAGACGTAGCCGCTCGTCCCCAGGTGGATGGCCCGCATGTCCCTAGAATGAGCACTCGGGCCCACCCGGGGAGGCGGAAGCCCGGGTCATGGTCCGCTCATCCTTCGAGCAAGCTGGGCTTACGGCCCTCGGGAAGGGAACGGGCCTCTCCGTCCAGGCATCCGCTGCCCGTTCCTGGTGGAGTCGTTAACAAGGAGTGAAGAGTCTGCAACCCTGGGAAGGTTGACGCCCGGCGTCAAGGCTTCCCGCTTGACCCTGCTTTCGCCCCAACCGTAGAAGGCCCGCGACCCATGGCAACTCCTGACCGTTTCCCCCTGCCGCAGGTAACCGAGACCACCCGGAAGCCCGAGTGGCTGAAGGTACGCCTCCCCCACGGGGAAGGGTACGAACGGGTGAAGTCCATCGTGCGCCGCACGAAGCTGTCCACGGTGTGCGAGGAGGCCCGCTGCCCCAACATCGCCGAGTGCTGGGGCGGGGGGACCGCCACGGTCATGCTCATGGGCGAGGTGTGCACCCGCGCGTGCCGCTTCTGCCACGTGAAGGTGGGCGCGCCTCCTCCGTTGGATCCGATGGAGCCCATCCACCTGGCCCAGGCCGTCAAGGAGATGGACCTGGAGTACATCGTGGTGACGTCCGTCAACCGCGATGACCGTCCGGACGGCGGCGCCAGCCACTTCGCCTCGGCGATTCGCGAGCTGCGCCAGCACTCGCCCAAGACGATCGTCGAGGTGCTCATCCCCGACTTCAAGGGCGTGGAGCGTGACCTGGCCACCGTGGCCGAGGCCCGCCCGCACGTGGTGGCCCACAACGTGGAGACGGTGGAGCGCCTCACCCCGACCGTGCGTGATCGCCGCGCCAGCTACAAGCAGTCCCTGAAGGTGCTCGAGTACCTCAAGCAGCGGCCGGAGCGGCTCTACACCAAGAGCTCCGTCATGGTTGGCCTGGGCGAGACGGACGCCGAGCTGGAGCAGACCTTCAAGGATCTGCGCGCCGTGGGCGTGGACGTGCTCACGCTCGGCCAGTACCTCCAGCCCTCCCAGTACCACCTGAGGGTGGAGCGCTTCGTCACGCCCCAGCAGTTCGAGGACTACAAGAAGCTCGCCGAGTCCTACGGCTTCCTCTACGTCGCCTCCGGGCCGCTCGTGCGCTCCAGCTACCGCGCCGCCGAGTTCTTCATGAAGGGCCTCATGGAGCGCGAGCGCCTGGGGCTCGCCAGCAACACCTGACGCCTTCTCAACCCCATACCCCGAAACGGACCCCCGCGAATGGCGATCTTCGAGTTCAAGCTGCCCGATCTTGGCGAAGGCGTGCAGGAGGGCGAGCTGGTCAAGTGGCACGTGAAGGCCGGTGATGTCGTCAAGGAGGACCAGACGCTCGCCGAGGTGATGACGGACAAGGCCACGGTGACCGTTCCGAGCCCCAAGGCCGGCCGTGTCGTGCAGACGCACGGCAATGAAGGCGACATGGCCAAGGTCCATCAGCTCCTCGTCACGTTGGAGATCGAGGGCGCCGCGCCGGCCCAGGCCTCGGGTCATGGGGCTCCCGCCGCCCACGGTGCGCCGGCCGCCGCCGCTGCCTCCGCCCAGCCCGTTGCCGCCGCTCAGGCTCAGGGCAATGGAGCTCAGGCCGCTTCCGCCGCCTCCAAGGTGCTGGCCACGCCGCTCACGCGCCGCATGGCGGCCGAGCATGGGCTGAACCTCGCGGAGATCGCCGGCTCCGGCCCCCAGGGCCGCGTGATGAAGGCGGACGTGGTGGCGGCCCTCGAGGGTGGCCGCTCCGCGCGCAACGAGGTGGCTCCCGCCGCTCCCGCCCAGGCCCGTCCGGCCGCGCCCTCGGTGAGCCCGGGCCGGGGTGACGAGCGCATCCCCCTGCGCGGCCTGCGCAAGAAGATCGCCGAGAAGATGGTGCGCTCGAAGTTCACCGCGCCCCACTTCGGCTTCGTCGAGGAGGTGGACTGCACCGAGCTCGTCGCGCTGCGCAAGCGCCTCAACGAGACCCTGGTCGCCGCTGGCGAGAAGACGAAGCTGTCCTTCCTGCCCTTCATCGTGAAGGCCGTGATCGCGGCGATGAAGAAGTACCCGCACCTCAACGCCAACATGGACGAGGCCGCCCAGGAGCTCGTCGTGCGCGGCGAGTTCAACATCGGCATCGCCGTGGCCACCCCCGAGGGGCTCACCGTTCCCGTCATCAAGAACGCGGATCGGCTCTCCCTGCGCGAGCTGGCCGAGGAGATCGTCCGCCTCAGCACCGCGGCGAGGGATCGCAAGCTGAAGATGGAGGAGCTCACCGGCGGCTCGTTCACCATCACCTCGCTCGGGCAGACGGGTGGCATCTTCGCCACGCCCATCATCAACCACCCCGAGGTGGCCATCATGGGCATCCACCGCATGCGCAAGCGTCCCGTGGTGGACAAGAACGACCAGGTCGTCGTGCGCGAGATGATGAACGTCTCCATCTCCGCCGATCACCGCGTCATCGATGGCCAGGTGGCCGCTGACTTCGTATACGAGGTCATCAAGTTCCTGGAGCATCCGGACATGCTGTTCCTGGCCATGGCCTGACGGCCGGGCCGCCTGCCGGGGGCGCGTGCCTCGCCGGGAGCGCTCGCGCACCGCGCTCCCGGCCTTCGAGGAGGTTATGCTTCCCCATGGCCGAGAACGTTCGCGACGTCATCCGCGCCGCCCAGGCCGCGGAGCTCGGAGGTGACAAGCCCCGGGCCATCGAGTTGCTGAGGCTCGCCGCTGATCTCTGCCGGCGCTCGGGCAACATGCCCCGTGCCGAGCAGCTCCTGCGCTACGCCCTCCGGTTGGATCCCTCCCGCAAGGAGCTGGAAGAGGAGATCCGCCAGGTGGAGGCGGAGGCACGGGCCGTTTCGCCTCCGGTGGCTCCCGAGCCCGAGCCCGACGAGGAGCCCGAGCCCGGAGTGTGGGTCCTCGAGGAGGACACCTCCTCCTCGCTTCATGAGGCCCTGCGCGAGGCCGAGCTGGCGGTGGATCGCCGGACCCATCCCGTGGCCACGGCCGTGGAGGTCGTGCGTGCCGCCGTGCTCAGCATGGACGTCCCGAGCGGGCAGGTGGCGCGGACCGATGCTCCCGTGGAGGTGAGGAAGGAAGAGCCCTTCATCGAACGGGGACCGACCCGGGCCGATCCTTCTCTGGATGCCTGGTGCTCCTTCTGCTGCCGACCCCGCTCCGAGGTGGGGGCGCTCGTCGCCGGTCCCGCGGGCGCGTTCATCTGCTCGTCCTGCATCGGCGAGTCGGGTGCGTTGCTCGGCGGCGTGGCCCCCGTGGCACCCGCCGCTCGTCGGACCCCCGTCTCCCGGTCGCCCGTCTCGTTCGCGCTGGTGGGGCAGGCGGCGGCTCGCGAGAGTCTCGAGCGCGGCCTGGAGGCGGGTGTGCGCCGCGTGTTGCTGCTCGGGCCCGAGGGCTCCGGGAAGAGCACCTGGATGCGGGAGCTCGTGGAGCAGGGGAGGGGCGTGCTCGTCGGTCCCGACTCCCTGGAGCGCGCTCCGGCGGACGCCGTGCTCCTCGTGGAGGACGTGGACCGGCTCCCGCCTTCCGAGCAGTCCGCGCTGGGCGCCTTCCTGGCCCGTCATCCCGAGCGCACCGTCCTGATGACCACCCGGGGCGGGTCAGCGGTCTCGGGTCCCGTGCTCCTGTCGGACTCCGGCCGCCTGCCCGTGCCCACCACCGCCGCGCTCTCCGAGGCCGTGGGTGGTGCGCTGCCCGTGGTCCTGTTGGAGCAGGTGCAGCTCCTCGTTCCGCTCGAGCAGCCCGGCGTCGAGGACCTGGTCGAGATCGCCCGGCGTCGGCTCGCCTCGCGCGAGGACTGCCGCCTCTCCGACGAGGCGCTCACCGCCCTCGCCACCGAAGCCGCCCGCTCGCCGCGCTCCGGGCATGAGTTGCAGGCCCTCCTGGCCCGCGTGCCCCCTGGCACCTGGCGTCTGGAGGTGAAGAAGAAGGTGAAGGGGAAGGCCAGGCCGGCCCGCCGGGGTCGACGGAAGGGAACGTCGTGAACACGCTGACGGTGTACCGGCTCGGCCGGGTCGAATACGAGGACGGTCTCCAGCTCATGAAGCTCTTCGGCGAGACCCGGCGCCAGGGCCTCTGCGGAGATGTCCTGCTGCTGCTCGAGCACCCGCCCGTGCTCACCCTGGGCCGTGCCGCCAAACGCGCCAACATCGTCGCCAGCGACGCGCGCCTCTCGGAAGAGGGCGTCGAGGTCTTCGAGACCGATCGCGGTGGCGATGTCACCTACCACGGGCCCGGGCAGCTCGTGGCCTACCCCATCTTCCTCCTGCCCGAGCACCGCCACGACGTGCGCCGCTACGTGCGCGACGTCGAGCAGTGCGTCATCCGCACCCTCGCCGAGTACGCCATCACCTCCGGCACCATCCCCAAGTGGCCCGGGGTGTGGATCGGCCAGGAAGGTTCACCCGACGCCCGGAAGATCGCCGCCATCGGCGTCCACCTCTCGCGCTGGCTCACCAGTCACGGCCTGGCGCTCAACGTCAACACGCAGTTGCCCCACTTCAACCTCATCGTCCCCTGCGGCATCCGCGAGGCGGGTGTTACCTCGTTGCAGAAGGAGCTCGGCCGGCTCGTGCCCATGGCTGAGGTGGAGGAGAAGCTGGCCCGGCACTTCGCCGACGTCTTCGAGCTCCAGCGTGTCGAGCCCGCGCCCCTCACGCGCACCGTGAGCGTCACGTTGATGCGGGGCAGGGGGCCCGAGGCCCGCGTGTTGTTGTTGCGCCGGCGCCCCGAGCGCGGGGGGTTCTGGCAGATCGTCACCGGCCGTCTGGAGCCCGGCGAGATGCCGCGCGACGCCGCCGCCCGCGAGTTGTTCGAGGAGACCGGACTGCGCACCGAGGTGGTCGACCTGGAGTACCGCCATGCCTTCGCCGTCGGCGCCGTGGTGCCTCCCCGGCTCGTCGAGGAGAACGGTTTCGCCGCCCGGTGCACCGGCGGCTTCGAGGTCCATCTCGGTGACGAGCACGATGCCTTCGAGTGGGTGGATGTCCCCACCGCGCTCGCACGGCTTCCGTTCCGCGGGCTTCGCGAGGGCGTGCGGCGGGCGAGCCGGGTGCTCGCGGGGTGAGCTCCTGAGCCTGCCGGGGTAGACCCTCACCCCGGCCCTCTCCCAGTGGGAGAGGGGGTTTTGCTCAGAGCTTCAGGATCTCCGACTCCACGGCGGCGATCGTTTCCGGACGGTGCTTGCGCACCTCCTCGACGAAGCGATCCATCGCATCGTCGTCCCGCTTGGGCTCGTGGTGGAAGAGCACCAGCTTCTTCACCTTCGACTTGTTGGCCGTCTCCACCGCCGACTCCCACGTCGAGTGGCCCCAGCCAATCTTCGCGGCGCCCTTGCGGCCCCGGTACTCATCTTCCGTGTACATCGCGTCGATGATGAGCACGTCCGCGTCTCGCGCGAACTCCACCAACTCCTCGTCCTTCTCGCAGCCGTGCTCCACGTCCGTGGCGTACACCACCGTCCTACCGCCGCACTCCACCCGGTAGCCCAGATTGCCTCCGGGATGGTTCAGGTCCAGCGTGTGGATCCTCGCCGGGCCCAGCTCCAGCTGCTGTCCCGAGCCAAGGTCCTTGTACGTCAGCTGGGCCTTGAAGGTCTCCTCGGCCGTCACCGGGAAGTAGGGATGCACCATCTGCCCGGACAGCACCTCCTTCACCGATCTCCCGTCCCGAGGCGCCCCGTACACCGTGAAGGTGAACCTCGGGATGAAGATGGGCGTGAAGAACGGCAGCCCCTGCAGATGATCGTAGTGGTAGTGCGAGAGGAAGATCGACGCGCGCGTGGGTCCACCCGCCGCGAGCAACTCCTCCCCCAGCACGCGAACCCCCGTCCCCAGGTCGAAGATGAACAACTCGTCCCCGCATCGAATCTCGACGCAGGGCGTATTGCCCCCGTAGCGCTGCGTCTTCGGACCCGGTGCCGGGATCGAGCCGCGCACTCCCCAGAAACGGACATGGAAGGGGACGCGCGCCTCGGCGGTCGTCCTCCCCTGTTCGTCCTCAGCCAACCTTCGCTTCCGTGTCGTCGTCCTCGGCGAAGAGCTCAATCAGGTGCCCCGTCCGCTCGCGCTTCGTCCTCAGGTAGTCGACGTTATGCGGATTGTGCTCCGTACGCGAGGGAATGCGTCGACGGACCGGAATTCCTTCTTCCACCAGGCCTGCAATTTTCAGTGGATTGTTGGTGATCAGGTCCACCGAGCGCACTCCGAGCATGCGCAGCATCTCGGCGGCGACGTCGTAGCTGCGCAGATCATCCGGAAAGCCCAGCTTCCGGTTCGCATCATACGTGTCCAGGCCCTCGGCTTGCAGCGCGTAGGCCTTGATCTTGTTTCCCAGGCCGATGCCCCGGCCCTCCTGGCGGAGGTAGAGCACCACGCCGCACCCGTTCTGGGTGACGAAGTCCAGCGCCCGGTCCAGCTGCTCCCGGCAGTCGCACTTCAGGCTGCCGAACACCTCGCTGGTCAAGCACTCGGAGTGCACCCGGACAGGCACACCCTCCAATCCCTGCACGTTCCCCACCACGAGCGCCACGTGCTCCCGCCCGTTGCGCTTCTCGCGGAAGACGACCGTGCGCAGCACGCCACGCTCCGTGGGGACATCCGCCTCGGAGAACTTCTCCAGGAGGGACGCGCTCTTGCGGGCTGGAAGAACCTGAGGTGTACGCGTATCGGACATAAATGAACCCTTCTCCCGCACAACATCCGGGGGCACAAGATGGATGCGAACCGTGATGGTTCGTTCTTCAAGCTCCCCAGGAGAGAGGAAGCAATTCCACCTTGTCACCAGTAGCCAGCCTACTGGATGAGCGTGGAAAGTGGAGCAGGTGGGTCGCCGAGGCCGCCGAGCGCAGGGCGCCCGACGTCTGGGTGGACAGGGGCCGGGCCCAGAGCTCCCCGTCCCGCCAGGCGGCCGTCACCCGGACGAAGTGGGCCAGCCCCTCGGGCTTGCGCAACTCGCCCTCGAGCCTGCCGGAGACCCGCGGTGGCTCCACGTCCTCGTGCCCCAGCATGCGGCGCAGGGCGGGGCGGACGAAGAGCTCGAAGGTGACGAGCGAGGAGGTGGGGTTGCCCGGCAGTCCGATGTAGACGGCGGCCCCCTTGCGGCCCACGGCGAGCGGCTTGCCCGGCTTGATGGCCACGCGCCAGAAGTCCCGCTCCACGCCCAGCTTCTCCAGGGCCTCGCGGACGAAGTCGTGTTCGCCCACGGACATCCCGGCGCTCGTCAGCACCAGGTCATACCCCTCGGCCGCCGCGAGGTGCTGGTACACGTCCTCCAGCGTGTCCCGGGCGATGCCGAGCACCGAGGGCACTCCGCCCGCCCGCAGGACGGCCAGGCTCAGCGCGGGGGCGTTGGCGTCCACGATCCGACCCTCGGCGGGGGCGTCCGCCCGGCACAGTTCGTCGCCGGTGGAGAGGATGGCCACCCGGGGGCGGCGCGGCACCGGGACCGTCAGCAGCCCCTGGCCCACCACCAGCCCCAGCTCCGGAATCCCCAGCGGCGTCCCCCGGGAGAGGAGGAGCTCACCCTCCCGCGCGTCCTCGCCCCTCGGCCGCACGAAGTGGCCCGGCCCCACCGCCTCGAGGATCTCCACCGTGTCCGCCTCGGGGGCCAGCCGGGTCCGCTCGCGCATCACTACCGCGTCCGCCCCCGCCGGCAGTGGGGCCCCGGTCATGATCCGCGCGCAGGTTCCCGGCTGGACCTCCTCCCGGGGCGTCTGGCCGGCGTAGATCGTCTCCTTCACCTTCAGGCGGACGGGCAGGGGACCCGTCAGGTCGGCGCTGCGCACCGCGAAGCCGTCCATGGCCGAGTTGTCCCAGGGCGGCAGGGTCCGTTGCGCGCGCACGTCCCGCGCCAGGGCCCTCCCGAGGGCCTCGTCCAGCCGGACCCACTCGGGGGGTAACGGTTGGACCAGGGCGAGTGTACGGGCTCGTGCCTCCTCTACGGGCAGCAGCGCGGCATCTTCCTTCATGGGTCGGACTCCCTCCGGGTGATCTCCCAGGGCTGATCGGCCTTGCCCGGGCAATGCGAAACAGGTGTGTAGCGACAGGCTGCTTCAGGGATCAAAGTTCCTAGGAAATTCAAGACTTTGTTTGACACTCCAGCTGATCATCGTTACAAGCTCGGGTGATCCCGAGGCCCGCGTCCGGTCGGGGGTAGATGCGCCAACCCGTTGAGATGACACGGGAATTCAAGGAGACAGCGTCGATGGCCAAGCCCAGGTCCGGGGCCAAGAAGGCGACTCCCGCTGCGAAGAAGGTCAAGTCGACGAAACCGGGTGTCCTCAAGACCGCGTCCAAGAGCGTGGCGAAGGCCGCCGCGAAGTTGGTGACGAAGGCGACTGGAAGCGCGAAGGCGGAGAAGAAGGCGTCCGCGGTGAAGAAGAAGTCCGAGCCCGCCGCCGCCGTGAAGAAGGCCGCCACCCAGGTGAAGGAGGTCGCCGTGAAGGCGGCCACCAAGGTGAAGGAGATCGCCAAGGGCAAGGAGGCCGCCCCCAAGGGGAAGGAGAGCTCCGCCAAGGGCAGGGAGGCCGCCGCCCGGGCGGAGATCGTGATGCCGCCCCAGGCCGAGAAGCCGAGGCCCCGCGCCACGAAGCTGCCCCCCCTGGCCGAGCCCCTCAACAAGCGCGACATGGAGCAACTGCTCACCGCCGGTGCGGGTCGTGGCGTGGTGGGCGAGGGCAGCCTCAAGGGTCGTCTGACCGTGCTCGACGGTCTGCCCTGTCTGGTGGTGGTGGGCCGCGACAAGCGCGAGCTGAACTTCATCCTCCAGGGGCCGGATCAGGAGGTGCTGCCGGCGTACCTGGATCACAAGGTGTCCGTCAGCGGTCTCATCAAGAAGACCACCAACTACGGCGGCACGGTGGACGTGCGGAAGTTCTCCGCCAAGAAGCCGGAGGCCGAAGCGCCCGAGCCGGAGCCCGCGGAGGCGGAGCCCCGGTTGCGCTACCTCTCCCCTGGAGAGGTGTCGCAGGTCATCTCGGCCGGCATGGGCGCGGGGATGAAGGGCTTCGCCGCGCTGCGTGGCAACCTGGAGATGACGGGCGAGGAGTTCGTGCTGGTGGTGTCCAATGGCGGCACCCGGCAGCAGGTGTCCTTCATCCTCGAGGGCAAGGGCGCCAAGGGACTGCGCAAGTTCCTGGGCCAGACGCTCTCCGTCACGGGCGTGGTGGACAAGTCCTCCGGCTGGGGTGGCCGCATCGACGTGGAGAACGTGGAGCCGCGTCCCTCCGAGCTCCGGCCCATCTCCCGCGAGGGTCTGGAGACCGTGCAGGTGGAGGGCGAGCAGCCCGGCAGCATCGAGGTGCGACTCAACCACGCCTTCACCGTGCGCCTGCAGGAGCAGCCGGGCTTCACCTGGGCCATCGAGCCCACGGCGGCCAAGCGCGTGGGTCTGCGGGAAGCCAACTTCGAGCCGAGCTCCGATGGGGGCCCCGCCACCCGCGAGTTCTTCTTCACCCCGCGCAACCCCGGGTCCTCCGAGGTGGAGTTCTTCCTCGCCAAGGCGTTCAACCCCGGTCAGGTGGAGCGCTCGTTCAAGCTCAACGTGACCGTCAAGCCCTGAGGGCCTTTCTGACGAGCCGAGACCTCGCGACATCGTCGTTCTTCCGCCCGGGGGTCCCCTGTGGGACCTGCCGGGCTTATTTTTTTCAGGGCCCGTCGGGCTCCCTGCTTTGGGAACTCTCGTGACCGACCTTCATCAAGACGTGAGGCGACATCTGGCGGAGTCCAAGCACCCGCTCGGCGTCAAGGAACTGCTCCGGCTTACCCACCTGCACCCCGGTCAGCAGACGCAGCTCAAGCGCACGCTCCGGGAAATGGTCCGGCGAGGCGAGCTCATCAGGGAGGGCAAGCGCTTCAGCCTGCAGGGCAGGCGGCCAGCCTCCCATGAGGGCAATGGAAACGGTGGGGAGCAGGCTCCCGGTGGGGGGCGCGACCGCGAGCGGGGGGGAAAATTCGACGAGCGCCGGGCGGGTGGTCCTCGGGAGGAGGCCCGGCCCGCGCCCGATGCTCGTGATGCACGCTTCGCCCCCCAGGGACGTTTCTCGCGGGGGGACCGGCCCGAGCCTCGGGGCCGTTTCGTGCGCGAAGGCCGAATGGAGCCCCGCGGCCCGCGCGGTCGCCTCGAGGAGCTCGGCGCCGAGCCCCGGAATCGTTTCGCCCGACAGGAGCGGCCCTCGGGTAGCCGTTTCGACACCCGGAAGCAGGCGGGTCGCCCCGAGCCCCGCGGACGCTTCGCGCGGGACGAGCGCCGGCCCGACACCCGCGGTCGTTTCGAGCAGGATCGCCGCCCCGGTCGTGGAGGCGGAGGACGCGCCTTCCGCGAGGAGCGTTTCGAGCCGCGAGGCCGTGGTGGACGCGGCGGGGGAGAGGGTCTGGAGACCTCCACCGTGGAGGGGATCCTCCACGTGCACCGCGACGGCTACGGCTTCGTCCACCCCAGCTCGGGTCAGGGCGACAACATCTTCCTTCCGCCTCAGGAGGCCGCGCGGGCCCTCGACAATGATCGTGTGATCGTGGAGGCCTGGGGCCGCCCCGGACGCATGGAGGGCCGTCTCCTCCAGGTGGTCGGCCGCACCCGGCAGCTCGCCGTCGGCACCTACGTGGATCGAGGCCGGCGCCATGCGCTGGTGATCCCCTACGACAAGAACCTGCAGATCCAGGGCAACATCCGCGTCCCGCCCACCCAGATGGCGCGAGACGGGGACGTGGTGAAGGTGCGCCTGGGCATCGGCGCGGAGCTGCTGGAGCCCGGCGAGGGCCTCTTCGGCGAGGTGGCCGGCTCGCTCGGCAAGCCCGGGGACCCGAGCACCGAGGTGCTCTCCATCGCCTACTCGCAGGGCTTCTCCGACGAGTTCCCTCCCGAGGTCATGGACGAGGCCGACCGCATCCGTCCGGTGGTCACCGAGGAGGAGGCTCGCGGCGAGGAGCGGCGGGATCTGCGGCAGATGGCGCTCGTCACCATCGACGGCGAGGACGCCCGCGACTTCGACGACGCCGTCTACGCCGAGCCCCACCCGCAGGGGTGGCGGCTCGTGGTGGCCATCGCCGACGTGACGCACTACGTGCGAGAGGGCACCGCGCTCGACGCCGAGGCCCTGCGCCGCGCCACCTCCGTGTATCTGCCGGACCGCGTGCTGCCCATGCTCCCCGAGCGGCTCAGCAACGGCATCTGCTCGCTGCGCCCCGAGGAGGACCGGCTGTGCATGGTCGCCGACATGGTGCTCGACAGGAGCGGGCGGCTCGTGTCCAGCGAGCTGTACCCGGGCGTCATGCGCAGCCACGCCCGCTGCACCTACAACGAGGTGCAGGACGTGCTCGACGGCAAGGACGTCCCCCATCGCAACGCCTTCAAGCCCCACTTCGAGCGGCTCATGGAGCTGGCCCGCGTGCTGATGCGGATGCGCAAGGAGCGCGGCGCCATCGACTTCAACCTGCCCGAGCACAAGGTGGTGATGGGCGAGGACGGCCTGCCCGCTCGCATGGAGCGCCGCGAGCGCAAGGACAGCCACCGGCTCATCGAGGAGTGCATGCTCGCCGCCAACGAGGCGGTGGCGAAGTTCTTCGCCGACCAGGGCCTGCCCAGCGTCTACCGCTACCACGGTGAGCCCGACGAGGAGAAGCTGGCCGTCTTCGCCCAGCTCGCCCAGGCCTATGGCTTCCGCCTCCAGGCCGAGGAGCTCTCCTCGAAGGAACTCAATGCCTTCATGGCCCAGCTCCAGGGCCACCCCGAGGAGCGCGCCCTCAACCAGCTCCTGCTGCGCTCGATGATGCAGGCCGTCTACACGGCCTCGGACATCGGCCACTATGGACTGGCCGCCGAGTACTACCTCCACTTCACCTCGCCCATCCGCCGCTACCCGGACCTGCTCGTCCACCGGCTCCTGAAGGCGCACTGGTCCCGTGGCGGTCAGGAACGCTCGCCCGCCCAGCTCGAGCGCGAGGAGCAGCTGCTGGAGGACATGGCCTCCCAGAGCTCCGAGCGCGAGCGCGCCGCCATGCAGGTGGAGCGCGAGGTCGTCTCCTACTACGCCGCCCTGATGATGAAGGACCGCCTCGGCGAGGAGTTCGCCGCCACCGTGGCCGGCATCGTCGAGTTCGGCTTCTTCGTGGAGCTCGACGACGTGCACGTCGAGGGGCTCGTCCGCGCGGACTCGCTCGGGTTCGGGGCCCGCTTCGACAAGACCCTGCACGCCCTCACGCTGCCGGGCGGCTTCCGCGTCCGCGTCGGACAGAAGGCCCGGGTGCGGCTCGTCAACGTGAACCTGGCCCTGCGGCGCATCGAGTTCGAGGCCCTGGAGGTCGCAGGCAGGGCCGTGAAGGCCCTCGAGGCCGTGGAGCGCCAGGAGCAGAAGGTGCAGAAGCACCTGGCCCGCGAGGAGAGGAAGCAGGCCGCCCGTGCCGCGAGGGAGAAGGAGCGGAGGGAGCGCTGGGGTCGTCCCGAGCGGGTCGTTGGAGAGCACGGGCTCTCGATGGCCGAGGCCGAGGCGCTGCGGGCCGCCGAGGCCGCTGCCGTGGAGCAGGCTCCGGCCGAGCAGGTGGCGACAGCGGAAGTGGCTCCGCCCACCGTGGAGCGCCAGACCGAGTCCGTCGAGATCGTCGAGCGGATCATTCCGACGGCGCCCGCGGGCTTCGATCGCATCCGCGCCCTGGCCGCGCTGGACGCGCGCGAAGGGGGCGAGGCGACCGGGGAGGCGGTTCAGGCCGTGCCTCCCAAGCGGCGCAGGAAGGCCGCCGCCGCGGTCGAGGAGAAGCCGGCTCGTGCGAAGAAGCGGGCCGCCGCCGGGGCTCGGAAGAAGGCTGCGCCTCGCGCCGCCGCGAAGAAGGCCGCCGCGCGGGGGACGGGTGCGAAGAAGACGGCTCCCGTCGCGAAGAAGGCCGCCGCGAAGAAGCCGGCTCGTGCCACGAAGAAGACGGCTCGGGTCGCGGCCGCCAAGAAGGCTCCCACCGCGAAGAAGACGACGCGGGCCTCGGCCGCCAAGCGTGCCTCGGCTCCGAAGTCCCGTGCTTCGACCGCCAAGGCGAAGAAGACCGCTCCCGCTCGGAAGGCGAAGAAGCGCTAGGGGACGCAGTCTCGAGGCTCCGTGGATGTCCCCTCTCCCACTGGGAGAGGGGGCCTCCAGCCTCGTTGTTGCTTCAGGCTCGTGCGCCGGTGTGGCTCAGGCGCGCAGCGCCACGACCGTCACGCCGTCTCCGCCCTCGTGGTTCTCTCCCGGGCGGAACATCCGGATGTATGGCGAGGCCGCCAGGTAGTCGCGGATGGCCTGCCGCAGCGCTCCCGTCCCGTGCCCGTGGATGATCAGCGCCGACTCCTCGCCGCTCCTCATGCCCCGGTCCAGGAAGGACTCCAGCTCCGTCAGCGCCTCCTCGGCCCTCATGCCTCGCACGTCGCAGCGGTAGTTCGTCGCCTCCACCGCCTCCGGTGCCGCCGCCTTCGCGCGTTGGATCTGCTGCGCCTGCTTGTTGCGCTCCGGGAACTTCGTCTCCTTCGGCTTCGCCGTCCTCGTCCCCGACAGCTCCGACACCGGCACGCGCATCTTCATGATGCCCGCCGCCACCAGCGCCTGATCCCCGTGCAGCTCCAGGATCTCCACGTCCTTGTTCAATCCCGAGTGCCGCACCCACGCCCCCACTCGCAGCTCCGCGGGCGCTGGCGCCTCCACCTGGAACAGCTCCGCGCGTGCCGCCTTCGCCCGCTGGTTCGCCTCCTCCATCCGCTGCAACAGCTGCGAACGCGCCTCCGACGCCGCCTTCTCGTTCGCCTGCGCCCTCAGCGTCTTCAGCAGCTCCTGCACCTCCGACGCCGCCTGCTCGCTCGCCGCCGCCACCTCCTCGTTGAAGCGCATCAGCCGCGCCTTGCGCTCGCGCTCGAACTGCTGCTTCTGCTCCTCCAGCGTCTTGCGCAGCCGCTCGGCCTCCTCCGCCTCCGCCTTCGCCCGCTCCAGCTCGTCCTGAAGCTTGCGCCGGTCCTCCTCCGCCGCCGCCAGCGCCTTCGCCAGCGCGCCACCCGCGTTCATCGCCAGGTCCCGCGCTCGCGTGCAGATGTGCTCCGGCAGCCCCATCCGCGACGCCACCTCGATGGCCGACGACGCACCCGCCGCGCCCAGCTGCAGCTTGTACGTGGGCGCCATCTTCTTCGCATCGAAGCCCACCCGCGCGTTCAGGAACCGCGGATCCAGGTGCGCCAGCGCCTTCAGCTCCTCCAGGTGCGTGGTCACCAGCACCACCGCGCCCTTGGTGAGCAGCTCCTCCAGCACCGCGATGGCGATGGCCGCGCCCTCGCGGGGATCCGTGTCCGCGGCGATCTCGTCGATGAGCACCAGCGAGTTCTTCCCCACCGACAGGGAGATGTCCCGCAGCATCACCACGTGCGCGCTGAACGTGGACAGGCCCTGCGACAGGTCCTGCGCGTCACCCACCGTGGAGTGCACCGAGCGGTACAGCGGCATCCGCGAGCCCTCGCCCGCCGGAATGGGCAGGCCCGCTCGCAACATCAGCGCGCACAGGCCCACCGCCGTCAGCGTCACCGTCTTGCCGCCCGCGTTCGGACCGGACACCACCAGCGCCCGCGCCTCGCCCTTCATCTCCACGTCGTTGGGCACCACCTCGGTGTCCCTCAGCACCAGCCGCGGGTGCCGCAGCCGCACCAGCGACAGGCCCTCCACCCCGATGAACTCGGGGGCGTAGGCCCTCAGGTCGCCCGCCAGCACCGCCGCCGCCTCCGCCTCGTCCAGCTCCGCCACCGCGGCGATGCCCTCGAGCACCTTCGCCGCCTCGCGCCCGAGCTGGTTCGTCAGCTCCTGGAGGATCCGCCGCTCCTCCTCCGTCACCACCGACTGGGCGATGGCCAGGTCGTTGCCCATGCCCACCAGGCCCTCGGGCTCCACGAACAGCGTCTGCCCCGTCTGGCTCGCGTTGTGGACGATGCCCGGCACCTCGCCCCGGTAGTTGGACACCACGGGCACCACGTACCGGCCATTGCGGATGGTGTAGTAGTTTTCCCGTAGCTTCGGCAGGAAGTTCTCGTCGTGGAGCAGCTCCTCCAGCCGGCCCTTGATGCGCCGGTGAAGTCCGCGCACCCGGTCCCTCGCCTCGCGCAGCTCCGGACTCGCCCGGTCCGAAATCTCTCCGTCCGCCTCGAAGCTCCGATCGATGCGCACCGCCAGCTGCTCCAGCATTGGCAGCCGCCGGGAGATGGCCGCCAGCCGGGGCACCACGTGCTGCCGCTCCTCGAGCGCCTCGCGGGTACGGACGAAGGCGAACAGCAGCTGCGCCGACGCGATGAGCTGCCGGGGCTCCAACAGGCCCCCCTTGGACGCCAGCTCCAGCGCGGCGCGCAGATCCGTCACCCCTCCGAGGGGCAGGGAAAATTGCTCCTGGGCCAGCCGCCGCGCCTCGGCGACGAGCGCCAGGGCCTCCGCTACCTGTTCCTCACCCTCGAGGAACGGCCGGGCGAGCGCACGCTCCCTCCCGGGTTCGGTCCGACAACGGTGGGCCAGCGCACGGAGCACATCCGCGAATCCAAGGTCCTCGAGCGTTCTCTGAGCAATCTGCACGGTCATGGGTTTCATGCGCGGCCGGGCGGCCGTCAAGAGGAAGTAGGGTTGTGACAGCGGGTATCGCTCTGCTATCAGCCCGCCATGCTCTGGCTTCTGGTAGCGGGCACGCTCGCGGCGGCCATGGACGCACCCGTCCCGGGGGATCTGACATCGGCCCTGGCTCGGGAGGCGTCGGGTGATACCTCCGGGGCCCTGGTATCCGTCGAGGCCGTGGTCCAGGCCTGGCCCAACCAGGCCCTTCCCCGGGTGGAAGCGGCCCGTCTCCTGCTGAAGCTCGGGGAGAACCTGGACCGAGCCGAAGCCCACCTGGAGGTGGCCGCCGCCGTGGCACCCGAGAACCCCCGGGTCCACTACCTGCGTGGGCTGTTGTGGGAGGAGCGCGGCCAGCTCCTGCGCGCGGCCCGTTCCTATGAACAGGCCCTCTTCTATCGCGCGTCCTACGAGGATGCCCGATTCCGGGTCGCCGGCCTCTGGGCCTCCCTGGGCGACTGGCTCAAGGCCGAGATGCACTACCGCTTGCTCAGCCGCTCCCGCCCCGAGTGGGTACAGGTGCGTCTCCAGCTCATCCGGACCATCGAGGAGCAGGGCAGGGAGGCGGACGCGGAAAAGGAGTTGCTTCTCTTGAGAAGTGAGCAGCCGGGCAACGCCCTGGTCCTCCGCCGCCTGGCCGAGCTCTATGAGCGCACCGGCCGGCCCCAGCTGGCGGCGAAGGTGCGTGCGAGCCTGGAGCCGCCCGCTCCCCCCAAGAAGATGCGGCCCCTGCGCCCGTCGCGTCGGTAGGGAACCTTTCGTTCCCTGTCTCGTTGCGTCGCAGGCTCCACTGCATACACTGCGCCCGCCTTGAAGACCGCCAACCTCGCCATTGTGTTCACCGACATCAAGGGCTTCACCGAGCGCACCAGCCGGCAAACCCTCGAGGAGAACCAGCGCCTGCTCAAGGTGCACCATGATCTCCTCGCCCCGGTCTTCAAGGCCTTCGGCGGACGCATCATCAAGTCCATCGGCGACGCCTTCCTCGTGACCTTCGAGTCGCCCACCCAGGCCGTCCTCAGCGGCATGGCCATCCAGGACCGGCTCTGGAGCTACAACCGCGGCGCCTCGGATGCCGAGCGGCTGGACGTACGCGTGGCCATCAACGTGGGCGAGGTGCGGCTGGAGTCCAACGACGTCTTCGGCGAGCCCGTCAACATCGCCTCGCGCGTGGAGTCCATCGCCGAGGCCGGCGAGGTCTTCTTCACCGAGGCCGTCTACCTGGCCATGAACAAGGCGGAAGTGCCCTCGCTGGAAGTGGGCGCCTTCGAGCTCAAGGGCATCCCCGGGAAGATCCGCGTCTTCCGCGTGCCCCGCGCGCCCTACCGCGTGGAGACGCCCTCCGTGGTGCACGTGTCGTCCGGGGCCGGGGCGCCGCTCGAGAACGAGCAGCCGCCCTTCGGGAACCTGGCGCTCTCGCGCGTTCCCTCGCTCCAGCTCACGCCGGGGACGGACCTGGCGGCCACCGCGGCCGCCGTCGGCGGGCAGATCGTGGCGCGCACCCGCACGGCCATCCTGGCGGTGAAGACCCATCAGCGCCTGTCGCCCACCTCGAGGAAGGTGGCGGTGGGCGGTGGCGCGCTGGTGCTGTTGCTGCTCGGGGTGGGCTTCGTCGTGCTGCGCGACAGTCCCGCCGAGGCCGCCATCAAGGAGGTGGCGAAGGCCACCAGCACCAGCGAGAAGCTCAAGCTGGCGGAGCGCGCCCGGAATCTCATCTCCGTGGAGAAGGACTCCCCGGGCAAGCGGGCCTGGCTGCTGGGGCGGCTGGACGAGGCGCTGGACGCCCCCAACCGGGCGGTGGAGCTCTACCGTTCCGCGGTGAAGGCCGGCAACGACGACGCCGGGGACCGGCTCGCGGAGCTGTTGAAGCACCCGGAGTGCCGTGTGCGCGCCAATGCCGCGGACGCGCTGGGCGATCTCAAGAGGGTGTCCGCGCGCGGCGCGCTGGAGGATCTGGCCGAGGAGGGTGGACCGGGCGAGGAATCCGGGGGCCTCTTCCAGCTCGGATGCAATTCGCGCAAGGCGGCGCAGAAGGCGCTGGAGCGGCTCGGACGCTGAAGAACGTGGGGGATGTCATGACACGGGTGAAGACGGGACTGGATGTCTGGGTGGAGCAGGGCTTCGCGCCACTGAAGGGCAAGCGGGTAGGGGCCATCGTCAATCCCACCAGCGTGGACTCGAGCTTCCGCCACCTGGCGGATCTGCTGATGCAGGCGCCCGGGGTGAAGCTGGCGGCCCTCTTCGGCCCCGAGCACGGCGTGCGCGGCGAGGCCCAGTACATGGTCGCCGTGGGTGATGCGAGGGATCGGCGCACCGGCGTCCCCGTGCACAGCCTCTACGGCTCCACCTTCGAGTCGCTCTCGCCCCGCCCCGAGTGGTTGGAGGGCCTGGACGCGCTCGTCTTCGACATCCAGGACGTGGGCAGCCGCTACTACACCTACGTCTACACCATGGCCCTGGCCATGAAGGCCGCCGGCAAGGCGGGGATCCCCTTCTACGTGCTGGACCGGCCCAACCCGCTCAACGGCGTCGCCATCGAGGGCAACCTCGTGGGGGAGCGCTACCGCTCCTTCGTGGGCCTGTATCCCATCCCCAACCGGCACGGCATGACGGCCGGCGAGCTGGCCCGCCTCTTCAACGACGAGCAGGGCTTCGGGTGCGACCTGACCGTCGTGCCCATGGAGGGCTGGCGCCGCGAGTTCTTCTGGTCCGACACCGGGCTGCCCTTCATCTCGCCCTCGCCCAACATGCCCACCCCGGATACCGCGCTCGTCTACCCGGGCATGTGCCAGGGCGAGGGCACCAACGTCTCCGAGGGCCGGGGCACCTGCCGTCCCTTCGAGCAGTTCGGTGCTCCCTGGGTGGACTCGGACGCGCTGATCGCCCGCCTGGAGCGCGAGAAGCTTCCCGGGGTCCGCTTCCGCGCCGTGGGATTCACTCCCACCTTCGACAAGTACAAGGGTGTGTCCTGCAACGGAGCCTTCATCCACGTCACCGACCGCGAGTCCTTCCTCCCCCTGCGGACGGGCATCGCCATCTTCCAGGCCCTGTACGAGCTGGGGAAGGAGGGCGGGTTCGCCTGGCGTGAGGACGCCTACGAGTTCGTGGACGACGTGCCCGCCTTCGATCTGCTCTGCGGCACGGATCAGGTCCGCAAGGGAATCGAGGCCGGCTGGTCGCTGGACCGTCTACTAGAAGGCTTCGAGACGCAGGCGCGGGACTTCGCCAAGCGGAGGGAGCGTCATCTGCTGTACGCTCGAGGGTCGTGAGCCAAGACGTCATCGGTATCCTGTCCGACAGCCATGGAGATCTGGCCGCCTTCGACGCGGCCTATGAGCTGCTGCGGGGAAAGGGTGCCCAGCGGTTCATCTTCCTGGGGGGCCGCTACTCCGACCTGGACGAGTGGATCCTCGACCGGCGGGAGCGCAGCCGGGGGGGCCGGGAGTACTCGGGGGCGGACTTCATCGAGGACGTGGCCCGCTGGCTGGCCGTCACCGAGCAGAAGCCGCGTCCGCGCTCGCTGTCCATCCCGGATGACGTGCTCAAGGAGCTCGAGGGAGATCCCATGCTCGTGCGCGAGCACTTCCTGCGCACGCCGGAGCGGGACTCCATCCAGTACAGGGACCCGAGCATCCCCCGGAAGGTGCTGGACATGGTGGGCGAGTCGCTCGTGTGCCTCGTCCACGACAAGAACGATCTGACCCGGGACGACCTGGTCAACGCGCTCCTCTTCATCCACGGCAAGGAGTCCGAGCCGAAGCTGGTGCAGATCGGCCCGCGCTACTTCATGTCCCCGGGCCGGCTGGCCGGAGCCGCGGAGCAGACGTGTGCCCTGCTGGAGCGTGAGGACAGGGATCTGCGCTTCTCCGCCTTCCGGCTGGATGGGAAGACGGTCCTGGAGCCACAGACGCTGGCGGTGGATCGTCGCTCGAAGCTGTCCGTCAAGTGAGGCCCCCCTTGCAGGTCGCGCTCCTCGGAGGCTCGTTCAATCCGCCCCACGTGGGTCATCTGCTGGCCGCCCACTACGTGCGCGCCACCCAGGGCGTGGATGAGGTCTGGCTCATGCCCACGTTCCGCCACCCGTTCGGCAAGCGCTCGGAGGACTTCGAGCACCGCGTGAGCATGTGCGAGCGGATGTGCCAGGACGCGGCCGGCTGGATGAAGACCTCGCGGGTGGAGAGCGAGGTGGGCAAGGACGGGCGCACGGTGGACACGTTGGAGTTCCTCATCGCCCGGCACCCGGAGTCCCGCTTCTCGCTCATCATCGGCTCGGACATCCTCAAGGATCTGCCGCACTGGAAGGACTTCGACCGCATCCAGCGGATGGCGCGCGTGCTGGTGCTGTACCGCGCGGGCTACCCGGCCGAGGGGACCGTGGGGCCTCCGTTGGCGGAGGTGTCCTCCACGGAGATCCGCGAGCGTCTGAACCGGGGCGAGCAGCCCACGGACCTGGTGCCCGAGCGGGTGCTCGCCTACGCACGCGAGCACCACCTCTACGGCTTGTGAGCCGGGCGGATTCGGACGCCGTGTGGCGCCAGCGTCAGAGGTGGAAGTGCCCCGCCGCCTCTGGCTGATACGGCACCGCGACGATGCGGAGCGTCCGGGTACGTCCGCCCGGGAACGGCCACTCGATGGACTGGCCCACGGACAATCCGATGAGGGCGCTTCCGATGGGGGCGAGCACCGAGATGCGGCCTTCGTCGCTGCGTGCGTCCTGCGGGTAGCAGAGCGTGACCTCCCGGCGTGAGCCCGTCTCCTCGTCCTCGAAGACGACGGTGCTGTTCATCGTCACCACGTCCGCGGGGACCTCCTGGGCGCTCATGATCTCGGCCCGGGCCAGCTCCTGTTCCAGCATCTCGGCCAGTTCGGCGTTGCGCCCGTTGCCGTGCACATCGAGCACACGCTGGAGGCGCTCGAGGTCGGTCTCCGTGACGATGATGTGTCGCTCCTGGGTCATTCCAATGTTCCTCATGGGGCAGTGGCCGCGCTGCGGCGTGGGTGTGGGGTGAGGGGTGCGAGGCTGGGGCTGAAGCAAGCCGGGCGGCGGGCCAGGCGCTCGTGGAGCCGTATCCGTGTCAGCCCTCACGGGCCATCAGGACAGGGCCACCTGGGAACGGGCCTCTGGAGGAGAGGGGACGCCGCGCGCCGGGGTTCTAGGAACGGGGGCGGGCGGCGCGGGACTCAAGCCAGGCAGTTGCCCGGCCGTGGGCGAGCAGAACCCGGCGCACCACGGCCCAGCGCGTACCGGACTTCATCGGAGCTGGGCAAAGGGGCTTCATGAGTTCAGTCACCTGGGGCCCGCACGACGCTTCGTGCGTGCCGCGCACGAGTATAGGTGCCCGCCTGCTCGCGTAACAACCCCGAGGAGGCCTCGCGCAGGCGCTCGCCTCCGAGCGCCTGCCTCCCAGGCTGGTGTCAGCGGGGAGCGGCCAGGCGGACTTCGATTGACTCGAAGCGTCGCGGAAGGATTCTCTTTTTGCCAAGGAGTGTGGCGCTCCCCAGATTGCCTCTGGAGGAGCGCGACATGAACCCGCCCCAGACCGACTCTCCGACGGATTCTTCCCAGGCCCAGCCCTGGCATTCGCTGCCACCCGAGGCGGTCCTCGAGGCCGTCCAGACGAATCCCGAGGGCCTCTCCGACGCCGAGGCCCGTGTCCGGCTCGAACGCCACGGCCCCAACGTGCTGCAACGCGTCTCCGGCGAGAGCCCGCTCACGCTGCTGTGGCGCCAGATCAACAACCCCCTCATCTGGGTGCTGCTCGCCTCGGCCGGCCTGGCCATCGCCCTGGGCAAGGTGGCGGACGGGCTCATCGTGCTGGCCGTGGTGGTGCTCAACACGCTCATCGGCTTCGTGCAGGAGTTCCGCGCGGGCAAGGCCATCGAGGCCCTCACCCAGATGGTGCCGGAGAACGCCACCGTCCTGCGCGGGGGCCGCAAGGTGACGGTGCCCTCCGCCGAGCTCGTCCCCGGGGACGTGGTGCTGCTCGCCTCGGGGGACAAGGTACCCGCGGACGTGCGGTTGCTCGCCGAACGCAACCTCCAGGTGGAGGAAGCGGCGCTCACGGGTGAGTCCCTCCCCACGGAGAAGAACGTGGCCCCCGTCCCCGCGAGCGCGGGTGTCGGTGATCGCACGAGCATGGCCTTCGGTGGCACGCACGTCACCTATGGCACGGGCACCGCGGTGGTGGTGGCCACCGGCGGCGCCACCGAGCTCGGCCGCATCTCGCAACTGCTGAGCGAGGCGGTGGATCTGCAGACACCGCTGACGAAGGCGATCGGCGTCATCGGCCGCTATCTCACCATCGCCATCCTCGTCATCTCCGTCGTCCTCATGGGCGTGGGCCTGCTGCGCGGCTACGGCATCGCCGAGTCCCTCATGGCGGCGCTCACGCTGGCCGTGGCCGCCATCCCCGAGGGCCTGCCCGCCATCGTCACCATCGCCCTCGCCATCGGCGTGCAGTACATGGCCTCCCGCCGCGCCATCATCCGCAAGCTGCCCGCCGTGGAGACGCTGGGCAGCACCACCGTCATCTGCACCGACAAGACGGGCACGCTCACCCGCAACGAGATGACGGTCCAGGCACTGTGGACGCCCTCGGGGACCTATACCCTTTCGGGCGTGGGTTACGCGCCCCTGGGCGAGCTGCGCCGCGACGCGCAGAAGCTGGACTCCCCGCCCGAGGATGCCCGCGAGCTGCTCGTGGCCGGCGCGCTCTGCAATGACGCCTCGGTCCGCGAGAAGAATGGTGTCTCGGAGTTGACGGGCGATCCCACCGAGGGCGCGCTCCTCGTCGCCGCGGCCAAGGCCGGATTGAAGGTGGAGGAGCTACGCGCCCGCCACCCCCGCGTGGACGCCATCCCCTTCGAGTCCGAGAACCAGTTCATGGCCACCCTCAACGAGGACGGACAGGGGGGCCGCGAGCTCATCCTCAAGGGCGCTCCCGAGGTGGTGCTGCGCCGCTGTGTCCTTCACGACGGCATCGATGCCGACAAGGTGCTCGGCGAGGTGGAGCGTCTGGCCTCGCGTGGCATGCGCGTGCTGGCCGTGGCGAGCAAATCCCTTCCAGCCTCGCACGGCGCCCTGCGCAACGAGGACGCGGCCGGTGGCTTCCGCCTCCTGGGGCTCCAGGGGATGATCGACCCGCCTCGCGAGGAGGCCATCAACGCGGTGCGCGCCTGCCACACGGCGGGCATCACCGTGAAGATGATCACCGGCGACCACGCGAAGACGGCGGAGGCCATCGGCGCGCAGCTCGGCATCCTCGAGGGGCGCCGGGCGGTGACGGGCGCGGAGCTGGCGGCGCTGGACGACACACGGCTGCGCGAGGTGGCCATGTCCTCCAACGTGTTCGCCCGCGTGGCGCCCGAGCACAAGCTGCGTCTGGTGCGCGCCCTCCAGAAGGAGGGGCAGGTGGTGGCCATGACGGGGGATGGTGTCAACGACGCTCCCGCGCTCAAGCAGGCCAACATCGGCGTGGCCATGGGCATCACCGGCACGGCCGTGTCCAAGGAGTCCGCGGACATCATCCTCACGGACGACAACTTCGCCTCCATCGCCGCCGCGGTGGAGGAGGGGCGGCGCGTCTACGACAACCTCATCAAGTCGCTCGCCTTCGTGCTGCCCACCAACCTGGGGCTGGCCCTCATCCTCATCGTCGGCGTGGGCTTCTTCCCCATCCTGCGCGTCGCCGGTGAGCGCGAGCCGCTGCTGGCCATGCTCCCCACCCAGCTCCTGTGGATCAACCTGGTGGCCACGGTGGCGCTCGCGCTGCCATTGGCCTTCGAGGCCCGGGAGCCGAACTTGATGCAGCGGATGCCTCGTCACCCGGACGCGCCCGTGCTCAGTGGCTTCGTCGTCATGCGCACCGTGATGGTGGCGGTGCTGATGTGCGCTGGCGCCACCGGGCTCTTCCTCTGGGAGTACAACGCCGAGGTGGGGCGCCTCGGCCACGAGCTGGCCCTAAGCGAGGCGCAGACCATGGCCGTCACCACGGTCATCATGTTCCAGATCTTCTACCTGCTGAATTGCCGCTCCCTGCGCGACTCGTTCTTCCGCATCGGCGTCTTCAGCAACCCCTTCGTCTACCTGGGCATCGCGATGCTGGTGCTGCTGCAGCTCGGGTTCATCTACCTGCCCTTCATGCAGGCGGTGTTCAACACCGCGCCGCTGTCGCTCGAGGCGCTGGGGCTGTGCGCGCTGGTGGGGGCCATCGTCCTGCCCGTCATCAGCGTGGAGAAGTGGCTGCGCTCGCGGCGCGCCCAGGACGATCGGGGGGCCGGTACGCGGCACCCCCTGCGACTGCCACGGCGGGCGACGGCGGAGTAGGGACGGGGGCCGGCCTCACGCCCGGTGCTGGCCGAGCCACTCCACGAGGAGCCGGTTCACCTCGGCCGGCTTCTCCTGGTGCAGGAAATGCCCCGCGCCCTGGAGTCGCTCGATGCGCAGGCCCGCCGGGAAGTCCTCGGGCCGCATCAGATCGAACAGGCGCGTGTCGAGGCAGCCGTCCCGCGCGCCGGTGAGCGCGAGCGTGGGCACCCGGACGGGCGCCTGGAGCAGCCTGTGGGTCCGCCAGTTCGTGGGAGACCACATGGATTAGATGGCGCGGTAATAGCCGAGCGCCGCGGCCAGCACGCCCGGCTGCCGGAAGGTGCGCTTGAGCGCGATCATCTCCTCCTCGGGCCAGCGCCAGTCCGGGGACCAGTCGCGCCAGAGCTTCTCGATGAGCTGGAAGTCGTCCCATCGCACCGCGTAGTCCGACACCTTCCGCAGCAGGAAGAAGAACGTGTACCAGGAGTTGCGCAGCTGGACGGGCGTCCGCCGGTAGGCGTCGAGCGGGTTGTGCAGGTGGGGCACCGCCAGCGCGGAGAACGAGTGGAAGCGCTCCGGTGCCATCGCCGTGGCGATGTAGCCGATGACCGCGCCCCAGTCGTGCCCGATGAGGTGGACCTTGCGCTCGCCCAGGTGCGTCATCCACCCCAGCAGATCCTCCGCCAGACGCACCAGGTGGTAGTCACCGTCGTGCGGCTGGGAGGAGGGCTCGTAACCGCGGAGCGTTGGGGCGATGACGCGGTAGCCGGCCCTGGCCAGCGCGGGCATCTGTTCGCGGAAGGAGCGGGCGTGGTCGGGAAAGCCGTGCAGGCAGAAGACGAGCTCCGGCCCCTTTCCCATCTCCATGGCGGAGAACTTCAGCCCGTTGGCGTGAAGGGTCAGCCCCTTCATCGCGTGGTCGCGCGTACGGCCACGGCCCACCTCGCGAGTCTCTTCCGTGTGAAGCGTCTTCACCGTGATGTCCCCCCGTGGGATCGTTCCTTGACGCGGCAGGGTATGCCCCGCCGGCCAATTGACAGGCGAAGGCTACCTTCAGCGGAGCGCTTCCAGCTCCGCGAGCCGCTCCAGCACCTGCCGCGGATGTTGAGCATCGAGCAATCCCGCCAGTTGCCGCGCGGTGAGGATGCCGAAGGGCAGGCCCGGGCGGTCGGCGAGAGACAGCAATCGCTTGTCCTTGCTCACCAGCCAGGTGGCTCGCGCGCGCGCGGCGAGGACGAGGAACTTCTGGTCGGACCGGTCCCGGCAGCGGGGCAGGGGGGGCAACGTCGCGTCCAGGTCCCCTTCGACGATGCGCACGAGGCCCCTGTAGCGCTCCTGGGCGGCGCGCCGGGCCGCTTCGTCCAGCGCGAAGGAGGGGTAGGCGAGGACGTACTCCAGCTCCGCCAGCGTCTCCCCATCCGCCCACGCGGTGGCCTCGCCCGCCTCGAGGGCTCGGACCAGGGGGCGCACGGCGGGGTCGTCGAACACCAGCAGATCCAGGGCCACGTTGGTGTCGAGGACCAGGGACAGCGGAGGGGGGAGGGGCGTGGAGGACACTTGGGACATAGTGGCACATTGCATTATCCGAATTGCCGCAGATTCCCGGGCCCGCCGTTGAACGGCGCGGAGCGCCTGGAAGAAGCTGTCGCTCATCACTTCGACTGCGGGGAAGACGATGAGCCAGGGTCCACGCGTGGGGTTCGTGGAGCGGTTGGACGGCTTTCTATCGGAGCCCTTGCGCCGGGCATCTCCGTTGGAGCTGGGTCGGGCACGGATGCTCGTCGGGGTGTGCTGGGGTCTGCTCGCGTGCGACGCGCTGATCATGCTCCAGGCGCTGCTCAATCCCGTTCCGCGGAGCATCATCGCGGTGGGGGTGGCGTGCGCGGTGGGGTTTGGCGGCGCGCTGGTGCTGCTGCGCTGGTCCTCCTCGACGCGGCCCCTGGCGCTGCTGCTGTGTTTGCTCCTCACCGCGGGGCTGATCACCAACATCCTCAGCATGAAGGAGCTGGTGATGGCCACGCATGCCTCGATCATGCTCGTCCCGGTGGTGTCGGTCTACCTGCTGGGCCGGCGCCTGGGCCTGCTCTTCTCCCTGAGCACCTGCGTGTGCGTGGGGATCGTCTTCCCGCTCCATACCTGGGGCACGCTGGAGGGCCCCGGGCCGGTGCTGTGCAGCTTCGCGGCCGTCTACGTGCTGTGCGCCTGGGCGATGAGCTGGTTGTTCGTCTCCTCGCGGGACGAGACGCAGGCCATGGTCGAGCGCATGGTGCGCACGCTGCGCGAGAGCGAGGGCCAGCTCGTCAGCCTCATCGAGAGTACCGATGATCTGGTGCTCTCCCTGGACGCGGAGGGGCGGGTGATCACCGCCAACCGCTCGGCGAGGCAGCTCTTCCGGCGGGTGATGGGCCGGGAGCTCCAGAAGGGCGAACCCGGCTTCAGCGAGTTCCCGGTGGAGGAGCGGGCCCGGTGGCTCGGGTTCATGGCCCGTGCGATGCGAGGAGAGCGCGTGAAGGAGGAGATGCTCCTTCCACCGAAGGAGCGGCAGCTCACGGTGGAGCTGACCGTGAGCCCCGTCCGGGGCGAGGAGGGGCGCGTGGTGGGGACGACGCTCTTCGGGCGGGACATCACCGCGCGCAAGGAGGCCGAGGCCCGCTTGAGTGAGATGCACCGCAACCTGCTGGACGTGTCGCGGCAGGCGGGCATGGCGGAGATCGCCACGGGGGTGCTCCACAACGTGGGCAACGCGCTCAACAGCGTGAATGTCTCGGCGGGGGTCGTCACCGAGCGCCTGCACGGTCTGCGTGTGCCCGCCATGAGCCGGGCCGCGGAGCTGCTGGAGGAGAACGCGGTGGACCTGGGCTCCTTCCTCACCACGGATTCCCGGGGGCGGCAGTTCCCGGTCTACCTGAAGGCACTGGCCCGGCGGCTCACGGAGGAGCGCGACGCCGTGTTGGAGGAGATGCGCACGCTCTGCCAGAACCTGGATCACATCAAGGCGGTGGTGAGCATGCAGCAGGCGCATGCGTCGTCCTCGGGGATGATGGAGCTGCTCCCGATACCGGAGCTGCTCGACGACGCGATTCGCCTGCACGCCCTGTCCTTCGAGAAGGTGGGGATCGAGGTGCGGCGTGAGTATGCCCAGATGCCGCCGGTCTGGGTGGACCGGCACAAGCTGCTTCAAATCCTGCTCAACCTCGTGAGCAACGCCCGTCACGCGTTGCTGGAGGCCGCGCGCGAGGACAAGCTGCTCACGCTCCGGGTGGGGCCCGGGCTCGGGGGACGGTTGCGCATCGAGGTGGAGGACAACGGGGTGGGTGTCGTCCCGGAGAACCTGCCGCGCCTCTTCACCCAGGGCTTCACCACGAAGCGGGACGGGCACGGCTTCGGGCTGCACATCAGCGCGCTGGCGGCCGAGGAGATGCGGGGCGCGCTCTTCTGCACCAGTGCCGGGCAGAACCGGGGCGCCACCTTCACGCTCGAGCTGCCCACCCGGGACGCCTCTCTCGTGGAGCCCACGAGATCCCTGATCTCGTCGGGCGCGCTCGAGGCCGCGGCGGCCCGGTGAACGCCGTCAACACGAGGGGCCCGGTACCCTCACCCTGGCCCTCTCCCGGCGGGAGAGGGGAGGTGGGAATGCCGGGCCCCGGTTCGTGTCCTTCGTGCTCGCGGACTACTTGATCACCTTGTCCAGCGGCTTCGCCTCGGTCGTGCTCTGCTCCTTCGTCCAGTCGATCACGGGCGTCTGCCACGACATGCCCGTCTCGCCCGGCTCCGGATCCAGCTTCTCGAACTCGAAGCCGTCACCCCCGAAGTAGAGGTATTCGACCGTCGCGACCTTGTACTCCTTCTTCGGATCCAGCGGCTTGCCCTTGGCGTCCTTGAACCTGCCCTTGCCGGCCGCCGTGAAGCCCGAGAACACCGCCTCCGGGTTGGCCAGCTGGCGCGCCAGATCCTCGCCCTTCACCTCGACCACCATCAGCGAGTTCTCGAACGGCATCACCGAGTACACGGAGCCCTTGGTGACCTGGCCCGCCGGCAGGCCCTCGCGGAAGCCCTTGCGGTTGAGCACCACCGCGTCCGTGTTCAGCTGCGCCTGGATGGCGCGCGTCACCCAGGCACCCAGCTGCTTCGAGTCCTTCTCGAAGGCCTTCTTCGTGAAGCCGATCTGCTCGCCCAGGGCCGTGTCCAGCCGGGTCTTGTAGTCGGCGATCTGCCTGGCCAGCTCGGCGTCCGGAGCCGGAGCGCCCTCGCCGCTCGTCACGTCCACCAGCGACGTCTCCACGGCCGTCACCTGCTCACCCTCGGGCTTCGAGGCGTCGTAGGTGTAGGCGGTGCGCAGGTACTTGTCGAAGCCCCGGCCCAGCGACACGTAGGTGGTGTTGCCCTCCTTCGTGTTCACCGGCTCCGCGCAGCGGCCACCCGCCACCACCGACACCTTCCACTCGGGGTGCTTGCCCACGATCGGCTGCAGATCGCGCGGGCACTCGTCCGCGAGCACCACCACGGTGTCCGCCCCGGCCTTCTGGGCCTCGCCCACCGCGCTCGTCAGGGCCTGCTCGTCGGGAACCACCTCCAGGCCCTCGGCGCGTCCGGCCATCGCCGTGGTCACCGTCTTGGGCGACGTCAGGCCCACCACGCCCACCTTCAGGCCCTGGCGCTCGAACACCTTGAAGCCCGGCAGCTCCCAGCCCTTGGCCAGCGCCGCGTCCTTCACCTTCAGGTTGGCGGCCAGGAAGGGGAAGCCACCCGCCTGGTGGTTCTTCTGGAACTGCTCCAGCCCATAGTCCAGCTCGTGGTTGCCCAGGGCGGACGCGGCGAAGCCCATGCGGCCCATCACCGCGGCGGTGGGCTCGCCGTAGAAGAAGGAGGAGATGGCCGGGCCGTTCCAGGCATCGCCGATGGTCAGCGCCAGCGTGGTGGCGTCCTGACAGGCGGCCTGGCCGTCCTTCACCTGGCCGGCACAGTGCTTCTCCTTGGCCGTCCACCAGCCGAGCAGCTCGGCGGCGCCGATCGTCGGCGACCCACCCTCGGGGGTGGTGGGCAGCAGCTGACCGTTGGCGCTACCGGTGATGAGCACCGTCACCGTGGTCGGCTTGGGCGCGGCGGGCTTGGGCGCGGGGGCCTGCGCCGGCTGGGCCGTCGCGGCGGGCTTGTTCTCCTGGGAGGCATTCTTGTCGCAGCCGGTGAGCGTGCCCAGGAGGGCGAAGGCCACCACACCGGAAGCACGGCGCCACGGGGTCTTCCCACCCGTCGCCGGCCTGGACTCGGACTCTTGATGCATGAGGGCTCCGACTTTGTTGGCGATACGTCTGCGCGAATAGCACACCTCCCCCCCGGGGTCGTCAAAAAGGGGGCCTCCCGCCTCGCTCGCTCCCTCGTGTTAGCGTCATGCCGTGCACAGCCACCAGAAGGACGTCCTACCTCCTCCGAGCAGGGGGCAGGGTGGGGGGAGTCATGAGCCCGTGCCGGCCTCCGCTTACGAGCAGAGGTTGTGGCAGGTGTGGGCGGACGTGCGTCGGGGCGCGGACCATTTCCACCAACGAAGTGTTCCGTTGCCAGTGAACAGGCTGGGACAGTTCGTCCACGGTCTGTGCCTGCCGTTCCACCTGGCGCGTGTCCTGCTGGCGGACAAGGAGACCCGACGGCGCTACCTGAAGGTCAGCCTGATCCAGGTGGCCGTCGTCGTGGCGCTGGGGGTGGTGTTCACGGGCCCGGGCGAGGAGGTCGTGGAGTCCGTCGGACCCGAGGAGTGGTCCGAAGAGGTGGCGGAGGTCCGCCAGGAGGCGGAACGGGCGAAGGACATCCAGCATCAGGTGGAGCAGCAGCAGGAGATCGAACAGGTGGCGCGGGGCGTGGCGGCGCTCGCCGTGAAGGCGGGAGCGGACCAGGAGACGGTGCGGGTCGCCGTGCAGGAGGCCCTGGATGAGGCGAAGAAGGCCGAAGGCCCGCGCAAACGCACCGTCCACCGGTTCGTGTACTGGGCGGCGCTCCTGTCCTCGCTGCACATCGCCCAGTGGATCGTCATCGCCCTGTCGCGCGACTACCACACGGTGCTCTCGCGCGAGGCGAGCCTGCGCACCGGGCTCGCGCCGGAGGACGAGCCGCTCACCCCCAGGGTCCGGCTCAACCTGCCGTGGATGCGCAACAAGCTGAAGCGCCGCTGGCGGGCCTTCGTGGTGTTCGCCGCCGGGGCGCCCCTGCTGTGGTTCACCACGAGGTTCCTTCCCGGACACGACGGGCTCCTGACGGTGCTGCTGTCCGTGTGGGGCGCCTGGTGGTTCGTGGTCTTCACCGCGGGCAAGAGCGCCCTGGCCTGGAACGAGTCCGCGGCCGGAGAGCCCTGGTTCCTGCGCGGATGGAAGCGGCTCACCGCCTCGCGCGTCGCGTCGAGCGTCGCGCCCGTGCGCTCGATGATGGGCGCCTACGGCTCGGTGTGGACGACCTTCACCCGCCCGGTGTTCTCCCCGATCGTCAGCGTGGAGCGGCAGCCCTGGAGCCTGGGCGGGCTCGCGGTGGTGCGGGCGGTGGCGATGCTTCCGCTGGTGAAGTGCTTCCTGCGTCCCTTCATCCCCGTGGCCGCCGGCCACCTGCTCGTGGCGGGCGGGGCCGGCCTGGAGGCGGGAACGGCTAGCCCGCGGCCTTCCGCTCCGGAGGCGGAGGCGGCTCCTCTTCCTGCTGCTTCTTCTGGTGCTCCCCCAGCTCCAGCAGCTCCCCCGCCTGCCGCGTCTCCGAAGCCTGGATGACGGCGCGCAGCTGCTGGCTCACCGCGCGGAAGAAGCCCGTGAGCAGCTCCGGGCGGTCCGCCAGCAGATCGAGGAAGTCGCGCCGGTCGATGATGAGCACCCGCGTGTCCTCCACCGCCACGACGTCGTTGGGGCGGGGGGCGCCATCCAGCAGGCTCACGTCGCCGAAGGTCTCCTTGGCCCGCATCCGCAACACGTGCTCGCCGTTGCTGATGGCGTCCACCGCGCCCTCGACGATGACGTAGAGCGCGTCTCCCGGGTCTCCCTCGCTGTAGACGCGCTCGCCGGCGCGGAAGCGCGCCTCGCGGGCGATGGCCGCCACCGCCGCCACGTCGTCCACGTCGTTCTGCGAGAAGACGTGCACCTCCTCCAGGAGGAACAGCTTCTGCACCGTCGCCTGACTCATGTCTCCCTCCTGTGCCGGTGGCACGTCCATGCCGATCCGGCCCGCCACGTAGCGCGCGCAACCGCGCAGCACCACATCCTCGCTGCGGCACAGCCACGCCAGGTGCGCCTCCAACCGGCCCGGCGTGCCCGGAGGCAGATCCCGGTGGTGGAGCTCCACCTGCTCGCGCACCAGCTCCCGGTCCTGCTCGTTCGTGAGCGTCTCCAGCAGCTCCAGCGCGTATGCCCGCCGCCGCGCGTCCTGTCCCGCCACCTGCTGGTGCACGCGCCGCATCACCTGGGGCGGGTGCAGCAGGCCCAGCAGGAAGAAGGACAGCTCCAGCGCCTGATCCAGCCGATCCCCCACCATGCGCGTGAGCAGCGAGTGGTCCCCCAGCTCCGCGCGCAGGTCACGGAAGGGCTCCACCAGGGCGCGGTACACGTCGCGCCGCCGCCCCAGGGCCTCGCGCACGCGCTCCACGTCCACCGGGTGCTCGGGGTGCTCGTCGCGCAGGCGCGAGAGCTCCGCGCCGATGCGGAAGTGCAGCCGGGCATCGTCGCGCACGTTGGAGAAGAGCAGGGCGTGCAGCGCCGCCGGCGTGCCGATGTGGCGCAGCACGCGGGGGATCTGCAGCCGCATGGGCAGCGGCGCGGCCAGGTCGTTGAGCGTCGCCTCCAGCAGTGGCGTCACCTCGTCACCCAGCGCGGCCAGGGCCTCGCGCGCCTCGCGCCGCTCCTCGCGCCAGGTGAGGAACGTCAGCAACCGGGGCGCCAGCTTCACGTAGCCGCCCTCGCCCACGGAGCGCACCGCCACGCGCCGCACCGTGCTGTCCGGATCGCCCAGGAAGGACGTCAGCATGGGCGTGTAGCTCGTGTCCTTCAGCCGGCCGAACAGCCGGGCCACCTCGCGGCGATCCGCCACCGGCGCCTGTGCGCCCCGGGCCGCCAGCGCCCCCAGGGACACGAGCGCCGCCGCGCGCCACCTCGTGGTCAGCAGCGCGCCAATGGCCGCGCAGCGCAGCCCGATGTCCGGACTCTGGAGCAGCGGCGGCAGCAGCACCTCCGCCCGATCCGGCGCCAGCTTCGCCAACGCCCACACCGCGCTGTCCCTCGCGCGGCGCGGACCCTGCGTCACCAGCTGCTCCAGCAGCGGCGCCGTCTCGGAGGCCTGGAGCTCCAACGCCAGGCTCACCGCCCGCTCCTGCACCCGCTCGTGCGTGTGGCGCAGCAGCACGGACAGGTGGGGCCGCAGCGGCAATCCCTCCTGCGTCAGCAGCTCCATCGCGTGCAGCACGCGATCCGGCGCGCTCGAGCCCAGCGCCTCCACCAGTAGCTTGCGATCCTCGCGGCCCAGCGCCTCGTCCTCGGGGGAGGCGCCCACCTGCTCGCCCAGCGCCTCCACGTAGGCCGGCCTCAGCCGCAGCAGCAGCACGCCGAGCAACCCGCACAGGCCCACCACCGCCAGCGCCATGGACACGCCGTTGGCCGCGCGGCCCGCGCCGATCAGCAGCACGCCCGCCAGCACCGTCCCGCCCTTGCGCAGCAGCCCCTCCACCGCGCCGCGCAGCGCCTCGCGCTCCTCGTCCGGCACCGCCGAGTACAGCAGCTGCACGCCCACCGGCAGCAGCGAATAGTTCACCGCGTTCTCCAGCAGCCGCAGCAGGTGCACCGGCCACAGGTCCGTCGTCACCAGCGAGGCCACCGCCAGCGGCGCCATCGCCCCGGGCAGCAGCGCCAGGTAGCGCATCAGCCCGAGCCGCTTGAGCAGCCGCTCGGCCAACAGCAGCTGGAAGACGACGCATACCAGGCCGATCCACAGCTGGAGCGAGCCGAAGAGCGCCGCCAGCCCGTCCTCGCTGAGTGTGTTCTCCACGCGCAGGCGGAAGAAGTAGTCGACGAAGGAGGACAGCACCGCGAAGCTCACGCCCAGCGCCGCCAGCACCCGGGCATAGCTGCTGGTGGAGAGGTACTCCCAGGCCGCCACGGACGGCGCGAGGTTGCGCGTGCGCGAGGGGTGCCGCGACTCGCCCTGGTGGAAGTGGAAGGCCACTGCCGCGGCGTAGAGCGACAGCGCCCCGCCCACGATGATGGAGGCGGTGCCGAGCCGCTCGGCGAGCCCCTGGACGAGCAGGCCGCCCAGCATGCCTCCCGCCATGCCCACGCCGTTGAGCGCCGTGAATGCCCGCCGGGCCTCGCGCGCGTCGAAGGCCGACGCCATCTGCCCCCAGAAGCGCAGGGAGATGAACGTGGTGAAGGCATCCACGAAGAGGTACAGCACCAGCGCCGGAATCCTCTGGCCCACGGACACGCCCGCGGCCAGCCCCAGCACCACCAGCCCGCTCACGCCGGTGAGCACGCTCAGGGACTCTCTCGCCGCTCCGGGCTCCTTGCGCGGCAGCAGCGTCAGCGTCGCCACGAGCAGCGCGCCCACCAGGTACAGGTAGGGCATCGCATGCGACTCGAAGCGCGACAACACGAGTGCGTTGGCAGCCGTCTTCAGCTGCGTCACGCCGGCGATGAGGGCGAACTGGAACGTCGCCGCGGGCCACAGGCGGTGGCCCCAGGACTGCGACTCTTGGACTGCCACGGGGAGTGCACTCTACCTGTCGAAAACCGGAATTTCCAGAACGAAGCGCGCTCTCGTACGGAGGGCAGGCGGGCAATCAACACTCGCGCCTTCCCTCTCGCGGTGGCCTCCGGTGCGTGACCTCCCGTGACACCTGGTGCACGACGAGTCCCAGGCGAGGTGGGGCTCCGGGGTTTCGTGTTTCCGCCAATGAAAGCCAGGCAATGATGGCCATCGTGCATGAGGAGAACTCATGGTTGCCCGCCGACCCGGGCCCGTTTGAGTATGGGACGCGTTGGTCCTACGCTGGGGGGCACCATGATCACCGCCGTAATTCTTGCCCTTCTTTGTTCGGCTCCGGACGCCGCTGGCACGACCCTGCCACCCGAAGCGCTCGGTGCACCGCCCCTGGTGAACGAGTCGCCCACGGCCTGGGCGTGCACCGTGGAGACGCTGAGATCGGGCCGTGAATGTGTTTTCGAGGCCGAGGTGGCGTCCTCCACGGACGTGCAGTCGCAGGCCTCGAGCAACATCCGCACCCTCAAGGAAATCGGACACACGCTGTGCCTGCAGGCCGCGAAGCCGCCCTCGGGCGTCGCCGCGGACAAGAACCTCGTGGCGACGTGCGAGCGCAAGTACGCCGACGCCGCGGAGGACGCGTGTGGCCTGGACGGGACGGTGCCCGTCATCGACGCGAAGGGCCGCTTCGCGCCAGCCGCCCGCACCTGCTACCGCCAGCTGTCCACGGTGTTGCAGGACACCGCGATGATGGCGACGGTGGCCTCGGCCTGCTGCCAGTGCGCCGAGAAGCGTGGCTGCCCGGTCGCGGGTGAGCGGTGCCACGAGAACGTATCCCACCAGGAGCTGGGCGCGACGGCGCTCGCGTGTCTGTCCAACCAGTGCGGCGAGGCGTGCTCGCTGATGATGCCGGTCTCCCACCCCGCGTCCGGGGACTGGCGGCCGGTGAAGCGGGTGCACCCGCCGTCCCACGCGACGGGGTCGCTGTAGTGGCGACCGGCGGGATGGAGCGAGGAATCATGTCTGCCTTCCAGAAGATGTCGAAAGTGGCCGCCCGCTCGGGTGCGGCCCTGTTGTGCGCGGTGGCCGTGGTGGGGTGTGGCTCGTCGAAGCACTCCCACTCGGTGGATGCCCAGGAGTTCCGGCGGCGCCCGGTGGAGGAGCGCTCCGCCCTCGTGGACGGGAGCGGGCCCGCCCCCAGGCCCTCGAGGCCCTCGGAGAAGGCGTTCGGCGCCCGCTACGCGACGCCCGCGCAGTGCGAGGTGGCGGCGCGAAGGCTGCTCCCCACGTCCCGGGACGAGGCCTGGGCCGCGCTGAGGTCGTGCGTGCAGTCCTCCCATTTCACGCTGCTGGGCGCGCTGCTGAGTGACGCGTGGGCCGAGGAGCTGCGGGTCCGTCCGGACGCGGCGCAGATGATCGCCCAGGTGGTGGCCAAGCGCGGCGGCAGCGTGGAGGGCGAGCTGCGGCTGCTGCACGAGCGCAAGGTGCCCATCTTCGGGCTGGCGGCCGCCATCGCGCAGCCGGACATCTACAAGGGCCGCTACCTGCTGCTGCGCGCCCAGGTCGCCGACGTGCGCAGCGAGGGCGACAAGCCCACGGTGTGGCTCGTCGAGCAGGATCTGGGCTCGGTGGAGAGTGAGCAGCCGGTGGGCTACGCGACGCGCAAGGACTCGGTGTCCGTGCGCTCCGGCGCGATCGGCGGGGACGTGGGGCTGATCGGCCGCTCCAACCTGGGCGGGCAGCTCTCCACCAGCGAGCGTGAGGAGAGCTCGTCCACCGTCCGGCGCTTCGACAACGTCTCCGGCGAGACCGGACTCGAGGCGCTCGGCCGGCTGCGGAACGCGGATCCCTTCTTCGCGCCGGGCAGGGACTTCGTCGTGCTCGCGCGCTTCGACGGGCTGCGCACCACCTCGGGCGGCGGCGAGGACGACGACGAGGCCCCCAAGCTGCCGGTGCTCACCGTCGTGGGCTACTACGAGCCACACCCGCTCGTCGTGTACTGAGCCGGACGGCACCGCCGTCACGGCGGCTCCGCCCCCCGTTCCTCGTTCCTGGATCATTCCAGGACCGGGGCGGGGGGCGGTTTCATTTCGAGCACCCGTCCTGTCCGCCTCCCAACGCCGGCCAGGTGGGCACGTTCACGGCGCGACGTCATACCGCGCCTCCGTCGGATCCACGCCGGGCCCCTGTGCTGCAATCCTCCGCATCTGCTGGAAGGGGAATGGCCGTGCCCGTGCGCTTCGCCTCGCGGTTGATGCTCGTCCTGGCCCTGGTGGGCGTGGTGCCCGTGTTGCTGCTGGGCGGACTGGCCTCCCGCGCCAACCGGGACGAGCTGCTCCGGCTGGTGGGCGGACTCCAGACGCAGGCGGCCACGGACCTCGCGCGCTCCTGTAGCCAGCTCGTCCTCACGGGCGTGGACAACCTGCGCATGGCCGCCGGGTACCTCCCGCTCGAGACGCTCCGGGCCCAGGAGGCCTCCGCGGTGTTGAGCATCCCCCTGCGGCAGCTCGGCTCCCTCAACCTGCTCGTGCTGGTGGACGGGCAGGGCCGCGCCATCGCCCCCGCCGTGTTCTCCTCGGAGCGAGAGGGCGAGGGCAGCCGGCAGCGCGTCACCGAGGACTCGCTGGCCCTCTTCTCGCGGCAGGCGCCCGTGCGGGACGCCTTGTCCATTGGCGCGGCCATCGGTCCTCCGTACCGCACGCCCGGCTCCTCCGGGGGGCGCGTGGCGCTCGCGGTGCGCGCGGACGAGGAGGCCTCCCGGCTGCTGCTGGCGGAGCTGTCGCTCGCCGAGATGGGAAAGCGCGTGGAGGAGCTGACCCGCGAGGGGGGGCTGGCCTTCATCGTGGATGCCCAGGGTGTCCCGGTGGCTTCCCCTCCCGAGCGCCAGCTGAGCGAGGAGGAGCGTGGGCTGGTGGCCGAGGGTCTGGCGCGGGGTGGGCCCGTGGTGCGCACCGTGCTCGGCGTGGACGGCATCGAGTACCTCGCCGCCTTCGCTCCCGTGCCGAACCTCGGCTGGGGCGCGGTGGTGGGACGCAAGGCGAGCATGGCCTTCGCTCCGGCCGAGCACGTGCGGCGCTCGACCTTCTTCTGGGCGCTGATGGCGCTGGCGGCCACCGGGGTGCTCGGCTTCGTGCTCGCCCGGGGCGTGAGTCAGCCCGTCGCCCGGCTCTCCGAGGGCGTGGCCGCGCTCGCCGAGGGGCGCTACGACCAGCGCGTTCCCCAGGAGGGCCGCGACGAGCTCGGACTGCTCGCCCGCTCCTTCAACCACATGGCCGACGAGCTGCAACGGCGTGACGCCGAGCTGCGGCGCTGGAGCGAGGAGCTGCGGCAGCGCGTGGACGAGCGGACCCGGCAGCTGCGCGAGGCGCAGGATCAGATCGCCCGGACCCGGCGGATGGCGGCGCTCGGCTCGCTCAGCGCGGGCATCGCGCACGAGCTCAACAATCCGCTCACGGGCATCCTCGGCCTGCTGTCGCTGGCGTGCGAGGAGGTGCCCGCCCAGTCGGGCGTGGGCCAGAGCCTGACGATGGCGCTCGAGCAGGCCCGCCGCATGGCCCGCATCATCCGGGAGCTGAGCCAGCTGGCGGAGCAGGAGCGGGCGGGGGCGGGCCGTCCGTTGGATCCGAGCCAACCGGTGCGTGCCGCGCTCCACGAGCTGCGCGACGACTTCCAATCGCGCGGTGTCTCGCTGTCCTGTGAGCTGAACGAGCCGGTGCCACGGGTGCTGGGGCACGCGGATCAGCTCCAGAAGGTGGTGACGAACCTGCTGCGCAACGCGCTCACCGCGATGCCGGGGGGAGGCACGCTCTCGGTGGGGCTCGCGGCGGTGGAGGGCGACGCGGTCTGTCTGTCGGTCAAGGACACCGGCAAGGGCATCCCCGAGTCGATGCGCGAGCGCATCTTCGATCCCTTCTTCACCACCAAGGACGAGCCCGAGCGGGTGGGGTTGGGGCTGTCCGTGGCGCACCGCATCGTCGAGGCCCACCACGGACGCATCCGCGTGGAGAGCGCCGAGGGGCTGGGCACCACCATCACCATCATCCTTCCCGCGGCCGGAGGGGAGGCGCACCTGACATGAGGAAATCGTCACGGGACTCGTTTGGCCGGACCCTGGTGCTCGGGTTGGCCCTGGTGTCCCTGATCGCGCTGGGGGGTTGGTTCGTCTTCGAGCGAGTGGGGACCGCCGGGCCGCCTCGCGTGGCCGCCGCCGTGTCCACGGTCGCGGGCTCCCGGCCCATTCCGGCCCAGGTACCGGAGGTGCGTGCCACGGTCATCGAGGTGGTGGGCCTGGTGGAGTGGGCCCATGGGGAGCAGTGGAAGGCGCTGAGCGTGGGAGACGAGCTCGCCGCCGACGACTCCGTCCGCACCAGTCCCGGTGCCCGGGTGGATCTCTGGGTGGGGGACGAGGCGTCACGGCTGTCCATCCCCGAGCGCTCCGAGGTGCGGATGGGCGCGGTGACGCGCGCCGTCCACACCATCCGGTTGGCGCGAGGCCGGCTCGACGTGGACTACCGCGGGAAGAGGGACCGGGTGCTGCGCGTGCAGAGCGGGAACGGCACGGTGGCCGAGACGCGGGAGGCGCGCTTCACCATGCTGCGCAACGGGGCCGTGGTGGCGGTGGCCACGCGGGGGGGCTCGGTGGACCTGTCCTCCGCGGGAGTCACCGTCCAGGTCGGCGCCGGGCAGCAGTCGCTGGTGCTCGAGGGCGCGAAGCCGCTCGCCCCGGAGCCCATCCCGTTGGAGGTGCTGCTGAAGGTCGCGACGAAGGCCTCCGCGAACGAGGCCCTGTGCGTGTCCCTCACCGGGAAGGTGCGCGTGGGGACGGAGGTGTTCGTGGAAGGCGAGCCCACGGAGGTCGCCCAGGATGGCTCCTTCCGAAAGGACGTCCCGCGCCTCGAGGGCCTCTCCCAGGTGAAGGTGGTGGCGAGGGAGCCGGGGGGGGAGATCCGCGAAATGATGCTGGCGTGCCGCCCCCGCGTGCGCGTCAGGCCTCGGACGGAATCGGTGAGATTCCGGTGGAAGGAAGCGCCCTGACATCATGATGTGTTCGCGCCCGGTGCCGTTGCTGCTCCTCCTCGTGGGGTTGTTCGTGGGTGGAGGGTCCGCCCTCGCGGCCGGGCCGAGCGCCCCGAGCGGCTCCTCGAGACGAGGCATCCGCATCCGGTGCGTTCCGGAGCACGTGCTGCTCGGCGCGGATCGCGAGGCGGAGGTGCGCATCGAGCTGGATCCCGAGGCCACCGGTCTCGAACTGTTCGCCAGCCGTGGCGAGCTCGGGCCGCCGGCCCGGGTGGAGCCGGGCGTCTACCTGGCCACGTATGTGCCTCCGCGACAGAGCCTTCCCCTGGAGGTCATCCTCGTCGCGTTGGCGAAAGGGCCCCGGGGGACGCTCGAGGGGTGGTCGGTGCTCCCGCTCTGGGGCCAGGGCCAGGCCGAGGTGCGCACCCGGCCCGGAGCGCCCGTCACACTCCAGGTGGGGGAGCGGACCTTCGGGCCCGTCCAGGCGAACGCGAGGGGGCTCGCGCGCATCCCCGTGGAGGTGCCGCCCGGGGTGCGCGAGGCCTCCTTCGGGCGCAAGCGCATCGATCTCGGGTTGCCGCCGCGCTCGTTGAGCCACGCCGTCGCCAATCGCCGGGAGGTGCGCGCCGATCTCGAGGAGGTGGTGGACATCCGCCTCTACACCCTGGGTCCGGAGGGAGGCGCTCCGGGTCTGGGGGCCTTCTCCTTCTCCGTGTCGCGCGGACGCGTGAGCTCGCTGTCCGAGCTGGAGCCGGGCGTGTTGCTCCTGCGGTGGACCGTGCCCCCGGGGCCCCTCGGGGAGCTGGAGCTGAAGGGCTCGGTGCCTGGGGACCGGCGGTGGTCCGTGGGCGTGAAGCTGGAGGGGGTTCCCGGTCCGGCGCGGCACTTCGAGATGAAGGTGGACCGGGAGGAGGTCGTGGCCGCCGAGGAGATCCGGATGGCCGTGGAGGTCTCCGTGCGGGACGCCGCGGGCAACCCGACGCGTGCCTGGCTGCGGCTCGAGTCCGACCCCGAGGGAGAGGGCGTGCTCACCGAGCGTCAACCGGGCGAGTACTCCGGGGTGTTCGGCATCAGGCCGCGCTTCGGAGGACGGGAGCGGCTGGAGTTGCGGCTGCTCGTGGAAGGGCTCTCCGAGCCGGTGGGGACGAAGACGCTGGTGCTGCGCGCCGCCGCTCCCTCTCGGGTGGAGGTGGTGCCGCGGCATTCCATGCGGGTGGCGGATGGCCGGTCCGAGGCGGCGTGGCGCATCTCCGTGGAGGATCGCTTCGGCAACCCGGTGCGCGAGCCCCAGCCCGAGGTCACGCGCGTGGAAGGCTCGGCGAGCACGCTCCTGCCGAAGGAGCCGGGGCGGTACGAGTTGCGGTACGTGCCGCACGAGGCGCAAGAGGACCATGTCTCCTCGCTGGAGGTACGGGTGGGGCAGGTGCGCGGACGGGGGGTGCTCCCGCTGTTGCGCCGCCGGCCCCTGCTGCTGGTGTCGCCGCGCGCGGGCCTGGTGACGAACTTCGCGGAGGTGGTGGCTCCGTCCGTGGGGCTGCGGTTGGAGGCGTGGCCGGTCATCCAATGGCCCTCCGTGGGGTTGCTGCTCGACGCGGGTCATCTGCGGTTCTCGTTCGCGGGCGGAGCGAACGTGCCCGGCTTCACGGGTCACAACTCGCTATCCGAGCTCACCGCGGCGGTGGGGCTGCGTAGCCTGCGGGAGCGGGGACTCCAGGGGTGGGTGGCCGCGGGTCCCTCGGTGGCCTGGGTGCACGGCCGCGTGTCGCTGGGCGGTGGGCCCGTGTTGGAGGAGGGCACGTGGGTGCTCGGGGCGCAGGCGATGGTGGGCGTGGGGCTCCAGCTCGGACCGGGACAGCCCTTCCTCGAGGCCCGTTTCAATTGGTTCGACGATCCGTCCCTGCACGTGCTGCGTGGCACGCTGCGAGGAGGCGGTCTGCATCTGGGGTATCGCCTTGCGCTCTTCTGATCCTGGCCGTCCTCGGTGGCTCGCGGTGTTCTGGCTCTGCGCCTTCGCGGCCGCGTGTTCCCGGGAACCGGGGGCCGAGCTCGATCCGCGTCCCCTGCACGTGGAGCCGTCCTGGGGGATGAACACGGAGCCGGTGTCCGTGTTCATCGAGGGCGACAACTTCCTGGAGGTTCCCACCCAGCACATCGGCGGCGAGGAGCCGGTGACGGTGGACGCGCGCTTCGAGGCCTTCCTCGGCGGGGTGGCCCTGGAGGACGTCACCCGGCTGGATGAGCACACGCTGAGCGCGCGCGTTCCCCAGGGATTCCCGCTCGGCATGCACCCACTGGTGGTGGTGGGGCCCCTGGGGCGGCGCGTGGAGATGCCAGACGCGTACTTCTCCTCGGACCGGATGCTCGCGCGGCTGGACGCGCGGGTCAGGTTGCAGCCGACGAAGTTCTTGGTGGGGGAGCGGATCCCGCTGCTGTTGGAGGTGAAGAACACGGGCGGCACGGCGGCGAACGCGGTCCTTCCGGTGCTGCGCTTCGTGGGCGAGGGGCAGGTAAAGGTCATCACGGCGCCCGAGCCCACCAACATCGACCCGGGCGGGAGCTCTACCTTTTCATGGGAGCTCGGTGCCGACGCGCCGGGAGACCTGCTCCTCACGTTGGAGGTCCGGGGCGTCGAGTCCACGGTGGGCGTGGAGCTCCGGGCTCCCGCCGTGGAGCCTGTGCCGATCCAGATACGGGAGCGCGCGGTCCTGACGGCGAGGTTCCTCCCGTTTACTCAACCCGTCGACGTGGGGCAGGAGTTCGACGTCGAACTGGAGGTGTCCAACCCGGGGGACACTCCAGTGCTCCAGGTGGAAGTCCAGGACGCGCGACTCGAGGGAGATGAGATTGTGTCGCTCGTGTCCTGGCCGGAGTCGGAGCGCGTGAAGGACATTCCCGGCAAGGGGCGCGTGGTGTTCAGCGCGCGTCTCAGAGCGACGGGCGAGGGCTCGTGCTTCTTCAGCGCGGCGGCCAGTGGGAAGGACGAGACGGATGGAACCCTGGTGTCCGCCCCGCGTGTCTCCTCTTCCGCGCTGATCGTGCAGCGGTACCCCTCGCTCTCCGGTTCACTCTCGGCGCCCGGCCGGGTCTGGATGGGGCGCGAGTTCACGGTGAGCCTGAAGGTGACCAACACCGGGAGCTCCACGGTCCTGGACGTGCGGCCCGTCCCTCCGGCGGCGAGCAGCGGCGTGGTGGTGGTGCCCGTCCAGGCGGAGGACTCCCTGCCGATGGATCTCGCGGGTGGAGCCAGCACCACCTTCACCTGGCGCTACCGCGGCGCCCGGCAGGGCAAGGTGTTCTTCACGGGAGCCGCGGGTGGAATCGACGCGAGCTCGGGTGCGTCCGTGTCCTCCGGAGAGGTCTCCTCGGACGAAGTCTCCGTCTGGGAGGTGGAGCCACTGCTCGACGATCCCCTTGGGGATGGCTCTCCCTTCGCCCAGGTGCTCGAGTACGGCGGCCGCCTCTACCTGGGCCCCAACCGCTCGGGAACGAGGGGCGTGAGCGTGGACCTGGACGGGCTCGGGGCCCGCGGCTTCAGCTTCTTCCTGCACAAGGACACGACGGGCAATTCCAGCCAGAACGTCTCCGCGGCGCCCTATCGCTCCATCGGTGTGACGGGCTGTTGGATCAACACGCCCGCGTGTGGTCCGGACAACGAGAATGGCCGCGGCTTCTTCTTCTCCGGCCGGGTGGGGACGCGGGAGTGGCTGGGCATTGGAGGTGCCAGGAGCGGGGGAGACCTGGACTACGTCTACCTGGGCCAGGACACCGACGATCTCGGCACGATGTTCCTGCGCTATCTGGATCTCTCGGCCCTGCTCGGAGCGCAGACGCGGGGTTTCTCCGCGGCCTACTTCTTCAAGGACCGCCTCTACCTCGGTTTCCCGGACACGGGCGGCAGCCGGCCCTACCTGCTCGTCATCAAGAACCTGCCCAGGGTGGATCCCGGTTACGCGCCTTCCCGGAACATGGACGCGGAGGACCTGAGGGCCGAGAAGATGCCGGGCGTCGGCCAGGGCGGCACGCCGAGGAACGGCGCCCTCATGCAGATGATCGACACCCTGACCGGGTTCAATGATCGCCTCTACCTGGCGAACAACGGTGGGTGCATGCGCTCGACGACGCCCATGCCGCGCTCCTACGGCTCGGCTCCGGGGGACTGGGCCTCCTGCACGCCCTCGCTCCTGGCGTGGACCTCTCGGACCGGCAGGACGACCACCAAGACGGCGGACCTCGAGCCGGCGGACAGGGCCGTGCCTCAGCTGGCCGTGTTCCAGGGGCGGCTCTACCTCGCGCGCAACATCTCGAGTCCAGCGGGGGTGAAAGGGGCGCAGCTCTTCGTGTGCGGCCCGGAGCGGACGGGCTCCCTCACCGATTGCGATCCGGGTGACTGGTCCCTCGTGGCTCCCAACTCCACGGGGGACACGCTGCTCACCCAGTTCAATGATCCGGGCAACGTCTCCCTCTCGCTCCTGGTGGCCACCACGAAGGCCCTCTACGTGGGCTTCGACAACGGCGAGCGGGGCGTGGTGCTGCTGCGCGCCGTGACGGCCGCCCCCCTCAACCGCGACGACTTCAAGGGGATGGGCGACTGCTCCGCCGCGCAATACCCCGCCGGATGCGAGGGCCTGGGTGGCAACGGGCTGGGCGTGGGCGCCACGCGCGTCTTCGACGGCAGGACGATCGGCGGCACCGGCTCCGTCTACCTCACCGCCGGCGATGGCACCGGGCCGGCGGGGCTCTTCCGTTTGCAGGATTGAGCCGCCTCACGAGACGGCGGCGCTCACCGGCTCCAGGGGACTGACGGCGCGGGAGGCGCTCGCGTGCGGGGGCAGGGTGAGACGGAACGTGGTGCCCTCGCCCGGACGGCTGTCCACGGTGATGGTGCCGCCGAAGGACTCGAGGATGGACTTGCAGATGAAGAGGCCCAGCCCCGTGCCCTCTCCCTCGCTCTTGGTGGTGAAGAAGGGCTCGAAGAGGTTCGCCATGTTCTCCGGAGGGATGCCCAGGCCGGTGTCGCCCACCTCGGCGCAGGCCTCGCCGTTGGGGCCCGTCCACAGCCGGACGCGGATCTCATGCTCGGCCCCATCCTCGGGGATGGCCTGGGCCGCGTTGACCACCAGGTTGAGGAAGACCTGCGCCAGGCGGGGCTCGTTGGCCATCACCATCGGCACCTCCTGGTAGTCGCGCACCACACGGGCCCGGTAGCGGATGTGCACCAGCGCCATCTTCAGGGCCGCCTCGAGCACCTCGCGCAGATCCACCAGCATGCTCGCGTCACCCGGATCCCTCGCGAAGGCCTTCACGTCGCGGGCGATGTGGCGTACGCGCTCGGCGCCCTCGCGGATGTCACGCAGGGTGGACTCCACCGTCTCCAGACGCTCGGCGAGCGCGCGCTGCTCCGGGCCCTGGCGCTCGAGCCCCTTGCGCAGGGCCGGCAGCTCCTCGTCGAGCCAGTCCAGGTTGGAGAGGATGTAGGCCAGGGGCGTGTTCACCTCGTGCACCACGCCGGCGGCGAGCAGCCCGAGCGAGGCCAGCCGATCCGCCTGGATGAGCATGGCCTGCATGCGCTCGCGCTCCTGCCGCATGCGGTACTGCTCCAGGGCCAGTTTGATCCGGTGCGCGAGCGCGTCCACCTCGAAGGGCTTGAGCAGGTAGTCGAAGGCGCCCAGGCGCAGGGCCTCCACGGCGCTGTCCACGTTGCCGTAGGCCGTGACGATGAGGGCGTTGCATCCGGGCTGCACCGAGCGCAGCCACTTGAGGAAGTCCAGGCCGTTCTCGCCCGGCAGGTTCTTGTCGATGAGCGCGCAGGCGAAGGAGTGCTTCGCGGCGAGCTGGCGCGCGGTGGCCGCGTCCGGTGCCTGCACGGGGATGGCCCCGGTGCGCTGCACGATGAAGGACATGATGGCGCGCAGGGACGGTTCGTCATCCACGACCAGCACGGACTCGGGAGCGGGGTTGGCACTCGTTCTCATCCGCGTGACCTCCGGTGACAGTCGCCCTCCATGCGCGCCCGGCCCCAAGGGGAGGGGTGGATGTCACCCACGCCTCGCGCGTCTTCTCAGAGGGTGCGGCAAACTGCTGTCGTCCGGCGCTGGGCGCAAGGGAACAGGCGCGATCAAACCTTCGCCGCATTCACGGAAAGGCCCGACTCGTTGACTGGTGGATGGATGGGTGCCCCCGAGGGTCTCGCTTCCAGGGATACCTAGAGGGAGAACCCCAGCAGGTGTAGGTCCCCGAGCCCATCATCGAAGCGCCGGGCGTACTGGTAGAAGAAGGAGACACCGGCCGCTTGTCCGAAGGTGGTGTGGAGGAAGACGGCGCCTCCCGCGGCCCGGTGGTTGTCCCTCAGGTCCGTGCGCGCCCAGGAACCGAAGGCCTCCAGCTCCAACTGGCTGATGAAGAAGGAGGGCCCCAGCCAGAGGAAGGACGTCCAGCCGTAGTCGAAGATGATGCGGTAGCGGTAACGCGCGGAAGCGATGAGGACGTTGCGCGCGCTGAGGGCGAAGTCCTCGTAGCCGCGCAGGGACTCGGAGAAGGAGGTGCCCGGCTGGAGGCGGAGCGGGAGGGTGCGCGTGTCCTCGGGGCCCTCGCGGCGCAGGACGAGGGGAGAGCCGAAGGGGATGCCGCCCACCTGGAGGAGCCCCTCGGGAGCGTTCGGCAGGTAGCGGGCGGTGGCGGTGAGCTGGAGGTTGTCGCGCTTCAGCAGGGGCAGTCCCGGCAGGTACGCGGTGGCTTCGGCGCGCACGTCCGCGAAGGGCTCGGCGTCGTCGAAGGCGAGCGGGTACACCCCGGCGCCCAGTGAGAGGCCCAGGCCGCGCTGCGTGCCACCGTAGGAGGTGCCCTCGCTCGCGAGGTAGGAGATGGCGGCCTCCGGTCCGATGAGCGAGGTGTGCACGTTGGGGTGTCTGGAGGTGGCGTACCAGTCGCGGCGCAGCGCGAGCAGGTTGAAGCTCACGGGCGTGGTCCAGAAGACGCGGGACGTGGACAGCGCGGCCTGCAGGTCCCTCCGGTCCGCCTGCGCGATGCGCACCGCGGACAGCGACGTGTACCAGGGCGTGGTCAGCGAGGTGCCGTAGCTGAAGGAGACGTTGGGCTGGCGCAGCCTCGTGTTGGCCTCCACGAGCAGCGCGTACTGGTGGAAGCCCAGCCGATCCTGTCCCGCCAGGGCCACTCCGGCGTAGCCGATGAACCTGTTGGTGTCGTCCACGTCCGGCAGCGCGTAGACGTACGGGGCGCGCAGCTCCGGGAGGAAGAGGCCCTCCAGCGGCGAGTACGGCACGTCGGAGAGGATGTCCAGCTCGTGCCCCTGGTACGGCGCGGAGGCCTTCGAGGTGGCGGCGACGGCCTCGGGAGCGGCCACGGGGGTGAGGGGGGCGCGATCCAGGGAGAAGTCGAAGCCGTCGCGGTTGAGGAAGACCACGTCCGAGTCACCGAGCGGGGCCACGTCCATGACGAGGTGCGGGGCGTCGGTGATGCGCGAGAGCTCGCCGCTGGCCAGGTCGAGGACATGGGCCTGCCATCGGCCCTCGTGCTCGCGGAGGAAGACGATCCGGTTCGCGTCCAGCCAGCGGGGCGCGTAGTTGAAGTGCTCGTCCCCGGTGAGCGCGCGGACGGTGCCATCGGCCTCGAGCAGCGCCAGGTTCCAGCCGTGCTCCGTCAGCCGGGAGAAGACGATGCGGCCGTCCGGAGACACCGCGGGCGGGCCGAGCGACTGGCTCCCCTCGAAGTGCGTGAGCGGCGTGCGCTCGCCGGTGGCGAGGTCCAACCGGTGGAGGTTGGAGGTGTCCCCCGACACGTGGACGAAGACGTAGGCGCGGCCATCCGGGGTGACGCCGCCGCCCATGCCCTCGATGCCTTCCCAGGTCTTCACCACCTCGCCGGTGCGCGCGTCCGCCTGCCACACGCGCGAGACGTTGCTGCCCAGGGAGTCGATGTCCGAGACCGTGAGGAGCAGGAAGCGCCCGTCGGCGGTGAAGGACAGGCCGCTCATGTTGAGGGGGTGGGTGGAGAGCCACCGGCGCCCGGGGAGGAACTGGGTGAGGGAGCGGCTGAAGCGGAGGGAGCCGTCGCGCTCGCGCACGGTGAGGCGGGAGACGGACTCGCGGCCCACGTCCACGGTGGCGATGGCGCCGTCGGCGGGCGAGGCCGCGAGCCGGGCGAAGTAGCCCACGTTCGGAGCGAGCACCTGCTGGGTGCCGGGGCGCTCGCGCCGCTGCTGCTTCGCCGCGAGCTCCTCGCTGAACTGTTCGAAGAGCTGGCCGATGGTACGGCCGAACACGTTGTTGAAGCGCAGCGTCACCGCCACAGGGGGAATGAGGGTCTCTCCCTGCTCCTCCACCAACCGCCACAGCCTGTCCTCGCCGTAGCGCTCCGCGAGCCACGCCACGAAGTAGCTGCCGGTGAGGTAGTTGCCGCCGAACGGATCCATCCGCCGGTGCTCGGGGGAGAGGTAGCCGCCGTGGAAGTCCCCCCCGAGCGCCGCGTTGGCGGCCTCGAAGAAGCCGTGCCACACGGGGCTGTGCGGCCGTCCCCGGGCCTTGCCCAGGTGCCCCTCGTAGTAGGTGGCCAGTCCCTCGAGGAACCAGGACTCGGTGAGGGAGTTGGGCTGGAAGAGGCCCCCGGTGACGGTGTTCACCACGCCCCAGAGTCCATCCGTCTGCTGGAGCTGCACGTAGTGGACGGCCTCGTGGCAGCCCACCTCACCGAGCTCCGCGGGGCCGAAGCCCAGCAGGTTGAAGAGCTCCAGTGACATATGCGACGGCAGCACCATCTGCTGGGGGATGCTGGAGTAGTCCGGCGTCACGTAGGCGTTGTTGAAGTCCGCGCCCGTCAGGTAGGCGAGCACGCGGGCGCGCTTCCGGGGGCTCTTCGTGAGCAGGCGCAGCCGCTCGACGCAGTCCTCCACGCGGGCGGCGATCCGCAGGGCGGAGGGGCGCAGGCGGGCGGGGTAGTAGAGCTCCAGCGTCCGCGTGGAGAGCTTGCGCATGTCCTCCCGGGCGAAGTCCGCCTGGATGTTCTGGGGGAAACGGGGTGTGACGAAGGCGCACCCGGCGAGGGAGAGCAGGAGCAGCAGGAGGGGGGGGAGGCGGCGCGGCATACGCCCCCATCCTAGGTGTGGTCACAAATCGTGGCGATGAACTTGGTTTTCAGGGTAAGGGGGTCGTCCGTTTCGTCACGGTCGAGTACCCGGAACAGGATCCATCAATGGCTCATCCCGCCCCTCCGCATGTTCAATCCGCCCAGGCTCAGGTTGCCGCCGCCCTCCAGCAGGTCGAGGGCAAGCCGGTGGATCTTCTCAAGGCCCCCTGGACGGAGGTGGAAGCATCCGTCCCGAAGCTGCTCGGTGGCGCCTTCCAGGTGAACAACCCGAACCACCAGGTGCTGGCGCTGGGTCTGGCCGGTGCCTTCGCCGAGCGTCTGGCCGGTGAGCACAACGCCTTCTGGTTCCTCAACCGGGAGTCTCCGGAGGGGGCCTCGGTGGGCTTCCCGGACGCGCTCATGGTGATCTCGCCGTTCAACGAGGTGATGAACGCGCTGGCCCAGGGCAAGCTGGCGAGGCTGGACGAGATCGCCGCGAGCATCCGCCGCCGGCTGGGCGAGGTGCGCTTTGGCGCCGCGGGTGGAGGGCAGAAGCTCAGCCCCATGGACTACCAGCGGCTGATCGATCCGGGCTTCATGCAGTTCCTGGTGATGGATCCGGCCAAGGTGCAGAAGGCCTTCGATTCGAAGCCGGACGCGCTGATGCGGGAGGTGCGTGACGCGCTCGGCCGCACGCAGCTGCCGGCGGAGGTGCGCCAGCAGTTCGAGGGCCAGGTGCTCTCGGTGCTGCCGCAGATGGATCCGAACAAGCCGATCGCGGAGCAGGTGGAGCTGGCGCCGCGCATCGTGGAGCTGATGGGCCACCTGTTCGGCACGGTGGCGAGCACGGGGGCGGCGCAGAACGAGTTCTGGGGCCAGCTGATCCTCCCGCTGCTCTTCATCGGCGCGCCGCAGAGCTTCCCGCCGGTGGACGACGAGGAGATCGAGGCGTTCAACCAGGGCGCGGCGCCGCTGGAGCTCTTCGTGGACGTGGTGCCGCACTCGGTGCAGGCGCCGGAGGAGGGGCTGCTGGGCGCGTTCGAGCGTTCCGAGGTGAGCCCGATCCACAAGGCGTTCGAGCGTTCGCGGGCGCCGCTGCACCTGCTGAAGCTGGACACGACGCGCATCAAGCCGCTGCTGGAGCGCTTCGACGCGAACCAGATGGTGGACGCGGTGCGCCGGTTCACGAAGTACATGGAGGAGAAGGCGGGGAAGGGCGCGCCGCCGAATCCGCAGAACGAGGAGATGCTGAAGGCGGCCTCGGTGCTGCTGACGGATCTCAAGAAGGTGGTGACGGAGGGCAAGGGCGAGCTGTGCCTGCGGCAGATGACCGAGGGCGACGCCATGTCCGAGCAGGTGATGGCGGTGGTGCGTCAGGCGCTGAACGCGCCGCGAATCATCCTGGCCTGAGACCAAACTCCCTCTCCCTCTGGGAGAGGGTGGGGGTGAGGGTATCCGGCCCTCGCCCCCGTGTCTCACGGGCGGTAGGCGAGGAGGAACAAGCGCACCGCGTGAGCGACCCTGGCGCGGAGCTGCTCGTCCGAGACTTGCTTGAAGACCCCGAGCTCCGCCTGGAGCTGGTGGTCGCCAGCGCAGAGGCAGAAGAAGTCCATTCCGGTCTGCTCGGGGTCATCCATCCGCAAGGTCCCCGTCGCGTTCGCTCGCTCCAGGTAGCGGGCCATCCGTTGATGCATGGCCGAGGGCCGTGCTCGAACAGCGTGACCCCGAGCTCCGGAAAGCGGTCCACCTGTGCCGCGAAGATGCGATGCCGCTGGATGGCGGCAGGCGAGAAGAACAGGCGCAGCGCGGCCTCCCCGATCTGTTGGAGATCTCGCTCCAGGTCGCCCGTGGGCGTGTCCAACAGCTCGGTCAGGCGTTCCTCCATCGCGTGGGCGTCCTCGGAGAAGCACGCGAGGAAGAGGGCCTCCTTGTCCGCGAAGTGGTTGTAGACCGTCGCCTTGGAGACTCCGGCGCGGGCGGCAATCAAATCGACGCTGGCGCGCTCATACCCCAGCTCACGGAAGGCCTCCAACGCGCCACTGAGAATCTGCGCGCGCTTGGCCGACGAGAACAGGGCTCCATACCCTCTTGGCCGACAAGCTGGTTCCCGTCGCCTTTGGGGATGACAGCCCGCGGACTTGCTACCAGCTCAGTACCGCGGATGGCGTCCTCTGGTCTTCGGAGGCAAGGACATCATGGCCTTCGATGGCACGGCCTGGACGCGTATCGACTGAGCAAGGGGGCCGGGTGGGCCGCACGTGTCGGCCGCACGTGTCAGAGGCTTCGTACCGAGGCGGATGAGCGCGCCGGCCCGGCTGGCGGCTGAGTCCTTTCCGGAAGATTCGAAGTGGAGGCGGCGGGAATCGAAGCCGCCAAGGGTGGAGCTGCCTCCACTCGGGGCCAGAGGCCCACCCCTGTTTTCCCTCTGAAGATGGGCCGCCCATCTGTCCGGGAGAGTCCAGGCGCGTCCGTTCACTTTGGTCCTTTTTTGGGTGCGCCGTGAAAGGTGCACGTCACCAGTGGGTGGAAGTCCCACCCGAGGAATTGTCGATGCACCTCGGAAGCCATCGGGCGGTGAAGAGGGGTGACCCTCTGAGCCGAAGCCCCGAAGAAGAAGGCCCCGAAAGGAGGTCGAGCGAGTGCGCAGGCCGCAACGCGAGTGAAGCCTGAGCAGGCCCCGAGAGGACTGCGTTACTCCCCTTGGACCCCTCGCTGGCAACAAGCGGCGAGCACTCCGCCCCTCGGGCTGACTTCTGGCGCCGATGCCTTGGCCTACTAGTGCCGGGCCCTGGTGGCATCGACCGGGCCCAAGCTTCGCCTGCTGGGTCCTGGTGGCCTCCACCGGACCAAGGTGCCTGCCGTGGCTGCCGTCGTACCCTGGTGACCCCCACCGCCCCGAGCTTCGCCTGCCGGGCCCTGGTGGCCTCCACCGGCCCGAGGCTCGCGCCGTGTCTGCTGTCGCGCCGCTCGCGGCGTCCTTCACCGGCCCGAGGTTCGCGCGGCGCCCTACTCAGGATCCAGGTTCCATGTACCGTCCTCCCAATGTTTCAGAACCATGGTCGCATTGATAGCCGCAACTCCGCCCCCGCTAGCGGCTGCTTCTAGCACTGCTTTTGCCTCTGCTGTCCGGTAACGCAGTAAGAACGCAGCAGCACCGACGCGCACATCCGAGCGCGGATGCTTTAGCAGGACGGAGAGTGCGTCACGTCCGACATTGCCCTCCGACCGCAATTTCTTAAGCGCAGCTATGTAACGATTAGCGTGTTTGTTGCCGGTCTTGGAATCCCCTCTCATTATCGCATCTGTTTGTGCGGCCACGTTCTCCGCAAATTCCTCCACGATTTTCTCTAGTTTCCTCACAATTCCCCACTCCTGATCTTCTTGACAACAAACAATCCAAACGAACGCTGCGCCTCGTAGCTTTGCGTTCTGATCCACTCTCGTACCGTCAAGTTGTTCGAGTTGGTAACGTAGGGATTCTTCGCAGAATAGAACGCACTAACTCTCGTGTGCAGGTCCTTTTCCAATGGAATTACGTTCTCGGTGTTGTGAATGGCCTCGGCGCCGAAGCGCTTGATGTTGAACTTGTGCTTCTCGACAAGATGATGCCACTCCTGGCCCTCGCCAGCTTTGCCCATCTGACGTTTGAAGGCTCTGAACGAACTAAAGGCACGATGACCATTAGGGAGAAGTCTGCCGCCCTTTGGGGCTTCACTAGCTTTGAGCGCGGAGCGCTCGCCGCCCCCGTTACGTGCACTCATTGACACTGCGTTGACTGGCAAGAAAACGCGGATCGTACCCTCGTTCACGGAAACAATGATTCGCTCGGCGCCGGTTGCCGCATCCATTAGGCGGAGCCCGGTGTTTGCCTCGACGGTGCGCGAGGCTTGCCCGAAGCCAGGAAGCTTCGGCCCTTTCGACATGAGCGCCGCCGTTTCACCTATTGCCGCCGTCGCCACCATGACGAGAATTCGCACGCTATTGGGACCGATGACTCTTCCGAGCCTGTCACCCACCTCCCGCAGTTCCGCAAAGCTAGAGGCTTGCGGCGCATCTTCATAAAGCTGCGCATAGGCCCGCAGCAGATCGAAGAACTCCCATCCAAGATAGCCCCACATGAGCACGGAGAATGCGAGCGCAACGCCCTTCGTGACAGGCTCAGGTGCAAGCAAAAGCGCCATGTATGCTGTAATGGTGAAGCTGAGAGTAGCCAGCACCCGCGTAGGGTTGAGCATGGCCCGCACCTCCGCGTCCACACCTTCCAGGGCAGGCCCCACCGCCAGGGCAAGGGCGATGCTGCGCTTATCGTCAGCTTGCAGGCGGGGCCCGTCATCAAACAAAGTCAAACAGTCACCAGGAGTACGGCGCCGCTCGCAAAATCGCCCATAGGACTGCGCAAGGTCTGATTGCCACGCTTCGTCACTCAAAGACGCGGACGCTAGCGCCAGCTTTCGGCCGACGTACAGCGGGAAGCATGAGGTGGACACCCGCAGCGGGACTTGGAGCCAAAACGTTGTCAGAGCGGCCGTAAGCTCGGATTCGCTGACCCGCACCGGCTGAAAGTCCGTGGGCAGGTTGGAAAAGATGGCTTCGCGCTCGCCTGTGCCTTCGTCGTCGGTTTCCGTCTCCAGCGTCCACGCCTCGCGGGCGTCCTCGGGAGTGGGTTGACTGTAGCGGTACGCCGTCAACCCTCCGCCCGAGGGTGCCGTTGCGCAAGCGGAAAGCAGCATCAGCGCAGCCAAAGCGAGCGCGCCCACGCGCAGAGGGCGCCGCTCGTCCACCGGGCACGAGTTGGCAGAATGTCTAGACATTGCCGCACCTTTCCGGACGAGTCGCCCGAGCTGGAAGCCAGAACCCGCCGATTACAGGAACCGGCTAACAGCCACGTCAAGCCGCCGGGTCTGGTGAGGCGCCTTAAGCCTGTAGAGCGACAGCAGAAACGAACCCCCTCGCGCCACTAACGTTGACCCCCTTGGTCCGGCGCGCAGCTCCCTACCTCGCGTGCCCCGAGCCTGCGGTGCTGTCCAGGTCAGGCTCGCTTTCGCGAGTCGCTACGCGCACCTGGACTGGACAGCGTCCTCGTCGCGGGGCAGTGGGCTGACTGCGTGAGGCCAGGGGCCTCACCGCAGGAGGGTGGGGGTCAGAGTTACTGTCGCCGAGGGGGTCAATCTTCCTGTCGCCTGACAGCTCGGAGAGAGTGCACGCGAGGCGCGCCGCAATGGGCACCCGTAGGGGCCTTTGGGCTCATCCTTCTCTTCCTTCATGCGGCGTGCGCCACGCACGCGCCCATGGGCAACCAGCTCGCAGGGGGGAGCCGTTGGGGGTTGCCATCGGCGAAAGAAGCTCGGGCGACGGAGTCCACGCTCGAGCCGGTGGTCGTCGTCGACGCGGACCTTATCGAGGGGTATGGCAACACCCGGGTGGTGGCCCTCACACAGGCCGAGTTCCAGCACGCTGTGCGGCAACTCGGTCACCGCTTCCAGGTGACGGGGACGCCGCAGGAGGCCGCCCAGCGGCTGCTCCAGGCCATGCCGGAGGAGGAGTTGCTCGCGGAGGTGTACCGCGACAGGGTGCTCACGCTGGTGCCACTCAACGACAGAGGACCTCTCGTCCCCGAGGCCGAGGCGGCGTTGAAGGAGAAGTACCTGCGGTGGTGCGAGAGTCGCGGCGGTGGTGACTGCCTGGGCCTCTTCACGGATGGGCCCTACCTGCGCACGGATGACCGGCGCACCCTGGCGCTCGCCCTGGCCTTCGGCACGGTACTGGACGAGACGCGGGCGGCCCTGGGACGGGAGCTGAGTCCGCGGGCGATTCTCTCCTCGCTGGTGTGGGCCGCGAGTCTCTACCTGGCGCTTTGGCTCGTGCCCGAGCCTTCCACCAAGGGACTGGCCGCGAGCCTGTCCGTGCTCCTCGTGGCCTGGCTGGGAGTGGATGCGGTGTGGGGCCTGCTGGACGGATGGGCCCGCATGGCGCACCAGGCCCACGAGGCGACTACGTTCGCGGAGCTGCGTGAGGCGGGCGAAGAGTTTGGGCGGCGTATCGGGACGGACGCGGCTCGGGCCCTCGTTCTGGCGGTGGCCACTCTCAGTGGGCGGACGCTCGGCGATGTGGCCACTCACCTGCGCTCTCTGCCGAGATTCAACCGGGTGCAGGCCCAGTGGACGGCTCAGGGCCTCGAGGGCTCGGTAGCCGTGGCCATGGAAGAGGTCGCCGCGGTGGAGGTGGTGGTGGAGGAGGAGCGCCGGGCGCTCGCGGTCCTCACGTCGACTCTGGCTCCCGTGGCGGTGAACGCCCTGGCGCGGAGCGGAGGTTCTGGCGCTGCTGGCGGGCACTCGGGCACCGTCGCGATTCAGCACCGCGGTGGCAACAAGCAGGTGGTCCTCAGCAACGGAGAACGGTGGCACCTCCCAAGGGGCAAGAGCTACAGGGACATACCGGCGGAGGACAGGCTGGGCGACGAGCTGCAGGCGGCTGTGAGGGCGGTGGCGGCGAAGTGGTCGCAGGCAGCGCTCTCACCGGAGGAGCGGCTCGCCATCGACGAGATGCGGACTGTCCTGGAACCATCGAGGTGTGGACGTCACCGGCCCGAGCGGCCAGAGCTACCACTACGAGATCCTGTCTGGTACGGAGTCCAACTTCGCGCTGCACGGGCGCCGGATGGCGAGCACCTTCTTCCGCATGATCTTCTTCTGAGGGCCGCGTGACTCCCAACATCCACTACAAGGACCGAGAGATCGATGGGGAGCGGTTGGAGTTCCCCAAGGACGCTATCTACTGGATGGGTCCGAACGTCACGCTCCGGCGCTGCACGCTGGTTTTCAGCGTGGCGGCGCGGTGGCTGCACCTGCTGTCGGGGAGTTTGATCGACTGCACCATCCAGGCGAAGAGCGAGCTGAAGACGCTGCCCTGGGCGCCAATGAAGTTGAAGGGGTGCCGGTTCAAGGGCCGCTTCGGCGGAAACGACTTCGGGTTCCGCGAGGACCTGGACGAGAGATGGAGGGTCGGTGGAATTGAGGACTGCGACTTCTCAGAGGCGCGGCTCAATGGCTGCCGTTTCTTCAACTGCGACATGAGCACGATTCGACTGCCGCGCTGGCCATGCTTCACCTTCATGGACCCGCGCGGTCATGCGGTCGAACTGGGCCGTCACGAGTGGCCCGGTCGGTTCAGGATCCTCATCGAGGGGCTTGCCAAGAATCCCGAGGGCACAGTGGCGGAGACGTGGCACGCGCCCACTGTCGCCGAGAAGCTGGACACGACAGCCCAGGAGTTGCGCGCAGCTCTGGAGAAGGTGCCGTGGGTTTTCATGTAGAGGCGAGGAGCTTCGCCAGGGCGGCACGAGCCTCGGGTGTGAGCCGTTGCTTCCCCACGAGCTCCAGGCCGCGCCTCGAGAGCGGCCGGTAGACGGCCTCCGCCTCGGGGGGTAGTGCCGCGAGGTGGGCCGCCACGACTCCCGAATCCCCTCGGGCGATGGGTCCGGTGTAGCCGGCCGCCAGCCCCCGAGCCTCCACACCGCGCAGCGCCGAGCGCGTCAGGGGCAGCAGCGCGGCGAGCGCGTCCTCCTCGGAGATACCGGCGGCACGGAAGGCCTCCACCGCCGCGGAGAGGGCGGCCACCACGCCCCCCGCGCTCAGCACGGCCCCGGCATGGTAGGCGGCGCGCTTCTTCTCCGGCACCTGGAGGGCGCGCAGGCCCACGTCCTTCGCCATCCGCTCCAGCACCTCGCGCAACCAGCGGGAGCGGGTGCTGATCGCCACGGAGTTGCCGGCCAGCGAGTCGCGTGGATCCGACACCGCGACCAGTGGATGAAAGGAGCCCAGGACCCGTCCGCGCGGGGGGCCCAGGGCCTCCAGCGAGAGCGCGCCCGCGCAGTGCACCAGGGCCGCACCGCGCGCCAGCCGGGGCTTCAGCTCCTCGGCCACCGGCGACACGGCCTTGTCCGGCACGCACAGCAAGCACACCCGGGCCTGGGCCACATCCGCCTCGGTGGCGGGCTTCAGTCCCAGCTCGAGTGCCCGGCGCCGGCTCTCCTCGGAGCGCGCCAGCACGCGCACGGGCCAGCGCTTCGCGGCGAGCGCGAGGGCCAGCGCACCGCCCAGCCGGCCCGTGCCCACCACCACCACCCTCGGGCGACGCGGAGGACTCACGGGCTCAGCGGCTCTCGCGCAGGAACTGCAGCTCTCCGCCTTGGACGGTCACCCGCACCCGGTCGCCCGCCATGAACTCGCCCGCGAGGATCCGCTCGGCCAGGGGTGCCTCCACCAGACGCTGCACCACCTGGCGCATGGGCCGCGCGCCCAGTTTCGGATCGAATCCGCCCGACTTCATCAGCAACGCCACCACGTCCGCGTCGGCCACGTACTCGATGCCCTTCTCCGTGGCGAGCCGCCGGCTGCTCCCCTCCAGCAGCAGCGTGGCGATGCGCGCCACCTGCTCCTCGGCCAGGGGCCGGAAGGGGAGACGCTCGTCGATGCGGTTCCACAGCTCGGGCGGCAGGGCCTGGCGCGCGGCGTTGCTGGCCGCGTCCGTGTCGTTCGCGCCCTGGCTCTCCGCCGAGGCCCCGAAGCCCATCGCGCGGCTGGTGCGGTGGAAGGCCTCCGCGCCCAGGTTCGTCGTCAGGATGATGACGGTGTTGGAGAAGTCGATGTGCCGGCCCTTGCCGTCGGTGAGGCGGCCCTCCTCCAGCACCTGGAGCAGGAGCAGCTGCACCTCGCGGTGGGCCTTCTCGATCTCGTCCAGCACCACCACGCACGAGGGGCGGCGGCGCACCGGCTCGGTGAGCTGGCCACCATCTCCGTAGCCCACGTAGCCCGCGGGCGAGCCGATGAGGCGGGAGACGCCGTGGCTCTCGGACATCTCGCTCATGTCCAGGCGCACCAGCAGATCCTTGCTGCCGAAGAGCACCTCGGCCAGCGCGCGCGCCATCTCCGTCTTGCCCACGCCCGTGGGGCCCAGGAAGAGGAAGGAGCCCATGGGCCGGCGCGAGGCGAAGCCCGCGTAGTTGCGGCGGATGACGCGGGCGATGCGGCTGATGGCCTCCTCGTGGCCGATGACGCGCTCGCCCAGGTCCGCCTCCAGCCGGAGCAGCCGCGCCGAGTCCGTCATCAGCAGGCGCTCCTCGGGGATACCGGCGATCTTCGCCACCACGCGCGCCACGTCCGAGGCCTCCACCAGCTCCTTGCCCTCGCGGCGGCTGCGCGAACCGGCCAGGTCCACCACGGAGATGGCCTTGTCCGGCATGAAGCGGTCCGTCACGTAGCGCGAGGCCAGGGACGCGGCGGCCTCCAGCGCCTCGGGGGCGTAGCGCAGGCCGTGGTGGTCCTCGTAGCGGCCGATGATGCCCTGGAGGATCTCCACCGTCTCGGGCACCGACGGCTCGTGCACCACCACCGGGGTGAAGCGCCGCTCCAGCGCCGGGTCCTGCGAGATGAACTTGCGGTACTCGTCGTGCGTGGTGGCGCCGATGCAGGGGAACTCGCCGCGCGCCATGGCCGTCTTCAGCTCGTTGGCGGCGTCCTGCGGCCCCTCGCCGGTGGAGCCCGCGCCCACCAGCGTGTGGATCTCATCGATGAAGACCACCACGCGCCCATCCGCGCGCCGCACCTCATCCTTGAGGGCGTTGAGCTTCTCGGAGAACGCGCCGCGCAGCTGCGTGCCGGCCACCAGCGTGGCCATGTCCAGCTCGAGGAGGATCTTCTCGGCCAGGGAGCCGCGCAGCTCCAGCAGGCGCTGGGCCACGCCCTCCACCACGGCCGTCTTGCCCACACCCGCTTCACCCAGCAGGCACGGGTTGTTGGTCCGCCGCTTGCCGAGGACGTCGATGACCTCCTCGATCTCCTTGGAGCGGCCCACCACGGGATCCAGCTTTCCCTCCTGGGCGAGCCGGCTCAGGTTGCGGCCCAGAGAGGTGAGCAGGGGGAAGCGCTTCTCGTCGAGCACCAATGAGGGCGCGGCGCGGGCCGGCGTGGCCGGACGCGGTGCCGGGGTGGGAGCGGGGGCCGGAGCCACCAGGGGCGCGGCCGGAGCCAGGGGCGCGGCCGGAGCCAGGGCGGCGGGAACCGGGGTCGGGGTGCGCGTGGGCCGCGGGGGCACCGGTGTGGGCTCGGCAGCGGGGGCCACGTCCTCGTGCACCTCGTCGATGAGGTCGCGCGGGGAGATCGCGGGCCGGGACGGTGTCCGGGGCGGCGCGGAGGCGGGGCGGAGCGCGCTCAGCGCGAGCGCAGAGGCGGGCGGGGCCGAGGGCGGAGCACCCAGGGGCCGGTTCGGCCGGGGCATGCCCACCGCCATCGAGGAGCCGCGGCCCGGCTGGAGCCTCCGGGGCATGCTGCCGCTCAGGCAATAGGAGAGGGCGGTGTTGCCCAGGTTGATGAGGTGCAGGCCCGTCTTGGCCAGCAGCTCGCTCGCGGCGCAGCGCACCCGGGTGAAGGCCACCAGCAGGTGCATGCAGTCCGTCTCGCGCGCGCCGCTGCTCTGGGCGATTTCCCGGGCCCGCATGCACAGCTCGCGCACCAGCCCGTCCTGCTCCGAGGGGTGCGAGGTCATCCTCTCCAGGAGGGTGTCCTCGTCGATGCCCTTCTCCTTCAAGAGGAGCTGCGCCCGGTTTTCCACCGTGAAGAGGGCCAGGAGTACGTGCGCCGAGGTAGGCTTCTGTGCCACGCTCTGAGCGATGTCGTTGGCTTCGTGGAGTACCTGAGCGAGATCCGTGCTGTCGACCATTCGTGCTCCGGCAAGCGGGCAGGCGAGCAAATACACCCTTCGGATCCGCCGGGCAAAATTTCCGCTACAGGGCGCTACACCTCCTACCATTTTCAGGCCGGAGCCCGGGGAATGGGCCGCCTGCCCGCCTGTTGGGCGTCCAGTGTCACCTGGCTTGCAATAGGGCGCGCTCCTGGGCGTACATCCCGATTGCGCGACACCTCCTCCATATGAGCTCACTCGTCCAACCCACCCGCGTGCTCGTCGACCCGCTCGACGCGACAGGCGCGGCCATCGAGGCCCGGCGCTGGTTCTGGCCCCTCCTGATCCTCGTCGTGTGCGTGTCCGCTTCCGGGACCGCCTTTTCCCTCCGCTGGGACGCTGGCCCCGCGGTGGTGCGGCAACTGCAGATGACCGGCAAGCTCGAGCGGATGACGGAGACCGAGATCTCCGAGGAGATCCAGACCGCCTCGCGCAAGGCGCTGGTGGCGGGGATCGCCAAGGGCGTCTTCGTGATGCCGCTGCTGACGCTGGTGCTGGCGGCGGCGCTGTGGGTGTGCGCGTGGCTGTTCGACAGGACGGCGCCCTTCGGCCGGTTCATGTCGGCGGCGGCGCTGGCGATGCTGCCCATCGCGCTCTACCACGCCATCTTCGCCGTCTGCGCGCTGGCGCAGTACTCCCTCACCGAGGCGCGCGTGGCGGACCTGGTGCCCTCGAGCCTGGCCGTGCTGGACGGGCTGTCCCCCAAGCTGCAGCGGGTGCTCAAGGGGGTGGACTTCTTCAACCTGTGGAGCGTGGGGCTGCTGGGGCTGGGCTTCTCCTCGGCCACGGGGATGAGCAGGGGCCGGGCGGTGCTGCTGTGCCTCGTCCTCTACGTCCTGTTCGTCGGGGTGTTCTTCATCGGCCTGCCCGCGATGTCGGCTGGCGGGCCCGGTGGTCCTCCGCGTGGTCCTCCGGGAGGTGCACGATGAACGCGCTCGTACTCGCGGCGGTGCTCGCCGCCAACCCCACGCCCATCACCCTGGAGGACGCGCGCGTCCGGAGCCGGGAGAACACCCAGGCGCTGACCGCCGTGCTGCAGGCCTCCAGCGCCGAGCAGGATGTGCGCGTGGCCCGCTCGTCGCTGCTGCCCCAGGTCCGGCTCTCGGCGGGGGCCTCCGTGAACTACGTGGGCCCCCAGCGCGACTACAACGTGGTGCCCGTGGAGGGGGGCGGCTTCCAGCGGTTGCCGACCGACACCCCGGAGGTTCTGTACCCCGGCTTCAACCTCGGCGTCTCCGTCTCGCAGCTCCTCTATGACCGGGCCGTCTGGGCACGGCTGTCGCAGAGCGGGGCGCAGCTGGAGGCGGCTCGGGGCCAGGCGCTCGAGCAGCAGGACACCTCGGAGTTGGAGGGCATCCAGCGCTTCTTCGCGCTCCTCCGCACCCAGGCCACCATCCAGGTGCTGGAGGCGAACGTGCGGCGCAGCGAGCAGCAGCTCGAGCGGGCCCGGGCGCTCTACCAGGCGGGTCGGGTGGGAAAGGCCGAGGAGCTGTCCGCGCTGGTGAACCTGGGCAATGATCGCATCGCCGTGGTGACGCGCCAGTCGCAGCTGGCGGCGGACCAGGTGCGGCTGGTCACGTGGCTGGCCATGCCGGGCGCGGAGGCCGCGGTGGCGGTGGATCCGGGGGTGATGAACCAGCCGCCCGCGCCGGCGCCGTCCCTGGACATGGCGCTGCGGGAGGCGAGGACCCGCCGGCCGTTGCTGGTGGTGCTGCGCCAGCAACTGCGCGCGGCGGAGCTCCAGGAGAGCATCGCCAGGGCCGGGTACCTGCCGCGCCTCTCCCTCTCGGGCAACTTCCAGCACGCGGCTCCGGACGCGGAGATCTTCTTCTCCCGGCCGGACCGGCAGAACTCGGTGTCCGGCGGCATCTCGCTGTCGTGGGATCTCTTCAACGGCTTCACCACCCAGGCGCAGACGCGCCGGGCGGAGTACCAGAGCCGGATCTCCGAGCTGAACCTGCAACAGTCGGAGCGCGAGTTGGAAGGAGCGGTGCGTCAGGCGCACGAGGCGCTGGTGACGCAGCTGGCCGCCACGGAGCTGGCCGAGGCCAACCGCAAGGTGGCCGCCGCCGCGCTGACGCTCGCGGAGGAGCGCTTCAACGCGGGAGTCAGCTCGACGCTGGAGGTGCGCGACGCGCAACTCAAGCTCACGCAGGCCGAGCTGACGCTGCTGGAGAACAGGATTGACGTGGAGATCGCCCGCTTCGCGCTGATGCGGGCCATGGGAACGCTGGCACCGGGAGAGGCGAAATGAAGTGGTGGAAGGCAGTCATCGCAGGGGGGCTGTTCCTCGGAGCCGCGGCCATCACCGCTGGAGGGTTGAAGGATCGCCCCCCGCCCACCGTGGAGGCGCAGGTGACGAAGGCCCGTAAGGGCAGCATCACCCGCACCATCACCGGCGCCGGCAAGGTGCAGGCGGCCACCACGGTGAAGATCTCCTCCAGCCTCTCCGGCGATCTCACGGAGCTGCTGGTGAAGGAGGGGGAGCGGGTCGCGAAGGGGCAGGTGCTGGGCCGCGTCGATCGCAGGCGCTACGAGGCGACGGTGAAGCAGGCGCTGGCGGCGCAGAACGCGGCGCGCTCGGACGCGCAGGTGACCCAGGTGGAGGCGGATCGCACGGCGGCCGAGCTCGCCCGCGTGGAGGAGCTGGGCAGGAAGGAGCTGGCCTCGGCGGCCGAGGTGGATCAAGCGCGGTCGGCGCGGGACTCGGCGATGGGGCGGCTGGCCGCGGCTCAGCAGCGTCTGGCCCAGGCCTCCGCCGTGTACGAGGAGGCGCTGAACAATCTCTCCAAGACGACGTTGCTCTCGCCCATCGATGGCACGGTCATCGAGCTGTCGCGCGAGGTGGGTGAGCGGGTGCGTGGCTCGGACCTCTCCGAGGACGTGGTGATGACCATCGCCGCGCTCAACGTCATGGAGGTGAAGTTCGAGGTGGGCGAGCACGAGGTGGTGCACCTCAAGCCCGGCCAGCCCGCGGAGATCACCGTGGACGCGCTCGAGGGTGAGTCCTACCAGGGCTCGGTGGTGGAGATCGCCCAGAAGGCGCTCATCAAGAACGAGGGTACCGAGGCGGAAGTCACCTCCTTCCCGGTGAAGGTGGCGCTGAACACGCGGCCGGCGCGGGTGCTGCCGGGCATGAGCGCCGAGGTGCGGATCTCCGCGGAGACGCATGACGACACGGTGCTCGTCCCCATCCAGTCGGTGACGGTGCGTCCGGAGCGGAGCCTGCCGGACTACAAGCCGCCCGTGGAGGGTGGGGGCCTCACGGTGGCCCGCCGCGCGGAGACGCTGGCCAAGGTGGTCTTCGTGGTGGACAAGGACAACAAGGCGCAGCTGCGCCGGGTGCGCACGGGCATCGCCTCCGACACGGATCTGGAGATCCTCGAGGGGCTCGAGCCGGACGAGCGGGTGGTGGAGGGCCCCTACCGCACGCTGTCCAAGGAGCTGAAGCCCGGCGACACGGTGCGCGAGCCGCAGCCGGGTGGCCCGGGTGGCGGCCGGGGTGGGCAGAAGTCGTGAGCGAGTCCAACGGCGCCGGGGACTCCCGGCTCATCGATGTGCAGGACGTCACCCGTGTCTTCCACGTGGGCGGCGAGGAGGTGCGCGCGCTGCGCGGCGTCTCCTTCGGCATCAGCCGCGGCGAGTGGGTGGCCATCATCGGCCAGTCCGGCTCGGGCAAGAGCACGCTGATGAACGTGCTGGGCTGCCTGGACACGCCCAGCAGCGGCCGCTACCTGCTCAACCACAAGGATGTGTCGCGCATGACGGACGACGAGCTCGCCGTGGTGCGCAACGAGGAGATCGGCTTCATCTTCCAGACGTTCCAGCTGCTGCCGCGCGAGACGGCGCTGGCCAACGTGGAACTGCCGCTGGTCTACCGGGGCATGCGGGCCAGGGAGCGGCGCGAGCGGGCCAAGGCCGCGCTGGCGAAGGTGCACCTGGAGCACCGCATGCACCACAGGCCCAACGAGCTGTCCGGTGGTCAGCGCCAGCGCGTGGCCATCGCCCGGGCGCTGGTGGCCGAGCCCTCCATGCTCCTGGCGGACGAGCCCACGGGCAACCTGGACTCGGCCACGGGTGAGGAGATCGTCCGGCTGTTCGAGGAGCTGCACCGCGCGGGCAACACGCTGGTGCTCGTCACGCACGAGCCGAAGCTGGCGGCGCGCTGCCCGAGGGCCATCCGGCTCAGTGACGGGCAGATCGTCGCGGACGGCCCCGGGCGTCAGGTGGCCCTGGGCGACGTGCCCCAGACGCAGGCCGTGGGGGGCGCATGAGCAGGGCGGTGCGCGTGGATGTGCTCGAGGGGGCGCGCATCGCGCTCTTCTCGCTGGGGGCCAACCGGATGCGCACGGTGCTCACCACGGTGGGCATTGGCATCGGCGTGGCCACGCTGTTGGCCATCATCGGCATCATCCAGGGGCTCAACGCCTCCTTCGACAAACAGCTGGCCTCCATCGGCTCCAACACCCTCTACGTCTCCAAGTTCCCCTGGGTGATGAAGGGCGACTGGTGGCTGTACCGCAACCGGAAGAACTTCACCCTGCCGCAGGTGGAGCAGATCCGCGCGCAGTCGACGTACATCACCGCCATCTCGCCCTACGTGAACCGCACCGGGGACGTGGCCTTCGGGGGCGAGCAGCTGTCCTCCGTGGACATTGGCGGGGTGAGGCAGGAGTACTTCTCCATCGGCTCCTTCCAGGTGGTGGCCGGCCGTACCCTCACCGAGGCGGACGACGCCACCTCCCGGCCCGTGGTCGTCATCGGCGCCTCAGTGGCGGAGGGGCTCTTCCCGGGGTTGGATCCCGTGGGCCGCTCCGTCCGCATCGACGGCCGGCCCTTCCAGGTGGTGGGGACGCTGTCGCGCAAGGGCAAGCTCCTGGATGAAGACCAGGATCTGATCGTGCTGATGCCCTTCAAGACGTTCTACTCCACCTTCGGCAAGAGCCGCCCCTTCAGCATCGCCATCGCGGTGGAGCGCGCGGAGGACGTGCGCAAGGCGGAGGATCAGCTCATCGGCATCCTGCGGCGCGTGCGGAGCACGCCCCCGGAGGCCCCGGACGACTTCTCCATCAACCGTCCGGAGCAGCTGGCGCAGACGTACGAGCAGCTCACCGGTGCGCTCTATGGCGTGGCCCTGGGCGTGGGTTTCATCACCATGCTGGTGGGTGGCATCGGCATCATGAACATCATGCTGGTGTCGGTGCGCGAGCGGACGCGGGAGATCGGCATCCGGCGCGCGCTCGGGGCCCGCAAGCGCACCATCGTGGTGCAGTTCCTCATGGAGGCCTCCGCCGTGTCCGCGGTGGGCGGCCTGCTGGGCACGGTGGTGGGGCTGGGGACGGCCAAGCTGGTGTCCCTCATCACCCCGCTGGCGGCGGACGTGCAGTGGCTCACCATCGTGGGCGGCGTGGGCTTCGCCGCGCTGGTGGGACTGCTGTTCGGCATCTGGCCGGCGGCGCGGGCCGCGAACCTGGATCCGGTGGAAGCCCTCCGCTACGAGTGAGCACGACATGTACCGACGCATCGAGGCCAACCTATTGGCGATGGCCGACAACCTGCGGTTGGCCCTGGGGACGTTCCTGGGCAACCCGCTGCGTTCGCTGCTCACGCTGCTGGGCATCGTCATCGGCGTGACGACGGTCATCACCATGATGGCCCTCATCGAGGGCCTGCGCCTCAAGGTGAACAACGACCTGTCGCAGCTGGGCGCCAACAGCTTCCAGGTGAGCAAGTGGCCCTCGGGCTTCGGCCGGGTGAACTGGCGGATGTACGCCAAGCGCAAGGATCTGACGCTGGAGGACCTGCGCGCCGTCCAGGAGTTCTGCCCCTCGGTGGGCGTGGTGTCCGCGGCGGACACCAAGGGGGGCCAGAAACTCTCCACCTCGAGCGTGGAGACGCGTCCCTCGGTGCGCGTCACGGGCTCCACGGCCGAGTACATCGACACCAGCGGCATCTCCATCGCCTCGGGGCGCTTCTTCGGCCAGGTGGAGGCCGTGGACGGGCGTCAGGTCGCGGTGCTGGGGCTGGACGTGGTGGACACGCTCTTCCCGGGCATGGAGCCGCTCGGCCAGGAGATCCGCATCAAGGGCCGCCCCTTCACCGTGGTGGGGGTGCTGCAGCGGCGCGGCAGCTTCCTGGGCATGATGAGCATGGACAACGTGGTCTTCGTGCCGCTGCGCGCCTATGAGACGCTCTATGGGACGGTGAACTCGGTGAGCCTGACGGTGCAGGCCCGGTCGCCGGAGCTGCTCTCCAAGGCGCAGGAGGAGGTGACGAACCTGCTGCGCCGCCGGCGCGACGTGGCTCCGCTGGCGCCCAACGACTTCGAGGTGCGCACCAACGAGTCGATGACCGAGACCTTCAACAGCCTGTCCCAGGTGATCACCATCGCCAGCTTCGGGGTGTGCCTGCTGTCGCTGGTGGTGGGCGGCATCGGCATCCTCAACATCATGCTGGTGTCGGTGACGGAGCGGACGAAGGAGATCGGTGTCCGCAAGGCGCTGGGCGCGCGCAAGTGGCGCATCCTCGGCCAGTTCGCCACCGAGGCGGTGATGATGTCGCTGATGGGTGGCGCCATCGGCGTGGGGCTCGGCTACGGGCTGGCCTTCCTCGCGAGGTGGATGCTGGGCTTCAACACCGTGGTGCCCGGCTGGGCCGTGGCGCTCTCGCTGGGGATGAGCTCGGGCGTGGGGCTCGTGTTCGGCATCTACCCCGCGGCGCGTGCCGCGAGGTTGGATCCGGTGGAGGCCATGCGCTCGGAGTAGGGCGCATGGCTCCGGCCGCCGTTACGTCGCGGCGGCCACGCCCACGGGGCAGCTCACGCCGGTGCCCCCCAGGCCGCAGTACCCGTTCGGGTTCTTCGCCAGGTACTGCTGGTGGTAGTCCTCGGCGTAATAGAATTCGGGCGCCGGGCGCAGCTCCGTGGTGATGGCACCGTAGCCCGCGTTCGTGAGCACCTTCTGGTAGGCCTCGCGCGAGGCTTCGATCGCCTTCCTCTGCGCGTCGGTGTGCCAGTAGATGGCCGAGCGGTACTGGGTGCCCACGTCGTTGCCCTGGCGCATGCCCTGGGTGGGATCGTGGCTCTCCCAGAAGACCTTGAGCAGCGTCTCGAGGGAGACCTGCTTCGGGTCGTACACCACGCGCACCACCTCGGTGTGGCCGGTGCGGCCGGAGCACACCTCCTCATAGGTGGGGTTCGGCGTGAGGCCGCCCGCGTAGCCCACGGAGGTGGAGTACACGCCGGGCGTCTGCCAGAACTTGCGTTCGGCGCCCCAGAAGCAGCCCAGACCGAGATCGATCTGCTCCAGGCCCTCCGGGAAGGGGGGCTCCAACGGCGCGCCGTTGACGTAATGCTTCTTGGGAACCGCCATCCGGGTGGGACGGCCCGGCAGGGCCTCCTCCGGCGTCGGAAGCTTCAGCTTGTTGGGATTGAGGATCCGCCACATGCCCCGAAAATAACGCGGCGTGCGGGCTCGCGCCGGGAATGTGAGCGTCCGGGGGGCGGGGGAGCGTGCTGGCGATCGCTCCCTCAACCCACGAACACGATGTGACGTCCCGTCACTTCTTCCATCGCGCGCGACGACACCAGCTTCGCGGCGGCCTTCGTCTCGCCCGCCACGTCCATGGCCGCGGCGATCAAATCACCCAGGGTCACCTGCACCTTGCGCACTGGCCGGGCCGCCTTCGCCACTGCCCGCCCCGCCGTCCCCTTCACCTGCCGCGCCACCTTCATCACCTGTCCACCACGCTGGGTCTTCGCCATGGTCCGCCCTCGAGTCCGGGTTGTTCGTCCTGTTGCCAACGCCCCACGCCGCCCGCCCCACGCTGGATTCTCTAAGCAACCCGCGCGCCAATTCATAAGCCCTTGAAAACACGTGTGTCCTACAGCCAGGCAAGCGGAAGGACCCGTGCCTCGGACTGTCATTTCTACAGAGGGAGGGGTCCCCCACTGGAACAAAAGGACATCCCCGGGGGCCCGCCTCGAAGGGGGTAGAGTGGGTCGATGACGGAGCCGCCTCGTCTCATCATCAATGGGGAGCCCGTGCGGCCCGAGGACCTCGGGCGCAACCTGTCTCCCTCGGTTCAGCTGCGGCTGAGCATCTCGAAGGATCCGTACGTGCCGCCCGAGCCGCTTCCTCCCAAGGCACCCTCGCGGACGAGGGTCGAGGCCCTCCCGCCGCGGACGCTGGTGGTGGTGCTGGTGCTTCTGGGGCTGGGGCTGGCCGCGCTCTTCCTCCTGTTGCAGTGAGCGGCCCGGGGCGGGGGCCCCTCAGCCCGCGTGTTGTAACTCCCGCTGACGATCCTCGCGGGTGCTGACGAGCTGCCGGTAGGGCACCACGCGCAGCAGCTCCGCCAGCGTGGTGTGGCCGGCGGCGATCTTGTCCAGCGCGTCCTCGACGAGTGTGCGGAAGCCGTGCGTGCGCGCGTGGCGGCGCAGCTGGACGCCATGGGCACCGCTGGCGATGAGATCCTGCATCTCCGAGTCCACCACCAGCAGCTCGTAGATGCCCACGCGCCCGCGGTAGCCGGTGTGACGGCACTCCTCGCAGCCCTGGCCCACCTGGAGCTGGATGCCGTCCAGCAGCGGACCGAGCAACTCCCGCTGCTCCGGCGTGGGCGGGGTGGGCACCGCGCACCTGACGCAGATGCGGCGCACGAGCCGCTGGGCCAGCACCGCGAGCAGTGAGTCCGCGATGTCGGAGCTCTCCAGCTCCAGGCCTCGGAGCCGTCCCACGGCGCCCACGGCATCGGCGGTGTGGAGCGTCCCGAGCACGACGTGGCCGGTGGCCGCGGCGTTGAGGGCCATGCTGCCCGTCTCCAGATCGCGGATCTCCCCCACGAGCATCACGTTCGGATCCTGCCGCAACAGGGCGCGCAGCAGCACCGCGTGGGACATCTGCGGGGAGACCTCCTTCTGGTTCACCTTGGGGACGTAGTACTCGATGGGGTCCTCGGCGGTGATGATCTTCTTGCGCCCGTCGTTGAGCTGCGCGAGCGCCCCGTAGAGGGTCGTCGTCTTGCCGCTGCCGGTGGGGCCGGTGACGAGGATGAGGCCCTCGGGGTTGGACAGGAGCTGGAGGAAGAGCCGCTCCATCGTCGGGTTCATCCCCAGCTTGCTCACGGGCACGAGCCCCACGCTCGAGTCGAGCACGCGGATGACCACGTCCTCGCCGCCGGGGCTCGGCGTCACGCTCACCCGGTAGTCGATGACCTTCTGCTCCTCGCTCCGAGCGATGACGGCGCGGATGCGGCCATCCTGGGGCCGACGGCGCTCGGTGATGTCCATCCCGGCGAGGATCTTGATGCGGCTGACCACCTCCTGCACGGACTCGGGATCCATGTCCGTGTGGGACTGGTGGAGGATGCCGTCGATGCGGTAGCGCAGGTCCACGTCCTCGAGGTAGCTCTCGATGTGGATGTCCGAGGCCCTGCGCTCGATGGCGCCCGCGAGGATGTCGTCCACGAGCTCGACGGGGGTGGGCTGGCGGTTGGAGGCGGGGCGCTTGCGGATGACCAGGTCCGACTTCGTCTGGGCGCCGACGCCGAAGCCCGCCTCCAGGGCCTTCTCGATCTCGTAGCGGTTCAGCTTCACCGCGTGGATGGGGCGCTGCAGGTAGTCGGCGAGCTCCAGGCGCAGGGCCTGGTCCTCGGGCTCCAACATGCCAATGGTGACGGGCGCATCGGGCGTCTTCGTGTCGACCTTGCCCAGCACCACCACCACGTTGCGGCGGCAGAACGGTTCCGGCATCCGCCGGATGGAGTGACGATCGAGGGTGTACTGGGCGAGCTCGGAGAAGGAATCGGACCCCTGGGCCATGACCCAGGGCATAACACGCTCGCGCGAGGGCCCGATATGTGGCCTCCCCACCCGCGTTGTCTGTCGGCGCTCCCTGTTTGGAGGGAGCATCCAGCGCAACGTCGGCCCGGCTGGAGGGCCAGGACACGAGGGGGTTTCATCATGAGGATGTGTCGAGTGCTCGTCTCCACCGCGTGGGTGGTGGTGCTGGGGGGCTGCCCCACGCCACCTCCGGAGGAGCAGGGCCCGTTCCTGTCCGACACGCCGCTCTGGACCCTGGAGCCTCCCGAGTCGCTCCGACAATCCTGCTTCGGTGCCTCCCTCGCGCTCGGGGACGTCAACGGAGATGGGAAGCAGGATCTGGTGGTCGCGGCGCCTCCGTGCTCACTGATGCGGGGCAAGGGCTCCCTGGTCATCTATGCCGGCGAGGGGACGTCCTTCTCCACCGAGCCCGTCATCGCCGAGATGGACTGGCAGAACCCCAACCCGTCCGTGAGCGGGCGCAACATCGCGGTGTCCGTGGGCGACGTGAACGGGGATCGCTTCGCCGACATCCTCGTCCGCTCCCAGGCCGCGGGAACGCTCGTCTTCGCGGGCCAGGAGGACCTCGGGTCGATGCTCCAGGCACCGCTCTTCCGCGTGCCCTTCCTGGGCGCCCACTACAACGGCGTCCTCGTCGATCTGGATGGGGACGGGCTCGATGAGCTCGTCGTCACCCAGGGGGCGGAGCGGAGTACCACCCTCTATCGCCCCACGCCCGGGGCGGAGGCTCCGTTCACCCAGGCGCGGGTCCTTCCAGGGTGGACGCTCTCGCTCGTCCGGGTGGGTGATCTCAACGGCGACGGAGCGGAGGAGCTGCTGCGCTGGAACGGGGATGCCTCCGAGCTCTTCCTCGGGTGCGAGCAGGACCAGCCCGGCGTCTGCGAAGGGGGCCTGTCGGTCTCACCCTCCTGGACGTCCGCCGAGATGGTGCGGGGCTTCTTCCCGGATCAGAACGGGGATGGACACCCGGAGGTCGTCATCAGTGATCCGAGCCGCCTGTCGGTGCACCTCTTCCAACCGGAGGGAGGCTTCGCATCGGCGCCCATCTGGCGAGTCCTCGGGGACGGGGCGTTTCCCAGTCTCGCGCCTCCGCCCATCTTCGTGGGGGACCTGGACAAGGATGGCCAGGAGACGGAGTTCCTGCTGGGCGCCCTGGGGCGCCTGTACGCGTTCTTCCCGAAGCAGGGGCTCTCCGCCGAGCTGCGCCCGGAGTGGGCCTGGCCGAGGAGCAATGCGTTGGGGCCGGAGTACCACGGGGACGTGCGGTATGTGCCCGTGAGGGCGGGGGATCTCGACGGGGACGGCTACGCCGACATCATCGTCGGAATGGCCCCTCCGTTCGATCAACTGGCGCCGACGACGCAGCCACGGCCGGGGCGGGTGGTGGCCTTCGGCGGAGGTAGACCGCCACGCCTGGAGCCCGCGCCCTTCCTGCGGGGGGACGTGGCGTGCGGCCTGGGGAGCGGTGGGGGCAAGCCGGACGTGACGGTGGACGGGGACATCCTCTCGCGGACGGTGTTCATCGATCAGCGGAACTTCCCGGAGACGGCCTGCGAGGTGATGGAGCGCTGTGTGGGAGCCCCAGGAGACCGGCGCCTGCTGCGCTTCAGCGTCTCCATTCCGAACCTGGGCTCGAGCGCGGTGCGCATCCCATCCCCCGAGGAGCGGCCGGAGCTCTACGAGTTCGACGCATGCCACCAGCATGATCACCTCATCGGGTTCGCCAGCTACGAGCTGCTCGATACCCAGAACGCGGTGGTGGCGGTGGGCCGCAAGCAGGGCTTCTTCCTGGTGGACTACGTGGCCTACTGCGGGAACGCGCCGCCGCCGGCAAGCGTCGCCGAGGATGGCTCCCAGAGCATCTCGCCGGGTTGGTCGGACGTGTACTCGGCGGACTACCCGTGCCAGTGGCTGGACATCACGGACGTGCCGGACGGCACGTACACACTGCGCGTGGGCGTGGACAAGAATGATCTCATCGACGAGCAGGACGTACTGCCGAACTCCGCCGAAGTGACGGTGCGGCTCTCGGGCTCTACCGTGGAGGTCCTCCCGTAGGGGAGGGGCGTCCCGTGCTCCGGGGGCATGTCTCCCCGGTGCACTCGAGGCGGGAGCGCGCGCTACGGAACGGGCTGGCAGCCGCAGCCGCAGTCATCGAAGAACGGCTCCTTGCCGGTCTCGCAGACGAAGCGGATGGCCGCGCACTTGTCGGGATCCTTGGAGACGTAGGTCCGGTTCGGATCGTCGCAGTTGGGCTTCTTCTCCTTCTCGCAGATGCCGCCGCAGTCGGCGCCGCCATTGTTCGGATCGCAGGTATCCGACGGGTCGTCCACGCAGGTGAAGCCCTCGGGGCATTGAATGGCGGCGATGCCACCGCAGAAGGAACCTCCCTGGGTCTGCTCCTGCTGGGGGGAGGGCGTCACCTGCGCCTGGGCCGGGTTGCGGCACCCCGTCCCGAGGAGCGCTGCACCTACGATGAGTGCGCCACAAGAAATCAGCCGGATGGACATGAACCCCTCCTTGAGTGGGGATGAAATCGGGTGTGGAACCGCGTTGCGGTAGCCGAGAAGCAGGAAGGCAGGGCCTCTTATGGCCGCTCGGACCGCCTGGCGGGGAGATGAAATTTCCTCCCGCGCGACTTCGATGTAGATGTGAGGCCTACATGGCCAGTCGGACGATGAAGCTGAAGCAGAGCACCACCGGGAAGTCGAAGCAGGCGACCACGGGCAAGACGAGCCAGGTGGGGAAGGCGCGCCAGGTGGGCAAGGCGAAGAAGACCCCCGCGCGCGCGAGCGGTGGACTCCTGGGCCGGTTGCTGATGGTGGCGTTCCTGGTGCTCGTGGTGTTCGCGTCGTACGAGTACGCGAGCCTTCCGGACGCGGCGACCCTGCTGAAGCAGAATCCGAAGACGACGGCGCTCATCGAGCAGCGGGCGGAGGAGGCCCGGGAGGAGGGCCGCAAGCCCCGGCGCAGGCAGTCCTGGGTGGGGTTGTCGAGCGTGTCGAAGTACGCGGTCGACGCGGTGCTGCTCTCGGAGGACGCGAGCTTCTACCTGCACGAGGGCGTGGACACGAAGGAACTGGAGAACGCGCTGGAAGAGGCCATCCGCAAGGGCAAGCTGGGGCGGGGTGCCTCGACGATCACCCAGCAGCTGGCGAAGAACCTGTGGCTGTCGACGGACCGCAGCCTGCTGCGCAAGGGCAAGGAGCTGATCCTGGCGCACCGGCTGGAGGAGTCGCTGCCGAAGAACCGGATCCTCACGATCTACCTGAACGTGGTGGAGTGGGGGAACGGCGTGTACGGCATCGACGCGGGGGCTCGGGAGCACTTCGGCATCCCGGCCTCTCAGTTGTCGGCGGCGCAGGGGGCTCTCCTCGCGTCGATGCTGCCCGCCCCGCGCAAGCGCTCACTGAACTCGGGCTCGAAGGCGCTGAAGAAGCGGGCGCATTGGATCATCGATCAGATGCAGGCGGTGCGGCGGCTCGATGCCGGACAGGCCCAGGCCGCTCACGCGGAGATCGATCGGATCCTCAGCGGGAAGACGGCGGATGAGCCCGAGTCCGAGGAACCGGCCGCGGACAGCCCCTCGCCCGTTTGAGCCATGCTCCCTCCCCCTCTGGGAGAGGGCGGGGGGTGAGGGTCGTCACCCGCGCTCAGGGCCCCACGACGAAGAAGCAGTCGTCGATGCAGTCCTCGTTGGCCTCCGCGCACGTGCGCGAGTTGACACACTCCGAGCACTCGGCGACCCGCTCCTCGTGATCGTCGTCCTCCTCGGAGGCTTCCTCGCACCGGTCCACGCACCGGTCCACATTGAGGTCCGAGGCGAGGCACTCCTGGTACCGGTTGCAGTAGCTGTTGCAGTCGCTGGAGCAGCCCGTCAGACCCACCAGGGCCAGGGCCGCCACGAGCACTCCAGAAAACACGTTCTTCATTTCGTTCCTCCGTACCCGGGATGTGCTCCCTCGGGCGCGGCGTAGATACTCGATCCCTCGCCGGGTGTTCCACGAGAAGCGCAGCTTCTGTGTGGGAGCGAGCTACTACGGCTCCGCCAGACCCGTGGCGAGCAACGCGAGCCGGGGAACGATCTGCTCTTCCGTGAGGGGCACGAGCGTGCTGATCGAGTAGAGGAGGCTGATGCGTACGCCGTTGTTCCGCATCCAGCCGACGAGGTCCTCGACGGAGACGTCATCGTTCTTGATGATGAACTTCTCGTCGATGGGAACCCGGGACAGGTACAGCGCCTGAAGTGATTCCAGGGCGCTCTCGGAGTAGACCGGGTAGATGTATTTGAACCAGGGCTCGAGGTCCTCCAGGAGCCATTGGACCCGGGAGCTCTTGAAGCGTTCGATCTTCAGGAACTCCTCCAGGTGATGGCGCTCCAGGAGGATGCCGTCGTCGCCCGCGCGCCACGCCTCCAGGCAGAGATGGTGGGCCAGGATGCGATGCTGGCGTTTGCAATGATCGCGGTAGGGATCAGTGACCATGTCCGTGTCGTCCTCGTGCAGACCTGGGAGAGGTGGGGCACTGGCCGGGCCCTCGCGTCGAGCCCGGCCACGGCGTTCGCGCTCGGGAGCGCTACGGTTGCACGGACACCCAGTCGGTGTCGCTCCCGGTCATCATCTGGTTGATCCAGTCGAGGAGCACCACGCCCCGCGAGCTCGAGGCCGCCGGCTTCCCCAGCATCGTGTGACCCTGGCCGGTGGTGACGAAGTACCGGGTGTGGGGCAGGGGCTCGAGCACCGTGGCGTTGAGGTCTTCGAGCGCGTCCTGGAACTGGGTGCCGGACATCTCGAGGAAGAACCGGATCACCTGGTCCTGCTGCGAGGACAGGAGGGCCATCCGGTCGTTGGGGTACCTCCTGGCGAGCGCCGGGTAGAGCTGCGCGAAGTCCTCCTTCACGGCCGGATCCAGGGCATTCATGGGAGCGTCGTAGTTCCAGGCCTTGGCCCAGGCGGCGCGGAGCTCCGGGGACATGGCGCTGCTCTTGAACAGCGGCCCGGAGTCGTCAAGGAGGTAGACCTTCGCGTTGGGGAACTGGGAGCGGATGAGATCGTAGTTGAGCGCCGCGCCGAAGCCGCCCGCGCTCGCGCCGGTGACGACCACCTGCTCGGGGTCGGGGACCGTGGCGACGATGCGGGCCAGGAAGGCCTCCGTGTTCACTCGCCCCTTGTGGTGGAACGTCTTGGAGGTGGAGTCGGTGGTGTAGACGACCTCCGCGTTGCCGATGTGCAGGTCCCCGGTGCAGTACGGGATGAAGAACATGTTCCAGTCCTTGAACGGGTTGTTCGCGAGCTCCCGGTCGAGGATGGAGCCCGACAACCGCGAGGCCACCGCATCGAACTGGGTCTTGGTGAAGGGACCGTGCGTGGACTGGTTGTTCTTCAGGCAGGTGGTGGCGTCCCAGCAGGCTCCACCGCCGTTGAAATAGATGAGCAGGTTCTTGTTTTCGCGGAGATTGGCACCCAGGCCCGTGGGAGTCCCCTCGTCACAGGTGGAGTTGGAGAAGTCGATCCAGCTCCAGGTGTTCTCCGGAGTGGTGATGGGCGGTTCATCCGGCTCTTTGTCACAACCGGCCCACATCACCGTCACGGCGGTGAGGACGGCCCACATGCTTCTAGCCATGTTCGGGGTATGCATCGTGCGTTCTATATGTGCGTTCGCGAGGGTTGAGAAGCACGGGCCGGCTACCTGGCTCATGGCGCGCCGTGTTATGGAAGCGCCACTGCTCGTCACCGTGTGAGGCTCTCCATGAACCAGTTCAGACCCGTGGCCTTTATCTTGTTAGGCGTTACCTTGGGCGCGGTCGTCCTGGAAGTGCTGGCATACAAGTTCATTTTCAAACGAGAGTACGGCTGGCGTTCCGCCCTGGCCTCCGTCGCCGTGAGCGTGGGCCGCAACGTCACCCGGCTCCTTCCCGTCGCGGTCTCCCTCCCGGGCGCGTACTGGCTCTACGAGCATCGCCTCTTCAGCGTCCCGCAGCAGGGTGTCTGGTACTGGGTGAGCCTGTTCCTCGGCATCGAGTTCTTCTATTACTGGTATCACCGGCTCGGTCACCGGGTGCGGTGGTTCTGGCTGTCGCACGCGGTGCATCACTCGTCGAATGAGATCAACCTGCTCGCCGCGGGCCGGCTCGCCTGGACGTCTCAAATCACGGGCGCCTACGTCATCTTCGTTCCGCTGGCCGCGTTCGGCTTCACCCCCGAGTCCATCCTCGCCGGGTACGCGCTGAACCTGAGCTACCAGTTCTGGATTCACGCGGACTGGATGCCGAAGCTGGGGCCGCTCGAGGGCATCCTCAACACGCCGTCCGCGCATCGCGTCCACCATGCGGCCAACCTCGACTACCTGGACGCCAACTACGGCGGCGTGCTGGTCGTCTTCGATCGTCTCTTCGGCACCTATGTCCCCGAGCGCGACGATCTGCCCTGCCGGTACGGCCTGGTGCACCCGTTGAAGACAAACAATCCCTTCAAGATTGTCTTCCACCAGTTCGGCCCGTTCCTGCGCGATGTGATGAGCGCACGGAGCCCGCGCGAGGTGGCGGGGTACTTCTTCGCTCCCCCGGGCTGGCGGCCGGATGGCAACAGCGAGACCACCGAGGACATGCGGCGCAAGGCCGCCGCCGAGAAGCAGGCCTCGGCTTCCACGCCGGCCCACGAGGCAGGGCAGCAGGCGGTCGCCGTCTAGATTCCGCGTGGCGCACCCCGAGGGCGGTGGCCCTGGCCTCGGGCCCGGGCCGCTCTCGGGGAATGAGAGTCCCCGCACCGCTTGAAAAATACGAGCCGGGTGCAGCAGTCTGTCGGCCGTTCCTTTCTCGACAGGACCCGCCCCGCGATGCTGCCCGTAATCCTGGCCATGCTGCTCACCCAGGCCCCAACCGCCCATTCCCGTCAGCAGGGTGTTCCCATCGGAAAGGGCAAGACGCTGCCCACCGTGCGCCTCACCGCTCCCGCTGGCGGCTGGACCGTGGATCGGATGCTGCTCGTGGAGGGCACCGTCAGTGACCCCACCATCGATCCGGTGGTCCTCTCCATCAACGGCGACCGCTACCTGATGCGCACCTTCGGCGGGCGCTTCAAGCGCAAGTTCCCCGCCGCCAGTGGCAAGAACGTCGTCACCGTGATGGCCATCAACCAGGCCGGCACCGCGCGCACCCAGGCCACCAGCTACGCGCAGATTCCCCCCGTGCCGCTCAAGGCCATCCTCACCAGCGACACCGAGGGCGTCTACACCGACCTCCACGTCTACGAGCCCACCCAGGACAGCGTCTCCCCGGCCAAGGAAGGCTCGGGCCAGGTGCTCGACGTGAAGAAGATGGCCCACGTCTACTGGGCCAACACCGAGAGCCCCAGCGGTGGCACCTTCTACCTCAACGAGCAGGGCGGCAGCTTCGATGATCCCGCCTACGGCCCGTACCTCTATGTCCACCGCGCGCCCCCCAAGGGCGTCTACCTGATCGCCACCAACTACTGGCCCAGCGGCGACAAGGCCCACACCGTGGCCACCCTCAACGTGGTCCTCTACGAGGGCACCCCGCGGGAGTTGCGCCGCATGGTGCGCATCCCGCTCGCCACGCCCGGCACCACGCGCGTGCTCGCGTGGATCAACGTGCTCGGTGATGGCAAGGCCGAGGTGTACGTGCCCTCGCAGGATCCGGCCCCCAAGGCCGCCTCGTGGCCCCGCGACCTGGACGCCGCCGTCAAGGCGCTCACCAGCGGCGGCATGGACTCGGACTACTGAGGCGCCCGGTACACCATGCGCCTCCTGCTCCTGCTCCTGTCGCTCCAGGCGGCGTCGCCCGCTCCGCCCGGGTCCCTCGGGACCTTGTTGCGGCGTGAGGTCGCCCAGGGCGCGCTCGCCCAGGTGCGCCGGATGGATCCGGCCTGGCACCCGGACCAGCGCGACTGCGCGGGCCTCGTGCGCTTCGTCTTCCGCGGCGCGTACCGGCGCTTCCAGCCCGAGCGGCTCGCCACGCCCCTGTGGCGCGATGACCGGGGCCGGCCCTCCGACTTCGCCGACGCGGAGACGCTGCTGACGCACAGCTTCGTCCCGCTCGGCCGCGACGAGGCCACGCGCGAGTCGCTGCGCACCGGAGACCTGGTGGCCTTCCGCCAGGAGCGGGACTCGGGCCCCCTCTTCCACCTGATGCTCGTGGTGCGCCCCGAGGACAAGGCGCATGCCCCCACGCGCGTCGTCTACCACCCGGGTGACAAGGGGGCCGCGGTGCGCACCGGCGTCCTCCAGTCGCTCGTCACCGACGCCCCCGTGGAGTGGCGCCCGGTGCCCCAGAACACCGCCTTCCTCGGCTTCTTCCGTTTCAAGGAGTGGATGTCATGAACCCTCCGTCTCCCACGCCGGGCGCACCGCCCCCCGTTCCCTCATCCGGGGGGAGGCGTTCCCGGACCCTGCTCATCATCCTGGGCATCGTCCTGCTCATCGTGGTGGCCGTTGCCGCCTTCCTCATCGGCCGTGGCACTTCCTCCGGCTCCCCGGCCCCGGGGGCGGTGGGCTCCTCCACGGGCACGGGCCCCACTGGGACGCCCTCCAACTCCGGCCTCGTCCTCCAGGCCCTGCCTCCCGCGCCCGACAAGCCGCGGCAGATGGAGGTGCCCTCCGAGCCCGTGCGTCCCGCCATCTGGGCGGACGTCTACTCGCCGGGCGAGGTGCGCGAGGCGCTCTCCGGCAACGCGTGGGTGAAGGAGCAGCTCCAGAAGCCGCTCGGCAAGGGCTTCGTGGGTGGGTGGGCCGCGTTCCTCGACACCCGCGCCGAGGACCTGGGCGCCCAGTTCAAGGGCGCTGTGTTCGACGTGATGGCCGGGCAGTTCCTGGCCGCGCCCTTCCGCGTGGTGTGGTTCTCCGGTGACAACCGCGCGGGCACGCCCGCCGTCATCGTCCCCGAGCCGGGCAACGCCGCCATGGCCGCCTTCGACTCGATGAACAGCGTGGTGCGCCGCAACGAGATGGTGGCCCAATCCTGTCCGGGCGGGGAGGGCGAGGTGCCCTCGGAGGGCTTCAAGCTGGCGCGCTGGCTCGTGGCGGAGCAGGCGCTGTGGGCCGCGCGCACGGAGGAGCGGATCGTGTTCGGCCGGCATCCGGTGGTGGTGCTCCAGGGCCTGTGCGAGCCCCACCTGGATCTCGAGGCTCCCCGGGACGTGGACGTGGAGCTGGGCTTCGCCCCCGAGCCGCTCGGCCGCGAGGCGCAGCTGCTCACGCACGTGATGGGCATGGCCAATGGCATCCGGTTGCAGTTCGCCGTCGAGGGCAACCGGCTCGTGGGCCGCGGCATCGCCGGACGGCTCTCCGACGAGCCCCGGCTGGACAGCGCGCCCCTGTCGGATGAGCTGCTGAGGCTCGTCCCCGAGGAGACGCCGGTGCTGCTCGCGCTCCAGCTCAAGCTGCCCGAGCAGCTGGATCGCGACACCCTCAAGGCCTTCTGGTCCGGAAAGCACTACACGGGCGCCGTGCGCACGCGTCAGGTGGCGATGGTGTGGACGCCCCGGGGCTCAGGGCAGTTGCCCACCGAGGTGGCCCTGTTGTGGGGCCGGCCCGAGGACGCCGAGGCGCTCGGGCAGATCTTCTCCGGGCCCAACAGGATGGAGACGGCCACGCTCTGCGGGCACCACGTGCTGGCCTCCACTCCGGACGTGCTCGCGCGGTTGCGCAAGGCGTGCGAGGGGAAGGGGCCCAACCTGCTCAACGCCGCGGGCCCGGTGGTGCAGGGGCTCCGCGCGCCGGGCTCGGTGTCGTTTGGCGTCAACACCGGGCGGCTGCTCGGCGGGCTGATGGCGGATGGGTATGGGTCGCAGGTGACACAGGTGGATTCGAAGAAGTCGAAACAGCGCACGGCCCCGCCGGAGATCGAAGCGGCGCGACGTGACTTGGAGACGCTGCCGTACATCGGCCTGCGAGGCACGGTGGAGGGCAGCAGGTTGGTTCCGGGAGGGTTTGGCTCATGAGGTGCTTCGCTCGCATCGCGGCACTGGCCGCGCTGGTGTGCGCTGGCGTGGCCGCGGCCAAGCCGCTCTACATCACCGTTCCCCGTGCCTACGGCAGCAACGAGCCGGTGGCCGTGGACGTCGCTTTCGAGAGCAAGGGGCCCGTCGAGTTGCGGGTGCTCAAGCCCGCGGACGTCGATGCCTTCATCCGCGCGCAGGGGGACATCCGGCGCGCCTACCAGACACCCCCCACGATGGCGAACCCCGGCCACGCGCTCAGCCGCGGGCTCAACGCCACGCGCTCGCCGGGAAGCTTCCTGCTGTTCGCCCTGAACGAGGACTTCCGCAAGGCGGTGGCGCCGGGGCTGCCCGCGCGTCCGCCGCCTCCTCCGGGCCAACCCATGGCCCGCGTGTCCGAGGGTCCGGAGAAGCTCGTGGGCGTGCCTGCCGGTTTCACCGTGGTGCGCAGCCAGTGGTTGAACATGGACCTCGGTGGCTCCGAGCGCGAGTTCAACGTCCCGGGCTTCGACACCTCGCACTACTACGGCGGTTACGAGGAGCGGCGCGTGACGCTCGCGCCGCTGCCTGCCGGCACGTACATCCTCCAGCTCGTCCAGGGCCGCGTGGAGGGGCAGGTGGTGCTCGTCGTCACCGACCTCACCGTGCAGCTCAAGCAGACGGATGGACAGGTGCTGGTGCGCGTGGCGGGGAGGGATCAGAAGCCACGCGCGGGTGCCCAGGTGCGGGTGTATCTGCCCTCGGGCAAGGGACCGGCGGGCACCACGGACGACAAGGGCGAGGTGACCCTGGCCGTCCAGGAGCCGCGCCTCATCGCCACGGCCTCGGTGGGCGGGGACACCGCCATCGTGGACACGGACTTCTACTCGGCGCTGGCGGTGGCGCCGGACGTGTTCATCTACAGCGACAGGCCCATCTACAAGCCGGGTGACGAGGTGAAGTTCCGTGGCCTGGTGCGCCAGCCGGACAGCTTCCTCGCGCGACTCTTCACGCCGCGTCGGCGCGAGGTGGCGGTGAAGCTCGTCTCGGCCGAGGGCCGCGAGGTGCAGACGCGCGCGAAGGTGGACGAGTTCGGCGCCTTCAACGGCACCGTGTCCGTGCCCGCGGATCTGGGCACCGGCGTGCTGCGGGTGATGGCCGAGCTGGACTCGCAGCCGCACCAGGGCGAGGCGCGCGTGCAGGACTACGTGAAGCCCACCTTCTACCTGGAGCTGCAGCCGGAGAAGGAGACGATCGTTCCGGGCCAGACGGTGCGGGCCACGGTGCGGGCGCGGCGGTACGCGGGTGGCGTGCCTCCGGGCGCGAAGTACGAGGTGTTCCTCTACCGCACGCTGCTGGACGCGCCGGCCTGGGTGGATGACGCGGGCCTGGGCGGGCAGGGGAGCGCGGTGACGTACGGGAGCGCCTCCTCCTCGGAGGGACGGTTGAGCGTGCCCGAGCGCCTGTTCTCCACGGTGGCCCAGCGCGGCGTCGAGGAGGACCCCTGGGCGAGCGCCGCGACGTTCGATGCCGAGGGCAACGCGGAGATCGAGATTCCCGTGCCCCCGCTCGAGCCGGGCGAGGAGCGTCTGCCGTACCGCTACTCGCTCACCGTGCGCGCGCGGGATGATCAGCAGACGTTCGCCAACGCGAGCGCCGCCTTCTTCCTCTCCAAGGTGGAGGTGCTGGGGTCCACGCGTTACTCGGCGGCGGTGGTGCGCAAGGGCTCCGAGGCCACGCTGGGCATCCGCGCCACCACGCTGGGCGGCAAGCCCTATGGTGCCACGCCGGGCGAGGTGGAGTTCGTGCTGCGCAAGGCCGATGGGAGCGAGAAGAGCCTGGGCAAGAAGTCCTTCACCACGGCGGCGGATGGCTCGTACCGCGAGAAGGTACCCACCTCGGGCGTGGGCGCGGTGGTGGCTCGCGTGACGGTGAAGGACAAGGGCGGCGAGGCCTGGACGGGCGAGGACCAGATGCTCGTCATCGGTGAGTCCGATGAGCCGGTGGCGCAGGTGCCCAACATGACGCTGGCGTCGCTGTCGGGCACGCTGGAGCCGGGTGACTCGGCGCAGCTCGTGGCGCTGTTGCCGGACGGCTGGGGCCCGGGTGGCTCGGACGAGGGCCCGGTGTGGGTGACGCTCACGGGCGCGGGGGTGTACGGCACGCGGCTCGTGGAGCAGAAGGGCCGCACGCTGGTGCACTCCTTCGAGGTGGAGAAGCGCTTCGGCAGCGCGGTGTATGCCTCGGTGGCGTACCCGACGGCCTCGGGCCGCTGGGAGGAGCGCACGGTGGGCTTCCGCGTCATCCCCGCCGAGCGCACCCTCAACGTGTCGCTGCAGCCCCGCCGCGCCGAGGCCACGCCCCTCACGGAGCAGGTCATCGACATCCGGGTGACGGACCACGAGGGCCAGGGCGTGGTGGCGCAGCTCTCGGTGGGCGTGGTGGACAAGGCCGTCTACGCCATCCAGAACGAGTTCCGTCCGAAGGTGCTCGACTTCTTCTACCCGGTGGGCCGCAACAACGTGGCCACCTTCTTCTCCGCCGAGTTCCAGGGCTACGGCTATGGCGAGGCGCTCGCGCGGAAGATGGCGGGCCTGCCGGACCATGCCTTCGCCTCCATCAAGCCGCCCACGCGGCAGGCGAAGGATCTGGACAGGGACACGGCGTACTGGAGCCCCACGATCGTCACGGACCGGGACGGGCGCGCCACGGTGCGCTTCAAGCTGCCGTCCAACCAGACGCTGTGGGTGGTGACGGGCGTGGCGGCGGACACCTCGGGCCGCTTCGGCGAGTCCACGTCCGAGTTCGCCACGCGCGGCGGGCTCAACCTGTACGCCGCGCTGCCGCAGTTCCTCCGCCAGGGGGACGAGGCGCTCGCTTCGGTGCGTCTGTCCGCGGGCGAGACCTCCAAGGGCAGCCAGCTGCTGGACGTGCGGCTCGCGGCGGCCGGGGTGCTCGAGTCCGCCGAGTTGAAGCAGAAGGTGGAGCTGGGCCAGGGCGGCGAGCAGGTATTGCCCCTCACCCTGAAGGCGAAGGACTCGGGCACGGCCGAGCTGGCGGTGGAGGTGGTGGGCGGCAAGGAGCCGCTGCATGACAGGCGCGCGGTGGCGGTGCGGCCCGCGGTGCTGGACGAGCCGGTGAAGGTGTCGCAGTGGGGCGGCGGTGAGCTGTCCCTGCCCGCGGCCCCCAACGCGACGGTCTCCGGGGTGGAGCTGGTGCTGCAGCCGTCGCTGGTGGACGCGGCGCTCTCCAACGTGCGTGAGCTGCTCACCTATCCGTATGGGTGCGTGGAGCAGCTCGTGTCCACCACGGTGCCCAACGTGGCGCTGTACCAGACGCTGAAGAGGGCGGGCTCGCTGGAGTCGCTCGACACGGACAGCCAGGCGCTGCTCGCCGAGGCCCGAAGCCGCGCGGTGCAGGGCACGGCCCGCATCCTGGACGCGTCCGTCCGGGGCGGCGGCTTCGCCTGGTTCAGCGGTTACAGCTCGCCGGATCTGCCCATGACGCTCATCGCCCTGGACGGGCTGGCGTACGCGGTGGAGGCGGGGCTCGTGGACCGGAATGATTCGCGCATCACCGAGAGCATGCGCTGGCTGGAGACCCAGGAGGGGCTGCCCGTCGAGTGGGATGCCACGCGGGCCTGGGTGCTGGCGCGGCTGGACGGAGAGCGGCAGGCGGCCCGGGTGCGCGCGCTGGTGCAGGCCGCGCAGCCGGGAGACCTGTACCCGCTCGCGCTGGCGGTGCTGGCCGCGGAGAAGGCGGGCGTGATGAAGGAGCCCGAGCTCCAGGGCCGCATCGACGAGCTGGTGGCCGCGAGCACCCAGGGCTTCGTCACGCTGGCCAGCATGCCCGCGCCGAGCGAGGCCCTGTGGCGCTATCCGCTGCGCCGGGTGGGCCTCACCGCCATCCTGGGTCACGCGGCGTCCTTCGGGAAGATGGACGTGAGCAAGGCGCGCCGGCGGCTGCTGGAGGCGCTGTCGGAGCCGGGGCTGTCCACCTTCGATCGAAGCACGGCGCTGCTGCACTCGATGTGGCTCATCGAGCGAGACGCGAAGGAGTTCCGCAAGCTCTCGCCGCCCGAGGTGAAGGGGACGAAGGGCAAGGTGCGCTTCTCGCCTCGGGGCATGGGGTTGGTGGCGACGCTCGAGCCGGGGACCCGCGCGGTGGAGGTGGCGGGCTTCGAGGGCGTGGCGACGCTGCGGGCCTCGGCGGCCACGCCGCTGGCGGACGTGAAGCCCGTGGCCGAGGGCATGAGCCTCCAGCGCGCGTACTACGTGCTGCGCGAGGGCGGCAAGGTGCGGCTCGCCCCGGGTGACAGCCTCAGCCAGGGCGAGGAGGTGTACGTGGAGCTGACGCTGGACGCGCACGGCGACAACCGCAACCGCTCGGCGTACTACGTGGTGGAGGACGCGGTGCCCGCGGGCTTCGTGCCGCTGGTGGAGGACAAGGAGTTCCGCGGTCCTCCGCACGCGCTGCCGCTGGCGCCCGAGGCCCTCAAGCGGCGCTCGCTCAGTCCCGAGCGCGCCACGTTCTTCTTCGAGGAGCCGGCGTGGTGGAGCGACAGTCCGCGCACGGTGGGGTACGTGATGCGGGCGCAGTTCGCGGGCACCTTCTCCGCGCCGCCTGCCTTCATCGAGGACATGTACGTCACGAGCATCCGTGGGCGCACGGGCTCGGACGTGCTGAAGGTGACGCCGTCCCAGCGCAGCGCGGGCGACGTGAGCCAGGGCGGGTGGTGAGGACGTGATGGGGTGGGCCGCCGTGACGGTCGCCTTGCTGGCGGCCACCCCTGTCTTCCTGACTCGGGGAGACGTGACGCCCGAGGCGGAGTTGCGCGCGGAGGCCGAGGCCACGTGGAAGGCGCTGGAGGCGCGCTACGTGGCCGAGGCCGGTGGCGCGCCCGGGCGGGCCCCGGGCACCCTCTCGCTGCAACGGGGCGAGGCGTTGTTGCCCTCGCGCAACGGGCAGGGGCGGCCGGGCATGGTGGAGCTGCGGCAGGGCACGCCCGGGGTGCTGGATGCGCGGTTGCGCGTGGCGCTCCGGCACGAGCTGGCCCATCAGCTCCTGTGGTGGGCGTGTCCGGCGTCGGCGGAGGATCGGTTGTTCCATGAGGCCTTCGCGCTGTCGGTGAGCGGGGAGCTGGCCGAGTGGCGGGAGGCGCCCTACCAGTCGTTGACGAGCGCCTCGGCGGAGCTGGCGCGCAACCCGGATGTGGACACGCCACGCGCCCGGCGAGCCCTGGCGCGCGTGCTGAACGAGGACTCGGGGTTTGCAAAGGCCCTGACGCGCCGGTTGAGGCAGTGCCATGACGGGGCGCGCTGGACGGTGCCGCTGTCCGTGGACGAGCTGGTGGGCACAGCGGTGCAGGCGGTGGCCAGCGCCACGGTGGTGCTCAGCCGCCACTCGGGCGAGGTGCTGCTGGCCGAGGGCGACATCCGGACGGCGATGCCGTACGGCTCGACGCTGAAGCCCTTCGTGGTGGCCGGGAGCGCCACGCCACCGCCGGTGCTCGCCGCGCGAGCGGAGGTCGCGGAGTGGCTCTGTGGTGAGCGGCTGCCCGGGAAGGTGGACGTGAAGACGGCGCTGCTGCGCTCGTGCAACGGGTACTTCCTGGACTGGGAGGCGAGGGGGAACGCTCCGAGGAACTTCGGCCCGTGGGGCGCGGTGCTGGCCTCGGTGGGTCTGTCCAGCGCGCCCCTGGACATGGCGGATGCCATCGGCCTGCGCTCGACACTGCGGCTCTCGCCGTGGGGACTTGCCCAGGCATACCGGTTGTTGGCCGAGGCGAGGCCGGAGCTGATGGCGGTGCTGGCCGACAACGCCGCGCGCGGGACGTTGTCCGAGCTGCCAGCGTCGAAGGCCTACGCGGGCGTGGCGACGAAGACGGGCACGGTGCGGGACGCGGACAGCCGGCCGAGGCTCGGGTGGATCGTCGCGGTGGACGAGGACCTGGTGGCGGTGGTGGCGAGGCCGGGGGTGATGCCTCGCGCCTTCGCGGACGAGGTGCCCGAGGTGCTGGCGAAGGTCCGGAAGAAGCGGAGCGGGCTGGAGTCCGCGCGGGTGCAGGTGCTGGGGCTGGTGCCTCCGGGGGCCATCGAGGCGCGGTGCCGGGGCTCGGGCTTTTCCCTGGAAGAAGGCTCGCCGCGCGCCATCCCCGAGGACTTCTCGAAGCTGGAGACGCTCGTGTCGAAGGGCGCGGCGGTGTGCCTCGGGAGTCCCTGGCGGGTGCGCTTCCCGGATGCGCCAGCTGGCCGCGACTACGCCGGCATCTTCACGGGCTCTCCACCTCCGCCCTACAAACCACCCGCGGGAGTCCCCACCAGCCCGAAGGAGCTCAAGGCGCGGCGGGGCTCGGACTTCCTCTTCCGCACCACGCGACTGCAGTACACGGCGGGTGTAGTGGCGGCGGAGGATTCGGCGTTGACGGGAGAGGCGAGGGTGGCGCTGGCGCGCGTGGTGGCCCACAACGAGCGGCACGCGGACAGCCGCCACCCGGGCCGGCCGGTCTGCGACACGACGCACTGCCAGGCCTTCCTCGGAACCGTGCGGGTGCGGCCCGAGGAGGAACGGGCGCTCGACGCGCCTGCCCTCCGCTGGCGCGAGTGGCTGCCGTTCTCACAGGGAGGACAGGCGCCGTGGCGGGAGATACGTCCGCGCGGCCAGGTGGAGTCCTTGCTGGGCAGTGGCGCGGTGTCGGTGCGCTTCGCGGACGGGCGCGTGCTCTACCTGCGCACGAAGCGCGAGGGAGGCGCCGTGTTCGACGTCACCGAATCACGGCCCTGCGAGTGGCTGCGCTCCGCGCTGAAGCTCCCCGCCTGTCCCCGTTCCGTTGCCTTCGAGGACACCCAGGTGGTCTTCGAGGGGCGAGGACAGGGGCACGGAGAGGGACTCGATGTGGAGGCGGCGAAGGCGAGCGGCCTCGACGCCGGGCGGATCCTCGAGAGGGCTTACGGAGCCACCCCTGGAGCGCCACACAGGGCAGACATACCCTCACCCTAGCCCTCTCCCAGAGGGAGAGGGGAGGTTACGCGTTGAGGGTCACCTTGAAGGTGCCGGGCCGGGACTCCGAGGCCTGCCGCACGGCCTGCTCGAATTCCTCCCGGTTCCTGTACGTCTGGATGCCACCCAGCTTGAGGCTGGCCAGCGACACCCCCATCAGCACCACCTTCGAGCCGAACAGCACGCTGAGCGAGTTGATCTTCGGACCCATCGGGACCGCTCGCTCCGTCATGATGGTCCTCGCCTCGGTCGCGTAGAGCTCCATCTCCTCCCAGTCATGGAAGATGTCCATCTTCGCCTGGGACGAGATGATGCTCTCGATGGTCGTCATCGCGAGGTGGGCCAGATGGGCGTCGTACATGGCCCCCTGGAAGCGCGTGACGATGACGTGCGGAGCGGGCTGCCACAGCCGCAGCTCCCCGTTCGGGGTGGTCCAGGTCCTGGTTCCATTCACGACCGAATGAGCGAGCATGGCGGGCGAGTTATGGCAGCCGGTAATCGGAAGCAAGAGACGGCTTCCCGGACTGTGTTGTACGCATGGGAAGGGTGGAGGCGAGGAGCATACGTCATCGGTGCCTGCACTGGAGCCTCATCGTTCGAGGAAGAGATCGTTCCGTCGCAGGGTGGGGTGGCGAGCGGACGAGCCCGGGACGTCCCCTCGAGGCACGCACCTGTCCGCGCATTCGGATACGCAGAATGTCCCGCTCCCGCTGTAGGGTTGACGCCCCATGAGCCCTTCTGATGCCTCGGCCTGGACGCTCCCCTGGCGGGGACTGGGTCTCAGCAGCAATCTCGACGCGGCGGATCAGCCGCACCCCTACCGCTTGCTCGCTGGATTCCCCGGCCTCTTCGATTTCGTGGAGTACAGCGCGCCCCTGTCGCTCGACGAGACGCGGGAGCACGCCTCGCTCTTTCCCCGAATGTGGGAGCACCGCCAGGACGTGCCGGTGCTCTTCCACCCCGTGCACCTCAACCTCTACGGGCCCGAGCTGGAGCCCGTGAAGGCGCTCGAGGATCTGGATGCGCACGCGCGTGCCGTGGGCAGCGCCTGGGTGGGCAACGACATCGGCTGGTGGCACGCGGGAGGGCAGCCGTTCCCGGGCTACCTCTACTTCACGCCGCCCTTCACCGAGGCGGGCATCCGGGACTGCGTGGCGCACGCGCTTCACGTCCAGTCACACCTGTCCGTCCCGCTCGCGCTGGAGAACCCCGCCGCCTTCGCCCGACGCGGCGAGCTGCACGTGCTCGACTTCATGGCCCGCGTGCACGAGCGCACCGGCCTACCGATGCTGATCGATCTGGGGCACCTGTTCAGCTACCAGCTCGCCGCCGGGCTCCCGCTGGAGGCGGGGGTGGAGGGCTTCCCGTGGGACAAGGTCATCGAGCTCCACATCGCCGGGGGCGTCATCACCCGGCGGAGCGGGCGGGGCTACTACGTGGATGATCACACCCAGCCCGTGCGCGAGGAGCTCTTCGGGCTGTTGGAGTCACTGCTGCCTCGCTGCACCTCGCTGCGCGCCGTCACCTTCGAGGGAGACGGGCACCCGGACGAGGTGGCCCTCCTCACGCTGCGCCGCCTGCGCGAGCTGGTGCCCGCGACGCCCCGGCCTCCGCTCACACTCACTCCGGTGACGCGCGAGGCGCCGGCCCTCACCCGCGAGAGCGAGCCCTGGGCCCTCTTCGAGACGGGGTACGGCGCGAAGCCGGAGACCGGGGGCGACGTGGAGGGGGCGCGGGCGGAGACGGACTTCCGCCTCGCGGTGGTGGCCGAGACGCTCGATCGGGACTGGCCCATGTCCCGGCTGCTGCTCGCGGGCACGCGCGAGGACCTGCGTGCCTTCACGGCCTCGAAGGAGTTCCGCGAGCTCTTCGAGGGCCTGGGGCGCTCGCCGGGGCACGCCTTCGCGGCCTGGACCCGGCGCCGTCTGCGCGAGCATCCGGACGAGGGCGTGGCGGCGGCGGTCACGTTCGAGACGCTCCTGCCCAACAGCTTCATGACGCGGCCGTCCGCCGCGCCCGGGCCGGCTCAGGTGGGGCTGTCCGAGGACGTACGCGTGGGCACCTTCCCCGTGGATCTCACCGAGCTCGTCTTCGCCGCGAAGTCCCTGCGCCGCCACCTCACGGGGCGCGCCTGGGCGTGCGAGGTGCTGGACGTGAGTGGCCTGGAGGCACTCGCGCAGGTGGCGCGGCGTCCGGCCAGGGGCCCATGGAGCTTCGTCGTGCGGCGCAGGGGCCGGGGGTTGGAGGTCCTGACGGTGTCCCCGCCGTTGCTGGAGCTGCTGCGCTCGCTCGCGAAGGGACCCCGGGGCGTCGACGAGGTCCCCGCTCCGGTGCTGGCCGAGGGAAGGGCGCTCGGACTGCTCCGGCGGGGCTGACTCAGGGCGAGGAGCAGGTGCCGCAGTCCCTGGCGCAGCTATCGTACGTGGAGCCCCTGCCGGGCTTCTCGGTGAACTGGCACACGCCGTCTCCGCACGTGTAGATGTCCGCCTCGCGCAGCCGCGTGGTGATGGCCGGATAGGTGATGCCGTTGTAGGTGCAGGACACGTAGAACGTCCTCGTGGCATCCAGAGTGCAGATCTTCGCGCAATCCCGTTTGACGCGGACGAGCGGCAGGCACTCCTGCTTCTTTCCATTGCCGTGGGAGGAGAGGGCGCAGGCGCGCGCGGTGCTCTCCGCGCCATTGAGCGGGCGCCCATCGTTGCCGACGTAGATGCCCTCGGAGTTGAAGAGGTTGCCGAAGAAGCAGGCCTCCTTCTCCGGGAACTGCTGGAGCTCCCCGGTGGTGTAGGGGATGGGGTTTCCCGTGGCGCTCAGTCCCAGTACGGAGAGGGGGATGTGGACGTCGTGGTACTTCGAGGCGTGGGCCCCCAGACAGGCGGAGACGAGCCGTTGCTCGGTCAGGGTGGCGGGCGCGCCGTCGGTCCAGTCCGGCGCGAGTCCCAGATTGCCCACCCAGACATACGTCGTCCCCGTGGAGGAGGACGTGTAGGTCCGGCTCACTCCGGCGGGCGCGGCGCAGCCGACGACGTACCGCATGACCATGTCCCCGAGCTCCGGGTCCGTCTGGAACCAGGCGTCGAACTCGGGGCTGGACAGTCCCTCGAGCGACAGGCCGTTGAGGGACAGCCCATTGAGGGACAGCCCATTGAGGGACAGGCCATTGAGGGATAGCCCATTGAGGGACAGGCCGTTGAGGGCCAGGCCCTTGTGGGACAGGCCGTCACCCACCTCCAGCTCCTGGGCCTGGACGAGCGAGGCCTCGGACCCGAAGGCGCCGTCCGCCGGACCGCAGGCGCTGGTCGCCACCATCATGAGGAGCACGACACCCACATGCCGCACCCAGAGAACCTGACGACGAGAGACCTCGATCGAGCCGGTTTTCATGTCTTCCCCCCTGCGAGTGAGGTGGCGACCGGGCGCGCATGGGGTGCGCGGTTCCGGGGAGCCTCATGGGTGGGCGGGCGAGGAAGATATGCTCCAACTGCACATTAACCGTTTCACTGTAAGTAGACAGCGAGGCTTATTGGTTTGTGCAGCAGTTGTCCGGGGTGCAACACGAGAACCGTGCACTACGCGATGGATGGCCGTCCTTCAGGAGCAGGGGCCGCAGTCCGAGCAGTCATTCGGGGTGACGCCCGTGCCGCACGACTCGGTGTCCTGACACACGCCGTCGCCACAGACGAAGATGTCATCCCTGCTGATGCGCGTGGTGAGGGGCCGGTAGGAGATGCCCTCGTAGGTGCACCGCACGTAGAACGTCTGGGTCGCGTCCTTCTCGCAGAACCTGTCGCACCTGGGCTCCACGCGGACGATTGGCGGGCAGGGCTGGCTCTCACGGCCCGGCGCACTCGACAGGGCGCAGGCCCGCGTGGAGCTCTCCGTCATGTGGAGCGGCTGCCCATCGTTGCCGACGAAGACGCCCTCGTCCGTGAAGAGGTTGCCGAAGAAGCAGCCCTCCTTCTCCGGGAAGCTCGCGAGCTCCTCGGCGGAGTAGGGGATGGGAGCTCCCGAAGTGGTCGGCCCCAGCACGGAGAGGGGGACGTGGATGCCGTACTTGTTGGTGTGGGCCGCCAGGCACGCGGAGATGAGCTGTTGCTCATCCAGGGTGGCCGCGGTGCCCCGGCTCCATCCCGGCGCCAGTCCCAGGTTCCCCGTCCAGGTGTAGGTGATGCCCGTGTCGGGAGCGGTGTAGCTGCGCGTCTGCCCCGAGGGAACGGCGCACTGGACGAGGTACTTCATGACCATGTCGCCGAGCTCCGGAGCCGTCTGGAACCAGGAGGAGAACTCGGCGGAGGACAGGCCATTGAAGGCCAGGCCATTGAAGGCCAGGCCGTTGAAGGCCAGGCCGTTGAAGGCCAGGCCGTTGAAGGCCAGGCCGTTGGGGGACGAGCGGAGCGCGTCGAGCGCCTGCGTCCGGGCGGCTGCTTCCCGGCTCTTCGCGGGTGGGTCCACCGGACCGCAGGCGCTCGCGAGGGAGAGCAGCAGGAGGGCTCTCAGGAGTGGGCGGGCTGCCCGGAGGCATTTCATGGGAGTGGGATGGCTGGCCATTCGGTGTGGCATGGATGTTCCTTGTTTCAGGGGGGACACCGGGTACGCACTCGAGGGTGGATCCGGCTCCATGTGAATTCGGTCAACCCCGCTGTAACTGGAAGGGTGGAAGAACCTGGAAACGGGTGGTGTGTCCTGGGATTGACGGAGAAGGCGTGGCCCGGTGGACATCACGGAACCGCAACGTCATCGAGTGGACGCATTCCGGTGTCGTACCTGGCCCACTGCCCTCGGGGGCGCTTGCGGCCCGGCGGTCGGGCAAGGAGGGCGGGTTCCGGACAGTGTCGGGTTCTGGACGGAGCCTTGCGCGCGCCTGACCACTTGCGGTAGTTCGCGCACATGTCGTCACCCCTCGTCGTTGGCATCGCCGGTGGTACCGCCTCCGGCAAGACGACGGTCGCCCGGAAGGTCCGCGATGCGCTCGCCGACTGCCGCGTGGCCTTCGTCGATCAGGACTCCTATTACTCGGACCTGTCGGACCTGCCGCTCGCCGAGCGCCGCGAGATCAACTTCGATCACCCGGACGCCTTCGACACGGATCTGCTCCTCGAGCACCTGCGTGAGCTGAAGGCGGGCCGGCCCATCCAGAAGCCGGTCTACGACTTCGTCACCTGCACCCGGCAGAAGCACACGGTGCGCGTGGATCCCGGGGACATGATCCTCATCGAGGGCATCCTCGTGCTGCACATGAAGGCCGTGCGTGACGAGATGAACGTGCGCATCTACGTGGACACCGATGACGATCTGCGGATCCTCCGCCGGCTCGAGCGCGACATCCACGAGCGCGGGTTCGACTTCGACCGGGTGGTCAACCAGTACCTGCGCCACGTGCGCCCCATGCACATGGGCTTCGTCGAGCCGTCCAAGCACCACGCCGACATCATCGTCCCTCACGGCGGCAACAACGACATCGCCATCGGAATGATCGTGGGGGCCCTGCGCGCCAGGCTGCACCCGTCCAACGCGCAGCGGTGATTCAACCCCGGCGGCGCAGGAAGTCCCGCATCGGGCCGTGCAACCGCCTCGCCTGTGTCAGCAGGCCCGAGTGACCACACGCGGGCAGCTCGTGGTAGTGCGCCCGCACTCCCGTCGCGCTGAGCAGGTGATACGTGTCCCGTACCCGTGAAGGCGGCGCCAGCGCGTCATCCGCTCCCGCCACCAGCAACACGGGGGCCCGGACCTTCGGCAGGCTCTCGGTGACGTCTCCTCCCACGTAGGCCGTGCACAGCAGCGCCCAGGTGTTCGCGTCGAAGGTTTCCGCGAAGGCGTCGGCCTCGGCTTCCAGTGCCCGCTCGGCGGCGCACGGTTCCGGGTGCGCGGTGCGCTGCTCCTCGGGTCCGTGCACCAGCCGCAGGTACTCCAGGTACTGCTTGCGCAGCGTGCGCCGGGGGCCCTGGCCGGGCGCGTAGTGGCCCTCGTGGAAGTCCGGATCCAACCGCAGCAGGTGCCGCGTGAGGCCCAGCCGCTCGCGCAGCGTTTCGGGCAGGGCCCGCGCCGCTCCCAGCACTGCCACCGCCGACACCTGCTCCGGGAAGAGCGCCGCGAGCTGCAGGGCCACCAGCCCTCCGAGCCCCACGCCCACCAGCGCCCGCGTACGCTCCACCTTCATGCCGCGCAGCATCGCCGCCACCGCGCGCGCCATGTCCATCACCGTCACCGTGGGCAGGGCCGCGCCGTAGGGCCTCCCCGCCCGCGCGTCCACCGACACCGGCGACGTCGAGCCGAAGGGGCTACCGAGCAGGTTGGGCACCACCACGTGCAGCGTGGATGTGTCCAACGGCCGCCCCTCGCCAACGAGCTCCGTGGCCCAACCCGAGGGCCGGAACGCCGACTCCTCCGCTGGCCCTAGCGCCCGGTGTGACGACGCGAGGTCGTGCAGCAGTACCGCAACATTGTCGTCCGAGCGCTCACCGTATGCACACCAGGCAACCTGGGCACCGCCCAGAAGGCCGCCCTCCTCCAGAGGGAGTGCAACCGGTAACGTGTGGCTGCCAGTGGTCTGGTACACGCGAAGGAGGTCTCATATCACTACAGCCGTCATTCCCAGTGAGAGGAGCATCTCCGCGTGAAGCGTTATTTCGGATTCATCGTCCTCATCGTCGGCATTTTTCTCGCCGCGGTGATGACCTACCGCAGCGCGAGCGCCCGGGCCCAGGAGGCCCAGCGTGAGGCGGACTTCACCCGCATCCAGAAGGACTACCTGGAGCGGGTGGGGTGGATGCGCACCAACCCCGACGAGGCGTCGTACCGGCAGGAGCTCCCCTCCTTCTTCAAGACGTACTTCGAGCAGGTCACCTCGCACCGCAACCGCTACAAGCTGGGCAAGGAGTTCAACGAGTACCTGGCCGAGCTGGAGAAGCGCGGCGACAAGGAAGAGCGGGCCCAGGACAAGAAGGCCTTCTACGAGTACACGCGCAAGGTGTTCGACCAGATGCGCGAGGGCACCTACAGGCCGCAGTGGAGCGCCACGGACAAGGGCATGCGCCTGGACGTGCTCTCCTCGGACGTGGTGATGGTGCTCGACAGGCCGCAGGTGCGCCTGCAGCTCGTGCTCTGGGGCGCCCAGCGCGAGGAGCGCACGGACGGCAGGTTGAAGAAGATGGTCACCAGCGCCTCCTTCAAGACGCAGTGGAAGCTCACCGACGAGCGCGGGAAGCTCATCGGCGAGATGAACGGTGAGGATCCCTCCATGAAGGTCGACTTCCCGGAGCGCTTCATCGCCGAGTTCCCCCCGCAGATGGTGCTCGGCCACTACGACATGGACCTGGTGCCCAGCGAGGTGAAGAAGATGGAGATCACCTTCAACGTGAGCTCGCGCACGAACTCGGGCAGCGACGTCGCCGCCACCTACGTGTGGAAGCTGGACGTGCCCTCCGAGTGGCGGCTCGGCGCGGGCCAGACCTGGGAGGGCGCCGAGGTCACCGAGCGCTCCGAGGAGGAGATCGATCCCTCGAAGGCGGAGAAGAAGTAGGCGCCGCGAGGCGGACTCCGGGGTGGGCTCAGCCGCCCACCACCGCGAAGTGGGAGCCGAGCCGGTATGCCGAGAGCGAGCCGAGCTCGTCCAGGAAGTAGAGGTTGAGCTGGGCGTCGGCCTGCATCGCCATCAGGCCCGCGCCCGCCCGCACCTCCGCGAGCACGTGGCCGCTGTTCGGATCCACCGCGCGCACGCGCTCGCCCGGCACCAGCACCACGCCGCGCGAGATGAGGGGCTGAAGGGCCCGGGTGAGCTGCTCGCCCGCCGCGCCCACGCGCCAGTCCACCTCGCCCTCTTCGTTCACCCGCGCGGCCGCGCCCAGCGCCGACGTCACCAGCACCGCGCCCGGCAGTCGCGCCAGCGCGAACGGTCCGGGTCCCAGGTGCAGCACGCGCTGCCACCGCGTCTGTCCGCTCGAATCCACGCACAGCAGCACGCCCTCGCCCTCGAGCTCCCCGGCGATGTACAGCCGTTTCCCGCTCGGCAGGGGCGTCGAGGGCAGCGCGAGCGACATCTCGAACGTCCAGGCCGACTCCCCGGAGTGCGCGTCCGACAGCAGCAGGGCGAAGTGCGAGCCCTGGCCCAGCGTGGCCACGAAGCGCCGGCCCCAGGGCACCGGAGGCCCCAGGAAGGGCAGGGTCGCGCTCACCCGGAAGCGCACCTGTCCGTCCGCCAGATCCAACCCGTAGAGGTAGCCCGAGTCCGTCGCCAGCAGGGCGCGGTGGGCCTGGATGGTCAGGTGGCTGCGCCGCGTGCGCGGAGGCGCCAGTCGCCACATCTCCCGGCCCGTCACCTCGTTGAAGGCGAGCGCCGTCCGGTCATCGGACAGGGTGAGCAGCAGGCCGTCCTGCCTCAGCAGCGTCGGGCCGATGCGCAGGCCATCATGGTCGTGCAACCAGCGGGCTCCAGCGCCCTTTCCCTGGAAGCCGCAGACGCGCACGGCGCTCGCCGCGAGGCTATAGCCGTCCACCGAGGCCGCCACCCCATGTGTCGCCGCCCTCCGCCAGAGCTGCTTGCCGGTCTTGCGGTCGAAGGCGCAGGCCATCTGCGGTGACGAGTACACCAGCGACTGGCGTCCCATCATGAGCCGGCCCTCGTCCGCGGCCGTCAGCTTGCGCTGCTCCCACAGGTTCTCGAAGCGCAGGCGCCGCAGGCGTCCCGGTACCTTCAACGGGCGCGAGGCTCCGGGCGACGGCGCCATCCTCGCCGGCATCACGGCGGCGCCCTGCTGGGGCGGCTGCACCGCTCCGCGCAGGTGCGAGAGTCCCTCCCGGCAGCGCTCCGTCAGTTCCACCAGGTAGGGGTTGCTCGCCAGGGAGCGCTCGCGCTCGGACAGGGCCACCGCCAGGGCCTGGCCCAGGTGGTACATGGCCGCCACCAGCGCCTCGCCCTGGAGGGGGAGGGTGACTCCGCCGAGCCGCGCCTCGCCCGCCTTCAGGTCCAGCGACATCTCCGGACGGACCCCGGCGGGCTCCAGGCCGTAGCGCGACTCGCCCAGCTCCACCGCTCGCGCGAGGTCCGCCGCCTGCCGGGCCAGCTCCAGCGCGGTGAGGAAGGGCGGCCCCGGCGCGCGCCAGGCCACGGGGCGCTCCGGCAGCGCCAGCCACACCTCTCCCGGGCACAGCAGCGAGGCCAGCGCCGGGCCCTTCTCCCTCGCGGAGCGACGCAGCACGTCGTCCGTGTCGTCCAGCGCGAAGCCGAAGCCGGGCAGGGCAGGGGGCGCCACCCGCCGGGTGAAGGGCTCGGGACGCGGCTCTTCCCGGTGGTGGGTCGGCTCCTCCAGCTGTTCCAGTGCCCGCTCGAGCACCTGCCGGTGGGGCTCGGTCAGCCTCCGGGGGGCCACGCGGGCCATGTCTTCCCGGAAGGCCCGGCCGCATTCCAGGGCCGCCTCGGCGAGTTCCTCGGCGTCCAGCCTGAGCGGTGGGCGCAGCAGCCGGGCCGGCCGGGAGAGGCTCGCGACCTGGAGCTCGATGTCCGCTCCTGAACGTCGCAGCACCAACTCCAGGTGCGCCTCCGGCAGCGACACCTGGGCCAGCCTCCGGCCGCCCGAGTGCAACGCGGCCACGGCCTCCACCAGCGCCGGCACCGTCTCCACGAGCGATTCTTCCACCGCGCCCGGCAGCAGATTCACTCCGTCCAGTTCCAGTGCGACGGAATCGTGCGGTGGGTCCGCGGGTTCGCGCTTCCACCGATGTCCGATGCGAAAGCGGATCATCCCTTCCCCATTCGTTGACAAGCCAGAATAGCGATGGCTAGCATCCGCCGCCTATACGGACCTACATTTTTGTAACCGTTCGAATTTGTTGGGGAATCGCCGATGACTTTTTATGAGGCCGCTCTCCGCGTGTTGGAGAGCGAAGGTCGTCCCCTCACCTTCCTCGAGATCACCGAGAAGTCGATCGCCCAGAACCTGCTGTCCCACGTGGGTAAGACGCCCGAGCTGACGATGTTGTCGCGGCTCGCGGCGATGGCTCGCCGGACGCGCGATCGCAAGGTGGTCGTCACCGCCAAGGACACCTTCGCTCTCGCCGACTGGGCGTTGCCGGAGGATGCCGAGGCGCTGGCGCTGACGGGGGTGATGGAGGCGCATCCAGAGGAAAGCCTGCCGCCCCTGCGGCCTGCCGAGCGTCACCCGGACCCGCGCACGGACAACGTGAGGGTGGCCGGCCGTGGCAGTGAGCGCAAGCGCCGCCGGGAGGACGAGGATGAGGCGGGCCGTGGAGGCCGCCGTCGCCGCTTCCCGCCCATGCCGGAGGTGGTGTTCGAGATCCTCAGCGAGAGCGAGCAGTCGCTGCGCCCGGAGCAGATCCTCGAGCAGGCGCGCTCCAAGGAGCTGGCCGCCGAGGACACCACGGTGGAGCTGCTGCTCACCGCGCTGTTGGAGGACAACCAGCGCCGCATCGACGCGGGCCGCCGTCCGCAGTTCTCCTTCTCCCGGGAGACGGGGGCGGTGACGCTGGAGCGCGCCGGTGCGCCGAGCGAGGCGCCGCCGCTGGAACTGCAGGCCGCGTTCGCCGCCGCGCTGGGGATTCCGCTGGAGGACGGGCGTCCGGTGTTGCCGAGGACGGGCGCCGCCGCCACCGCCGCGACGCCCGAGGCCCAGGCCGATGCCGCGCTGCTGACGACGGCGCGCACCGCGGTGAAGGACGCGCGCAAGGCCGTGGCGCGGGCGCTGCGCAAGCGCCTGGGCGAGCTGGACGTGGGCACCTTCGAGAAGTCCGTCGTGAAGATGATGCACGCGTTGGGCTTCCGCGAGTTGAAGGTGGCCAAGCGCTCCAAGGAGGGCCCGCTGCTCACCGCCCGCAAGCGCGAGGGCAGCGTGGAGCTGCGCTACGCCATCCGCATGCTCAAGGGCACGCCGTCGCTGGACCGTAAGGCGGTGCAGGAGCTGCGCAAGGACCTCGGCCACTACTCGGCCCAGGTGGGCCTGCTGGCGTGCGCCGGGGACGTGCGGGGCGATGCGCGCACCGAGGCCCAGGCGACCGGCTCGCTGGTGATGCTGTGGTGCGGTGACGCGCTCGGCGAGAAGTTCCTCGAGGCGAAGGCCGCGGTGAGCGTCACCACGGTGGAGCTGTACGACGTGGACGACCGCTTCTTCGAGGTGGCGAAGCTCGAGGCCGAGGAGGCCCAGAAGCGCCGCGAGGAGCGCCAGCGCGAGAAGCAGGCCCGCTCCGAGGAGGGCGAGGAGGCCGGCGAGGAGACGGAGTCCCCGCGTGCCGCCGCGACCGCCGAGAGCGAGGAGGCGCTCGCCCAGAAGCGTCAGCGCCGCGAGGAGCGCCAGCGCGAGCGGGAGCAGCGTCGCGAGGAGCGCCGCCGCGAGAGGCAGGAGCGGCAGGCCGCCCAGGGCGAGCAGCAGGGTGAGGCCGCGGCCGGAGAGCCCGGAGCGGTCGCCGTCGCGCCCACCGAGGCCATCGCGCCCGCGGCGCTTTCCGAGGACGAGCAGGGCGAGGAGGGTGACGACGAGGGCGAGGACGACGATCTGGAGGCCGCGAGCGCCTTCGTCGGAGGCCAGGCCGAGGGGGGTGCTCCGGGTGAGGGCGCCGCCGCGGGTGAGCGCAAGCGCCGCCGCCGTCGCCGCCGGGGCCGTCGCGGTCGGGGTGGCCGGAGTGCCGAGGGCGGCGCTCCGGGGACTCCGGGTGAGGCCGCTGGGGCCGCCGAGGGAGCCGCCGTGGCCGTCGCGGTGACGTCCGCCGAGGTGTCCGTCACGACCACCGAGGTGACCGTCACTCAGGCCGAGGTGTCTCCGACCGCCGAGGCCACCCCCGCCGAGGCCTCCACCGCCGAGGCCACCCCCGCCGAGACCGCTCCGGCCGCCGAGGCCGCTCCGGCCGCCGAGGCCGCTCCGGCCGCCGAGACCGCTCCGGCCGCCGAGGCCGCTCCGGCCGCCGAGCCCGTGCCCTCCGAGGGGCTCGCCACTTCGGGCGAGGCCACCCGGACGGCCGCCGAGTGGCAGACGCCCTTCCCGAGTGTCGAGAGCGCGGCTCCGGCCGAGGCCCAGCGCACCGCCGCGGAGGAGTATGCCCGGGTGGCCGCCAGCCACGCGGAGTCCGCCGCCGAGGGGGCCCGTGCGCCCTCGGAGTCGGAGCCGGAGACCGCCAGTGGGCCTGCTCCCTCGGGGGGCGGCTCGCCGGAAGGTGGGACGACCTGACGTCCTCGCGCTCTCCGTGGGTGAGGGGAGCGCGAGACTGGGCTAGGGTAGGCCGGTATGAAGCCCGGCCTGCTCATGACCCTCGTGGCATTGATGCTCGGCGCCTGCCGCTCGCGGGAGCCGCGCTTCCCGGTGGAGCAGCTCTCGCTCAAGGGCGCGACGGTGGTCGACAACGGCCTGCTCGGCTGGGCCCCATCGGATGTCCAGGAGCTCTTCGCCGACACGCTGCGCGCCCGCCGCCACTTCGAGCTGCTCGAGGAGGACGACAAGGCGAAGCGCGTGAAGGGCTCCTGGTCCCTCACGCTCGAGCTGCCCTTCACCCGCGAGGCGCTCCGCGACGGCAGCGCGTATTCCTTCGCCGAGGTGGGCGCGACCCTGTCGCTGGAGCGGCGGGGCGCGGAGGACGACCAGCACTACCAGGTGGTGGGCCTGGGCGAGGTGCGGGTGGAGGCGAAGGACGCCGAGGCCCGGCGCAAGGCCCTGCGCGAGGCGCTGCGGCGGGCGCTCGCCCAGGTGGCCGAGGCCGCCGAGCTCCAGATGTTGGCGGCGGATCGCGAGGACGCGGCGCTGCTCCAGGATCTGCAGTCACAGGATGAGCGGATACGCGAGTTCGCGCTGCGCGTGCTCGCCGAGCGGCGCAACCCCGCGGCGGCGCCGCTGCTCATCCGCCAGCTCCAGGACGAGGATCCCCAGGTGGTGCGCCAGGCCATGGGCGCGCTGGTGGAGATGAAGGCGCGGGCCGCCGTTCCCGCGCTCATCGATCTGGTGAAGGACCGGGAGAGCGGCTTCGTGCAGGAGGTCGTCTTCGCCATCGGTGAGCTCGGCGGTACCGAGGCCGAGGCGTACCTCTTCACCGTGGCACAGGGGCATGATCAACCCGACGTCCAGGCCGCGGCCCAGCAGGCGCTCGACACACTCTACGCAGCACACAAGCTCGCCAGTCCGGAGGCGCGCGGCAAGGACCGCGCGGAACACTGAAAACATGAAGCTTTCGTCTGTCGTCGTTCGAGCGGGCCTCGGGGCCGCGCTGGTGATGGAGCTGGCCGCATGCGCGGGCCGGCAGCAGGTGTCCGCCGAATCCGAGTCCCGTCCCTCCACCTCCCTGGCCGCGTACTACCCGCTGGCGGTGGGCAACCGGTGGACGTACCGGATCAACGGCCGCGCGGACAAGACCGTGGACGTGGAGGTGCTCAAGGAGGAGGACGGGTACTTCCATGACAACCAGGGGGGGCAGCTGTCCGTGGACGGCTTCGGCATCCGGGATCGCAAGCGCTACCTGCTGCGTGGGCCGCTCACCGAGGGGAACGAGTGGACGAACGTGGTGTCCGTTTCCTCCACCGAGCGCTACCGCATCCTCCAGGCGGGAGTGCCCTGCGAGGCACCCGCCGGCTCCTTCTCCCACTGTGTGCGGGTGGAGGCGCGCAACCGCGTGGATGCGACCACCACGCTGGTGAACGCGCTCACCTTCGCCGAGGGCGTGGGGCTGGTGCGCGTGGAGGTGTCCGCCGAAAAGAGCAACGGCGAGCGCATGCCGCAGACGTGGTTGGAGCTGGCGTCCTATAAACTCCAGGACTCGGGCACCTGACGACGGGCAAGGGGACACATGAAGGAGATCGGCATCGCGCTGTTGGGGCTGGGCAACGTGGGGTTGGGGACGTATCGCATCCTCAATGATCACGCGAAGGACATCGAGCGGCGCCTGGGCGCGCGGGTGCGTGTGCGCCACGTGCTGGTTCGCGAGGTGGGCAAGTCCCGTCCCGAGGATGTGCCCACCGCGATCATCACCCATGACATGAAGACCATCCTCGAGGATCCGGAGGTGGCCGTCGTCGTGGAGGTGATGGGCGGGCTGAGTCCGTCGCGCGAGTACCTCGAGCAGGCCATCGCCTCGGGCCGCCATGTGGTGACGGCCAACAAGGCGCTGCTGTCCACGCATGGCGAGGCGGTGTTCTCGCGGGCGCTGGCGCGCGGGGTGGACGTGTACTTCGAGGGCGCCGTCTGCGGCGGCATCCCCATCATCCGCACGCTGCGCGAGGCGCTGGCCTCGGATCGGGTGGAGTCGCTCACCGGCATCGTCAACGGCACCACCAACTTCATCCTCTCGGCCATGGCGGGCGAGGGGGCCTCCTACGCGGACGCGCTCCGGCGGGCGCAGGAGCTCGGCTACGCGGAGGCGGATCCCACGCTGGACGTGAGCGGCATGGACGCGGCGCAGAAGCTGTGTCTGCTGGCCTCGCTGGCCTTCTCCGCGCGCGTGTCTCCCGAGTCCATCCTCGTGGAGGGGATTACGAGCCTCACGCCCGCGGACATCTCCCACGGGCGCGAGGCGGGCTATGTGCTCAAGCTGCTCGCCCAGGCGCGCCGGTCCGCCGAGGGCCTGGACGTGCGCGTGCACCCGGCCTTCATCCCCGCCGCCAGTCCCCTGGCGGACGTGAGCAGCGCCTTCAACGCGGTGCTGCTCCAGTCCGCGGCGCTGGGGGCCTCGCTCTACTCGGGTCGGGGCGCCGGAGCCCTGCCCACGGGCAGCGCGGTGGTGTCCGACATCATCGACACCTGCCGCAACCTCCTGGCCGGGGTGTCCGGGCGGCTGCCGTTGCCGGTCGCGCCGAACGTGCAGGACGTGCCCCTGCTGCCCTCTGGCGAGCGCCGCGGGCCCGTCTACCTGCGCTTCTCCGTCAGCGACGAGCCCGGTGTGCTGGGGCGCATCGCCGGCGTGCTGGGTGAGAAGGGGGTGAGCATCAACTCGGTGCTCCAGCGCCCCCCTCGTCCCGAGGATGCCCACGCCACCATCGTCGTCTTCACCCACGCGACGCGCGAGGCGGATGTCAGCGCCGCGGTGAAGTGGATCGACTCGCTGAGCAGCACACGTGCACCCACCCAGCTCATCCGGATCGAGGAGGGTCCGGGAGTGTTGCTTGCCAGCCGGTAGGAGGGCAGGCGAGCATTCAGCCGATGGCCCCCCGCCCGGCGGGGCTGTTGAAAGCCGGGTCGCCGATCCCTACCCTGGGAGCCCTTTTTCCAGGGAGGTTCGCGGAATGGGTGTCACCGAGAACGCCGAGCAGACACAGCAAGAGCTCATCCTCGGCTTCCTGGCGGACGGGCGAGACGAGTACACCTCGGGAGAGGCGCTCTCCGCCAAGCTGGGCCTGTCGCGCACCGCGGTGTGGAAGCACGTGCAGTCGCTGCGCGGCAAGGGTTACCGCATCGACGCCGTGCCCGCTCGGGGCTATCGGCTGGTGGACGTGCCGGATCGGCTGTCGCCCCTGGAGCTGACGCCGCTGTTGTCCACCCACCACGTCGGGCAGGCCATCCACTTCCACCCGTCGCTGCCATCCACCAACGAGGCCGCCTTCCGGTTGGCCGCGGACGGCGCCGAGCACGGCGAGGTGGTCATCACCGAGCAGCAGACGGCCGGCAAGGGTCGCCGGGGCCGCACGTGGGTGTCGCCCACCGGGCTCAACCTGTACTTCTCCGTCATCCTCCGGCCGGAGCTGCCGCCCCAGCGGGCCCCCGAGCTCACCCTGGTGGCCGCGGTGGCGCTCGCCGAGGCGCTGCGCGAGACGGAAGCCGAGGCGCTCATCAAGTGGCCCAACGACGTGCAACTGGGCGGGCGCAAGGTGGCGGGCATCCTCACCGAGCTATCCGCGGAGCCGGAGCGGGTGCACTTCGTGGTGCTCGGCATCGGCGTGAACCTCAACGCGGGCCCCGAGGATTTCCCGCCCGAGGTGGCCGCCACCGCCACGTCGCTCTCCCAGGTCCTGGGACGGCGCGTCAACCGGGCCCTCTTCACCGCCGCTCTCTGGGGTCGCCTGGAGGAGTGGTTGGACCTGCACCACGAGGTGGGGTTCGATCCGGTGCGCCAACGCTGGACGGAGCTCTCCTCCACGCTCGGTCAGGAAGTGCTGGTGCGTACCGACCGGTCGGAATTGCGTGGTGTGGCTGAAGACATCGACGTGTCGGGTGCACTCATGGTGCGGACGGCGGAGGGCTCGTTGGAAAGGGTGCTCGCCGGGGATGTGGAGCAACTCCGGCCCCGCTAGACTGCGTGGCGAGCCATGCTTCTCGCCATCGACGTCGGCAACACCAACACCGTTCTCGGGGTGTACGACGGCAAGCGCCTCCTGGACCACTGGCGCCTGGAGACGAGCGCCCGCCGTACCTCGGACGAGTACGGCATCCTGCTGCGCCAGCTCTTCCTCTCGAGTGGCATCGACCCGGACCGGGTGGACGCGGTGGCCGTCTCCAGCGTGGTGCCGCCGCTGCAGTCCAACCTGGAGCGGATGAGCGAGCGCTACTTCAAGACGCGCCCCATGTTCGTCGGGCCCGGTGTGAAGACGGGCATGCCCATCCTCTACGACAACCCGCGCGAGGTGGGCGCCGACCGCATCGTCAACGCGGTGGCCGCCTATGACAAGCACCACCGCGGCCTCATCGTCGTGGACTTCGGAACCGCCACCACGCTGGACACCGTGACGCCGAAGGGCGAGTACCTCGGCGGCGCCATCTGCCCCGGCATCGGCATCTCCATGGAGGCGCTCTTCCAGAATGCCTCCAAGCTGCCCCGGGTGGAGCTCGCCCGGCCTCCGCACGTGGTGGGCCGCAACACCATCCACTCCATCCAGTCCGGCCTCTTCTACGGCTATGTGGGCATGGTGGACGGCATCTGCGCCCGCATGCAGGCGGAGCTCGGCTTCGAGGTGCGGGTGGTGGCCACGGGGGGCCTGGCGTCCCTGGTGGCCAGCGAGTCGAAGATCATCCACGAAGTCGACGAGTTCCTCACGCTCGAGGGCCTGCGCATCATCTACGGAAGGAATCACGCGTCATGAGCACCGCTCCCCAGACCTCTCCCGCGGCCCCCGGTGGCTGTCCCATCTCCGCCGAAATCCTCCCTCCCAACATGCGCAAGCACGTGGATCCGGCCGCGCCCGTGCCCCTGCGGATGATGGCCGCCAAGGCCCTGGTGCCCGCGGCGCCCGCGGACATGCTCGGCACGCTCTTCATGCTCACGTTCGATCCGGACGCGAGCGTGCGGGAGACGGCAGCCAGGACGGCCGCCGCGCTCCCGGACCGTTTCTCCGCCGGCCTGCGTGACGAGCACGTCGCGGCCCCCGTGCTGGGCTGGTTCCTGCCGCTGCTGCGCGCCAAGGACGTCTACGCGGAGATGCTGGTGCTCAACCCCTCCACGCCCGACGAGGCCGTGGCCGAGGTGGCGCGCGACTGCAGCGCGAAGATCTGCGAGATCATCGGGCACAATCAGCTGCGCGTGCTGCGCCACGAGAACATCCTGCGCGCGCTCTGCTCCAACCCCAACGCCAGCCCGGCGCTGATCGACAACGTCTGCGACTTCGCGGTGCGCAGCGGCACGGCGATCGCGGACGTGCCCCAGGTGCAGGCCGCCCGCGTCCGGCTGTTCGGTCCCCAGGCCGCCGCCGCTCCCCCGGATCCCGGCCCCACCGCCGAGGAGATCCTCAAGGAGTTCGGGGAGGACGTGGCTCAGGAGAAGAAGGAGGAGGAGGAGGCCGCCGCAGCCATGCCGGAGGGCAAGAAGCTCAACCTCACCCAGCGCATCATGAAGATGAGCATCGCCCAGAAGATCAAGCTCGCGACGCTGGGCAACAAGGAGGCGCGCGGCATCCTCATCCGCGACACCAACAAGCTCGTCTGCACCGCCGTCATCCGCAGCCCCCGCATCACCGATGGCGAGGTCCTCACCTGCGCCGCCAACAAGGCCGTCAACGAGGAGGTGCTGCGCATCATCTACAGCAGCCGCGAGTTCACGAAGAACTACAAGATCAAGATGGCGCTGCTGAAGAACCCCAAGCTGCCGCTCTCCGTGGGCATGAAGTTCCTCAACACGCTGCGCGAGAACGACGTCAAGGAGCTCAGCCGGGACAAGAACGTCCCGTCCGCGCTCCAGGGCGTGGCCAAGAAGATGATGGAGAAGAAGAACGAGCCCAAGAAGGACGAGAAGTAGGGCTCGGGGTGATGCGGTTCTCCCTCTCCTGTGCGGAGAGGGAGGGGGGCGGCGGAATCAGGCGACGGCTTCCTCGTCGTCGTCGATCGCCGGCTGCTCCTCCAGGAGCTGCGTGGCGATGGCCAGCGCCTTCTTCGTCTTCTCGCGCAGCTTCTCGTCGGACTTGATGCGCGTGTAGAGCCGCGCCACCCGGTCCTCGTTGCGCGCCACCGACTCCTCCATCTCGGCGATGCGCTTGCGCAGCTCGTCGGCCTCCTGGCTCGACTGCGCCCTCACCGCCTCCACCTCTTCGCGCAGGATGTCCGCCTCGCCGCGTGCCGCCGCCAGCTCCGCGTCGAGCTGATCCGCACGCGCCCGGAGCTCCTCCACCTCGGCCGCCTGCGCCTGGTACTGCTCCAGCTCGGCCTGCAGCGCCGTCAGGCGGGCCGTGGCGCCACGCGCCTCCTCCTTGACCGTCGTGAGCTGCTGCTCCATCCGACGGCGCTCCGCCATGAGCTGGTCCGCCTTCGTCTGCAGCGTCTTGAGCTGCGCGTCCCGCCGGGCGATCTCCTCCGAGGTGCCGTTGGCCTGCTGCTCCAGCGCGAGCGTGCGATCCTGCAGCTCGACGATCTCCTGCTCCTTCTGGTTCAGCTCGGTCTTCAGCCGGAGGATCTCCCGATCCTTCCGGTTGGAGGCCTCACGCAGCGCCAGGGTGGCCGAGTCGTTCTTGCCGACGGAGGCCTTCGCCGTCTCCAGCTCCGTCGTCCTGGTCTCGAGCTCGGACTCCAGCTCCTGCACCCGCGTCTCCGCGGTGCTGGCCTGACTGCGCGCGTCGTCGAGGGCACCTTCCAGCTCGGCCACGCGGGCGCGCAGGTTGCGCAGCTCGGCCGCGTCCGCCGCGGACATGGCCGGGGCCGCGGGCGTGCTCACCGCGGGACGGGCGGGCGCCGCCGGGGTGGGGCGGGCCGCCGACGGGGTGGCCACGGGCACGGACGCGGGCCGGGTCACCGCCGGAGCGGGAGTGGGAGCGGGGCGGGCCACGGGAGCCGGCGTGGGCGCGGGAGCCGGGGGCATGTAACCCACCACCGTCTTCTCGTTGTCCAGGCCCAGCGCGTCCAGCGCGTTCTCGTCCTCGCCGCTACCGTCCAGGCCATCCAGTCCGGAGAAGTCGTCCTCCGGCGAGCTCAGCTCGGGCGGGGCCTCCACGGGCTCCTCGAAGCTGCCCGTCACGGGCTGATCCAGGCTGTCGCCGAAGGGGTTGTCGAGCAGCGCCAGCTCCTCCCCGTGGCTCTCCAGCGGCTCGCCCTCGATGGCGAGCTCCTCGCCCTGCACCGGCTCCTCGCCGAGCCCATCCAGCCCACCCAGCGCGAGCCCGTCATCGACGAGCTCCCCCGCGGGCAGCTCCGGGAAGCCGATCAGCCCACCCACACGCTCCACCAGCTCGTCGGCGTCCACCGGCTTGGCCACGTAGTCGTCCGCGTGCGCCTTCAGCTTGCGGTGCTGCGCGAAGCCATCCGGGTTGCCGATGATGATGATGGGGACGGTCTTGAGATCGTCGTCCTTCTTCAGCTTGCCGCAGATGAGGTAGCCGTTCTGGCCCGCCGACAGGTCCACCGCGAGCACCACCAGCTCCGGCCGATCCCGACGGATCTGCTCGACACTGCCCTTGCCGTCGGTGGTCTCCTGCACCGCGAAGCCCCGGGCCTCCAGGGCCTGGCGCAGGGTCGCGGAGAGGGCGGTGTCACTTTCGACGATCAGGATGTTCTTGGACATGGAGGAGATGCCAGACCGGAAGGGCGTGCGCGTCCCGCGTCGGTACGGGGGAACGGCGGCGCTGGAAAAGTCGCTCGGGGAGGCTATCGGTGCCTCCCCGGACCGTCAATCTTCGGTCCAGTCGGATTTCCAGGCAGTCCAGCTCGTGGGGCGAGCGGGCAACCCCGGCGCGCGGAGCCGCGCGTCCTCAGGGCTGCAGGGAGACGGGCCGGGCGGCCACGTCCGGAGTCACCGGGCGGGAGGGCAGGGCCTTCGCCTTGGCGGCGCTCTGCTCGGCGATCATGCGGCGGATGTCCGATTCGTCGAGATCGCTCACCAGCTCGTAGACGATCTCCCCCTCGCGCCACACGGCCACGTTGTAGCCGAGGCTGGAGCCCACCTGTACGGAGGGCAGGGGAGGGGCCTGCACCTCGCGCCGGGCGTCGTCGAAGACGAAGAGGCCGATGCGCCTGGACGGCTTGCCCTCGTTGTCCGGCTTGCGCTCGTAGCTGATGTACGCGGCGGGACGATCCGTCACGTTGGAGATGCGCGCGCCGGACAGCTTCACATCGGGCAGCCGGGGCACGGAGACGCGGTGATCCAGCTTGCCGTCGAACCAGGCCTCCACGTTCTCGTGCGAGGCGCCGGAGATCTCCGCGGGCAACAGCTTGGCGTGCCGCCGCGCGGCGTCCTCCAGGAAGCGCTGGTGCCGCATGGGCTGCAGCGCCGTCCACGTGCCGCCCGCCACCACCACCACCACGGCGGCCGCGGCGCTCGCGCGCAACCACCAGAGCCGCGTGGCCCGGCGCTGCTCCTGATGGATGCCCAGCTGGATTCGCGAGCGCAGGGCGTCCGGAGCCCGGGTGGCCTCCACGGCGTGTCGCGCGGCCCGGCGCAGCGAATGCCTCAGCCGGGCCTCCTCGTTGACCCGCTGGGTGCACTCGGCACAGCCAGTGAGGTGCGCTTCCACTTCCATACGTTCCTCGGCTTGGAACTCACCGTCGAGGTACGGGTAGAGGATCGAATCGAGTTCCTGGCAGGTCATGGCGCTCAGGGGAGGGGGCAATGGTGAAGGGCCCTCGAGGAAATATCGTGAAGAAATATTTCCGGGCCCAACAACCTCGATCTACCCCACCTTCTTCCTGCGGCGATATTCGTCGAGGCTCGTCGGAGAGTCCGCGTTGGCGGCACCATTGGTGCCCGCGCCCTCGACGTTCCCCTCTTGACGCAGCACGCCAGTGCCCTCGGCGTACTCGCGCAGCGTCTTCTGCAGCAGCTTGCGTCCGCGGAAGAGCCGGCTCATCACCGTTCCCACGGGGCACTCGAGGATCTCGGCGATCTCCTTGTAGGAGAACTCCTGCAGGTCCGCGAGGATGACCACCAGCCGGAAGTCGATGGGCAGCGCGTCGATGGCGCGCAGCACGTCGTCCGACAGGAGGCGATCGAAGAAGTACTGCTCGGGGTTGGCCGCGAAGTCCGTCGCGTCCCGGCTCACGAAGCGCTCGTGCACCGCCTCACGCTCCACGCCCTCCACCACGCTGCGCTCCTTCACCTTGCGCCGGTAGCGGTTGATGAAGGTGTTGGTGAGGATCTTGAAGAGCCAGGCCTTGATGTTGGTGCCGCGCTCGAACTTGTCGAAGAAGCGGTAGGCCCTCATACAGGTGTCCTGCACCAGGTCCTCGGCATCCCGCTCGTTCTTCGTCAGCCTCAGGGCCGCGGAGTACAGGGGGTCGAGATGGGCCAGGGCCAGCTCCTCGAATTCCGCTTTCGTCCGGTTGTTCTGCCTGAAGTCCAGCATGCTCCCGCCTTCCAGAGGCCCGAAATCACAGGCAATTGAGTCGTTACCTACCCGGCAATGTATGCACGGGAACAGACTGGGCAACAACACAAAGCCCACCGGGCGCCGTTTGCACGGCTGCCCCGGCGGGCGGGAGACGTCTGGCGGAGGGATTTATTCCTCCTTTTCCGGAGGATATGTCCTCCGGACGCATGTCGCAGTGTTGACTACCGGCCAGCCTTCGCGCCGATGGCGTCGAAGATGGAGACGTAGTTGTAGCCGAGGTCCTTGGCGACGGCCTCGTAGGTGACCTGGCCGTTGTAGGTGTTGAGGCCGCGGGCCAGGGACTTGTCGGCCTTGATGGCCTCGACGAGGCCCATGTCGGCGATCTTCCGGGAGTAGGGCCGGGTGGTATTGGTGAGGGCGTAGGTGGACGTCTGGGGCACCGCGCCCGGCATGTTGGCCACGCAGTAGTGGACGACGCCGTGCTTCACGAAGGTGGGGTTGTCGTGGGTGGTGGGCACGCACGTCTCGATGCAGCCGCCCTGATCCACCGCCACGTCCACCACCACGGAGCCGGGGCTCATCTCGGCGACGAGCGCCTCGGAGACGAGCTTGGGCGCGGCCGCGCCGGGGATGAGCACGCCGCCGACGACGAGATCCGCCTCGCGCACGCTCCGGGCGATGCTCTCGGTGTCCGAGGCCAGGGTGGCCACGCGGCCGAGGAACACGTCGTCCAGGTAGGTGAGCCGCTCCAGGTTGATGTCGATGAGGGTGACCTCGGCGCCCATGCCCACGGCGACCTTGGCCGCGCAGGTGCCCACCACGCCACCGCCGATGATGGTCACGCGACCGCGGCGCACGCCGGGCACGCCGCCCAGGAGGATGCCCTTGCCCCCGTGCGCCTTCTCCAGACACGCGGCGCCGACCTGGATGGCCATCTTGCCGGCCACCTCGGACATCGGCTTGAGCAGCGGCAGCGAGCCGTCATCCAACTGGATCGTCTCGTAGGCCACGGCCGAGGCCTTCTTCTTCAGAAGGGTGCGGGTGAGCTCGGGGTCCACGCCGGCGAGGTGGAAGTACGTGTAGATGATCTGCCCGTCCTGGATGCGCTCGTACTCGGGCGCGATGGGCTCCTTCACCTTCACGATCATCTCGGCGCGCTTCCACACCTCGTCCGCGCTCTGGACGATCTGCGCGCCCACGCGCTGGTACTCCGAGTCGGGGATGCCGGAGCCGACGCCGGCGTTCGTCTCGACCAGAACCGTATGGCCCGCGCTGGTCAGGGCACGGACACCCGCCGGAACCATGCCGACACGGTACTCGCGGGTCTTGATCTCCTTGGGAACACCGACAATCACTTGAGGAACCTCCGAAATGTCCGCGATAAGGGACGAAAAAGCGGGCGGACCCTAGGCAGGGGCCTGAGGGGAGTCAAGACGCGCTCCGGCAAGGAGCCGTACGGCTCGTGAATGCGCGTTGCGTCGAATGGCCCGCCCGGCAGTGATAGTTAACGAGGTCATGACTTTGGCACCGAAGCTGTTGTTCGCGGATCCCAAGGGCCGGGTGATGGAGCACCCCTACCTGCTGGCAACCCTGCGCAGCGGGGAGGAGCTCGTTCCCCCGCAGGACAAGCCCATCCCCCTGCCGTCCGCTGGCCGGCTCGTCCATCTGCCGGGCCGCCTGCCCGTGGGCATCCACCCCGAGACGGGCGAGCTGGAGCTGGTGCGCGAGATGAAGGTGGGTGGGAAGACCTTCGTGCCCAGCGCGGTGGGCGCGCTGCTGCCGCCGGGCTACACCCGCACCTTCCTCCCCGGCGAGGTGAAGGCGGACGGCCCCGTGCTTCCGCAGTGGGCGTACACCGCCGCGGCATGGGGCGAGGACGGACCGGTGGCCTGGGCCATCCACACCGACAAGCGCTCGCACTGGGATCCGGAGAAGTACTCCACGCCCGAGCTGAAGAAGATCGTGGACGCGCACCTGGCGCGCTTTCCGGACAACCGCGTCCTCAAGCAGCTCACCACGTGCGCGCTGCTGTACCGGTGCTTCACCTCGCAGAACATCTTCTACGTGCGTGACGAGGGCGCCATCCCCGCGTCGGTGATGTGCAACGCGCGCTGCGTGGGCTGCATCTCGGATCAGCCGGCGGACGGGCCTCCCGCCTCGCACGAGCGCATGAACGACGGGCCCACCGCCGAGGAGATGGGGCAGATCGGGCTGTTCCACCTGGAGAACGCCCCCGGCCGCACCATGGTCAGCTTCGGCCAGGGCTGCGAGGGCGAGCCGCTCACCCGGTGGAAGTTCATCGCCGAGGCCATCCGCTACATGCGCGCGCGCACCTCGCGCGGCTCCATCAACATCAACACCAACGCGAGCCTCACGAAGGGACTCGAGGCGCTCTTCGACGCGGGGTTGGATGCCATCCGCGTGTCGCTCAACTCTGCGTCGAAGGAGCTCTACGAGGCCTACTACAAGCCGGTGAAGTACGGCTGGGAGGACGTGGAGGCGTCCATCGCCCTGGCGCGCGAGCGTGGCGCGTACCTCGCGCTCAACCTGCTGCTCTTCCCGGGTGTCACGGACCGCGAGGGCGAGGTGAAGGCGCTGGAGCGGTTGGTGAAGAAGTACAAGGTGGACCAGGTACAGACGCGCTCGCTGTGCATCGATCCCATCCAGTACCTGGAGGTTGCGCGAGACAAGGGCGCCGGGGGAGAGCCCGTCGGCATCCGCGAGCTGCTGCGCCGGCTCAAGGCGGCCCGGCCAGGGTTGGTTATCGGTAACTTCGCGCGCGGGCTGGAGGAGCGTCAGAACGCGGCCAGTACCGGTCGGTAGAATGAGGGCCTTCTCCTCGGGGGGCCATCATGCAAGAGCTCGTCTTCCTTCCAACGCACCGGTTGGCCAGGCTGGTGCGCGCACGCGAAGTGTCCGCCATTGAATTGTTGGAGGCCCACCTCGGGCAGGTGGCCCGGCACAACGTGCGGCTCAACGCGCTGGTGACGGTGGACGGGGCGCGGGCCCGTGCCCGGGCGCGCGAGGCGGATGCGGCGCTGGCTCGCGGCGAGGTGTGGGGCCCGCTGCACGGCGTCCCGGTGACCGTGAAGGACTCCTTCGAGACGGCGGGGCTGCGCACGACGAGCGGCTTCGACAGGCTGGCGCGCTACGTGCCCCGGCAGGACGCGACGGTGGTGGCGCGGCTGAAGGCGGCGGGGGCCGTGCTGGTGGGCAAGACGAACCTCCCGACGCTCGCGCTGGACACGCAGACGCACAACCCCCTCTTCGGCCGGACGAACAACCCGTGGGACGTGGAGCGCACCCCCGGAGGAAGCTCGGGAGGAGGGGCCGCGGCGGTGGCCTCGGGGATGAGTCCGCTCGAGGTGGGCAGCGACATCGGCGGCTCCATCCGCATCCCCTCGCACTACTGCGGGGTGTTCGGCCTCAAGCCGAGCGAGGGCCTCATCCCCCTGTCCGGCCACATTCCCGGACTGCCTGGAGCACCGCGCGGCGTACGTCACCAGGGCGTGGCCGGGCCCCTGGCGCGCTCGGTGGAGGATCTGCGGTTCGCGCTGCGGCTGCTGATGGGACCGGATGGCCGGGACTCCGAGGTGGCGCCGGTGTCGCTGCCAGAGGAGTCCCGACGGGAGCTGCGCACGTACCGTTTCGCGTGGACGGACAGCCTGGGGGGATTGCCCGTATCGGCGGAGACGCGCTCGGCATTGGATGGCCTGGCGCGCGAGCTGCTCCGGGCGGGCTGCACGGTGGAGCACTGCTCACCGGAGCTCGACTTCGAGCAGGTCTGGGACACGTGGGGGCGGCTGCTGGGAGGGGAGGTCGGCTCGGTGATGTCGACGATGCCGCGCCTGCTGACCGCCTTTCAGTTCGGTTCCATGAAGGGAACCTCCGCGCTGAATCGCGGCATCCTCCGAGGTCTTCAGGGGAGGATGGTGGACTACGCGGAGGCGCTCACGGTGAGGGATCGGCTGATGTGGAAGCTGGAGTCCTTCCTGTCCCGATGGGATGCGTGGCTGTGCCCGGTGACGGTGGGCCCGGCCTTCACGCACCGCTCATCCGGCGAGTGGCTGGAGGTGGACGATCAGCGCGTGCAGTACCTCTCCGGCACGCTGGGCCACACGAGCCTCTTCAACGTGACGGGGCACCCGGTGGTCGTGGTGCCGCTCGCTCGATCGCGGGTAGGGGCCTTGCCACTCGGCGTCCAGGTGGTGGGCCGACGCTGGCAGGACGAGGCGCTGCTGTCCGTGGCCGAGGCGCTGACGGACGTGACGGGCACCTTCCAGCGCCCGCCGGACGTGTGAGCCCCGACGCTACTCGTTGCCGGTGGCGGAGGGATTGAGCTCCTTCGCCACCAGGTGGCCCAGCACGGCGTCCTTCGGCACGTAGCCATCGGCGCCGGCCTCGCGGCAGATGCGCTGCAGCTCCTCCACGTTCTCACCGGAGCACAGCAGCACCTTGATGCCCTTGAAGAGGCTGTTGCTCTTGATGAACCGGCAGAACTGCTCGCCGTTCACGTTGGGCATCCGCACGTCCAGCAGGACCAGATCCGGACGCGTCTGCTTCTTCAGGATGATCTTCGTCGCCTTGTCCGCGGAGTCGGCGATGTGCACCTCGAAGCCCTTGGTCACCAGATCCGCTTCGATGATGCGCGCCGTCATCTCGCTGTCGTCGACGATGAGGATGCGGGGCTTCCTTCCAGCCGCCGCCGCCATCTTCGCGGCGGACGGGAATCCACCCGGCGCGGCCGGAGCGGCGGGCGCGGGCGTGGCGGCGGGGGAGGGGGCCGCTGGAGCCGGAGCCTGCGCGGGCGAGGCCGCCGGGCCCTGCGCGGGAGCGGCCGAATGTGCCGGGGCCGCCGGAGCGGTGTGGGCCGTCGGCGCGGTGTGGGCCGTCGGCGCGGTATGAGCCGCCGGAGCCGGGTGAGCCGCCGGAGCCGTGGGATGCGCCGCTGCGGGGGCCATGGGCCGCGTCGGAACCTGCGTCGCCGGAGGAGCGCCATGCGCCGTGGCCGCCGGAGCGGGAGCACGAGGGGCCGCCGGAGTCATCGCTGGATGCGCCCCCGGCGTGGGCACCTGCGCGGCCGGGCGGGGCGTGGCCACCTGTCCCGCGACGGGAGCACGAGGAGGGGCCGCCGGAGTCATCGCCGGATGCGCCCCCGGCGTGGGCACCTGCGCGGCCGGACGGGGCGTGGCCACCTGTCCCGCGACGGGAGCACGAGGGGCCGTCGGAGTCATCGCCGGATGCGCCCCCGGCGTGGGCACCTGCGCGGCCGGGCGGGGCGTGGCCACCTGTCCCGCGACGGGCACACGGGGGCCGGGGATCGCCTGGGCCTGGGTCCCCGGAGCGACGCGCGGCGGAGGGGCGACATTCGCCTGGGGCGCTCCAGGGCCGACAGGCCGGGGAGCGGCCGCCGTGGGGGGCGGCCGGGTCGCCGGAGCCACGGTGGGCGGGCGAGGGGCCGCGGCGGTGCCCGTCGGACGAGCAGCCGGCGCGGCGGGCGAAGCCACGGGCCGTGCGGGTGCGGTCCCACTCGCAGTGGGTGCTCCGAGTATCCTCATGATACCGCCGATGACCGCCTCGAGACCTCCGCCCTTGAGGATGTAGGCATCCGCGCCCGAGTTGCGGGTCTTCGCCGCCAGTTCCTCCTCGGAGATGTCCGAGTAGAGGACCAGCTTGGACGTGACCTTCTTCTGCGTCCGGAGGTACTCGACGACGTCGTCGCCGAACATCTCGGGCATGTTCACATCCATGAGGATGAGCGCGAACGGTCCCTCGGTGAGCTTCTGGTCGAGGCTCGCCAGGTCCGTCGCCCCGGTGGCCTGGTAGCCAGCCGAGGCCAATGCCCGGACCGTGAGTTCCACCAGCATCGGGCTATCATCGATGACCAGTACGCGAGACATCTGCCTCCCCAGGAATACGACAGTCACCCTACACCGTTGAGACGGCCCGGACCATGTGATTCGGTCCACCCTTGACCCACTTCGCTCGCCTCCGGATACTTTGGCGCCTTGACCAATACTCCCCTTCAGCGTGCGCTTCGAATGGCGCCCGACCGAGCCATCGCGGGTCAGGCTCGGCCGGAGCAGGAATTCTTCTGTTTCCGCGCGGGTGAGCTTCGCCTCGCGGTTCCCAGCGAGAATGTCCTCGAGGTCATCCGTACGGGGCTCCTCACGCCCCTGCCTCGAACCCCGTCCTTCCTCCTGGGTGTTACCGGCCATCGCGGCGAGGTACTCCCGGTGATGGATCTCCTGCGCTTCCTTGGCAAGGGGGAGGCCCGAGTCGGGCCCAGGACCCGACTGTTCATCGGAATCAGCGGCAACTACCGCGTCGGCGTGGTGGCGGACGCGGTGCTCGGCCTGCGGCGCATCCCCCTGGCCAACATCCTTCCTCCTCCCCTGGGTGGAGACGCGGCCGTCGAGCACCTGCTCGGTGTGGCCGAGGGGGCCTCGGCCCAGGAGTCGATCGCCCTGATCAACTTCACCAAGCTGCTGCAGAGCGCCCGGCAGCGGGCGGTGGTGCGATGATCTACGGCGATGATCAGTCGCCCGAGCTCGACGAGGTCGACGTCCTCTTCTTCGAGGTCGGCGACATCGTCTATGGCACGGATGCCTCGCAGGTGCTGCGCATCGATCGCTCGCACCCGGACGATCTCGAGCTGCCGGATCTCGGTCCGCTCAAGCGCGGCAATCGCGCGATCGTCTTCGACACTCCCGAGGGGGAGGGGCACCTCAAGGTGGACGTCATTCGCGGCGTGCGCCCCGTCCCCATCATGGATTTGCGGCGGCTGCCCCAGGTGGCTGGCGCCGCCCCCTACGCGGTCGGCGTGTTCCTGGATCAGGAACGCCCCGTGATGCTCATCGATCTTGTTGAAACCTTGAATGCTCAAGGAAGGCACTGACGGCAATGTCCCCCGCTGACACGAAGAACGAAGTTGTCCCGACGGAGGGCTCTGTCCCTCGTGCGAAGAAGGCCGGCTCCCTCAAGCCCCTCACCGACACCGTGATCGCGGTGTTGGCGGGCAACCTCGAGGCGCGCGTGCCCAAGAACGCCGTCGACGACGATGCCGCCGATCTCGCCAACCTCTTCAACCAGCTGCTCGATCGTCACGCCGCCGCCGAGCGCCGCAAGCAGGTGGCCGCCCAGGAGATCGATCAGGCCATCGACGCGCTCATCACCCTGGTGCGCGAGGGTGACCTGGCCCAGTGGAACACCTCCACCGAGGATCCCCAGCTCGGGCCCCTGCTCGAGGGCTTCGGCAAGGTGATCGAGACGCTGCGCACCTTCGTGCGGGAGATCAACGAGGCGGCCCTGCGCCTGTCCTCGTCCGCCAACCAGGTGCTCGCCGCCTCCACGCAGCACGAGACGAGCTCCACCGAGCAGGCCGCGGCCATCCACGAGACTACGGCCACCATGGAGGAGCTCAAGCACGCGTCGGCGCAGATCGCCGAGAACGCCGGCAGCGTGGCGCGCGTGGCCGAGGAGACCCTGGGTGCCGCTCGCGCGGGCCGGGGCGCCATCGGCGAGTTCATCCAGGCCATGCAGCAGATCCGCAGCGACGGTGTCGCGGTGGCCGACTCCATCGCCAAGCTGTCCAAGCGCGTGGAGCGCATCGGCACCGTGGTCGAGGTGATCGACGAGATCGCCGACCGCTCGGACCTGCTCGCGCTCAACGCGGCCCTCGAGGGCAGCCGCGCCGGTGAGGCGGGCAAGGGCTTCTCCATCGTCGCGGCCGAAATGCGCCGCCTGGCGGAGAACGTCATGGAGTCCACCAAGGAGATCAAGAACCTGATCACCGAGATCCGCGAGGCCACGGCCGCCGCCGGCACCGCCGCGGATGCCTCCAAGGAGGCCACGGAGTCCGGTGAGAAGCTGGGCGCGGTGGCCGCGCAGGCCGTCGAGGGCATCCTCGCCGGCGTGCAGGAGACGAGCGACGCCGCCCGCGTCATCAACCTCGCCACCCAGCAGCAGCGCACCGCCACCGAGCAGGTGGTGGCCTCCATGGCGGAGATCGAGGACGTCACGCGTCAGACCACCCAGGCCTCCAAGCAGGCCACGGGTGCCGCCGCCGAACTCACGCAGCTCGCCGGTCGTCTGGCCGAGCTCATCAAGCGCTTCAAGGCCGACTGACAACAGGAGAGGGAGGGGCACGGGGCGGATCTCCGTCCCGAGGCCCTCCGGTCATGGACACCGAGTCCCTCAAGAGATCCCTCCTGCAGAAGTTCCAGGAGGTCAGCGCAGACCGTCTCCAGAAGATCCAGTTGGGCGTGCTCGATCTCGAGAAGCCCACCGCGGATCAGGCGGCGGACGAGGTCGCGCGCGAGCTGCACACGATGAAGGGCGAGGCCCGCATGCTGGGCCTGGCCGCCATCGGTCAGCTCGCACACGCGGCCGAGGACGTACTCCGCGCCGAACGCGACGGGAGGACCGCCACCGAAGTGGCGACGGACCTCCTGTTGCGCGCGTGCGACATCATCTCGGATCTCCTGGAGGACACCGAGGGCGCCCAGACGGGCACCCCGGCCTCGCAGGAGATGGTCGAGGCGCTCGCCGCCGCTTCCGGGCATGCGATACCGCCGATCGGGGGCATCAAGTCGCCCTCGCAAACGGCCATTCCGGTGGTGCCCGCCGCGAACGTGATCGTGGAGCCCGCCGAGCCCGTCTTCGTGCCTCCTCCGGCTCCGCCTCCCGCCGCCGTGGCGCCTCCCGCGCCGCAGCCCCGGGCCACCAAGGCCGAGCACGCCCACGAGGAGACGCACACCACCAAGGCGCTCGCCGATCGCAGCATCCGCGTGAACGTCGAGGTGCTCGACTCACTCGGCCTGCTCGCCGGTGACCTGTTGGTGGAGAGCGCGCGCGGACGCCTGCGCGCCTCCGAGATCGAGGCCCTGCTCAACCGCTTCTCGCGCCTGGGCGACCGCTTCCTCAAGCTGGCCGAGAAGCTGGACGTGCCCAACGTGCTGCGCAACGACCTCGAGCGCATCGAGGGCGATCTGCACATGCTGCGCGACGATGCGTTCCGCTTCGTCCGCAACAACGGCGACGGCATCGAGACGCTGCACGGCAACCTGGCGATGATGGCGGACCACGTGGCCGAGGCCCGCCTCGTGCCGCTGTCCACCGTCTTCGACGCCTTCCCGCGGGCCGTGCGCGACATCGCTCGCGCCCAGTCCAAGGAAGTGGACTTCATCGTCGAGAACGCCGACCTCGGCGTGGATCGCTCGATGTTGGCCGACGTGCGCGACGCCCTGGTGCACCTGCTGCGCAATGGCGTGGACCACGGCATCGAGTCACCCGACGAGCGCCGCATGCTCGGCAAGCCCGCCGCGGGCCGCCTGCGCATCCGCGTGCGTGCCGACGGTGACATGCTCAGCATCGAGCTGGACGACGATGGCCGCGGAATGGATCCGCAGAAGCTGCGGGCCGTCGCCGTCCGCAAAGGCCTGCTGACCGAGTCCCAGGCCGCCTCCCTCTCCGAGCGCGAGGCCATCGAGCTCGTGTTCCGGGCCGGCTTCTCCACCCGCGAGGAGATCACCGACATCTCCGGCCGCGGCGTGGGCATGGACGTCGTCAAGAAGAAGGTGGAATCGCTGGGTGGCTCGGTGGGCATCGTCAGCCGCCTGGGCCGTGGCTCCACCATCACCCTGCGCCTGCCGCAGTCGCTGGCGTTGATGAAGGTGCTTCTGGTGCGCCTGGGTGACGATGTCTACGGCATGCCCGCCGCCGACGTGGTGGCGGTGATGCGCGTGAAGCCGGACGACCGCATGGAGGTCTTCGGCACCCTGGCGGTGAAGCACCGGGGCAAGCCCATCGCGCTGGTGGGCCTGGGGCCGCTGCTGGGCGTCAACGGAGGCAACCGCTTCGACAAGCCGCCCGCCGTGGTGGTGCGTCATGGCGACGACCTGGCCGCCCTGGTGGTGGACGGCTTCGTGGACGAGCGCGAGGTGGCGGTGAAGCCCTGCGGCGGCGAGTTCCTCAAGGGCGCCGCCTTCATCGCCGGTACCGCCGCGCTGGAGGACGGCCGCATCGCCGTGCTCCTCCACGTGCCGGACATCATGTCCGAGGTGCGCCGCATGGCGCGGCCCGTCACCCAGAACCAGGCCACCAAGCGCCTGCGGGTGCTGCTGGTGGACGACTCGCCCATCGCGCGCGCCACCGAATCCGCGCTCGTCAAGGCGCTGGGGCACACCGTGGACGAGGCCCAGGACGGAGAGGAGGGCTATCTCAGGGCCCAGTCCCAGCAGTACGATCTCATCCTCACGGACGTGCAGATGCCCCGGCTGGACGGCTTCTCCCTCACACGGAGGCTCAAGACCACCGTGGGGCTGGCCCGCATCCCGGTCATCATCCTCTCCTCGCTCGCGTCGCCGGAAGACCGGCGGCGCGGCGCCGAGGCGGGGGCCGATGCGTACCTGGTCAAGGGCGAGCTCGGTGTGGAGAGCCTCGCGCAGACCATCGATCGTCTGACCTGATCAAGGGGGCCGCTTGGACGTCGGCGCGTCCGCATACCGGGTGTTGCTCGTGGGCGAGGTGCTTCGGAGCGCCTCGCGGGGGTTGTTCGACGGGGTGGTGCTCGCCCCGGCCGGCAACGTCTGCGAGTTCTCCGAGGCCCTGGAAGGGGTGCAGCGCTTGCACCCGGACGTGGTCGTGGTGGACCTGTCGGGCCCGGAGGCGCTCAAGGCCATTCAACGGGTGATGGCGGAGCGGCCCGTGCCGGTGCTCGCGCTCCACCCGGGCGCGCTCTCCGGCGCGGAGGCCTTCCAGGCGCTCGCGTACGGGGCCGTGGACGTGGTGGATCGGCCCGCCGAGCCGGGAATCGACTTCTGGCAGACGGTGGGCCGCAAGCTGATGTTGCTCGCCGAGGTGCGCGTGTCGCGCCCCGTGCAGGCCCAGAAGCCGAACGTTCGTCCCGCGCCCACCGACGCGCCCTATCCGTTGGTGGCCATCGCTTCATCCCTGGGAGGGCCCAAGGCGCTCTCCGTGTTGCTCAAGACGTTGCCCCGCGACTTCCCCGCGCCCGTGTGCATCTGCCAGCACATCAGCGACGGCTTCACCGAGGGCCTGGCCCAGTGGCTCGGCTCCGAGACGCCGCTGCGCGTGGTGGAGGCCAACGACGGCGAGGAGATGGCGCCCGGCTCCGTCTACATCGCGCGCTCGGGCACGCATCTGGTGGTGCGCCCCAGGGGCCGGCTGGTGTTGGACCCGAGCCCGCCAGTGCGCGGCTTCCGGCCCTCGTGTGACGTGCTGCTGACGTCGGCGGCGGAGTCCTTCGGGACGCGCGTGCTGGGCGTCATCCTCACGGGCATGGGCCGCGACGGCGCCCGGGGACTCAAGGAAATCCGCGAGCGCGGTGGGCGTACCATCGCCCAGGACAAGGCGAGCTGCGCCGTGTACGGAATGCCCAAGGAGGCCGTGCGGCTCGGTGCCGCCGAGGAAATCCTGCCGCTCGATCAGATAGGACCAATGCTCGTCCAGTGGGTGCAGACATGCTGACGGTGACCTCCAGGGCCCTGCAGCAGCTGGCCTCCCTCCTGCTGGAGCGGGCGGGGTTGAAGATCACTCCGGACGGCTATCACAGCCTCCGGCTGGCGCTGTCCACGCGCATGCCCGCGGTGGGCATCGAGGACGCCGAGGAGTACGTGCGGCGCCTGCGCACCGCGGAGGACGAGCTGCGCGCGCTGCTGCCGCTCGTCACGGTGGGGCACACGGAGTTCTTCCGGGATCCCAAGCAGTTCCGGGCGCTGGAGAGCCGCATCCTCCCGGAGGCGCTGGCTCGGGCGCGGCGGGAGAACCGCCGGGTGTCCATCTGGTCCGCCGGGTGCGCCACCGGTGAGGAGCCCTACAGCCTGGCCATGGTGCTGGCCGAGCTGGGCGCGCTCCCCTTCGAGGTGGACCTGTGGGCCACCGACCTGAACCTCGCCGCGGTGGAGGCCGCGAAGCAGGGGCGCTTCTCGGGGCGGCGCGTGTCCGGCATTCCCCATGATCGTCGGGTGCGCTTCTTCCGGCCCGTGATGGAGGGGTACGAGGTCGTCTCGTCGCTCAAGGACTACGTCCGCTTCGACGGGCAGAACCTCGCCGTCCCCGTCTTCGAAAAGGTCAAGCCGGAGTCGTTGGACCTCATCCTCTGCCGCAACGTCATCATCTACTTCGACCTGCCCACCATCCGCGCGCTGATGGATCGTTTCCTCGCGGCGCTGCGGCCCGGGGCCCTGCTGCTGCTGGGCTACTCGGAGAGCCTCTTCAAGGTCTACGACCGCTTCGAGATGGTGGAGATGGAGGGCTCGTTCGTCTACCGGCGGCCCGTGAAGTCTCTGTCGCCGCGCGCTCCGGGCTCCGGCCCGAGGCCCATGACGATCGGCTCGCTGCCCACGGTGGGTGAGCGCCCGATGGACACGAAGCCCCGGGACTCGCTGTCCATGATGCCGTCCACCCGGGCCCTTCAGAAGACGCTCGAGGTGTCCAAGCAGCCCCCGCCGGCCCCCCGCAGGACGATGGAGGTGCCCGCGGCGAAGGCGCCCGAGGCGGCCGCGTCGACGAGCCCCTCGGCCCTTCCCACCGAGCCGCCCCGGAAGTCGCTCGAGATGTCCTCGGCGAGCGCCGAGATGCCACGGACGCGCACGGGTGAGATGCCCGCGTGGTCGCTGATGCTGGCCCCGGGCGAGCGGCTCAACGCGGCCGTGCGGATGATCGAGCGCGGTGACTTCGTGTCCGCCGTGTCAACCGTGGAGCAGCTCCTGGTTGACGAGCCGGGCCACCTGGACGCGCTGCTCACCGTGGGCAACCTCTACTCGCTGACGGGGCGGATCGTCGATGCGCGCGAGGCCTTCGCGCAGGCCATCAACCGCGAGCCCCTGTGCGTGGAGGCGCGGGTGTTCGGCGGACTGGCGGCGCTGCAGGCCGGAGAGCTCGACGAGGCCCGCTCGGAGCTGGGCAAGGCGCTCTTCCTGGAGCCCTCGCTGGCCATCGGGCATTACCTGATGGCGCAGGTGCACGAGCGGCTGAAGGACCACGATGCGGCGCGGCGCAGCTACCGCAACGCCATCTCGCAGTTGCGCTTCCCTCAGCGCCCGCTGGCCGGCCACTACCCGGAGCTGCCGGACTCGGCCGAGGCCATCTCCCGCGCGGCTCGTTACGCGCTCGCCGCGCTGGAGGAGGGCCCGCTGCTGTAGGCCGCTACGCCAGGCCCTTGTCCACCTCGTCGGCGCTCTTGCTCGGGTCGAGCACGGTGCTGAACTTCTTCTGCAGGTAGGACTTGGCCTGGCCGCGCAGCAGCATGCCGGGGTCGGTGCCCTCGCCCTGGATGGCACCGTCGGTGATGGTGAAGCTGGCATCCAGGTTGATGCCCATCACCTTGCCGATCACCTTCGCTCCGTCACCGGACCAGTCGGCCTTCACGCCGTACTTGTCCGTCCAGTACTTGAGGAGCTGCTCGACGCGCTTCCTGGCGTCGTCCTTGGAGAGGGTGTGGGGGACCTCGAACTTCATCATGCCCATATGGCGCTCCTGGGAGTCGTGATGTTCCCGCCCGGTCTGTCTATCGATCCCCGGGCGGTAGGGGAACCCGGGTCTCGCCGCCGGGCGCGCGGAAGTCAACAGTGCTGTGACTTTCTGTCGGATCCACGCTCCCCCGAATCCACGAGATTCCCGCTGCATCGGTCCCCGATTGGGGTTTGATGCCGCCCCGTGTCCGGACAAGGAGTGATTCGAGTGTCCTCGTTGACCCGTTGGTTGTCCTTCGCCGTCGTCCTCCTGCTCGCCGCGCCGGGCGTCGCCCGGGCCCAGGAGGAGTATTCCGCCGATGCGCCGGTGCTTCCACCGGACACGGCCTCGCTGCGCACCGAGCCCCAGGCGCCGCTCTCCCAGGAGGAGCAGCTGCCTCCCGCCGCCACCTCGATACCCGAGAGCGAGGATGGCGCCATCCTCGATGGCCGGGTGCGTTACGGCGCGTTCCTGTCCGGGCCGGGCAGCCTCACCTTCATCATGCACCACTCCCTCATGGGGGCCCTGGGCGGCTTCTTCACCCAGGGGATGGCCAACGGCTTCAACTTCGATCGCAGCGCGCGCGAGGCCATGCTGGCGGGCACGCTCATTGGCGCGGGGCTCGGCTTCGGCGCGTCCGCGTGGTGGCAGTTCCACAACTGGGTGGACAGGCCGATGAGCTACTTCGGCATCGCCAACTCCGTCATCGGCGGCATGTTCGCCGGTGGCTTCATGGACATGCTCACGCGTGATCAGAGCCTGCTGACCTGGTCCGCCCTGGTGGGCGCCGAGTTGGGCGCGTGGCTCACCGCGGCCGTCGGCGGCGGCCAGCTGCCGCTGGATGATGGCCTGCTGATCGCCTCGGGTGGCGGGTGGGGCCTCATCTACGGCGCGCTGCTGCTGGCCATCGTCCACTTCTCCGGCTCGAAGATCGAAGGGAAGACGTGGGTGGACTCGCTGCTCATCGCGCCGGGGATTGGGGCGACGGCGCTCGCGCTGGCCACGATGAAATACAACCCCACGCCCTCGCAGATCATGCGGGCGAACCTCTTCGGCGCGGGCGTGGGCGCCGTGGTGCTGGCGCTGTCCGCGCTGGTGCTCGGCGGCTTCGACCAGCCCACCCCCTACGTGCTGTCCTTCCTCGGCTCGGCGGGTGCCATCACCACCGTGAGCCTCCTCTGGGAGGAGGCCGCCGAGCGCCCCAACATGGCGCGGAGCGGCTCGAGACGCTCCAAGGCCTACCGCTGCGTCTGGTGGTAGCTCGTCCGCCGAGCGGCCGAGAGGGCCCGGTGGCCGGGGCGAGGGCGCATTCACATTGTTGTGGATATGGCGCGTGTCCTCCCTTTCTCCGCACTGCTCCCTTCTCTCGAATCGCACCTGTCGGCCGATGAGGCGGGTTGTCCGTTCAACGCGCCGCCCCGGTCCTCGTTCATCCGCCCGCTGTTGGATCGGGTGGACCCCACGGCCGAGCTGGGGCGGTTGAGGGCGGCGGGCGCGGTCCTTCGCGACACGAGGCCGGCCCTGTATCTGGCCGAGGTGTACAGCCAGGCGGGCGGGCTCGGAGGACCGCCGGTGCGCTTCCTCCTGTGCGGCCTGGCATCCGACGCGGCCGAGCCCCTGGAGACCGAGCCCTACCGGCCCCGCTCGGCGCAGGTGGAGCCGGCCGTCACCCTGGCGGCGGATGATCATGGGGTGCTCCGCGCCCTGCTGGCGGAGGCGGCCGAGCGTAGCAGCGTCGTGTGGCAGGGCACGTTCGAGGATGCCCCGGTGTCGCTGCGGCGCATCGAGCCCTCGCCGATGGCCCGGCGCATCCAGGAGGTGCTCGACGATGCGCCACTGCGTCCCCTTGCCGAGCTGGATGAGCGCAGGCCCAGTCTGGCCGCCATCGTGCCGCTGTCGGATCCGGGGCTACACTTCGAGCCGGTGCACCGTGCCATCCAGGGGCTGGAGACCTTCGAGGAGGAGACGTTCCTCGCGCTCGTGACGGCGTACGCGCGCATCTATGACCTGGAGGAGCCACTCACGACACCTCGAGGCGTGGCGCTGGCGAACGAGCGGCTGGCCACGCTGGTGCGTGGACACCACGCGGTGATGCTGGTGCTGCCTGGAGGGCGGGGGAAGATCCTCCGCTTCCGTCAGGGGTTGGATCTGGCGCACCTGAAGGCCGCGCCGCGCAACCCGACGCTGCGCAGCCTGGACCTGGCGCTGCTCAACGCGCTGGTACTGCGCACGGTGCTGGGCATCAAGGATCCCGAGGATCCCGGTCACCCACAGGTGTTCGCGGTGCAGGGGCTGGAGTCATTGGTGCGAGGCGTCCACGCGGGGATGTTCCAGGTGGGCTTCGCGCTCAACCCGCCGCCCCTCTGGGAGGTGCGCGCGGTGATGGAGGCGGCGCAGACGCTGCCACCCAAGACGCTCCGGGTGGAGCCCGCGCCACCGGCGGGACTCCTATTCCTGGATCCAGAGGCCTAGTCCCGGAGTGGGCGTCCTGCTGACAGAAGCGCTGGAGTGGCCCCAGCGCATGCCGCTCGAGCTCCGGCCCGGGGCCGGAGAGACGCTCGATTCCATCTGTGGCGGTGAGGTGAAGGTGCTCCAGCGCCGCCGCGGCTATCGCTTCACGTTGGATCCGGTGCTGCTCGCGCACTTCGCCGTCTACGATGCCGGGACGATCCGGGGGCCGTTGATGGACCTGGGCACGGGCTGCGGCATCATCCCGCTCATCCTGGCGCGGCGGTTGGGCTGCGACAGCATCACCGGGCTGGAGTTGCAGCCGAGCCTGTTCTCCCTCGCCGAGCGCAACGTGTACCTCAACCGCTGCGAGCGGGAGGTGTCGCTGGTGCGGGGCGACCTGTGCTGCGTGTCCCGGCTGTTCCCGAAGGCGAGCTTCTCCCACGTGCTGTGCAACCCGCCGTACCGGGCGCGGGAGCAGGGGAGGATCAGCACGGACATGGAGAAGGCCATCGCGCGGCACGAGATCGCCTGCGAGCTCGAGGACGTGGTGCGCTCGGCGGCGTATCTCCTGCGGTGCCGGGGGAGCTTCTGCGTGGTGTACCCGGCCTCACGGCTGTCCGAGCTGATGGCCGCGCTGCGCGTGGGGAGGCTGGAGCCGAGGACCGTGCGCATGGTGCACTCGCGCTCGGGGCGCCCCGCGAAGCTCGTGTTGATGCACGCCGTGAAGGGCGCTCCCACCGGGCTGAGCGTGCTGCCCCCGCTCGTCATCCACGCCAATGACGAGCAGGCGTTCTCCCACGAGGTCAGCGCGATGGTGGAGTAGGCAGGCGCGTCCGGCTACGAACCCTTCTCCCGAAGGGTCCGGAGCACGATGCGATCGACCAGCCCTGGCGCGACGAGCTTGAGAAACATGCTCACCTTCGCCCTGGCCGTCATCACCACCTCACGCTCGCGGTTCTCCATGGCGCGAGTGATCCACGCCACGCAGGTATCCACGTCCATGGTGTCGCGGTCCTCGTCGCGCTTGCTCTCCAGGAGTGGCTGGCCGTCAGGACCGAGCGCCCGCGCGCGGATGTCCGTGGCGACGAACCCGGGAGACACGACCAGCACGTCCACGCCCGTGCCGAGCAGCTCGATGCGCAGTGAGTCGAAGAACCCCTGCATGGCGTGTTTGCTCGCGGCGTAGCCGGACCGTGTGGGCACCCCGGTCTTCCCGGTGAGCGAGGAGATGGCCACCAGGAGCCCCTTGCGCGCCTTGATATGGGGCAGGGCGTAATGGGTGCAGTACACGGAGCCCAGGTAGTTCACGCGCATGACACGGTCGAAGAGCGAGAGGTCGGTCACCTCCTCGAAGCGCACCCACATGGAGATGCCCGCGTTGTTGATGAGGATGTCGACGCCACCGAAGGCCTCGACGGCGCGCTCGACCAGGCGCCGGCACGCCTCTAGATCCGTGACGTCCGTCCCCACGGCGATGGCGCGTCCCCCGGACTGCTCGCACCGCCGCTTCACCTGGGCAAGCGCCTCCTCGCCCCTCGCCGCGAGCACCAGGTTCGCACCTCGTGAGGCGAGCGTAACGGCGAGCTCTTCCCCGATCCCCGCGGAAGCTCCCGTGATGATGATTGTCTTGCCTTGCATGCTGGACGTACGGGCATTCTTCCAGCGGCGCGGTGTCCTGGTATCCATCGCCATATCCTTTTCGTGTCTCTTCGGCTTCTTCAGGGCTTCGGCGGCAGGGTGATGCGCAGTCGGTCTCGGCCCACCACGACTCGTCCGTGGTAGTGCTCGCTCATGCCGCGCTCGAAGACCTTCTCCGCGAGCCAGTTCGGCGGGCTGGGGATCAGATGGGTCAGCACCAGCGTCTTCACTCCGGCGCGTTCAGCCAGCTTCGCCAGCTCGAGTGTGTCCGCGTGGTAGTGGATGATCTCCGCGATGTGCTGGGATTGACCGGTGTAGCCCTCTCGCTTGCCGACCTCGAGCGCACGATCGATCAGCGCACGGCACAAGGCTTCGTGGACGAGGATGTCCGCACCCGCGGCAGCCGCGGCGACATGCGGGGACACCTTGGTATCGCCCGAGATCACGATGCTCTGGCCCGCGTAGTCGATGCGGTAACCCAACGCGGGCGTGACGGGCTCGTGCTCGACGAGAAAGGCGCTGACGCGAACGTCGCCCGCCCGGTAGATCTCCCGGAGCTCGCCGTGTGCGGTGGGTTCTACCTCGTGCGCGGTGGTGGCGGCTTGTTCTGCCCTCAGTTGGTCCGGACGACCGGCCGTGCGGAAGCCGATATCGATGCTGTAGGCCTGCGCGAGCCCGGTAAGCACCTGCTGCACCCCTCTCGGACCATAGACCGGCAGCGCGGTCTTCCGGCCGTAGATCCAGGAGTCGTTGATGAGCATGTCGAGCCCCCCGAAGTGGTCTGAATGCCAATGGGTGATGAACACCGCATCGACTTCGCGCGTGTGCAGGCCCAGCAGATTCAGACTGCGGCTGGTGCCCTCGCCCGCATCGAAGACCAGGAGTTGATCCCCAGCGACGATCGCCAGACAGGGAGGCAGGTGCTTCTCGTCGGCCTGCGGCGTTCCGGTCCCGCACAGCACGAGATGGAGGCCGGGACCGAGCTCTACCGGTGCGTTCGCATGCTCCAGCGTCTGCCGAATCTTGCTATCGACGTAGGGATCATAGGCGGCGTAGCCGATCAGGAAGAGCGCGAGCGGTAGGAGCAGCAATGAATATCGCATCAGTGAGCTCCTCGGGATTCGTCCACGACGTGGTTGCGCTGCACACCGAGGTTGATGGCGCCGTCTGGGCTGACAATGCGTGACTCGACCACGTCGCCAGCCTTCAAGTATTGGGTCCTCCGCGCCTGAACCTTCACGAAGAGCTCCCACTTCTTCTTTTCCGGTAGGAGCGCTCCCATGCGCTGCATGGCGGGGGAGGGGATGGAGAGCGCGCAACCGGCTGGCGTTCCGGTGGCGATCAAGTCCCCGGCGAAGAAGTCCTGCAGGCCCGAGAGCTCGGTGAGCGTCTCCGCCGGGCCGAACACGAGGTTGGCGGTGGAGTCCCGCTGCCGTACCTCTCCGTTCACCGTGAGCGTGAGCTGGAGTTGCTCGAGCCGTGGGATGTCCTGGGCCTCCAGCAGGCACAGATAGGGGCCGACCGGTCCGAAGGTACGGTAGCTCTTCCCCTTGTAGAACTGCATCTGCGGAATCTGAACGTCGCGCGCCGAGTAGTCGTTGACGATGACGATGCCGGCGATGAACTCGTGCAGGTTGGCCTGGGTGACCGTGACCCCGCGGTCGAGCTCGCGTTTGAGCACCAGGCCCAGCTCGATTTCGTAGTCCAGGAAGCGCACGTGCGAGGGCTTCACCAGTTCGCTGTCCGCGGGCACGATGCAGCTCTGCGCCTTGGTGAAGATCATGTTGAAGGTCTTGGTGTCCGGATCCATGCCGGACTCGATCATGTGCTGCCGGTAGTTCGCGCCCTGGCAGACGAACTGCTGGTTGCGCGTTACCGGCGAAAGCAGCTTGACCTCTGTTTCGGCGAGGCTCGGGCCCGAAAGCGTGGAAAGCTCGCCGATGCTCGTGCCGCGGATGAAATCACCCGTGGTCGCGAAGTCGGCTGGAACCGGTGTGATCCGGTTCTCGCGTATCACGCCCCACCGGGCGCGGCCCTGATGCTCGAAGCGCACGACATGCAATGCCATGACGGTCTCCCTCGAAGGTGTCTAGCCAAACAGACGTGCCAGCGTGATCAGCTTGCCGACGCTCAGGTCCGGGCTACGGCGCAGGTGGCGCAGGGTCCGGATGAGAGTCGCTGGCGTGAGCCTGGGCTGGGTGAAGCCGCGTGGCATCGGCTGGCCCCATTGCGCCATCGCGTCGCGAGAGGTCGGGTGGATGCCAGTGGCCACGTCAGCGGTGAAGAGATCGCCATCGGTGTAGTGCTCATGCTTGTCGCCGTAGGGGTCGTGCCAGTAGTCGAAGATCTGGCTGCCGAGGATGTGGCGGCCGATGCCCCAGGCATGCCTCCACCCCTTGTCGCGCAGCACGCGCTGACCCATGCCGACGGCGTCCGCGTCCACGACTTCGTAGGCGCTGTGGCTGTAGGTCGGCACCACGCCCTGCGCCAGGGCCAGCGTGTGATGGTCGGCCGGACGGTCGCCGAGATCCAGGCGCATGAAGGCGACGGCCGGCGAGCCATCCGGCAGGACCTGCACGTCGGAGGGGATGAAGCCGAAGTGCCGCGTGTACCAGTCGGCGGTCGCCTGGAAGTCCGTCACTTCGAGCACCACGTGGCCCAGGCGGATGACTTCCGGCGGGGAGACGGGTGGCCGCTGCGTGTCGTTGATGCGCGGGCGCTCGTCCGCGAAGTTGAGCTGCACCGGCGCTCGGTGCGGCAGTCCCGTGGCCTCGGCCGCGCCGGACACGGCGTGCACCGTGAATCCGGAAGGATCGGTCAGGCGGATGCGCTCACCGCCGCCCGGCCAGGGCACCGGCTCGATCTCCGAGGCGCCTGGCAACGTCGCGAGTTTCTCCAGGTCCTCGCGCGAACCCAGGCGCAGGCCGAAGCCGACGAAGCGCGGTTTGTTGCCTCGGAGTGCGACATAGCAGAACGGCGTGGGTGCCGTGCCGCGCAGGAATAGCGCTTCGTTCGTGCGCGCGACCACGCGCAGGCCGAAGTCCGCGAGGAAGCGCTCGGTGAGCTCGAGATCGGGACGCTCGAACATCAGGTAGGCGAGTGCCTGCGCCTTCACCGTCGGGTTGGGATGACGGGCAGGGTGGGGGGTCGGAAGTCTCGTCATAGGACCGCTCCATCGTTCATGCGGTAGGGGAGGGCGGGGGCGATGTCGGCCGCTCGTGGCGCGCCGAGCAGAACGAGCGCTTCGCGCACGAGGCGATTCACCTCGGTCACTGGACCGTCGTGCAGCACGGTGCGGTCCGGGCGTACGATCGCCGCCCAGCCGAAGGGGGCCGCGCCTGGAATCAGCGCTTCGTGCAGGTCCTCCCAGGAGTCGCCGTGCGCCGCTCGATGCAGGCGCTGGCCGCGATGGCGGATCTGCACGACCTTGCCGCCGCAAGCGGCGAAGTCGGCCCGCGTCGCCTCGTCGAGCCGCGCGCCGGCGTCCAGGCCGAAGCCGATCAGCGTCAACGAGGGGCCGAACACGTCGTCGCTCAACCGCGTCGAACCCTCGGCGCCGCGCAGCCAACCCTGGGGCAGCACACCGCCGCGGACGAGGTGCGAGGACGCGCGCCCCGCCACGAACAGTCCGCGCGCGAAACGGTTCTTGGGCTTGATGCCCAGCTCCGCGACGTAGGTGCTCAGCGGCGGCACGAGCCGGATCAGCCGCATCAGGCCATGCATCAACATCGCGACGGCGGCGTTGCCTGGCATCACCAGCCTGCCCATCCGTCTGGCCAGTGCGATCATGGCCTTCGCATGCGGGCGGCGCTCGGTGTCGTAGCTGTCGAGAATCGACGGTGCGGCACGGTGCCGCAGCACCCAGGCGAGCTTCCAACAGAGGTTGGCGGCGTCGCGCAGGCCCGCGACCAGGCCCTGGCCCACGAAGGGCGGTGTGATGTGGGCGGCGTCGCCAGCCAGGAACACGCGGCCACGGCGGAAGGCATCGGCCACGCGCGCGTGGAAGCGGTAGACGGCCTTGCGCTCGATCACCATGTCCTCGGGCCGGCCCCAGCGTGAGAGCAGGCGCCGGATGCTTTCGTCGGTCGCGATCTCCTCGGGCGATTCACCCGCTTGCAGCATGAATTCCCAACGTTCGCGCCCGCCCGGCGCCACCATGTGCGGTGTGGGCCGTCGCGGGTCGCACAGGAACTCCACGTGGTCGATCGGCCGTGGCACGTTCCGAGCGTCGACGATCAGCCAGTCCTCGGCGTAGGTGCGTCCCTGGAAGTCCAACCCGATGAGCCGACGCACGATGGAGCTGGCACCATCCGCGCCGACGACGTAGGTCGCCTCCACCGAGGTCGTGCTCCCGTCGGCCCGCTTCAGTATCGCGATGACCGTCTCGCCGCGCTCCTCGAGCTCCGTCAGCTCCACGCCCAGCGCCGTGTGCACGGTGGGATGGGACGCGACGTTCGCCCGCAGCGCCTGCTCCAGCTCGGGCTGGAAGAAGGTGACCAGCTTCGGGTGGCCGTCGATGGAACCGCCGGTGTTGAAGCGCGCGAACTCGCCGCAGTAGGGCGAGTGCATGCACACGTAGGGAATCGCGAGGGTGGCGAAGGCGTCCTCGGAGAGCCCGGCGAGCTGCAGGATGCGCAGTGCTTCGTTGTCGAGCGCGATGGCGCGGGGATGTGTGAGCAGCTCCGGCGAGCGGTCGATGACGAGCGTTCTCACGCCATGGCCACCGAGCAGGTTGGCCACCACGGCGCCAACCGGGCCGAAGCCGACCACCAGCACATCAATCTTCGAGGGCAGGTTCATTCCTGAAGTTGATATGTGCATCATAACTGATGATTTTGTCAACTTTGAGCCGGATGCCTATATTGGCCGCTGTCTCCTCTTTCCCGACACCATGCCGAAGACCACCGTCCCGAAGCGCCCGCAGCGGTCGCGCCAGTCCCCGAAACCGTCGACGGATGAGCCCACGGAGAAGGAGCCGCGCGGCGCACGCCGCAAGCGTGAGACGCGGGCGCGTCTGCTGGAGGCGGCGCTGCAGTTGATGTCCGAGCGCGGAATGGAAGGGGTCGCGATCAACGAGATCACGGAAGCCGCCGACGTCGGCTTCGGCTCGTTCTACAACCACTTCGAGTCCAAGGAGGCGATCTACGAGGCGCTGGTGGACACCGTCTTCGAGGACTTCGCCGATGCACTCGACCGGCTCACGGCGGACATCAGCGATCCGGCGGAGGTTCTCGCGGTCTCTGTCCGCCACGCCCTCCGGCGTGCACAGCGGGAGCCCGTGTGGGGCCGCTTCCTGGTCCGCGAGGGCCTATCGGCACGCGCGGTGTCACGCGGCCTCGGCCAGCGCCTGCTGCGTGACATCCAGAAAGGCCTCGCGGCCAAACGCTTCAAGGCCGAGGATCCGCTGATGACCTTCATCGCCGTCGGCGGCACCGTGCTCGGTGCGCTCTCGGCGGAACTGCATTTTGGCACGCTCGACGCGTCGCAGGCCGCGCCGCTCGACAGCCTGGGCCTGCGGGGTGATGAGTTGCCGGAGCGCACGGCCGCCATGCTGCTGCGCACGCTCGGGCTTTCCTCGGCGGAAGCGGGGGCCGTCTCGCGGCGTCCGCTTCCCGAGGGGGGATTCGTCACGGACCCGGCCGGGAGCACCCCATCGGAAATGCGCACGAAGGCCAGGTGAGGTGGCCCCGCGCCGGAGTCACCGCTGCTCCGCGGCCTTCTGCTCGCCGTTCTCCTGGGGCTCCTGTTGCTCGCGGCAGAACGCGAGCTGCTGCTTGATGGCCTCGAGCGGCACCGCCAGCTCCAGCTTGAACTCGTCGCCATCCGGCCGCACCTTCGCGAAGTCCAGCAGCTGCGCCAGCTTCTCGTCGCCGTCCGCCTGCGCCTTCATCCGCGCCAGCGACAGCGCTCCTCCCAGCGACTTGCCCAGGTCCGTCACCTTGTCCGCGTTCGGCCCCTTCACCTGCGCCGTCATCGCGAAGTCCGAGCTCGCGTCCACGTGCAGCTCCACGTTCTCCGCCACCTCGGCCAGCCTCGTCGCCAGCTCCTGCTGATCCGGCGGGAACATCTTCTTGAGCCGCTCCACCGAGATCACCCCGTACATCTCCCCGTACGTGCTGCCCTCGGAGATCACCGGCGGCTCGTCCGGTCCGCGTCCCTCCACCCGATCGATGACCTCCTTCACGCTGTCCGGCGTCCTTCCGAACACCAGCATCTGGTTGTTCCACAGGCCCACCGGCGGTCCATTCCTCTTCGCCAGGGTGCCGTCCGGCAGCTTGCGCTCGGACTGGAGCTCGAAGAGCCGTGCCCCGTCGCCGTAGTCGTAGTTCGTCGAGCCCCGCCCGGTCAGCAGCTCCTTCAGGCGCTCGTCCCCGAAGTTGCCCGAGATGATCACCCCGTCGTCCGTGAGGACCATCCGGTCCAGGTCCTGCAACGGATCCACGCCCGTCTCCTGCTTGAACTGCTCCAGGTCCTTGCCACCGCGGTTCATCAGGCACTCGAGCAGCAGCTCCCCGATGGGGGAGTGGCGGATGGCGTTGGCCTCGATGACCATCGCCGTCTTCCCCTTGCCCCGGGGCAGCGCCGCCAGCACCGGATCGCTCGGGCGCACCGGCTTCTGCTCCGCCGCCGTCCCCGCGTCCACCACCGGCATCACGTACGTCCGCCGGCGCTCCATGCGCTCGCGCTCCTGCGGCCGGAGCCGGTTCGGGAACGCGACCCTCTGCGGGGCGGGGGCCTCCTGCTCGCCCTGCCCGGACAGCATCAGCCATGCGGCCAGGCCGAACAGCACCACCGCGAACACCAGCCACAGTCCACGACGCCGCTGCATCAGTAATCCCTCCCCTCGAACCACCAGAAGCCCACGGTCAACACTCCCAGACCGAACACGAACACGCCCACCAGCAGCATCGTCAGCGATTGCACCCCCAGCGGCGCCGAGGCCGCCAGGTCCATGCTCGCCTGCGCCAGCGAGGACAGCCGCGGCAGCAGCAGCGTCACCCCCTTGAAGAGGTCGCGGCTCAGCCCCTCCTCGAGGAAGGGCGCGATCTTCGTCCGGAAGCCCGCGATGATGCCCGCCACCAGGGTGACTCCCCCCAGCGCCGCGCACAGCGCCGCGCTGCGGATCAGCGTCGCCGTCGTCAGCATCACCGCGTACACCGCCGCGAAGCTCACGCACGCCAGCATCGCCGCGATCACCGGGCCCGCCGTCCAGTACCCCGTCTTCACCCCGAAGATGAGCACCAGCCCCACCGAGCCGTACAGCGCCCCCATCACCGCCAGCGTCATCACCCCGAGGAACGTCCCGGCCAGGATGTTCCAGCGGCGCAAGGGCAGGGCGAGCAGGTGCTCGATGCGGCCCGGCGACAGCAGGCTCGGCGCGAAGTCCGAGCACGAGACGGTGCCGAACAGGATGCCCCCGTAGAAGACGATGGCCGATGCCGCCATGAACACCGGCTTGAGCGCCACGTCCACCGCGCGGATGTCCGTGCGCATCACCTCGCCGAACAGCCGCGAGGCCGCCAGCGCCCCGTCCACCACCTCGATCTTCAGGCTCAAGGACAGCGTCACCAGCACGGCCGTGACGCCCAACAGGAAGGCCAGGATGAACTTACGCGAGGCCGCCTCGCGCAACACGTAGCCCGCGATTCCCAGCACGCCCCTCATGCCGCCACCCCCATGGCCGAGGCCAGCACGGCCTCCAGATCCTGTCCGTCCCGCTTGAGCTCCACCAGTAGCGCTCCCGTGGCCCGCGCCTTGTCCAGCGCCGCGTTCAGCCCCGCCACGTCCGCCGCCTCCACATGGTACAGCCCCTCGGCGCCTCCCGCGGTGAAGCCCGCCGCGGTCAGCGCGCCCGCGTCCGCTCCCGGCGCGAAGCGCACCGCCCACCGCGAGCCGGCTCGCGACAGCTCCTCCAACCGCCCCTCGCGCAGCACCTTGCCCTCCCCGAGGATCGCCACCCGGTCGCACAGCCGCTCCGTCTCCGCCAGCAGGTGCGAGTTGAGGAAGAGGGTCGTGCCCCGCTGCACCTCCTCCTGGAGGATCCGCCGCACCTCCACCCGGCCCAGCGGATCGATGCCGTCCGTGGGCTCGTCGAGGATCAGCAGCTCCGGGCTGCCCAGCAGCGCCGCCGCCAGCCCCAGCCGCTGGCGCATGCCCTTCGAGTAGCCGCCGATGCGCCGGCCCAGCGCGTCCGCCAGCCCCACGCGCTCCAACAGGCGCAGGTTCGCGTCCTTGTCCGGCTTCTGCCCCTTGAGCCGCGCCACCGTGGCCAGGAAGACCGGCGCCACCCACGAGCCCGGCAGGTGCAGGCGCTCGGGCAGGTAGCCGATGCGGGCCCGGATGGCAGGATCCTCCGGCGAGCCGCCCAGGACCCGAACCGTCCCCTCCGTGGGCTGCACGATGCCCAGGATGCTCTTGATGAACGTCGTCTTCCCCGCGCCGTTCGGCCCGATCAACCCGAACGCACTGCCCTCCGGCACGGAGAGATCCACACCCCGCAGCGCCTCGTGTCCGGCTCGGAACGCTCGCCGGTAGATCTTACGGAGTCCGATGACTTCGATGGCTGGCACGATGGCCACTCTACGACAGGGCCCTCTGTTCATTGCCTCGCACCCCATGCGAGCCACCTGCCGAGCCCGTGACGCACCCGCTTGCTACCTTTTTTGCGCACCCGGGAAATGCTGTTCGCACCTTTTTTCCAGGTCCTTTTGTCTTCCAATTATTTCGGGTTCCCTCGTTTCGCGCCCTTGCAGGGCCCGTCGCATGTGGCCTGGGGTGTGCACTGACCTGGGAGCACAGGAGGAATCACCCATGTCCACCCTTGAACTGATTGAGCAGGAGTTGCGCGAGGCGCGGCGAGAGTTGGCGGAGGCGGAGCGCGGTCTGCCGGCGAACACCGAGGCGGCCCGGACGCGCTATGCCCGCGCGGTCCATGAAGCGGAGCTGGCCGAGCGCCGGGTCGATCGCCTGCGCAGGCAGCGAGAGCGGCTTAACGAGAGCTGGCGCCTGGCTACTGTCTAGGCAGCCCCGAGGAGAGAATTCCTCCCCGGGGTGCGCCGAGGGTTTATACCGTCGGCCCATGTCCTTTCCGATCCATCGCCCCCGCCGCCTGCGCCGTTCCCCGGCCCTCCGTGAGATGGTGCGAGAGACCACGCTCGCGCCCTCGGACTTCATCTATCCGCTCTTCGTCGTCGAGGGCCGGGACATCCGCCGTCCGATCGGCTCCATGCCCGGTGTGTTCAACCTCTCGCTGGAGCATGCCGTCGCCGAGGCGAAGCAGGCCAGGGCCCTCGGCGTGCCTGCGGTGCTCCTCTTCGGCATCCCGGATCACAAGGACGCCCAGGGCTCGCAGGCCTATGCGCGCGACGGCATCGTCCAGCGCGCCGTGCGGGAGATCAAGAACGCCATCCCGGACATGCTCGTCATGGTGGACGTGTGCCTGTGCGAGTACACGGACCATGGCCACTGCGGCGTCATCGAGGGCGGCCACGTCGCCAACGACGCCACGCTGCCGCTGCTCGCGCAGATGGCGGTGACGTGCGCCCAGGCCGGCGCGGATGTCATCGCCCCCTCGGACATGATGGACGGGCGCGTCGCCGCCATCCGCTCGGCGCTCGACGAGGTGAGGCTCACCGAGGTGCCCATCCTCTCCTACGCGGCCAAGTACGCCTCGGGCTTCTACGGGCCCTTCCGCGAGGCCGCCCAGAGCACGCCCCAGTTCGGCGATCGCCGCACCCACCAGATGGATCCCGGCAACGTGCGCGAGGCCCTCAAGGAGGTCGATCTGGACCTGGAGGAGGGCGCGGACATGATCATGGTGAAGCCCGCGCTGTCCTACCTCGACGTCATCCACCGGGTGCGCGAGCGCGTGGACGTGCCGGTGGTCGCCTACAACGTGTCCGCCGAGTACTCCATGGTGAAGGCCGCCGCGCAGAACGGGTGGGTCGACGGAGATCGGCTGATGCTGGAGATTCTCACCTCCATCAAGCGCGCCGGCTCGGACCTCATCATCACGTACCACTCGCTCGAGGCCGCGAAGCTGCTCGGTTGACGGTTGGGGCGAGCATCTCACGAGGGGGGGCTTGCGCCCACCCCCCCGCCTGGGAGCAAAGATCCGGATCGGCCATGGCCACCCGCAAGAAGAAACGGCCCCCCAATCGAAAGGCGGCTCCCCCGACCGCGACCCGGCGCCCGCTGCGCGCTGGCAAGCGTCCGGGTGCCGCCCGCACCGCCGTGCCCGCCGCCGCGCCTCGTCCCGCGGGCCCGCTCCAGTACAAGGTCGTCGAGCTGTCCACCGTCGACGAAGGGACGCTCGAGCGCACCGTGAATGAGTGGAGCTCCAAGGGTTGGACGTTGGACGGCGTGCAGTTCGCCATGCGCGAGTCCTCCAAGCGTCCGGCCATGGCCTTCGTCTTCTTCACGCGCGAGGGCGAGCCGGCCACCCATGACGTGGAGGCCGCGCGCGGCCGGCTGCGGGAGATGTCCGAGACGGGCTCGCCCACGGCCGCGCTGGTGTCCTCGCCGGACTTCACCGGCAATGCCGCCGTCACTTCCTCGTATACCTACCAGCGGCCCCCGGGCACGGTGAGCGCCCATGAGCGGCTCGCGCAGCTCGCGGGCCTGGACGAGCCCGAGCGCCCCGAGAGGGGTCTCATCCTGGAGCCCGAAGAGTGAGCGCCTCGCATCCGGTCTACTCCGCCCCCCGCCGTCCCGGCCTTCGCGTGGTGCACGATGGGGAGGAGCTCGGCTCGCCCTATCCCAAGGCCTCGCTGTGGATGAGGCTGGGCGCGCGCATCGTGGACGTCGCCGTGGCGTGGGGACTCCACGTGGTGTGCGGCGCCGCGGGCGGCGTGGTGGCGCTGCTCTTCCTGCTGCTGGCCGATGGCATGCTCCAGGGCCAGAGCGTGGGCAAGCGCATCTTCGGCGTGAAGGTGATGCACCTGCCCACGCAGTCGGCCGCGCGCCACCGCGACAGCACCCTGCGCAACGCACCCCTGGCGCTCATCGTCCTGCTGGGGATGATGCCTCCGCCCCTCGGCCTGGTGGCCGGTCTGGCGGGTCTGGTGGTCATTGGGGGCATCGAGGCCCTGCGCGTGGTGAGGGATCCGCTTGGTTGGCGGCTCGGTGATACCTGGGCCCAGACGCAGGTGGTGGACGGGAAGGTCGTCGCCGGAGCAACGGTTGCTGCACGCACGCCCGTGGCGCCCGCTCGCGTCCCAGGCCGGTTTTTGTCCGCGGCCCGGGTCCGCCGGTGCCGCACGTTCAAGAAGTCCAGAAGGGGAAAGCCTTGCGCATCGCGCTGACCTACAACCTCAGGTTGTCCGACTCGGAAGACGAGGCGGAGTTCGATACCCAGGAGACGGTGAACACGCTGGCGGCCGCCATCGAGCGGCTCGGCCACCGTCTGGAGCGCTTCGAGGTGAGCGGCCCGGCTTCCCGCACCGTCGCCCGGCTCGAGGCCTACAGCCCGGACCTCATCTTCAACATCGCCGAGGGCCGCCGCGGCCGCTTCCGCGAGGCCTTCTACCCGGCGCTCTTCGAGGAGCTCGGCTTCGCGTACACCGGCTCGGACGCGTACGCGCTGGCGGTGACGCTGGACAAGCAGCTCACCAAGCTCGTCCTCTCCAAGCACGGCATCCGCACCCCCGGCTGGCAGTTCGTCGAGAAGCTCAACGAGCTCAAGGTCGAGGATCTGCGCTTCCCCGTCATCATCAAGCCCAACTTCGAGGGCTCCTCCAAGGGCATCACCCAGGAGTCGGTGGCCGAGACGGTCGAGCAGGCCCGCGAGAAGGTGACGCAGGCGCTGTCGCGCTACCCGGCCGGCGTCCTCGTCGAGGAGTTCATCAACGGCAAGGACATCACCGTCCCCTACCTGGCGGCGGTGCAGAACGACCATGACGGCGTGCTCAGTCCGGTGGAGTACGACATCGACCCGGCCGCCGTCGCCGGGCGCAAGTACGCCATCTACGACTACGAGCTGAAGACGAAGCGGGAGAGCGCCGTGAAGGTGAGCGCCCCGGCCAACCTTCCCGTGAAGGTGGCCGAGGAGATGCGCAACATGTCGATGAAGATCCTCCAGGTGCTCGACTGCCGGGATCTGGGGCGCATCGACTTCCGGCTGAGCGACGCGGGCGTGCCGTACTTCCTGGAGCTCAACGCGCTGCCCAGCCTGGAGCCGGGCGCGGGCATCTACGCCGCCGCGGCCCTGGAGGGCATGCACCTGGACGGCGTCGTCAACGCCATCATCCAGAGCGCGGCGCGGCGCTACAAGATCAAGGACGGCAAGCGCCAGGGCAAGCCGACGCGCAAGTCGGGCCCGCTGCGCGTGGGCTTCACCTACAACGTCAAGCGCGTGAAGCCCGTGGCGGAAGGCGCTTCCGTGGAGGACAGCGAGGCCGAGTACGACTCGCCCACCACGCTGCAGGCCATCCGCGAGGCGATTGCCTCGTGGGGCCACGAGGTGGTGGACCTGGAGGCCACGGCGGAGCTGCCCAGCGTGCTGGCCAGCACGCCGCTGGACATCGTCTTCAACATCGCCGAGGGCTTCAAGGGCCGCAACCGCGAGAGCCAGGTGCCGGCCATGCTGGAGCTGCTGGACATTCCGTACACGGGAAGCGATCCGGCCACGCTCTCCATCGCGCTGGACAAGGCACTGGCCAAGAAGATCGTCCGCCAGGCCGGCATCCATACGCCCAACTTCCAGCTCATGCACACGGGCAAGGAGCGGCTCAACAAGGACTTCACCAGCTTCCCGCTCATGGTGAAGCCGGTGGCCGAGGGCTCCTCCAAGGGCGTGGTGAGCAAGAGCGTCTGCCACAACGAGGCCGAGCTGCGCGAGGTGGTGAAGGAGATCGTCACCAAGTACCAGCAGCCCGCGCTCATCGAGGAGTACATCGGCGGGCGTGAGTTCACCGTGGGCCTGCTCGGCGAGCGCCGCCCGCGCGTGCTGCCGCCCATGGAGATCGTCTTCCTGGACAAGACGGAGAAGACGCCCATCTACAGCTTCGAGCACAAGCTGGATTGGACGGATCGCATCCGCTACGACGCGCCGGCGAAGCTCGAGCCCGCGCTGCTGGAGAAGCTGAGGGCGGCGGCGCGCAACTCGTTCATGGCGCTGGGGTGCCGCGACGTGGCGCGCATCGACTTCCGCATGGACGACAAGGGCCGCATCTACTTCATCGAGTGCAACCCGCTGCCGGGCCTCACGCCGGGCTGGAGCGACCTGGTGCTCATCGCCCAGGGCGCCGGCATGGACTACCGGGGCCTCATCGGGGAGATCATGGCGCCCGCCATCCGCCGCTACAAGGAGCGCGAGGCCCGTCGCGCCGCCGACGAGAGCGCCCTGATGAAGCTGGCCCTGGAGAAGGCCGCCCTGGAGAAGGCCGCCATGGCCGAGGACAAGGCCGCGTCCGTCTCCACCGGCGGCTCGTCCGGCTCTGGTTCATCCTCGTCCGGGGATGCGCCCGCCCGCGTCAGCATGGAGATGAAGTCTCACTGAGGACCGGCGGGTGCCCCTCGGGGCGTCGCGTCGTCACGGCCCGGTACGTGGGTGGAGTTCGCCCCGTGTGCCGGGCTTCGTCGTTTCCAGCCACCGGGCGTCAGCGGGATGGATCGAGCAGGCCGTGGAACGCGGCGCCGATGAGTCCTCCGGCGCTGTTTTTGCCGACAGCAACCGCGGATTGTACTGTGGACCCGTCCACGTTCGCACCTTCCAGCTCGTTCGGTGCGAGCCCACGGGTCTCGCTCCTGCACATGAAAAAGCTCACCACCACCACTCCGCTCTTTCTTTGGAGTCTGAACCTCAAACGGAAGACGTTGCAGACTGTCTACCAACAGGTCAGGTGGGTGAGCACCCAGACATCGCTCGATCATCTGCCCCATGTGGACCTGCAAGAGCAGCATGAGAAGCTGAACAAGCTCCTCACCCTGCTCAAGAGCGTGAAGGTCGCGACTCCGCATGAGTATGGGGTCGTCACGAAGAAGCAGACCTTCATCCATGGGAAGTGGAACGAGAAGACCCGCACCCTCGTGCCTTCCAAGAAGCAGGAGCTCGAGGAAGACGACATCGTCTTCGCCTTTCCGCCCGGGAACTACCAGGGCCTGGAGGACGAGCAGGGGGTGCAGCATGTGCGGCTGGGCTCGTACGACACTGTCACTTCTTCGACGGGCTCTCGGAAGACGGTCGCCAAGAGTCTCGCGGTCGAGAGGATCGCGGACCTGCTGCTCGGCGTGAATGCCGTGAATGACATCACGCAAGACCTCAGCACCCGGGCCATCCGCTGGGCGAACTCGCTGGGCAATGCGAAGGCGATCAAGCACGCCCTCCTGGATGTCGATGCACGCTCCATCCTCCCGGACTCGGCCATCGAGCTCGATCTCATCCTCCAGGATGGCCTCTCCGCTCCTCTGGGGGTACTCGACTGGTCGGAGCGGGTAATGGAGAAGATCCTCAAGGCCTCGAGCCTTTCCCAGCGCCATCTCGAGGCCAGCGCGAGGTTGCTGGCGGAAGCGGTGGAGCGCCTCGATTTCCTGGGGCCCTTTCCCGACCTTCCGGGTGTGACCGATGGCTTCGAATTGATGCAGCAGACGTTCCAGATGATGGGGGTCGCCAAGAGCAGCACGAATCCCAAGGTCAAGGCGAAGTACGTCGAGCATGTCCGCACGAAGATCATGCCCGAGCTCAAGTCCGAGCTGGCCTTCTATCAGGGCATCGCCATGCTCCTGGGCTACATGCCGCTCGAGGTGGGCACCAAAATCCCATGCCGGCCCACGGTCTTCGAGACGGATGCGAACGGGAGCTGGGGACCCCTCCCGAACACCTACGAGGTGGTGGGGACCTTCACCCAGCAGATTTCCGAGGAGAGCTTCGAGACCTTCACTCGGATGGGTCTGGAGTGGCACCCCTCCGTCAAGGTGACGATCTGGAAGGGGCGCAACGTCAAGGGAGAGGATCACTTCATCGTCAGCTTCACCGGAACCACGTCCTACCCGCAGATGGACGACTCCTGGAAGGCGCATGACGTGACGACGGGAGCCCTGGGCAACGCGGACCCGAAGGGCATCAGCAGACAGGGATTCGAAGCGGTGCGGGACATCATCCTGGAGATGCTCAAGAACAACGGCTGGAAGCTTGACAGCAAGACGATCGTGACAGGGCATAGCCAGGGCGGTGCGCTGGCCCTTCGCTTCTATACGCTGGCGCACAGCCTGGGCAGGGATCAGACGAAGTGTGTCGCGTTCAGCGCGCCAGGGCTGGATGAGGAGACGTTCTCCGTCCTGGCGCTTCATGCCGGTCTTGGGGAGTCCGCCAAGAACGTGTACATGATTGAGGATCCGAAGGACAAAGTGCCCTGGGGCGGAGAGGAGACGCCATTTGGGACGAAGGTGGCGGTCCCGTACCGGACCGCCCGCTTCGGGCAGCACGGTATCATCCCCTCGAAATTCGATGACCTGCTGCTGGGGCATGGGACCCCGAACCTGGTCTGGTTGATGATCTACGGAGGGCCGTATCACCCGTCTGATAAGATCGTCGAGTACAACCGCAACACAGCGTGGAAATCCGCGGACTTCCTGCGCCACTATTACTGGCTGAGCAGGACAGTGATGTCGCGGCTCGCCTTCAAGGCCAGCAAGAAGGAGTTGGAGTTCGCGGCTCGTGCCGGGAAGGACGAGAACAAGACGGAATAGTGAGAGCGCCTGAGTCATGGCCTTCCAGGAGAAGCTGAAGCTCGAGTTCTCGCTCACCATCGGGGGTGAGTCCTTCTCCATTCCCGGCGGCCAGGTGAAGCACTTCGCCGTGCGGCTCGCGAATCATGGCTTCACCGCCTCGGTGTCCTTCTGGACCGCGCTGGAGAAGGCCGACGCGCCCCTCTTCGTCGCCTTCAAGAAGAACGACCTCATCCAGGTCCGGCTCTCCGTGGCCGGCGTGTACCCCACCGAGGTCACTCCTCCCGGCCCGCTCGTCGTCCAGGGGCTCGTCCGGGCCCGGAGCCTCGCCGGGCTCTCCCACGGGCCGCACGAGGGAGAGGAGCGCGCCTTCCGTCTCTACTCGCTCGAGTTCGCCGATCCCGCCCAGGTGCTCTGGCGCCAGCACCGCCCCACCGAGCTGCACACCCAGAAGAAGCTCGTGGACCTGCTCGACGCGCACAAGGGGCCGCTGACCCTCTCCTATGACTGGGACGTGCTCCAGGCCGAGCAGCCGCTGCTCTGTCTCGCCCTGGGCTCGGACGACCGGCGCACCAGCTTCTACGACTTCGTCCTCTGGTTCGTGCACACGCGCAACGGCGTGTGGACCTACGACAGCCAGCAGGACCAGTACGTCCTATCCGATAGCAAGTCTTCCTCGGGACGCGCGGCCGTGCTCGACAGCCGCGAAGTCGAGCGCATGGATGTCCAGGTCCAGCTCCCCGCTCCCATCCGCCACGGCGCCCGTGTGCTCAACGCGCTCGCCAACGGGCCCACCGCGGTGGCGCTGGCGCAGGACCAGGCCGCGCAGGGCATCTCCCACGACGTGCTCCTGCGCACCCCCATCGCCTCCGAGGCCGAGCAACGTCAGACGCTCGAGAAGAGCCGGCTGAAGCTCCGGCAGCGGCGGCTCCAGGTGACCTTCCAGCAGTTCCCCACGGTGGCCGTGCACCCCGGTGCGCTCCTGCGCCTCCAGGGCTTCCACTGGCTCCCCGACCTGAGGGGCACCGGTGAGGACCTCCGGGTGCTCGCGCTGGATCTGGAGCTCCGCGCTCTTCGACAGGGCCCCTACGACGAGCAGCAGTCTCCCGATGCCGGCTACTCGCTGGAGATGTCCGCCCTGCTCGAGCAGAAGACCGACCCGGTGCCCACGCTTCCCGCGTACCGCGCGCCGCGCTATCCCCTCTACGTCGAGGGGAAGGTCCACAGCCCCGGGGGACAGGAGACGGACCGGTCCTGGTTCGTCGTCGAGGACGACAAGACCTCCGTCTCCAACTACCGGGTGACGGTGCCGCTGTGGAACAAGACGGTGAGCGTGCCCGCGCAGCCGCACTTCTTCTCGGGGCACTTCTACTTCCCGCCCTACAAGAACGAGCGCGTGCTGCTGGCCCTCCACTTCGATCGCGCCGAGCTGCACCGCTTCCTCGACTGGGGCGAGACCGTACGCCTGCCTCAGGACGGGCAGGGCGATCAGATGTTGCTCGGGAAGAACAAGACGAGCCAGACGGCGATCACCCACGACTACCAGGAAGCCAACCCGGTGTGGAACCTCCAGCGCGTCTCGGCCGGGGACACTCAGACCGTTCGCATCAGCGAGGGCAACCTTCTCATCAAGGTCGAGGAGAAGCAGGGCGTCGCGCCCGCCAGCTCCACCTATGACGTGACGCCCCAGGTCGAGGCGGCCAAGGGAGATCTCGCCCTGGGCGTGGGCGGTGCCATCGGCGAGACCACGACCGCCTACCAGGGCGCGGTGGCGAACGTGAAGGGCCGCATCGAGGCCGCCACCACGGAGACCGTGGCCGCGCTCGAGTCCGCTCGGGCCGAGGTGAAGGCCAAGGTGTCCGCCGCCAAGGCCGCGCTCTCCGGGGCGCTCTCGGGGATGTCGGGTAAGGCGGCCCCGCTCTCGAGCGCGGCGGCGGAGGCCAAGGTGGCGCTCGGAAAGCTGCGCTGATGCCCCGGCTGGGGTAGGGAGGAAGTCCATGCAGGAGTTGCGTGCCCAGGTGACGGACCTCCGAGGGGAGCTGGAGTCCTTTGGCGGCTCCGTGGGTGCTCGCGTCGGGAGCACCCGGGCCGAGCTCGAGTCGCTCGTCAGCGGGGTGGTGGACGCCATCGCCAGCCTCCGCCCCGAGGCCGAGTCGGCCGTCTCGGAGCTCTCGTCCCAGATCGACGCGCTCGACGCCGAGCTGGCGGAGCTGGAGCCCTGAGCCGATGAAGGCGCTGTGGGCCAGATTCGACGAGACGGCCTCCGAGGTGGGCATCCTCGAGCAGCAACTCGGGGCGTCCGCCGGCCGCGTGCGGGGTCCCCTCGAGGAGCTCGACTCCGAGGTCTCGGCCCGTTGCGAGGCGCTGGAGGGCAAGGCCCACGAGCAGGAGCAGTCCGCCCAGGCGGAGCTCGAGGCGCTGAAGCAGGAGCTCGGGCAGAAGTGCGAGGTGCTCGCCGCCGGGCTCGATGACCGCCGCCGGGCGCAGGGGAGGGCGCTCATCGCGCGGACGCGGGCGCGGCTGGAGCAGGAGTTGAAGGACACGGCCGCTCAACTCTCTGCCTCCACGCAATCCCTGCTCGGACAGATCACCTCGGCGCGAGAGAGCGCTGGCGCGAGGACCTCCGAACTCTCCCAGGCCGTGGATGCCACGGTCGCCACGCCATCCGAGACCTTGCGGTCCCTCCAGGAGGAGATCCAATCCGCGGGGACGTCGCTGAAGGCCGAGGTGAAGCAACGGGTGGAGCAGCTCCGAGCGGGGCTCGCACCGCTGCGCTCCCAGGTCCAGGGCGTGGCCCAGACGACCACCGAGCTCCTCGACTCGCTGGAGACCGAGGTGGCCGGGTCGCTCGACAGCGCGAAGGCGCAGGCTTCCCAGGCGCTCGACACCTTGCAGGGGACGCTGTCCGGGCAGGTGGAGTCCCTGGGCGGGCAGATCCAGGTGGTGGAGTCGTTGATCGATCAGGTCCAGGAGCAGATCGACACGCTCATCACCCAGGTGGGCAATGGCCTCGACTCGCTCGTACAGGGGGCGCTCGCCAGCATCGCCGCCATCCAGACGCCCCTCCAGCAGACCCTGGATGCGACCTTCGCCACGCTCGACACCCTCCTGGCTCAGATCGATGCGCTCAAGGAGCAACTCCTGGCCCTCCTGGAGGCGCTGCCGGCGCAGCTCAGTGCCCTCCAATCCTTGTTCCAGACCCTGGTTGGCACACTTCAGGCCCTGCTCGCCCGGGCCACCGATCTGCTGGATGCCATTCCCGCCTCGGCTTTGCCCAAGCCGCTGGTGAATCCAGCCATCCAGGCGATCGGCCAGGTCGTCACGCGGATCACCACCCAGCTCCAGACAATCTCCAGTCAGGTGGCCCAGCAGATGACGACGGTGCAGGACCAGATCCTGGCGCAGGTGGAGAACGTCCAGGCCCAGGCCGTGGGGCAGGTCCAGACCATGCAGCAGCAGCTCCTCCAGCAGATCGACACGTTGACCCAGTCCATCCAGAGCGCCATCGAGCAGGCCATGACACAGGTGGATCAGGTGGTGGCCAGCGTGGTGCAACAGATTGGCACTGCTCGAGATCAGGCAGTAGGCCAGGTGGGGACCCTGAAGGAGCAGGTGGCCTCCCAGGTGGAGACGCTGAAGTCCCAGGTCCAGCAGCAGCTCGGGACGCTCCAGGGGAGCCTCGATGGGGGGCTCCAGACATCCATCGAGCCCCTGAACGCGGCCCGGAGCTCCGCCGAGAGCCAGATTGCCTCCTCCCAGGAGCAGATGCGCTCCGGGCTCGACGCGACCCGCTCGTCGGTGGGCACCGGGCTCGACACGGCGAGGCAGGGCAAGGCGCAGCTCGAGGAGGAGCTGGCCGGCCGGGTGGAGGCGACGCTGAGCGGCTTCCAACAGAGGGCCAGTGGGGTGGAGGACGCGACGGCGACGCAGATGGAGCAGCTATCCGGCCGCGTCAGCTCGGCCCGAACGGAGCTCCTCGCGCCGCTCGACTCGCTGGAGACCCAGGTGGATGCGGGAACAGCCACCTCGCAGCCGCTGGAGGCGGCTCGCGCGCGGATCTCGGCGGAGCTGGAGGCCCTGAACGCCCAGGTACGTGCGCTGGCCTGAGGAATGGAAGGAGGGCCGACCTACTCGAACGGGTGTGCAGGGCCGGACCGTCACGCCCTGTCGCTCTCTGACGTCCCTGGCCAACTCGTCTGATTTTAGATTGGTGGAAAGTATGAATATTGATCTGTGCCTTGGAGCGGCTGTGTTGTGGGGCGTGCTCGCATCGGGTTGCTTGGCTGGTACGGTGGCTGTGGGTCTGAGCGACTGCGGAAACAACACCATGACCTGTTGCATCCAAAAGCACCCATAACGACCCAGTGGGAGCATGCGGTGCCACTGCTGCGGACATAGAGGAGGCGGTAGAGGCTGGAGTGATGGTTGATGAATTCGTGCCAATGCCGATAATGCCGATGGTTGAGGAGGACGAATTCGCCAACAACAAAGATCTACCGGAGTGGAAGCAGCGATGCATCAAGGCCTACGTCAGCTGCAAGAACAACGGATGGACCGGCAAATGTGACGACTGCCTCCGATATTGTGAAGGACAGCACGAATGGCCAATCCGCAAGTGTAGGCCCCGCAGTTGATTGAAGGAGAGGCGATGCATGGAGACAGTAGAAGAGGAAGAGGGCGACTGGCACGAGATACGGGTGCTGGACAACCGGGTTCGGCGAGGGGAGCCTCTGGAACTGACCAATGACGTGCGCGATCTACTCAAACGCACGGCCCCGACGGTGGCCATCCCCGAGAGCGACGCGGAATCCGCCCTCGCCAGTGTGGAGAGTGGCACTGCTCTACTTCATGAGATTCGGCGTCGCATTACCGAAGGCTCAAACCGGCTCATCGATGCACTCCACCGGATGTACCAGTTTCGAGACAGAGGGGATTTTGACGGCGCACGCCAACAAATGCGCGACGTCCTCGCCGTAGAGGTTGTGCCGCTGTATCGGGATGTAGCCGTGAAGGAAATAGAGAAGCTAAACAGGCTTTCGTTCTGAAGACTTCGCGGACGTTCCGCTATTTCTTGTCGGCTCCGGGCGCCTTCGGGGCCTCCACCTTCGGCGCTTCCATCTTGGGCGCCTCGGGCGGTTTGGCCTCGGCTCCGGAGGGGAGTCCTGGCGACATGTCCGTCTGGATGCGGCCTTCCATCAGCTCGATGTCGACCGAGGATGGCAGCGGCTCATTGAGCAACATCTGCCATGAGCCATTCGGAGCGGTGAAGAGGAAGGAGACCGCCACCGACGCCGCCTTGGGCACCTTCACCTTGATGTTCTGGAAGGTGCCGGGATAGATGACATCCGCCTGCAGCACCGACTCGTCCGGGGAGATGACCTTGGCGGCCACGTCGTTGTACGACTCGGTGGAGTACTGCTTGGGATCCACCGTGCGGACGATCATGTAGAGCGGGCGCCCGTGGTTGGTGCCGGGCGGGGACTTGATGCTCAAGGTGACGTGGCCGGGCAGGCATCCGCCCAGCAGCAGCGCGGCGAGCGCCACCAGCGGAGCGGGCCCAAGGCGCGTGCGGTTCATCTCGGCACCTCTCGGAACGGTGCCCAGGGCTCACCTTTCACGCCGAAGCTGATCTCCAGCACGCGCTTGGAGGCCTCGTCGCCGCGGTTGTTCAGACGCCACATCCGGTGCTGATCGGTGGTGAGGGTGGAGGACTCCAGCAGGCGGAAGCAGCTCCAGGACGAGCGGGCCTTCTCCAGCCAGTGGTACTGCTTGGCCTCGCGCTTGGGCGAGCGCACCTCCAGCACGAGCGAGGCCGTCTGCTGGTCCCACCACTCCACCGGGAACTCCTGCCAGGCGGGGCTCTGGTTGTAGCCGAACGCGGCCGTCTTCCCGCACTTGAGCGACGCCATGGTGACGAAGCTCCCGGGATCCGGCGGAGCGGGCAGGGGCAGCGGCATCATCTGCAGCATCAACGGCCGGGGCTGCCCCTTGTCGTCCCACAGCGTCTTCGACATCTTCGCCAGCCGGCTGAGCGTGGGCAGCACCCGCGACGGCAGCACCAGCCTGCCCCCTCGCAGCGGACTGCGCAGCGCCCACTCCGTGCCGCGCTCCACGCACACCGGCGAGAACACCCGCTCCACGAGCTGCCAGAAGTCGCCGTCCTTGCGGCGCAACATCTCCAGATCGGCGGGGTCCACCTCCTCGGTCGCGTTCGGGTTGAACGGGTAGCGCTCGAGCAGCGGCAGGAGCATGCGAGAGGCCGCCTCGTTCCACTGCCGGGCCAGCACCCGCTCCAGCTCCGCGCGTCCCAGTTCCTTCGCCGCCAGGAAGGGCAGGCGGAAGGGCTCCCGCAGCTCGCCGATGAGGCCCTGCTGGTCCAGCCAGGCGTCCACCTTGCGCAGGTACGAGCCCTCTTCCTCCAGCATCATCGAGAGCCCCACCTGCCCCAGCGGCGTGAGCATGTCCGTGAGCTGGGCGGGGCCGTCGGCCTCGCTGTCGTCCGAGGCTTCCTCGCCCGCGGCGGCCTTGTCCGCGGAGGGCTTGCTTCCCTTGGCCGCCTTGCCCTTGTCGCCGCCGGCCTTTGTCACGGCGTTGAGTTCGTCATGCAACTGCGCCACCAGCGCCCGGTAGGGATCCATGGCGGTGTAGTTGCCGTTCTTGTCCTGCACCATCAGCTGGATGACGGGCTTGAAGGGCGCCACGGCATTGCGCAGCGGCTCGTAATAGGGCCCGTCCAGCGGCTCCAGGTTGGCCCGGTTGGCCACGTCGCGCAGCATGTCCACCAGCTTGGAGGAGGGCTGGGTGAGCTCCGACAGCTCCTTGGTCAGCGTGGTGCGGGAGGCCGCGAAGAAGCGGTAGTCGCGCACGCTCATGAAGAGGCCCTCGCGGTAGGCCTGGGAGAACTGGTCCATCCGCCTGCGCACGTACTCCTGGCGGGCCGCGGCCTCCTCCGGCGAGAGTTGCGCGTTCTTCAGCCGCTGGGTGAACTCGTCCACCAGCGGCTTGATCTTCGTGTCGAACTGCAGCCGGTCCAGCACGGAGAGGACATCCGAGGCGTCACCCGCCTCGGCACCCGTAGCCTCCGGCAGGTGGTTCCCCGAGGCGTCCGCCACCGCGCCATACAGGGACAGGCTGGAGGTGTGCGGGCCCACGCCACGGAAGGGCATGCGGCCGGTCGTCTCGTAATGGCGGATGAGCATGCGCAACAGCTCGAGCGAGTGCTCCCGGGGGCGGAACGTGAACGACTCCTGGAGCACGGTGACCTTGAAGGGGCCACTGCCACCGCGCGGCTCCCACAGCCCGTCCCGGGTGAGCAGCTCGGCCGCGGTCATCCTCTCCACCGCCTTGAAGCCGTCGAACGCCTCCTGCTCCATGCGCAGCACCGACGAGAGCTGCTCGCGGTTCTCTTCGTCGTTCAGCCAGTCGAGGGTCCGGATGGTGGACTTGATGCCCGCGAACTGACCCACGTTTGCGCCGGCCCGGGAGTCGTTGAGCAGATCCAGCACGCGGGGCAGATCCGCGAACAGAACGCTGTCGTCGAGCCAGGCCTGTAGCCTGGCGCGCTCCTCGCTCAGCGTGTTCAGCTCCTCGGTCAGGGCCTGGGGCCCGGCGTTCAGCAGTTCCTGCACGCGGTTGCCCTGCAGGAGATTGGATAGGCGCTCGAGATGGAGCTGCCAGGGCTTGAGCTGATTTTCGCGTGTCAGCTCATCCTTGAAGGGCCAGCGGGCCCAGTTCGCACCCGAGGGCGGCGTTTCCCAGGGGCTATCGCTGGTTTCGACGTAGTCGCCGACAATGGCCTCGTTCAGCTTGAGGGACTTCACCCAGGTGGGCCGCGAATCGTGGCTGGAACTGGTCGACAGCTCCTCCTCGTCATCCGAGTTCCACCGCCACTTGTGCCGGTTGCGGAGCCCGGAGAGGATGAACTTGCCGAGCTCCTGCTTTTCCGAGGAATGGAGCACCGCCAGCAGATAGACCACCTGCTCCGGGCGACACTCATCGAGCTTCTCATGGCAGCGAGCGAGGGCGGGCCGGATGTGCGCTTCGCGGATGGCCGTGGCCAGCTGCTGGCGCAGCTCGTTCTTCTGCTTGGGGAAGCTCTTCTTCAGCGGCGGCCAGTAGCGCTCGGCGTGCCACAGCTCGTCGAGCGACTCGCCCGCCTTGTCCACCTTCTCCTCGACCAGGGTGCCGACACTCTCCAGCTTCTGATCGTGCAGCCGTTCGGCCGTCTGCTGGAAGCTCTTCATCAGCTGCTGCGTCTCTTTCAGCAGCAGGTAGTAATGGCCGTACGCGGCCACCACGGGCAGGGTGCACACGGCGGCGATCAACGCGCAGCGCCGCAGGTGGGTCCTCAGGTAGCGTGCGCGCAGGGCCTGGGAGCTGGTCTCCTCGGTGGTGACGGAGAGCACCCCACTCGCACGAGCCTCGGGAGAGGGGGAGGAGAGGTACACCCGCGAGAGGCTGGGCTTGAAGGAGAGGGTGTTTCCCTCCAGCAGCGCGGTGACGAAGCGGGCGAGCGCCGAGAAGGAGCGGCCTCCCGTGGAGTAGAAGCGCTCCAGGCGCTCGAAGGCGTCCACCGGGAGCGAGGTCAGCCCCAGGGCGAGGTATTGCTCCTGCGCCTCCAGGAGCGTGGCCAGCTTCCCCTCCTCGCCGCGCCTGGGGATCTCGAAGGAGAGCGGCACCCCGTGCTTGTGCAGGAGCTGCGCGAAGTCGGAGTAGCCCTCCAGCGCGTCCATGTTCGTCAGGCAGACGCGCGCCTCCACCGGGCCCCGGCTCATCTCGGAGATGAGGTTGAGCTTTCCGCGCAGCAGCTGGGCGGTGCGCCGCACCTCGTCGGGCGCGGTGTCCGCGAGCCAGCGCACGTCGAGCGCGATGATGGTCACGCCGCGCTGCTGGCGGCTGAAGCTGGACTTCCACAGCCGCCGCAGGGCCGTGCGGGCCTGGGGCGAGTCGTCCTCGAGCAGCGGCGCGGAGAGCTCCTGCACCACGCTGTCCGGGCCGAGGTAGATCTGCAGCAGCGGATCACTGGTGTAGCTGGGGAGGAACTGGCGGGCCTGCCGCTCCCAGTCCACGTCGAGCCCGATGAGCTTCGTCTTGCCGCAGCCCGCGGGCCCGAGCACCACCACGTGGGGCAGATCCCGGATGGCGGCGCGGTTGAGCCACGGCAGCCCGTTGAGGAAGCGCTCGCGGATCTTCAACAGCTGGTTGGCCTGCATGGGCCTGGGCTCGCCGACGGCCGGGGCGCTCATCCGCCGCTTGCGCCACCACCAGAAGAGCGCCACGCCGAGGCCCACGACGAGCAGCACCAGCAGCACCCATACCAGGTGGGGACTCACCACGGCCCAGACCTTGCCGAGCGTCTCCACGCGTCACGCCCCCCTTCGAGTCCGCGCGGCGAGCTGGAGGGCCTCGAGGATGTCCTCCAGCTGGTCCAGGGTCCCGGCCAGCTTCTCGCGCCGCGCCTGCTGCTCCTTGGGTGGCAGGAGGGTTCCCTCCGGTCCGGGGTAGAGCGCCTCGAGGGCCTGACGCACCTCGCCCAGGAGCGGCTCCACGCCCGCGCGCAGTGAGCCGAGCTCGGAGTCGATCCGCTTCTCCAGACGCGCGAACAGCGTCGCGGCCGTCACGGGCGCGGCGGCACCCGCCGGACGGGTGCGGCGTGAACCCGCTCCCCCCCGGTTCGCTTGCGTGACCCGGGGAGCGCGGCCGTCTTCAGCGGTAACGGTCGGCTCCTTCATCCCCTCGCCTTTGTTGAACGTCCGTCAGAGTACCACCGGGATGGCCGGGATGAAGAAACCGGCCCTTCATCCCATGACGGGCGCCCGCCCTCCCTCAGTAGCGAGAGAGCAACCACAGTCCCACCGGTACCGCCACGACGAGAATCGCGGTCCCGATGTAATAACGGAGGGGGAACTCGTAGAGGAGGGGAGGCTCTGAGGAAGGGGGAGGCGGGGGCGCCGCCAGGGTCTCCGGCTTGGGGATGCAGGCCGCGAGCTTTTCCTTGTACTCGCGCAGCCTGGCCACGTTGCCCACGTAGCGGCCGACGAACCCGGCGGCCAGGCAGAAGTGGAGCATCTCGAAGACGATCGTCGAGGGCCCCGGCCGGTGCAGCTTCCGGTCGGCGAGATCGTAGAAGAGGTCTCCTCCCGAGTCCTCGCCGAAGCACTGGTACTGCAACAGCGGCCAGTCCGGTTGCTCGTCCTCGGAGAGCCGCCGGAGCACCATTTCATCCACCAGGTAGATGAAGGGGCGGACCGCCTCGTCGATCTCCTCGGCGTCGTAGACGGTGCCCAGCCCGGACTGAAGGGACAACACCGTCTCCAGGAGCTGCTGCTGGAGTTGGTTCAACCCCACGCGGCCCACGTGCGCCATCGCGCGCTCCTTGCCCCGGGCCGACTCGGTCGGCAGCCACTGGTCGAGCAGGGTGATCACCTGACGGTAGGCCTTGAAGAGGATCTGCCAGTGTTCGAGCTTCATGGGGAGACCCGCGGGGAGATGGGGCCACCGCCCGCCATGGACGGCCTGAGCTCCACTGTCGCCTCGCCATTCCAGGCATCGAGCAGTTCCTTCACCTGCTCGAGGAGGCAGACCACCAGGGGCTCGGCGCTGGAGTCGAAGGGCTCGAGCTGCATTTCGTACAGGTGCCGCAGGCCCGTGCCGCGCAGCGCGCCATCCGGAAGGACGGACACCTTCGTCTTGCGGATCCACGGGATGATGGCGCGGAACGGGCCCTCCACGGGCGTGCCGAGGTAGGAGAGCAGGGCGATGAGCTCGTTGCGCTCGAGCGTCGACTTGACCTTCCAGGACAGCACCTGGGTGAGGGCCGCCACGTCGTTGCGCAGCGGGCTGTCCCGGTGGGGCTGGAGACCGCCCACCATCTGCCAGCGCAGGCCCTCCACGTGACGGCTCGGCGTGCTCACCTCGATGCGACCGCTGGCCTGCGAGGCGAAGCGTGGCTGGTACCAGAGCGCCTCCACCAGCACCTTGCGCGGCTCGTCGAAGGCCTCCGGCATGCGCACCAGCAGGCGTTGGCGCGGGCTGAGATCCTCGGCGAGCTCCTCGTCGATCTCGTAGCTCGGTCCGTCTCCCGGGAGGTAGGCCGGACGCAGGGGCTCTCGCCCCGTCTGGGTGAGTTGATAGACGCCGGTCACCGACTGCAGGCGGAAGTCGCGCCCGGCGCTCAGCCCGAGGATGGGGAACTCGGAGCGGGTGCCGTCGACGGTGAGGGGCTGCGCGGGCTCGGCCTTGAGGTTCACCACCGGCACGACGCAGGGATGGAGGATGTCCGGGTGGGGCGAGCGGCCCACCGTCCACTCCTTCTTCAAATCCAGGCAGAGGGAGAAGCGCGTCCAGGCCTGGCGGGTGGGGGCCACCTGCACGTGGAGGAAGAGCCCCTGCTCGGGCATCTGGAAGAAGGCGCGCACGCGCTGCACGGGGTGCGCGTACTCGGTGCCATCCTCGGGGGCGGGCCGGTCGCGGCCGAAGGTGTGCTCGCAACGGGTGCCGACGGTGCGCTCGTCGGCCGTCTGATCGTAGACCACCGACACCTGCTCCAGGTGCTTGCTCAGCGCGTGGTACACGGCCAGGGAGGAGCGGTAGTCGTCCAGGTGGCGGACGTGGAGGCTGAACAGGCCCACCGGATCCTTGCGAGGGTGGGCCGAGGCGAAGCGCAGGATGAGGCGGTGGCCGCCATTGGCCAGCCGCACCACACTCGAGTCCTCCAGGAAGATGGGCAGGATGTGGAGGTCGCGCTGGAGGCGGAAGGAGCCGGCCACGCCATCGGTGGGCGTCAGCCGCAGCTCGGTGCCGCGGGGGAGCACCACCGCCTCGACCATCTTCTCCGTGGGCACCGCCTGCACCATCGCCGCGGCGGGGAGCGGCTCCAGCAGGAAGTCGAAGAAGCTGGAGAAGAGGCGCAGCCAGGTGGAGCGCAGGTTGTGCAGCGTGGCCTGCCGCGTCTGCACCGAGAAGAAGGCCATCGACTCCATGAGCCGGCGCACGTCCGGATCATCCCGGTCGATGGGGACGGAGGGATGGTTGCGCTGGTAGCGCTGGCGGAAGCGCTCGAGCGAGTCCATCTCCGTGAGGAAGTCCTGGTAGAGCTGGTCCGTGGAGTCCATCACCGGTCCCTCACCCGAGCTTCACGATACCGCCGACGTTGGTCATGGTGCCCTTGAGGTCCGCGAGGCCCGTGGACTCGAGGCTGAGCTTGCCCTGGGCGGACACCGTGGCCAGGGGAGCGGCCATCTCGGCCTGGGCCTGACCGTTCAGCTTGAGCATCACGCCGTCCACCTTCGCCTCGCCCGCGGTGGCCTGGAGGGTGGCCTGCATGCCCTTGAGCGTGATGTTGCTGGTGGCCTCCACGTTCACGTTGGCGGTGGAGGAGAGCTTCGCGTCCTGGGTGGCGCTCTGGGTGAGCTTCGCGCTGGAGGTGAGGGTCATGTCCTGCGTGCTCTCCAGCGTCAGCTTCTGCTGGCTCGTCCACTTCGAGTCCTTCGTCGACGTCAGCGTGATGGTGTCGGCGTTGACGGTGAAGTCCTGGACGGTGACGGTGATGCTGTCGGCCTTCTGGACGATGGTGCTCGTGTTGGACTGGTTCTGCATCTTGATGGTGATGCTCTGGCTGTCCATGGTCATCACCTGGGTGATCTGACCCTGAGGGTCCTCTACCTTCACGGTGATGCCATTCGTCTTGTCCATCTCGATGGTGCAGACCAGCTTGGCCATGGACGCTCGCCCTCGTGGCGCATGAGACCCCGCACCCGGGGGAGCGGCAAGTTTCCCGCTCTCAGCCCTCGTCTTCCTTCACCTGGAGGAACAGGTTGCCCTCCTGGATGCGGAGCGTCCCGGTGTCCTTGTCGTTCGTGCGCTTGAGCAGGAACACGGGTCTGGCGTCGTCGTAGTAGTGCTTCATCGACGTGTTGCTCTGCGTCGTCTTGCCCATCAGCAGGTGCACGCCCTGGCCGTCCTGGGGCATGCGGGCGCCGGTGCGCCAGTCGAGGAAGCGTTTGATCCACGCACGCTGGAAGTCGAGCCCCACCAGCACCTTCTCGCCCTTGTAGGCCGGGAAGTAGTAGTGGCCCGGCAGCAGGTTGGGGTTGAAGGGGGCGGTGATGATCTGATCCTCCCAGAGAGGGATCTTCACCTTGTAGCCGTCCAGCGACGTGGCCTCGTCGGTGTAGGCCTGCCACGTCTCGTCCGCGTCCTCGCCCACCTCGCTGACGATGAGCCCCTCCACGTAGCGGGGGTAGGGCGGTGGGATGTACTCGGGCAGCTCGACCCAGGTCTCGTCCTTGCGCTCCAGCCGGGTGCGCATCTGGAAGTGGAAGCCGGCGTCTGGCTGGTCGCGCTCCGCGTCGGGACCGGGCTGGAGGGCATCTCCCCGCAGGAGCATGTGGCGGACGCGGAAGGTCTCGCTCGCGGGCACTCCGGCGGCGTTCCACCCCGCGGTGGAAGGCAGCTTCACCAACGTGCCCGGGGTGAAGGCGATCGCGGGGAAGCGGTTCCACTCCAGCTCCAGCTCCAGCCCGCGCACCTTCAGCCGCGCCGTCTCCAGGTCCACCCGCGCCTGCACCTCGTCCGCGATGGCGGTGCGCAGCAGCACGTCCTGGCGGATACCGGAGACGGCGCTCGTCTGGGTGATGGCCTGGTTCTGGGGGCCCTCGGCGACGGCGTTGAGCACCGCCATGTCGTGGCGGATGACCTCGGGGAAGCGGACCTCCAGCGAGGCCACCTCCTGGGGCTTCAGCTCCAGCGGCGTGCCCGTGCCGTCCTTGGTGGCGGAGAGCTCGTACCCCTGCGTCGAGTAGTCATAGGCGAGCACGCCGTTGTGGCCGTCCACGTACCAGAGCAGGAGATCGTAGAAGCTGGACGCCTTCTCCGGATCCAACCCGAGGAAGATCATCGGGCAGGTGGTGTCCAGCACGGCGCTCCAGTCGTACGTGAGGGAGATCTTGTCTCCCTTGTGCGCGTCGAGCACGTCCTTGAAGGACTTCTGCGTGTAGAGGACGCAGGGGAAGTGCTGCGACCAGAGCAGGCGCGCGGCGTCGCGGAAGGAGACGCCATAGCGGCGGTAGAGGATCGGATCTCCCTGCGCGGGCGTGGCCCGGAGCTCGGTGAGCGTCTTGTCGTGTACCAGGCCCTTCACCGTCAGCGAGGTGGGGGTCGGCTTCGCCGGAAGGTCGGTGTGGAGGGACTTCAACTCGAGCGACACCTCGGCCAGATCCGGCTTCAGGAAGTCGGCCAGGAGCGTGTCCTGCTGCTGCCCACCGAGCCCCTGGTTGTCGGCGATGATGAACTCGACGTGGCCCTCGTGGCCCCAGCCGCGCAGCTCCAGCGAGAAGGACTTGATGTTGCCGGGAGGGATGGCGTGCGCCGTGCCGCCGATCGTCACGGTGAGTGAGACGACCAGCCGCTCCTGGAAGGGTCCCGCCATGTCACTCTTCCTTCTTCTGGACGCGGACCCGGCTGCTCACGGTGTCGAAGAAGAGCCGCAGCTCGACGGGTTGGCCGCCCAGCGTGGCGGTCAGCTTGAAGTGCAGCCACAGCGTGGCGTCGCGGCCCTCGAGCGTCACCTCCACGTCCTTCAGGCGTGGCTCGTTGGTTTCGATCTCGCTCTGGATCTCCGAGGTGAGCGTCTGCACGAGCGCGCGGGTGCCGCGCTTCTCCATGTACTCCCCGAGCCCGAAGTCCCGCCTGAAGAAGCCGTAGCCCTGCTGCGTGTTGAGCACGGCCTCCAGGTTGCGTAGCACCTGCACCAGCTCGTCGCGCGTGCCGTCACGGCGGTTGTTGCCGAACTTGTCCAGGAAGGCCTGACGCGCCATTCACTGCCTCCGCCAGAAGAGGGAGATCTGGGTGCCGTCGAGCGCGGGGGTGACGAAGAAGGCCAGGCCGTCCTCGCGCAGGGCGTACTGCCACTCCTCGCCCGTGGCGGTGAGCTGGTACCAGTCGATCTCCGGGCCGAAGGCGTGGGGGAAGGCGGGGTGGGGCACGTGGCGGTAGCTGATGCCCTTGAGCGCCAGGCGGCGCACCACCGGCAGGCGCAGCGGGCTGGCCAGCTTCACGCCCTCCAGCGGCAGCGGCCTGCTCGGATCCTTGCGCTGCACCAGCAGATAGAAGTCGTTGGGCGGAGGAGTCTCCTTGGGCAATGGCGACAGGATGAAGCGGCCATCGCGGCTGGTGAAGGCGCGGTGGGTGAGGCGCGTGGCCTCGGGGCGGAAGCTCCGGTTGAGTAGCTCCATCCACCGGCGCAGGGCCGGGCCGAGATCCTCGTGATGGTAGGTGGGGAGGTTCTCGTCGGGCTCGGCCTCCAGGTAGCAGCACGCCTCGAAGTAGAGCCCGCGCAGCGCGTCGAGGAACTTGTACGGGTGCGGGTAGACGTGATGCCGCATGTCGGCCCGCAGGGCCTGCAGCCGGCGCACCTCGCACAACGCGCGGCGGGCGGTGGTGAGCCGATCACTTCGCAGGTAGCTGTCCTGCAGGCGCGTGCGCAGCTGGCCCTGGGCCTGCTCGAGCAGACTGTCCAGGTCCGCGAGCACCGGCTCCAGGAAGGGGTTGGGGCCCACCAGCAGCAGCGGGGGCACGTTCTCCGCGGACAGGTGCCACTGGCCCTCGGTGTCCTTGGAGAGCGAGGCCAGCTCCAGCGTGGACACGGCGCCATCCACCGCGTGCTCGGTGGAGAGCAGCAGCGTGTGGAGGGTGCGGTGGACGGTGGGCGGATCCTCCGTGTAGAGCGGGATGCCCTCGCTGCCGCTCGTCTCCGCCAGGAGGTGGAGGAAGAGGGTGACCTCGGAGCGGCCGGTGTCTTCCAGCGACAGGGGCGACACCGTGGCGTTGCCGGGGACCTCCACCAGGAAGCCGCCCGGCATCACCGCGGTCAGTGAGGAAATGCTGAAGGTGCCCTCGCCGAGCAGCACCTCGTTCAAATCCAGGGCGGCGACGCCCCGCAGAGGGAGGCCGGACAGCTCGGCATACAGCCGGGCCTCCTCCGACAGGGCGCCGTCCTGGGTACGGAAATGCTCGGGAAGCAGCGTCTGGCCCACCTGCCAGCGGACCCGCGCGAGCTTGTGAGGCTGCATGGCTCGGTTCATCCGTTGGAAGAGGGGCCGCGCGCGGCTAACCCGCCGCGGTCTCCGTGACGCCCCACTGCTTGACGATGTTCTTGCCCGAGGCGACCGCCACGTTCACCGTCTGCTCGAGCGTCTGGGGCTTGATGCCGATCTGGAAGGTGTAGTTCTTCGGCGACTGCACCTCGGTGGACGGGTTGTCCGCGATCGCCAGGTTCAGATCGTCCCCGTTCTTCTCCAGCAGGCCCTTGACCGCCGCGTCCACGAAGTTGGACTTGAAGTACTTCTTGGCGAGCGGATCGTACTCGTAGACGACGTACTTGAACTCCACGTCGATGCTGGACCAGGTGCCCAGCAGCATCTCCGCGAGCATCTGCTTGTTCGCGGTGGACACCTGACCGGACATGTAGATGGCGTCCGTGGCGCCCGTCTCCCACAGGTAGTGGTTGAGCACTGCCACCACCTTCTCCGCGATCGCCTTGTCCGGCTCCTCGGGGTTCTTGATGGTCTCCTGGTCGGCCGTCAGGGTCTTGTCGCCGATCTTGATCGACAGGATGTAACCCACGGGGGACTGCTTGTCCTTCTTGAAGTTGAAGCCCTGGTAGACATCCAGGGCGCGCGAGAACTGGGGCATGTCTTGCTCCTATTCCAAAACGGTTGGGGGAGGGCCTAGCCGAGCCGGGACTCGAGCATCAGCTCCACGTTGAGGCCTTCGAACTGGATATGGGGAAGCACGGCGACCTTGCAGTCGTACCAGCCGATCTCCCCGGCGCGGCGCGCCACCGCGACGTTGGTGGCCTTGAAGGGGAAGCGGCGCAGCGTCAGGTCATCCGGGTTGACCACCGTGGTCACGTACCCGCCGAGCCACGCGTCGATCTGCCGCTGGATGTAACCCTCGTCCGCGGTGCTGCCGATGTTGTCGCGCATGATGCACTTGATGTAGTGCGCGATGCGGGTGATGGAGAACGTGTAGGCCAGGTTGGTGACGAGCTGCGAGTTCTCCGAGTCCTTCGGATCCTTGAAGCGCTTGGATCGCTTGATGGACTGGGTGCTGAAGAAGGACGCCTCGGCCTCGTTCTTCCGGTAGACGAGCGGGATGAAGCCATTCCGGGCGAACTCGAACTCGCGGTAGTCCGGGATGGTCATCTCCAGCGGCGGCTGGATCATCTTCTGGCCGCGCAGGGTGAAGGTGTCCACCGGCAGGCCCTTGATCTGTCCGCCGCCCTTGGGGCCGCGGATGGACTGGCACCAGCCGGACTGCTCGAAGGCCTTCACCAGGTTGCGGGCGAAGAGGATGGCGGAGTTGCCCCACAGGTACTTCTGGGGATCGCCCGAGGCCTCCTCGGTGAAGTTGAGCACGTCACACGGGTTGGTGACGGGGTTCCACGGCAGGCGCAGCACGAAGCGCGGAAGCGTGAGACCGATATAGGCGCCCGACTCGGAGTCGCGCAGCTCGGCCCACTTGCTATAGCGCGGGTGGGAGAGCACGCCATCCAGGTTCTTGAGCGTCTCGAGTTGCTGGACGCTCTCACAGTCGAAGAACTTGTGGGTGGCCGAGGCGACGAAGGGGCAGTGCGCCGCGTTGGCCACCCAGCTCATGCGCTCCAGCCAGGTGAGGTCCGCCTTGGTGGCCGCGAACTCATACAGACCGATCATCGCGCCGTAGGGACGGCCGCCGTACTGGTCGTACTCCTGGATGTAGACCTTGTCGAAGAGGGCGCTGGAGAAGATGCTGCTCGAGTTCTTCTCGAAGTCCTCGCCCAGCTCCTGCTTGGACACGTCCAGCAGCTCGATGGTGATGTTCGCCTGGAAGTTGGTGTGCTGGACCAGATCCTCCAGCCCGCGCCAGGCGGACTCCATCTGCTGGAACTTCTCGTTGTGGAGGATCTCGTTCATCTGCGCCTCGATGAGCTCATCGACGCGCTTGACGGCCTTCATCACCTCGCCCTTGTCGAAGCGGACCTTGCCCTCGTCGTCCTTGATGGGCTCGACGTTGTAGAGCAGGGCCGCCAGCGAGGAGAGGAAGCGGCTCTCACCGGGCACCGCCGACTCGTCCAGCGGGGCGGGCACCAGGTTCTTCTCGATCAGCGGTTGCGGAGCGGCGGGCGGCGCCTCGTAGCTCCGGTTCTTGAACAACTCGATCAGATAGTCTTTTTCAGCCATGAAAGGATGGCTCCTCGGAGAGGAAAGGGTTCAGGACGGGGAGTGGCTCAGTTGGGCTTGGCGGCCGGCACGTCGGGACCGGAGGCGGGCTTGGCGGTGGGCTCGGAGCCGGTGTCGGCGGGCAGGCGCAGGGGCTCGTAGGCCTTGAGCTTCTCGCTCTCCATCAGCTTCTTGAGCTCCTCCGGGTTGGAGTACAGCTCATAGAGCGTGCGCCGCAGCTCCTTGCGGTTGTCGATGTCCGACTGCATCTCCAGCAGCAGCTTGCGCAGCAGCAGGAGCGCCTTGAGCTTGGGCACCTGGTGGACGATCTCGTCCGGGTTGAAGGACTTCATCCGGTCGATCTTCAGCTGGACCTGGATGTTCTCCTCGGCGCTCGGGTTGATCTTGTTGGGCACCTCGAACTCGACGGACATGTCCATGTCCTTCATGAGATCGTTGATGTTGTTGCCCGTCACCGAGCGCAGCTTGCGATCCTCGAGGTCCTGCTTGCGATCCTTCGAGGAACCCAGCGAGTAGTCGCCGAGGACGAGGACCCGGAAGGGAAGATCGACCTCCTGCTCCTGCCCGCTGATGTTGGTGCGATATGTGAGTGTGATACGGGATTTGGGAAGCTTGTCCTGGATGGGCACTGTCTCTCCTTACGCTTACGCGGAAGTGGTGCGCGTCCCTTGTTCAAGACGCCCAGAATGCCCCCTCCCGCCCCAGGACACGGTCCGCCGCGTGTTAGTTAGTGAAAATATCCCTGACTTCAGGTGGAGCAAGAATTCAGCCCGCGCGCCGGATTTCCGGTCCCGGCTCGTTTGGATCCACGGGCTTGTAGCGGGCTGTATCGTCTGAGAAGAGGACGACGTGCCGCACGTCCTCGCCAAAGACGAGTGGATCGTAGCCGACATAGCTGTCGTCCTCGATGCGCGCGTAGCTCTCGTAATCGCGCAGCACGAGCACGGTGGTGAGCAGCAGCGAGCGCTCGGAGAGCAATGGGAGGATCCGTGTGAACAGGCGGCGCGGGGCCTCCTTCGACCACGGGACGCCGGTGCCGCACCAGGGCTCGTCGCAGTGGATGGAGACCTCCATGCCTCCGGTGGGCACGTAGGCGAAGCCCCCCATGGAGGTGGTGTCCCCGAGCGTGGTGGTGCCGAGCCGGAGGTTGGTGGAGGGCACCTGTTGGCGGCGGAGCTCGCGCCGCACGGAGATCTCCGCCTCGGGGTAGACGCTGGAGAAGAGCCAGTGAAGCGTGCTGGGGCTGTTGGGGCGCAGCAGGAGCAGCCGGTGCCGCGCCGTCTCTCCCCACCCCGGGAGCAGCGACGCGTCCCGCTCCGGATGGAGCCCGGCGAAACGGGCGTGGAGCAGCAGGTGATCGAAGTAGCCCAGGAAGAGCTCCATCCGATCATTGTCCTGTCGCTCCAGGGCCTGGAGGAGGAAGGAGGGCAACAGCGACTGTACGCTGAGCAGTCCCACGTTCACCGTGATGACGGCGCGCCGGTTCGGTGGAGGCAGGAATTGGATGTCGTGCACGAGGTGGCCCTGGTGCACGTTGGTGCGCTGGCTGCGGTACTCGATGTCGGCCGCGCGGTAGCCCATGCGGGCCAGCTGCTCCAGCAACGCGGGGATGTCGAAGGAGCGGATGCGCTCACGGATGCGCTGCTCCAGAGGGGGCTGGCCGTTCGGTGACACGGCGGAGAGGGTGCCCATCCGCTACTCCTCCGACGACAGGGAGCTCGGCGGCGCGGCCATGAAGGCGTCGAGGTCCACCCGGTAGAGCTGCTCGAGCGCGCGGAAGGCCAGGGTGTCGGTGCTCTGCAGCAGCCGCTCGATGACGTCGGCGTGCATCCCCAGGCCGCCGAAGAAGCGCGCGAAGAGCGAGGGCAGGTAGACGCGCGGATCGAAGTGCTCGAGGGTGTGGAGCACGTCCGAGGCCACCACGCTGGCCCGGGCCAGGTCCCTGCGCTCCACGAGCGTGTCGAAGGCGTCCAGCTTGCGCATCAGCAGGGCGAGCGCTGGCGAGACGGGGATGACGGGGCCCTTGGGCGCTGGTGCCTCGGGGGGCCGGGCGGCCGGTGTGGGCCTGGCCCGGGCTTCTGGCTCCTCGTCCTCGTCTGGGTGGGTCGCGCTGGCTCCCTCGGGGCTCTCCTCGTGGGCCGGCTCGTCCGCGGGAGGCGGGGGCTCGCTCGGGAGGGCCGACAGGTGCGTGCCCAGCCAGTGGGTGATCTGCCGGAAGGGCCCCTCGCAGCCGCTCCCCGGCAGCGTGGTGGCGAGGGCCTCGTTCACCTCGCCCGCGAGCGTCAGCGCGTCCTGCAGGGGGACCCGGTTGTCCGCCGTGTTCCACTGGTGCCACGTCTCGTCCTTGGCTATCTCGTGGTGCTGGAGATGCTTGGACAGCGTCTTGAACAGCCAGAGCAGGCCGCTCCGGGCGAAGACGGTCTTCTTCTCGGCCGGACCGAAGCTCTCCCACTGGCTCGTCAGGACCTTGGCGAGCGAGGAGAAGATGACCGGCATGGCACGCAGGCCGTGCTCGAGGAAGCCCCCGAAGAGGTAGGGCGTCACCAGCCGCACGTCACGCATGCCCTCGCTCAGCAGTGCCTCGGCGGCGCGCGACGCCTCCGCGTAGGCGCCCCGGGCCACCAGTCCGAGCACCCTCTCCAGGCGCTCCTCCGCGCTCTCCGCATCCGGTATCTCGACCTTGTCGCGCGGCTGCTCCAGGAGGGTGGAATCGAAGGGCGCGGCGGTCGGGGACGTGTCGGCCATGGGTTACTCCGTCACCGTGAACTGGCCGGGCATGACGATCTGGATGACGCCGCCGAAGCTGCACATGAGCTTCGAGTTGCTCTCCAGGGCCGGCATGTTGCCGATGAGGACCTTGGGGCATCCGGGGACCCAGGGCGCCGCCGTGGCGGGCACGCACGGCATCTGGGTGAGCACGCCCTTGTTCGCCGCCGTGGCCGCGGCCACCGCGGGGTTCGCCATCGACTTGCACATCCCGAAGGGGAGGATGTTCACGAAGGGCTTGTTGTCCATGATGTTGGCCGCCGGTGTCGTGCCCATCACCTTGTTGGTGGGCAGCACCATCAACGAGGAGGGCGACAACCCGAAGCTGCACTGCATCATGGCGCCCATGACGATCTGGAGTCCCATGGCCCGTTTCCTTTCACGGCTGGCCTGCCGGATCATCGTCACCCGGCTTTCCCTCCGTATCCAGAACGTGGCCGCGCAGCGCCGTCAGCGCCTGGGCGAGCGCATCGGTGCTCTTCTTGTGCAGCGCGCCCGTTTGGTATTGCCAGTGGCACCAGGCCTCGTCGATCCGGCCCTTCTTCCGCCGCGGGTAGAGGGGGAAGAACTCGTAGCGATCCGGCAGGTGCTCGGCGCCGAGCTGCAACTCGATACAGCGGCGGATCTCCTGCTGGAGCGTGCCGCCGTCCGGCTGCCGCGCGCCGGTGAAGGCGAGCAACAGGTGGCGATGTTGACCGGACGTGCCTCCAACGGGCACGGCGAACACGGAGGTGCCGCGCAGTGAGGCGAGGGACTCCAGCGTCTCCATCACCTCGGCGGCGGGGTAGACGCGCCCCTCCCGCCGTGCGTTGCGCGTGCCACCGTAGAGGTACTGGCCATGGACGCGCGAGAGGATGACATAGGGGAGTGGCCGGTCCTTGTCGGGCAGCAGGGTGAAGAGGCCCACGTCGCCCGGTGCCTCCTGGCCACTGAGGTTGAGATCCTTCAGCGCCCAGCGGCGGCCCGGGGCCGGGGCCGCGTCGAGGTGGATGTCACCCACGCGTCGCGGGGAGCAGAGCACCGCGCCTCCAGCCGCCGCGTCGACGAGCACGTTGGAGGTGGGCACCGAGGACAGCCCGCACTGCTTCACCCACTCGCGCCAGCTCTGCCAGTCGAGCGGCTCCTCGGGGTTGCGGAACCAGTGGCCCACCTTCTCGAGCCGGGTGCGCGTCTTCAGCAGCACGTCACGCAGGGCCGGGGTGACGCCGAGCGCGCGCAGCGGGTGCTCCGTCAGCGGGGCGGGGTTCGTCTCGAGGTCGGCCGGCTCGAGGTGGAGGAAGGTGGCGCCGCGCAGCAGGGTGGCGAAGAGCAGGGCGGGCAGGTGCTGCAGCGGGTGGAAGCCGGGCGCGGCCAGGTGCTCGCCGGGGCCCAGGCCGAAGGTGAGCAGTCCATCCACCAGCGCCCCATGCCAGGCGTCGTCCGCGGTGAGGGGCACGGGGACGTCCGGTGGCTCCGCCAGCGGCGAGAAGAGGAGCCCCACCGGCTCGGCCGGCTTGTAGGTGTGCGAGGTGAAGGCGGGCGAGGCGTTGCCACGGCCGTGCAGCAGCAGCTTCTCGAAGTCCCCGAGCAGGAGCGCCTGGTGGGGCTCGGCGGCGATGTGCTCGGGGGCGAGCGCGGTGAGGCGGCGCGTGAGGAAGCCGCGGCCCTGGGGGGGCAGGATGCTGATGCAGGCGCCCAGGCCCAGCGCCGCCGCCAGCGAGACGAGCAGCTCGGGCCCCGGGTGGTAGAGCAGGCACACCCTCGCCCCGGGCTTCACGCCCTGCTGCGCCCACGTCGTGGCCCGCCGCGCCGCCTGTTCGTGGAGCTGGCGATAGCCGAGCGTCCGCCAGCCGTGTGCCTTGCTCCAGGTGCGCAGGGCGATGAGGTCCGTGTTCGCGTGGCGGGCGATCAGATCGTGGAAGAAGTCATGGTGCTGGCCGGGGCGGCTCTTGAGCGGCGGGCCCCGGCCCACGCTCGCGGTGGCCAGCGCGACGGCGAACCCTTCTGGATCGCCCCAGCTCTCCTGGAGCCAGGCCGGCACGCCCACGTCGGCGGAGCCCGTGCCGAGCTGCTCGAGAATCTTCCTCACGTCGAAGGGCATGGTCACCTACGGTACGGGCATCGCCGTCGCACCCGGGGGCGGCGCGGTGAGGATGAGCAGCTCCGCCCGGCGGTTCAGCCGGCGGCCCTCCTCGGTGGTGTTGGTGCTCGCGGGCCAGTCCGCGCCGAAGCCACGGAGCTGCAAGCGCTTCGCGGCCACGCCCCGATAGATGAGGTACTTGCGCACGGCCTTGGCGCGCAGCATCGACAGTGCCCGCCGGTACGCCACGCTGCCCTCGGCATCCGAGTGCCCCTCGATGAGCACGGTGGCGCTCTCCGGCAATTCCTGGAGGATCTGGGCCATTTGATCCAACAGCGGCAGCGAGTCCGGCAGCTTCGCGCTGCCCTGCTCGAAGAGCACCGTGCCGCGCAGCACGAGCCGCTCGGGCGAGCTCGGCTGGAAGGGCCGCGCCTCCCCCTCGTAGGGCTCCGGAGGCCCGGAGGAGCCGGTGCTTCCCTCCAGGGGCCTGGGGTCCGGCATCATCTTGTCCGGATCCTCGAGGGAGAGGGCGTTGAGCTCCCAGACGCTGACGGGCCTGGGGCCTCGCGCGTCCTCCTCTGCCTGGCGCATCGCCTGCCTCACGGCTTCCTGGAGCTGGAGCTGGCGGGCCGGGATCTCGTCGATGAACACGAGCCGGGGCGGCGGCTCCATCGTGTAGGTCAGGCCGGCCACCACGCGGAAGAGGGGCGTGCCCGGGAACAGGCCGAAGCCAGGGCCTCCCATGCCGAAGAGCTCCATTCCGGGGCGGATCTGGTAGCGCAGGCCGCCCATCACCTCCACCGAGGCCTGGGGGGACGTGGACGGGAGCGAGGCCCGCGCGGACAGCTCCCCGCGCAGCGGAGCCGTCACCGTGCTCAGCCCCAGGCCCACGCGGATCTCCGGGCCGGCGATCTCCTTCGCGCCCACGCTGGCACCGAGCGGTACGGAGGGGTGCAGCAGCACGCCCGCCTCGAGCGACGGCCGCACCTGACCCATCCGCCCGCCCAGCACCACCCGGGACAGGAAGCGCAGCCCCGGATCGCGGGACAGCGCATCCGCGCTCCCCACCGGAATTCCCAGCACCAGATCCATCGACAGGTCCACCGGCTGCTGGGCGCGCTGCGACAGCAGCCCCAGCCGCGCGTGGACCTGGGGCGTTCCGAGACCCTGCGGGGCGAGGGTGGTGAAGCCACCGATGCGCGGATCCTCGCCGCGCTGCCAGAGCACCACGGGGAGCTGGGCGCCCACCTCGAGCCAGGAGAACACGCCATAGGAGCCGGACAGCACCCCCACCACCCGATTCTTGACGATCTCCAGCTGCTGTTCCTCATCCAGCAGCCGCAGGGGCTGGTGTTGGTAGTTGCCCAGGAGCATCAGGCGCAGGCCGCCAATGGGCAGCGTCTCGCCGCTCCCCACCAACAGCGAGCCGAGCCCCGGGTTGGGATCCAGGCGCTCCAGCTCGAAGCCGGGCAGCGGCGTGGGCTCATCCTGCGTCCAGGCCGGGGATGCCGCCAGCACCGCGAGCGCCAGGAGCATCCGGGGAGAAGGTCGTGGGCACATGGAACGCGGGGTCCTCATCTCAACCCGCCTTCGACCGGCGCCGCGCACGCACGGACGCGAGCGCCAGCAGCGCCAATGCCAGCAGGCTTCCGTTGCCGCTGCTGTTGCACGTACACCCGCCGCCCTCCGCGTCGAGGCTGCGGCCCGTGCCGCTCACCGCGATCTGCACCTCGGGGTTCTCCTCTCCCTGGAGCGTCACCTGCAGGTTGCCCTCGCTCGGTCCCCCCTGCTTGGGGAGGAAGCTCACCGTGAAGGTGCTGGTCCCGCCCGCCGGGATGGCGGTGGCCAGCAACTCCTTGGCGTTCACCTGGAAGGCCTCGCTGTCGGACTGCACGCTCTGCACGAGCTGCGGCGAGGAGGACTGGTTGGTGAGGGTGATCGTCTTCGGCGCGCTCTGGGCACTGATCTCCACCCGGCCGAACTCCACGCTCATCGGCTCGACGATGAAGAGGCTCGACACCGCCTTGCCGGCCAGGGCCACCACCGACTTCTGGGGCTGGGTCGGTGTCGATTGGAAGGACAGAGAGGCCTCGGACACGGCCGCCACCGGCGAGATGTAGTTCACCTGGATGGTGGCGGATTCGCCCGGCCCGAGCGTGCTCTTGTCCAGTGGCTCGATGGAGAAGTGATCTTTCTGACGGCCCTCCAGCTCCGGAGGTTTGAGGGTGATCTCCTTGCTGCTGATGTTGACGAGGGTGAAGGTCCTCTGCTCGTCCGTGGCCGGTGCGCGCACCGTTCCGAAGTCCAGCCGGGCGATGGACGCCGAGAGCACGGAGGACACACCGAGGCCACGCAGCTCCACCTTTAGCGGTGCCGCTTGCGACGAGTCGCTGGAGATGGGGAGGGAGGCCAACACCTCGGCGTTGGCTGCCGGAGTGAAGGACACCTTCACCTGGAGGCTCTCCGCCGGCTTCACCAGGACCGGTGTCCCTGTTTCTGGAGAGACGACACTGAACTGGGACTTCCCGGCTCCCTCCGGCTTCTGGATGGTGACGGAGATCTCCTTGGAGCTGATGTTGGTGAGGGAGACGGTGCGCTGCGCGGGGTCGCCCACCAGCAGCGCGCCGAAGTCCAGGATGTTCTCCGAGAGCTGGAGCTCCTGGTTGATGCCGTCGCCGGTGATGGGCACCGTCACGCTCGGCTTCGACAGGTCGTCCGATTTCAGCACCAGCGTGGCGGAGAAGCGTCGCGTCTCGTCCGGGTTGAACGTCACCAGGAGCTGCGAGGAGCTCTTCGGCTGCACGATGATCGACTGGTTCTTCGGCTCCAGGAGGAATTTGCCCGGATCCACTCCGCTCAGGTCGGTGATGGTGAGCGTGAGCGCCCCATCGCCCTCGTTGATGACGTCGAGAGACCTGTCGGCGGGAGTTCCCACCAGCACACCCCCGAAGTTGATCGACGGCGACGAGATCTTCAATACCGGCGAGGTCCCCGTGCCGGTGAGATCGATCGACACCTCCTTGCTGCCCGGGTTGATGGCGGTGGTGAGGAAGGTGAGCCGGGCATTGCGCTCTCCCACCACACTGGGGAGGAAGCGCAGCTTGAAGTTGACGGTCTCGCCGCTCTTCACCACCTTCGGGAGTTGGTCATCGGGATCGAACTTGAAATCCCCCGTGGCGCTGGGGCCCGTTGATGCCGACGAGAAGATGAACGCGTTGATCGTGACCTCGGTGTCGCCCTCGTTCTTGATGAGGATGTCCTGCAGGGACGAGGGATCGGGCTCGGGATCCCTCACGATGGCCGAGCCGAACCGGAGCGGGTTCGACGTGAGCAGTACCAGCTGGGGCCCCACGCCCACGCCCGTGAGCGCCTGATTGACGTTGGGGTTCCCCGGGGCATCGGTTTCGAAGGTGAGGGTGCCCGAAGTTCGGCCGCGGGTGGTGGGGTTGAAGTTGACGTTGAACGTCCTGTCCTCGTTCGGCTCCAGGTCGATGTCGAGGCCACCGTCGGGGGGCGGCGGATCGATGGCATACTGGGCGCTGGTCTTGACGTTCAGGATCTTCAGCTTCGCGTTCCCGGTGTTGACGAGGCGGACGCTCTTCTGGTTCCCCGAGAGGCTTCCGATCTGCACCTCTCCGAAATCCAGGGTCACTCCCGCATCCACATCCAGTGTCGCTCGGCCTCCGATGCCAGTCCCCCTGAGGTCCAGGAGGGTGGGGCTCGTGCGGGCGTTGCTGTGGATCTGGATCGTTCCAACACCCGCGTCGGGGCCCAGCATCTCTGGCGTGAAGATCACCGAGAACTCGGCGGTGTTCCCCCCATCGGTGCCTCCATCGGCGCCCGCCACGTCGAGGATCTGTGAGATCTGGAGCCCGTCGACCCTGTAGGCGGCCGGAACCTCGATCTTGGAAATCTGCAGCGGGGCCGTGCCAGTGTTGGTGAGGGTGGCGGTCAAGGTGGCGGGCTCTCCCATCCGCTGCGGCCCGAAGTCGAGCTGGGCCGGCCACAGCGCTGCTTCCGCCCGGATGCCATTGCCTCGAAGGGTGAGCAATGCCTTGGGGGTTACGCGCGAATCCGAGTTGATCGTGAGGGATCTGTTGATGGTTCCCGTCGTGGTGGGATTGAAGAACACCTGGAATTCGGTGCCCGCGTCCGCCTTGACCACCTGATTCGCGCTCAATCCAGAGTAGGTGAACGGAGCGCCGGGTTCATCGATGCTCCTGATGGTGAGGTCGGCGTTGCCCGTGTTGATGAGTCGAACCACCATCGGACTGCTGGGCGAGCCCACCTGCAGATCCTTGAAGTCGGCGATGTTGGGGCTGAACACCATCTCCGAGCCCAGGCCGTTGCCCTCCAGTGGCACCCTCACGACGCCGTCCGCGGTCGCGATGTTGAGGTCCCGGGTGGCCAGGCCGATCGTGGTGGGGCTGAAGGTCAATTTCAGGGAGAGGGAACTGATTCCACCATCGCTGCCCCCGTCCGCATCGCCCGCGCTGTTCTGCCCCGAGAGCACGAACGGAAGCTTCTGGCTGATCGACTCCAGCTTGAAGGGAGGGGAGGTATCGATCGCGTCGATCTGAACCGAGTCGGTGCCGACGTTGGAGAGGAGGAGCGAGAACTCCGTGCTGGTGGTGGTCACCGGATGGTTACCGAAGTCCACCTTCGTGGGCGAGGGCTCCAACTTGGCGCCGATGCCAATACCGCTCAGCTTCAGCACCCGGGGCCCACTGTACGCGTCGGACTCGATGAGGAGATCCGTGTTCCTCAGACCCAGGTTGGTGGGCGTGAACTCGACCTGGAACTCGATGTCTTCGTGCGCCTCCACCGTGGTCCCGGCGTTCAATCCCAGGATCTTGAACGGCACATCATCCACCCCGGCATCCGAGGAGGAGGTCGGGGAGAGGGTGTATCTGGAGATCGTGAGGCGGTCCTCTCCCGGATTCTCGAGGCGCACGGTGATCCAGTCGCTCTGGCCCACCTTCCGATTTCCGAAGTTCACGAAGGAAGGATTGAGCGAGATGTCCGGAGCGACGCCCCTGCCCGTGAGCGTGATCTCATGCGGGCCTCCAGTGGCATCCGACAGCACGGAGAGCGTCTCCGAGTAGGAGGTGAGTCTGTCGGGGGTGAATTCCACCTCGAAAGAGAGGGGGGGGCTCCCGGAAGCGAGGCTCAGCGGCAGTCCGAGCCCGGCGAGATTCCTGATTTTGAAGGGGGGCGCCACCACCAGGTTGTTGATCCGGACCGGCCCGGTGCCGATGTTGCGGACGGTCGCGGTTTGAACGCCGGTGGTTTTGTACCGTTGGTCGCCGAACTTCATCCCCGCCGCCGGGTCGAGCGCGATCAGTCCGGTGGTTCCCGTGCCCCGCAGCGTGATGACGATGGGCGAGGTGGGGGCGTTGCTCGGAATGGAGAGCTCGCCCGTGTACGACGTGCCGCTGTCGGGCGCGAAGTGGACCAGGAATTCGGTGCTCTTCCCTGGTTCGAGCGTGCTCGGCAGGCTCCCGACCCTGAAGGGGGCGTTGATCGTGGGTCTGCCCAGAGTGAGCGTGCCCGCCCCGGGATTGCTGAGGGTGACCGGCAGCGAGTTGTCGGTCCCGATCCGCTTCTCGCCGAACTCGAGTGACTTGGGGTCCGCCTCGATACCGGCCTGCACTCCATTGCCCCGGAGCTCCACTTCGATTTCCGGATAGGTGGGATCGGTGGTGATGAGCTTCAGCGTGCCCGTGGCGAGATCCTTGGCCGTGGGCGTGAACATCACCGGGATGTTCGTCGTTTCGCCGGGATCCAGCTCGAGCGGAGGAGAGAACCTGGCGCTGTCCCAGTCGAAAGGCCCGGTGACGATGACGTCGGTAATGGGGAGAGAGGCCTCGGCAGCGCTGCTGTTGGTGATGGAGACGTTCTTGGAGGTACTCGGGGTCCCCACGAGCTGGTTGCCGAAATCGAGCCCGGTGGTGGGGCTCACCGTGATGTCAGGAGCGATGCCCCTGCCGGACAGGCTCACGGAGGTCGGGGAGGAGGCGGCATTGCTCTTGAGGGTGAGGGTGCCCCTGGCATCGCCCTTGACGGTGGGGCTGAAGCTCAACTGGATCTCCTGCTGGCGGCCCGGTTGCACCGTGAAGAAGGTGGGCGAACTGGGGTCGAGCGCGAAGGTGCCGCCGTCGGGGGGGCCGGTGGTGGAGGTGACGGTGACGCCGTTGACGATGAGCTCGGCGGTCCCTCTGTTGGCGATCATCACCTTCTGGAACGTGCTGGATGTCCCCACGCGCTGATTGCCGAAGGAGAAGGGAGAGGGGCTCGGCGAGATGACGGGCGCGGGAGAGGTGCCCGCGTCGGAGGAGGTGCCCGCGTCGGAGGAGGTGCCCGCGTCGGAGGAGGTGCCCGCGTCGGAGGAGGTGCCCGCGTCGGAGGAGGTGCCCGCGTCGGAGGAGGTGCCCGCGTCGCCCGCCAGCGCATCGCCGCGCTCCTGCGAGGGCCATGCCGTATCGTCCGTGCGCGGCTCCTCCGACGTACAGGCGGTGAACAAGCCCAGGCAGCTGAGGAGGGCCAGGAGATTCAGTCGGATCATCACGTTTTCCCCTCTCCCAGAGTCGAGGGAGCGGCTCCAGCTCAATCTCCGGAGCCTAAGAGGGAGCCCCGGGAGCGCCAGTTTTCCGACACTCGGGAATCGACGGGTGACCCTCGCTCGAGGGGCTCGCCTCGACGGCATGAAGCCGCCGTGGACGGGTGATGAGAACCGGGGCTCCGGGCGCTCAAAGCATGGCGGTATTGGCTTCCAGGCCGAGCAGCACGCTGCCAATGAGCTCCAGGGTGGGCGGAGCCACCATGGCGTGCTGTGTCGCTACATGGATGTCGCGCATGCATCGCTGCAAGGGATTGGAGCGATAGACGGCCGCGCCTCCCGCCGCCTCGTACATCCGGTCCACCACGCGCGCGGAGCTCCGCATGGCGTGGGTATAGGCCAGCCGCAGCTCCGCCCGGTGGCGCAGGGTGACCTCGCGGCGCGTGGCGGCCTCGTAGGTGGCGTTCACCGTCTCCAACAGGAAGGCACGTGCGGCGCGCAGGGTGGCCTCGGCCTCGGCCACGGCTTCCTGCACCGCCGGCCGGGTGGCGATGGCGTGGCGGCCGAGCGGCATGATCTTCTTCTTGTGCGCCAGCTCCGTCAGCTCATCGATGGCGCGGCGGGCGATGCCGAGCCCGACGGCCGGCAGGCCCAGCCCCAGCAGCCCGAAGGCGGGGAGGCCGTAGAGCGGCCGATCGACACGCGGGCGCTCCGTGACGAGTGACAGGCCGCGATCGGCGGGCACGAAGACGTCCCGCACCTCCATGTCGCCGCTGCCCGTGCCGCACAGGCCCGTGGCATGCCAGGTGTCGTGCAGCGTCACGTCCTCGATGGGGAAGAGGAGCACGCGCGTCTCGGGGATTCCCTCGCGCACCATGCGGGGGGCGCCATCCTTCGTCACCACCACGCCTCCCGTCAGCCAGCGGCAGTTCTGGCTGCCACTCGCCCAGGACCAGCGCCCGGTGACGCGGTAGCCGCCCTCGACGAGCTCGGCGCGTCCCTGGGGGGCGGCCACTCCTCCGGTGATGACGTCCGGGGCTCCGTAGATGGCGCGCGCCGCCGGCTCGGGCAGCCAGGCCGAGCACATGGCGGTGAGCGCGCCGATCATGACGCACCAGCCCGTCGAGCCATCCGCTCGCGAGAGCTCCTCGACGGCCTCGATGACGAGGGCGGGGTGGAGCTCGAAGCCGCCGTAGGCCTCGGGCACCACCATGCGGAAGAGCCCGGCCTCGGCCAGCTCGCGGGCGAGATCGGCCGGCAACCTGCGGGCTGTTTCGATTTCCTCGGAGCGGGCAGTCACCCTGGGGGCGAGCTGTCGTGCGGCGGTGAGCACCGGGTGCTCTCCAGGCGTCTTCACGGCGGGGGAAGCGGGAAGGGTCATGCGGCGAGCGTACGGGGCCTGGAACCGGGCACGCCAGTGGAGTCTCGAGGGTGAACGGCCCGAGACGGGACGTGTTGCGATGCCGCGCTGCTTTTTCCAGTGTCGTTAGGGGGGCACGACATGCGCATCTTCGCCAGGGGGTCTCACTTCGCCGGCATGAAGCCGCCGTGGAAGGTGATGGGGAATGCGTGCTCGAACCACGCCTTCGCCAGCGGCTCCGCTCCGGGGTCGCGCGCGTCCAGCACCGCCACGTGCGTCTGGCCGCTCGGCGCGTCGTACACCTGGGTCAGCACGTAACCATCGTCTTCCTGGGTGGCCCCCGCGCGCGGCACGAACACCGGCTCCGTGGCGTACTGCTCCCCGCCGAGCCCGAAGCGCTCCTCCCGGCCCGTCGCCATGTCCATCTTCGCCAGCGCGTCGAACGGGCCGCTCAGCGCCGCCGGCCCCGAGTGCACCGCCTGGTAGAGATAACGATGCTCGCGCGCCTGCACCGAGGGCGATACGCGGGGGTACTCGGAGGACACCGCCGAGCGCTCCTCGGTGCGGAAGGCGCGCGCCTTCAGGTCCACCGTCGCCCGGTGCAGCCGGCCCCCCACGTTGGGCGAGGGCACTCCGCGCGGCAGCTCGCGCAGCCACGTGTTGATGCCGAAGTCCGGGAAGCGCACGTAGTCCACCACGAGGCTCCCGTCCTGCTCGTATGCATTGGCGAAGTGCCACGTGAAGAAGGGCTCCGTCTCGATGCGCACCGGGTTCGCCAGATCGTCGATGGGGATGACCAGCACCTCCGTTCCCAGCTCCGGCCGCCACTCCAGGTTCTCCGAGTACGCCCCCAGCCCCAGGAGCATCCGGAAGACCTTCAGCCGCAGCGGCGTCACGAAGAAGATCAGGTGGCGCTCGGTGGCGATGTAGTCGTGGATCATCGTCGGCCCGGGCAGCGGCACCTGGCCCATATGTCTCACGGCCCCGCCGTCCGGCATCTCGTACAGCTCCAGCGTGGTGACGCGGCCGAACCGCATGCCGAAGTTGTACGTCGCCCTACGTGCCGGCACCCGGTGTGGATGCGCGGAGAAGTTGCTCACGATGACGCCCAGGTTCGTCTCGCCCAGGACGTGCAGATCCTCCGGGGAGAGCTCCGTGGGCACGCTCCCCTCGAACAGCGCGAAGATCCGCCCGTTCCACGCCATCACCGAGGTGTTCGCCGCGTTCTTGTTCCCGCCGCGCCCCGTCAGCTTCATCCACGGGGGAATGCTCGTGCCGTAGTTGCTGTGGGTGATCCTGCCCGCCTCGCGCTCGGCCAGGATGCTCCGTGTCTCGATCCGCCGTGCCGCCCCCTGTGCGCCGCTCCCGTCGAAGCGCACCGCCAGGATGCCGCCGTCCCCGTCGAACCAGTGCCCGTAGCGCTGCGTGCCCACCCCGAAGCTCACCGGGCCCACCCGCATCAGCGTGCCCCGCAGATCCTCCGGCGGCTTCCCCTCCACCCGGAGCGGTTGGAAGCCGTGGTCCCGCGTGAAGTCACGGAAGGCCCCACGCCAGCCGGGCTGCGCGGGGGAGGAACGCTTCGTCGCCGTGCTCGTCATCTCGTGTGTCCTCCGGTTCGGGCCGCCCCTGGGAAGCCCCCTGCCCACCAGCAAGATGTAGACACCGAAGTTTCCGGTGTCAACATTGGAAGTTGACGGTGATTACATGTTGCGCGCGAATGCCCGTTGAGCGAGGAGGGTGGCATGGCCACCCGAGGTACCCGGAAGAAGACGGCGGACAAGCCGCACTACCACCATGGCGATCTGCGCCGGGCGCTGTTGGACGCCTCGCTGGCGCTCATCTCCGAGGAGGGCTTCGGGGCCCTGTCCCTGCGCGAGGTGGCCCGGCGGGCCGGGGTGACGCACGCGGCGCCGTACCGTCATTTCGCGGACAAGGAGGCGCTGCTGGTGGCGGTGGCCGAGGAGGGCTTCCGCGTCATGACGGCCCGGATGAAGGAGCGCATGGCCCGGGAGACGACACCCGAGGGGCGGCTGCGCGCCTGCGGCGTGGCCTATGTGCTCTTCGCCATGGAGCACCCCTCGCACTTCCGGGTGATGTTCGGCCCGCACTTCACCCAGCCGCCGCAGTTGGGCCCGCCCGGTGGGGACACCGATGCATTCGGTCTGCTGGTGGACTCCATCACCGAGGGCCTGCGGGCCGGCGTGTTCCGCGAGGGCGAGCCCCCGGTGCTCGCGCTGACGTGCTGGTCCCTGGTGCACGGGCTGGGCTCGCTGCTGGTGGACCGGAAGCTGGAGTTCGCGGGCGTCACCACCGTCGCGCAGGCGGAGGCGCTGGCCGAGGCGCACACGCGTGTGTTGCTGCAAGGGCTGGTGCGCGCAACGAGCGATTGACCGGAGGTGAGTCTCGGCTAGTTTGAGCACCCATGGCCAACCCACCCGAGACCGAGCCCACCGAGAAGCGCGTCCGAGCCCGGGAGCTCGGCATTCCACTGGGCCGCTTCAAGCCAGGCCGGCACAACGCCATCACCGACGTGGAGGGCGTGCTCGTCGGGCACAGCACCATCATCCGGGGCGAGGGGCCGCTGCGGCCCGGCCACGGGCCCGTGCGCACCGGAGTCACCGCCATCCTGCCCAACCGGGGCAACATCTTCATGGAGCGCATGAACGGCGGAGGCTTCGTGCTCAACGGGGCCGGCGAGGTGGCCGGCATGACGCAGCTCATGGAGTGGGGCCTGGTGGAGACGCCCATGCTCCTCACCAACACCATGTCCGTGGGCGCGGTGTCCGACGCGGTGGCCCGCCACATGGTGGAGAAGTATCCGGGCATCGGCGACGAGCACGACGTCATCATCCCCATCGTCGGCGAGTGCGACGACAGTTACCTCAACGACATCGCCGGCCGGCACGTGCGCGCCGAGCACGTCTTCGAGGCCATCCGCAATGCCTCGGACGGCCCGGTGGCCGAGGGCAACGTGGGGGGCGGCACGGGCATGGTGACGTGCGACTTCAAGGGGGGCATTGGCACCTCCTCGCGCAAGCTCCCCGAGGCCCTGGGCGGCTACACCCTGGGCGTGCTGGTGATGTCCAACTTCGGGAAGATGCACAACCTGCGCGTGGGCGGCCTGCCGGTGGGCGAGGTGCTCGCGGAGAAGTTCAAGGGCTCGCCCCGGCGCGGGCAGACGTACGGCTCCATCATCGCGGTGGTGGCCACGGACGCACCGTTGCTCAGCCATCAGATCAACCGCCTGTGCAAGCGCGTGGCGCTGGGCATCGGCCGGGTGGGCAGCTACGCGGCGCACGGCTCGGGGGAGATCGTCGTGGGCTTCTCCACCGCCAACATCATCCCGCGGCGCACCCAGAAGATGGTCTACAAGCTGAAGATCCTCCTGGATCAGCGCCTGGATCCTCTCTACGAGGCGGTGATGGAGGCCACCGAGGAGGCCATCCTCAACGCCATGTGCATGGCCACCTCCATGAAGGGGGTGAACGACAACGTCGTCCCGGCGCTGCCGTTGGACGAGGTGCGGCGCTTCGTGCAGGCCTGCCGGCCCATCTTCGCCTCGGTGAAGAAGCGCCCCCAGCAGACGAGCGCACCGGTGGCCCTGGACAAGCCGGCGGACGTGGACAAGGAGGGCGAGGTGACGGCCGGGAAGGTGCTCCCCACCGAGGTCCGGGGGGCGGAAGGCATCCCTTACCCCACACGTCCCGCCCCGGATGACATCGAGGACTCCTCTTCCGGGGGAAGTTCTGGTACTTAGGCGCCTTTCGTCTGTCCTACCTGCATCAGGAGACACCTCCATGGCCCGTAGCAAGAGCAAGCACCGCCGCGTTCAGCACAAGATCCGTCAGAAGTGGAAGCGCCAGTTCAAGCGCAAGGCGGCGAAGGCGGCCGAGGGCGAGAAGAAGTAGTTCTCGCTGCTTGCCTCGTCGGACCCGCTCCGCCGGAGCACGCCCGCCTGCCTACTGGCGGGTCGCCGTGAAGGGGCGGGTCACCGAGCATCGCCGGGTGGTCCCGGACGATGTGCTCGAGAAGTTCCCCTGCCAGTCCCCCACCAGTCTGGGCACGCCGCCGTCGCCGACCGCCGGGACGTAGCTGCCGGAGAGGCTCGCCGACTCGGGCCCGCTGGTGCCTCCATCCGTCTGGACGGAGCGGAAGCCGATCAGGTTGAAGTCATTTGTCGGGTAGAGCGTGCCGCGGAGCGTCAGCCCGTCCAGCGCGGCGGTCACGTCGCTGTCCTGACGGCTCACCTCCAGAGGCCCCTCGGGCAACTCCACCGTCACCCCACCGCAGGAAGCGGGAGTCGTTCCCTGCTCGAGCTCCAGGGTGTAGCGGCCCTCGATGGGGGCGCACTGGGAGCACCCGGGTGAAAAGCCGCCGCCACAGGCGGAGGCGGTCAGGGTCAGGGTTCCCATTGTGATGAGGGAGAAGGTGGGGAACCGGAAGCGTCCAGAAGTCATGGATCATCTACCTGGGAGAGAGTGCGCGGACTTCCCGTGAGGAAGTGACGTTCCTACGTTTTGTCACGTCCTGGGCGGGCGTGTGGTGGTGGGGTGGGGGTGGGGGCGTGACGGGTTTCGACACCAAGCGGTGGTCCAATCTTATCTTCGCCGGGCTGTTCGCCCTGGCGTTGATCCTCTTCTCGAGGATTCTTCTTCCGTTCCTGATGCCGGTGCTGCTGGGAGGCTTCCTGGTGGTGCTGTTCCTGCCGCTCCAGGATCTCCTGTTCCGCACCCGGCTGAGGGCCTGGCCGTCGCTGTGCGCGGGCCTGTCCACGCTGGCCATCTTCCTGCTCATCCTGGTGCCCCTGTCGGTGGTGGGGTGGCTGGTGGTGCGCGAGGTGTTGGGGATGATGGAGCACGGCCAGGAGCTGCTCGACCGGGTGGATCTGCGGCAGCTGCTCGCCACGAACCTGCCGCGCGGGCTGCGGCGCTACGTGCCGGCGAACCTGGAGGGATCGCAGACGGAGCAGGCGCTGGTGGGGGCCATGGCCAGCGGGGCCTCGGTGCTCAGCGGGTTGCTGGGGGCCGGCACGGCGCTGATCATCGATTTGTTCCTGATGATGGTGGCCATGTACTACTTCTTCCTGGATGGCCGCCGCCTGTGGACCGAGGCCACGCAGCTCATCCCGCTGGACAAGCGCTACATCCAGGCGTTCGCGCAGGAGTTCACCGACGTGGCGCACGCCATCATCTACGGCAACACCATCACCGCGCTGGTGCAGGGGACGCTGGGGATGGTGGGGCTGATGCTGGCGAAGGTGCCGCACGCGGGGGTGTGGGGCGCGGCCATGGTGCTGGTGGCGATGGTGCCGGTGGGGGGCACGGCGCTCGTCTGGGGGCCCATTGGCGTGGTGCTGCTGCTGGCCGGCAAGGTGAACGAGGGCGTCTTCCTGCTGGCCTGGGGGGCCTTCGTGGTGGGCAGCATCGACAACGTCATCCGGCCGAAGCTGTGCGGCTCGAGGATGACGCTCCACCCGCTGCTCGTCTTCCTGTCCATGTTCGGCGGGCTGGCGGTGTTCGGGATGATGGGGCTGCTGGTGGGGCCGCTCATCGCGTCCCTCTTCATGGCCATGGTGCGCATCTACCGCCGCGACTTCCTGAAGCTCCAGCCCGTGGTGCTGATGCCTGGGTCCGAACCCTCGTCCCTGTCGGTCCCCGCGCCCGTGGTCGCGCAGCAGTCGGTGGTCGGGCCCACGCCCTCGGTGGTCGAGGGCTGACGACGCTCTCGAGTCTGGACAAGGGCCCGCGCGCTGGGTGAGGCTGCCGGGCATCCATGAAGGCCTCCGGACGCTGGATGTGTCGATGGGGCGGCGCGGCATTGGCCCTGGCCCTGATGCTCACCTCACAGGTGGCGCTCGCCGAGCGCGTTGCCGTCTCGACGCTCGAGGGAGACAAGAGCTATCGGCTTCGGGCGCAGGTGACGGCGGCGCTGCGCAAGACGCGCAAGGTGCAGGTGTCGCCCCCCGCGGCGTGGGGAATGGCGGCCGGGAAGCTGGGACTGAAGGGCCCCGCCATGGTGGGACCCGAGGCGATGTCCCGCCTGGCACCGAAGCTCAAGGTGGATGCCGTCCTCACGGGCTCGGTGGTGCGTGACTCCTTCAATGCCCGCCTCGTCGCGAGGGATGGCCGGGAGCTGTGGTCCGGGCGCTACCCGCTCAAGAAGGGGCTGCTCCCGCCCCAGGCGGCGAAGAAGCTCGCCCTGGCCGTGGCCGAGGCGATGAAGGCGGCGAAGCGGGCCCCGCCCCCGCCCGAGCTACCGCCCACGCCGCCCGAGCCCGTGGCGAAGGCCCCGCCCGAGCCATCACCCGCGCCCCAGGTGGTGCAGCCGGCCCCCGAGCCTCCCGTGGTGGCCCGGGCGGAGCCGGTGCCCCAGGCGTCGAAGGAGAAGCCGGCGCCGGTCGCCGAGGAGCCGCTACCCCGGGCGCCGAGCGCCTCCGGGACGAAGCTCGCCGCCAGGTGGGTGGAACTGGACGACGAATCGCACACCTACACCCCGGAGTTCGCGGGCAGCGGTGGAGGTTTCCCCCTGGCCGAGGATGCCCAGGCCCCGGAGGAGGGGACGTCGGCCCGGGGCCTGTTCCCGCCGAGGGCGCGGGTGTTGCTCGGGGCGGCGGTGACGTGGCGCAGGTACTGCGCGCGGCCGGGAGTGGCGTCGTGCGCGGCGTACGACGCGCTGCCCGAGGAGCAGCAGGTGGGGGACATCGCGGACTTCAACTCGAACGCGCCGTACGCGGGGCTGGCGGTGGAGGCGGAGGTGTTCCCCCTGTCGCACTGGCCGTCGCTGCTGCGCGGCGTGGGGCTCACGCTGGGCTACCATCGCGGCTTCGCGCGGACGACGGTGACGGTGTCGACGCCCGTCGGCTCGACGCCCGAGCGCGAGGTGTACGCGACGGACACGGACTACGAGGCCATGCTCGCGTACCGCTACTTCTTCGACCTGGGGAATCAGGGGGCGCCGCAGTGGGGCTACGCGGGGTTGCGGCTGGGGGCGCACGGCCGGGAGTTCGACGTGGACGAGGCGGTGGAGTCGCCGCTGCCGGTGACGCACCGTTTCTACCCGGTGGTGGCGCTGGACGCGTCGGTGCCGCTGATGCGCTCGGTGCGCATCGTGGGCTCGGGCCAGTTCTTCCTCCTGCCGACCCCCGGGCATTCGCTGGGCGGTGATGAGGACGGCTCGCTCGTCGCGGAGGTGCGCGACTACGGCACGTCGGTGTCGACCCTCGGCTGGGCGGCGGAGCTGGGCCTGGCGGGCGACATCTGGGGCCCCTTCGGCTTCTCCGCGCGCTTCCGGCTGGAGCACTACGTGGATCGCTTCGAGGGGCAGGGCACCCGGCGCGGCTGGACGGCCGGAGGCGTGGCCGAGGACACCTTCTCCAGCATCCTCGCGGGCGTCACCGCCTCCTGGTGAGGTCCGGGCGCCTCACACCGAGATGAGGCCCTTGCGGATGCCCTCCGTGACGGCCTCCACGCGGTTGGTGACCTCGAGCTTGCGGTAGATGTGCTCGAGGTGGGTGCGGATGGTGGCCTTGGAGAGGTTGAGCAGCCGGGCCGCCTCGCTGTTGGACACGCCCTTGGCGATGAGCTGGAGCAGCTCCGTCTCGCGGTTGGACAGCGGCTTGCTCGGGGGCTCGTCGGCCGCGGCGGTGGGTGGCGGCTCGGGAGTTGCGGGAGCCGGGGGCAGGGGCTCGGTGGGCACGGGGCTGGGATCTGGCTCCACGCGGAAGTGGCGCAGCAGCCGGCGCGCCAGGCTGGGCTGGATGACGGTGCCGCCGGCGCGCACCTCCTTGATGGCCTCGATGATCTTGTCCGCGGGCGTGCCCTTGAGCAGGTAGCCCGAGGCGCCGGCCTTCACCGCCTCGAGGACTTTGTCCTCCTCGTCGAAGATGGTGAAGATGAGGATCTCCACCTGGGGCCACTGTGCCTTGACGTGGCGGGTGACGTCGATGCCACTCATGCGCGGCAGGCCCAGGTCCAGCAGGAGCACGTCCGGGGTGGCCCGGGCCACCTCCTCGAGCGCGGCCTCGCCGGACAGCGCGGTGCCGACGATCTCGATGTCCTGGTGGTTCTCGAGCAGGCGGAGCTGGTTCTTGAGGATGCGCGTCTGGTCCTCGACGACGAAGACGCGGATGGGGGAGGACGCGAGCTCTTCGGTCATGGGCTGGAGGGGAGGGAGAAGGAGACGCGGGTGCCGTTACCCGGCGCCGAGTCCACGATGAGGGTGCCGCCGAGCTTCATGGCCCGCTCGCGCATGTTGAGCAGGCCGTAATGGCCGCGGGGAGTCTGCCGCGGATCGAATCCCTTGCCGTCGTCGTTGACGCTGAGGTGCACCCGGTCCTGATCGTAGTCGAGCTTCACCCGCACCTGCCGGGGGGCGGCGTGCTTGACGGCGTTGGAGAGGCTCTCCTGGAGGATGCGGAAGAGGGCGAGCTGGGCGTCCGGGGACAGCTTCTGGGGCAGGCCGCTGCGCTCGAAGCGGATGTCCACCTGGGTGCGCTCGTGGAACGTCTTCACGTAGTCCTCGAGCCCCTGGGTGAGCTCGAAGTCCTCGCGCATCATCTGCAGGTTGCGGCGCAGCTCCTCGATGGACTCCTCGGCGGTGCTCTTGAGCTCCTGGATCTCCGCGCGCAGGGAGTCGTCCTTCGCCATGCCCAGGAGGTACTCGGCCTGGATGATCATCGAGGAGAGCGAGGCGCCCAGGCCATCGTGGATCTCCCGCGCCAGCCGGTTGCGCTCCTCCACCACGGCGATCTCCTTGAGGTCACCCTGCAGCTCCACCACCTCACGGTGGGCGGTGGCCTCGCGCTCGTTCAGGTACACCAGCACGTAGATGATGATGAAGTTGAGCGCCGAGTACCACAGCAGGGTGAGCACCTCGACGGCGGTGACCTCGCGCTCCAGGAGCAGATCCAGCCGCGCGGTGATGGGCAGCGTCAGCATGGAGGGGAGGATCGCCAGCGGCTTGGGGAAGAGGATGGCGAACAGGGCGGTGAAGAGCAGCTGCGTGCCGAGCAGCGGGCTCTGCAGACCTCCGCCGACCTGGGGCTTGTTGATGAGCACCACCACGATGGTCAGGTCGAGGCACAGGGTGATGTAGGTCACCCACCGGCCGGCCTTGGGATGATCGATCACCAGGAAGTTCGCGACGCTGTAGAGCAGCATCGTGAAGTAGCCGGCGAAGGCGAGGGTGCCCTGGAAGCCGAAGTAGAGGGACCACCGGGGGACGGCGAGGATGAGCAGGCCCAGGGTGAGGAACATGAGCCGCGCGTAGAAGAGGGCGCGGGCACGGGCCACGAAGCGATCCTGCTCCCAGGAGGCGGCGGCCTGCTCGGCGGAGACGCTGTCGGTCAGCTTGCGTCGCTCGAGCACCTGGCGCACGCGGGCGCGCCGGTGCGAGTCGGGATTGTCTTCGTCGAGCGAGAGGGCGGGTTCCATCTGGCCGGCGAGCTTAAGGGACCTGCCGGGTTTTCGGGAATCCCATCCTCTGGCGGGACGCCTGCCCCCCTGGTCGCGGGGGGCGGCGAGGGGGAGGGACTATTGGGCGCTCTTGTCGGCGCAGGCCTTGCGGGCCTCGGGCTGACGCGAGAAGACGTACTCGAGCCGGTCGCGGCTCTCGCCGGTGGCCTCGTTGAAGAGCGGGGTGCCGCCCGCGTACATGGTGCCCTCGGGGTGGCCGTAGGTGTCGAGCTTGCGCTCCTGGAGCCAGCGGTCCACGCAGGCCTCCACCGCCGCGCGGTTGCCGCCCTGGGCCTGGGTGCCCGAGTCGGCGGTGCCCGAGTCGGCGGTGCCCGGGTTGGTGGGCGTTGCGCCGGAGAGGGCGGCCCCGGTCGAGCCGGTCTGTCCGGCATCACGGTAGGAGGGGTTGTCCGCCGGCGGGTTGGGGCTCTCCCCGGTCTTCTTGGGGCAACCGGTGGCCAGGAGGGCGAAGGTGATCAATGCGAGCGCGTGTCTCATGGGTCCTCAGGGGGAAGGGTAGGGGCTCCGGAGCGGGTGCGCGGGTGTGAGGGACGACGGAGCGGGGCGGGAAGATATTCGGTCGGTGTGGGCGGCGTGCGGCTTTTCGCCGGGCCGGGTTGACGGCCAACGGGGGCTCGGCGAGGGTCACGTGCCATGGCCACGGTTCGAATTCCCACGTCCCTGAGGAGCTTCACGGGGAACAAGGGCGAGGTCCGCGTCGCGGGCGCCACGGTGGGCGAGGTGCTGATCAACCTGGAGAAGGCGCACCCGGGGATCGGCGCGCGCGTGCTCGACGACAAGGGCGCGGTGCGGCGCTACGTCAACGTGTTCCTCAATGACGAGGACATCCGGTTCCTCGGGGAGCTGGCCACGCCGGTGGCGGACGGAGACCGCATCACCCTGATCCCCGCCATCGCCGGAGGGTAGGGGCACGGGTGAGCCCCGCGCTGCCAGAAGATCTCTCGGAGGTCGCCCGACACCTGGAGTCGTCCTATCCGCGGGAAGGCTGTGGGGTGCTGCTGCGCGCGGGACGGGAGGGCCCCTGGCGGGTCCGCCCCTTGGGCAACGCTCATGCCACGCCCAGGACCGCCTACGCCTTCGAGCCGCGCGAGTGGCTCGCCGTCCTGCTGGAGGCCGAATCCCGCGGCGAGCACGTGGCGTGTGTGTTCCACTCGCATGTGGACAGCAGTGCGGATTTCTCCGACGAGGACCGCCATCAGGCGGCACCGGACGGACATCCGCTGCTTCCCGGCGTTTCCTACCTCGTGATGGCTGTCCACTCCGGGTGTGTCAGGGATACGAGAATTTTCTGGTGGGAACGTGGAGAATTCAGGGGATTTCGCGTTTCGCGGGGTTCTTGAATCATCCAACCCTTGGAAATCCCTTGAGAAGACGGGCACCTGGCCGCCTGTCCCCCCTACCTGCGGAAAGGTGGGCACGAATTGTCAAACGACGTGATTTTCGTCTATAACGCCCCCGACTTTTGATCTGCCGCGCTCTTGGGGGGCACGGAGTTGAAGCCCCCGGAAGGCGCAGGGAGTTTGGGACCCGTATGGCGCAGATGACTGGTTTTACCGTTTGGCTGACCGGCATGTCCGGTACCGGCAAGAGTACGATGGCTGCCTACATCGCGGCCCGGCTCCGGCAGGTCGATCGCAACGTGGAAATCCTCGATGAGAACGAGCTCGAGGGTGCTCTGTGGCAGGGCATGGGAGACAGCAAGGACGAGCGCAATACGCTCGTGCGCCGGCTGGGTTTCGTGGCGGGTCTGCTCACGCGCAACAACGTGGCGGTGCTGGTTCCCTGCGTGAGCCCCTACAAGGCGGCCCGTGAGGAGAATCGCCGGACGATCGGCCGTTACATCGAGGTGTACGTGGACTGCCCGACCGAGAAGCTCATCGAGCGGGACAGCACGGGGCGCTACAAGAAGGCGCTGAGCGGGGAGATCCCCAACTTCATCGGCATCACCGAGCCGTATGAGCCGCCGGCCTCGGCCGAGGTGGTGATCCACTCGGATCAGGAGAGCGTGGAGGAGGGGGCGGGGAAGATCTTCCAGTCGCTGCTGGACCTCGGGTACGTGACGTCCGAGGAGCTGAAGATCATCACGGGCAAGAAGATGAAGGCGCAGCCGCCCACGAAGACGCCGGTGACGCGGGTGTCGTCGGCGAAGCCGGCCAAGGCGGCGAAGACGGCGGCCAAGGCGGGCAAGGGTGCCAAGGCGCGTCCGGCGGCGCGGGCGGCCCGGGTGGCCAAGCCGGCCAAGAAGGCGGCGGCGACCAAGCGCAAGGCCCGCTAGCCGGGCTTGCCTCTTCCTTTCGAGGGAGGGTCGGACCCCCAGGTTGCATGAGCAACCCGGGGGTTCTTCGTTTATAGAGGTGCCCCCATGCTGACGCCCGAGCGGATCCAGGCCCTGTGTGACTCCTCCCGTCCCAAGCTGGAGGCGATGCGTGCGGCGTTGCGCGCGCACGGTTCGGCGCTGGTGGCGTTCTCGGGAGGGGTGGACTCCACGTTCGTCCTGAAGATCGCGGTGGAGGAGCTGGGGGAGCGGGCGTTGGCGCTGACGGCGCTGTCGGCGTCGGTGGCGCCGGAGGAGGAGCGGGAGGCTCGGGAGCTGGCGGCGCGGATGGGGGCGCGGCACGTGGTGGTGTCGAGCGACGAGCTGGCCAACCCGAGCTACGCGGCCAACCCGACGAACCGCTGCTACTTCTGCAAGACGGAGCTGTACGACCTCTGCGAGGCGAAGCGGAAGGAGCTGGGGCTGGAGGTGGTGCTGGACGGCTTCAACGCGGACGACTTCAAGGATCACCGGCCGGGGCACCAGGCGGCGAAGGAGCACGCGGTGCAGTCGCCGCTGGCGAAGGCGGGGCTGACGAAGGAGGAGATCCGGGCGTGGAGCCACGCGCTGGGGCTGCCCACGTGGGACAAGCCGCAGATGGCGTGCCTGGCGTCGCGGATCCCCTACGGGACGTCGGTGACGAGGGAGCGCCTGTTCCAGATCGCGGGGGCGGAGTCGGAGCTGCGCAAGAGGGGCTTCCGTCAGTTCCGGGTGAGGTACCACCAGGAGATCGCGCGCATCGAGCTGTCGGCGGACGAGTACGAGCGCTTCCTGTCGGCGGAGGTGAGGCGCGAGGTGGACGCGGCGCTGAAGGCGCTGGGGTTCAAGTTCGTGGCCCTGGATCTCGAGCCATTCCGTTCGGGACGGATGAACGACGCGGCGGGAATCCAGCGCCCGGCGGCGGACAGCCACCCGCTTCCCGTGGTGAGCTGATCAACCCTCCCTCTCCCCCCCGGGAGAGGGTCGGGGTGAGGGTCTGTCGCCCCCGGGTTCTTCCCATGCGCCACCTCCCGCTATCGCTCCTGTTCGCGATACTCCCCACGCTGGCCCTGGCGGAGACCTGGATCATTCCACGCCGGCCGCTCCGGACACCGGCGCTGCAGGCCGGACCGGTGCTGACGCACACGGAGGGCTTCCAGGGCACGGAACTGAATCGGGGACTCAGCGGCCTGCTGGAGCTCGGGGGCAGCATCCCGGTGGGATACGAGGAGGACGAGCTCTTCCTGCTGGGGCGAGTGGGAGGAGGAGCGCCGGGCTTCAGCCTGTCGGCGCACGGGGGCTGGAGGAGCGTCTTCGAGATCACGGACGTGTGGCGCAGCTACACGGAGGTGGGCGCCGGGGTGCACGTCCGACCGGGCTTCTGGGCGGGTCCGCGGTTGAGCCTGGGGGCCCGGCGCACCCTGACGGAGCGCATTTCCCTCTACGGAGGGCTGGGCGCGCAGCTGGGATTTGGATCCGGACTCCGATTGGACGTAGAGCTGTGCACCGGCGTGCGCTGGGGCCTGTGATCCGTTTCTGATCCACGGGTGATCCAACGGGTCTGATGATTTTCTTGCGATCCGATGCGTCTGTGAGACGTTGTGCGCACCTGTAGGAGACAACGCACATGGACATGAATCCTCGTCTCACCTCGGTGGTGTTCCGTCTCAACCGCGAGAAGCTGGATGCGCTCAAGGAGCTGTCGCGGTCGACGAGGATCCGCCAGAGCGAGTACCTCCGGGAGGCGATCTCGGATCTGCTGACGAAGTACGAGGAGCGGCTGGTCGACTAGGCGGCCTGGGCGTCCGCTTCGGCCGGGAGGCGGAAGGGGGGCGCCGAGGGGAGACCCGGGGCGAGGGCCCGCTCCTCGGGCGGGAAGGGCTCCTTGTCGGACGGGTAGTGCACCTCCCAGAGCAGGAGCCCCTGGGCGGGGGCCTTGAGGCCGGGGATGGTGGTGCCCGAGTCGAGCGCGGCGCGGAAGCGCTCCTCGGAGAGGGCGCCCGAGGCGGTGAGCAGCGTGGAGCCCACCAGGTAGCGGACCTGGTAGCGGCCGAAGCCATCTCCCCGAAGCCGGAACTCGAAGAGACCGCCCCCCAGCTCGTGCAGGGTGGCCGACTCCAGCGTGCGCGGCTTGCGCTGACTGGAGTGCTCGTGGAAGGCGTAGAAGTCGCGGCGGCCCACCATGGCGCCGAGCAACTCCGAGATCCGCTCCGGCTTCAGCACCGCGCCCTCCAACCGGGGCTCGCGCGAGGGCTCCATCACGAAGGGCCGCCACGCCTCGGACGGGGTGCCGCCGAGCTGGACGCGGTAGCGGTACTCCTTGCCGACGGCGCTCCATTGGGAGTGGAAACCATCGGGAGCACGCCTGGCCACGCACAGCCCGAGATCCGGCGGGAGCTGTGGGGGGAGCCGCTCGGCGAGCATCTCCGGGGTGTAGCAGGGAGGAAGCCGGACACTCACCACCTGCATGCGCGCGTGGACGCCGCGGTCGGTGCGGCCGGCGGGCATGATGGGGTAGGGGACCCCGGCCCTGCGCATGGAGTCCTCGAGGGCCTCCTGCACGGTAAGGCCGCCTGGCTGGCGCTGGAAACCGATGAAGCGGGTGCCGCGGTACCAGATCCACAGGGTGGCGGGGGTTCTTTTCACGGAGGGTGGGGGGTTGAGGGGCGTTGTAGTGGCCCGTGTGGCCTGGGATACTTCCCGGCCCATGTCGGCCGCACAAGATCTCCATGACCTCGAGAGGGCGCAGCTCGATTCCCAGTGGCTTTACCGTCAGGGGGACCTCGTCCTCGGACCCCTGACCGGGCACCAGGTGGTGGAGAAGCTGTACACCGGGGAGCTGACCGGTGAGACGGACGTGTCCGCCTCGGGCCCGAGCGGCTTCCGCAAGCTCAAGGACCTGGACGCCTTCAAGCTCCACGTCTCCAAGGCGGCGGTGAAGCTGCGGGTGGAGGCCGAGGCCCGGGCCGCGCGGGCCCGGCGCAACCGCGCGCGACTCATCACCGGCGGCGTGGCGGCGGTGGTGCTCGGAGGGCTGGGGCTGGGCGCGTGGCAGATCGCGCGCTATTCGGTCGTGTACCTGCCGAGCGTGGATCGCGGGGAGCTCGCCATCCAGGTGGACCCGCCCGTCATCACCGTGGCGAAGCGCTCCGTGCCCGAGGAACTGTTCGACTACCCGGGCGGACCGAAGCCGGAGAAGCTCCCCAGCAAGCCCACCGAGACGCCGCCGGACAAGACCGGGAAGACGGAGAAGGTGGCCTCGGCCTCGCTGTCGCAGAAGCCGGATCGCCGTCCCTCGGGAGGGCGTCCGACGGGCAGGGTGACCACGGACGCGGACGGCCTGTCGACGGAGGTCAACTACGATCAGGCGGCCATCAACCGGGTGGTGAAGAAGTCCCAGAGCACGCTCTACCACTGCTTCAAGGAAGAGGCCGAGCGCCGTCCAGGGTTCGCCGCCAAGGTGCCGCTCGAGTTCACCATCGGCAACGATGGCCGGGTGGCGCAGCTCTGGGTGGACCACCCGCAGCTCAAGAAGGGCCCGCTCTTCGACTGCCTGCTGAGCGAGATGAAGAAGTGGCCCTTCAAGCCCTACACGGGGGAGCGCGCCACGGTGAACCTCGCGTTCACCATCGGTAGGAAATAGGCGGAGGATGTTGGGGGGCAGCGGGCCGCTTTTTTGCCCCCTCGGTTTTCCTGCCCGATACAGGGGGCATGGTGACCGCTGCAGAAGTCGACATCGAGAAGAAGGCCGCGTCCGTGCCCCCGGGCACCTTCCGCCACACCGTCCTGGTGGCGGCCAAGCGCTTCAAGTCCACCTGGGCCGAGCTGGGCAAGCTGCTCGTCCAGGTGCGGGACGAGAACCTCTGGGAGCCCTGGGGCTACGCCTCCTTCGAGGCCTACTGCCTCAAGGAGCTCCACATCAAGAAGCAGACGGCCCTGAAGCTGACGCGCTCGTTCAGCTTCCTGGCCAAGCACGAGCCCGCCGAGGATGTGGCCCAGCCGGACTTCCCCCAGAAGGCCCCGGCCTTCGAGGTCATCGAGGTCCTGGCGGACGCCGAGGAGCGTGGCCAGCTCTCGCCGCAGGAGTATCGTTCACTGCGTGACAGTATCTGGGACCCCGAGAAGCCGCCGAACGAGCTCAAGAAGGAGATCGTGGAGCGCTTCCCCCGGCCGCCGCCGGAGCCCCCTCCGGAGAGCTTCCAGGTGCGCAAGCTGGCCCAGATGGCCCGTAAGCTGGCCGCCGAGGTGTCCGGGTGCCGCCGGGTTCCCCATGCCATCGCCGAGCGGGCGGGCGCCCTCGCCCAGGATCTGGAGGAGCTCGCTTCGGGCGTGAATGACGCCTGAACGAGTGTTACTCAACGCTGACCCCGTCCGACGGTGCACAGCCCGTTGGACGACACATTCGGGATGGGCTTCCTGTGGATTCAACCGGGGCCTATATTTTGGCGGAAGGCTGTTCGAGACGTGGGCAGCCAAACGACTTGGGTGTGGTGGTGTCGGCTGATAGGCTCCGGGGAACCGGGGTCGGTGAACTCGGAGGCGGCAGTGAAGAAGGAGCACCACGTCAACCTGTCCTGCTCGTTCTGCGGCAAGTCGCAGCGCGAGGTCCGCAAACTCATCGCGGGCCCCACGGTCTACATCTGCGATGAGTGCATCAAGCTCTGCAACGACATCATCGCGGACGAGAACGAGCGAGAGGAAGGCAAGCCGCAGGTGAGCTTGCCGACGCCGATGGAGATCAAGGCGTTCCTCGATGACTATGTGATCGGCCAGGACCAGGCGAAGAAGGTCCTGTCGGTCGCGGTCTACAACCATTACAAGCGCATCTACCAGAAGAAGCCGACGACACGGCCGCGCCCGGGGATGAAGCCCTCGGGCTCGGAGGACGTGGAGCTGAGCAAGAGCAACATCCTGCTCGTGGGCCCCACGGGAAGTGGCAAGACGCTGCTGGCGCAGTCGCTGGCGCGCTTCCTCAACGTCCCCTTCACCATCGCGGACGCCACCAGCCTCACCGAGGCCGGCTACGTGGGTGAGGACGTGGAGAACATCATCCAGAACCTGCTCCACAACGCCGACTACGACGTGGAGAAGGCGGCGCGGGGCATCGTCTACATCGACGAGATCGACAAGATCGCGCGCAAGGGTGACACGCCGAGCGCCACGCGAGACGTGGGCGGCGAGGGCGTGCAGCAGGCGCTCCTGAAGATCATCGAGGGCACGCGGGCCAACGTCACGCCGAGGGGCGGGAAGAAGTACAACCAGCAGGAGTACGTGCAGGTTGATACGACGAACATCCTGTTCATCTGCGGCGGCGCGTTCCACGGCATCGACGGGGTGATCAAGCGCCGTGTGGGCGAGAAGGGCCTGGGGTTCGGGGCGAAGATCACCCACCGGGAAGACCGGAGCGTGGGCGAGCTGCTGGCCATGGTGGAGCCGGAGGATCTGATGAAGTTCGGGATGATTCCCGAGTTCATCGGGCGTCTGCCGGTGGTGGCGACGCTGAACGATCTGAAGGAAGAGGATCTGATCACGATCCTCACGCAGCCGAAGAACGCGCTGATCAAGCAGTACCAGAAGCTCTTCGAGATGGAGAAGGTGAAGCTGACCTTCACGAAGGAAGCGCTGAAGGCGATCGCGCGGGAGGCGATGCGTCGCAACTCGGGAGCGCGCGGACTGCGTGCGATCCTGGAGGACGCGATGCTGGACATCATGTACGACGTCCCGTACCGGGATGGGGTGAAGGAGTGCAAGATCACCGAGACGGTGGTGACCAAGCACGAGCCGCCCCAGTTGGTGATGGAGAAGGAAAAGAAGTCGGCGTAGAGGCCCACTTCATCTTCCACAGGGGAAACCCCCGTTGCCCGCCGAGGCACGGGGGTTTTTCATTTCAGGGGGTAATCTCCCGGTCCGTGGTACGCACCTCTCCCTCTCCCCTCGGGAGAGGGTCGGGGTGAGGGTACGTGCATCGCGCGTCACACGGTGAACTGAGTCAACTCGGGTTGCTCGATCTGTGTCGGCGGCTCCGGGCGAACACCACGGATGCGGAGTCCCTGCTGTGGAGGCTGCTGAGGGCCCGTCAACTCATGGGCGTGAAGTTCCGGCGCCAGCATCAGTTCGGCCCCTACATCCTCGACTTCTACGCACACGAGGCGAAGCTGGCCCTCGAACTGGACGGGGACGGCCATGCGCGGCCCGAGCAACAGGCCCGAGATGCGGCGCGCACGGAGTTCCTGGAGGCGCACGGCCTCACGGTGTTGCGGTTTTCCAATCGGGAGGTGCTGCAGGAGACCGAGGCCGTGCTCACACGGATCTGGAACCAGATGAGCACGTCCCCTCACCCCGTCCCTCTCCCGGCGGGAGAGGGGAAGTAAAGGTCAGCTGCTCACGCGGACCGTGGTGTTCATCTCCCGGCCGGTGGCCGGATCCCTGGCGCGCATGGTGAGGATGCCTTCCACGTTCACGTCGAAGGTGATCTCCACCTGCACCGAGCCCGCTCGGGCCGGGCGGATCCCCGAGAACGTGAACTCGCCCAGCAGATCGTTCTTCACCACCTGCTCGTGGTCGCCCTGGTAGATGCGCATGGCCAGCTCGGTCTGGTTGTCCATGCTCGTGGTCGCCACCAGCTGCCGGGCGTTGGGGATTGGCGCGTTGCGCGGGAACACCGTGTGGAACGCCCCGCCCGCGCGCTCCAGGCCGATGGCCATCGGGATCACGTCCAGCAGCTGCAGCCGCAGGCTCGAGTTGTCCTCCAGGGACTTCGCGTACAGCGCCGCGCCCACCGCCACCGCCTCGTCCGGGTGCACGCCCTTGCTCGGCGTCTTGCCGAAGAACTTCGTCAACCGGTCCTGGACGATTGGCATGCGCGTCTGCCCGCCCACCAGCAGCACCTCGTCGATGTCCTTGGTGCTCAGCCCCGAGTCCACCAGCACCCGCGCCACCATCTGCAGCGTCCGGTCCACCAGGTGGTTGGTGAGCTGCTGCAGCATCTTGCGCGTGAACTTCATCTCGATGTTCAGCGGCTGGCCCTGCGCCGTCATCGTGATGAAGGGGATGTTGAACTGCACGTCGTCGCGCGCCGACAGATCGATCTTCGTGCGCTCGGCGAGGTCCTTGATGCGCTGCATGGCCACCGGATCCGTGGCCAGGTCGATGCCCGTCTTGGCGGCGAAGTCCTTGAGGACGTGGTGGATGATGGCGTTGTCGAAGTCGATACCGCCCAGGAAGACGTCACCGCCGGTGGCCTTCACCTCGAAGACGCGGTCGCGGATCGCGATGATGGACACGTCGAAGGTGCCGCCGCCCAGGTCGTAGACGAGCACCTTCTTGTTGACGCCCTTGCCCGCTCCATAGGCGAGCGCCGCCGCGGTGGGCTCGTTGATGATGCGCACCACCTCGAGGTCGATGAGCTTGCCAGCCTCCTTGACCGTCTGGCGCTGCCGGTCGTTGAAGTACGCCGGCACCGTCACCACCGCGCGCTTGATGGGCGTCTTCAGGTAGTTGGCGGCGACGTCGCGGATCTTGTTGAGGATCTTGGCGCTGATCTCCTGGAGGGTGAACTCCTTCTTGCCCACATCCAGGACGACGTCGTTCTTCTTGCCGGGGCGCACCGAGTACGCCACGACCTTCTTCATCGCCTCGACGATGTCGCTCTGGAAGGGCCGCCCCACCAGCCGCTTGGCGCCGTAGATGGTGTTCTTCGGGTTGAGCTGCCACTGGCGCTTGGCCTCGTAGCCGATCAGCTCGTTGCCCTTGTCGTCGATCGCGAAGATGGAGGGGATGGTGTACTCGCCGCCCTTGTAGGGGATGAGCTTCACGTTCCCACCGTCCTCGACGATCGCGGCGCACGAGTTGGTCGTGCCGAGGTCGATGCCGATGATGGGATCCTTGTGCATCTTGCGTGGACTCCGAGCGAAGTGGGGCTCGAGGCGACCGGGGCCTACCTCGACCAGGGTCCCGGGAGGTTAGTTCAAGTTCACTGGGGTCGCGAGCGCGAGTAGGTGTCCAGCACGATCAGCGGCTGGCGCAGGTCCGCCCCGGGGGCGTCCAGCCAGCGGATCGCCGAGGGTGGGAAGGCACGGCTCCCGGCCGTGTAGGAGCCAGTGGGCCTGGACGCATGGCGAGGGCCCGCACTCCGGGTGTATCCTGCCTCCACGACCGCGTCGAACCCGGCTGGCAGCAGGGGGAGCGGCACCCTCGTGTGTGCGGAGAGCACTGCCAACGACACAACGGAAACGAGGGCCCTGGACATCCCGCTCCCCGAGGGGAAAGTTCCGGGGGGCCGCGTGTTGCGTGTGCATGGCGGCGGCTGGCCGGCGTGGTTAGTGGGTTCCTGAACTACAGCACAGAGGAGTCATCCCGTGGAAGCCAAGCGATACCTGCAGGAAGTGGGCGCCCAGGTGTCCGACGACTTCGTCAAGAATCGCTCCATCCTCTCCTTCGAGGAGTACCTCACGCTCTTCATGGGGGATCCACGGGGGCAGTCGCGCAACGCCGCCCAGTACCTGCGCGACGTGATGGACCACTTCGGGACGGAGACGGTGCCTCACCCCACCGGGAAGCTGCGTCGCTTCAAGGTCTTCGACGTGCCCGCCACCGACCGGGATGGCCGGGTCGGGGTCGCGGGCCAGGAGGAGGTGCAGAACGCCATCTACCGGCTGCTCGGCAACTTCACGCGCGCCGGCCGCATCAACAAGCTCATCATGCTGCACGGTCCCAACGGCAGCGCGAAGTCGACCCTGGTCAACGCGCTCAAGGCCGGCATGGAGGACTACTCGCGCCAGCCCCAGGGGGCCCTCTACCGCATCAGCTGGATCTTCCCCTCGGAGAAGCTCGTCAAGGGCTCCATCGGCTTCGGTGGCGAGCGCGCGGCGACGGCGGCGGCGACGGCGGCGGCGGGCGGAGAGCTGTCCTCCTACGCGCACCTGGACGCCGAGTCCATCGACGTGCGCATCCCCTGCGAGCTGCGGGATCACCCGCTCTTCGTGATTCCTCCCGCCGAGCGCCAGCGTCTGCTCGAGGGGGCGCTGAAGAAGAAGGGCCTGGGCAACGGGGACGGGCAGGGGGACGGTGACTTCGTCCTCTCCGACTACGTGCTGCACGGAGAGATGTGCCACAAGTGCCGCAGCATCTACACGGCGCTCCTGGCCAACTACAAGGGCGACTACCTCCAGGTGCTGCGCCACGTGCGCGTGGAGCGCTTCTACATCTCGCGCCGCTACCAGGTGGGCTCGGTGACGGTGGAGCCGCAGATGAGCGTGGACGCCATGTACCAGCAGGTGACGGCGGACCGGGCGCAGCTCCTCAACATGCCGCCCTCGCTCCAGAACGTGGCCCTCTTCGAGCCCCATGGCCCGCTGGTGCACGCCAACCGCGGTATCATCGAGTACTCGGATCTGCTCAAGCGCCCGCTGGAGGCCTTCAAGTACCTGCTGGGCTTCAGCGAGACGTCACAGGTGCCCCTCGAGCACTTCGTGCTGCAGCTCGACGAGGTGCTCATCGCCTCGTCCAACGAGAAGCACCTGGGCGCCTTCAAGGAGCTGCCGGACTTCGCCTCCTTCAAGGGCCGCATCGAGCTGGTGCGCGTGCCCTACCTGCGCCGCTACAAGGTGGAGCAGGAGATCTACGACGCGCAGATCACCCCCACCACCGTGGGCAAGCACGTGGCCCCGCACGCCACCGAGGTGGCCGCGATGTGGGCCGTGCTCACGCGCCTCAAGAAGCCCATCCCCGACCGCTACCCGCCCGAGGTGAAGGAGCTCGTGGATCAGGTGACGCCGGTGGAGAAGATGCACCTGTACGAGGAGGGCGTGGTGCCGGATCGGCTCAGCCTCTCCCACGGCAAGGAGCTGCGGAAGCTGCGCACGGACATGTACGAGGAGTCCGACGCCTACCCCAACTACGAGGGCCGCAGCGGCGCCAGCGCCCGGGAGATCAAGACGGCGCTCTTCAACGCCGCGCAGAACCCCGACTACAAGTGCCTCAACGCCCTGGCGGTGCTCGAGGAGCTCGAGGCCATCTGCAAGGACAAGAGCGTCTACGAGTTCCTCCTGCAGGAGGTGGTGGACGGCTACCACGATCACGAGGAGTTCGTGCGCGCGGTGGAGGCCGAGTACCTCGACCGGGTGGACGAGGAGGTGCGTGAGTCCATGGGGCTCGTCTCCGAGGGCCAGTACCGCGAGCTGGTGGAGCGCTACGTCTACAACGTGAGCCACTGGGTGAAGGGCGAGAAGATCCGCAACCGGATCACCGGCGCCATGGAGCGCCCGGACGAGCAGCGCATGGCGGAGATGGAGGCCATCGTCATGCCGCGGGGCGAGGATCCGGGTGAGTTCCGCCGCGGGCTCATCTCGCAGATCGGCGCGCACAAGCTGGACAATCCGGACGCGGAGATGGACTACCCGCGCATCTTCCCGGACATGTTCCGCCGCCTGCGCGACCACTACTTCGAGGAGCGCAAGCGGGTGCTGCGCCGCAACAAGGAGAACGTCCTCAAGTACCTCTCCGAGGAGCGCGCCACGCTGTCCTCGCGCGAGCAGAGCCAGGTGGAGAGCACCTTGAAGACGATGCACGAGCGCTACGGCTACTGCGAGCACTGCGCCAAGGACGCCATCCTCTTCCTCATGAAGAAGCGCTACGGCTGAGCCCGCGAGGGCGGACGAGCGAGCGAGGGCCCTCCAGGTGTGGTGCTTTCCGAAAATGCATCGCAAGTGGAAGATGGGAACTCAATAGAAGTTGAGGGTTTCCGTTCCCCTTCCTCTTCCTCGCTTCGGAGCGTCGATGATCCGTTTCTCCCTGGGCCTGCCCGCTCTCTTCGCCATGCTGTCCTGTGCCGCCGCGCCGAACTCGCAGGTCGTCCCGGAGAGTCCGGGCACCGGCGGAGCCGGCAGTGCGCCGGTGGTGATGCAGCAGGTGGGCGCCCCTACGCCGCGGCTCTCGCGCAAGGAACAGGTGCAGCGGATCCTCCCGCACAACGTCCGGCTCGCCGTCATCGAGGGTGGCAAGGCGAAGCGCACCGCCTCGGGCGTGGTCATCGGTAACGAGAAGACCGCCGGGGGGCTCGTCAGCTACGTGCTCACCAACGCGCACGCGGTGGAGATGGCCGAGCTGAAGGACCCGAGCCTCGTCGTCATCGTGGATGATCGCGCCGACTCCACGGAGTACGGGGCGCAGGTGGTGGCCACGGGCTCGGTCCCGGACATGGACCTGGCGCTCTTGAAGGTGCCCGGCCTGCCGCTCGCGCCCGCGCAGCTCGCCGCGGACTCGGAGCTGGAGCTGGGCGATGACGTGGTGGTGGCCGCCTCGCCCTTCGGCCGGGCCCTGTCGCTCTCCGGCGGCATGCTGTCCCAGGTGGAGTGGGACAAGGAGAGCAAGAAGCCGCGCATGGTGAAGACGGACGCGCCCATCGGTTACGGCGCCTCCGGTGGCGGCATCTTCAGCCTCGAGACGGGCAAGCTGCTCGCCATCGTCGAGGGCTATCGCACCGCCAAGGTGGGCTTCGCCGTGGCCGAGCAGAACTACAGCTTCGACGTGCCCATGCCCGGAGAGACCTTCGCCGCGCCCAGCGGCAAGGTGCGCCAGTTCCTCCAGCAGAAGGGGTTCGCCCGGCTGCTCGGCGGCACCGCCGGAGCGGGCCCGGCCACGGACGGCTCTCAGACGGCCAGCCGCTAGCCGCGCGCTCCCCGGGCGCCTCCGGCTGGAAACTCGACAGCGGTCCCTCTCACGGTACATCCCGGGGAGGGGAGGTACGTATGAGCAACCGGAGCTCCTGGGATCAGTACTTCATGGACATCGCGCGTCAGGTGGCCAGCCGCGCCACGTGCGACAGGAAGCACGTGGGCGCGCTCCTGGTGCGCGACAGGACCATCCTCTCCACCGGCTACAACGGCTCCATCCGCGGCCTGCCCCACTGCAGCGACGTGGGCCACATGATGGAGAACGGACACTGCGTGGCCACCGTCCACGCCGAGGCCAACGCCATCATCCAGGCGGCCAAGAACGGCGTGCGGATCGACAGCGAGCGCGACAAGCCCACCACGCTCTACACCACCGCCAGCCCCTGCTGGCCGTGCTTCAAGCTGATCGCGAACGCGGGCGTGCGCCGCATCGTCTACGGCGAGTTCTATCGTGATCCGCGCATCTTCGAGTTCGCGGCGCGGTTGGACATCGAGCTGGTGGGACCGGGTCCGGAAGAGCAGCCGGCCGAGCGCTGAGCCCCATTTCGATCACATGCTTCCGTGAAGCACTGTTGGCGGGTTCACGAAACGCGCGTGGACTCGTTCTCCAGTACAAGTGAAGCGTCATCTCGGGAACACCTGATGCGCCCGATGGAAGACGCTTCGCTGTGGGAATTCCTCGCAGCCAGCAAGAATTACCGCCCCAGGGTTGACGGTACCTACAGGGCTCCCTAAATCCTCGCAGCGACAGGGCGGCGGGAATGAAGGGCGCCGGTCAAACCTCTAGGAGCATTTGTGATCAACTCCACGGCTGCGAGCAGCAGTGCGCCCCCACTGCGTGAAGGGGCGGATCCGGTAGTGGACGCCGCGCGTTATGGCGCGGTTCCCACGCTGATGGACAGCCTGCTTCACGACGTGCGCAACCCCTTGAACGCGCTCTCCATCCACCTGGAGGTGCTGACGGAGAAGCTGAAGGGCGAGACGGGGCAGGTGCCGCCCTCGCAGGAGAAGAACCTCAAGGCCATGCGCGATCAGATCCAGCGCGTGGACGGCATCATGCGGCGCTTCGCCGAGTTCATCGTGAGCCGCCCGGGCACGCCCGGCGAGGCGGAGCTGTCCGAGACCGTGACGCGCGCCATGGAGGTGCTGGCGCACGAGGGCCGCAAGCGGCGCCTGCAGGTGCGTCAGACGATTGCCCCCGGAGTGCGGGCCCGTCTGTCGGACACCGGCGAGCTGGGCTTCCTGGTGGTGCAGTCCCTGATGAGGGCCTACGGCCGCTCGGAGCAGGGCGCCGAGGTGACCGTGGCGGTGCGGGCCGAGGGCTCGCGAGCGGTGCTCGAGGTGGTGGATGCCACCTCCTCTCCGGCGGAGACCGTCCCGGAAGCGGCGGCGGCGCTGGAGTTGCGGTGTGGGCAGCTCGGCGTGGAGTTGCTGATGCGTGCCGGCACGTGCCGGTTGTCCTTTCCGCTCGTCTGAGTGGGCGAGCGGCTTTCGGAACCCTTTCCCTACCCGAAGTGTCTGAAGTCTGGAGGTTCTCACGTGGGCAGCGCGCGAATTCTGACCGTGGACGACGAGCGCGATACTTGCGAAGCGCTGGCGGAGATGTTGACCGCCTGGGGCCACAAGGTGGAGACCGCGTTCGATGCGCACGACGCCCTGCGCAAGGCCGGCGAGTTCCGGCCGGACGTGGTCCTGTCCGACCTGGCCATGCCGGAGACGGATGGTCTGGGTCTCCTGCGGGCACTGCGTGACGAGTTGCCGGATTGTCCGGTGGTGTTCCTCACGGGCCATGGGACCATCGATGGCGCGGTGGAGGCGATCCGCGAGGGCGCCTATGACTTCATCGTCAAGCCGCTCGACACCGCGCGGTTGAAGGTCTGCATCGACCGGGCGCTGGAGAAGAAGGAGACCATGCGCGAGGTGCAGGGGCTGCGCCGGCGCCTCAAGCAGCTCGGCTCCTCGGACTTCATCGGCCAGTCCTCGGCCATGCGCAAGGTGTTCGAGCTCATCGAGAAGGTGGCCCCCTCCAAGGCGAGCGTGGCCATCACCGGTGAGTCCGGTACGGGCAAGGAGGTGGTGGCGCGCGCCATCCACAACCTGTCGCAGCGCCGCGACAAGCCCTTCATCGCCATCAACTGCGCCTCCATCCCGGCCACGCTGATCGAGTCGGAGATCTTCGGCCACGAGAAGGGCGCCTTCACCGGCGCGGATCAGCGCCGGCCCGGCGTCTTCGAGCTCGCCCACGGCGGCACGCTCTTCCTGGACGAGCTGGGTGAGATTCCCATCGAGCTCCAGGCCAAGCTCCTGCGCGTGCTGGAGGAGAGCAAGCTGCGGCGTCTGGGCGGCAAGGTGGAGCTCGAGGTGGACGTGCGCGTGCTGTGCGCCACCAACCGCGATCTGCGCAAGGAGATCGAGGCCAAGCGCTTCCGCGAGGATCTCTACTTCCGCCTCAACGTCTTCCAGGTGCACCTGCCGCCCCTGCGCGAGCGGCGCGAGGACGTGCCCATCCTGGTGCAGTACTTCGTGGAGAAGTTCCGCGGGGACTCGGCCAAGCGCGTGACGGGCGTGCACCCGGACGCGATGGAGATCCTCAAGAACCACGAGTGGCCGGGCAACATCCGCGAGCTGCGCAACGCCGTGGAGCGCGCCGTGATCCTCTGCGATGGCGAGCTCATCATGCGCGAGCACCTGCCCCCCGACATGGCGGGCAAGAGCCCCGAGCGCCACACCTTCCGCCTGCCCTACGGGCTGTCGCTCGACGCGGTGGAGCGCGAGTACATCCTCGGCAGCCTCCAGCGGAACGGGAACAACAAGGCCCGGACGGCGGAGATCCTCGGCGTGAGCGAGAAGACGCTCTACAACAAGCTCAACCGCTACGCGGCCGAGGCCCGGGGGCAGGCTCCCGGCTCCAAGGGCTCCGAGGGGAACGCTTTATCCAGCCACGCGGGCCCCTCGCTGGGCAACACCCCGGAAATCCGCTGAATCCTCGTCCCACCACGACTCCTGCCTACTCCTGAAGAGTCCCTACCGGAGCCGACCTTCCGAGTTGGCTCCGGTGTGCATTCCCGGTTCACATCTACATACCGGGAGAGCGGATGCTCGTGCGCATGTCGCTCATGAGAGCGAGGCGTGACGCACTGCGCAAACGGGAGGTCGAAGACCCCGTCTTCGCTTGACTCACAGGGTCACTGCGGGCGATCCTGCGGGTCACACACACCCACGGGGCACCCGGTGTTACAAATCCCTACCCAGGGACACTTCCGGTGTGCCCTCTCCGAGGTTGTCCGAAAAAACGGAGACCGGCCACGCCGGGGGGCGTCAAGGAAGGTCACGTTTTCATGAGCGACGCGCGAGTTCTTCACTTCTTCGGCGGCAAGGGCGGGGTGGGCAAGACCACGCTCGCGGCGGCGTACGCGCTGCGGCTCGCGGATGAAGCGCCCAAGGAGAAGGTGCTGCTCGTCTCGTTGGATCCAGTGCGCTCGTTGTCGGATCTCCTGAAGAAGAAGCTGACGGGAAAGCCGACGAAGGTGGAGGAGGAGGGGGAGGCCGCCAAGGAGCCCAAGCCGGAGACGAAGGCCAAGGGCAAGGCGGTGAAGGGCAAGGCGGACGGGGGCGTGTGGGCGATGGAGGTGGAGCCCGCCGCGCTGGCCAAGAGTTTCCTGGCGAAGTACGTGCCCGCGCTGCAGAAGGTGGCGATGAAGGGCACGCATCTGTCGGACGAGGAGCTGGGCAAGCTGTACGGCCAGGCCACGCCGGGGCTGGAGGAGCTGTTGGGGCTCCTGCACGTGTTGGAGCTGCTGGAGAGCGGTGAGTTCGATCGGGTGGTGGTGGACACGGCGCCCACCAGCCACACGCTGCGCCTCTTCGACATGCCGGTGGGGCTGCGCAAGTTCCTGGGCCTGGTGAAGGCGGGGGCGGATCGAGCCGCGGGCGGCAAGGGCAAGAAGGCCCCGGTCGCGGCGGAGGAGCTGGCGTTCCTCGAGGAGTTCGCGGCCCGGGCGGAGAAGCTGCTGGCGGCGCTGAAGGATCCGGCGCGCTTGGCCTTCCACCTGGTGGCGCTGGCGGAGCCGGTGCCCGAGGCCCAGACGCGCATGTACTTCGCGCAGCTGCGCGAGCGCGGCATTCCGGTGGTCGAGGTGGTGGTGAACCAGGTGGAGGACAAGGAAGGCTGTACGGCCTGCCTGGGTCGCCGCGGGCTTCAGGCGCCACACGTGCGCAAGTACCAGGCGATGGACAAGAACGTGCCGGTGCACCTGGTGGGCCGGCGCGAGGTGGCGCCCCGGGGCCTGGAGCTGCTCAAGCCGTTCGCGAAGGAGTGGGCGAGCGGCAAGGAGACGAAGTCGCTGGAGTTCGCCGCGTCCGAGGGCCCGCCGGCCCTGGTGCGCGCCCCGTCCATGCCGCCCATCGCGGCGCCGCCGCTGCCTCCCACGCGGCTCATCTTCTTCGTGGGCCAGGGTGGAGTGGGGAAGAGCTCGTGCGCGGCCGCCGCGGCGGTGACGCTGACGGAGAAGGAGGGGCCGGTGCTCCTCATCTCCACGGATCCGGCGCACTCGCTGTCGGACGTGCTGCAGAGCCGGCTGACGGACGTGGAGACGCAGGTGAAGGGCACCAAGGGCCTGTACGCGCGCGAGCTCGACATGGCCGGCTGGTTCAACAACCTGCGCAAGCGCTGGAAGGAGAAGGCGGAGAAGGCCTTCGAGGGCGCGCCGAAGACGGGCAACGACGTGCCGTTGGATCTGCTGCTGTTCCGCAACCTGCTGGACGCGGCGCCTCCGGGCATCGACGAGCTGGCCGCCATGTCGTGTCTGACGGACGCACTGGTGCAGGAGCGCTTCAAGCGGATCGTGGTGGACTCGGCGCCCATGGTGAGCTCCATGCGCGTGGTGGAGCTGGCGGACACGGCGAAGGCCTGGTTCACGGCGCTGCACGGCGTGCTGTCCAAGCACAAGGCGAAGGGCCTGGGCGAGCTGGCCGACGACATGGCCGCCTTCCTCAAGCACGTGAAGCGCTTCGAGGACGCGCTGGCCTCGCCGAACGAGTCGCGCTTCGTGGTGGTGACGCGGGGTGAGGAGCTGGCGACGGCGCGCTCGGAGCGGCTGGTGGAGTACCTGAAGGAGCGCAAGCTCCAGGTGGAGCGCGTGCTGGTGAACCGGGTGGGTCCGAAGGCGGACTGCCCCAAGTGCGAGAACCGCCGGAAGAACGAGCTCAACGCGGCGAAGGCGATCGAGAAGAAGATCGGTCTGCCCGTGACGGTGGCACCCGCCCTGGGTCGTCACCCAGCGGGTCTGCGCGAGCTGAAGGCCTTCCGCACGGCCTGGTACGCGCTGAGCGCCACCGCGAAGACGAAGGCGGCCTGACCTCCCTCTCCCCCTGGGAGAGGGCCGGGGTGAGGGTATATGCCCCGCCCGGGTTCACCCCCCGTGTCTCCCTTCACCGGGGATTGACCCGGGGCAGGGTCGGGAGCACCCGGGGCAACTGCTGCCGGAGAATGCGCTGCGCCAGCTCGCGAGGTGTGTGGCGCTGCTCCCGGCCAGGCAGCACCGCCGCGCCATGCTCCAGGCGCAGGGCGAGCGCCGGCCCGGCGAGGAGCAGGCAGATCGCGGGGACGATGCACAGCCCCACGGGAACGAGCGACGCGAAGGTCATCCCGAGCACACGGCGGACCGGCGAGGTGGCGAATCCGGGCGAGTGCGCCAGTGTGCTCAATCCGCCCGCGAACAGGGCACCGCCGAGCAGTCCCAGGAGCGCGGCCAGCAGCCAGCTCGCGCCGCCGATCGCCGTTCCGAGCACGGGCTCGACGAGGCCCGGCGATCGGGCCGCCAGCAGGAAGGCGAAGAAGAAGGGGGTCACCGCCACGATCGCGACCAGCCCCCACTGCCGATTCTCGAGTCGCACCATCCCCCGCAACCTCCTGGAGAGGAGGGTGGACAGGGGGGGCTCGGTCGCCAAGTGCCTCGGGGGGAATCCGTCCTACGCCTCGCACTCGGAGGGTGAGTCGAGGAACGTTCCCAGCTCCTCGAATTGCAGCACCCCCTTGGGTGTCATCTTCCCAGCAAGGGGCTTCCTTCCCGGGAAGGTCAGGGTGATGGCGCGCCCCTTGAGGGTGTACGTCCCGGACACCTCCTCGGTGCGGCCCGGGTTGGCGTCGTCGTCGATGATCCTCCGCCACAGGACGACGCGCTGCCCGTCGGAGAAGGTGAGCTTCCGGGTGGAGCCGTAGACGCCCTCGCCGGGGGAGTACCAGGTCACCCGGCGGAGGAGCTCCGGCACATCGCGCTGCTTCGCGGGGGAGCGGCCCAGGAGGCGCTGCCAGCCCACCGTGTCACGGATGGGCTCCAGGTCCGCGTCCTCCTTGGCCCGGGCGAGCCGGCGGGGATCCAACCGGATGGAGGTGTTCAACCGCTCGAGGATCGTCTCCCGGTGAGCGGAGTACTGGCAGATCTCCCCCCTCTTGCGCAGCACGCCCAGGGTGGCGGCCACGTTGTAGTGGGCCAGGGCGTGCTTGGGGTCGGCCCTGGCGGCGGCCTCGAATTTCTCCAGTGCTTCGGGGTACTTACCCTCCTGATAGAGGCGGAACCCCTCGGTGTTGAGGGCACGGGCCGACTGGGCGGACGAGGGGAGGGCGAGGACGAGGGCGAGCAGGAGCAACAGGCGGTGCATGGAACTCCGACGGGCGAGAGAAGTGGGGATTCTACGCACCGCGTAACGGGTTGCGCGTTGTAAAGGCCTGGGGGCAGGTGATAGGGGTCCGGCGCCATGGCGAACGGCATCAACTATCCACTCGATTTCGAGCGACCGCTCATCGAGCTGGAGAAGAAGATCGACGAGCTCAAGGCCCTCTCGGCGAGCGGCTCGGTGGATTTCACCTCGGAGATCTCCAAGCTGGAGAAGAAGGCCAAGAAGCTGCAGACGGAGATCTTCAGCGATCTCTCGCGCTGGCAGGTGGTGCAGCTGTCGCGCCACAGCTCCCGGCCGTACTTCCTGGACTATGTCCAGCACCTCTTCACGGACTTCTTCGAGATGGCGGGGGACCGCCTCTTCGGGGAGGACCCGTCCATCGTGGGCGGCTTCGCGCGCTTCGAGGGACAGGTGGTGATGTTGATTGGTCACCAGAAGGGGAGGAACACCAAGGAGAACATGGCGCGCAACTTCGGCATGCCGCGCCCCGAGGGCTACCGCAAGGCGCTGCGGCTGATGGAGCTGGCCGAGCGCTTCGAGAAGCCCATCCTCACCTTCGTGGACACGCCGGGCGCCTACCCGGGCATCGGCGCCGAGGAGCGCGGCCAGGCGGAGGCCATCGCGTACAACCTGGAGGTGATGAGCCGGCTGAAGGTGCCCATCGTCTCCACGGTGATCGGCGAGGGCGGCTCCGGCGGCGCGCTGGCCATCGGCGTGGGCAACCGGGTGCTGATGATGGAGAACAGCATCTACTCGGTCATCTCGCCCGAGGCCTGCTCGTCCATCCTCTACCGCGACGCCTCCAAGGCGGAGAAGGCGGCGGACGCGCTGAAGCTGACGGCCAGGGATCTCAAGGAGATGAGCGTCATCGACGAGATCATCCCCGAGCCGGCTGGCGGCGCGCACCGCGACTACGCCAAGGCCGCGGAGAACCTGGCCAAGGCGGTCCGCAAGCACCTGTCCGAGCTGTCCGAGCTGACGGGCAACGAGCTGGTCCAGGACCGGTACCAGAAATTCCGCGCGCTCGGCGTGTTCTCCGGGCGCTAGCCGTCAACCAGGAAGCCAGATCCGCATGAGACCGCTCGTTCCGCCCTACATCGAGACGCTCAAGCCCTACGTTCCGGGCAAACCCATCGAGGAGACGGAGCGGGAGTACGGTCTCACGGGGGTCATCAAGCTGGCTTCCAACGAGAACCCGCTGGGGCCCTCGCCCAAGGCCATCGAGGCCATGCGCGAGGCGGCGCAGAAGGTTCATCTGTACCCGGACGCGAGCAGCTTCACGCTCGTGGGCCGGCTGGCCGAGCACCTCGGGGTGAAGCCCGAGGAGGTGGTGCTGGGCAGCGGCTCGAACGAGCTCATCGAGCTGCTCATCCGCACCTTCACCACGCCCGAGGACGAAGTGCTGCTGTGCAAGGGCTCGTTCCCGGCGTACCGGATCTCCGTGCAGGCCCATGGCCGGCCCTTCGCCGAGGTGCCCATGCGCGAGGGGCACCGGTACGATCTGGAGGCGATGGCGAAGGCGATCAACCCGCGCACGCGGATGATCTTCATCGCCAACCCGGACAACCCGACGGGGACGGCGTTCGGCCGCCAGGAGTGGGAGGCCTTCCTGGCGAAGGTTCCGGAGCACGTGCTGGTGGTCCACGACGAGGCCTACTTCGAGTTCGTGGACTGGCCGGAGTACTTCAGCGCGGTGGAGTACTTCCGCGCGCACCCCAACGTGGTGGCGCTGCGCACATTCAGCAAGATCTACGGCCTGGCGGGCATCCGGCTGGGGTACGGGGTGATGGACGCGCGGCTGGTGGCGTACCTGCAGCGCACGCGGATGCCGTTCAACCTGACGATCCCCGCGCAGATGGGCGGGCTGGCGGCGCTGGGTGACGTGGAGCACGTGCGGCGCACGCGCGAGCTCAACGGTGAGGGGCTGCGCTTCTTCGAGGCGGAGCTGCCGAAGCTGGGGGCGCGTCTGACGAAGAGCCACGCGAACTTCGTGCTGGCGGACCTCGGGCAGCCGGCGGTGGAGTTGTACGAGAAGCTGCTGCGCAAGGGCGTCATCGTGCGGCCGGTGGCGGGCAACGGTTACCCCACGTCGCTGCGCATCTCGGTGGGCACGCGCGAGGAGAACGCGCGCTGCGTGACGGCGTTGAGGGAGGTTCTCGCTTCATGAGTCAGCGTCCCTTCATCGTGGCCATCGACGGCCCGGCGGGTGCGGGCAAGTCCACCGTGTCGAAGGTGCTGGCACGGCGGCTGGGCTTCGCGCTGGTGGACACCGGAGCCATCTACCGCTGCGTGGCGCTGAAGGCGCGGCGGGAGGGCATCGCGTTCGACGACGACGTGAAGCTGGGCGAGCTGCTGGCCCGGGTACACGTGTCCTTCCAGGTGGTGGGTGAGGACAACCACGTGTTCCTGGATGGCGAGGACGTGTCGGGGGAGATCCGGACACCGGAGAACTCGATGGCGGCCTCGCAGGTGTCGAGCCGGCCGGTGGTGCGCGCGGGCCTGCTGTCGCTGCAGCGGCGGCTGGCGCTGGAGACGCCCAAGGGCGCCATCCTGGAGGGCCGCGACATCGGGACGGTGGTGTTCCCGGACGCGGACGCGAAGTTCTTCCTGGAGGCCAACCCGGACATCCGGGCCCGGCGCCGGTACGAGGAGCTCTTCCAGAAGGGCGTGGAGCGCTCGCTGGAAGAGGTCCTGGCGGATCAGATCAAGCGGGACGAGGACGATGCATCGCGAGCCGTGGCTCCGCTGAAGCCGGCGGAGGACGCGATGCGGATCGATTCGAGCTCCTTGCCGCTGTCCGAGGTGGTGCACCGGCTGGAGCAGGACATCCTGGCGAGGATGTCCAAGCGGTAACTCGCTCTCCCGGCTACTTGCGCCGGGAGAACCACCCCACCAGCTCTTCCAGGGCGCGGCGGTCCACGTCGTCGAAGGTCGCCTTGTGCTCGGAGTCGATGTCGAGCACGGCGATCAGCTCCCGGTTGGGACCGAACACCGGGACGACGATCTCCGAGACCGAGCGGCCGTCACAGGTGATGTGGCCCGGGAACGCGTGCACGTCCTCGACGACGACGGTCTCCCCCTTGGCGGCGGAGGTGCCGCAGACGCCCTTGCCGAAGCGGATCTCCAGGCACCCGAGGGTCCCCTGATAGGGACCAACTCGCAGCAGCTTGCCGGGCTCCACGACGCGGTAGAAGCCGGTCCACAGGTGCCCGAAGGCGTGGTGGAGCAGGCAGCTCATCGTGGCCATGCCGGCCACGTCGTCGTTGATGCCCTCCAGGACGGCATCGACGTGCTTCTTGAGCTCGGCGTAGGCCTCGGCCTTGGGCCTACCGCGCAGATCCAGGGTGACTTCAGCCATGGTGTGATCCTCGAGTCAGGGGCCGGAGCGAGGTCGCGCCGACATCAGGCGCATCTTTAACCTGAACCCGATTCAGCCGCGACACTCGAGGGGGTGAACTTCGCGAGTCGCCTCCGAGTGAACCCTGGAGCTACTCGAAGATGGGGACGGAGTCGTCCTTCTCCCTTTCCTTGCCCGGCCTGGCGGGGCGCGAGGTCCTGGAGGAGGGCTCGACGGGTGCCGACTTCACGGGCTCCAGCGTCACGCTCACTTCCTGCGGCGCATCCGACGGCACGCCACTGAAGTCCAGCTTGCGCTTCACGTCTTCGTGATTGGCCAGGCGGAAGGTGAGCTCGTGCAGCTCGTTGCGGCGCAACGGGCGATCCTGGGGAGTCGTGCCGAGCTGCACGTCACCATCGAACACGGTGGCTCCGGAAGGCGTCGAGCGGAGCCGCACCAGGATCATGCTGTCCGCGACGGGGGCGGCGGGCTTCTGCACGGGGGCCGAGCTGCTCGCCTCCACGTTGGGAGAAGGGGCCCTGGCCGGAGCAGAAGGGCGCAGCACGACGAACGCGCCTCCCGCGGCGAAGAGTGCCAGCGGGATAGCCACGAGCGCGATCTTCTTGCCCTGGAATTGGCTCTGCGTCGCTTCCAGGAGCTCCTCGGCGCGCGGGGGGACCGCGGGGGCCGAGGGACGCGGAGTCGCCTGGCGCACGGCCGCGCCACCTCCCCGCGCGGGGCTCGGGTTGGATGGCTGGGCACTCCGGGAGCCCGACCGGGCCGCCGGAAGAGCCGAAGTCCGGGAGTTACCGGCACTCGGAGACGAGCGGCCCGGCTTCGACACGCTGCGTTGGCTCGGCTTGCTGCCGCCCCCCGCCTCGGGCGCCGAGTTGGTGGGGAGCGCATCGAGCTCCTCGGACGACAGGTCCGCCACCGCGTCCAGCATGGCGTCGATGAACTCCTGGGCGTTCTGGAAGCGGTCCTCCTGCTCGCGGGCGAGTGCCTTCTCGAAGAACTCCTCCAGGGTCTGGGGCACGGGCGCGCCCTGGCGCTTGGAGGCCACCGTGGGCACGGGCTGCGTCAGCGCGGCGGTGAGCGCCTTGCGCACCGTGTTGGCCCCGTACGGCGAGGTGCCGGTGAGGCAGTAATAGAAGACGCCGCCCATCGAGTAGAGGTCGGAGCGGTGGTCGACGCCCTCTCCGCCGGCCTGCTCGGGCGGCATGTACTGCGGCGTGCCGAGCACCTGACCGGTGGAGGTGAGTTGCTGCTCATCGTCCTGCTCGAGCGCCTTCACCAGCCCGAAGTCCAGCACCTTGACGAAGTCCCGCCCGTCGAGCTGCTGCACCATGATGTTGTGCGGCTTGATGTCGCGGTGGACGGCGCCCTGCTCGTGGGCGTGGGCGAGGCCGCGGCAGGCCTGCTCGATGATGTCCACCGCGCGGCGCAGGGACATGGGCCCGTCGCGCTTGACCTGCTCGCGGAGGCTCTCGCCCTCCAGGAGCTCCATGACGTAGTAGCAGGTGCCGTCCTGGGCGCGACCGAAGTCGTAGATGGTGATGACGTTGGGGTGGCGCAGGCGGCTGGCGATCTCCGCCTCGCGCCGGAAGCGCTCGAAGAACTGGGGTGCTGCCGCCAGCGAGGGGTTGAGCGTCTTGACCGCCACCGGCCGCTGCACGGACGTCTGGGTCGCGCGGAAGACCATGCCCATGCCGCCCTGGCCGAGCACGTCTTCGATCTTGTAGCGGCCGTCGAGCACCTGGCCGATGAGCGCCATCTGGGGGGCGCTGCAGGGATGATCGGGGCCTTCGGCGCTACCGCAGTGCGGGCAGGGGGGAGCCATCGGGGCCCGAGTATACAAACCCAGGAGGTGGGAGGCAGGGGTCCTGACAGGGGGTTGGCCCGGGCTCGGGGGCCGGGGAGGAAGCGGGCGGGCATCTCCGTCGTTCCCGGAAGGCCGCCGGACTGTTACATCCCCGGTCCCGATATGAGCCTCGTCATCGCCCAGGACATCTGCCTCTCCTACGGGAAGAAGGTTCTCTTCGACAACGAAAGCTTCACCATCGGACCGAAGGATCGCATCGGTCTGGTGGGAGCCAACGGTACGGGGAAGAGCTCGTTGATGAAGATCCTGGCCGGGGTACAGCACCCGGACTCGGGGACGCTCACCTACCGCCGCAAGTCACGTATCGGTTACCTGCCCCAGGAACTGGCGGGCCTGCCCGAGGGCTCGGTGGTGGACGCGGTGATGAGCACCGTGCCCGGCCGGGACTCACTGGAGACGCGCCTGCGGGAGACCGAGGAGGCGCTCGGCAACGCGTCCTCCGAGGAGGAGCAGCTCGAGCTGGCGCAGACGCTCGCGGACCTGCACACGGAGCTGGATCACTTCGAGGATCACTACGGACGCCACCACGCCGAGCGCATCCTCAAGGGCCTGGGCTTCCGGGAGGCGGACCTGGCCAAGCCCACCGGGGCACTGAGCGGCGGCTGGCGCATGCGCGCGGCGTTGGCGGGCCTGCTGCTCCAGGATCCGGACCTGCTGCTGATGGACGAGCCCACCAACCACCTGGACGTGCCGACGCTGGCGTGGTTCGACGGCTTCCTCAAGCGCTCGAACAAGTCGCTGGTGCTCATCTCCCACGACCGTGACTTCCTCAACCGGCAGGTGGGCCGCATCCTCTCGCTGGAGATGGAGGGGCTGCGCTCGTACGTGGGCAACTACGACACGTACAAGCGGCAGCGCGCCGAGGAGATGGAGCAGCTCAAGGCCCAGGCCGAGCGCGTCGAGGCGCGCAAGGCGGAGCTGCAGGCCTTCATCGATCGCTTCGGTGCGAAGGCCACCAAGGCCCGGCAGGCGCAGAGCCGCGCGAAGATGCTGGAGAAGATGGAGGACGTGCAGGTGATCGAGGAGCGCGCCACCATGCACTTCCGTTTCCCGGAGGTGGAGCGCTCGGGGCGCGACGTGGTGACGCTGGAGGGCATCCAGAAGCGCTACGGGGACGCGGTGGTGTACTCGGGGCTGGACGCGCGGGTGGAGCGAGGCCAGCGCATCGCCGTGGTGGGCGCCAACGGCGCGGGCAAGACGACGCTGCTGAAGATCATCGCGAGCGAGCTGGTGCCGGATGGGGGCACGGTGAAGCTCGGGCACAACGTGGTGATGGGGTATTACGCGCAGCACCACGCGGACAAGCTGAACAAGCAGAACACCATCATCGAGGAGGTGCGCCCGCTCGCGGCGGACAAGCCGGAGAGCTTCATCCGCGGGGTGCTCGGATCGTTCATGTTCTCGGGGGACGACGTGGACAAGCCCGTGGGCGTGCTCAGCGGTGGAGAGCGGGCGCGCGTGGCGCTGGCGAAGCTGCTGCTGGTGCCCTCGAACCTGCTGCTGATGGACGAGCCGACGAACCACCTGGACCTGGACTCGACGGAGATGCTCATCGAGGCCCTGCAGGGCTACGGCGGCACGCTGGTGTTCGTGTCGCACAACCGGAGCTTCGTGAACGGGCTGGCGACACACGTCTGGGACGTGGTGGGCGGCAAGGTGGAGACGCACCCGGGCAACCTGGACGACTACCTGTACCACCAGGAGCAGCAGCGACTGGCGGCGGAGGCCGCGGGGTTGGGCGAGAAGCTGTCGGAGAAGACGCCGACGGCGGGGATGACGGAGAAGGAGCGCAAGCGGATGGAGGCCGAGGCGCGGCAGAGGCGCAGCGCCGTGGAGGGCCCCATCAAGAAGGAGATCGCGAAGCTGGAGGAGGCGATCTCCAAGCTGGAGGCTGCGCAGAAGGAGCGCGAGGCGCAGCTGGCGGATCCGGTGCTCTACAACGACTTCGCGAAGGCCAAGCCGCTGATGGACACGCACCGAGAGGGCAAGGAGCAACTGGAGCAGCTCTACGCCCAATGGGAGGCGGCACAGGAGAAACTCGCCGAGGCCTCCGCGTCGCTCTGAGTCCGCCCCCTCTCCCTCTGGGAGAGGGCTGGGGTGAGGGTATTCACTTCCGTGCCACTACCTGTGATGCCGGCCGCCCCAGCGGAGCTCTCGGGAGGGGCTTGCGTCATGGTAGCGGGGGCCGCGATGGCGGACGGGAGCTGACCAGCCCCTGTAGTAGTGGTGACGCACCATCGGGTAGCGCCGCCACGTGTGGAAGAAGTAGTGGGGATGCCCCCACCTCACGGTGATGCCCGCGTGCCGGTACTCCGGAACGACGACCCGGACCGAGCCACGCACGGCCCATCCGCCATCGACGAAGACCCACAAGGGCCCACGCCGCACCCATCTCGGGGCAACGAAGACCAGACCTGGCCGGGGCGGCGCGACCCAACTCCCACCCACCCAGGCCCACTGCGTGCCGGACCAGAACCAATAACCGGGCGCCCACGTGAGGTTCGGAGCGGGAGCGGGCGGAGGGGTTTCCACCTGGAGTTGGGGAGGAGCCTGGGTCGTCGTGACCTCTTCGCTCGTCAGATCGATGGGGATTTCCACCTCCATCGAGCCGGGACTCGCCCATCCCCCTGAGATCCAGCGCCAGACATATCCGTCCTGCTGCCAGTAGCCGTTGACGAACTGGTAGCCCGGCATCTTCGCGATCCACGCCCCCGGCTTGAAGCGCCACTGACCGTCATCCCAGTACCAATGGCCCGAGGTCCACACGGCATCGGCGAAGGGACGCGCTGTCGGCGTCTCCTCGGGGAGTGGCGGAGGAGGGGAGGGGGCCGTGGGCGCCAGTTCCACATCCTCTTCCATGTCTCCGGCGAACTCGGAACCTGGCGCGGCGACCGGGGCCGTCTGTGCATGAACGACCGGGGTCGCCAGGCCCAGAACCAAACAGACCAACCATCGAGGACTCATGACGCGTCTCCGTGTCTGCTGCCGAACCATCCACTGACACGCAGGCAAAGGTGTGCCTCGTCGCCAGGGTTTTCACGCATGGACGGTCATGACCCCGATTGATTCATGCCACTTCTCCTCACGGCTTGGGTCCGAGAGGGAGGCCCCGTCTCCTGGTCACCTGGCAGCCAGGCGAACCAGATCCTCTTCCTACCGGCGCCGTCTCGTGGCGAGGTGTGCTCCCAGAAGCATCGCCCACAGCAGGAGATTGCCGGCCGGAAGCCCCGAGGTGCATCCGCACCCTCCGCTCGGTTTTCCCGGGTCCGAGCCCGCATCCGGTTCGGTGCCCGCGTCCAGGGGGCTCCCTGCATCCGGCGCCGAGCCCGCATCCGGTGGGGTGCCGCCATCCGCGGTGCCGGCATCGGCGGGGTCTGGAGCCTCGGTCACTGTGAGCATGAAGCTCTGGGTGGCGGTGCCATGGTCGTTGGTGGCGACCACGGGAATCTCGTAGGTGCCCGGGGTGCTCGGAATCCAGGAGATGACCCCGGTCCTCGGATCGATGCTCATTCCGGAGAGCTCCTCGCTCAAGGAGTAGGTCGGCGGAGGATTGCCGAGGGTCTTCACCTCATAGCGATAGGGTGCTCCGACGACGGCGGCCGTCACGGGCTCGGACAGGATGAGGGGAGGGGCCGTGTCGGTGTTCTGGATGGTGAGCGCGACCGTCCGGGTGAGTGCTCCCGCTCCCTGGAGCTGGAGGGTCCCGGTGGTGTCCTTCGCATCCGGAGCGTAGAGACCCTGGATGACCACGGCTTGCGGCGTGGCATGGTTGGCCGGCGTGAACGTCAGGGTTTCGCCCGAGGCGATGGAGAAGCGCTCTCCCTCCCAACGGGTGGCCTTGAGCACCACGTCTCCCGGGGGCGCGCTGGCGAGAGACACGTACAGCGTGGCGCGTGCGGTTTCCTCCAGGCTCATGGCCGTGCTCGAGAGGACCAGGTCGACTCCGTCATCATCGAGGAGCTGGACATCCACGGACCGAGGCTCCATGCCAGGACCTCCGACGAGAACCGTGACGGTTACGTGGCGCGCATCCTCGTCCGAGCTCGCGAACAGGGTGACGGTCTGGGGCGTAGCGAAGTTGTCCGGCGTGAACGTCAGCGACCCGCCATCGACCACGGACAGGCCCATGCTTTCGGCGCCCAGGAAGGTGGTGGTGAGGGTGATGGGGGCGGTGGGCGCATCCTCCAGGTGGACGGAGAAGGACGTGGTCTGCCCCTCGTCGACGGAGAGGCGCGTCCTGGAGACGCCGACGCGCGGGGCCGGGGCCGACCAGGTCACCCGGTGGATGATGCCGCTGGAGAACTCAGCGTAGTAGAGCGCCCCATCGGGCCCCGTCGCGACGGCCACTGCCTCCGGGACATCGGTGGCGAAGGGATCCACGCGGGTCACGGTACCGTCCGCTCCGAGCGTCGCGCGGATGATCTGCCCGGACACGAAGTCTCCGAAGAAGAAGTTGCCGCGGTACGGGGGCGGGAAGGTGGTGCCCGTGTAGAAGGCTCCGCCCGTGATGGAGCCTCCCAGGTAGTGGGAGGAGACCGTGCCACCGCTACTCCTGACATCCGGACCCTTCTGGGCGACGGTGAACGACGTGGAGCTGGTGACGGAGGCGATGTAGAAGTCTCCGTGGAACGCCACGTCGCCTACGTCGAACACGGAAATCCGCTCTCCCGGGTGGAAGCCGTGGGGCTGTGAGGTCGTGAAGGTCACGACGTTGTCCCGGCGTTCCGCGCCCTGTGGGGTGAGCTGGCGGACGTCATTGCCATGGGTGCGGTAGTTGATGACGGGCGTGAGGAATCCCTCGGGCTGGTAGTTCTCGTAGGTATTCCAGCCCGCATGATCTCCGGCCCGCGGGACGAAGACCTGCTCGTAGGCGTCTCCAGCGACGTTGACCCACAGCCTTCCGGTGCCGGGCTCGAAGGTGAGGCCGAAGGGATTCCGGAAGCCTCGCGCCCAGATGTAGTCGTTGTTGGGTCCTGGGCCGTCGAAGAACGGATTGTCCTCGGGGGCAGTGCCGTCGCGGTTGACCCGTCCGATCTTGGAGCCGAGGGTCGCCAGGTCATCGTTGGCTCCCAGACTGGTCCCCGTATCGCCGACGCCGAAATAGAGCCTTCCATCGGGGCCGAACGCGAGACCTCCGCCGTCATGGTTGGCGCCCCGGGTGGGCAACCCTCCGAGAATGACGGTCTTGTCGGTGCCAATCCCGTCGACGTCGGTGTACCGGATGATCTGCTGCTCGCTCTCGGAGACGGTGACGAAGACGTAGAGGTACCGGTTGCTGGCGAAGGCCGGATCGATGGCGATGCCGACCAGGCCGCACTCGCACCAGTCATGCGTCTGGATGGGGCTCACCTTCGCGAAGAGCGTGGGTTGGAGCACGCCGTCCTTCACCAGATGGATCTCTCCCGACTTGCGCGTCACGTAGAGCCGGTTGGAGCCATCCGTGGCCCAGGCCATGCCCGTGAGTTGGCTCAGGCCGGAGGGGACGAAGACCGTGTCGGTGAAGCCGCGCTCGAGCACGGTCGCTGATTCGGCTCGGGGCGCCAGGGCCAGGAGGCCGAGAAGCAAGAGGATGGATGTTCGCATGGGGCGGAGACTTCATGAGGGCCCTGGGCTTGTCCATTTCGGAGGAGCGCCGCTAATCGATGACGCGTCCGCGCGGGTGCGATAAGCGATCGGCCATGAGACCCACCACCGCGCTTCTCAGCCTCGTCCTGCTCGCGGGTTCGGCGTGCACCCACGGCACGAGCACCCAGCAGGGCACCCCGGCAACCCCTTCGTCCACGGACCTCGCCGAGCGCGCACACGAGCTCGCCAGGCGCGTCATCATCGTCGATGGCCACATCGACGTGCCCTACCGGCTCAAGGCGAAGGCTGGTCCCGATGGGGAGCCCACCGAGGATATCTCGCAGCGCACCACCGAGGGTGACTTCGACTTCCCGCGCGCCGTGGAGGGCGGGCTCGACGTGCCCTTCATGTCCATCTACATCCCCGCCGAGTACCAGGAGAAGGGCGGCGCCAGGGCGCTCGCGGACTCGCTGATCGACATGGTGGAGAAGATCGCCCGGAAGTCCCCCGAGAAGTTCGCCATGGCGTACTCGGTCGAGGAGGCCCGACGCAACTCCCAGGAGGGCAGGGTCTCCTTCGCGTTGGGCATCGAGAACGGTGCCGCCATCGAGGACAAGCTGGAGAACGTCGCGCACTTCCAGCGGCGTGGCGTGCGCTACATCACCCTCACGCACTCCAAGGACAACCTGCTCAGTGATGCCTCCTTCAACACGGGCAAGCGCACCTGGAATGGCCTCAGTCCCTTCGGCAAGCAGGTGGTCGCCGAGATGAACCGGGTGGGCATCATGGTGGATGTCTCGCATCTCTCGGATGACGCCATCCGTCAGGCGGTGGAGACGAGCCAGGTGCCCGTCATCGCCTCGCACTCCTCGTGCCGCCACTTCACGCCCGGCTTCGAGCGCAACATCAGCGATGAGCTCATCCGCGCCGTGGCCGCGAAGGGTGGGGTGGTGATGATCAACTTCGGCTCCGCCTTCCTCACCCAGGCCGCCAACGCGTACCAGGAGCAGTTCCACAAGGACATCACCACCTTCGCCACGACGCGTGGCCTGAAGCAGGACAGCCCCGAGCTGAAGGCGTTCGTCGAGTCCTATCTGCGCGAGCACCCGGCCCCGCTCGCGAAGGTGGAGGACGTGGCCGATCACATCGACCACGTGGTGAAGCTGGTCGGGATCGAGCACGTGGGCCTCGGCTCCGACTTCGATGGCGTGGGCCCCACGCTTCCCATCGGGCTCGAGGACGTGTCCAAATATCCCAACCTCTTCCGCGTGCTCCTCGAACGCGGCTACAGCGAGGCGGATATCGAGAAGATCGCCTCGGGCAACGTCTTCCGCGTGTGGCGGCAGGTCGAGGCCCACGCCGCGAGCCGCTGAGCGCCTCAGGCTCCCGGAAGCGGGTGCGATGACGGGGCCGGGCGTACCTTCCGCCGGGCCAGCAGCGAGGGGCCGAGGAGGAGCACCACGCTCAGCACCAGGGCGGTGGGGCCTGGCCAGTCACCCCAGGCCACCATCAGCGTGGGCAGGTGCGGGGTCTGGGGAACGGTCATGGCCACGCTTCCTCGGTGGTCGTCCGGCACCTCGGTGAGCACCTCGCCCGTGGGGCTGATGAGGGCGGAGATGCCCGAGTTGGTGACGCGCACCTGTGGCAGCCGCGTCTCGATGCTGCGAAACGCCGCGTGCATCAGGTGCAGCTTCGGCGCGGGCGTCCCCGAGAACCACGAGTCGTTGGACAGCGTGACGATGAGCTCGGCGCCCCGGCGGGCCTCCTCGGCGACGTAGCCGGGGAAGATGGACTCGTAGCAGATGAGCGGCGCGATGGTGAGCGTCCGGCCCTCGCGCAGCGGGAGCGCCAGGGCCTGGGGTCCGGGGCCCCGCTTCCAGTAACCCGTCCAGGGCATCCGCTCGCGCAGCCATGGCGAGTCGATTGCCTCGGGGACCCACTCGGTCAGCGGGAAGAGCATCGTCTTGCGGTACGCCGAGCGGGTCAGCGTTCCGTCCCGTCCCGGACCCACGAACATGGCGGCGTTGTACTCGCGCTCCTGCTCCAGGTCGTACGTGCCGAAGAGGAGCGGCACCTGGCGTCGCGAGACGAATTCGGAGATCTCCGCGTCGAACTCGGCGCCCGCCTCGCTCTTCGGTGTGCCGAAGGTCGTCGGGTACACCGTCTCGGGCCAGACGAGCAGATCCACCTTCCGGTCCTGGAGCAGCTCGTCCGAGAGCCGGTAGTGCGTGTCCAGGATCATCCGGACGACGTCGTACATGCCCATCTCCGCCGCGAGCTTCTCGTACTTCGTGATGTTCGCCTGCACGACGCCCACCACGAGGTCTGGCCGCGAGGCCCTGGCGTCGGCTACCTGCCGGTAGCGGAGCTGTCCATACCCGAGCCCGCCCAGCACGATCGCCGCCAGCACCGCCAGGGGCGCCAGCGCGCGCTTCCAGCCCTCCCCGGGCCCGTGAGCCACGAGGGCCTTCCCCGCGGCGAGTACGCACTCGTTGGCGATGATGATCACGAACGTGAGCCCGTGCGCTCCGGCGATGTCCGCGCCCTGGCGCAGGAGCTCGGACGCGTAGAGGCCTTGTCCGAGGGTCTCCGCGAAGAGCTTGGGACACAGCCACTCGGTGCCCACGTACACGAGCGCGCTCGTGAGCGTGACGCGCCAGAAGGCCCACGGGCCTGCTCCCGAGGTGCGCCGCAGGTGGTCGCGCACCAGCGCGAAGGCGATGAACTGGAGCTCCATGAAGGGGGCCAGCACCCACAGGGCGAGCCAGCACACCGCCAGGGGCGCCTGGGAGTAGCTCTGTATCGCCCCGGGGAACCATCCGAAGACCGCCGAGGTGAAGGCGAGGCTCAGGGCCACACCGGCCAGCACGGCCTCGCGCCAGGATCCGGCCCGGTCCAGCACCCACAACCAGGGCACGAGCGACACCCAGACGACCGCCACCCAGCGAGCCTCCAGGCTCGAGAACAGCCACGCGAGGGCCGTGGTGCCCGCGACGCCGAGCAACAGGCCCGCCAGGCGTCGCGCGCGTGCCGCACCCGCGCTCACGGAATGGGCTCCACTCCCTCGGGTCCCGCCGGGACGTCCAGGATGTCGATGGGCATGCCCGGGGGCGCCATCTCGGGCGGGACGACTCGGTTGGAGGGCAGCTCGACGGGGTTGCCGTTCGAGTCGGTCGGCTTGTAGTCCGGATGGAACATGAGGATCGGCTTCACGCGCTCACCGTTGTCCGTGGCCTGGTAGTGGCGCACGTAGCCGGGAGGCAGCTCGAAGTCCTCGGGCACGATGATGCCCTGTTTGATGGGCTTGGTGCCCGGGCGGTACAGGTTGATGCCCTCCGCCGGTCCCGAGGGCGTGGCGTCCTGCGTCATGGGCTCCTGCGCGGGGGCGGGCTCGGATGGGGACGGTGCTCCCGAGAGGGCCACGCTCTGCGCCATGGGCCGTGGGGCCACCTTCGGGGCGGGCCGGTAGGAGATGGAGGAGGTGGGGTTTTCCGCGCGCCTCTCGGGCGCGGCCTCTGGTGTGTCCGGCACGGGCCCTGGTGATGACACGAGCCAGGCACTCAAGAGCAGACACACGACCGTGAAGCCGAGTGCCAGCCCGATGATCCACGTACCACTGCCCGCGCGCTTGCGCTGGATGTGCGTCACGCCGTCACTGTCGACGCGCCGCCGCTCGTCATTGGGAGGCTGCGAACCCATTCTCGCCCCTGTTCTCTGGGCCTCGTATGCTACGGGCCCCCTGCCGCCCGGGCAATCCGTCGAGAGCCCGGTGGATGACTCCTGCTCCAAGTGAATGCCATGCACGCTGCCGATGCGTCCGCCGCGCCCTCCGTCGAGGGTCGAGCCGTTGCCCCGAGCTTCCAGGTCCACGCCTACGCACCGGTGCCGCGAATCCTCGGTGCCGTGCTTCAGGTGCTGATCGTCGCCGATCTCCTCTACCTCTCACAGCTCATCGTCTTCGACACCTTCACCGGGGCGTTGAACCCCACACCGCCCGCCCTGTCGGGCTGGCTCGCCCTGCTCGCGCTCGTCCTGTTCGGCTTCCTCCAACTCCTCCGTTGGTTCTCCGCCGCCACCTTCTCCGTCGAGCCGGAGCGGTTCGTACTGGATCGCCGCGGGGATCGATTCGAGATTCCCCTGAGCTCGGTGGCGTCCCTCCAGATCTGGCGGGTGCCCCTGCCGGGGGCGGGCCTGTCGTTGCGGATGAAATCGGGGCGCACCTTCCAGTACTCCCCGCAGGTGTCGGACCCCCTGCCACTGCTGGAGGCGCTGGGCCGCCACAACCCTGAGCTCTCCGCCACGGCGCATCCTTCGCTCGCCGCGTTCGCGCACGCCCGGGCGGTGATCGTCCGCCGGCGCTGGTACCACCTGGCGTTCAAGTTCGTCCTGTTCCCGCTGCTCCCCGCGGGTGTCATGTTCCGGGCGAACCAATACATCACCTACGGTGGGGCGTTCGGCCAGTACCAGATGTACGGACTCGGGCCCTACCTGCAGAGCCTTGGCACCTATTGGACCGTCTTCACGGCGGTGCTCGTGCTGCTCGCGGCCCTGTGGCGCGTCCCGTCCGAGTTGATTGCCTTCATCGGGGCGTGGCTCTCACCGCCGCGAGCGCGAGGCGTACGGCGGTTCGTGGAAGTGGCCAACGCGGTGCTCTATTACGTGGGCTTTCCCGCGCTCATGGCTGCGCGGTTCTTCCTGTAGGCGTCAGCGGTACGGCGTTGTGGGCTCGAAGTTGGGAGAGGGCTGGCTTCGGCGCTACCGCTCAGGAAGAGACACAATGCGCGAAATCACGGTCGAGACCCAGGGGTCGCGTGGCCCGAGGGAGAGGAGCCGTGCTTGCATGAAGTCATGCGATCGAGCGTGTGGCAGGCTTTGATGTGCACGGGGCTCGTGGGCTGTGCTGGTGGCCAGCAGGTGCTGCGTCAATCCGTGGGACCGGGACCCGGACCGGGCTGTGCGAGCACGATGGATTGTGCATGCAAGAATGGTTCGGCAGCCGCCTGCGAGCAGCTGGGGACGGCGCCCAGGCCCCCCAATCCCCCGGCTCCTGGACCTGTGATGCCACCCGGTACGGGCAAGGTGCTTGACAAAGGCTCCAAGGACAGCTGCGTGGATTACTACGACAGGTGCGTGGACGCAGGCGGTGGAAGTCTACCGGGTCGTATCGAGGGCGAGAGCCGCTGCGCATCTTGCTTGGAGTACTGCACGTCCAATGGTTTCTGGCCACAGGCGCTCTACACATGGAACGGGGTCAGGCTGCCATGCCCGGGCATCTGACAAGGGAAGAGGGCGAGCGGCTGTCTCTCCTGGCTCGAGAGTGGGATCGTCTCTACCTCTCGCTTCGAGAGGCTTCCCTCGCCGAGAAGGTCCAGGCGTTCAAACGACTCGAGCGGCGGTTTCTAAAGGAGATGCGTACCGCGGCCGGGAAACGAGAAGTGCGCAGGCGGATCACCAAGAGCCTGCTCATGGAGAACCGTACCGGTCCCTGGAGGCGGTTCTCGCCGTACCTGCGGCGAATGGAGAAGCTTGGCTACTCCTCGATGGACTGTCGCTTGTTGGTTTGTTGCTGGGCGGCGCAGGCCGCCAGCGGTTCTCGAGTGGGGCTGCGCAGGGCTGCTACGCTCATCGCTGACTTCGAGCGGCGGGCTCGAATTCGGCCACCGCATCCCGCCGCGCGGGAGCAGGTCGAGCTCATGTTGGCGCGAGCCCGGACATTCGCTGGCCTCGACACCGATGGTGTTGCCGCCCAAGAGCGCAAACGCCGCAAGAGGGCGGATGCGCGGAGCTCGCGCTCGGACGAGTAACCGATGACGGCGCTCGCCGGTCCTGGCGGCTTCTTCCTCAGCTCGCGCGGCGCTTCTTCTCTCGCTTCGACTTGCGCTCGGACCTCGGCGGCGGCGTGAGCTCCGGGTTGCTGTTTTCCAGCGACAGGGACTCGGCGGACCTCGTGGCGGGGAAGGGCGTCCCGTCCACGATGAGCCGCTCCGGGTGCTGGGCCGGCTCGGATGGGGGCACGGGCATGCGGATGATGAACGTGGCGCCTTCGCCCGGCTTGCTCTGCACCAACATCGTCCCGCCGTGGTTCTTCACGATGCGCTGGCTGATGGCCAGCCCCAGTCCCGTGCCCTTCTGCTTCGTCGTGTAGAAGGGCACGAAGATGTGCTGCTGTTGATCCTGCGGAATCCCGGGGCCCGTGTCCGACACGTGCAGCTCCACGACCGAGTCCCCCGCCGGGGATCGGAAGTCGTTGAAGCGATCCGGCCGCACCGTCTTCACCGTGATGCTCCCCCCGGCGTCGCCCATGGCCTGCATCGCGTTCTGCACCAGGTTGATCAACACCTGCTTGAGCTGCTCCGCGTCCGCCTCCACCCGCGGCAGGGACTCCTCCTGCTCGACCTTGAGCTCGATGCCCCGCGGAATCTCGTTGTGGATGAGCTTCACCGTCCGAGTCACCACCTCGTTCAGGTCCGTGGGGCCGAAGTTCTGCTTCAGCGGGCGCGAGTAGTCGAGGAACGCCGACACCACGCCGTTGAGCCGGTTCACCTCCTCGACGATGACCTCCACGAACTCGCCTTCCTCGCCCGGCAGCCGCTTGGGATCGAGGCACTGCGCCGCGCCCTTGATGGCGCCCAGCGGGTTGCGGATTTCATGGGCCAGACCCGCGGCCATCTCGCCCAGGGCCGCCAGGCGGTCGCGCTCGCGGATCTTCTCGTACAGCTTCGAGTTCTCCAGGGCCGTCGCCAGCCGCTCGGCCACTTCCAGGATGAGGGCGATCTCATCCGAGGCGTAGGCCTCCGGCACGCGCTCGTCCCACAGGTTGAGGAAGCCGATGACGCGGTCATTTCCCAGCAGCGGCACGGTGATGCCGCCCTTCATCTGCAGGAGCGCCGCGCGCGTGTCGTTGAGCCGCTTGAGCTCGTCGCGGAAGCGCTTGCCCTCCACGGCCTGCTGCCGCAGCACCGCGATGCGCCGCTCCACGTTCTCCAGCAGCACCGCCTTCTGTCCCGAGGCCACCGCGAACAGCACGCCACGCGCCGCGCCCGTGTCCAGGAAGGTCACCGGCGCCGGTCCCCGCGCGTCCAGCAGCCGGTAGCCCGGCCGATCCTCCGCGAGCAGGTACAGCGAGGCATGGGTGATGCGTCCCGATTCGTGCAGCGCATCCAGCACCATGCGCGCCAGCTCGGAGATCTCGATGACGCCCGCCATCCGCGCGCGCACGTTGCTCAGTACCCGCAGCAGTTCGAAGCGCTCGCGGAAGAAGATGGCCACCACCTGCTCCTCCACCTTCACCCGCAGCGGCTCCAGGAGGATGAGCACCACGAAGGCCGCCACCACCGTGTTGAAGAGGAAGAGCGAGGTGTTGTTCTCGTCCACCCACACCGTCAGCACGGTGAAGACCGCGGCCAGGATGCTGGCCAGCACCGTCTGCGAGGCGATCTTCCCCAGCAGCTCGTGCAGGTCCATCAGCCGCAGCCGCAGCAGCGTCTGGGCCAGGAAGAACAGGTAGAGCGTGGTGAAGACCGGGCCCAGGGTGGGGAAGGGCAGCCCGTAGCGCTCCAGCAGGTCCAGCGCGCTGAAGAGGATGGCCGCCCCCGCTCCGATGGCCAGGTACGTCAGCCGCAATCGTTCGATACGTGACTCGGAGGTGCTGACCCGTCGGAGCAGCAACGAGATGGAGGCGAGCAGGGCACCGAGCACCCAGGCGCCCATGGCCACCCGGGCCCACCGGTTCTCGGCGAGGGGAGAGACGGCCACGGCCAGGCCGAAGATGGAGGAGAGGAAAGCGAGCCGCCGGCCGAGCAGATGCGTGCCCTTGCTCACCCCGAGGAATTCGAGGAAGAAAGCCACTGCCGCGCCAGGAACCAGCGAAGCCAGTAGAATGGTGGCACCCACGGTCACCCGCGTCACCCACGGGTACTCCGCGCGCTCGAACAGGCTGTGCAAGAAACTGGACAGGTAGTACCCGCCCACCGTCAACGCGAAGACGGAGTAGAGCGTGAGCACTCGAGGGCGTCCCGCCCGCAACAACATGGAAACGCCAAGCGCCAGCCCGATGATGGATGCGAGAAGAGCGCTCTGTGTCCGGATGTCCATGCGTGGTGGCCAGTCTAACCTCCGTTCGTTCGCGGAAATTTTTTCCCTGCATCCAGTTGTCTCCCGGGCTGCCCAGGCGCATCACCTGAGGGCCCATCCCGTATGAAAGCCTTCGTCCCCCTGCTCGCCGCTGCCGCCGCCGCCACGTCGCTGGCCTTCACCCAGGCGCCTCTCTCCGAGGAGCCCTCCGCGGCTCCCCAGGCCCTCACGGGCAGTGCCCCGTCCGAGGCCCAACTCTCGCCGCCTCCCGACTCGGAGAAGGCCGTCGTGCCTCCCGGCTTCGTGGAGGTACTCAACCCGGCGTTCCCGGATGGACCTCCGCCCGCGCCCGCGCAGCCGAGGATCTTCAAGGGCCGCGCCTACGGCCTGGACGACCTGGCGCCGTACTTCGGCGAGGGCAAGCGCAAGGAGGCCAAGGAGGCCTTCGACAAGGGCTTCTACGTCCGCGCCCGGGAGTTGCTGGAGAAGGAGGGGAGCTCGCTCCCCGTGCGCTACCTGCGCGCCCTGAGCGCCGTGCGTGCCGGGGATGACAAGCGCGCCGCCGAGGAGATGACCGCCCTGGCCGCGGACTACCCCGCGCTGCGCGATCGATGCCTCACCCATGCCGGCGTGGCCCTCGAGTCGCTCGGGCGTTTCGCCGAGGCGGCCGAGCTGCTCGCCCAGGTGCCCGACAGCTCCCGGCTGTACGCCGATGCCCGCCTGGCGCTCGGCCGCGTCCTGCGCAAGGCGAAGGATCCCGAGGCCGCGCTCGCCGCGCTCGCGCCCCTGTCCAGCCGCACCTCGCCCTCGTGGGGCCGTAACGTGGGCGCCGAGGCCCTCATGGCCAGCGCCGACATCGCCGCGGAGAAGAAGGACAAGACCCGCGAGCGCGAGTTCCTCTGGCGCCTGTGGGCCAGCCATCCCCTCACGCCCCTGGCTCAGCAGGCCGAGAAGCGCCTCAAGGGCCAGCAGGCGCCGATGGAGATGAAGGTGCTGCGCGGCGAGCAGCTCATCGAGCTCAACCGCAACCGCCAGGGCCTCGACGTGCTCGAGCCGCTGCTGCCCAAGCTCAAGCTGCCCGACGCGCTCGCCTGCCGCGCGCACTTCGTCTACGGCAAGGGCCTGCGCAAGGAGCGCCAGCACACCCGCGCCATCGCCGCGCTCACCCCCGTGGTGGACAAGTGTCAGGAGCGGGATCTGCTGCCGCGCGCCCTCTACGTGCTCGGCTCGTCGCGCTCCATCGTGGATCAGGTGAAGGGCCCCGATACGTACGAGCGGCTCGCCCGCGAGTACCCGGATCACTCCTTCGCCGACGACGCGCTCTTCTTCGCCGCGGATCTCTACGTGAAGACGGGCCGCCTGGAGCTGGCCTCGCAGCGGCTCAAGGAGCTCGCGAAGCTCTATCCCCAGGGCGACTTCCTGGGCGAGGCGCTCTTCAAGGACTTCTGGATCTCCCGCACGCTGAAGACCGCGGACGGTGGCCTGCCCATGCTCGAGGAGATCGAGAAGCGCTTCGCCGACGCGGACGAGACGTACGACGTGGAGCGCGCGGCGTACTGGCGGGCTCGCACCCTGCAGGACAGGGGTGACACGAAGGCCGCCGCGGACATCTTCGAGAAGCTCGCGGTGGAGCACCCGGCCACCTACTACGGGCTGATGGCGCGCACGGTGCTGGGCGAGCTGGAGCCGGCGCGCATGGAGCGCGTGGCGCCGCGGATCGACTTCACCCAGCAGGAGCGCCGCGGTCCCTGGCCCCTGCACGCGGGGGCGATGGAGAAGGATCCGCACTTCACCGCCGCCGTGGAGCTGCTGCGCCTGGGCTTCCCCGAGGCCGTCTCCTCGGAGCTGCTCGCCGTCAACCGCACGAACCTGCCCGCCGAGAACATCCGGCTGCTCGTCCACCTGCTGGCGCATGCCGGTGACGAGCGCGGGGCCCATGCGGTGGCGCGCGTGGCGCTGCGCCGCGACCTGAGTGGCCGCATCACCCCGGAGACGCGGCCGGTGTGGGAGGTGGCGTACCCCAATGCCTTCCGCGAGCTGATCGAGAAGCACACCCGCACGGCCGGCGTGGAGCCGGATCTGCTCCAGGCGCTGATGCGCGAGGAGAGCGCGTTGGATCCCAAGGCGCTCTCGTGGGCGGGCGCGCTGGGCCTCACCCAGCTCATGCCCTCCACGGCGCAGGCGGTGGCGCGTCAGCTCAAGCTCAAGAAGGTGACGACCCAGGCGCTGCTGGATCCGGACCTCAACATCAAGCTGGGTGCCCACTACCTGGGCTCGCTCGTGAAGCGCTTCTCCGGACACACCCCGTTCGCGGTGGGCAGCTACAACGCCGGTCCGCTGGCCATCGACCGGTGGCGCGCGGATCGCCCGGGCATGCCGCTGGACGCGTGGGTGGAAGAGGTGCCCATCGCGGAGACGCGCGGCTACATCAAGCGTGTGCTGCGCTCCTACAACACCTACCAGCTGCTCTACGGCCGGCCCGCCAAGGCGCCCGTCGTGCAGGCGTCCAGGAAGAAGTGATGTGAACACGGGGTGAAGGGTAGGGGGGCTGGCTGGCGCGAGCGCCCCCGCTCCCTTAAACTTCTGTTCGTGGGTGCACCCTCGGCAGAAGACGGGGGGAAGAACGCGCTGCTGCGCGCGCTCCCCTCCATCGAGCAGCTCCTGCGCCGTCCCTCCCTGGAGGCACGGTTGTCAGGCCTCCCGCGAGCCCGGGTCGTGGCGGCGTTGCGGCTCGCGGTGGAGCGTGTGCGCGGGCGGTTGCTGCGCGGCGAGGCCCGTCCTTTCGAGGACTCGGACGTGGACGAGGCGCTGCGCACCCTGGCCACGCCCAATCTGCGGCCCGTGCTCAATGCCACCGGCGTGGTGCTGCACACCAACCTCGGCCGAGCCCCCCTGGCGCCCGAGGCCGTGGCCCGCGTGGCCGCCGTGTCGCGCGGCTACTCCAACCTCGAGTACGACCTGGACGAGGGTGAGCGTGGCAGCCGCTATGCCCCCGTCGTCGAGCTGCTCACCCAGCTCACCGGCGCCGAGGACGCCCTGGTGGTGAACAACTGCGCGGGTGCGGCGCTGCTGGTGCTCGCCACGCTCGCGGCGGGTCGCGAGGCTGTCGTCTCGCGCGGGGAGTTGGTGGAGATCGGCGGCGGCTTCCGGGTGCCGGACGTGATGAATCAGTCCGGGGCGCGTCTGGTGGAGGTGGGCACCACCAACCGCACCCGGCGCTCGGACTACGAGTCGGCCCTCACGCCGGACACGGGCGTGCTGATGAAGGTGCACCGCTCCAACTTCGCGCTGGTGGGCTTCACGGAAGAGGTGGAGGTGAAGGAGCTGGCCGCGCTCGGCCGCGCGCGCGGGGTGCCCGTGGTCGTGGACCTGGGCTCGGGGGCGCTGGTGCCGCTCACGGGCGAGGGGCTCACCGACGAGCCCACCGTTCCCGCCACGGTGGCCGCGGGCGCCGACGTGGTGGCCTTCTCCGGTGACAAGCTGCTCGGTGGGCCGCAGGCCGGCATCATCGTGGGCCGCGCCGCGCTGATCGCCCGCATCAAGAAGCATCCGCTCACCCGGGCGTTGCGCATCGACAAGATGACGGTGGCGGCGTTGGAGGCCACGCTGGAGCTGTACCGGGATGGGCGTCCGGAGGCGGTGCCCACCTACCGGTTGCTCACCTGGCCCGTGGACGTCCTCCGCGCTCGTGCCGAGCGGCTTCAGGCTCTCCTGGCGGAGAAGGGCCTCCAGGCTCGTGTGTCTCCGACTTCGGGACAGGTAGGCGGGGGAGCGATGCCCTTGGCCCGGTTGCCTTCCTTCGCGTGCATCCTCACTGTTGAAGAGCCAGCCGCCTTCCTGGAATGTCTTCGAGGGGCGGACGTTCCGGTGATCGGGCGGATCTCGGACGGCGAGGTGGTCCTCGACGTCCGATGCCTGGCGGAGGAGGACCTTGGGCCGGTCGCTGATGCCGTTGGTACGGCCATACAGGGAAGACAGCCATGTTGAACAGCGCCGTTCTCGTCCTGAACCGTAATTATCAGCCGGTGCACGTCACCTCGGTGAAGCGCGCCCTCTCGCTCCTCTATCTGGGAGTGGCGAAAGCCATCGACGCGCACTACCGCCTCTATGAATTCGAGGACTGGGCCGCGTTGAGCGCCGCCGCCCCGCACGACAGCATCAACACCATCAACCGGCGCATCCGCGTACCCCGGGTGGTGGTGCTCTCCGCCTACGAGTATCTGCCGCGTGGCCGCGTGCGCTTCTCCCGCCTCAACATCTACGCGCGCGACCACGACACCTGTCAGTACTGCGCCCGGCAACTGCCTCGCTCGGAGCTGAATCTGGACCACGTGGTGCCTCGCTCCCAGAACGGCAAGACGAGCTGGGAGAACGTGGTGTGCTCGTGTGTGCCCTGCAATCTCAAGAAGGGGGGGCGTACGCCGGAGCAGGCGGGGATGAAGCTGCTGCGGACGCCCGTGCGGCCCCGCTGGACGCCCTTGTTCCGAGGTGCCTCCCGCCGCGTCACGTACCGTGAGTGGTTGCCGTTCCTGAACCTGGCGGACGCCTCGTATTGGAACGTGGAGCTTCTCGACGACTGAGTGACCGTTGCCCCGTGAAGGGGGTCTCCCTGAACGCGTGGACCCTGTCCGCGCGTCGACTGTCGAGGGGAGACACATATGAGGGGCAACCGATGGTTGGTCGCGGGCGCGCTCGCACTGCTCATGAGTTTCATGGGCTGCGACTGTGGCAACACCCCGCCCGGTACCAACGATGACGCCGGCGTGGTGGACGGCCGGGACGCGGGGGATGGACAGCCGGATGGCGGGGACGGGACGGTCCTGGATGGTGGCCCGGGCTCCCAGTGCGTGGCGGCGGGGGCGAGCTGCAGCCGGGACCTCGGTGCCCAGTGCTGTACGGGCGTGTGCGGTGAGGATGGCCGCTGTCCGGAGCCCAACCCGCTGTGCCGGAGCGCTGGAGAAGCCTGCACCTCGGGCGTCCAGTGCTGCACCAACGTGTGCTCCAACGGCACGTGCGGCGCCAGCCAGTGCCTCGACATCGGCGGCGCATGCTCCAGCGCCGAGGAGTGCTGCACCAAGACGTGCACCAACGGTACGTGTGCCCAGATTCCGAGTGACACCACCTCGATGTGCAAGGTGGTGGGCCAGGCCTGCGCAGCGGATGGGGACTGCTGCTCCACCAACTGCCAGGCGGGCCTCTGCGCCCGCGCCTACTCGTGTCAGGGTTACGACGACATCTGCACCACCAGCGCGGAGTGCTGTGGAAACGCGTGCTCGGCCAATGGCGACGGCGGCGTGGGCCGGTGCCTGTTCGTCACGGGCGGTGGCGGGGGCGGGTGCATCCAGGACGGCAACCCGTGCAGCGAGGGCTCCACGTGCTGCTCGCGGACGTGTGTGGACCTCGGCTATGGCGCCACGGTCTGCCAGCCGGTGGGCGGTTGCAAGCTGACTGGAAACTTCTGCACGCAGGACAGTGACTGCTGCGGCGGTGGGACGTACCCCGACGGCGGGCCGATCAACCCCAACGGCACCGTCAAGTGCACCAACGGTCGCTGCGACAACGGGCAGTCCTGCAACGGCGTGGGCAACGTTTGCGGCGCCGGCAAGCTGCCGGATGGAGGGGTCACGGACGTCAGCGCGTCGCAGAACTGCTGCGACGGCAAGAAGGCCGTGTGCCATGCGGACTCCACCGGTGTGCCCAGGTGCTTCGGTGGCTCGGCGGTCGATGGCGGCCTGGGGGCCTGCCCGAGCGGCTACACGGGCGAAGCGGGCTGCTGCATCGCGCAGAACGACACCTGCCAGTTCTCCGATCAGTGTTGCGACGGCGCCCTCTGCCTGCCGGCGGGGGATGGCACCGGCCGCCTGTCGTGCCAGAAGCCCACGTGTGCTCCCGTGGGCACGCCCTGCGACGACGCGAGCGTGACGTGCTGCGCGGGCACCCAGTGTCTGCCCAACTCCGAATTGACCAAGGCCTGTCTGGTACCGTACACACAACCTTCCTCTGACGGTGGAACGCCTTCCACCGACGGTGGAACCTCCCCTGCCGACGCGGGGACGGGGGGTGGTACGTGCCAGGCCAATGGCGCCACGTGCTCGGCCGGGTCACAGTGCTGCTCGGGCATCTGCTCGGGAGGGACCTGTCAGGCGCCCCAGGCGTGTCAGCCACAGAACGAGGTGTGCACCTCCGGCTCGGACTGCTGCCAGGGCCTGCTCTGCGACATCCCCCAGGGGTCCGTCACCGGCACCTGCCAGCCCGGGGCTACCTGCTCGACCAGCGGACAGGCGTGCTCGAGCAATGGCGAGTGCTGCACCGGCCTGGCCTGCGCCACCTCGACGGCAGGGGCGTGTGATGGCACTTCGCCCTGTGTCTGCCAGCTGATCCTCAACTAGTTGGCCAGGGAGTCGACGCGGAGCCCGGGACGGGTTTTGATACGGGTGCTTTGAGTCCCCCCAGTCCCTCCTCCGCGTCGCAGCCCGCCCGGTCCCCCTCGCCCGCCCCGTCCGCGGGCGGGGCCTCCGCGCGCCCGGACCCCGATTCTCCGGGGCTCGGCGCGCGGGCTCGTCCCCACCGCATCATCGCGGTGGGAGGGGGCAAGGGTGGTATTGGCAAGTCGCTCGTCTCCGCCAACCTCGGAGTCGCGCTGGCCATGCGAGGCCAACGCGTGCTCCTGGTCGATGCGGACCTGGGTGGCGCCAACCTCCACACCTGCCTGGGCGTGGGCCAGCCCACGGCCACCCTGTCGGACTTCATGTTGCGTCCGAAGGCACGGCTGGAGGACGTCATCGTCCCCACGGGCGTGCCCAACCTGTCGTTGATCGCCGGCGCGCTGGACGTGCTGGACGCGGCCAACATCAAGTACGCCCAGAAGCAGCGGCTGCTGCGCGGCCTCCAGACCCAGACGGTGGACTACCTGATCCTCGATCTGGGCGCGGGCTCCAGCTTCAACACGCTCGACTTCTTCATCATCGCCGATCATGGTGTGCTGGTGCTGCTGCCCGAGCCCACCTCGGTGGAGAACGCCTACCGCTTCGTCAAGGCCGCCTTCTACCGGCGGCTGCAGCAGGTGGAGTCCAACTACGGCATCGAGCGGCTCGTGGAGCGCGCCCTGTCCACCCGCGAGGGCGCCGCGCGCACGCCCTTCGAGATCATCCAGCACGTGCGCCAGCACAACGTCTCGCTCGCCGAGCGGCTCGAGAAGGAACTGACCGCCTTCCGCGTGAAGCTGGTGCTCAACCAGGCGCGCTCCGATGGCGACCTGAACGTGGGCGGCGCGGTGGTGTCCGCGTGGAAGAAGTTCTTCGGCCTGGAGATGGATGACCTGGGGGCCATCCGGTATGACGACGAGGCGTGGCGCGCGGTCCGCAGGCGCCGGCCCATCGTACTCGACAAGCCCGAGTCTCCGGCCGCTGTCGGTATCCAGAGCATCGCCGATCGCCTGTTGGCGCTCGACGGGGTGACGGGGTGATGTCCGCCATGAAGCACTTCGAGCAGCAGTCCTATTACGAGCTCCTGGAGGTGCCTGTCAGCGCCTCGGAGGATCAGATCCTCGACGCCTATGCGCGCGCGATGGAAACGTACTCTCCCGACTCCATCGCCGTGTACACGTTGGTGGAGCCGGAGCAACTCGAGGCCCTGCGACAGCGGCTCACGCAAGCCATGGAGGTGCTCTGCGAGCTGGATATGCGCATCGAGTACGATCGCAAGCTCGGCGTCATGCGCTCGCCCGAGGAGCTGAACCGCCTGCGAGCGGAGTCGCTGAAGCGCGCGGCCGCGTCGGATGGCGGGGAAGCGCCCGCGAACAGGGCAGGGGAGTCGCCGGTCTCCACGGTGGCGGCCCCGGCACAGCCCGTGGCCGAGGTGAAGCCCCAGGAGGTGCATGCGCATCCGGTGGCGCAGGAGCAGCCGGTGGCGCAGGAGCAGCCGGTCGCCCTGGCGCCCTCTTCCGCTGAGTCGGAGCCGCTGGATGCGGTGGTGGTGACCGAGGTGGAGCCGGAGTCCGAGACGGCGCCGGTGGTCGAGGTGAAGCCCCTCAAGCGGCCGGAGGAGCCCGAGGAGGATGCTCCCGTGGCCAGGCCGGAGCCGAAGCCGGTGCTGGGGTCCGGGGGAACCGTGGCGCACGTGGAGGAGGAGAAGACGGAGGTGGAGGTCCCCCCTCCGGCTCCGTCCGTGGCCCCGACGCCGGCCGCCCCCCCGCCCAGGTCCCGCTCCCTCACTCCGATGCCCGGGACCCTACGGTCGGTCGCCCATGCCCGGCCCAGTGCTCCGGTGGCGCGCCCGGGTTCGTCCGTGCCTCCTCCGTTGCCACCACGCAATGGGGCCCGGCAGTCCCCCGCACGCATGCCCAACGGGCAGCAGCTCGGGGATGCGCCCGTGCTGGCCCAGGCCTCGGCCATCGCCACCGCCGAGTCGGCGCTCGCCCAGGTCGCGGTGAAGGCGCGCGACTCCCGTACCCGACTCAAGACGATCGTGGACATTCCCTCTGATGCTGAGTTCAACGGCGAGCTGCTGCGCCGCGTTCGCGAGGGCCGCAACATCTCGCTGCAGATGCTCGCGGACAGGACGCGCATCTCGGTCCGACACGTGGAGAACATCGAGGCCGACCGCTACGGCATCCTCCCCGCGGGGGTCTATCTGCGCGGCATGTTGATGAGCATCGCCCGCGAGCTGGGGTTGGATCCGCTCCGGGTCTCCAGGAGCTACATGGGCCTCGTCGCATCCGGTGAGAAAAACCGGCGATGAGACGGTGCTGAGCGGCCGGGCGTCTCCTGGGTGTTTGCCGCGTGTCAGCGAAGTTGACACCCCGGGGGGGGCTGCTTAGAAAGGTCCAGGATGACTGAAGAAGAAAAGATCAAGGCCATGCGGCTGGCCCGCGCGATTGCCTCGGATATCTCGCTCTACAACGAGCAGAAGATCATCAAGGGCATCGAGCAGGACAACCTCTTCGAGGTCCTCAAGGAGGAGCTCGACGAGGGCCGTGAGCTCTACAAGAGCCGCGTGAGCCCCGAGATCTTCCAGAGGATGAATTTCTTCGAGCGGGCCATCAACGACATCGTCCTGCGCTCCAAGGCGCACGTGAAGTCGAAGATTTGGTAGCCCCCGACGCGCGCGAGCACCGTGCCCCGCCCGAGGCCCGTGGCGAGCGGCTGGATCAAGTTCTCGCGCGTCTTTTTCCCGAGCTCACGCGCTCGCGCATCCAGGGCCTCATCGAGGCCGGTCACGCGCAGGTCGACGGCAAGCCCGTGAAGGCCTCGCTGCGTCTCAAGGGGGGCGAGCTGCTGTCCCTCGTGGTGCCCGCGCCAGTCCCCGCCGTGCCAGTGGCCGAGGAGCTGCCGCTGGCGGTGCTGCACGAGGATCGCGATCTCGTCGTGGTGGACAAGGCGGCGGGGATGGTGGTGCACCCGGGAGCGGGTCACGCCTCGGGGACGCTGGTCAACGCACTGCTGCACCGGGTGAAGGATCTGGCCGGCGTGGGCGGCGAGCTGCGCCCGGGCATCGTCCACCGGCTGGACAAGGACACGACGGGCTGCCTGGTGGTGGCCAAGCACGAGGCGGCGCTGGTGGCGCTGCAGAAGGCCTTCAAGACGCGCGCGGTGGAGAAGACGTACCTGGCGCTCGTGCACGGGGTGCCCAAGGCCGCGGAGGCGCGCATCGAGACGCTCTACGGCCGCCACCCGGTGCACCGCCAGCGCTTCACCGGCAAGGTGAAGGAGGGCAAGCCCGCCATCACCGTGTACCGGGTGCGCGAGGCCTTCGAGGGCGCCGCGTGCGTGGAGGTGGATCTGCTCACGGGCCGCACGCATCAGATTCGCGTGCACCTGGCGGAGGCGGGCCACCCGCTGCTGTGCGACAGCGTGTACGGCGCGGGCCGCAAGGCGAAGGGCAGGGCGGAGGAGGCCCAGGAGGTGCTGGGTCGCCAAGCGCTGCACGCCTGGAAGCTGGCCTTCCCCCATCCGCGCACGGGCAAGGTGTTGCACGTGGAGGCGCCGCTGCCTCCGGACTTCACCGTCGCGCTGAAGGTGCTGCGAGGCCGTTAGCCGTCCCGGGCTCGAGCGAGCAACCCTGGACAGGCGCGAGGGGTGCGGTTAAGCCTTGCCCCGTCACGATGGGCTCATGGGGAGCGCCATCGGGCCCGGACGAGGTGCGCCGTACCCGGTCACGACAAGACGACGCCCGAGAAGGAGTGTGCGTCATGGCGTGGATTCTCCTCGTCGTTGCCGGTCTGCTCGAGGTCTGCTGGGCCATCGGGCTCAAGTACACCGAGGGCTTCACTCGACCCCTGCCCACGGTGCTGACGGTCGCGGCCATCATCGCCAGCATGGTGCTGCTGTCGATGGCGGCCCGGAGCCTGCCCATCGGCACGGCCTACGCGGTGTGGGTGGGCATCGGTGCCTTGGGAGCGGCCATCTTGGGCATCTTCCTGTTCCACGAGCCCGTCACTCCCGCGCGTGCCTTGTTCCTCGCCATGCTCCTGACGTCGATCATCGGCTTGAAGCTCACGAGCGGTGGCGAGCACTGAACTCGGAGTGGGTCCGCCCCGGCGGCCACGAGGGTGACCGGGGCGGGCCGGGCCGCGAGCAGCAGGAGGGATTACTTCGTCCCCGCGGCGTGGACCGGGCACCCGGTCGCGATCTGACTGAGGAAGAGGCTGTTGTCGTAGTAGTGCTCCACCTCGACCAGCCGCAGATCTTCCGCCACGCGCGCCACGCTCATGCCGAAGATCTCCACGCGCTTGCCGGTGGGCTGCTGGCCCTTGTAGGGGCCCGTGAAGTTGCCCCAGTGGCGCCACTTGAAGCTCACCACGGGCGGCGGCGAGTACACCTCGAGCACCTCCCAGAAGAACCCCTCGGGGAAGGCCGTGTGGAAGACCTCATGTGAGGAGTCGAAGGTCTCCTCGCTGGCCTTGTAATACGGCGTGTCCCCGAGGAAGAGGTTGTAGCTGCCCCTCGCGGCGATGTCCTGGCCGGTGTGCCAGGGCCCGCCGTTGGTGCGATTGCGAAACTTGTCGAGCACGACCGAGACCCACTGGGTGGGATCGGCCTTGTGGGAGACCTCCATCTCGAACACCCGCACGAGGTCCTCCACCACCATCTCCAGCGACTTCTCCGGGAAGTGGTGCGTCCGCTCCTTCCCCACGGTGATGCGCGTGAGGTGGTAGTCGGGACGGCCGTGGCGCCACTTCACGCCCTCGTCGTTCTCGACCACCGCATCTCGTCCTTGCAACCAGAGGGGCTCCGCTGCCGGCTTGCCGATGCTCATCTCCGCTCCTTGTGCGTGCAGTGTTCACTGCGGGATGCATCTTGGCGGATTGACGAGAAAATCGCGAATTCCCGAGAGCCTTCGGGGTAGGAGCAGGGCGTGGAAGCAGTCTAGAGGGAGCGCCTGCTGCTGTTGGATCAGAAGTGGATGAGCCTGCCCCCTCGCTTGATGAAGGACGTGACGATGCGCTTGCGGACTTGGAGCGCGCTCCTGGTGCTGCTCACCGCCTGCGCGAGCGCGCCCGCCTCTCAGTCGATGCCACGGCCCCACGCCCTTGCGTCGACTCCCACTTCGGGCCCGCGCATCCGGCTCGTTTCCGCGCCGATGGAGCCAGCGCCGGCTCGGTCGTGGATTGGAAAGGCGGACCTGGACAATGCCAGGGCACTGCTGTCTCGGGCGCGCAAAGACATCGAGCCGCGTCAGTGGGAACAGTTGGACCGCAAGCTCACCGCGGCGGAACGGGCCTTCGAGCGGTTCTCCCGCGCCGCGAGGACGAGCAGGCACGCCGCAGAGGTGGCGAGGGGAGCCGAGGGCCTTGCCCAGGCTGGACGCGCAAGCGAGGCCCCTTTAGCGCTCTCCAGGGTGGGCCCGGTGCTCGTGGCCCTCGTCCTGCTCTGGCCCTCCAGCACCGCCGGGCCGGAGGCTGACAGCCGCCCGCCCTGGGTCGACGCTCAACGGGAGTTCGAGGCCCGGCTGCGGGACGTCTCGGAGTCCTCGCGGCAACTCATGGTGGAACTTGAGGCCCAGCCTCGTGCGACGAAAGCACCGGCCCGGGAGCCGTCGCCGCAGAAGCAGCCCGCGTTCGCCCTCGTGGAGGAAGACGACCCGAGATGCAAGCCCATCCCGGTGCCGCATCGAGGCGGAAACAACGAGCACAATAAGTGCGCCGACAGAATTCCATACAACAGCTTCGCCGGTTGGGATGTGCTCGTTGATGGCAAGCAATTTGACGCGCTGCAACTGGCCACGCGCACGTTGTGGGAGGTAAAGACTGATGATTTTGATATACACTCGCCTCGCTCACAAGCGTTCTTCGCCAAAGTGAAGTTGCCGGAGATACGACGCGAAGCCAGACTCGCCAAGGAGTGTGGCTATAACTTCGCTGTTGGCGTCAAAAGCGCCGCACACAAAGAAGCTCTTGAGAAATTGGATAAAACCCTCACCATTATCGTGATGGAGTGGTGTTGATATGGAGTTTTCTCCAAATGGCATTATCGTCAGCGTGTACGCGCCCGCGCTCGTAGGCGATGATGGGCGCCCGCTTGCTATAGTTCATGGAGTGGAGCGTGCGTTTCCTGGATTGCTCTTGCGGTGGACAACCTCGGAGAAGGACGACCTCATCGCAGTACCCCACCGCGATGCGTGGGTCGCGTCCGACAGGACAGACGGAGGTTTTCCGTTCCTTTGCAACGATGACGACGCCCACCCTGTGACGATTTTTGGGCTCGAAAACCCGAACGGTCTTTCCGCAGAAGGCCCGCCGCATTTTGAAGTGCATGCGTCGCTGCCAGCGCATGCTGCCGGCCTTGCGGCGGCTGCGGATGTGCTGGCGGCCGTAGGGGAAGGCGCACGTGCGTACTGGGGGCACGCCACGCCCTCCAACGCGACCGTGGAGATTTCGCGGCAGACGACCGATCCGGTGCGTAAGCCAGGAGTTCCGCCACGAGGGCTGCCAGCGCTCAGGTTCCCAGACTACATCCTCGCGCCCGAGATTCCGCATAACCTCGGGTGGCTGAACTACTGGTCGGATGCTGCCGCACGGGCCATCGGCTTTCCGGACCCGGCCCGCGATGCGGAGCTGCTTTCGCGCTCACGACGTACCGCGACGGACGGGTGGGTTGTGCAGCTCACGGATGCGCCGCTCGACCTGGATACCCCCGCGCACCTGGACGCGCTCAAACGGGCCTACGAGCGCTTCCCGGAGATCGGAGGGCGCTCCACCCCTTGAGATTGCTGGGCTTCTCTTGGCGAGGAGTACGGGACTTGAACTCGTGGGCAGGACGGTAGGAACTTCTGCCGAAGGTAGCGCTTGGGGCCCGGCCCCTTCCGCCGAGGGGGGCTCAGAGGCCGCCCAGCGACATCGTCTGCTGCCGCCGGCTCAGCACCTTCACCGGCTGGATGGCCATCACGCGCATGAAGACCTGGAGCAGCTCCGGGTCGAACTTGTTGCGCATCTCCGTCCACATCAGCATCAGCGCCACCTCGGGGCCGTACGCCTCCCGGTACGGCCGCCTCGACGTCAGCGCGTCGAAGGTGTCGCAGATGGCGATGATCTTCGCGAACACCCCGAGGTTCGTCTTCGGGATGATCATCTGGATGTTGCCTCGCCCGTCCCGCACCGCCGTGCCGAAGTCCGCCTTGTGCTCGAACGTCGTCACCACGCGCAGCAGCGTCGAGCGCGAGAAGCCCTTCTCCATCAGGATGTTGCGGATGGAGATGAGCGGCGCCTTCTGGATGATCGCCTTCTCCTCCGCGCTCAGCGCGCCCCTCTTGGTGGCCAGCTCCTCGGGGATGGTGCTCATCCCCGCGTCGTGGAAGAGCGCGATGTAGCCCAGGTCCCTCAGCTGCGCCTTGGTCAGCCCCAGCTCCTGCCCGAACACGATGCTCATCAGGCACACGTTCACCTGGTGGTACACGAGGTAGTCCGCCTCGCGCTTCATCGTGGTCATGCCCAGGAAGTGCGTCTTCTGCTCGAAGGAGATGTCCACGAAGTCCTGCACCAGCCGCAGCGCCTTCGACGTGTTCAGCGGCTTGCCCTGCTGCACGGACTCCAGGTACTTCGAGAGGAAGAACACCGCGCGCGCGTAGACCGTCATCGCGTACTTCTTGCGGTCCACCTTCTGATCATCCGGGTTGGCCAGATCGTCCCGGTTCAGCTTCTCCCGGAGCCGGGAGAACCTGGCCACCTTCATGTTGAGCAGCTTGCGGCCCGCCAGCCCGTCCTCCTCGGCCGCCGCCGTCTGCTCCTTGCTGAAGATCCAGATGAAGTTCTTCAGGTCCGGCACCGTGACGGGCTTGTTCAGCGAGATGCCGCCCACGTCCTTGTCGCGCATCTCCCCCAGCAGGTAGCGCTGGTTGTCGATGGAGTTGAGGTCCACCTTCACCAGCATGTTGTTGAGGTAGAACGAGTCCTTGACGCCCACCAGCTCCAGCCGGCCTTCCTTGGAGATGATCTGGTTGATGATGTCCTGGAGCTGGAGCAGCGGCTTCTCGAAGACCGCGTTGTCCGGGTCGTACATCTTCACCGAGCGGATGAGCATGTACAGGCCCGACACGAGCCCTCGCGCCAGGGTCTGCAGCTTCTCCGAATAGGCGCGGCCGAACTCGCCGACGTTCTCGCCCTGGCTCTGGGTGACCTTCAGGTTGTGGGTGTCCAGCATGGCTCCTACTCCTCCTCGGTGGCCGTCTCGCCGAACAGCGTCTTCTTCGTCTGGTACATGGCCTTGCGCGCCGCGGTGAGCACCTCGACGGGTTGGCTCTTGTCCTCCACCACGCCCTGCAGGGCCTTGTAGGAGGGGATGGAGCACGCGCCCGCCAGCCCGGCGATGGCCAGCAGCTTGTCCTCCAGGACCTTCTTCTTGGTGAGCAGGGTGGGCTTCACCGCCAGCATCTGCAGCATCAGCGAGATGGCCCCGGGCAGCGCCGTGGAGCCGAACGCGGTGTAGATGGCCGTGCGCTCCTCGAGGCTCTTCTTCTCGAAGCCCGGGTCCTTCATCAGGCGCACCAGGTCCACGTAGGCCTTGTCGCGATCGAACTCGGGCAGCAGCCGCGCCGCGAGGATGCGCACCTGGGTGACGGAGTCGTTGAGCGCCTCGACGATGAGCTTGCGCGCCTCGGCGGTGCGGCCGCGGGCGATGATGTTCATCACCTCCAGCTTCACCGCGAGGTTCTTGTTGATCATCACCAGGCCGAACATCTTCACCCGGTCCGGGTGGTTGCTCTTCTCCAGGACGTAGACCATGTCGCGCACGGTCTGCGGCCGCTCGGACTCCAGCCGCTGCACGAACGGCTGCGGGTTCTCCTGCGCGAAGCGCGCCAGCACGTCGCACACGAGGATCCGGTTCTCCGGGATCTCGATCGTCTCCAGCGCGTTGAGCATCGTGAACACGGTGGAGGGCTCCAGCACCTGGAGGTAGCGGGTGATGTCCACCGGGTTCTTCGGGCGCGTCGTCTTGAGCACCTCCGCCAGACGCATCACGCGCTGCTCCTCGCCCATCTTCAGGACGAAGTGGGCGAGCAGCCGGGCGCTCGGGCCCTCGGGCTCCCTCTGCGCCATGGCGCGCAGCTTGAGGACCATCTGGTTGATGGTGCCGTAGTCGTCCTGGATGAGCATCGCGTCCAGGAGCTGGACGAAGACCTCCTCGAGCAGCTCCGTGTCATCCACGCCGCCCTCGACCACCTGGAAGATGGCGCTCACCAGCTTGGGGAAGAGCCGGGAGTGTTCCTCCTCGGCGATCTCCCGCTGGAGCCGGGCCTTGAGGTCGTCCGAGGCGTAGTTGCCGGCCACCACCAGGCCGCGCATCTGCTCCACGCCGTCCAGCTTGGAGTCCAGGTCCTCCGCGTTCACGCGGGCGAAGCGCAGGAAGTCCTCCGAGTTCGTCTTGAGGCGCGAGTAGAGGTAGCCCACCACCTTGTCGACCTCGACCTCGACCTCCTGCTCGGAGACCTCGTCCATCTTGAAGCCCTCGACCACCACGTACTCGAGGTGCTCCAGGCCCGCCCGCCACAGCTGGGCCAGCACGTCCTCCGCGCCGCGATCGGGCTCGGACAGGGAGATGAGCGTGAGCGACACCATCTCCTCGAGCGTGAGGCCCGGGCGGAAGATGAGCTGCCGGATGCCGTCCCGGTAGAACTTGTAGGGCAGCGGCGTGTCCTCGGAGAAGACGGCCTCGCCGTGCAGCGTGAAGTTCTGCTGTTCCACCCTGAGCGACAGCGGACCGTACTTGTCCGTATACGCGGCGAGTGCCTCGTGGGCCCGGCCGAGGAACTCGGGGAACCTCGCCTCGTTGTGCCGGTACATGCCGATCTGCTTGATGCCCTTGAGCAGATGGAAGGTGAAGTTGCGCGCCGACTCCACCTTCTCCTGCACGGAGGGATCCATTCCGGATTCCTGGGCAGCGGTGCTCGCGGTCTGTGCGGCCATTGACGTCCTTGGGGGGCGAGTGGGCGATAGGAGAGTTCAGTGTACCCTGATTCTTCTCGTTTCGCTTTCCCTGTAAACTTTCTGTAACACAGGGAATGGATCGGCCCGGCCAACCCCCTGATCAGGGCGGTGCAGCGGCTACTTCGCGGGCCGGGCCTGTGCGCCGCTCTCGCCCTCAAGGCCGGTGCGCAGCAGCAGGACGGCGAGGATGGCGAAGACACCCAGGCCCCAGAGATCCGACTCCTGCAGGAAGCGCGAGAAGGTCGTGTCGCCGAGCCGCTCGGGGATGTCGATGGCGCGCGTCCAGGCCCCGTCGCTGGCGATCTCCAGGAAGGCGATGAGCACGCCCGCGATGGCGCCACCGGCGATGTAGCCCGAGGAGAGCAGGGTGCCGGGGGAGAACTCGGACTCGGCGGCGGTGCCCCCGCGCACCCGGTCCACCACGTAGCGCACCATGCCGCCCACGAAGATGGGGGCGCTGCTGGAGATGGGCAGGTACACGCCCACCGCGAAGGGCAGCGAGGACACGCCGCACAGCTCGAGCATCAACGCGATGAAGACGCCCACCAGCACCAGATCCCACGGCAGCTTGCGCGTGAGGATGCCGTCGATGATGAGGGCGAAGAGCTGCGCCTTGGGGGCGGGGTAGCGGGTGAGCGTCTGCCCCTCGTAGCTGGTGATGCGCCCGCCGATGCCCGGATCCACCAGGTAGTGGATGGCCCCCGCGTCATCCACCAGGTACGTGCCCGTGGGCACCGGGGTGTCCGCGCCCCGGACGTAGCCCACCCGCCAGGTGCGCTCGGGGCCCGGCGTCACCGCGCCCAGCTCGGACACCTTCACCGTCTGCCCCGAGGGCAGCCGCACGTCCGTGCCCGCCACGCGCTCCACCGGCAGCGCGTTCCAGCTGCGCAGCTCGGGAGCGCCGCCCGGCCCCTGCGCCACCTCGAGCCCCTGCCTCCACAGCGGGCCCTCCAGCTCCGCGAGCTTCACGCCCCTCGCCAACAGGGCCTGCTCCGAAACCGCCCAGGGGTACGTGTGCTGCGTGCGCGTCTGGTCGCCGACGACGCTCACCGTCTGGCCCGGGTGCGTCTCGGGGATGATGGTGGTGGCGCCCCGGTTGAGCACCACCAGCACCAGGCCGATGAGCAGCGCGCTGGTGAGCACGCCCACGAAGAGGGCGAGCTGCTGCCGCCGGGGCGTGCCTCCCACCAGGAAGGCCGTCTTCAGGTCCTGCGCCGTGGTGCCTCCGTTGGAGGCCGCGATGCCCACGATGGCCGCCGTGGTGAGCGCCATGAAGCGGTCCTCGGAGCTCGTCCACCCCAGCATCAGGTACACGAGGCAGGTGATGAGCAGCGTGGCCACCACCATGCCGGAGATGGGGTTGGACGAGGAGCCGATCTCCCCCGTGATGCGGGCGCTCACCGTCACGAAGAAGAAGCCGCACACCACGATGAGCAACGAGGACACGAAGTTGACGTGCAGCGGGGGCGCCAGCCAGATGGCCAGCACGAGCAGCGCGCTGCCCACCAGCACCACCGTGATGGGCAGATCCTGCTCGGTGCGCAGCATCACCGGCCCCGCCTCCTTGCGCCGCGAGGCGAGGAGGGTGCCCAGCCCGCGCTGGAAGGCACTGATGATGGTGGGGAGCGAGCGGATGAGGCTGACGAGCCCTCCGGTGGCCACCGCGCCCGCGCCGATGTACAGCACGTACGCGTCGCGCACCGTGTCCGGATCCATGTCCCGGATGAGCATGCCGTCCGGCCGCAGGAGCGGTTGCTCCAGGCCGCTGCCGAAGAAGGTGATGAGGGGAATCAGGATGAGGTAGCTGAGCACGCCGCCCGCGAAGGTGATGGCCGCCACCTTCGGGCCGATGATGTAGCCCACGCCGAGCAGCTCCGGGCTCACCTCCATGGAGATGGAGCCGCCCGCGTAGCCCACCCGCTGCGCCAGCCCGGCCGCCGTCGTCTTCACCTGGCTCAGCGCCGTGCCCACCACCTCCTTGAAGAGGTGCAGGCCCGCGTAGGCGAACTTGTAGAACCCGCCCACCGAGAAGCCGAGGATGACCGTGCGCGCGTTCGTCCCTCCCTCCTCGCCGACGACGAGCACGTCCGCCGCGGCGGTACCTTCCGGGTAGGTGAGCCTGCCGTGCTCCTGGACGATGAGCCCGTCGCGCAGGGGAATCATCATCAGCACACCCAGCACTCCGCCGAGCGACGCCACCAGGAAGGCGTGGAAGAGATCGATGTCGTAGCCGAGCAGCAGCAGGGCGGGCAGCGCCGCGGCCACTCCGAAGGCGAGCGACTCGCCGGCCGAGCCCACCGTCTGGACGATCGTGTTCTCCAGGATGTTGGAGCGGCCCAGCGCCCGGAAGATGGCGATGGACAGCACCGCCACCGGGATGGAGGCGGACACCGTCAGGCCCACCTTCACCGCCAGGTACACCGACGAGGCACCGAAGATGATGCCCAGCACCGAGCCCAGCACCAGCCCGCGCACCGTCAACTCCGGGCGTGACTCGGTCGCGGGCACATAGGGCTTGTGGGGGTGGGGCTGGGAGGCCTGGGCGATGGGGACGCGGTCCTCGGAGATCGGCGGTTGGCCGTGGGACACGGGAACTCCTCACGTGGTGCGGGAACCCGGCCCTTGTAGCAAAAACCAAGGAGCCTCCACTCCTCGCCGGTGTGGAAGCGCCTCGGTGGTGCGTCCCCCCGGACGCGATTCTGGGGACCCGTGTGGCCTACTGCACGGCGGCGGTGGTGTCCGGATCCACCTCGGCCATCAGCGCGGCCAGCTCGGCCTTGAGCTTGTCCTTGGCGCGGATCTCCAGCTGGCGGGCGCGCTCACGCGAGAAGCCGAAGTGCTCGCCCAGCTCCTTGAGCGTCATCGGCCGCTCGTTCATCACGCGCTGCTCGATGATGAAGCGCTCACGCGGATCCAACCGCATGAGGGCCGTGCGCACCCGGGCGTTGATGAGGCCCGCCTCCTCCTTGTCGGCGAACTCGTCGTCCTGCGGCGCGCTCGCGCTCACCACGAAGTCCACGTGGCTGTTGCCCCCGTCCTCGCCCATGGGCGCGTCCAGCGACAAGTCCCGCCCGCCCATGCGCTGCTCCATCTCGCGCACCTCGCCGGGCTTCACGTGCAGCCGCTTGGCGATGTCATCCACGTTCACCACCGAGCCGTCCACGCCGCCGAACTTCTCCAGCTCGCGCCGCGTACGCGCCAGGCTGAAGAACAGCTTGCGCTGCGCCTGCGTGGTCCCGAGCTTCACCAGCGACCAGCTCTTGAGGATGTAGTTCTGGATGTAGGCGCGGATCCACCACACCGCATAGGAGATGAGGCGGATGCCCTTGTCCGGGTCGAACTTCTGCACCGCCTTCATCAGGCCGATGTTCCCCTCCTGGATGAGGTCGGACATCTTGATGCCGTAGGAGCGGTACTCGTACGCCACCTTCACCACGAAACGCAGGTTGGAAGTCACCAGCCGGTGGCCCGCCGCCAGATCGCCCTTGATGTACTTGCGGGCCAGGGCCTGCTCCTCTTCTACCGAGAGCAGGGCGTACTGGTTGATCTCCGAGAGGTACATCGCCAGCGAACCCGAGTTGGACGACTGCTCAGTAGAGAGCTGCATGGGTTCTCCCGAGTGGCCTCGCGCCGAGGCCGGTGAGAAGAGGTTTGAACCTCGTGACAACTAGATGAAGGGTGCCTAGAGCAACCGATGTGCCACGCCCCCTCGCGGGATTTCTCCAGTCGCAACGCATACTTGGCCGATGCGACCGCACGACGGTGGAAGGAAACCCGTAAGGGTTACAGGTCTGGAGCGGCTCCACCGGGGAATTGAGGAAGTAAATAATTCGCCTCTGTCCTCAAATGGCCTCCTGGGGCCCCGATCGCCATTGGACTCGCGGTCAGGGCTTCGTGGGAGGGAGGTGATCGCCTCCCTTCGTCCCAACGGGTAATAAGGAGGCCGCGCATCCCCTGCGAGCGGCACGTTGGCGCACCGCTGGAGGGCTGGCGAAGGGGCGTGGGCTCGTCAGGGCGCTACGCGGCGCGAGTGCCCGAGGCCTGCTGCTTGCGTTGCGAGTCGACGGCCTGTTTGAGGTCCTTCAACAGACGGGAGGCCTCGCCGGGCTGAAGTGGCTGCTGGCCGAAGCGGGCCTCGAGGTAGCGGCGCGTGAGTGGTGACACCGTGGGCGCCAGCGGATGCGCCTCCCGGGTGAGCCGTGCGGACACATCCTCGAGCGTCTCGCCGTCGCGCGAGCCCACGCCCACCGTCGCGAGCTGGCGCTCCATCGCGTCCGCGAAGCGCGTGGCCTCCAGGGCCGGTGTCCGGGGCTTGAGCCGCGAGAGCTTCTTCCACGTCCAGTACACGGCCGCGCCCACCAGCGCCGCCGTCAACCATGCTCGCAGGGGCGGCAGACGGGTTCGCTGCTCCTTGCCCGGCTCGCGCCGCGAACGCGACAGATCGCGCATGAAGTTCATCTGGTCGCGGAAGGAGTAGTCGACCACGGACGCGCGCCACGCCGACTCGATGGCCTCGTAGAGGGAGATGAGCGACTCCAGCAGCTGCAGCGACTGGTTGGCGCGGAACGCCGGCGGAGTGGCGTCCACCGTGACGAAGCCACGTCCGGGCACCAGCACGTGCGTCCATGCGTGGGCGTCTCCGGCGCGGACGATGTACTCGCCTCCCACGCGCTCGCCGCCGAAGAAGCCCGTGGCGAGCCGGGTCTCGAAGCCCAGGGTGCGCAGCATCAGCGTGAGCGCCGAGGCGAAGTGCTCGCAGTGGCCCGCCTTGCGCACGAACAGGAAGTCCACCAGCGGATCCGCCACGTCCCCGCCCAGCTCGAGCGTGTACTGGTACTCGCGCTGCAGCCAGGCCGACAGCTTGTTGGCCGCGGCCAGTGGATCCTTCTCGTCGCCCACCACCTGCCGGGCCAGCGCCTCCACGCGGGGATCCAGGTTGTCCGGCAGGGCCAGGAGCTGGTCCGCCTCCTTCTGGGCCATCTTGCCCGGATCCGCGTCCGTGCCCGGTGGCACGCTGTACACCTCGTAGGCATAGCCGAGCCCCTGCTCCACGAAGCGCAGCTCGTCGCCGCCCAGCTCCTGCAGCTGGGTGCGCTTGTCGCCCGTGACCGTGTGCGTCAGGGCATTGCCCAGCTTGGCGGGCGTCTCCAGGGCGATCAGCGTGCGGCTGCCGTAGGCGGGCAGCAGCTCGATCTTCTGGTACACCTGCTTCTCCGCGCCCCGGCGCAGCGTCACGCGCGTGCGGCTGCGCTTGTTGGGGGCGCCGATCGTCGACCACTCCTGGCCGTCGAAGGTGTCATAGGTGCGGCCCACCCAGTAGGACGCGAGCTGCTCGACGCCGGGATCGGGCGTCAGCTTCGCCCGCAGCACCACGCGGGGGTTGCTCTTGAGGGTGCCCGAGCCGCCCAGGCGCACGGTGTCGGAGAAGCCGGTGGTGGCCGTGCCGAGCCCCGGGGACGCCCGGCGCGCGCCCATGTTCCAGTTGAGGCGCGGGAAGAGGATGAAGAAGGCCACCGCGCCGAGCATCGCGAGGGTGGTGCCCATGGCGAGCGGGCGCATCACCTGGCGTACCGGCACGGGCTCGCCCGGAGGCACGGCCGCCTCCACCACGCCCAGACCCAGCGAGAGGCTCGCCAGCACCGCGAAGGTCAGCAGGCACACCGCGAAGAGCAGCTCACCGGAGAGCGCCGCGCCGCCGGCGATCATCAACAGACCGGCCAGCAGCACCTGTCCGTCCGTGGTGGGGCTGGTGTCCGACAGCAGCCGCTGGGAGGCGACGAGGCCCGCGAAGGAGCAGGCGGCCACCACCAGGTCCATCTGTCCCGAGGCCACGGCCAGGTAGAGCACGCCCCCCACCGGCACCAGCAACACCGCCGTCAGCCGGGGCGCGCGGGCGAAGGGACGCCGGCCCATCAACGCCACGAACAGCGCGAGCACGACGAGCCCGAGCACCCAGATGGGCACCTGGCCGGACACGGCCATGGACGCGAACGCCGCTCCCGTGCCCAGGTCTCGCAGCACCAGCCGCAGCCGGTTGGGCCGTGTCATGCCGCTTCCTCCCGCTGATCCTCGAAGCCCAACCACGCCAGCGCCCGGAGGATGGCGCGCTCCTGCCCGCTGCCCGCGCCCGGACGCAGCCGGTGGCCGGGCAATTCCAGCCCCACCTCGTGGCCCGCTTCGATCAGCCGGTGGGCCTGCTCCGCCACCTCCTCGCAGCGCCGCTCCAGCGCGTCACCCGCGAGCCCCGACGGCACGTCGAGGAAGAACGTGCGGCGCTCCTCGCGCTCGCGCTCCACCTTGAGGAGCTTGCCCACCGAGGCGCTCTTCAGCCAGTGCACGCGCCGGGCGTCCTCGTGCTCGCCGAGCTCGCGCAGTCCCGCCACGTCTCCGGTGCCGTCCAGCCGGTGGGGGTTGTTGGACTCGCCCACGTTGCCCACGGCCACATCGGCGGGAGCCGCGCAGGCGAAGCCCCGCCGCGGGTAGACGAGCAGGGTGGCCTCCAACGGGAAGACGCGCGTCTTGGCGAAGAGGCCCAGCGGCCAGGTGGTGGTGACGCGCACGCCCGTGAGCTTCAGCGGGCCCCGCCGGGGCGCCGTGAGATCGGCCCGCACCACGTGCTCCGCGCCCGCGGGCAGGTAGCCCACGCCGCCTTCACCCGTGAGGGGAGAGTCCACCTCGGACAGGGTGAGGGCGAAGGCGTGCCCCTTGCCACGCGTGACTCCCCAACGGCAGGCGAAGGGCTCTCCCGCGAACGCTCCGTCCGTGCCCACGCGCCGCACCGACAGGTCGCGCAGGCAGCGCTCGGACAGCACGCCGGAGAGGATGATGACGCTGAGCAACAACCCGAGCACCAGGTAGAGGAGGTTGTTGCCGGTGTTGAGCGCGCCCAGGCCCACGCCGAACGTCACCACGAGGTACGTGCGACCCATGCGCGTCACCTTGAGGGTGCGCGGCGGACGGAGGGCGGCCTTGAGGCGCCGCCACCACGAGGCGGGAGGAGGGCTCACCGGGGCGCCGGGACCTTCCGGGCGACCTCCTCGAGGAGGTGGGCCGCCTCATCACGGGTATAGGCCCCCTGGGTGGCGCTGCGCAGCAGGAGCCGGTGGGCCAGGCACGGCCCGAGCACCGCCCGCACGTCCCCGGGCGTCACGAAGGAGCGCTCCTCCCAGAGGGCGTACGCGCGGGCGGCCATGCCCAGCGCGAGCACCGCGCGGGTGGAGGCGCCGCGCTCGATGTCGCCGTGGGCACGCGTGGCCTGGGCCAGCCGCACCACGTAGTCGGCCACGGCGTCGTCCAGGCGCTGCGCGGCCACCTGCGTGCGCAGCTCGCTCAACTCCTCCGGCGACGTCACCGCCGCCAGGTGCTCCACGGGCGAGCTCGTATCCCGCGTGGTGAGCAGACGGGCCTCCACCTCGGGCGAGGGGTGGCCCAGCGACAGGCGCATGAGGAAGCGGTCCAGCTGCGAGTCCGGCAGCGGATAGGTACCGGAGAAGTCCACGGGGTTCTGCGTGGCCACCACCGTGAAGGGGCGGGGCAGGGCGTGGGTGGCGCCGTCCAGGGACACCTGGCCCTGGGCCATGGCCTCCAGCAGCGCGGACTGCGTGCGCGGCGGGGCGCGGTTGAGCTCGTCGGCCAGCACGAGCTGACGGAAGATCGGGCCGGGCCTGAAGGTGAAGGTGGCCGTCTGGGCGTGGAACACCTGCGCGCCGAGGATGTCGGCGGGCATCAGGTCCGCGGTGAACTGGACGCGGGAGAAGGAGAGGGCGAAGGAGCGGGCGAGTGCTTCCACCAGCGTCGTCTTCCCGACTCCGGGGACGTCTTCCAGTAGCAGGTGCCCTCCCGCCACGATGCAGGTGACGGCGAGGCGGAGCTCCTTGTCCTTGCCCTGCACCGCCAGTGACAGGTTCGCGGCCACGCGCTCCAGCGTGGTCCGCGCGCTGGCGGAGGAGGGAAGGGGACTGACGGATCGGGCAGGGGCGTTCATCTGGCCCGCTACTCTACTCCAGTCCCGCTGCCCCAGAACCCAGGGGGTTGGAGATTGCTGACGGGAGCAAGCAGGCAGGGAGGGCTTCCCCCTCCGGTTCTCTCGGGGAGGGTCGTTTGTTGCACACTCCCGGATTGGCGGGGAGGATCGGGCTGCTCAGCCCAGCGTCGTCACCTCGATCCTCCCGCCCATCCTGATACTCACGCCAGGACTTCTTCTGGCGTGTAATACGCGCGCGGCGGCGCAGCGCTGCCCGTGCTCAGTCCGAAGTAGCGGAACATCCGCTCATGGTGCCCCGCCAGCCCGCGCAGCTGGATCTTGCGATCCTTCAGCCCGTGGGTCAGCACGGCCACCGCGGAGTCGCGAAACTCCCGCAGGTGGGTGAAGTCCACCACCACCTCCCGCGAACCCAGCTCGTCCAACGAGCTGCGCAGCAGCGTCGCGGTGCGGCCATCCAGCGTGCCCGTGAGTCGCAGGGTCAACCGCCCCGCGAGTTCTTCCCGGTGAATCTCAAGCCCCGCCATGGTTCGTCTCTCTCCATCGAAGCCGGATGCGTCCATTCCTAGGGAACCGGGATATGTCGGGTAGGCCCGGTCCGGGGAGGAACCACCCACCCCGGCGCACCAGATCGGCGATTCAGAGTGCTTCCGTTTTCGCGAGAAAGGCAGTCATGCCACTGAAAAAACCGTCTCTCTGTCGTACAGCGGGCTCACCAACTGTTTGCCATCCGTCATCCAGGGCCGTCAGACGTCTTCTTCTGAGCTTCCAGCCGTGACAGCTCCTGTGCCTGCTGGGCCTTCAGGCGACGGAACTCGCGCATCACCTTGGCGGGGTAGCCCGCCATGAAGCGCTCACGCACGTCGCGCTTGGCGAGGATCTTCTTCGCCAGCCCCGGTCCCGCGTTGTAGGCCACCAGCGCCCGCTCCGGAGAGCCGAAGCGCTCGATGAGGTTGGCCAGGTAGGCCGTCCCCAGCTCCACGTTCAGTTCCGAGTCGAACAGATTGGTGTGACGTCGCAGTTTGAATCCGGCCTTGTCCGCCAGATAGCTGCCCGTGTCCGGCATCACCTGCATCAGCCCCATCGCGCCGACGTGGGACACCGCATAGTTGTTGAAGGAGCTCTCGCAGCGGATGACCGCCACCACCAACATGGGATCCACGCCGTTGCGCTTGGCCTCGCGGACGATGGCCATGGCCAGCCGCCGCTGCTGCCGCTCGGGCAGTTGTGACGCCTGCACCGCCGCCGTCACCCCCAGCAGCTCCGCCTCCGCGTAGAGCGCCGCCTCCTCCTCGAGCCGCGCCAGGTTGGCCTCATGCTCGGCCAGCTTCGCGCGCAGCTCCGCGACCTCCGCGCTGTTCTGCCCTGGGAAATAGGGCTGGAAGGCCAACGCCGTCGAGCCCACCAGACCTCCCGCCACCACCATCGCCACCGCCCACCCTCTCATCACTCACCCTCCCCACGCGCGCCCGGCGAGCCGCACGTCCCGTGTGGCCGATGCCCGCCGCTCAAAGCAGTCACCGTGCCATCGGGGCAAACGCCCGGAATCACGAGGGAGCCCGTGTGGGTGGGAAAGGGCGCGCCAGAAAAAAAGTCAGATCTGGGAAACGATCTGCCCACGCTGGGACTGTCGAAAGGAGGGGTTGCCGGGACCAACCAGGCGACCCAGCTTTGCGCACGGTCCCCCGCGATATGGGAGAGGAGTGGGCGGCGTGTACTGGACGATGAGTGCGATCCTGTTCGTGCTGTGGGTGCTCGGGTTGATCAGTGGTTCGACCGAGGGACGGTGGGTGCACCTGCTGCTGATCTTCTCGATGGTGACCCTCATCCTGGCGCTGGCGCGCCGGGGCCGAGGCGCTCTGGCATGAGGCGCTACGCCCCCGCGATCATCGATCTGGAGCTACCGCGGGACGCGAGCGGCTTCGTGCGGCGCGAGTGTCCGCAGTGCCAGCGGGACTTCAAGACGCGGCCCTGCCGCCACGACGCGAGCATCCTCCAGCGGAGGTTGGCCTCGCTCTTTCCGTTCGAGAACGCGCACGAGAGCTTCGACGAGGTGCCGGACTGGTGGTGCCTGTACTGTGGACACCGGGCGCCGGGGGACGAGTGGCTCACCCCCGCGCAGCAGGCCCACGTGGAGGCCCTGGCGCGGGCCTGGGCCAACCACGTGCGCTACGAGCAGCTCGCCTATGTGTCGCGCACCCTGTCCCTCAATCCCCGGCCCACCTTCGTCAGCGTGGAGCCGGAGGCGCTTCCCGGGCCCATGCCGCAGGACACGGATGATCTCCGGGTCATCCCCCTGGTGTGCTGCGGCGAGGAGGTGAAGGCCCTCTGGGATTGGGAGGGGCCGCTCTACTGTCCGCGCTGCGGCTCCCGGCACGGGGGCTTGAGTGGCCGGCAGCAGATCCACCTGCAATTCATCGAGGAGTAGACGAAGGCAGGCGACCAGGGGCAGTCTCCTGGCCCATGTGGCTGACGGCCCGACGGCTGGCCTGCCTCGCCCTGCTGCTGCTGGTGGGGAGCGCGGGCGCGCACGACGCGGACATCCTCTACGCGCAGCTCTGGCGCCCCGAGACGGGCAAGCCGGAGGTGCGCGAGCGCCTCACCCTCACGGCGGACACACTCGCCCTGCTCATCCCGGCGGACGCGGATGGGAATGGTGCGCTCTCCCAGGCGGACCTCGACGCACGCGCGCAGGCGCTGGCGGTGGGCATCTGGGACGCCATTCCCCTGAGCGCCCAGGGCCGGCCCTGTACCCGCACCAGCACCACCGCGCGGGTCCGCGAGGCCTTCGTGGAGCTCGGTGCCACCTTCACCTGCGCGCCCGGCGAGCTCCGCCAGCGCTTCACCCTGTTGTCCCTGTTGCCGCCCAACTACAAGGTGGTGCTCGGCAGCTACGTGCAGGGCGAGCAGGGGCAGCGCTTCGCGGACGCCACCCAGCCCACGCTCGTGGTGTCCGAGCCCGGACATCCGGAGCGGCAAGCCGTCTCGGGCCTGCTCGCGTGGATCGGCCTGGGGCTCACGCACATCTTCGAGGGAATCGATCACCTGGCCTTCCTGCTGGCCCTGTTGCTGGTGGGGGGCAGCTGGCGGCGGGTGCTGCTGCTGGTGACGGCGTTCACCGTGGCCCACTCCCTCACCCTGGGGGCTACCGCGCTGGGCTTCATCCTCCTGGATGACACGCGCACGCGCTGGGTGGAGGCGGCCATCGCCGTGTCCATCATCTGGGTGGCCCTGGAGAACCTGCTGCTGCGCGAGCACCGCCACCGGGCCCTGCTCACCTTCCTCTTCGGCCTGGTGCACGGCTTCGGCTTCGCCAGCGTGTTGAGCGGCTACGGCCTGGGCGACTCGATGGTGACGGGCCTGTTCGGTTTCAACCTGGGCGTGGAGCTGGGACAGGCGGCCGTCGTCGCCGTGCTGCTGCCGCTCGTCCGGCTCGTGCAGCGCCGGTCCGTCTTGCACCAGAGGACAGTTCGCGGTCTGTCGCTCCTCATCCTCTCGGCCGGAGGGTATTGGTTCTTGGAGCGCGCGCTGGGGTGATCGGTTGAATCCTGGCGGGTCCGTCCCTAGTTTCGAGCCGGGATTGGGGGCAGGACCTGGGGAGGGCCGATGGGCGCAAGGCATACCCGCTTGGCCGCAGCACTGGCCGCGGCGTGGGAATCCGAGGTTGTTTCGGCACGGCGCATGACGATGCTGGCCGAGCGACTGGGTGACAGCCGCGGACGGGCGCGGCTGATGGTACTCGCCGCTTTTTGTAGGGCACATGCATCGAGGTTGCTGGCCCGGTTGGCGGCACTGGGGCGGGGGCCTCTGCCCGTGCCGCCCGAGGAGATCACTCTCGACGAGGACACGGTGATGGAGCTACGCCGGGAGGGGGCCTTCGCGCGCGCCTCCGCGGCCCGCTACGAGGCCACCGCCGAGCTGGCCCGCCAGCACGCGGACCTGTCCAGCGCCTGGGTCTGTGAGCTCAACCGCACCGAGGAGCAGGACCGCTCCCGGGAGCTCTTCGCCCTGGCCGAGGGGGCCGCCCAGGCCGCCGCCGAGGCGAATGCCCCTCAGGTCGCCGCTCCGGCCGAGAGCTGACAGCCCGCTCGCCTTGGGCGTAAAAAGGGGGGCATGCCCAAGGCGGAGAGCTACAACGATTTGATGTTCCAACTGGGCGATCTCGCGAGGGATCGCCTGGCGGGCAAGCCCAACTGTCCTCGGACCATGGATCGCGTCTACCGCGCCGAAGCGGCGTTGGTGGCCCGGCGGGACGAGTTGGCCGCGCTCGAGCAGCAGATGAACGACGAGGACGCGGCCTGGCAGGACTACCTCGCGCAGTATGAGCAGGAGCGGGCCGTCCAGCTCGACATCGTCAAGAAGTGGAAGAAGGCGGTGGACGCCGTGGAGGGGCAGACGAAGACCCTCCGCAAGACGCTGTCCGCCCGCCGCGCGGACATGCGCTACGCCCAGGACGCGCTCAAGAAGCTGGAGAAGAAGCACGCCGACCTGGAGCTCACCACCCGGGACGAGTCCAAGCTCGCCCTCTCGCGCGACAACCTGAAGAAGAACCGCATCCTCGCCATGCGGCTGGCCCGCGAGGTGGAGGATCTGTCGCATCAGATCGAACTGGTGCTCACGCCCAAGCCCGGCCAGCCCGGCGCGCCCGGCATCCTGGCGCACAAGCGCATGCTCGACCTGGAGGACGAGATGACGGCCCGCAAGGAGACCTTCGACCAGGCGATGGCCGAGCTCGACCAGGCGATCGCCGAGAAGGAGACCGAGGTCCAGGCCGCGGAGGATTATCTGGATCAGGCGTTGTTCCTCCTCGGCGAGGACGTGTACGCGCAGCGGATTCAGGACGCGCAGCTCGCACCGCTCTATCCCCGGTTGGATCGCGCGGAGTGAAGCCGTGCCCTCCCGCCGTGCTTGACGGTGGGGGGCAAGCTGCTACATTGCGCCGCTTCCCGGCGTCCGGGGACTGAAGTCGGACGCAAAGTGCTGAAATCATTGATGTTTTCGTGCAAGACGCACGAGTTGTGAGGACGACGTGAAGGGTCTCATTGGCAAGAAGATTGGAATGACCCAGGTGTTCAACGAGGAGGGCAACCTCGTTCCCGTGACGGTGGTCGACGTCAACACCTGCCAGGTCGTTGGGAAGCGGACTCCGGAGAAGGACAAGTACTCGGCGGTGACGCTGGGCTTCGGGGAGATCCGCGAGAAGAGCCTGACGAAGGCGGATCTGGGCTTCTTCAAGAAGAACAACGCGCCGCTGCGCCGTCACCTGAAGGAGTTCCGGGTGAGCGCGGAGGACGCCGCGGGCTACAGCGTGGGCGACGCCGTGAAGGCGGACCTGTTCACCAAGGGCCAGCTCGTGGACGTCACCGGCATCACCAAGGGCCGTGGCTTCCAGGGCGTCATGAAGCGCTGGAGCTTCAAGGGCTCGCAGACGAAGACGCGTGGTACGCACGAGTACCGCCGTCACCCGGGCGCCATCGGTCAGCGTAAGACGCCCGGCCGCGTGTACCCGAACAAGAAGCTGCCCGGTCACTACGGCGTGGATCAGGTGACCACCCAGAACCTGACCGTGGTGGACGTGGACGTGGAGAAGGGCCTGCTGCTCATCAAGGGCGCGGTCCCCGGCCACAACGACGGCATCATCGTCGTGCGTCCGAGCATCAAGGTGGCCCTGCGCGCGCAGCACAAGGCCGCTCGCGCCAAGTAGGGCCGCAAGCCCTGTGTGTGCTCCCTCCCTCACCCGGGGGAGGGCCGGGTTCATCGTCCTACCGAGCCTCCAGGCACCGCCACAGGGTCCATCCTCGACGCCCCGCTCCGGCTACCCACCGGGCGGGGCGTTCGTGTTTCTGGCCTCCTGATAGGGCCGAAACGTTGGCCAGCATGCGTTGGAGTGGCTTGTGCATGCGATAGCACACTCCCGGTGAGGCCGGTCCCTTGCTCCCGGGTGATCGCGTGCCCACATCGATGCGCCACAAGGCCATGACTGCACGCATCCTTCCCCGTTTCGTTTCGCTGGCACTGCTGCTGACGGCGCTGTCCGCCTCGGCGCAGGAGCAGGTGCTGGACCCGGCCGCCGTTCGCCACCGGCTCTTCTCTCCAGGGGAGCGGCTGGAGGCGTCCATCACGGTGGGCCTGCCCGCGCGCGAGTACCTCACCGCGCACTACAACCTGAACGTCGGCGTTGCCTACAACCTCTTCAATACGTTCGGCCTGGAGGCACGCGCCGGTTACGCGCTCAGCCGCCACACGGGCCTGGCGCGCTCCATCTCCGAGAGCTTCCTCAACCGTGAGGACAAGAAGATCACGGACGAGCTCGAGGACATGTGGGAGATGGGGGCGCACGGCGTGGTGGGGGCCCGCTGGGCGCCCATCTACGGCAAGCTGTCGCTGCTGGCCGACGAGACGGCGCACTTCCAGGCCTACCTCTGGGCGGGCGGTGGGCTGGCCTCGCTGCGGCGCCAGTCGGTGATCCAGTGCACGCAGGTGGTGGATCGCGAGCTGGGCATCTGTGACAACCGGACGAGTCCGGACGACCGGAGCAGCGCGACCGAGTCCTACTGGCGCGTCGACACGCGCATGGCGCCGGTGGTCTCGGGCGCGGTGGGCTTCCGCTTCTTCCTGGCGAGCGGGCACGCGCTGCGCTTCGAGCTGCGCGACTGGATCTTCGCGGACCAGTACCGCGTGAACGTGTCGCGCGAGGACTGGGAGGCGGGGCGGGAGAGTGGTGAGCCCGCGCCCAACCCGGGCCTGACGCACCTGGTGCAGTTCGACATCGGCTACTCCTTCCTCTTCTGAGGCTGACGTCTCACATGCGATCGACCTCGCTCTTCGCGTTCCTCCTGGCCGCGGCCACTCCGGCGGCGGCCCTGGCGCAGGCCCCTGTATCCGAGCGGCCCGTTCCCTCGGAGACGGCGCCCATTCCCGTGAAGCCGGAGCCCCGGCCGGAGCAGCCCGAGCCCGAGCAGCCCGCGGCCGAGCCTCCCGCGTCCCTGGAGTCCCAGACGCCCGTGGCGCCGCCGGACGCGCCGCTCGTCTCGGCCGATCCGGCCGAGCTCCAGCCGGTGGCGGATCCCAACCAGCAGCGTCTGGTGAACGGGGCGCCGCTGCACAACCCGAACGTGGCCGTCCACGTGGTGCAGAAGAAGCGCTTCGCGGACGAGGGCCGGCACGAGCTCACGCTCTACCCGGTGGTGGCGCAGGTGAACGGCCGGTTCACCCAGCATACGGGCAGTGCGTTCCACTACACGTACCACCTGCAGGAGAACTTCGGCCTGCAGCTGTCCACCCAGTACAACTGGTATTCGAACGAGAGCCCCTTCAACCTGGAGCTCATCGACAAGGTGCGCGAGCAGGCGCAGGCGGCTTCGGCGCTGCTGCTGTTGTGGGGCGTGCAGGCGGGCGTGGAGGTGACGCCGCTCTACGGCAAGTTCGCCTTCTACGACAACCACCTCTTGCAGTTCAGCCTCGTGCTCAGCGGCGGAGCGGGCATCGGCTCCACGCGCGTGCTCATCCGCCCCGAGGTCTCCAACCAGGTGGATGGAGAGTCGTTCACCGTCCCGGCCCGCTTCGGCGACACAGGGACGAAGTTCCTCGGCTCGGTGGGCGGTGGCTTCCGCGTGCAGTTCGGCGACTCCATGGCGCTGCGCCTGGAGGTGCGCGATCAGCTCTACACCGCCCGCGTGGATCGCGTGGACGGGTGCAACCAACAGGACTTCCAGAAGCTGGAGGACGCCCGGGGCAGCGGTACGCCCTTCTCCGAGCTGGGATTGAGCGGCAGCTGCCAGTTCCAGAAGTTCGACGGGGTGGATCCGAAGACGCGCAAGAACTACCGCGAGGACATCGTCCTGGGGAAGGACCTGGTCGGCAATCCCTCCTCGGACGTGCTCAACAACCTCAGCTTCTACGCCGGCTTCTCCTACCTCTTCTGAGGCCCGCGCCATGCATCGATTGATCGTCGCTACCTTCCTGGTCCTCGCGCCGCTGGCCGCTTCCGCGCAGGACATGAACGCCTACAATCAGGCGCTCGCATCGTTCAACGCGAGCAAGCTGGAGGACGCGGCGCCGCGCTTCTTCGAGCTGTCCGTCAAGGCCACGGACGCCGACGTGCGCGCCCGCTCCGAGTACTACCTGGCCCAGTCCCTCGCGCGCAAGGGCATGCCCGTCAGCGCGCTCGTGATCTACGCGCGGATCCTCGACACGGGCCCCAGCCACCCGTCCTACCTCCAGGCCGTGGAGGGACTGGTGGACGTGCAGCAGAAGCTCAACGAGCAGAACCTGGTGCCCAACATCCTCGACAAGGCCTACACGCCCGAGGTGCAGGACCAGTGGGTGAAGCTGCCCAAGGAGGTGCTGGCGCGCGTCCACTACCAGGTGGCCACCATCCGCCAGCGCCGTGGCCGCTTCGAGGAAGCCCGCTCGCTGCTCGAGGCGGTGCCGTCCGACAGCCGCGTCTTCGCCCGTGCGAGCTACCTGTTGGGCGTGGTGCTGGCGGATCCCCACTTCCCGGGCCGTCCCACCGAGGCGGACACTCTGGACGCCGCCGCCCTGGCCGCCTTCCGGCGGGCGTTGGATGCCCAGGGTCCGCAGATCGGCCATGACGAGGTGAAGCAGCTCGCGCTGCTGGGCATCGGCCGCGTGCACTACGGCCGCCACGAGTACCCGCAGGCGGTGGCCGCCTACGAGGCCGTGCCACGCTACGCCCGCTTCTGGGAGCAGGCCCTCTTCGAGAACGGCTTCGCCCGCTTCCAGGGCGAGGACTTCGGCGGGGCGCTCGGCAGCCTCCAGGCGCTGCACGCCCCTCAGTTCGAGGGCGCCTTCCAGCCCGAGTCGTGGATCCTCAAGGCGACCGTCTACTACTACAGCTGCCTCTTCGACGAGGTGAAGACCACGCTGGCCGCCTACGATCAGCTCTACGAGCCCATGGCGAAGCAGCTCGAGCCGTTCGTCGGGGAGGAGGTGGATCTCCTGTCCGCCTACAACCTGGTGGCGGCGGAGAACCGGCGGCTGCCGGGCCCCATCTACTTGTGGATCCGCAACAACGAGCGCATCCAGGACGTGATGCGGATGATCTCCCAGGTGGACGCGGAGAAGCGCCTGGCCAACGAGCAGGGCCCGTGGCGTGGCACGGGGCTGGTGCCGGAGCTGGGCTCCTCGCTCGAGGAGGTGCGTGGCACGCTGATGCAGATCGGCGGTCGCTTCGCCAAGAGCCGCCTGCAGGAAGCCGCGCAGAACCTCCGCACCTTCGCGGACCAGTCGGAGATCATCCGGGTCCAGACGGCGCTCGACGAGAAGGATCTGCTGCTCGCGGGGGTGGATCAGAAGGCACTGCTCAAGAAGCAATCCATCTACCGTCCGAAGATGCCGGGCGCCGCGTGGAACTACTGGAAGTTCCAGGGAGAGTTCTGGCGGGACGAGATCGGCTACTACCAGTACACGCTGAAGCGCGGCTGCCCGACGAAGTTGCAGGGCCAGAAGTAACACCGCGAGGTCGGTGAAGGACATGAGGGGCGGGCCCGCGCATCGTTCGCGTCGGGTGCCGCCCCTTCGTGCTGTTCAGCGCTGAAAGCTCACGCCGCCAACACTTCTCATTCCAACACCGCGTTTCTACTTTCCCTTGTCCCTTTCGGTGGGTGGTGAGGGAGGCGATGGGGGCGACCCGGCTTCATCTGGAGCTCGAGGCGGTGCCCTCTTTTTACTCGGACCCACCACAGGAGCTCGCATGAAGGCGGTTCTTCGTTTCGGTGCGCTGGCGGTGGGCGTGGCGCTCACCGCGGGTGGGGCAGGGGAGGCGGCAGAACCCTCGCGGAAACCCTCTCAGGCCGCGGTGTCCCGCAGGGGGGAGTCCCGCAAGAGCGCCGCGCGCCAGCAGTCCTCGAAACAGCAGAAGCAGGAGGCCGCGCGTTCGCAGCCCTCGGAGCGCGAGCCCGAGCGCCAGGGTCCGGCTCGCATGGGGCCCTCGCGCATGGGCCCGGCGTCGATGGACAACGCTCCGCGCATCGCCGACGAGAAGAAGGACGCGCTGGCGGATCGCAAGCGTGACGAGGCCATCGAGGGACTCAAGCGCCTCATCCCCAAGCTACAGGAGGGCTCGCACCGCAGGGCGGACATGCTCTACCGCCTGGCCGAGCTCTACTGGGAGAAGTCCAAGTACCTCTACCAGCAGGAGATGAACCGCTTCCTCGCGGAGGAGAAGGCCTTCGACGCGGCCACCGCCCGGGGCGAGAAGGTGGAGCCGCCCAAGCAGGATCACCGCGACAGCGAGCGCTACCGCGCCGAGACGATGGCCATCTACGAGTCCCTGCTGAGCGACTACAAGGACTGGTCCCAGCGCGACGAGATCCTCTTCTACCTGGGCTACAACCTGCAGGAGCTCGGCCGGCGCGATGACGCGGTGAAGCGCTACCTGCAACTCGTCGAGGAGTTCCCCCAGTCACAGTTCGTCCCGGACACCTACGTCCAGCTGGGCAACCACTACTTCGACAACAACAAGCTGAAGGAGGCGCGCGACTACTACGAGAAGGCACGCGCCTCGAAGGTGCCCAAGGTGTACGCCTATGCCGTCTACAAGCTGGCGTGGTGCGACTACAACGCGGGCGCCTACGACGAGGGCCTCGCCAGGCTGCACGAGGTGGTGGACTACGCCGGGGAGCGGGGCGAGGAGCTGGGTGACCTCAAGACCGAGTCGCTCAACGACGTCATCGTCTTCTACGTCAAGCTGGACAAGGCGAAGGAGGGCATCGCCTACTTCAAGCAGAAGGCTCCCGAGAAGCGTCAGGAGCGGCTGATCTCCAAGATGGCCGCGCAGTTGATCGACGTGGGCCTCTATGACAGCGCCATCGAGACGTACCGCGTCCTCATCAACGACAGGCCGATGGGCTCCGGCGCGCCCGACTATCAGCAGTCCATCGTCCGCGCCTACGAGGGCCTGCGCCAGCGCGACCATGTGCGCGCCGAGATGAAGCGCATGGTGGAGCTGTACCGGCCCGGTGGCGAGTGGTGGCAGGCCAACGCCGGCAACAAGCCCGTGCTGCGCAATGCCTTCAGCGTCACCGAGGAGGCCATGCGCGTGATGGTGACGGACTACCACCAGGAGGCGCAGAAGACGCGCCAGGTGGAGACGTACCGGCTCGCGCGCGACATCTACAAGCAGTACGTCGACACCTTCGCCTCCAGCGAGGATCCCGAGTTCATCTCCGACTCCGCCTTCAACATGCGGTTCTTCTACGCGGAGATCCTCTGGGCCCTCGAGGAGTGGGAGGCCGCCGCCGCCCAGTACGACGCCGTCGTGGCCTTCCAGATTCCGGATCGCGACTCGGCCCGCGAGGTGGCCAACGAGAGCTACCGCAAGAACGCGTCCTTCGCCGCCATCATGGCCTACGACAAGCTCGTGAAGATCGAGCGCGGCCAGCTCGCCAGGAGCGATCTCAAGGACGGCCAGAAGGTCGACGAGAACAAGTCCAAGGGCCAGGTCGAGAAGAAGGGCCGCATCACCAAGAAGGACACGGCTCGGGCCGAGGAGCCGCTCACTCGCTTCGAGGAGCGGCTGGTGGCCGCGTGCGACACCTACAACCGCCTGTACCCGGACAACCCGGATGAGATCGACCTGCGCTACCAGGCGGCCCTCATCGTCTACGACCGGCACCACTACATGGACGCGGCCCGGCGCTTCGGGGAGATCATCAACAAGTTCCCCTCCGAGCGGCGCTCGCGTGACGCGGCCGACCTGACCATGTACGTGCTCGAGTCCCGCGAGGAGTGGTTCGAGCTCAACAAGCTGTCGCGGCAGTTCCTCGCCAACGAGAAGCTGCTCAAGCCCAGCCCCGAGTTCGCCGCGCGCGTGGCTCGCGTGGTGGAGGGCTCGCAGTACAAGTGGATCCACGAGGTCGTCTACCAGAAGGAGAAGAACCCGGCGAAGGCCGCCGAGCTCTTCCTCGACTACGTGAAGGAGTTCCCGAAGTCGGAGAACGCCGATCGCGCGCTGACCTCGGCCATGGTCATCTTTCAGGAGGCCGGGCAGATCGACCGGGGCGTGGCCGCCGGCGAGCGCGTCCTCACCGACTACGCGGGCAGCATGTTCGAGCCCAAGGTGCGCTACACGCTCGCGCGCCTCTACGAGAAGCTCGCCGAGTTCCGCAAGGCCGCCGCCATGTACGCCGCCTTCGTGGACGCCCAGGACGCCGCCACCCGCGCCATCGACGCGAGCAAGGCGAAGCCGGCCAGGGCGGCCGCCGCCAAGAAGGGCAAGAAGGACACGAAGGCCTCCATGTCCAGCGACGCGCCGAACACGGACGAGGCCCGGGCCAGCAAGCTCGAGGAGCGCCGCGCGCTGCTCGCCGAGTCCGAGAAGTGGGTGCCGGATGCCCTCTTCAACGCCGGCCTCTGGTGGGAGGGCGTGGGCGAGTCCGACAAGGCCATCGCCGCCTACCGCGCGTACATGACGCGCTTCAAGGACCGGCCGGACGTGCCGCAGATCGCCTACAACATCGGCCTCATCCTCGAGAAGGATGGCAAGACGGCCGAGGCTGCGCGTGCCTTCGAGTCCTTCGCCGAGGCGTACGGGCGTGACTCGCGCACCTCCGCCGCCCAGCTGTACCTGGCGCGCTACCGGCAGCTGCTCGCCTACCGGAACGTGAAGAACGCGAAAGACGCCGAGCGCGTGCAGGGCGAGCTCGTCCGCGGCTGGGCGAAGCTGTCGCCGCAGGAGAAGCAGCGGCCGGAGCTCCTCAATGCCTACGGCCACGCGCGCTTCCTCGCGGTGGAGGCCGACTGGCAGCGCTACGTGGACATCCGCTTCAAGCGCGTCGCCACCATCCGGAGGGATCTGGCCGCCAAGCAGCAGTCCATCCAGAAGCTGGAGAAGGCCTATACGGACGTGCTGGCCACCGGCTCGGGCGAGTGGGGCATCGCCGCGCTCACCCGCATCGGCCTCGCCTACGCGGACTTCGCGCGCAACATCATCGAGTCGCCGGATCCCGCCGGGCTCGACGAGGAGCAGCTCTCCATGTACCGCGGCGAGCTGGAGAACCTCGCCCTCCCGCTGGAGGACAAGGCCAACGAGGCGCTCGAGAAGGCGCTGGCCAAGGCCTATGAGCTGTCGCTCTACAACGAGTGGACGATCGCCGCGCAGGACCAGGTGAACCGCTTCCACCCGGGCGCCTACGCCCAGGTGCGCCAGGTGCCCTTCCGCGGCAGCGAGTTCTTCGTCACCGCCGACGTGGCCAAGGAGCCGGGCCTGCCCGACACCACCCAGTCCGGTGCCGCGCCGGAGCCCGAGCCCTCGGCGTCCATTCCGTCTACTGCTTCGGGGGAGGTCCGGCCGTGAAGGTGACGCTCATGCATCCGTGTGATTCCTCAGGGAGGACGTTCATGGCGTTCCGCCGCACCCTCGCCGCCGCCACGCTGGCCCTCACGGCCGCGTGCGCCACCACCTCGCAGGTGAAGCCCACCCAGGTGGTCTCCGAGGCACCCGCTCGGGCTCCGGTTCCGGAGCAACAGCAGCCCGCCGCTCCCGAGTCGTCGAAGAAGGACGACCGGGCACGGCAGCTCTTCGCCGAGGCCGTCGCCGCCTTCGACGCGGGCGACTACGAGAAGGCCGAGAAGGGCTTCCGCGAGGTGCTCGAGAAGGCGCCGCAGAGCCTCAACGCCCAGTTCAACCTGGGCGTGATCGCCGAGCGCCAGGGCCGTCTCGCGGACGCCCAGGCCGCCTATGAGAAGGTGCGCTTCCTCGAGCCGGGCCACGTGCCCACGCTGCTCAACCTGGGCCGGCTCTACCGCATGCAGGAGAAGTTCGCGGAGGCCATCGCCCTCTACGAGGCCGGGCTGAAGGCGCCGGGCCGCGAGTATGACTCCTCGCTGCTCAACAACCTCACCGTGGCCTACCGGCTCGCGGGCCAGCACGAGCAGGCCGAGGCCACCGCCCGCCGCGTGCTCGCGCGCAAACCCGACGATGCCGAGGCGTACAAGAACCTCGCGCTCGTCTACTACGATCAGGGCAAGTACCGGCTCGCCGAGCTGGTGCTCGCCAACGCGCGCAAGCTCGATGAGAAGGACCCGGGCATCTACAACAACCTGGGGATGATCTACCTGAAGCTGGAGGACCGTGCCCGCGCGCTCGCCCAGTTCCAGAAGGCGGTGTCGCTCGACGAGCGCTTCGCCCCTGGTTACCTCAACCTGGGCGCCATGGCCCTGGCCTGGCGTGACTACGCTGGCGCCGAGCGCTCCTTCGCGAAGGCCGTCGAGCTGGAGCCCGACTCCCATGAGGCGTGGCTCTATTACGCCTACGCGCTGGACGGACAGAAGGGCAGGGACGCGCAGAAGGGTCTCAAGGCGGGCGAGGCCTTCGAGAAGGTGCTCTCGCTGCGCGCGGATCAACCCGAGGCCCTCTGCGGCGCGGGCTGGGCCTACGCCGTCGAACGCGCGGGTTGGGACAAGGCCGAGGGTTTCCTCCAGAAATGCAAGGAATTGGGCTCCACGAGCGCGCAGGACAAACAGATGATCGACGCGAAGCTCCAGGGGCTCGCGGCCATGCGCAAGAGTGCCCAGCCCCAGCCCGCCCCCGAGGAGAAGGAACAGAATCCGGCGGCGGTCGGAGGCAGTGGTTCGCTGCTCGACAAGGTGAACGACGAGGCGGCGCAGCAGGAGGGCGTGCCTGCTCAGGACGCCGTCCCCGCGCAGGATGCCGCGTCGGGTGCCGCGCCCTCGGGTGAGGCGGTGCCGACGGACCCGGACACCGCGACGAATGAGAGCAATCCAGCGGCCGAGCCTCCGGCCGAGGCCCCGCGGACCGAATAACCTACCGGCCCGGGTGGGAAATTTTTTCCACCCTTCAGGGCCTCGCGTGAGGTGTGTGGGCGCAGAGCGCAGGGATTTCGCGGCATTCCAGCACCCGGGACGTTGGTGCAAGGCATGCAAGGGATTGGAGGGAACCTCACCAGGGACCCGCTGTCCCACCCGACGAGGAGACCTGACATGAGACGACTGGCAGCGGCAGTGGCGGTGGTGGCGTTGTGGGCGGGGCCGGCGCTCGCGGAGGACGAGCAGCAGACTCAGGTGAAGGTGATTCAGGAAGAGGACAAGGTCGTCGTTCGAAAGAGGACGACGATCGACTTCACCGACATGGCGGTGGAGGGCGAGCTCACCAAACCGGAAGGCTCGTATGTCTTGAATCGGAAGAAGACGGACTTTCAGAGCCTCATCCGGGTCCGGGACAACTTCAACCCCGAGCTGCAGAAGTCGGTTGACAACCTCTAGTGGCGGGAATGGGACGGGACGGAAGGGAGGAGGAAGGATCCTCTATGGCGGCGGGGAAGACGAACGGTGTGAAGCTGAGAATCACCGGGCCGGATGGCTCCGTGCACGAGGCTGTCTCCGAATCGGAGAGCATCATCGTGGGCTCGGGGGCTCAGGCGGCGGTGAAGATCCTGGATCCGAGGGTCTCGAACCTTCACGTGATGTTGAAGGTGGAGTCCAGCGGTTCGGTGACGGCCATCGATCTGGGCAGCGAGAATGGCACGCAGGTGGGCGGTCAGCGGGTGGTGGGACCGAAGACGCTCTCGCCCGGTGACGTGCTGGTGGTGGGCGGCTCGCTGGTGGAGGTGCTCTTCGGCGACGCGGAGCTGCCTCCTCCTCCGGCGGGCGCGGAGGTGAACGGCGTGGCGCTACAGGGCTCGGTGCTGCATCCACCCATGCAGGTGGTGGAGCCGGCGCCGAGGGCCCCCGAGGTGATCACCCGGGCGGCGCCGCCGGGTCTGCGCGCTCGGAACGCTCCGGCCGCGGTGGTGAAGAAGGCACGGCCCCGGGTCGCGGCGCACATGCAGGAGCCGCTGCCGCCGGACGCGCTTCCCACCCAGGACGCGAAGGTCCTCCAGGTACAGCTGCTCTGGGGAGATCAGATCCTCGCGGTGCAGCACTTCCGTGACGGCGTGCCGGTCACCATCGGCGAGGCGAAGAAGAACTTCTTCCACGTGTATGACTCCGAGGTGGGGTCGCGTCACGTGCTGGCGGTGGCGCGCGGCGAGCTGTACGAGCTGCACGTCCCCGAGTCCGCGGGCGTCATCGTCACCCGGAAAGGTGACGTGAGGACGAAGGACAGCCTGCGCGCGGAGGGCAAGCTGACGGTGTCGGGCCGGGAGCAGGCGTACACGCTCGGCCTGCACGAGCGGGCGGAGGTGTCGCTCGGGACGCTCACCTTCGTGGTGCGCTACGTGAAGCCCTCGCCGGCCGTGGCGGTGAACACGCTCGAGGAGGCGGACTTCACCTGGTTCAAGATCGTCAGCATCAGCATGCTGGCGGCCGGCGCGGTGGTGGCGGCCATGCTGCTCTCGCCGCGCTCCGAGGCTCCCTCCGACGACGACATCTTCCAGAGCCAGCAGCGGGTGGCGAAGCTCCTGGTGCAGCCCCAGAAGAAGATCGACACCAAGAAGCTGGATCTGAAGGGTGTGGAAGAGGGCGCGAAGGCCAAGGACGAGGAGGGCAAGTTCGGCAAGGAGGAGGCCAAGAAGGCCGAGGCCGATCCCTCCAAGCCGGGCACCCCGGTGGTCGACAAGAGCAAGCGCGAGAAGGATCGCCAGGTGGTGGGCAGGGTGGGCCTGCTCGGCGCGTTCAAGGGTCTGAAGGGTGGGGCATCGGACGTCTTCGGTCCGGGCGGCCTGGGGACGGGCATCAACAACGCGCTGGGCGGCCTCAAGAGCGGTGCGGGCATGGGGGATGCGCAGGGCGTGGGCGGGCTCGGCTCGCGTGGCCAGGGCACCGGTGGTGGCGGAACCGCGCTGGGCCTGGGCGGCCTGGGCACCAAGGGTAAGGGCCGCGGCGCGGGTGACGGCGGCGGCATCGACCTGTCCGGCCGCGGGAAGACGATCACCAAGATCGTCCCCGGAAAGACGACTGTGATTGGCGGCCTCGACAAGGACGTGATCGCCAAGATCATCCGGAGCCACCAGAACGAGATCAAGTACTGCTACGAGACGGAGCTGAACAAGAACCCGAGCCTGGCGGGCAAGGTGGCGGTGGCCTTCACGATCGATCCGGCGGGAGGAGTGTCGGAGGCGAACGTGACGGAGACCACGCTGAACAACTCGGCGGCGGAGAACTGCATGCTCTCGCGCATCCGCCGCTGGAAGTTCCCCGAGCCGAAGGGTGGCGGAGTGGTGGCGGTGACGTACCCGTGGCTGTTCTCGCCGGCGGGTGAGTAACCGCGCGTCTCCAAGGAATTACACCGTGTCGATCCCCTCTCCCTCTGGGAGAGGGTCAGGGTGAGGGTCGTCCCGCTATGAAGAAGCCGCTGTTGGTCGCCATGCTCGCGATGCTGCCCACCACCGCTCTCGCGGCCACACCGCCAGAAGGTGTCCCACTGGAAGTCCGCCGCGGCTTCTTCACGGAGGCGGACATCGGGACGTTCTTCACGCTGGGCGGTGAGAACATCTACTCGAATGCCCAGACGTACCTGCAGCTCGGCGTGGGCTACGATCTGACGGACAAGGTCTCGCTGGGCGTGCACTTCGGGTTGGGCGCGTCGGCGGCGAACTGCTTCGCCGGGTACGTGCCGGACTCGGACGTGTGCAGCATGTCCGACAACTTCACGGTGGCGTTCGCCGACGTGACGGCGGGGTACATGGTGTCGTTGGCGGACCGCCTCTACCTGGTGCCGAAGGTGGCGGCGGGCCTCACGCGGTTGGATCCGGCGCCGGTGGGCAGTGGCGATCCGGGCGTGGCCATGACGGTGCCGAACGCGGGTCTGGGCATTGGCCTCGAGTACGCGACGCCAATGGATCACTTCTCGGTGGGGGCGGACTTCCTGGCCCGCTATCTCATCGGGCCGAACATCCCGACCTTCGCCATCTTCCCGCGGGTGAAGTACACCTTCTGAAATCGACGGGTTCGAATCCCGTCGGGGATACACAAACCGAGGCCGGAAGCCGCTGGAAGCTCAGCGGTTTCCGGCCTTGGTCTTTTCAGGCTCCGACGCGTCTACCGCTTCAAGGCTTGTCGGAAGCCTGTGCCGCCTGCTTCTCGAAGACGTAGCGCTGCTGGGGCAGCTCGAGCACGAGCGTGGTGCTCGCCGCCTCCTGCTTGGGCTGGAACTCGAAGCCGGCCAGGGGCGGGTCCAGCAGGATGAGCGTGCGCGAGCCGTCCTTCTCCTGCTTCTCGCCCACGCTGCTGCGCCACTCGCCCGCGTCGAACACCGCGTCCGAGCCCTCGACGCGCAGGGTGACGCGCCCGAGGCCCTCGTTGTGCCAGGTGCCGGCCAGCGTCTTCATCCACTCCAGGTCCGGCTTCACGCGGATGTCGGTCATCCCCTTCTCGAGCTGCTCGCGCCGGTTCTTCAGAGTGAAGTCGAGCTGGTTGCGCGCCTCGTCGCGCCCGTCGAAGAGGATCTCCAGGAACTTGCGGCGGACGGCGTTGCGGAAGGGGCCATCGCCCTGGACGTTGGTGAGGAGGACGACGCCCACGTTGGCCTCGGGCAGGAAGAACATGTCCGAGCTGAAGCCCAGCGTGTTGCCGCCGTGTTGGATGAGGCGGGCGCCGTGGTCCTCGCCCACCATGAGCCCGAGCCCGTAGCTCTTCTTGTCGGTCATCTTCACCTGGGGCTCGCGGCGTGCGAGCAGGTTGGCCTCGGAGACGAGCTGCTGGCCCTCGGGTGTGCGGCCCTTGGAGAGCTCGAGCATCACGTAGCGCTCCATGTCCCGGAGGTTGGACCAGGCGCCACCGGCGGGGCGGACGGGGACGACGGCCTCTTCGACGGATAGAGGCAAGGGCGCGTATTCGAACGTCGCCGTCATCCCGTGCGGCGAGGCGTGCTCGAGCTTCGCGGCGCGGGCGAAGTCGAAGGTGGTGGACTTCATGCCGAGCGCATCGAAGACGCGCGTCTGCATCACGCGATCATACGCCTGGCCGAGCGGGAGCCTGGGCTCGGCGGCGTGCGCGGCCATGTAGCCACCGGCCGTCACCATGGGGTTGCTGTACTGGTACGTCTCGCCGATGCGGGTGGTGGGCTTCATCCGGCGCATCTCGGCGATGCGCTGCTCGCCGGTGACGCCCGCGTACTCGAAGAGCATCTCCATGTCCTGGCGGGGCATGCCGGTGCACGCGCACACGGTGTTCCGCACGGTGAGCTTCTTCGTCACCTCGGCGTCGGCGAGCGAGAAGCCGGGCAGGAGCTGGGTTGCCGGGGTCTCCCAGGTGAAGTGGCCCTCGTCCACCAGGCGCGCCATCATCAGCGTGGTGAGCGACTTGCTCGTGGAGCCGATGAGGAACAGCGTCTGCGGCGTCACGGGCTCCGGCTTGCCGAGCTCCCGCACCCCGAAGCCCTTCTCGTAGAGGACCTGATTGCCCTGGACGACGGCGACGGCCACTCCCGGAATCTTCATCGTCGCGCGAGCCTGCTCGAGGAAGGACTCGAAGGACCGGAGCCGCTCGGGGGTGAGGGGCAGCGGGGCCTTGCCGGCGAAGGACTCCTCGGCGAGCCGGGTGGACTTGAAGCCGAGGAGGATCTGATTGGCCTGGGCACCGCGGCGTTCCATGGCGGCGGCGGCGCCGTCCAGGAGGATGACGTAGTTGGTGTCACCCTTGCGCCGCGCGAGGCCGACGATGACGCGCTGCTCCCGCGCGGGGGGCTCGTAGGTGGTCTGGAAGACCTCGTCCCAGCCGTCCTGCGCGGGCGGGTGGGCCGCGTGACTCACGGGGAGGGCGAAGCCGGGCTGGGTCTGCTTCCAGGCCTCTGCGAGAGCGCGCTCGGCGGACGGGCCGGGCACTTCCAGCAGGGTGAGACGGAGCTGCCGCTCGGGGTCCTCGAGCAGCAGACGGCCATCATCCTCGGTGACGTACCACCCGGAGGATACGGTGAAGGGCGTGCTCGAGGCCGTCTTCATGGGCGTGGCCGCGTCGAGCTTCCGAGCCTGGACGGTGGTGGGCGAGGGCGCGGGAGCGGTGGTTTGGGGCGTCGGGGCGGAGGAGGGTGAAGCGGAGGTGGTCGTCGCCGCGGTACACGAGGTGAGCAGCAGAAGGGGAAGGGCGCCCAGGCGCATGTGCTGGAATCTCCGGAGGGGAAGACTGCTTCGGCAGCCTCGCCCCGTGAACGAGCGAGCGGAGATCCGATTGCGTCCCGACGTCACGGATCGATCCGACCGAGGAAGCCGGAGATGTCGGCGGCGATCTCGTTGGGATACTCACCGTTGATCGCGTGCGACGCTTCGGGATAGACCTTGACCACACCGGGCTCGAGCAGCCGGCGAGCCGTCTCAGCCCCCTCGGCGGAGTCGTGCATGCCGGAGGCGCCGGCGATGATCGCCAGCACCGGGATGTTCAGCGCGGTGAGTTGAGCTTCGGTGATTCGGACCGGACCCGAGAGCTTCGACACGTACGACTGCATGCCGGCTTCGATCATCACGGCCACCGGTACGTCCTTGACCGGCGCCCCGTTCGCCGTCCAACTGGCGAAGCTGTCGCGCCACGCCTTGGGGAACCAGCGCACGCTCGCCGGGATGCTCCGGACGATCGCTTCCACGGAGAGATTGTTGAAGGTCATGACCGGGTCGAGCACGGTGACACTGGCGATCTTCTCCGGCTGACGGACGGCCAGATTGATCGCCGTCCACCCACCGATCGACATCCCGAGGAGATGGACCTTGCTCTCGGGCAACGCCAGCAGGACTTCGTGCAGCCATCGAGCATGATCATCAGCGGTGGTGATCGGCCGGGACTGAATGCTCATCCCGGGCTCGCCGAGGAGGTCGATCGTGTAGAGGCTGCGAACGCCGAGCAGGGCCGGCATGTTGTCCGCCCAGACAGGTGACGCTGACGCCCTGCCGGGCAACAACAGCAGCGGTACGGCAGCGGGAGCGGCTCCGGCGAAGTAATAGACCCGTACCACCCCGTACGACGTGCGGAGGTCGAGCGTCCGATCCGGTCGAGGCATGTCCGCCATCGCGCGGTTGTACGCCGCGAGAAAGCGGTCCTGGGACGCCGCGGAGGTGAAGTACCCGACCGGAGACGGGCTGCGCAGCGCGAAGAGCATGATCAGTCCGAGGCCGGCGAGGATGCCTCCGGCGGCGAGCCATCGGCGACGTCGCCTGCGCCGGGGGTTCGGGTCTGTTCGAGGTAAAGGTGTTCGCATCGGTCCAGGTACGCCTTGGGACGACGGCGGTCCGCGTTCTAGGTTGGGTGCTGGTGGACGATGGAGAGAGCATAGCCCCAGCCTCGCTTGTCCCAGAAGCCGGGGAGGAAGGGCGACACGGCCTTCTGCCGAGGCGTGATGTGGTCGGTGGTCATGAGCTCGACCGAGCGCTCGGAGAGGAGACGTCTGCCGCCGTGCTCCCCCTTGTTCAGAGTACGCTCCGGCGGCCGACCCTCGCGTGCGCCACGCCATTTCCATGATGTTGCATTGTCCGCTCCTCTTTCATCTCAGGGGTTACGAACTCAGAAGTCAACTCTCGAACGGCTCTCTCATCCAAACGTGCTGATTCGGGCTCTGGCCACCAGGCGTATCGTCCTCGCCCCTCTCGCCGCGGAACGGGGTACGAAGCCCATGCTTGGATTCGAGACCATCGGAAATGCCACCCTCATTGCCATTGACGGCAAGCCCATGTTGGCCACGGATCCGTGGATCAGCGACGCGGCCTATTTCGGGAGCTGGGGGCTGAGCTACTCCATTCCACCGGAGCAACTGAGCCACATCCAGGAGTGTGAATACGTCTGGTTCTCGCACGGTCATCCGGACCACCTGAACGGCGACTCCCTGCCCGCGCTCTCCGGCAAGAAGATCCTCATCGGCGATCATGTGGGCGGCCGGATCCACGAGGAGCTGACGGCTCAGGGATTCAACGTGACCATCCTCGCGGAGCGGACCTGGACGCGCATCTCCGACAATATCGAAGTGATGTGCATGACGGACTACTTCCAGGACTCCATCCTGCTGGTGAAGATTGGCAAGCGGCTCGTCATCAACCTCAATGACGCGGTCGATCGCGGCTGGGGTGCGGAGGTGGCGCGGGTGGCCTCCCAGTACGAGGGGAACTTCCTCCTGAGGCTGAGCGGCTACGGCGACGCGGACATGATCAACCTGTTCGACGAGGACGGGGAACGCATCGAGCCCTGGGCCGCGAAGAAGTACCCGGTGGGCCGGACGCTGATCGCCCCCATGCGGCGGTACAATGCGCGGTACTTCATTCCCTTCAGCTCATTCCACTGCTACCGCCGCCAGGACAGTCTCTGGGGGGAGGCCTACACCACTCCCATCGACGCGTACGCCGAGGGCTTCGAACTGCCTGGCTCCGAGGTGCTGCCGGCCTTCGTTCGGGTGGATTGTGAGACGGGGGAGGTGACCGAGCTCCGACCGCCCCCCGCCGACAGGAGCCCCCGCGATCCGAAGGCGTTCGGCGACGACTGGAGCGAGCCGCTCGACGAGGAAGATCGCAAGAGGCTCGTCGCCTACTTCAAGAACAAGCAGGTCCTGGCGAGCAAGCTCGGCTTCGTGCGCTTGCGAGTGGGTGGGCGCGAGCTCACCATCGATCTGAACAACAAGCGCTCGAAGTACGGTGTCACCTTCGAGGTGCCTCGGGGCTCGTTGATGACCGCGGTCGAGTACGAGATCTTCGACGACCTGCTGATCGGCAACTTCATGAAGACCACGCTGCACGGGCTCGACAGCCTGTACCCGTGGTTCACGCCGATCGTCGCCAAGTACGCCGACAACGGGCGCGCGTATTCGAAGGCCGAGGTCCTGAAGTACTTCACCGAGTACCTCCGGCGGCAGCCCAGGAGCTTCCTGCTGCACCAGCTCGAGGACCATGCGACCGGCTTGTTCCGGGCGATGATCCCCAAGGATGCGAAGTTCCATGGAGTGGCGAAGCGGTTCTACTACGTCCTCAAGGGCAGCCCGCCGCCGCTCGATGTGTAACGGACTGACTCGCCCGACGTGCTGGCGCCAAATCCCACCAACGCCGGGTAAAACATTATTTCCATGTTTAAATCGAACAACATGTTGACACTCTGATTCCGGTGCTCCCAATGTGGACCCATCGCCGAGGCCGGCGACAAGGAGCGCGCGAGCGCGCGCATCGATGCCATCGCGTCCACGACGCTCATTACAGGGGAGCGCACCATGTCGAAGTCGAAGCCACTCTCGTCCCGCCTCCGTCCCTCCCGCCGAGCCTGGCCGGCGCTCGCCGCCCTCGCCCTGACCGCGATCGCGCCGGCGGCCCAGGCCGATTCGGCGATCTACGGCGGCGGTCCGTTCTATTCCGGCGGCACCGCGGTGATGGACGACCTGCGCAACTCGGGCTTCACCACCGTGATCCTGTGGAGCTTCCATATCGAGGACAACGGCGACCTGGTCTACAACGACATCCCGGTGGTCAAGAACGGCGCCTACATCGGTGACTCGGCCTGGCCGACGCGGCTGGCCACGCTCAAGACCGCGCCGACCTCGGTCAATCGCATCGAAGTGTCGATCGGCGCCTGGAGCGTTCCCGATTTCGAGCGCATGGCCAGGCTGGTCAACGGCACCGCCGCCGGCTGCGGCAGCACCATCGTCTGCGGCACCGGCAGCAACAGCATCCTGTACCGCAACTTCCAGGCGCTGAAGAACGCCACCGGCGCCGACGCGGTCAACTTCGACGACGAGAGCGCCTACGACCTCTCCCCGACCACCCAGTTCGGGCAGATGCTGATCGGCCTGGGCTACAAGATCACCTTCGCGCCCTACACCAACCAGAGCTTCTGGAAGAACCTCAAGGACAACCTCGGCAGCGCGGTCGACACCATCTACCTGCAGGTGTACGACGGAGGCGCCGGCAACAATCCGGCCAGCTGGAACACCGCGATGGGCATGACCGTCGATCCGGGCCTGTGGTCGCGCCACGGCACCGGCTGCGGCAGCGGCGACAGTCCGGCCACGGTGCAGAGCAAGATGAGCAACTGGAAGGCCACCGCCGGCATCGGCGGCGGCTTCATGTGGCTGTATGACGATATCCAGAAGTGCTGGTCGCAGGGCACGACCGCGCAGTACGCGGCGGCGATCAACACCGCGGTCAGTGGCAACACCCCGCCGGTGGCCAATTTCGGCGTCAGCGTGAGCGGACTGATCGCGAGCTTCAGCGACTCCTCCAGCGACAGCGACGGCAGCATCGCCTCGCGCAGCTGGAATTTCGGCGACGGCAGCGGCTCGACCGCGACCAATCCCAGCCATGTCTACGCCAGCGCCGGCAACTACGACGTCAGCCTGACCGTGACCGATGACGACGGCGCCAGCCACACCAGGACCCAGACCGTCTCGGTCGGCGCCGGCAACGTCAACCTGGCGCTCAACAAACCGGCGACCGGCTCCAGCGCCTGCAACAGCAGCGAAACGCCCGCCAAGGCGGTCAACGGCAGCGTCTCCGGCGGCAACACCGACAAGTTCTGCTCGTTGGCTTCTTCGTCCTGGCTGCAGGTCGATCTCGGCTCGGTGCAGACGGTCCGCAGCTTCGTGGTCAAGCATGCCGGCGCGGGCGGTGAATCGAGCACCTGGAACACCAGGGCCTTCACCATCCAGACCTCCAGCAACGGTACCAGCTGGAGCACCCCGGTGACCGTGACCAACAACACCGCCAACACCTCGACGCACTCGATCAGCGCCACCTCGGCGCGCTACATCAAGCTCAACGTGACCACCCCGACCCAGAACGGCGACCCGGCGACGCGCATCTACGAATTCGAGGTGCGCTGACCCCGCCGAGTGCGTCCACCGATAACCGGGTTGGCGGTGGCGGCAACGACTCGAAGCGACAAGCCGAGGCCGGAATCCTCTGATCATCAGGGGGTTCCGGCCTTGGCGCGTGTGCCCTCAACGGTCATCAACCGGGTGTCCCTTCGTCGCCCAACGCACCAGCTCAGCGAGCACGGAAGGACACGGACCAGGAGAGCACGGCCCGCGCCAGCCCCCGGATCAGGCAAGCAAGGGAGTCGCTCCTCTGCTGAGATGGGCCCTCATGGCATCATCGCAGGCCGGCAACCCTGGCGGAGAGGCACCGTGAGCGTCGCAACCATCGAAGAAGGCCCGTTGTTGGGTCCGAGCTTCTTCCTGTCGCGTACGGCGCTCCGCTCGCTCGCGCTGGCCCATCGTGACGCCTACGGCGCCGCACGGCCCTATCCTCACGTCGTCATCGATGGCTTCCTGGGAGAGCGGCTCGCGTCCGGACTGGCTGGGGTCTTCCCGGGCGCCTCCGACGCCCACTGGAAGCGGCGCGATCACCAGGAACAGGCGGCGCGCCTGGGGCAACTCCAGCGCAAGGCGTTCGAGGGTGTGCACGGAGCGCTCCGGCACCTGCTCTCGGAGCTCTCGAGCATGTCGTTCCTCGATTTCCTGGAGACGCTCACCGGAGTCCAGGGGCTCATCGCGGATCCTCATTTCCGGGGCGCCGGGCTGCACCTCACTCTGCGGGGGGGCCATCTGGCGCTTCACGCGGACTTCAACCGCGATCGTTTCCGAGCGCTCACGCGGCGGCTCACCGTCCTCTACTACCTGAACCCCGGCTGGGAACCCGCCTGGGGCGGCGACCTCGAGCTGTGGAGTGCCGATCTCTCCAGGTGCGAGACACGAATCGCTCCGCTGCTCGATCGGCTGGTCGTGATGGCTCATGGCGATGACTACTGGCATGGCCACCCATCCCCGCTGGAGTGTCCCGAGGGTCGCGGTCGAGCCGCGATCGCGGCCTACTTCTATACGGCGGAAGTGTCTCCGGACGCGCCGGAGGCCCACAGCGCCATCTGGGCACCAGTGCGTTGACGGGCCGGGTACGGGCCGCTCAGCGCGAACCCGTGAGCCGAGCTGACACGTCAGTTCCCTCCTGACACGTCGATTGACGTGTCACCAGGCCCTCTTCCTGGTGCCACGGATGAATCCAAGGCACCTCCCCTCTGAGTGAAGGCTTCGGGAGGGGCTGGCATGCCAGGTGCTAGTGGTCACCGTCCGTTGCCTACCAGGCACTTCTTGTCCTGTGAGTGCGACGAGGTGCAACCATGACCGCGGCGCCAGTCAAACAACCCTTTGAATTGCCAGACTTCTATGTCCCCTGGCCGGCGCGCCTGAATCCCTCTCTCGAGGGGGCCCGGGTGCACTCCAAGGCGTGGGCGCGTGAGATGGGGATCCTGGATCCGCCGAAGGACGGGAAGACCCCCGATGTCTGGGATGAGGCGAAGTTCGATGCCATGGATTACGCGCTGCTCTGCGCGTACACCCATCCCGAGGCTCCCGGCCCGGAGCTCGACCTGGTGACGGATTGGTATGTCTGGGTCTTCTACTTCGATGATCACTTCCTCGAAGTCTACAAGCGCTCCAAGGATCTGACGGGCGCTAAGGCGTACCTCGACAGGCTTCCCGCGTTCATGCCGGTCGACCTCTCCGTCGCACCGCCAGCGCCCACCAATCCGGTGGAGCGGGGTCTGGCGGATCTGTGGGCTCGCACGGTGCCGAGCAAATCCGTGGAGTGGCGGCGCCGGTTCTTCGAGAGCACCAAGAACCTGCTCGATGAGTCGATGTGGGAGCTGGCCAACATCAGCGAGCGCCGTGTCGCCAACCCCATCGAGTACATCGAGATGCGCCGCAAGGTGGGTGGGGCTCCCTGGTCGGCGGATCTCGTGGAGCACGCCGTCTTCGCCGAGGTCCCGGCCCGCATCGCCGATTCCCGTCCGATGCGCGTCCTCAAGGACACGTTCTCCGATGGAGTGCACCTGCGCAACGACCTGTTCTCCTACGAGCGGGAGATCCTGGAGGAGGGCGAGCTCTCCAACTGTGTCCTGGTCCTCGAGCGCTTCCTGAACGTCGACCCGCCGCGCGCCGCCCATCTGACCAACGAGATCCTCACGTCCCGGCTGCAGCAGTTCGAGAACACCGCGCTGACCGAGCTGCCGTCCCTCTTCGAGGAGTACGGCCTCAACCCGGTCGAGCGGATGCACGTCCTCACCTATATCCGAGGACTCCAGGACTGGCAGTCCGGCGGCCACGAGTGGCACATGCGCTCGAGCCGCTACATGAACAAGTCCGCCGGGAGCGCGGGGCACTCGCCCATCAGCCTTCCCCTCGGCCCCACGGGCCTGGGGACCTCGGCGGCGCGGCTCCACCTGTCACCCGGCGCCCTGGGGTTGGGGCGGTTCAAGAGCTACACCCACGTTCCCTATACGGCCGTGGGTCCGGTCAAGCTGCCCCGGTTCTACATGCCGTACTCGACACGGCAGAACGCCCACCTGGACGCCGCGCGGCGCAGCTCCAAGGAATGGGCGCGCCAGATGGGAATGCTGGACGCCCTGCCTGGCCTCCCGGGTGTCTACATCTGGGATGACCACACGTTCGATGTCGCCGACGTGGCCCTGTGCGGTGCGTTGATCCACCCGGCGGCCTCGGGCCCCCAGCTGGATCTCACGGCCGGCTGGCTCGTCTGGGGAACCTACGCGGACGACTACTTCCCGGCGCTCTACGGCTACACCCGCGACATGGCGGGGGCGAAGGTGTTCAACGCGCGGCTGACGGCGTTCATGCCGGATGATCCCGCCACCCTCACCGCCGTTCCCACCAATCCGGTGGAGCGGGGCCTCGCCGACTTGTGGGCTCGCACGGCGGGCCCCATGTCCGCCGATGCGCGCAATCAGTTCCGCCGGGCCATCCAGGACATGACCGAGAGCTGGTTGTGGGAGCTCGCCAATCAAATCCAGAACCGGGTTCCGGACCCGGTCGACTATGTGGAGATGCGCCGCAAGACGTTTGGCTCGGATCTCACGATGAGCCTGTCGCGACTGGCCCAGGGCCACGGGCTCCCGTCCGGGCTCTTCCGGACCCGGACGATGCGTGCGCTGGAGAACTCCGCCGCCGACTACGCCTGTCTGACCAACGACGTCTTCTCCTACCAGAAGGAGATCGAGTTCGAGGGGGAGATCCACAACGGCGTGCTGGTCGTTCAGCGCTTCCTCGAGCTCGACAAGCAGCGGGGTGTGGAGGTCGTCAACGAGCTGATGACCGCGCGGATGCGCCAGTTCGAGCACATCGTCGCCACCGAGCTGCCAGCCCTCGTTACCCACTGGGGCCTGGACGGGAAGGCCCAGGAGAGACTGCGCGGCTACGTCGAGCAGCTCCAGCAATGGATGGCTGGCGTGCTCATCTGGCACCAGACGGTGGACCGCTACAAGGAATTCGAGTTGCGCAAGAGCCGGACGCCCGGGCGCTACATGCAGCAGCTCAGGGGTCCCACCGGGTTGGGCACCTCGGCGGCGCGCATCGCGTCGCTGCTGTCGGGTGGCAACCGGCCCGGGCCGGCTGGCCGTGAAAAGGATCGTGTTCTTCTGACCGAAGGAAAGAGGTGAGTGTCATGGCGAATTTCGAGAAGCTGATTGAGGAAGCCAGGAAGCAGCAGATGAGCCTCGGGACGGAAGCGGCGCGCCAGCTGGCGACGACGACCAAGTCCGCCCCGCAGATGCAGGGCATCTCCAACCGGTGGCTGCTCAAGCTGCTGCCCTGGGTGCAGGTCAACGGTGGCGTGTTCCGTCTCAACCGGCGCCTGAGCTACAACGTGGGCGATGGCCGCGTGTCCTTCACCAGCACTGGCGCGCGGGTGCAGGTCATCCCCCAGGAACTCCGTGAGCTGCCCCTGCTGCGCGGCTTCGATGACCCCGAGGTTCTGCTCGCCCTGGCCAACCGCTTCGAGCAGAAGGAATACAAGGCCGGTGAGGTCATCACCCAGGCTGGCCAGGAGGCCGACTCGATCGTCCTCATCGCGCACGGCAAGGTGAACAAGATCGGCACCAGCAAGTACGGCGAGCAGACGGTGCTGGAGGTGCTGGCCGATGGCGACCACTACAGCTACGAGGTGCTGCTGGAGTCGAATGACCCGTGGAAGTTCACGGCCAAGGCCGTCACCCCGGTCATCGCGCTGGTCCTCCAGCAGTCCGCGTTCGAGGCGGTGCTCGCCCAGTCTCCGACGTTGCAGAAGCACGTCGAGGACTTCAAGGCGCTCGCCAAGAAGAAGAAGGACCCGTCGGGCCAGGCGGACATCGAGCTGGCCGCCGGCCACCACGGCGAGCCCGTGCTGCCGGGCACCTACGTGGACTACGAGACGTCGCCCCGCGAGTACGAGCTGAGCGTGGCGCAGACGGTGCTTCAGATCCACACGCGCGTCGCCGACCTCTTCAACGATCCGATGAACCAGGTCCAGGAGCAGCTGCGTTTGACCGTCGAGGCGCTGAAGGAGCGCAAGGAGCACGAGCTGATCAACAACCGTGAGTTCGGCCTGCTGCACAACGCCGATCTCAAGCAGCGCATCCACACCCGCAGCGGGCCGCCGACGCCGGATGACATGGACGAGCTGCTGGCCACCGTGTGGAAGGATCCGTCCTTCTTCCTGGCCCACCCGCGGGCCATCGCCGCGTTCGGCCAGGAGTGCAACCGCCGTGGTGTCTACCCGGGCAGCGTCGACGTGAACGGCCGCGCGGTCACCGCCTGGCGCGGCATCCCCATCTTCCCCAGCAACAAGATTCCCATCAGCGAGACGCGGACCAGCTCCATCATGCTGATGCGCGTGGGAGAGGAGAACCAGGGCGTCGTTGGCCTGCACCAGGCCGGCATCCCCGACGAGGTCGAGCCCAGCCTGAACGTGCGGTTCATGGGCATCAACGACAAGGCGGTCATGTCCTACCTCGTCAGCACCTACTTCTCCACGGCGGTGCTCATCCCCGACGCGCTCGGCATCCTCGAGAGCGTGGAGATCGGCCGCGTCTAGCATGCGGGCGGTCTGAGGCAGTCCAGACACAGCTGAGGCACAGCTCATGGCGAATACGATGAACACGGGCAGCGGTGGTGGTGATGTGGAACAGCGGCAGATGAGCCTGGGGACGGACGCGGCCCGTCAGTTGGCGACGACGACGAAGTCGCGGCCGCAGATGTTGGGAATCTCCCCCCGGTGGCTGCTGCGCATGCTGCCCTGGGTCGAGGTGCCGGGTGGCGTGTACCGCGTCAACCGTCGCCTGACCTACTCCGTGGGTGATGGGCGCCTCAGCTTCTCCAACGTCGGCGCCCGGGTGGAGGTCATTCCCCAGGAGCTGCGGGAGCTGCCGCTGCTGCGCGAGGTCGAGGACGCCGAGGTGTTGTCCGCCCTGGCGGCCCGGTTCGTCCAGAGGGAGTTCAAGCCGGGCGAGCGGATCGTCGAGGCGGGTCAGCCCGCCGAGCAGGTGATCCTGCTCGCCCATGGCAAGGCCCAGAAGGTGGGCTGGGGCCAGTATGGCGACGAGGTCCTGCTGGAGACGCTCGCCGATGGCGATCACCTCGGGGACATGTCGGTGGTGGAGTCGAACGACCAGTGGAAGTTCACGGTCAAGGCGCTCACCCCGTGCACGGTGATGATGCTGCCGCAGCGGGTGTTCGAGGAGCTGATCAAACAGTCCGCGGTGCTGTCCGCTCACGTCGATCGGCTCAAGGAGCGGTTGAGCAAGCCCCAGGACAAGGCGGGACAGGCCGCCATCCAGCTCGCGGCGGGACACCACGGCGAGCCGGAGCTCCCGGGGACGTTCGTCGACTATGACCTCGAGCCCCGCGAGTATGAGCTGAGCCTGGCGCAGACCCTGCTCAAGGTGCATACCCGCGTGGCGGACGTGTTCAACGGCCCGATGAACCAGGTCGGGGAGCAGGTCCGGTTGACCATCGAGGCCCTGCGCGAGCGGCAGGAAGACGAGATGATCAACAACCGGGACTTCGGGCTGCTGCACAACGCGGACCTCAAGCAGCGCATCCACGCGCGCAGCGGGCCGCCCACGCCCGATGACCTGGACGATCTGCTCAGCCGGCGCAAGAAGTCACGGTTCTTCCTGGCCCATCCGCGCACCATCTCCGCGTTCGGTCAGGAGTGCACCCGGCGTGGGCTCTACCCGCCCATTGTCGAGGTGGAGGGCCGCAAGTTCATCGGCTGGCGCGGCGTTCCGTTGCTGCCCTGCGACAAGATTCCCATCTCCGAGTACGGCACGACCTCCATCCTCGTGCTCCGGACGGGGAAGGACGATCAAGGCGTCATCGGGCTGAGGCAGACGGGCATCCCGGATGAGGTCGAGCCGGGCCTCTCCGTGCGGCACATGGGCGTCAACGAGAAGGCGGTCTCCTCCTATCTCGTCAGCACCTACTACTCCGCGGCCGTGCTCATCCCCGACGCGCTCGGAGTCCTGGAGAACATTCAACTCGGGCGCTGACGGTTCACCCACACTCACACGCACCTGCTGGCGGGTGGGGTGAGCTCCCAGGCTCCGTCATGCCAGAAGTGGGTGGACCAGCACGTTCTCCACCTCCGGTTCCTCGAGCCCCTCGCGTAGAGGACGCGCTTGTTGACGTCGAGCACCACCGCCGCCGAGCAATCACAGAGGCCATTGAGGCCCAGGCAGCTTCCCACGTGCGTTCCCAGCCGGAGCGCCTCCAGCGTGTCCTGCTCGAGCGACAGCGTGACCTCGCCCATCCCTGGCACCTCGATCGCGGGCTCCTGCCTGACAGGGCATGTCAGTGCGCTTTGCTATGACTCTTCGTGCAGTCCACCCTGATACAGGAGCAACCGTGAAACATCTCAAGTGGACCCTGGCCGCGGCGATCGCGGTCCTGTTGCCCGGCATGAGGAGCGAGGCCGTTCCCATCCGGGTCACCAATGGACTCGTGGGCGAGTGGAAGCAGACCATTCGCCTCCTGACGAACGAGCTCGCACCCGACACGAGTGGTCTGGGGCAGACGGGGAACGTCTCCGGCGGCCGGGCCTCGTCCTACGGTTGGAGCTCCTCGGGAATGGACCTGTCCGGAGACAAATACATCCGGGTGAGCAACTCTCCGTCGCTGAACTTTGGCACGGGAAGCTTCACGCTGTCGGCGTGGATCCGGATGTCCGACACGAGCCGGTCCATCAAGACCCTCATCGACAATCGCGGCTCCGACGGCCGTGGCTACGCGTTCTCGGTCTACCAAGGCAACTCACTCCTTCTCCAGCTGGCCGACGAGACGGGCTGGATCAACTACACCTCCGATGGCACCGTGCCGCTGGTGCCCAATCGCTGGCATCACGTCGCGGTCAGCGTCGATCGCACGTCCTGGCCGGTGCACATCGCCTTCTACATCGACGGGTACCAGGCCGGTCTCCAGACTCCGAAGATGGGGAACATCAACAACACCGACCTGCCGTTCCTGATTGGTGGCCACAAGGACTCGTCCTTCTCCCGGTTCAATGACCGCATCGACGAGGTCCTCGTCTACAACCGCGCGCTGCCCAAGTGGGAGGTGTGGAACGTCCTGAACCCGGGCCGGCCCAGCTTCGAGCCGAGCTACTGGAATGGAAACGACCGGCAGGGCAGCAACAACTGCTACAACTACACCAACAACAAGGCCACCAACACGTTCGCGCAGCCCGGAAAGGCATCGGGAAACCAGGCCACGGTGATGGACTGCGCGGTGGTGCGGCAGGCCGCCATCAACGATGGTCTCGAGCCCATCTCCGACTACCCGAGCACCCTCCTGAACTTCAAGAGTGGCGCCGCCCTGGTGGTCGCGCCGGGGTATGACTATCACTGGTATCGGCTCGACGAGAATGGCACGTGGAGCCACAAGCCCGGTGGCACTCCCGCGACGAACCTCGACAACTCGGGCAATGTGATCACCGATCCGCGGACCGCGAACCGGGGCCCCTACACGCAGTTCTGCGGCTTCTTCATGATCTGGTCGGACATCGCCGAAGGCTACGGCCACGAGAACATCCAGTAGGCCATCCAGGAATCCAGGAGAAAATACATGTCTCGCCATTCATTCAAAGCGGCCTTCCTGTGTGGTGTGCTGAGCCTCTCGCTCGGCGGTGCCACGAACGTCTTCGCGTCGGACACCCGGGCCGAGCAATCGCAGACGGGCCTGCGTGTGACATTCCTCATGTACTCGGGCCGTCCCAACCCGAGCGTGACGGTGACGGACCCCGAGCAGGTGCGCGCCATCGAGGAGCGGCTGGCCCGGGCGTTCTCCGCGGGTCCTCGTGTCGCCACCCGCGCCTCACACGCGGTGCTGGGCTACACGGGCATCAAGGTCGAGCGTCTGGGGGCCGCCACCCGGGACGCGAAGCCGTTCATCGTGAAGCGTGACGTGCTGCGCGTGGAGGACGAGGCCGAGCAGGCGGGTCTGTCCTCCGCGGCCGGGCCCACGGGCTTCGTGTCGCGGGAGGCCATGGACCTCGAGGACTTCCTGCTCGCCCTGGGGCGTGACCAGGGCGTCCTCGACGAGGTCGGGCTGTCGGTCATCCGTAGCTCGAACTGAGCGACCGTATGTCGAGGCTGCCCGCCAGCGGATGGGCGGGCAGCCCACATTCCCGCAGTGCAAGACTTGCATCGCCCCTCGGGCAGGGGTTGCATGGTCCTGCAATGCCGCCCCCGGAATTCAAAGAGACCCTGGATGCCAGGCGCGCTTCGTCCGGCGCCCGCCCGAGCCGTGATGGGCACATGTACCTGCTGGTGCTGGAGGGGAACTCCTCCTCGCTCCGGTCCCTGCCTCGCGCTGGCACCCTGCGCATCGGCCGGGATCCTTCCTCGGACATCCGCTTGGAGGATCCCTCGGTGAGCCGCCGCCACGCGGAGCTGGTGGTGGGCGAGGGGATGGCCCGCCTCAATGATCTCGGCAGCCACAACGGCGCCCGGATCAACGGGGAGCGGGTGGTGGGTGGGCAGGTGCTCTACAGCGGGGACGTGGTGACGCTGGGCAACGTCACCCTCGTGCTTCACGGGGGGGAGGGGGCGCAGCCCGAGCGCCCCTCTTTGGATGAGCCCGCCCTGCGCCTCCGGCTGTCCGAGGAGCTCGAGCGCGTGCTGGACTACGAGCGCGCGGTGAGCGTGGTGGTGCTGGAGCCGGGCTCCTCCCACGCGCCCCTGCCCGAGTTGGTGCGTGCCCTCGGCGCCTCCCTGCGGATGATGGATGTGGTGTGTCAGGCGGGCAGTGCGCTGTGGGTGTTGCTGCCCGAGCTGGAGGAGGAGGCGGCGGAGGACGCGGCCCAGGGGTTCCTGGAGGTGCTCTCCCCGTTGGCTCCCCAGATGCGGGCGGGATTGGCCACCGCGCCCCAGGACGGGCTGAACGCGGACGCGCTCATCGCCGCCGCACGGGCCGTGGCGCTGGCGGCGTCGCCGGGGAGCCTGCGCGTCTCCGATCCCAGGCTCTACCGGCTCGAGCTGGGGGAGCGCTCCCTGGTGGTGGCGGATGCCGCCATGGTGCGCACGTACGAGCTGCTCCGGCGCCTGGCGGCCAGTACGCTCCCCGTCCTCATCCACGGAGAGACGGGCTCGGGCAAGGAGAACGCGGCCTGGGCGGTGCACTACTGGTCGCCGCGCGTGGAGCGGCCCTTCGTGGCGCTCAACTGCTCCGCCATCCCCGAGAGCCTGGCGGAGAGTGAGCTGTTCGGCTACGAGCGGGGCGCCTTCTCCGGCGCGGACAAACCCAAGGCCGGTCTGCTCGAGCGCGCCAATGGTGGCACGCTCTTCCTGGACGAAGTGGCCGAGCTGTCCCTCTCCCTCCAGGCCAAGCTGCTGCGCGCGTTGGAGCAGAAGCGCATCACGCGCCTGGGTGACTCGCGCGAGCGGGAAGTGGACCTGCGGATCGTGGCGGCCACCCACCGGGTGCTCGCGAAGGAGGTGGAGGCGGGCCGCTTCCGAGAGGATCTGTTCTTCCGTCTGTCGGCCGCGGTGGTGATGCTGCCCCCGTTGAGGGATCGGCCCCGGGAGCTGCCCCTGCTGGCGCGCGCGTTCCTCGAGGAGGCGTGTGCCCGGTTGGGGCGCTCGCCCCTGAGCCTCTCCGCGGGCACCATGGGGGTGCTGAGTGCCCATTCCTGGAAGGGAAACGTGCGCGAGCTGAGGAACGTCCTGGAGTACGCGGCCGCCACCGCCCCGGGTCCCATCCTCGAGCCCTCGCACCTGCCGGACTCCCTGCGGGCTCCCAGGCTCGAGGGGGGCGGGACTCCAGCTCCCCCGGCACCACGGTCCACCGCTCCGGTTCCTCACGCCACGCCCGCTGGGGTCTCCCCCCGGGCCTTCCGTCCCATCGCCGAGGAGCTGCGCGAGCTGGAGCGCCAGCGCATGTTGGAGGCGCTGGAGGCGACGGAGGGTGTCCAACGGCACGCGGCCCAGCTCATCGGCATGCCGCTGCGCACCTTTGCCTTCAAGCTCAAGAAGTACAAAATCCAGAGGAAGGTGACTCTGGAATGACGGCCTGGCGGCCGCCCGGCATGTTCGAGGAATACCGTCTGCTCCGGCCGCTCGGCCGGGGTTCCATGGGAGAGGTGTACCTCGCCCAGGACACGGTGCTCGACCGTCCGGTCGCGGTGAAGTTCATCGCCAGTGAGATGCCGGACGAGGCTCAGCGCGAGCGGTTCCGCACCGAGGCGCGCGCCATCGCCCGTGTGCAGCACCCCAATGTGGTGGCGGTCCACCGCGTGGGAGAGGTGCAACGCCACCCCTACCTCGTCTCGGAGTTCGTGCGCGGCGAGAGCCTGGAGCGGTTGCCCCGGCCCTTGTCCTGGCAGCGCGTGCTGGCGATCGGCATCGGCCTGGCGCGCGGGCTGGCGGCGGCCCACCGGCGAGGCGTGCTGCACCGCGACATCAAGCCCGCGAACGTCATGCTGAGCGAGGAGGGGGAGCTCAAGCTGCTCGACTTCGGCGTGGCCAAGCTGCTGGACGTGGCGGGAGGTCTGGCCGAGCCGAGGCTCTCCGCGCCCCTGTCCACCTCTTCGTGGGGCCCTTCAGGGGACTCGGGCACCGGCCAGGACACGGTGGATCTGGAGGAGACGAGCCGTCCGCCCGCGCTCGCGGCCACGGCCCCCAGTGGCCCCCCGCCAGAGAACCTCCCGGCTCCCGTGACGGGGCTGGTTGGCACGCCGCTCTACCTGGCGCCGGAGATATGGCGGGGCGAATCCGCCACCCCGCGCAGCGATCTGTACTCCCTGGGCGTGCTGCTCTACGAGTTGTGCAGCGGCACCCTGCCGCACATGGAGAGCACCCTGCGGGCGCTGAGCGGCGCCGTGCAGCATCAGCCCGCCGCGCCGCTGGTGCAGGTGGCTCCCCAGGTGGAGCCCGCCTTCGCCGCCATCATCGACCGCTGCCTCTCGCGCGAGCCCGCGGATCGCTTCGCCTCGGCCGAGGCGCTCCGGGAGGCACTCGAGGCGCTGCAGGAGAACACCCGGGGACACGAGGACGCGAGCGAGCGTCCCTACCCGGGATTGCACACCTTCAGCGCCCGGGACCGCGCCACCTTCTTCGGCCGAGCCAGCGAAGCGCGGGTCGTGCTGGAGCGGCTGAGGGCCGAACCGCTGGTCGTGGTGGCGGGGGACTCGGGAGCGGGCAAGTCCTCGCTGTGTCGCGCCGGGGTGGTGCCCCGCGTGGCCGAGGGGGCGCTCGGGCCGGGCGGCATGTGGGCGGTATGCGAGCTGCTCCCGGGACGGAGGCCGCTGGCGTCGTTGGCGGCGGTGCTGGCACCGCTCCTGGGCAGCCAGGAGTCGGAGTTGCTGGAGGTGTTGAGGCAGGAGCCCGCGGCGTTGGGGCGGCGGGTCCGCATGCAGGAGGGCCCCCGCGGAGTGCTCGTGTTCGTCGATCAGCTCGAGGAGGTGCTCACCCTGGCGGCGGCCGAGGATGCCGAGTGTTTCGCCCAGGCGTTGGGAGGACTGGCGGGCTGTGGGCCGAGGCTGCGCGTGCTGGCCACCGTGCGAGGGGACTTCCTGGCGCGCATGGCGGCCCTGCCCGGGCTGGGGGAGGCTCTGTCGGGTGGCTTGTACCTGCTGCGGCACCTGGACGAAGCGGGGCTGCGCGAGGCCATCGTCGCTCCCGCGCGCGCCCGGGGCTTTCGCTTCGAGTCGGAGCGGATGGTGGAGGAGTTGGTGGCCGCCGGACGCACCGAGGGGGGGCTGCCGCTGTTGCAGTTCGCCCTGGCGGAGCTGTGGGAGCGGCGCGATCCCGGGCGCCGGGTGGTGCCGGCCGAGGCGCTGGTGGCCTGGGGTGGGGTGGAGGGGGCGCTGGCGCGTCACGCGGATGGGGTGCTGGCGGGATTGAGGCCCGGGCAGCGGGAGGCGGCGCGGAAGTTGCTGTTGCGTCTGGTGCTATCGGAGGGCACGCGGGCCCGGCGTCCTCGTTCCGAGCTGCTGGGGGAGGCGGGGTGGGAGCAGGAGGAGGCGCGCGTGGCGCTGGAGGCGCTGGTGCACGGCCGCCTGGTGGTGGCCCGCGAGGCCGCGGGAGAGCAGGGGACGGCCACCTATGAGCTGGCGCACGAGGCCCTGGTGCGGGGCTGGGACACGCTGCGCGGCTGGCTGGCGGGGAGCGAGGAGCAGCGTGTGTTGCGGCAGCGGCTCGAGCGGGCCTGTGCCGAGTGGCAGCGGCTGGGCGGGACGAACGAGCTGCTGTGGAGCGGGCGTCAGCTCGAGGAGGCGGAGCGGCTGGACGAGGAGTCATTGAGCCCGGCGGAGGCGTCGTTCCTCCGCGACTCGAGGCGCGCGGTGTGGCGGCGGCGCCTGGTACGGATCGGGGCCGCGCTGCTGTTGCCGCTCACCGCGGCGGGCGTCTACGGAGGGCTCGAGCTGAAGTCGTGGCGGGAGCGCGAGCAGGGCGTGACCCGGTCCCTGGCCGCGGCGCGGCTGTCCGTGGCGAAGGCGCGAGAGCGGGGGGGGGCGGCCGAGGAGTCGCGGCGCCAGTCGCTCGAGATCTTCGACACGTACGACTGGGCCGATGCCGAGCCCTCCTGGGCCAGGACGTTGGCGCTCGCGGAGGAGGGGGAGCTCCATTACGCGGAGGCCACCCGGCAGCTCGAGGCGGCACTGCTGCGCGACAGTCACCGTCCCGAGCTGCGCTACCACCTGTCCGAGGTGCTCTACGAGCGCATCCTCCTGGCCGAGCGCCATCGTCACTCGCCCGAGCTGCTCGAGGAGCTGAAGCGGCGCCTGCCGCAGGTGGATGACACCCGGGAGTTCCGCCGACGCCTGGAGGCGCCGGCCCACCTGAACGTGGAGAGCGAGCCGGGAGGCGCACAGGTGCTGCTCGAGAGGGCCGAGGACGAGCAGGGCCGGCTTCGCTGGTCCACGCCGCGGCCCCTGGGGACGACACCGCTCGAGGACGTGGAGCTTCCCGCGGGTTCCTATCGCCTGACGCTCCAGCGGCCGGACCGTCCCCCCGTGCTCTACCCGGTGCTGCTCGGGCGTGACGAGCGCCACACGGCCCGGGTTCCCATGCCCGCCTCCGTCCCCGAGGGGTTCGTGTACGTGCCTCCGGGCCGCTTCCTCCTGGGCAGCGGCGATCCCGAGATCATCCGGCTCAACCTGGTCCCGACGCGGCCCCTCCACGAAGCGGCCACGGAGGGTTTCCTCATCGCGCGCCACGAGGTCACCTACGCCGAGTGGCTGACCTTCCTGCGCACGTTGCCTCCGGCGGAGCGGGCGAGGCATCGGCCTCACGGTACCAACTACTTCGGCACCATCGAGGTGCGCGAACGGCGCGACGGCTCCTGGGAGTTCCTGCTCGAGCACGAGGGGAACACCTACCGCGTGCGCGAGGGGAAGCGGCTGCGCTACCTGGATCGCACCCTCCGGGCCGAGCAGGACTGGCTGCGCTTCCCCGTCTCCGGCATCTCGTGGGAGGACGTCCGAGCCTATCTGGGCTGGCTGGATCGCACCGGCCGGCTGCGCGGCGCGCGCCCGTGCAACGAGCGTGAGTGGGAGCGGGCCGCTCGGGGGGCGGATGGGCGTGACTACCCGCATGGCAACCGGCTCGAGCCCGATGACGCCAACTTCGATGCCACCTACGGGCGTCGTTCGCGCGCCTTCGGTCCGGACGAGGTGGGCTCGCACCCGGCCTCCGACAGCCCCTTCGGGGTGGCGGACCTGGCGGGCAACGTCTGGGAGTGGATGGTCACCCCCACCTCGCCCCCGTTGGCGGCCTATGGGGGCGGCTGCTTCTACCAGGACAAGCTGACCGCCCGCGGCCTCAACCACGGGGACGCGGATCCCCAGATGCGCTGGCCCTTCGTCGGGCTGCGCGTCTGTGCTCCGGCGCCCGCTCCGTGAGGTGCGCCGGGTGTCGGCATGCCCCCTGCAAAGGGCTGCGAGCGGTCCTTCCGGATCCCTACCCAAGGAGACACAGAATGCCTTTCCTCACCTCGAGGTCATGCACGTTGCTGATGGCGCTCGCCTTGCTGCCGCTCGGCTGGGAGGCGGCGGAAGCCTCGGAGCTTTCTCCGCCGCCGACGAACAGTGGCAACGGCGCGCGGCCGCATGGCACTGGCGCCTTCGAAAACCTCAACATCCCGTTCAGCGGAGCCCAGGACATCACGCCCTCGAGCGCTTGCGACTGGAGCACCCTCTCCCTCCACAAAGGCGTCTTCAGGGGGATGCGGCAAGACATGAGTGGGTGCATGCCGACGAAGGAGGACCTCGTGGGCGTGAGGTTCTTCGCGCCCTTTGGGGGGCAGACGGTGGAGCTCACCCTCCAGGAGGTCGCCGTTCACACCAACGTCCTCGATGGGACGATTTCCAGTGAGGTCCCCTTCCGGTTCCGGGTGGGATGGAGGCTGGGGCAGCAATCCGGACAGCTGTGCTCGACGACGAATGGGTTCGCGCTGGCGGTTCCCTACGCCTGGACGAACACGGGCGAGCCGATGCTTCCCACGTACTCCACCCACTTCACCTTCGCCTGCATTCCCGATCCCGGGGACAACTCGACCTATGGGGGGATCCTCGAGAAGGGCGGAGTCATCGCCAAGTGTATCGACTGGGGCTACCCGCCCTGGAGCGTGAACAAGACCGTCATCATCAAGGGGGAGGAGAAACCCTACGCGGGCCAGGATGCGCTCGACTTCCACCAGACGTGCGTGCGCATGGCCATGGCGGACTACTGCTCCGAGGGAGCGCCCAACACCCTCGATGGCTCGCCCATGGCCTTCGCCGACATGAAAGGCGTCCTCTCGTTCTCTCCATCCCCCCTGCTGACCCAAGGGGGGACGCTTCACCCGGAACCCTCCCAGAAGGGCTATTACCTCGAGGCCGTCTGGGGATTCAGGGATGACTATCGCGGGGTCACGCCGCTGTGTCTGGGCAAGAGGCGTTGGGAGACCTTGTCGCTTCGTGGCGCGTGCCTCAACTCCATCGGCCCCATCAAGAAGACGTACGACGCCATTGGGGTCACCCACATCACGCGTCCTCTCGATCTGAGCATCTGCGAGAACTGGGACATCAACAGGCTGAAGGCCAGCGAGGCCCTGCTGTTCTCGTACTCACCGTTCCTCGACAAGGCGCTCGTGCGGTTCCGCCAGAGCTCGAGCTACCCCCTCTTCCTGACGACCTCCTCCGTGGTTCTGGTGAATCCGGGCCCGAGCCATCTTGGCTACAGGCCGAACCTGGATGAGCGGGATGGGGTGCCAGATCCATCGAACTTCGGCATCTACCAGGAAGGCGGCCTGGAACAGAACAAGGTGGAGGGCTCGATCTTCAGCAAGAACATTCCCTCCTCCCTTCTCTGGCAGCTGAAGCTCAAGCCCCTCTACCAATGCACGCTCGGTCCTTCAAGCTTCATCCTCACCGATGACAACCACTGCGAGTTGCCCCTCGACCAATCTCCCCTCTCGGTGCGAGTCGAGGGGTTCATCTACGCCCCGGACGATCCTGTCGTCGACGAGGAGCGGATTCCCCTCTACCTGTGGTGGAACGAGAACAAGAGTGCCTATGTGACCTCGACCGAACAGCCGCCCCAGTTCTACGCTCCCGAGAGGAGAAGACTGCTCGGGTATCTTCCGCCTCTGAGGGTGCTCGCCGACCTGGCCCTGCAGGCCAACCCGTAGGCTTCGTCGCAACCTCTCATCCCGCCCGCGCCAGGCCTCGTGTCTGGCGCGGGCGTTTCATTTTCGGCGGTGAGGGCTCTGGTGACTCCGGCCAGAGCGCCTCGTCCTGCCGGGAAGTGCAAGGGTTGCCAGGCCACCCGCGGCCAGGAGTGCAATCCTTGCACTCCTTCCGCCCCTCCGGGCTGGCATCCCTGTTGCTCATGGGGAGGCTCGGGTTCCCCCGGTGGGGAGCTCTCTCCTGAAAGAAGGACTCCATGCGCAGCGATTCGAAGATTTCCCTCCTCCGTGGCAGGTCGATGATGCGTTGGTTGGGTGCGGCCTCGATGGCGTGCACCCTGTGGGGGTGCGGACCCCAGCCGGAGGAAGCGCTCCCCGGGAGCGAGACGGCCACGGCCCTCGGGCAGACGGGGGACTCCCTGTACGTGGATCGCGGCAGCATCTGGAGCACTCTCTCCATCCCCGTGTGCTGGGAGAACCCGGGGGCGGGGAGCGTGGCCGACCGCGACATCGTCCGCCTGGCCGTGGCCAACACGTGGGAGGCCAACTCCGACGTGGACTTCACGGGTTGGGGGACCTGCGGCTCCAGCTCTGGCGGCATCCGCATCCGCATCAGCGACGAGGGCCCCCACACCAAGGGACTGGGGGATTCGTTGGACGGGGTGACGAACGGAATGGTGCTCAACTTCACCTTCGCCAACTGGAGCCCCAGCTGCCAGCAGGATCGCCAGGGATGCATTCGCAAGATCGCCGTCCATGAGTTCGGCCATGCCCTGGGCTTCGCCCACGAGCAGAACCGGCCGGACACCCCGAGCTGGTGCGACCAGGAGCAGGGCTCGGATGGAGACATCATGATTGGCTCGTGGGACCTGAGCTCGGTGATGAACTACTGCAATCCGCAGTGGAACGGGAACGGCGCGCTCAGCGGCACGGACATCCTCGGCCTGCGCGCCTACTACCTCGGGTGGCAGATGTCCTCCGGGGGCTCGGGCCTCTGGCAGAGCCTCAACGCCTCCGACTACAACCTGCCCGACCTGCGCCTGTATGACTTCAATGGGGATGGGAAGACAGACGTCTTCCGCGCGGACGGCTGGCGCTGGTGGGTGTCCTACTCGGGAACGGGCGCGTGGACGCTGATCAACGCCTCCGAGTACACGCTGGGGAGCCTGGGCTTCGGCGATTTCAACGGGGATGGGAAGACGGACGTCTTCCGCGCGGACGGCTCGAGATTCTGGGTGTCCTACTCGGGGACGGGCACGTGGACGCAGCTCAACGCCTCCGGGTACACGCTGGGCAGCCTGCGCTTCGGCGACTTCAACGGGGATGGCAGGGCGGACATCTTCCGCGCGGACGGCTCGCGATTCTGGGTGTCCTACTCGGGAACGGGCGCGTGGACGCAGCTCAACTCCTCCGAGTACACACTGAGCAGCCTGCGCTTCGGTGACTTCAATGGGGATGGCAGGACGGACATCTTCCGTGCGGACGGCTCGCGATTCTGGGTGTCCTACTCGGGCTCGGGCACGTGGTCCCAGCTCAACGCCTCCGAGTACACGCTGGGGAGTCTGGCCTTCGGCGACTTCAACGGGGACGGTAGGACGGACATCTTCCGCGCCGACGGCGCGCGCTGGTGGGTGTCCTACTCGGGCTCGAGCGGGTGGTCCCAGCTCAACTCCTCCGGGTACTTGCTCTCCCGCCTGGGCTTCGGTGATTTCACCGGGGATGGCCGCACGGACGTGATGCTGACCCGCAACTGAGGGGTCGGGCACGGTGGGGAGCACCCCGGTCGAGGCCCTGGGCCTGTCGGGGTGCTCTCAACGTGCGGCGGAGAAGCCGCCGTGGAACGTGACGGGGATGGCGTGGTCGAAGTGGACGGTCGCCAGGGGGCCGTCCTCGAGGTGCTGCCCGTCCAGGACCGCGACGTAGGAATGGTCGCTCGTCCCATCATAGACGAGGTCGAGCACGAAGGCGTCGTCCTCCGCCTCCCCACGCGGCACGAGCACGGGCTCGCTCGGGACGTGTCCGGTGGGCACGGCCCACTCCGCGGAGCCCCCTCGCTCGAGCTCGATGCGCGTGATCCCCGGGTACTTCCGGTCCGTGCCGCGGCGCTCGGTCTGCGCGAAGAGGGTGCCGTAACGCGCTCCGTGCACCCGTGGGTGCAGCTGCGGGAACTCGCAGGGGACGTCGAAGAGCTTCGTCTCCCGTGTCCTTCCCGTCTTCATGTCGAGGTGCAGGCGCGTCAGCAGCGGGGGCGGTCCGCTCTCCTCGAGCTCGCCGATGTCGCCGAGCGAGAACTCGGGGTAGCGGCACAGGTCGACGCACGGGCCGTCACCCTCCTCGAAGGCGTTCGCGAAGTGCCAGGTCCAGAAGGCATCGAGCTCGAAGGTTCGTGCCGCCTGGATGTCATCCAGCGGGACGACGATGAGCCGCGCCCCGAGCTCGGGCTTCCACTGGAAGAGCTTCGTGAAGTCGGCGAGGCCGAGCATGGCGCGCAGGAGGTTCAGCTTCACCGGCCCCACGAAGAGGATGAGGTGCCGCTCGGTCGCGATGAAGTCGTGCAACATGCTCTGCCAGGGCGCTTCGATGGTACCGAGCTTCGAAGCGGCTCCCTCATCGGGGAGGGCGTAGAGGTCGATGAGCATCTTCGGGCCGTAGCGCACGCCGAAGTTGAAGGTCGTCCGGAGCGAGGCGACGCGGTGCGGGTGCGCGGAGAAGGCGCCCGAAACCACGCCCAGGTCGGTGGCCTCGAGCGTGTCCAGCGTGCCCGGGTCCATCTCCTGCAACAGCCCGCCCTCCATCAGCGCGAAGAGCCGGTCCTGCCACAAGAAGGTCGAGGTGTTCCCGGTGCTCTTCGCCGTTCCCTTACGAGCGGCGCGCATGCGATCGAGCCACGACGCCGCCGAGTTGAAGAGGAACCGTCCCGCGGCCTCCTCCTGGCGGTAGCCGGCGCTCTCGACGATCCGGCAGGCCCCCTGCGCGCCACCGCCATCGAAGCGCACCGCGGTAACCGCACCATCCGCCTCGAAGGCGTGCGAGAGGCTCGCGCCGAAGCGCTCGAAGAGGCCCGGTCCGGCCCGGAAGAGCGTGCCCCGGAGCGACTCGGGAATCCGTCCCTCGACCCGCAGCGGCTCGAAGCCGTGGGGGCGGGAGAGGGACCGCAACAAGGGGCTCACGGCGTTCTGGTTGCTCATCGACTGCACCTCGAAAGGGTGGACCTGCGCCGGAATCCTAAGTAAGTTATTCTCACTTACTTTGCAACGGGCTTCGTTTCCGTTTCAATCCGGTGACCCACATGACCCGAAAGACGCGAACGCGCCCCTACCACCACGGAGACCTCAAGCGCGCACTGGTGGATGCGAGCATCGAGCTCATCCAGGAGGAAGGCGTGGATGCGCTCACCGTGGCCGAGGTGGGCCGCCGCGTGGGTGTGTCCTCCGCCGCCCCCTACAAGCACTTCGCGGACCGGCAGGCGCTGTTACGTGCGATCGCCGAGGAGGGGAACCGGCGACTCGCTGAGGCGCTCGTGGCGGCGGCGGGGGGGAGCAGCGATCCACGCGAGGCGTTCCGTCGCTCGGGAGTGGCCTACATCTGCTGGGCGGCGGAGAACCCGGCGCTCCACCGCGTCGCGACGGATCCCGCGTACATCGACTACACGTCGACGACGTCGGATGCAGAGGCGCCGGAGGCACTCAAGGGCTCGATGGAGACGTTCTGGCCGGAGCTGGCGGCGCTGGTCCGCTCGGGAGCGGCCCTCCCCGCCGCGCATCCGCTGGTGGAGCAACTGCGAGGTCGCGCCCTGGCGCAGGGAGTGGCCAGCCTCTTCGTCAGCGGCGTCTTCGCCTCGCTCGGCATCGCCACCGCGGACGCGGAGCGGATTGCCCGGGCGGTGACGGGGGAGGACGTCCCGGCCACCTCGCGCCGGAGCAAGTCCTCACGCGCCGGCTGAGCCTGGGGCGCATGCCGGGTTGTGCCCGTGTGTCGCCGGGTGATAGGCCGAGGCCGCCGCTATGACCCCGCCGCTCCCTCTGCTCGCCTCCATCTTCGGCCTGTATCTGCTCGCGGTCATCACGCCCGGGCCGAACACGTTCATCGTCACGCGACTGGCGCTGTCCGCCACGCGCCGGCACGCGGCCTGGGCCGTGCTGGGGATTGCCCTGGGGAACGTGGTGTGGCTCTGCGTCACCCTGGGTGGTGTCGCCGTGCTCTTGCAGCAGCTCCCGGGAGGGATGCGTGCCGTGCGCTACGTGGGCGGGCTGTACCTGCTCTACCTGGGCGTGAAGGGACTGCGCTCCGCGCGTGCGGTCGCACGGGCTACCGAGGCTGCTCCGTCCGTGGCTCCGGAGATGGCTTCCGTGGAGCGGGCGTTGGCGGGGGAGGAAGACCGGCCGTTTCGCAGCGGGCTGTTCGCCAGCCTGTCCAATCCGAACACGATGCCGTTCTATCTGAGCATTCTCGCTCCCACCGTGGCGCCGGGCGTTCCCCTGTGGGTGCGCGTGGCGGCAGGGGCGGGCATCGTGACGATCGCCATGGCGTGGTACGGGACGCTGGGGTGGGGCCTGTCCACCGGGCACGTCCGGCGGGCGTACACCCGGAGGGAGCCGCTCATCCGCCGGGTGCTCGCACTGGTGCTGGTGGCTTACGGAATCCGGCTGCTGGTCTCGGGGTAGCGGCCTACGTTTCGTGGTCGCTCACGCCCCGGCCACACTGCCTACAGGGAGTCGCCTCCCTTGATGCAGAGCTGTATTCGCCCTGACGCCTCGCGATGAGGCCCCCCCGAAAAAAGCGAAGGCCCTGGAGCGGTTCGAGCCAGCTCCAGGGCCTTCTTGCCAGGGAGGAGTCACGCTCCCCGGGCTCACTGCGCCGGGGCGGGCGCGATGGGCTCCGGTGGGGGCTCCTCATGCGAGCGCTTCGCCTCACCCCGCAGCCGCTGCATCAGCACGTACAGGCCGGGGATGAAGACGAAGTTGACCACGGTGGACACGAGCATGCCTCCGAAGACGGCCGTGCCCAACGAGTTGCGCGCGGCGGCGCCGGCGCCCTTCGCCAGCATCAGCGGCACCACGCCCAGGAGGAACGCGATGGACGTCATCAGGATGGGCCGCAGGCGCACCTCGGCGGCCTCCACCACCGCGTCCACGGCGCTCTTGCCGCTCTCGCGCAGCTGCTCGGCGAACTCCACGATGAGGATGGCGTTCTTGCTGGCCAGACCCACCAGCATCACCAGTCCGATCTGGCAGAAGACGTCGTTGGCGTAGCCACGGGCCATCTGCAGTCCCAGGGCGCCCATGATGGCCAGCGGCACCGACAGGATGATCACGAAGGGCAGGGTGAAGCTCTCGTACTGGGCCGCGAGCACCAGGAAGACGAACAGCAGGCCCAGGGCGAAGATGATCATCGTCTGGCCGCCGCTCTCCTTCTGCTCGAGGCTGATACCCGTCCACTCCGAGCTCATGCCCTGGGGGAGCACCTGCGCGGCGATCTGCTCCATGGCCTCCAGCGCCTGACCGGAGGAGACACCCGGAGCGGCCTGGCCGTTGACCTCCGCGGCCCGGAAGAGGTTGTAGTGCCGGATGACCTGGGCGGACGCGGTGGGCGTCACCTTCACCAGCGACTCCAGGGGAATCATCGAGCCGCCGTCGCTGCGCACGTAGAAGGCTCCGATGTCCTGCGGGGTGTCGCGGTACTGCTGCTCGGCCTGGACATAGACGCGGTAGGTGCGGTTCGCGTAGTTGAAGTCGTTGACGTACTGGCTGCCCATGTAGAGCTGCATCGTGCCGAACACCTGCTCGATGGGGATGCCCAGCGCCTTGGCCTTCTGGCGATCCACCTCGACGTCCAGTAGCGGCGTGTCCGCGTTGAAGGTGGAGTAGACGCCGCGCAGCCGGCTCTCCTGGTTGCCGTTCGCCACCACCTCCTGGACGGCCGACGCCACCTCGTCCAGGGAGCGGGTACCCGCGATGTCCTCGACGATGAACTGGAAGCCACCCACGCTGCCCACGCCACGGATGGCGGGGGGCTGCAGCGGCATCACCCGGGCGCCACCAATGGCGCCGAGCGGTCCGCGCAGCCGCTCCACCAGCGCCGCCACGGACTGCTCCGGCTTGAGCCGCTCCTCCCACGGCTTGAGGGGCGTGAAGATGGTGGCGTAGTTGGGCCCGGTTCCCTGGAAGGAGAACCCGCCGATGGCGAACATGGTGACCACCTCGGGCTGGGCCTTCAGCACCTCCTCTATCTGGGCGAGCACCTTCTCCGTCTGCGTGAGCGACATGCCCTCGGGCCCCTGCACGGAGATGATGATGTAGCCCTGGTCCTCGTCGGGGATGAAGCCCGTGGGCGCCGCGCGGAAGAGCAGCACCGTTCCACCAATGCACAGGAGGAAGGCCCCGAGGATCACCAGGGGGTACTTCAGCAGCACGCGCAGCCCCCGCCCGTAGGTGTCCTTCGTCCAGTCGATCGCCCGGTCCATCCAGCGGAAGAAGATCCACTTCTCCCCGTGGTGGTGCTTGAGCAGCCGCGCGCTCAGGGCGGGCGTCAGGGTGAGGGCGCAGAAGGTGGACAGGGCCACCGACGCGGCGATGGTCAGCGCGAACTGACGGTAGATGGAGCCCGTGGTCCCGGGGAAGAGCGCCACGGGGATGAACACCGCCACCAGCACGATGGAGATGGCCACCACCGCGCCGGCCACCTCCTTCATGCCCTCGCGCGCCGCCTGCATGGCCGACAGGTGCTTCTCGACCATCAAGCGCTCGATGTTCTCGATGACCACGATGGCGTCGTCCACCACGAGACCCGTGGCCAGTGTCAGGCCGAACAGGGTGAGCGTGTTGATGGAGAAGCCCATCAGGTAGACGAAGGCGAAGGTACCCACCAGCGAGACGGGGAGGGTGAGGGCGGTGATGAGCACGCTGCGCCAGCCGTGCAGGAACAGGAAGATGACGAGGATGACGAGCACGATGGCTTCCACCAGCGTCCGCACCACCTCCTTGACGGAGGCGCGCACCGCGAGCGTGGTGTCATTGCCCAGCGCGTACTCGAGCCCCGGCGGGAACTGCTTGGCGAGCCGGTCCATCTCCTTGATGACGCCGTCACGCACGTCGAGCGCGTTGGCGGTGGGCAGCTGCATGATGGCGAGGCCCACGCCCGTCTTCCCATTGAAGCGCAGCAGCGTTCCGTAGTTCTCCGCGCCGAGCTCCACGCGGCCCACGTCCTTCACACGCACGAGCTTTCCGTCGTTGTTGCGCATCAGGACGATTTCCCCGAACTCCTCGGGCTCGACGAGCCGGCCGCGCGCGCGCACGGCGATCTGGTAGGGCTGCTCGGTGCTCGAGGGGGGCTGGCCCACCTGGCCCGCGGCCACCTGGAGGTTCTGCTCCTGCAGCGCCCGCACCACGTCCTGGGGGGTGAGGTTGCGGCGCGCGAGCTCGGTGGGGTTGAGCCACAGGCGCATGGAGAACTTGCGCTCGCCGAAGATGCGCACGTCACCCACGCCGCGCACGCGCTTGATGGCGTCCTTCAGGTTCACGTCGGCGTAGTTGCTCAGGAACTGCGCGTCGTAGCGGTTGTCGGGGCTGGACAGGCCGAGCGTCAGCAGCATCTGGCTGGAGGCCTTGTTCACGACGATGCCCGTCTGGTTCACCTGGGAGGGCAGGCGCGCGGCGGCACGGCTCACGCGGTTCTGCACGTCCACGGCGGCCACTTCGATGTCGCGCGTGGGCTCGAAGGTGACGGTGATCTGGCTCGTACCGTCGTTGCTGCTGGTGGAGGTGATGTAGCGCATGCCCTCCACGCCGTTGAGCTCCTGCTCGAGCGGGATGGTGACGGCGCTCTCCACGACCTCGGCGCTCGCGCCCACGTAGGTGCCGGTGACGGTCACCTGGGGCGGCGCGAGATCCGGGTACTGGGCAATGGGAAGGGTGGGAATGGCGATCAACCCCACCAGCGTCAGCAAGATGGAGCAGACGGCGGCGAAGACGGGTCTGCGGATGAAGAAATCGACGAACACGGCGTTGGCGCCCTCATTCTCTCTGCTGTGGCCGGGCGCCCACCCCTCCCCGAGGCGCCCGGTTCTGCCAATGGCTAACGGCTACCCCCGGCGGCTCCACCGCCAGCGGTGCCCGCCGCCGCTCCAGCCTGGATGGGAGCGGAAACGGACGAGCCCTTCACCTTCACCGGCGCTCCGTCACGCAGCGCCTGCAGCGACGTGACGGCCACCTGATCGCCCTCCTTCAGTCCGCCCTCCACCACGTAGGCCATCTCTCCGAGCGCCCCGAGCTTGATGGGGCGGCGCTCCACCACCGACTGCCCACTCTTGTCCGTCACCACCAGGGCGAAGGGCTGGCCGCTCTGTCGCACCACCGCGAGCGCGGGGAGCTGCAGCGCGTTGCGCGTGGAGTAGACGAGGCGCGCGCGCACCAGCTCGCTGGGGCGCAGGCCCACGGTGTTGCGGAAGGCGGCCTTGACCTCCACCAGCTGGGTGCGCGGATCCGCCTGGGGCGCGATGAAGAAGACGGGGCTGGTGATGAGCACCTTCCCGTCCGAGTCGAGCACCTCGAGCGGCGTCTCCGGACGCAGCGTGCGGGCGCGCTCGGCGGGCACCGACACGCTCACCTCGAGCACGTCGGCCTGGGCAATGCTGGTCAGCGGCGTGGTGGCGCTCACGAAGTCACCCAGGCGCACCAGCACGTCGCCCACGGTGCCGGCGAAGGGGGCGCGCACCGAGTGGAACTGCAGCATGACCTCGCGCTGGGCCTCCTGGGCGGCGGCGGCGCGCGTGGATGCCTCGAGCGCCTCCACCTGGGCCCGCGACTGCTCCAGCTCCTGGGCGCTCGCCAGACCCTCCTTGTAGAGGGACTCGATGCGGGCCAGCGTGCGGCGCGCCTGCTCCAGGTTCACCTGCGCGGACGTGCGCTGGGCCTTGGCGCTCTCGAGCGCCGCGGTCTCCTCGCGCGAGTCCACGTCGAGGAGCGGAGCTCCCGCCTCCACCTTCTGGCCCGGGCGCACGTGGATGCGGCGCACGTAACCGGCCACCTGGGGCAGCACCGTGACGCTCTGTCGCGACATCAGCGTCCCGAGGTACTCGCCCGTATCACGCACCTCGCCAGGGGCGAGCTGCACCACCTCGATCTCACGAGGAGGCGGAGGCGCCTTGGCCGCCGGCTTGTTCCCACAACCCGAGGCGCCCGCCACCAGCGCTGCGCCCCACAGTCCCACCACAATCGCCTTCAGGGGGCGTACCCTCTTTACCAGTCGCACCGGGCCTCCGTCAGAAATGCGTCCAGGCGCGCCTGGACGAGCTCGAATTCACGCAGCGCCAACGACAACTCGGCCTGCCGCAGGGCCGCACCGCTCTGGACCAACTCGAGGCTGCTGCCGCGGCCCACCTCGAAGGCGCGGCGGGTGAGCTGGTCGGTCTTCGCGGCCAGATCCAGGGACGCGGCCGCCGTCTTCACCAGCGACTCGGCCACGCTCACGTTGCGCTGGGCACGCGCCACTTCCACCGTCACATCACGCCGGGTCCGCTCGAGCGTCTCGGCCGCCTGTTGCTCGATGCCCGCGCGCTCGCGCACCAGTCCTCCCCGAAGGCCTCCCTCCCAGATGGGCACCGACAGCACGGCGGCGATGCTCCAGGTGGAGAACCTCCCGGGGCCGGGCTCGGTGGTGAGGGCATTGAGGGTGCTGTTGAGGCCGAGCGTGGGCAGGTAGCCGGCGGACGCCTGGCGCCTGCTCTCGCGGGCCGACTCCAGTTGGGTGCGCGCGGACTCCAGGTCCGGCCGCTCGCTCAGGGCCTTCAGCGGCGTGCAGGTGGCGCGGGTCTGGTCCACCAGTCCCTGGAGGTTGAAGGACGGACTCACACCGACCTCCTCGGGATGGCCCAGCGACAGGCCCAGGGCCTCGCGAGCGCGGTGCAGTTGCTCGTCACCGGAGACGAGCGACTGCCGGGCGATCTCGACGTCCTGGCGCACGCGCACCACGTCCAGTTGGGTCCCCGCGCCCAGCTCGAAGGAGCGCTGGGCGAGCGCGGCGCGCTCGAGGGCCCGGCGCAGGCCCACGCGGTTGAGCTCCGCGGCCCGCTCGGCCGCCACGGTGGCCACCAGCGTCCGCGCCAGCGACAGGGTGAGGCGGCGCTGGATGTCCTGGAGGTTCGCCCGGGCGCTGTCCTCGGCCGCGGAGGCCGACGACAGCCCGCGCCAGGCGCCGAAGTCCACGATCGACTGCGACAGCGACACCGCCCCGCTGGCCAGCGGCACGGTGGGCTGGCGGGCGGCGCCGGGCTGCGCGGCGATCGGGGCTCCCGTGAGGGTCACGGCGCTGTCGGGATTGAGGAGATCGTAGGCGACACCCGCCGACACGCGGGCGTTGGGCAGCAGCACCGACAGGGCCTGGCGCCACCGGCCCTCGGCGCGTTGGACGTTGGCCTCGGCGATACGGAGATCCGTGGAGCGCTCGCGCACCAGCCCGAGCGCCTCCTCCCAGGTCCCCACCTGCTTGGAGGCGGCGGGGGCGGGAACGAGCATCGGATCCTCCACCTGGGGCTGGAAGGGGGCCGGTGCCGGCACGAGCGGATCCTGGTCGGCCAGGGCGGGAGCCCCGGCGAGCGACAGGAGGAGGAGGGCGAGGCGATGGGTCATAACCAGGTAGGACCAGGAGAATCAGGAGTGACGCGTTGTGCTAACCGGCTGCCCCCCGGTCCGGCCAGCTTATTAAGTGTGATTGACAACCGTTGTCAAACGCAACCATTGTTACGAAAGATGACCCTTCCAGCGCAAGTGGCTTCTGTGCGTCGCGCCATTCGACGGCTCTTGGCCCGTCGTCTCGGCGAGCGGACGAGCCGGCCCTTTACCCAACTCCTGGCCCTCAAGGTTATTGCCGAGGAGCATGTGCAGACCCAGGCGGCGCTCGCCGAGCATCTGCTGATGGATGCGCCAGCGGTGAGCCGGTTGGTGGACCGGTTGGAAAATGACGGGCTGGTGAAGCGCTGCGCGGGGGAGAACCGGCGCTGCGTGCGTCTGCAGGCGACCGAGGCCGCGGAGGCGGAGGTGTCGGTGCTGCGCGAGGCGGTGCAGTGGGTGGACAACGAGGCGGGCCGCTACCTGACGCTCGCTGAGATGCAGGAGCTCAAGCGCCTGCTGGACAAGCTGATAGCCGGGTTGGCGCAGGGCCAGGAAATCCCCGAGACGGGTTTCGCCGAGCCTGAGGGGGAGCCGCGCTAGTCTGGCTGGAGCCCCGTGGTCGCGCCCGCGAGGTGCAGCGGCTCGAAGGCCTGCGTGGGCGCGAAGGCCATGACGCGCAGCAGCTTGTCCCCCGTCCTGTAGAGCGAGACCTCGAACAGGGACGGCCTGCCGTTACGGGTGGCGCTCCCTGAGAGGGTGGCGACGCTCGGAGCCTCGAGCGCGGTGCCATTGTCGGAGCTGTCCGTTTCCTGGAAGTCAGGGTACTGCGCCCTCAGGTTGCCCAGCTCCAGCTCCCTCGCCTCCCGGAGATCCTCCGCCTGCACCTCGCTCCAACCGCGCACGGACACCGTCAGGTGGGCGCCATGGTCCGGTTGGGAGAGCCACAGGTCGATGTGTGCCTCCGAGAGCCGGGCCATGTCCGCCTTGCGGCGGAACCAACCATCCGAGGGCACGCGCAGCGTGTAGGGGTGCCGGACGCCGACGATCGACTCATCCACGCCGAGTTGGCGCCCCTCGAGATCCGGCCGGAGGGAGATCTTCAGCCGCTCGCTCAAGGATTGGGTGGCGGCGAGCCGGGTGAATCCGATGACCTCGACGCCCACGCCGAGCAGCACGGCGGTGAGCCCGGCCCCCGCCAGGAAGGACGAGGGCTTGCCCCAGACGAGCACCAACACGCCGCAGGAGAAGGCGACCACGACGAGCGTGAAGAGGTACTGCGCTTGATACAGGCTCATGCCTCCGAAGAGGAACATGCCGATGACCAGCCGCACGAAGGCGAGGGTGCGGAACCGGATGCTGCCCTGGAGGAAGCTGATGCCGAGCAGGGTGTCGAGCCCCACGCCGACGAGCGTACCCGCGAGCTGCGCCGCCCGGAGCGAGGCATCCGTGGAGAACGCCGGCAGGAACAGGAACTCGAACAGGTGGAGCACCGCGTTCAGCAGCAGGATGGCGCCGCCGAGCGGAAGCGCGGCGCTCGTCCCCGAGGAAGCCGCGGCCTGGGGCGTGGGCTCGGAGTCGGGAGTTCTGTCCGTGACCGGCGTGGGCTCCAGGGACGGGATGTACTCCACGGTGGGGACGTACTCCTGGGCGCGAGCGACCGGGGCGGGCGCGTGGACACGGACCGGCGCGACGCGGGCGACAGGGGCCACGGGTGCGTTGGGGACGGAGGAGGCGGCGACGGCGGCGGTTTCGCGTCCGGCGGCCGAGGTTCGTCCGCAGCGCGGACAGAGCGCTTGGGCCCTGGGCCGATGCTTGAGTCCACAGTGAGGGCAGTTGATCCAGGTGGCGTCCACGGTGTCCCCTCCATCTTCTAACAGAGTGCGACACCCAAGGGGTAGATGCCCCCCGTGTGGGGGGATATCCGCCCGCGGTCCAGGGGCTACGCCGCGTCGACTACTCGTCCAGTTCCTTCAGTTGGATCTGGAGCGCCCGGATGGAGATCTGGATCTCCCAGATGGACAGCGCCAGGGACCCGAGCATCAGCAGGAGGCTGCCGACGAAGACATACTCTCCGGCCCGTTGCATTCCCGCGGAGAGCAGGAGCATGCACACGACGCAGAGGAACAGGCTGGTGACTCCCAGGAACTGCATGTCGCGGATGATCCGGACCCGGACCTTCAGATTCTGGATCTGAGGCAGGAGCACCGGATCCGGGTTGGTCTTGTACTGCGCGAACATGTTCCGGATCAGCGCGGCGATGGCGAGGAAGCGGTTGGTATAGGCGAGCAGGAGCAGCGAGATCGTTGGGAAGAGGAGCCCGGGAGTGGTGAGCGTCAATTCCATTCGTTGACCTGGCGGTCCGTTCAACCCCGTCCGCTGAAGATGGCGACAGCGCGCGTGAAGCCGGCCGAGCCATTCTTGATCTTATAGGGGAAGCAGGCGACGGTGTAGCCGAAGGGCGGCAGCTGCTCGAGATTGGTGAGCTTCTCCATCTGGCCGTAGCCGATGTCGCGGCCGGCCTTGTGGCCCTCCCAGATGATCGACGCGTCGCCGGTCTTCGCGAAGCGCTCCCGCGTGTACTTGAACGGCGCATCCCAGCTCCAGGCGTCGGTGCCGACCACGCGTACGCCTCGCTCCAGCAGGTAGAGGGTGGCCTCGCGACCCATGCCGCAGCCGGCTTCCAGATAGCCGGGCTTGCCGTAGAGCATGGCCGCGGAGGTGTTCACGAGCACGATGTCGAGGGGCTGGAGCGTATGGCCGATGCGCTTCAGCTCCGCCTCGACCTCGGCGGCCGTGACGACATGGCCGTTGGGCTTGTCTCGGAAGTCGAGCTTCACGCCCGGACGGAAGCACCAGTCGAGTGGCAGCGCCTCGATGCCGTAGGCCGGCTTGCCGCCGTCCGTCGTCGAAGCGTAGTGCCAGGGCGCGTCCATGTGCGTGCCGTTGTGCGCGACGAGCTTCATCCGCTCGCCCGCCCAACCCTCACGCCCCGGCAGAGCGTTGGGGTCGAGGCCAGGGAACATCGTGGCCATCTCCTGCGCGCCCTCCACATGATCCGAGTACTCGATGTGCGGCAGGAGCATGGGCGGATCCGTGTATTCGTTGTTCTCGAGCGTGACGGAGAGATCGACGAAACGCAGCCCCTGGGTGTTCATGTCCTGGCCTTTCATGCAGGAGGCTCGCTTCCGAGCCGCATCCGTCCTGGATGATCACGCACCTGGAGCGCGCGAGGGAAAACGCTTTTCGAGATACCAGTCATCGGCGGCGCCGATGGGTGGCATCGATACAACCGGCTTCTCGGACTCCTGGCGACGGTTTATGGAGAACCGTCATGAAGCTGGGAACGCTCAAGAATGGAACCCGGGACGGGATGTTGGTCGTCGTTTCGCGCGACCTGGGCCGGGCGGTGCACGCTCGACCCATCGTGTCCACGATGCAGGACGCCATCGAGAACTGGGCGCAGGTCGAGCCCCCCCTGCGAGCGCTCTACGACGCGCTGAACGCGGGTCACGCGCCCAACGCGTTCGACTTCGACCCCACGGCCGCGGCGGCCCCTCTGCCCCGGGCCTATCAGTGGTGCGATGGCTCGGCCTTCCTGAACCATGGCCGGCTCATGGAGAAGGCATTTGGCATCGCTCCCGTGCCCGACTTCGAGACCGTCCCCTTGATGTACCAGGGTGCGTCGGACGACTTCCTCGGACCCCGGGACGATGTTCCCCTTCCGAGCGAGGCCCACGGCATCGACTTCGAGGGCGAGTTCGCCATCATGGTGGACGATGTGCCCATGGGCTGCACGGCTGAACAGGCAGCGGGCCACATCAAGCTGTTGCTCCAGGTGAACGATGTCAGCCTTCGCGCCTTCACCCCCGTCGAGATGAAGAAGGGCTTTGGCTTCCTCCACGCCAAGCCTTCGTCCAGCTTCGCGCCCGTCGCCGTCACGCCCGATGAGCTCGGGAGTGCCTGGAAGGATGGCCGTGTGCACCTGCCCTTGAACGTGCGCTGGAACGGCGAGTGGTTCGGGCACCCGAATGGCGGGGAGATGAACTTCAACTTCCACCAGCTCATCGCGCATGCGGCGGCGACTCGCCGGCTTCGCGCCGGAACGGTGATTGGCTCGGGGACGGTCTCGAACGCCGATTCCAGCGTCGGCTCCGCCTGCATCGCGGAGCGCCGGGCCCTGGAGATGATCACACACGGAAAGCCGCTCTCCGGCTTCATGCGTTTCGGTGACACCGTGCGCATGGAGGTCCTCGATGCCGAAGGCCGCGGTGTCTTTGGCGCGATCGACCAGAAGGTGGTCTCCGCTCTACCCTGAGCAGGGGTGTTTCAGGGTCCCTGGCGGGATTCCTGCTCGGCCACGCATGCCTGGAAGAGCTCTCGCATCCAGAGCAGGCCGGGGTCGCTCTCGAAATAGCGGCTCCACTGAACCATCTCGATCAGGGTGGGGAATTCGATCGGCAATGGCAGGATGCGCAGCGGCAGGAGTCGCGCATAGAGCCTGGCCAGGCGGGAGTGCATCGTCGCGACCAGGTCCGTGCCGACGAGCAGGTGGGGCACGGAGCAGAAGCTGGGGACGGTCACCTCGATCCGGCGCTCGTGCCCGAAGCGCTCCAGAAACCCCTGATCGGCGGACGGAGCCTGTCTGCTGAGCGCGACGCCGATATGCCCCGACTCCAGGTACTGCTCGAGCGATAGGGCATCGCCGACCCGGGTATTGCCCGTCCAGACGACGCAGCAGTAGGTCTCCTCGAAGAGGATTTCCTTGGGATGGAGGTCCAGCATGTGCGTGTCGGGTGTGATGACGAAGTCGAGCTCCCCCCGTTGGAGGCATTCGCTCGTGGATGTTCCAGGGGGAATGAGCTCCAGCGAAATTCCTGGTGCCACCCGCTTGAGCCGACGCACCACGTCCGCGAGCAACACCTCCGTGATGTAATCGGAGGTGACGATCCTGAACGTGCGCCGGGCCGACGCCGGGTCGAAGCTGGGCTTCGCCTCGACCGCGGACTGGATGCGCAACAAGATGTCCCGGACCTGGTGAGCAAGGCTCTCCGCCCGGGGGGTCGGAACCATCTGGCGCCCGACCTGCACCAGGAGCTCGTCACCGAAGAACTCACGCAGCCGCCCGAGCGCGCCGCTCATGGCCGATTGGCTCAAATGCAACCGGGCAGCCGCCCGAGAGACATTCCGCTCCTCGAGCAGGACGTCGAGAGCCACCAGCAGGTTCAAGTCCAGGTTCTGGAACCTCATGGCTCCATCATGCATCGACGGGACCGATACATCGTATTGGAAAATACGGCTTCTCCGATATCTCGGACATTCTTAAGTAGTGCTCAGGACCCGCCATGTTTCGATACTTCCCCAAGAACTACGTCTGGAATCTGTCGGTCGATCTCGCGCTCGAGAGCGCGCTGGCGGCGGACGACGAGCGCGCCGGCCGGCTGAGCTCCGCTGGCGAAACCCTGGGCGGCCGCACGGCCTGATCCACCCCTTCATCGACAAGGAAACCTCTCATGAACATCATTGGACCCGATGCACTGGTCTTCGGCGTCGACGACGTGGCCGCCTGCAGCCAGTACCTGCTGGACTACGGCCTGCGCGGCGTGGACGTGAACGAGCAGGGCGGCCGCTTCGAGGCCCTCGACGGCACGCACATTGTCATCAAGCATCGCGACGACCCCAGTCTGCCGCCCGCCATGGGCACCGCCAACCAACTGCGCGAAACCGTCTACGGCGTGGCAGATAGCGCTACCCTGGAGAGCATTGCCAACGAGCTCGGCCGTGACCGCGAGGTGCGCCGTGATGCCCATGCCCGCCTGCACACGGTGGACGATCTGGGCTTCGCCCTGGCCTTCCAGGTCACGGTGCGGCGACCGCTGGCGCTGGCCGGCGAAACCGTCAACGCCCCCGGCAGTGCCGCGCAGCGCCCGGTGAACGCGCTCGGTGTGGACCCGACTCGCGAGGCCCTGCCGCGTACCTTGTCGCACGTGGTGTATTTCGTTCCCGACGCCGCCAAGGCCGAGGCCTTCTACGTCCAGCGCCTCGGTTTCGTCTGCACCGACCGCTTCACCGGCGTGGGCCCGTTCCTGCGTCCGGCCGGCACGAGCGACCACCACACGCTGTTCATGATCCAGACCCCGCCGCACATGAAGGGCGTCGAGCACTTCACGTTCCACATGGGCGGCCCGACGGAGGTGATGCTGGCCGGCACCCGCTTCGTCGACAAGGGTTACCAGTCTTTCTGGGGCCCGGGCCGGCACCGGTTCGGCTCCAACTGGTTCTGGTACTTCAACAGCCCGCTCGGCTGCCATGTGGAGTACGACGCCGACATGGACCAGCACGATCAGAGCTGGACCGCACGCGAAGCGCCGATGAGCGCGGATGCCTCGCAGCTGTTCCTGTTCCAGCACCGCGCCAGGTGGGCACCGGGTGGTCCACCGCCGGCCGGCGCTCCCGGTAAGCACTGACACCTCCGGCCATGAGTCGCACGGTCTTCCTGTGCCGGCTCGACGAACTGCCCGATGGGCAGTCACGCGGCTTCGATCCGCTGGGGACCGGTAGCGACACCTTGCTGGTGGTGCGCAAGGGCCGCGACCTGCACGCCTGGCGCAATGACTGTCCGCACCAGGCTGGCACGGCCATGGCCTGGCGCAAGGACGCCTACCTCAACCGGGACGGCAGCCGCATCGTCTGCCATGCCCACGGCGCGCAGTTCGATATCGCCACCGGCGTCTGCACACTCGGACCCTGCCTGGGGCAGGCACTGACCCGCGTGCCCCTGCTGCTGGATTCCGCCGACCACGTCCATGCCGTGATCGACGGCTGACCCAATCCGTTTCAACTGACATGTGGAGGAATGACAATGGGCGACAAGGCTCGCTTTTCAATTGGTACATTCGCGGCTGCGGGAAGTCCCTCCTTCCCCGGCCTTGTCATTGACGAACAGGTCGTCGCGCTCGAGGCGCTCGCGCCACTTGCCGCCAGTCTCGGTCAGCCACTCGTTGGCGCCGCCTCCGTCCAGGAGCTCCTCCAGGAGTGGCCGCGCAACTTCGCGACGCTGAGCCGGATCGCGGAGCTGATCCGCACGGGTGGGGCGCCTCGGGTGGCCTCGCTCCTGGTTCCTGCCGTCAGGCTGCAAGTCCAAGCACCGGTTCCTCAGCCGCGGCAGATCTATTGCTCCGGGGCGAACTACCGCAAGCACGTCGTCGATCTCATCATCGACCAGAAGAGCCATTTCACGGAGAAGATGTCCGCGGAGGAGCGTCGGGCCTACGGTGAGAAGCTCATGGACGAGCGCGCGGCGAAGGGAAAGCCGTTCGTCTTCTTCAAGGCCTCGTCCGCGGTGGTGGGCCCCTATGACTCCGTCGTGTTGCCCCGTGACGTGAGCCAGCCCGACTGGGAGCTCGAGCTGGGTGTGGTGATCGGCCGGCCAGCCCGGCGCGTGCCCCGCGCGGAGGCGCTCGATTACGTCGCTGGCTATGTGGTCGTGAACGACATCACCAGCCGCGAGCTCGTCTACCGCCCGGACGTTCCGCAGATGGGGATGGATTGGATGGCCAGCAAGAGCTCGCCGACCTTCCTGCCCATGGGTCCCTACCTCGTTCCCGCCACCTTCGTGGGCAACCCGCAGGACCTGCGCGTCACGCTCAAGCTCAATGGCGAGACGATGCAGGACGAGAGCACGGCCGACATGATCTTCGACGTCGCGCGCCTCATCGAGTTCATCTCGTCCCACGTCCAGTTGCTGCCGGGAGACGTGATCTGCACGGGCTCTCCCGCTGGCAATGGCACCCACTACAACCGCTTCCTGCGCCCGGGCGATGTCCTGGAGGGCTCCATCACCGGGCTCGGCACCCAGCGCAATCCCTGCATCGCAGAGGAGGGGTGACTCATGGCGAACGTTGGCACCGGCAAGCGGCTCGTGGTGGACCTCCACTGCCATGCCCTGAGCCTTGACGTAGAGAGACTGGTCGCGGACCGGCCAGAGAAGAAGGCGGAGCCTCAGCTCCAGCTCCGAGCCCAGGGTGAGGCGTCCACGGTGCACAACGCCACCGTCATGCTCCCCCAGGCGATGCCCAAGCTGACGTCGATCGAGCTCCGCCTGCGCGACATGGACGCCATGGGCGTGGACGTCCAGGTGGTCAGCCCTTCACCCAACCAGTACTACTACTGGGCGGATGAGGAGCTCGCCCGCGAGGTCGTACGGGTCCAGAACGAGCACATCGCCGCCCTGGCGGACGGCCACCCGCGCCGCATCGTCGGGCTCGGCACGCTCGCCCTGCAGCACCCCAGGCTCGCCGTCGAGCAACTGGAGCACGCGGTCCGTCGCCTCGGGCTGCGAGGCGTCGAGGTGTCCTCCGCCGTGAACGGGCTCGAGCTGTCCGACAGCAGCCTGGAGCCGGTCTGGGCCAAGGCGGAAGAGCTCGGCTGTCTCGTCTTCCTGCACCCGTTGGGCACGTCGCTGGGGGCGCGCCTGGACCGCTACTACCTGTGCAACACCGTGGGCCAGCCGGTCGAGACCACGGTGGCGCTCTCGCACCTCATCTTCGGGGGGGTGCTCGATCGGTACCCGGGGCTCAAGCTCTGCGCGGCTCACGGGGGAGGTTACCTGCCGCACTACCTGGGCCGCTCCGACCACGCGTTCCGGGTCCGCCCCGAAGCTGGCCATATCAAATGCCAGCCTTCCGAGTACCTGAAGCGCATCTGGTTCGACACCGTCGTCCATGATCCCGGGGTCCTGAGGCGCCTCATCGACATCGTCGGGGCCTCCCAGGTGGTGATCGGTACCGACTATCCCTTCGACATGGGTGCATATGACGTCCAGGCCCTGGTGGAGGCCGTGCCGGATCTGAGCGACGCGGAGCGCGCGCGGATCCTCGGCCTCAATGCGGCCGAGCTGCTGGGCCTGGAGCCCTCGTCGTCAACCTGAAGAGCCAAGGAGACATCCAAGATGGCCAGTGTGCGCAAGGTTTTGATTGTGGGTGGTGGAATCGGCGGACTCTCGTTGGCTTCGGGCCTGCGGAACCGTGGCATCGAGGTCGACCTCGTCGAGGTCAAGCAGGAGTGGACGGTCTACGGCGTCGGCATCATCCAGCAATGCAACGTCATCCGGGCCATGGCCCAGCTGGGGCTGGCCGACCGCTTTCTCGGCGCGGGATTCGCCTACGAGAATGTAGGGCTCTACACGGCTGCGGGTGACCTTCTGCAGATGTTGCCCGGAGTGCGCGCGGCGGGGCCGGAGTACCCGGCCAACCTGGGCATTTCCCGGCTGGCCCTCCATCAGGTGCTCAGCTCCACGGCCGCGGAGAGGGGGACCTCCATCCGCCTGGGCCTCACCGTCGAGCACCTGGCTCAAGACCCCGAGGGCGTGTCGGTGACGTTCACCGACGGCACGCGGGGCCGGTACGACCTCGTGGTGGGTGCTGACGGGCTCTTCTCCAAGGTCCGGACCATGGTCTTCGGGAAGGAACTGAAGCCACGCTTCACGGGACAGGCCGTCTTCCGCCACAACTTCCCGCGCGCGCCCGAGATCGACCATCTGGCGGCCTTCTATGGGCGTCATCACAACGCCGGGCTCTGCCCCCTCTCCAACGATCTGATGTATCTGTTCGTGACCTCCTCGGAGCCCGGGAACCCGTGGATGCCGGAGGACAGGCTCGCGGAGCTCATGAGGGATCGCCTGAAGGAGTTCGGCGGGCTCATTGGCCAGCTGCGAGAGCGGATCACCGACCCGAAGCAGGTCGTCTACAAGCCCATGGAGGTGATCTTCGTCCCCGAGCCCTGGTACCGGGGGAGGGTGGTGTTGATTGGTGATGCCGTGCATGCGACGACGCCGCACCTCGGGCAGGGGGCGGGCATGGCCATCGAGGACGCCGTGGTGCTCTCGGAGCTCCTCGCGGAGGACGCACCCGTGGAGGCGCTCCTGTCCCGCTTCGTGCGGCGGCGCTACGAGCGCTGCAAGTTCATCGTGGAGAGCTCGATCCAGATCGGTGACTGGGAGATGCAGGGCGCGTCCAACGCCGACCGGACCGGGATCGTGAAGAAGATGATGGATGTCACGGCCCAGCCCATTTGAAAGGAATTGCCAATGACATTCCCCGTTCGTCGCGTCGTGACCGGTCATGATGCACAGGGAAGGTCGATCGTGGTTTCCGACGGTACCCCTCCCGTCGTTATTCGTGCGAAGGAGATTCCGGGGCTGGCCTTCCATGAGATCTGGGCGACGATGAGCACGCCCGCAGCGCTCGAGGGCGAAGGCGAGCTCCTGCCGGATGGCGTTCATCTTCCTGGGCGCGTTCCACGCCAGGACGAGGGGCGGCGGAAATTTCTCGGACGTACGCATTCTCACCGAGTGAGGATGCTGTTCGTCCTGCCCCAGCCCCCCTGAAGTGCCATGGTGCCTTCGACGAGCAAATGGGGGCACACGCCCTGCTCGACAGGAGGCATCTGAAATGGCCCGTGTACGCAAGGTATTGATTGTGGGTGGTGGTATCGGCGGACTCTCGTTGGCCTCGGGTCTGAGGAACCGTGGCATCGAGGTCGACCTCGTCGAGGTCAAGCAGGAGTGGACCGTCTACGGTGTCGGCATCATCCTGCAATGCAATGCCATCCGGGCCATGGCCCAGCTGGGTCTGGTCGACCGCATTCTCGACGCGGGGTTCGCGTACGAGAGCATGGGCCACTACACGGCGGAGGGTGTGTTTCAGCGGATGCTGCCCGGGGAGCGCGCGGCGGGACCGGAGTACCCGGCCAACCTGGGCATCTCCCGGATCGCCCTCCACCAGGTGCTCAGCGCCACGGCCGCGGAGAAGGGGACCACCATCCGCCTGGGCCTCACCATCGAGCACCTCGAGCAGGACCCCGATGGCGTGTCGGTCATGTTCACCGATGGCACGCGGGGCCGGTACGACCTCGTCGTGGGTGCCGACGGGCTCTACTCCAAGGTCCGGAGCATGGTCTTTGGAAAGGAGCTGAAGCCGCGCTTCACGGGACAGGCCGTCTTCCGCCACAACTTCCCGCGCCCACCCGAGCTCGACCATCTGGCGGTCTACTACGGGCACCATCACAACTCCGGGCTCTGCCCCCTCTCCCAGGAACTGATGTACATGTTCGTGACGTCCTCGGAGCCTGGCAACCCGAGAGTGCCGGAGGAGCAGCTCGCGGAGCTCATGAGGGATCGCCTGAAGGAGTTCGGCGGGCTCATCGGCCAGCTGCGAGAGCGGATCACCGACCCGAAGCAGGTCGTCTACAAGCCCATGGAGGTGATCTTCGTTCCCGAGTCCTGGTACCGGGGCAGGGTGGTGCTGATCGGCGATGCGGCCCATGCGATGACGCCGCACATCTCTCAGGGAGCGGGCATGGCCGTCGAGGATGCCGTGGTGCTCTCGGAGCTCCTCGCGGAGGACGCTCCGGTGGAGGCGCTCCTGTCGCGCTTCATGCAGCGGCGTTACGAGCGCTGCAAGTTCATCGTGGAGAGCGCGATCCAGATCGGCGAATGGGAGATGCAGGGCGCGTCCCACGCCGATCGGAGCGGAATCGTGAAGAAGATGCTGGAAGTCATCGCCCAGCCCATCTGATTCCGCTTCCTACCGGGTGAGGGGGCCGTTCGTCCCCCGGTACGGCCCCCTCAGCCGAGGTTGTGGAAGACGCGCTGCACGTCCTCGTCCTGCTCGAGCGCGTCCACGACCTCGAGGACCTCGTTGGCCTTGTCCTCGGGCAGCTCGATGAGGTTCTGCGCGATGTACTCGGACTCCGAGGAGAGGGGCGTGAGCCCCCGGGCCTCGATGGCGGACTGGAGCTGCCCGAAGTCGTTGAAGGCGCAGCGGATGATGATCTGCTTCTCGCCCTTCTCGCCGGTGCCTTCCCCCATCTCCTGCAGCCCATGGTCGATGAGGTCCAGCTCGAGCGCCTCGAGGTCCAACCCCTCGGGCGCCAGGCGGAAGACGCCCATGCGCTGGAAGAGGTAGTTGACGCTGCCGGTGGTGCCCAGGTTGCCGCCGCCGTCCTTGAAGTGCATGCGGACGTTGGCCACGGTCCGCACCACGTTGTCGGTCGCGGTCTCCACGAGGATGGCGATGCCGTGCGGCCCGTAGCCCTCGTAGAGGACGACGTCGTAGTCCTTCGCGTCCTGGCCGCTGGCGCGCTTGATGGCGGCCTCGACCTTGTCCTTCGGCATGTTCGCGGCGCGGGCGTTCTGCAGCGCTCGGCGGAGGGCCGGGTTGTTGTCCGGGCTGGGGCCGCCGGCCTTCACGGCGATGGCGATGTCCTTGCTGATCCGCGTGAACATCTTCGCCATCTTGTTCCAGCGGGCGAACATCGTGGTCTTGCGGGTTTCGAAAATGCGTCCCATGATCAGTGTCTCTTAGCGCCTGCTCAGGAAGCCTTCCAGCACTCCGGCGACGTTGGTCCCGATGTCGTCCACCGCGTAACCGCCTTCCTGCACGAACACCGTGGGCAGCTTCAGCTCGGCCAGGCGCTGCCCCATCAGCGGGTAGTGCGGGGTGGCGAGCTTGAAGGCGCTGATCGGGTCGTTCTCGTAGGTATCGACGCCGAGCGACACCACCAGGGCGTCGGGCGAGAACCCGCCGATGACATCCATCGCCGCGGACAGGGTGGTGCTGTACTCCTTCCAGGTGGTGCCTCGGGGCAGCGGGAAGTTGCGGGTGTAGCCCTCGCCCGCTCCTGCTCCGCGCTCGTCCGCATAGCCGAGGAAGTAGGGGTACTCGGTCTCCGGGGAGCCGTGGATGGACACGAACAGCACGTCCGAACGCTCCCAGAAGATGTCCTGGGTGCCGTTGCCGTGGTGGTAGTCCACGTCCAGCACCGCCACCCGCGCGAAGCCGTGATCGCGCAGGTACTGCGCCGCCAACGCGGCGTTGTTGAGGAAGCAGTAGCCGCCGTACAGGGCGTGCCCCGCGTGGTGTCCTGGCGGGCGGCACAGGGCATAAGCGCTCTTTTCGCCCTCGGTGACCCAGGCCGCGGCGGTCAGGGCGCACCGGGCGGCGGCGAACGCGGCCTCCCACGTGCCCTCGACGATCGGCGTGCTGGCGTCGAAGGCGTAGTAGCCCATCTTGCCGTTGATGCCGGAGGGGATGTGGTCACGGCGCAGGCTCCGGGCGGGGAAGCCGCTCGGCAGCATGAAGCCTTCCTTGCCGGCCGCCCGCCACTCGTCGTGGGCGGTGCGCAGGAACTCGACGAAGTGGGCGTCGTGGACACGCAGGAGCGACTCGTACGCGAACGGGCGTGGCTCGCTCATGTCGAAGCCCGCGCGTTCCAGCGCCTTCAGGATGTAGTCGGCGCGCACCGGCATCTCGAAGCACGGCACCAGCTCGCCACGGTGGAGTTCCTTGCCACCGTCGTGGCGGGCATGCAGGGGGGAATGAGCGACTTTCACCGAGAGGGCTCCTCCATTCGAAGGCGGACGGGCGGGACTCTGGCAAGCACAGCGTGGGAAGCGCAAGACCGGGCGCCTTCCGGCCGATGGAGGCCTTCGCGGGCGAGCCGCATCCCGTGCTCAGGCTCGACGCAGGGTGATGACCGCCAGCTCCGCCGGAGCACCCAGGCGCGCGGGTGGGCCCGTGGTGCCAGCACCGCGGTTCACATAGAGCCACGAGCGGCCCTTCCGGTACAGCCCCGCCACCCAGACGGTGACGAACCGCCCCAGCGAGAGTCGGGGGACGCCCGGGACGCCGAGCTGGCCGCCATGGGTGTGGCCCGAGAGCGTCAGCTCGACCCCGCGGGCCTCCGCCTCCGGGAAGAGGTCCGGATCATGCGCGAGCAGGACCGTCGGGGCTCCCTCCGGCCGCGCCGCCAGGGCCCGGTCCAGGTCATCGCGCGAGGTCCAGGTGTCGTCGACGCCCGCGACGTAGAGGCGGGCACCGCCCCGCTCGATGACTTCTCCCTCGTTGCGCAGCACGGTGAGGCCGTTGCGCCTCAGCAGCCGCACCAGGTGCTCTCCGTCCGTGAAGTAGTCGTGGTTTCCCATGCAGGCGAAGGCGCCGTCCCTCGCACGCAAGCCGCCGAGCGCCCGAGCGACCGCTTCCACGTGTGATGAGCCGTGGGTGATCAGATCACCCGTGACGGTCACCAGGTCCAGATCGAGCGTGTTGAGGCGCGCCACCCACGAGGTCACCCGTTTCTCGGACGCGTACGGGCCGCAGTGGACGTCGGAGAGCTGGCCGATGCGGTAGCCGTCCAACTCTGGAGGCAGGCCCTCGATGCGCACCACCCGTCGGCGCAGCCTCGGCCGGCCGAGCACCGTGTCCACCCCCATCACCAGCGCGATGGCTCCGGCCAGGCCCCAGGCCGCCCCGAAGGGCACGCCCGCCCGCACCGCCAGCGCGGCGGGAATCATGAGCACGTCGAACACCGCGCACGCCGCCCACCAGCCCAGCGCCAGGTAGGTGGAGAGCGCGGGCTCCGTGGTCGCCCAGGGCGCGTGGAGCTGGCGCAGGTACGGTGGAGAGACCAGCACCGCCACGAGCGCCGGCACGGGCGTGCGGGTGTGCCAACAGAGCCAGAGCACTGCTGGGAGCTGGACCACGGTGACGAGGACGGCCGCGAGCAACTGGAAGCGGCTCCGGAATCGGGCTCGGCTGGACATCGAACCCTTCTTCTAACCGGATCGTCGCCGTTCCGCAGGGGCAGTCCCTCGAACGCCGAGAGGGCCGCGGATGGGGGTCCACAGACCCTCACCCCGGCCCTCTCCCGGAGGGAGAGGGGGGTTGGTTCCCTCTCCCCAGCTGGTTGGTGGACTACGCCTCGCCGCGCTCCTCGCGCTTGCGATCACGCTCGGCCCGGTAACGCTCGCCCGAGCTCAGCGCCTTCTTGCGCATGCGCACCGACTTCGGCGTCACCTCCACCAGCTCGTCGTCGGCGATCCACTCGAGCGCCTTCTCCAACCCCATCTCGCGCGGAGGCGTGAGGATGACGTTCTCGTCGCGGCCCGCGGCGCGGATGTTCGTCAGCTTCTTCTCGCGGCACGCGTTGACGTTCAGCTCCGACGGGTGCACGTGCTCGCCGATGATCATCCCCTCGTAGATCGTCACGCCAGGACCCACGAAGAGGTGGCCACGCTCCTGGATGCTGAAGAGCGCGTAGGGCACCGTCTCGCCCAGGCGGTCCGACACGATCGCGCCGTTGGCCCGCTTGGGGATGTAGCCGAACCACGGCTCGTAGCCGTCGAACTGGCTGCTCATGATGCCCTCACCACGCGTGATGGTGAGGAACTCCGAGCGGAAGCCGATGAGGCCGCGCGCCGGAATGCGGAACACCAGGCGCGTGCGCCCGCCGCCCAGCTGCGACATGTCCGTCATGCGGCCCTTGCGAGGCCCCAGGCGCTCCGTCACCGCGCCCACGCTGCCCTCGGGCACGTCGCAGAACATCAGCTCCATCGGCTCGTGCAGCACGCCGTCGATCGTCTTCGTCACCGGCTCCGGGTTGGAGGCCGTCAGCTCGTAGCCCTCGCGGCGCATCGTCTCGATGATGACCGCCAGCTGGAGCTCGCCACGGCCCACCACGCGGAAGGCGTCCGGCGTCTCCGTGTCCTCCACGCGGATGGACACGTTCCGGTAGGCCTCACGGTACAGGCGCTCGCGCAGGTTGCGGCTGGTGACGTACTTGCCCTCCTTGCCCGCCAGCGGCCCGTCGTTGACCTTGAAGATCATCATCATCGTGGGCTCGTCCACGGTGATGCGCGGCAGCGCCACCGGCTTCTCCACGTCGGCGATGGTGTCGCCGATGGAGATGGCCTCGATGCCCGCGATGGAGACGATCTCTCCGGGGCCGGCGTCCGCGATCTCCGTGCGCTTGAGACCCTGGAAGCCGTAGAGCTTCACGATCTTGCCCTGCTCGATCTTGCCACCGTCACGCATCACCGCCACGGGCATGTTCGGCGCGAGGCGGCCGGCCTGCACGCGGCCCACCGCGAGGCGGCCCACGTAGTCGTCATAGTCCAGGTTGGCCACCAGCAGCTGCAACTGCTCCTGGGTCGGCGCCGGCGGAGGCGAGATGTGCGAGAGGATGGCCTCGAACAGCGGCTCCAGGTTCTTGCCCGGCTGCTCCAGCGAGGTCGAGCTCTGGCCCTGGCGGGCGATCGTGTAGAGCACGGGGAACTCGAGCTGGTGCTCGTCCGCGCCCAGGTCGATGTAGAGCGAGTAGACCTGATCCAGGATCTCCTTGGGGCGGGCGTCCTGGCGGTCGATCTTGTTGATGACGAGCACCGTCTTCAGGCCCATGCCCAGCGCCTTGCTGAGCACGAAGCGCGTCTGGGGCAGGGGACCTTCGGCCGCGTCGACCAGGAGGATGACTCCGTCCACCAGGCGCAGACCGCGCTCCACCTCACCGCCGAAGTCCGCGTGGCCCGGGGTGTCGATGATGTTGATCTGCTTGCCCTTGTAGGTGACGGCGGTGTTCTTCGCGAGAATGGTGATGCCCTTCTCGCGCTCGAGGTCGTTCGAGTCCATCACCCGCTCGGTGACGGCTTCATTGGTGCGGAAGATGCCCGCCTGGCGGAGCATGTGGTCGACGAGGGTGGTCTTGCCGTGGTCGACGTGAGCGACGATGGCGACGTTGCGGATGTTCTCTCGAGCAATCATTAGGCGAGGCGTGCCGGGCTTGAACCGGCGATGAAAATCGTGAAGGGGGCAAAGGCGCCCAGGCCCCGCGTAGGGGACCCTGTGTGAACCTCACAGGAACGCGGAGGGCGGGCGCTTATATGCCGTGGGTCTTCCACCTGCAACGTGGCTGGAAGAAAGGTGCACGGGCGGCCGGCCCAACGCCTCGGGCGGCTCCCCGGAATTCACGCCTTCGTTGCGGGCACAGAAAGGGGCGAGGCCCTGTTTCCCCGCCTACCGGGTGGGCGGAGAGACGACATCCGGCACGCCGAGCCTGTCCTCCCGGTAGGGGGCCGGAGGGGAGGCGGGCAGGTGCTCGCGCAGGAAGCGCTCCACCCGGAGCTCCACCAGGTCGCGGTGCTCGAGGGGGGCGGCGTGGGTGCCCTGGGGCACCATCATGAACTCGGCGTCGGGGATGTGGGCGGCCATGCGCCGCGAGAGCCACGCCGGGGTGAACTTGTCGCGCTCGCCCGCGATGATGAGGGTGGGGACGTCCACGTGGGGCAGGTGATCCCACGCACTGTGGGTGGAGGCGGACTCCAGGGTCCGCACGAAGACCACCGGATCCATGTTGGCCAGGTGGGTGAAGTAGGGGACGAGGTCGCTCTTGGAGAGCAGCGAGCGGTTGAGCTCCACGGAGAGGGCCACCTGCATGGCCAGCTCGGTGCTCAGCAGGGCGCGGGTGAGCCGGGCGACGGGCTGGGGAAAGCGCTCCACGGTGAGGCGGATGAGGGGGAAGAGCCGCTTGAGCCAGTTGGCGTCGTGGAAGGTGTCGAGCGGGTTGCCGTAGCTGCCGCAGATGAGGACGAGCCCCTTCACGCGGTGGGCGTAGCGGCGGTGGAACTCGAGCGCCACCTGCACGCCCATGGAGTGGGCGAAGAGCACGGCCTGGTCGATGCCCGCGGCGTCCATCACCCGGTTGAGATCGTCGCAGGTGTAGAGCATTCCGATGCGCTCGCGATCCCGGGGAAGGCCCGAGCGGCCATGGCCCCGGTAGTGCCAGCGCAGCACGCGGTAGCGCTGCTCCAGATAGGGCGCCAGGTACTTCCAGACGAAGCCGTCGCAGCCCAGGCCGTCGCACAACACCATCCCCGGCTCGCCCTCGCCCTGCACCTGGTAGTACAGCGCCGCCCCATCGGGGACGGTGAGGTAGTCCTGCCGGAAATAGTGGCTCATGCGCTCACGCGTCTGCCTCGGCATCGGGCGGGAGGCCCTTGTCGAGGCCGTACTTGGCGATCTTCAAGATAAGGTTGGACCGGCTGATGCCAAGCTCGCGAGCCAGCCGGCTCTTGTTGTTGCCAGTACGCAACAGACCCTGGTGGATCATCTCTCGTTCCAGCGTCTCCACGGCCTCGTGGAGCTTGCCGGTGGCGCGGGCGGTGAGCACGGAGATGCCCCCGGGGGTCACCGCGTCGCGGATGCGGCTGGAGATGAGCTCGGCGGGTAGGTACTCCAGGTCCCCGCCGAGCACGAGAAGTCGCTCGATTTCGTTCTCCAGCTCGCGCACGTTGCCCGGCCAGGCGTACATGCTGAGCAGGGCCATGGCCTCGGTGGCGAGGCCGCGGGCACGTTGGCCCTCGCGGTGGTGCTTGCGCAGGAAGTGGTCCACCAGCAGGGGCAGATCGTCCCGGCGCTCGCGCAGCGCGGGCAGGTGCACGCGGATGACGTTGATGCGGTAGTAGAGGTCCTCGCGGAACTCGCCGCGCTTGACCATCTCGCCCAGGTCCTTGTGGGTGGCGGCGATGACGCGCACGTCCACCTCGCGCGGCTCGGTGCCACCCACGGGCAGGAAGGTCCCCTCCTGCAGCACGCGCAGCAGCTTCACCTGCAGGGCGGGGGACATGTCCCCCACCTCGTCGAGGAAGAAGGTGCCGCGGTCGGCCACCTCGAAGAGGCCCTTCTTGTCGCGCATGGCGCCGGTGAAGGAGCCGCGCATGTGGCCGAAGAGCGCGCTCTCCAGCAGGTTGTCGTTGAAGGCCGAGCAGTTCTGCACCACGAAGGGTCCGTGCCGCCGCGGGCCGTTGGCGTGGATGGCGCGCGCCACCAACTCCTTGCCCGTGCCCGACTCGCCGTTGATGAGGACGGTGGCCTCCGAGTTGGAAACCTTCTCGAGCAACTTGAAGATCTCCTGCATCGGTCCGGAGCGGCCGATGATGTCCTCGAAGCGGTAGTTCTCGCTGTCCTGCGACAGCGACTGGAGGCTGCGCTCCTCCTTGCGCGTCCGCTCGGCCTCGTAGGCGGCGATCTCGTTGGCGCCGTACTCGAGCAGGTCCGCGAGCTTCTCCAGGTTGTCGTCGCCCAGCACCGGCAGGCGCTCCACCGCGCGATCCACCTCCGGGCTCGTCGGCTGCAACTCGCGCAGCCGCGCCTTGAGCGCCTCGCGCTCCCGCTCCGAGAATGGCTCGCGCAGGAAGCCCTCCACGAACAGGAAACCTTCGTACTCATCGCGGATGTAGAGGGGCGCGCCCACCAGGCTGAACTGGAGATGGCAGGGCTGGGTGAGCGCGCGGCGCAGGCGCCGGTTCGCCCGGAATTGTTCGTGAAGCTGGCGCACCGATTGGTTGCAGCGCCGCAGCCCCTCCCGCGAGTTGAGCGAGAGGCGGCAGCACTCGTTGGGAGTCGGCGGAATATCTCCGCCTCTCAACCAATCCATCACCATTCCGTTGCGGTCCGCGAAGTGGAGCTCCGCCCTCCACCACTTGCGGATGATTTCCCGCAGCATGATGATGGTGTGCAGGTTCTGGTGCCTCTCGAGGTCCATCTGCCGTGCCTTGGGGATGATCAACAGGGGGGAAAAACCTTGAACCTACGAGGTTTTTGGACTCTAGCTTCTTGGCACGCCTCCGTGGAGGAGCGTTCTCACCTGAACTTTTTGTGACCACATCTCCCCACATGCATCGCGAGTCCGACCATGACCATGACCACGCGCACGAGGATGCGTGCGGGGGGCATGGGCACGTGCACGGTCACGGTAAGCCCGTACGGCGCTCGTCTTCTTCCTTGAAGGAGGAGCGGAGGAAGGACCGCACGCGCCTGCTCTTCGCGCTGGCGCTGACGGGCACCATCGCCGTGGCGGAGGCGGTGGGGGGGTACATCACCAACTCCCTGGCCCTCATGTCCGACGCGGGCCACATGCTCACGGACATCAGCGCGCTGGGGCTGAGCCTGCTGGCGCTCTGGTTCGCGGGAAAGCCGGCGGATCTGAAGAAGACGTACGGCTACTACCGCATGGAGATCCTCAGCGCGCTGCTCAACGGCGTGCTGCTGCTGGGCATCACCGGGGTGATCGTGGTGGAGGCCTGGGAGCGCTTCCGCGCGCCGGCCGAGGTGCGTCTGGGGCCCATGGCCGTGGTGGCGACGATCGGCCTGTTGGCGAACCTGGGTGCGCTGGGCTTCCTGCACCAGACGCATTCGATGAACGTGCGCGGGGCCTTCCTGCACGTGCTGGGTGACGCGCTCTCCAGCGTGGGCGTGTTGGTGGGCGCCGCGGTGATGTGGCTGACGGGCTGGTACGTGATCGATCCCATCATCTCGGTGGTCATCTCGGTGGTGATCGTGGTGGGGGCGCTGAGGCTGGTGCGCGACGCCGTGGACGTGCTGCTGGAGGCGGTGCCGTCGCACGTGGACATGTCGGTGGTGAAGGAGCTGCTGCTGAAGGTGCAGGGGGTGCGCGACGTGCACGACCTGCACGTGTGGACCATCGCGAGCGGGATGTACGCGCTCTCGGCCCACCTGGTGGTGGCGGATCCGATGGTCTGCAACAACGACGAGATTCTCTCCGCCGTGAAGCACGAGCTCTTCGATCGGTTCGGCATCGACCACACGACGATCCAGATCGAGAGCGAGACCTACGCCCACCTGGGCGAGGTGCACTGAGGGCTCCGCTCTACGGCTCCGCCGCGTCGCCTTCCACGAAGGCGAGCACCTGTTTGAACGGCACGTCCGATAGCAGTCCGAACATCGGGTGTCGGGTGAGCCGGGCCCGGGTCGCGCTCGGCGAGCTGATGCCGCACAGGAACCTCGCCACCTGCCGGGGAGACGCGAGGGCCGCGTTTCCCTCCGCTCGCAATTGGTTCAGCTTCGCGGCCTCCCTGTCTCCCGGTGGCCGGACCCTGGCGGGAGGGAGCTTGCCGGGGCGCTCGCCCGCGCACCAGCCGCAGTGGCCGCAGTCGGCCTCCAGATCCTCGCCGAAGTAGGTCAGCAGGAAGCGGGTGCGGCAGCCCTCGTGATCGGCGAACCGAAGGACCTGCCCCAGCCGCTGAACGTCCCGGGCCTCGCGCTGACTGAACCGCTCCACCATCGTGCGGGTGAGCCCGTCGACGTCGACGTCCGTGCGCTTCAGTCGGTAGCCCTGGCGCACGCCCGTGACCTGGAGCTTCAGGGCCTCCTTCTCCTCGAGGTAGTTGAGGGCGGCCACAATGCGTTGGCGGGGCTCGCCCAGCTCGCGGGCGATGTCGTCGAGCTTCAGCCGCGACCAGGTCTTCATGGGCTCGGCGTGGGCGAACACGCGGCGCAGGAAGTCGGCGCGGGCCGGGTCGAAACCGGTGAAGACCTCGGCGAGCGGTCTCAGGGCCTGGAACTTGTACTCGGTGTAGAACGGGCCGGTGGACTCGAGCAGCCCGTCGAGCTCGAGGTAGGTCATCATCGTCTCGATGACGAGCGGACGGACATCGTGGGTGGCGGAGAGTTCGTGGAGGGACACGTCGAAGAGCTCGCCCTGTCCGAGCACGTGCCTCAACACGCCGGCCACCGCCTGGGGCGTGGGCGTGTCCCCGTAGGTGAAGTTCTCCAACACCGTCACGTCTTCCAGGGCCGCCAGCAGCTCGCAGGTGGAGGGCTCGCCATCGCGGCCCGCGCGGCCGATCTCCTGGGCGTAGTTCTCCAGGCTCTTGGGCAGGTTGAAGTGGTAGACCGAGCGGATGTCGCGCTTGTCGATGCCCATGCCGAAGGCGATGGTGGCGACCACCACCGCGTCGGCCGAGCCCATGAACCAGTCCTGCACCTGGTGCCGCACCTCGGCGTCCATGCCGGCGTGGTAGGCCCTGGCGGCGAAGCCGTGCTCCTCGAGGAAGCTGGCCGTCTCCTCGGCCGTGCGCTGGAGCGTGACGTAGACGATCGTCGGCCCGCGTGGGCGGGAGCGCAGGCGCGAGAGCAGCAACTCCCGGCGCTCGTCTCCGCCCCGGGTGGGTGTGACGTGCAGCGAGAGGTTGGGCCGGTGGAAGCCGGTCTGGATGATGTTCTCGGGCGTGATGTCGAACGCAGCGGCGATGTCCCGGGCGACCGAGGGCGTGGCGGTCGCGGTCAACGCCAGCACCCGTCCCACTCCCAATGTCCTCGCGAGCGAGGCGAGCTTCATGTAGTCCGGCCGGAAGTTGTGACCCCACTCGCTGATGCAGTGGGCCTCGTCCACCGCGAGCATCGCGATGCGCAGCCGGCGCAGCGTCTGCAGGAAGCGCTCATTCGCCAGTCGCTCCGGCGCGATGTAGAGCAGCCTGAGCGTTCCCGCCCGTAGATCGGAGTAGAGCTGGCGGAGCTCCTCGGGCCCGAGCGTCGAGTCGAGCCGGGCGGCGGGGATTCCTCGGCTCGTGAGGAAGTCGATCTGGTCCTTCATCAACGCGATCAGCGGTGAAACGACCAGGGTGACGCCGTCCAGCATCAGCGCGGGGAGCTGGTAGCAGAGGCTCTTGCCCGCCCCGGTGGGGAAGATGGCGAGGACGGACCTGGAGTGCAGTAGCCGCGAGACGACCGCCTCCTGGCCCTCGCGGAAACCGGAAAAGCCGAAGACGGAACCGAGCAGGTGGGAGGCGGAGGTCATCGTACCGTGGACCATCCGCGCCCCGGGCTTCCCTGGCAAGTGAACGAAATCCCCACATCCAGCTTGCGGCCCTCTGTGGAGCGGATGATCCTCGGCTCCGGATGAACGTGCTCGACAAGGTGCTGACGCTGAGGCCAACGAGCGTGGTGGCTCGGCTGGGGACCGCCTCACGGCTCCCCGTGCTCAATCCCCGCGAGCTGGTGAGAGCGCTCGACAAGGTGCCGACGGCGCTGCCGTGCCTGCCGGTGCCGGTCCGGCCGATGTTGCCGGGGCTGCTGGCGGCGGCACGGGGCGAGGACGCGGTGATGGGGCTGGTGTGCCCGCATCCGCTCGCGGACCGGGGCGCGGCGGATCGCTTCGTCACCGCGGTGCAACAGGTAGCGGAGGCGGATGGTCACACGCGACCCCTCTTCCTGCAGGCGGGGCCGGTGCGCGTGTCGAAGGCGGAGCCGGAGGCGCTGGGGCTGCTCCAGGAGGGCCTCTTCCGCCTGGTGGACGCGGGCTTCTCCCTGGTGTCGCTGGACGTGACCCGGCTGCCCGTGGACGCGGCGGTGGACGCGGTGCGGAGGCTCTCCGGGCCGGTGGTGGAGCGCGAGCTGTCGCTGGAGGTGTCGTTGCCCGCGGGCGCCGAGGGCGACGAGCTGGAAGGGGGCCGCGCGTTGTTGGAGGGGCTCCAGCGGCAGGGCCTGGGCGTGCGCTTCCTGCGGATCTCCGCGGCCCTCCTGGGCGAGGAGGATCAGGACGTGCAGTTCCTCCGGAGCCTGGTGGAGCTGGCGGGGCAGCATGGGGCGGGCGTGTCGGTGGGAGAGGCGGGACGGCGCTCGGCGCGGGTGCTGCCGACGTATGTGGCGGCGGGGGTGAAGAAGGTGGAGTGCGTGGCGCCCTTCGAGCGCCTGGCGCTGGCCTCGTACCCGGACACGGTGCGTGAGAGCCTGGAGCAGAAGGCGGAGAAGGCGGGGCTGGGCGCGGGAGAATTGCTGGGCGTCGTGGGCGAGCAGCTCGCTGCGCTGGAGGCCCAGGATGCGTCGCGGCTGGAGGCGCTGACGTTCGCCGAGGCCTCCGAGGTCCTGGCGGCGCTGGGCGCGTCGCGGACGGGGTGGAAGTCGATGCTCTTCCTGGCGGAGAACCGGGGCGACTGATGCGCATCGTGGCGGGCAGTGCGAGAGGCCGGGCCCTGGCGGGCCCCAAGACGACGTCGAAGCACATCCGCCCCACGGCGGACCGGGTGCGGGAGACGATCTTCAACGTGCTCGGCCAGTGGCTGGAGGGGCAGAAGGTGTTGGACCTCTACGCGGGAACGGGGGCCCTGGGCCTGGAGTCCGTCTCCCGAGGGGCCTCGAGGGCGGTGCTGGTGGACTCGGATCGCGAGGCGCTGTCCCTCTGCCGGGCGAACACGGACGCGCTGGGCTTCGGCTCGAGGGTGGAGATCCTCTCGCAGCCGGTCGAGCGGGCGCTGGAGACGCTCGGACGCCGGGGGGACCGGTTCGAGCTCATCTTCGCGGATCCTCCCTACGCGGCCCGGGTGGTGGAGACGGTGCTGGAGGGGCTGGCGCGGCACGGGGTGCTGGCGCCCGGCGGGACGGTGGTCATCGAGCACGACAAGCGGGAGGCGGCCCCCGACACCCATGAGGGCTTCGCGCGGGTGGATCAGCGCCGGTTCGGGGACACCCTGGTGAGTCTCTTCCGCATTGCTTGACCACATGCCGTGGTGCGTCGAGACTGGGAGTGTATGCGCACTGCCATCTACCCGGGCTCGTTCGATCCGCTCACCAACGGGCACCTCAGCATCATCCAGCGCGCGCTCCAGATGTTCGATCGCGTGATCGTCGCGGTGGCCGTGAACCCGAAGAAGGTGCCGCTCTTCTCCGAGGAGGAGCGCAAGGAGTTCATCCGCGAGGCCTGTCCGGATCCCCGGATGGAGGTGGATGCCTTCCACGGTCTGCTGGTGGAGTACGCGAACCGGCGGGGCGTGAACGTGCTGCTGCGTGGCCTGCGGGCGGTGTCGGACTTCGAGTACGAGTTCCAGCTCGCGAACATGAACCGCAAGCTGGCCCCGGGGATCGAGACCGTCTTCATGATGACGGGCGAGGACTACTTCTACGTCTCGTCGAACCTCGTCCGGGAGGTGGCCTCGTTCGGCGGCAACGTGGAGGGGCTCGTTCCTCCCAACGTGTTGAAGGTGCTGCGCGCCAGGTACGGAAAGCAGGGCTGATCCCCCTGCGTGAAGGCTGTCCGTTGGTGCAGTGAGAGAGTGAAGCGAGCGCCGTACCGTTCCCGGGAGTGTCCGCGTCCGTTCACTCCCGGCTTCGGACTTCTTGTTCGTCCAAAGGGCGCACTACAGGGTACCGACCATGAAACTTGCGAATCGACTCAGTGCCATCAAGCCGTCACCCACGCTCTCGCTCAGCGCGAAGGCGAAGGCACTGGTGGCCCAGGGTATGGACGTGGTGAGTTTCGCGGCGGGCGAGCCCGACTTCGATACGCCGGACTTCATCAAGCAGGCGGCCATCGATGCCCTGAAGCAGGGCTTCACCAAGTACACGCCCACCTCGGGCATCCCGGAGCTGCGCGAGGCCATCTGCGCGAAGTTCGAGCGGGACAACCACCTCACCTTCGCGCCGGATCAGGTGCTGGTGTCGGTGGGAGCCAAGCAGGCCATCTACAACACCTTCCAGGCGCTGCTGAACGAGGGTGACGAGGTCATCATCATCGCGCCGTACTGGGTGAGCTACCCGGACATGGTGCAGCTGGCGGGCGGCAAGCCGGTCATCGTGGAGACGCGCGAGGAGGACGGCTTCGCGCCGGATCCGGAGGCCATCCGCCGGGCGCTCTCGCCGCGCACCAAGGCGCTGATTCTCAACAGCCCGAGCAACCCCTCGGGCGCGGTGTTCTCGCGCGCCACGCTGGAGGGCATTGCCCAGGCGGTGCGGGGGCACGACTGCCTGGTGCTGAGCGACGACATCTACGAGAAGCTGCTGTATCAGGGCGAGTTCCTCAACATCGGCAACGTGGCACCGGACCTGCTGCCGCGGCTGGTGGTCATCAACGGAATGAGCAAGGCCTTCTCCATGACGGGTTGGCGCATGGGGTACGTGGCGGGACCCAAGTGGCTCATCTCGGGCATGCAGATGATCCAGGACCAGTCCACGTCGAACGCGGCGTCCTTCGCGCAGAAGGCGGCGACGGCGGCGCTCAAGGGCCCACCGGACATCTTCGTACCCATGGTGGAGGAGTACCGGGTGCGGCGGGACATGGTCGTGGACGCGCTGAACTCGATGGAGGGCGTGCGCTGCCGCAGCCCCGAGGGCGCCTTCTACGTGTTGCCCAACGTGAGCGGCCTCTTCGGGCGCTCGTACAAGGGCACGCCGGTGACGGGCTCGATCCAGATGTCGGAGATCCTCCTGAACGACTTCCGGATCGCCGCGGTGCCGGGCGCTCCCTTCGGCGCGGAGGGACACATCCGCCTGAGCTTCGCGACCTCGCGCGAGCAGCTGCGCAAGGGGCTGGAGCGCCTCCGGGAGTTCACGACCTCCGTGCGCTGAAGACGCACGGACGACTCACGGCGCGGCCCAGGAGCGCTCCCTCTGGAGGAGGGCACGCAGGTCCGCCACGACGTCGGGGTGCGCGGCGGATACCTCCTCCACGCGCAGGCCCTGGAGCGTGGGCAGCTCGAGCAGCTTCCAGCGTCCGAAGTAGAGGCCGCGGTGCTTGGCCCGTTGCACCTCGTCCTCCCACTCGGGCTCGAGCGCGATGTCTCCCGTGTCCCGGTCCACGGTCACGATTTCGTAGAGCCAGGGATAGGGGAAGAGATCCGTCTCGATGAGCGCGGGCAATGGGTCCATGGTGGCCCCTGGGGTCAACAGGGAGGCCAGGGAGCGGCCCTGGAAGCGCTCTGGGGCCTCGACCCCCAGGAGATCCAGCAGGGTGGGTGCCACGTCGATGGCGCGAGCGCGTGTTGTGAGCTCGCGGCCCTCGGCCACCTTTCCGGGCCATCTCGGGATTGTTCTTGTCGGGCTCCCCCCGCCTTCCGGGCCGCATGGAACATCGCCGTCAATTCATCGAGGCTGGGATGCGCCACGGCTCACCTCACCTTGTCCATCAAGCCTCAATCCGTATAAGCGAACGCCTTCCAGCCCTCTCCGGTCAGCCGGTAGAGGAGGACCGCCGCATGCCCCGAGAGGTTGGCCACGGCGGCGTACACGTCGGTTCCGCGCGGGACGATGGCGCCGAGCCGGGCCGGCGGCTTGCCGTACCTCTTCTCCAGCTCCGCGTAGGGGAGGACCTCGATGTCGTAGAGGGTGACGAGGTCCGTCCGCTTGTTACGGAGCTGTTTCACCCAGCTCACCACCAGGGGCTCGGGCGCGTCGAACCTGCGCTCCTCGAGCTGGAAGGGGAACGTGAGCATGGGCACCGTGCTGCGCACGTCACCCGTGAGCAGATAGCTGAGCAGGTAGCGCGCCTCGTCACGCACCACCTCCTCGATGCTGCCGGGCTGGGGGGCCGCAGCCGGGGCGGAGGGGGCTGGAGCCGGGCCAGGCGCCGCGGCGGTGGGCGCGGGCGCCGGGGCTTCGGGTGCCGGGGCGGGTGCCTCGGCCGCGGCCTCCTGCTTCGCGCGGCGGCGGCGGGACGGCTTCTGCGCCGCGGGCGTCCCTTCGGCGGCGGCGGGAGCCTGCTCGGCGGCCGGAGCAGCCGGAGCGGGAGCCGGCTCGGCCGCTGGAGCGGCGGGGGCTTCCTGGGCCTCCTGGGCGAGGACGGGAGACGCGGTGGCGAGCAGCAGGACCAGAGACCAGCGACGCATGAAACCTCCGGAAAACAGAGCCCAGACTAGCAGAGGACCCGGCGCCCGGGGCCGATACCCCCTCCCGCCGGGCAGGCTCCATTTCCGCCTCTCCGGCTACCGTTTTCACACGGTTGGTGCAAGCGGGGGCGAACGTTGCTATTGGGCCCCCCTTGATGCCTAAGCGAAATGACATCCGGAAGGTTCTCGTTATCGGCTCGGGCCCGATCGTCATCGGGCAGGCGGTCGAGTTCGACTACTCTGGGACGCAGGCCACCAAGGCGCTGCGCGAGGAGGGCGTCGAAGTCGTCCTCTTGAACAGCAACCCGGCGACGGTCATGACCGACCCGGAGTTCGCGCACCGTACGTACATCGAACCCATCACGGTCGAGGTCGCCGAGCGAATCATCGCTCAGGAGCGCCCGGACTCGATCCTGCCCACCATGGGTGGCCAGACGGCGCTCAATCTGGCCAAGGCGCTCGCGGAGCAGGGCATCCTCGAGAAGCACGGCGTCCGGCTCATCGGCGCCTCGCTGGAGGCCATCAACAAGGCCGAGGACCGGCTGCTCTTCAAGCAGGCCATGGAGCGCATCGGCGTGGCCCTGCCCAAGAGCGGCTACGCCACCACCATGGAGCAGGCCCTCGCGCTGTCCGACGAGATCGGCTTCCCCGCCATCATCCGGCCCTCCTTCACCCTGGGCGGCACCGGCGGCGGCATCGCCTACAACCGCGAGGAGTACGAGGCCATCTGCCGCTCCGGTCTCAAGGCCAGCCCCACCTCCACCATCCTCATCGAGGAGAGCGTCCTCGGCTGGAAGGAGTACGAGCTCGAGGTGGTCCGCGACTCGGCGGACAACGTCATCATCGTCTGCTCCATCGAGAACCTGGACCCCATGGGCGTGCACACCGGTGACTCCATCACCGTGGCCCCGGCCCAGACGCTCACGGACCGCGAGTACCAGCGGCTGCGTGAGGCCTCGATGCGCATCATCCGGGAGATCGGCGTCGACACGGGCGGCTCGAACATCCAGTTCGGCGTCAACCCGCGCGACGGGCGCATCGTGGTCATCGAGATGAACCCGCGCGTGTCGCGCTCCAGCGCGCTGGCCTCGAAGGCCACGGGCTACCCCATCGCCAAGGTGGCCGCGAAGCTGGCCCTGGGCTACACGCTGGACGAGCTGCGCAACGACATCACCCGCGACACCCCGGCGTCCTTCGAGCCCACGCTCGACTACGTCGTGGTGAAGGTGCCGCGCTTCAACTTCGAGAAGTTCCCCCACGCCAACCGCACCCTCAACACCAGCATGCGCGCGGTGGGCGAGGTGATGGCCATTGGCCGCACCTTCCGCGAGGCCTACCTCAAGGCGATGCGCTCCATGGAGTCCGGCCGCACGGGCCTGGAGTCGCCCGAGCTGCCCGAGGAGAAGGAGGAGCGGCGCAAGGTGCTGCGCGACTACGTGCGCGTGCCCCGGCCGGAGCGGCCGCAGTACCTGGTGCAGGCCTTCCGCGAGGGCATGACGGTGGAGGATGTCCACGAGCTCTCCGCCATCGATCCCTGGTTCCTCCGCCACATCCAGGCCCTGGTGCACGAGGCGCGGCAGCTCCAGGAGTTCGGCACGCTGGACAAGGTGCCGGACGAGGTGCTGCGCACGGCCAAGGCGGATGGCTTCTCCGACAAGTACCTGGCGCAGCTGCTGGGCTGCACCGAAGCCGACGTGCGCGCGCGCCGGCACGCCAAGGGCATCCGGCCCGTGTACAAGCGGGTGGACACCTGTGCCGCCGAGTTCGAGGCCTACACGCCGTACCTGTACTCCACCTACGAGGAGGAGGACGAGGCGCCACCCACCGAGCGCCAGAAGGTGCTCATCCTGGGCAGCGGCCCCATCCGGATCGGCCAGGGCATCGAGTTCGACTACTGCTGCGTGCACGCGGCCTTCGCGCTGCGCGATGCCGGGTACGAGACGGTGATGGTCAACTGCAACCCGGAGACGGTGTCCACGGACTACGACACGTCGGACCGCCTGTACTTCGAGCCGCTGACCATCGAGGACGTGCTGGAGGTGGCGCAGCGCGAGAAGCCGGTGGGCGCCATCGTCCAGTTCGGTGGGCAGACGCCGCTGCGCCTGTCCGTGCCGCTGGAGAAGGCCGGGCTGCCGATTCTGGGCACGTCGCCGGACGCCATCGACCGGGCCGAGGACCGTGAGCGCTTCGCGCAGCTGATCGAGAAGCTGGGGCTGAAGCAGCCGGAGAACGGCGTGGCGCGCAGCCACGAGGAGGCCTACCGCGTGGCCGAGCGCATCGGCTATCCGGTGATGGTGCGGCCCTCGTACGTGCTGGGCGGCCGGGCGATGGAAGTGGTCTACGACCAGCAGAGCCTGGAGCGCTACATGCGCGAGGCGGTGAGCGCGTCGCCGGAGCACCCGGTGCTGATCGATCGCTTCCTCAAGGACGCCATCGAGGTGGACCTGGACCTGGTGGCGGACAAGACGGGCGCGGTGCTGGTGGGCGGGGTGTTGGAGCACGTGGAGGAGGCGGGTGTGCACTCGGGTGACGCGGCGTGCACGCTGCCGCCGCACTCGCTGTCGCCGGACCTGGTGGAGCGCATGAAGGATCAGGCCATGGCCCTGGCGAAGGAGCTGGGCGTGGTGGGCCTGATGAACGTGCAGTTCGCCATCCAGGGGAAGACGATCTACGTGCTGGAGGTGAACCCGCGCGCGAGCCGCACGGTGCCGTTCATCTCGAAGGCCACGGGCGTGGCGCTGGCGAAGCTGGCGTCGCTGTGCATGGTGGGCAAGACGCTGGCGGAGCTGGGGGCCACGCAGGAGCCCGAGTTCCGGCACGTGGCGGTGAAGGAGTCCGTGTTCCCGTTCGCGCGCTTCGCCGGGGTGGACGTCATCCTCGGGCCCGAGATGAAGTCGACGGGCGAGGTGATGGGCATCGCGGATGACTTCCCGTCGGCCTTCGCCAAGAGCCAGCAGGCGGCGGGCGTGAAGCTGCCGAGGAGCGGCAAGGTCTTCATCTCGGTGAAGAACGACGACAAGCCGGCGGTGGTGGACCTGGCGCGGCGGCTGCGGGCGCTGGGCTTCACCCTGGTGGCGACGAGCGGCACGCACCAGTACCTGACGACGAAGGGCATCCAGACGGAGAAGGTGCTGAAGGTGACCGAGGGCCGTCCGCACATCGTGGACAAGATCGTCGACGGGCAGATCGTGTTGGTGATCAACTCGACGTTCGGCAAGCAGGAGATCGCGGACAGCTTCTCCATCCGGCGCGAGTCGCTGATGCACGGCGTGCCGTACTACACGACGGTGCAGGCGGCGCGGATGGCGGTGGGAGCGCTGGAGGCGCTGCTGCGCAAGGAGCAGACGGTGCGTCCGCTCCAGGACTACCTGGCGAAGAAGTAGGAACCCCCCATCCCTCCCTCTCCCCCTGGGAGAGGGTCGGGGTGAGGGTATGCGGACCCCGGGCTGCCCCAACAGGCAGCTCAGGCCTTGATGGCGGTGCACTCGGTGTCGCTGTATCCCGAGTCACCGCCCACCGAGGCCACACCGGTGCCCACGGCCTTGAGGCAGGTGAGCAGGACGTTGCTGGTGTTCTCCTTGCTGGTGGAGCGCACGTGGACGCCGGGGGACTTCAGGTACCCGCCGGCGCGTCCGGCCACCAGGATGGGATAGTCGGTGGTGGAGTGGGCGTAACCCTCGGCCACGTCCGAGGTGAGGAGCAGACAGCTGTTGTCGAGCAGGTTGCCCCCGGCCTCCGGGGTCGCCTTCAGTCGCTCCAACAGATAGGCGAACTGCTTCACCACCCACACCACCGAAGCATGCACCTGGTCCTGGGCGCTGGGGTCCGGGTCGTGGGTGAGGTCGTGGTTCCCCCGGCTCTGGCCCAGCATGTGGAACACCGTGGCGCAGACTCCGCCGGAGAACATGTAACTGGCCACGCGGGTGAGATCGCACGCCCAGGCCAGGACGAGCAGATCCGACATGGTCTTGGACACCTGCTCCAGTGGCTCCTTCCCGCCCGAGTCCCGATTCGTCTGGGTAACGGGCTGGGGCTGGGTGCAGGCCTGGGTGTATTGCGGAGGCAGGGCGAGGATCTGCTGTCTGAGCTCGCTGATGGAGGTGAGGTGCGCGTCCAGGCGGGCGCGGTCCGTGCTGCCCAGCCTGACCTGGAGCCGTTTCGCGTCCTCGCGCACCGCGTCCAGCACACTGGCGCGCAGGGCGGCGCGCGGATCCACCTGGGGCTCGGGAGCCGGCGAGAAGCCGCTGAAGAGCCGAGTGAAGAGGGCCGCCGGGTTGTACTCCGGCTGCAGCGGCTGGTCCGGCCCCTTGTGGGAGATGTACTGGAGCGTGGGCCCCTCCCCGGTGACGATGCGCTTGGAGACGCCCAGCTCCAGCGAGCGGAAGGCGGTGCCCTGGCCGATGTGCTGGGCCGCGACCTGATCGATGGAGGGCCCACCGAACTTCGAGGCGTAGTTGGCGTTGGGGGCGTACAGCTCGATGAAGGGGTACCCGGAGAGGATGGCGGACTGGCCCGTGTGGTGGCCGCGCCTGTCCGGCGTCTTCACCTGGTGACCCGACACCACATTGACGTAGCTCTTCACGTTGACCAGCGGCGCCAGCGCCGGGCTGAGCTGCCAGTTGGCACCGGTGCTGGTGGGGTTCCATTTGCCGAGGATGACCCCGTCGCCGAAGAAGAACGTGGCGAAGCGCCTGGGCAGTGGTTTTCCCGCGGCCAGGGCGGTTCCTCGCGAGTCCAGCATCGCCTCGAGGGTGGGCAGCGCCACGGCGGCGCCCACGCCCCGCAGCAGGGTCCTGCGGGAAAGACGGAAGGGCTTCACGGCTGGACCTCCTGGGAACGGGCGTAACGGAAGGCATCGCTGGCGACGAGCTCCACCAGCAGCTCCTTCATGCGGTAACCGGATGTGGCGAAGGCCTCGTCGAGCTGGTTCAGCGAGACCTGCTCTCCCGCCTCGTCCACGTGGCCGCTCGCCATGCGGAACAGGTTGCGCACCAGGCAGCGCAGGACCCGATCATCCGCGCGCAGCAGGCCGCCGAGTTGTCGCGGGCCACTGAAGGTGCCGGAGCGATCGAAGGTGCTCACCGGATCGATGGGGGCGTCATTGTCGTTGGTGCGGTAGCGGCCCACCGCGTCGAAGTTCTCCAGGCCCAGGCCCAGCGGATCCATCTTGTCGTGGCAACCGGCGCAGCTCGGGTTGGAGACGTGCTGCTGGAGCCGCTGCCTCATCGTCCTGGGCGGCTCGCCGGGATTCTGGGCGGGCAGGGGAGGGATATTGGTGGGCGGCGCGGCGATGGGCTCGCAGAGCAGTCGCTCGCGGATGAACCGGCCTCGCAGCGTGGGCGAGGTGGTGGTGGTGTGGGCCAGCAGCGACAGGAAGCTGGCGTGGCCGAGCAGGCCGCCGCGTCCCTCCTCCGCTGGCAGCGTGACGCGGGCGAAGCCGGTGGCGGGTGCGCCGGAGATTCCGTAGAGCGCGGCGAGCTGCTTGTCCACGAAGGTGTAGCCCGAGTCGAAGGCGTCGCGGAAGTCGCCCTCCCGCTCCCAGACGATGTCCTCGAGCAACCGCTGCGTCTCCTCGCGCATCGACGCCGCCAGCGAAGGGGTGAAGAAGGGGAAGGTGGTGGCGTCCTTGCTCAGGGTGGAGAGCTCGCGCAGCTGGAGCAGCTCGTCGAAGAAGTGGGCCAGCGCCGTGCGTGCCGTGGGGAGCGCGAGCAACCTCCGGGCCTGGGTGCGCACGCCCTCCGCGGTGTCCAGCTCGCCGCGGGCGGCGGCCGCGAGCAACGTTTCGTCAGGTGAAGTGCCGGCGAGGAAGAAGGCGAGCCGTGTCGCCATCTCATGGCCGGTGAGCGCGAGGCGCCCGGGTTGGGAGGGATCCGGCACGCCCACCTCCACCATGTAGAGGAAGTGGGGGGACTGGAGCAGACCGGCGATGAGCACCTCCACCCCCGAGTAGAAGTCACCGGCGGCGGCCGCCGCGGACATGCCGAGCGCGGTCCACGAGGTCAGCTCGGCATCCGTCAGGGGCCGGCGCCACGCGCGAGCACCGAAGCGGCTGAGGAAGCCGCGCAGGCACTCCTCATCCATGGTGGAGCGGGGCGTACACCCGAGCAGTGCGCCTCGAGCCGAGGTGTTGGCGAGAGCCGCCTGGGCCGCGAGCCAGGCCGAGCTCTCGTACCGGGCAATGGCGCTGGAGGACAGGGCGAGCTGCGATGCGCCGATTCCGTCGAAGCCGTTGAGCGCGGTGTCCGGTGGGGGCTGCACTGCCTGGGCAGCCTCGTTGCCCAGCAGCTCCGAGATGGCGTTGCGGTACTGCCAGCCCAGCAGGATGCGCGGGGAGACGGGCGCGGGCTGGAACGATGGAGCCGTGGTCGGCCCTCCAGAGGGGCCCTGGGCGGGTTGCTCCTGACAGCCCGTGGGCGCCAGGAGAGCCACCAAGGCCATGACCGACAGGCCCCGGAGACATCTGGAAAGAGGGTGGCATCGAGCAGGCATCGTTCTGGCCCTCGGCTTGGGGTGAAACGTTGTCCATTCGACACCAGATGCCGCTCTCGCGTGGGCGTTATTCATGGGCAAGGTGTCTGTTTATTCCCGGCAGGCCGGGGGGCGGACAGCCCGACAGGCCTCTGTCTGTTCATTGCCTGCACGGCCTCCGCCGTGCATCACCCGAGCGTCGACACCCCGGAGTGGGGACGGTACCTTCCGGCCCATGCGACGTTCCCCGTTCGCGACGCTCCTGCTGGCGGCCCTCGTGCTGCCGGCCTGCCTCCCCCGTGCGACGACCCGCCCGCCGTCACCCCCGACGGTGGCCTCGGTGGCGGATGCGCTCTTCGAGTCCGTCGAGGACGAGGGCACGCTCGCGAGCGTCTTCCTGGTGGACGCGACGACGGGCGCGCCGCTCTACGCACGTCACGAGCACGTGCGCCTGCTGCCCGCGTCGACGATGAAGGTGGTGTCCACCTCCGCGGCGCTCTCCGCCTTCGGCCCGGACTTCCGCTTCCACACCCCGGTGCGGCTCGAGGGCTCGCAGCTGGGCAACCTCTTCCTCGGAGATCTCGTGGTGGAGGCGTCGGGAGATCCGTCGCTGGGCTCGTGGCGCTTCCCCGAGACCACCCTGGCTTGCGAGCAGCTCGCCGAGGCGATCCAGGCCCGCGGCATCCGGCAGTGGCTCGGGGCGGTGCGGGTGAGCAACGCCGACGAGGGGCCCCATGGCCTGTTCGGTCCCGGCTGGGCATGGGATGACGCGGCCTACGCGTACAGCGCCGCCCCAACTCCCTTCGTCTTCCGCGAGAACGTGGTGGACCTGTCGCTGGAGCGCCCTGAGGGACAGGACTGTGTGTCCCAGCCGCGGCGGCCCATCACGGTGCGCTACACCCCGTCCTTCAACGAGCTCCCCACCGTCGTGTACCTCGAGGCGAACGCCCAGCGGGCGGGGCTTGGCTGCGTGCGCGAGCGGGGCACCGGGCGCATGCGCTGCGTCTGGCGCTCGACGGCGGAGCAGTGCCCGCGCAAGGCGTCGATGCGCGTCGCGATCGACGAGCCCCAGGCGCTGTTCTCCGCGTGCGTGGAGGACGCCCTGGCCGCGCGTGGCATCTGGCGCGTGCCGGTTCCGCCGCATCTGGCCGCCGTGCCCGCGGCCACCACGAGCGAGCCGCTCCTGGAGTTCGTCAGCCCCTCGCTCGCCGAGCTGGTGAAGGTGACGAACAAGGAGTCTCTCAACCTCTACGCCGAGCGGCTGGGCCTGCGCTTCACCCGCGAGCGCACGGGCACGGAGAGCTACTCCGCGCTGCGTGACGCGATGGCGCAGGAGCTCACCCGCCGGGGCATCTCCACCCGTCTGCTGCGGCCGGTGGATGGCAGCGGACTGTCCCGCTACAACGTGGCCTCCGCGCGCGGGCTGGCGGAGGTCATCTACACCAGCCTGAAGGAGCCGTACGCCCACGCGTTGCTGGAGAGCCTGCCCATCGCGGGAGTGGACGGCACGCTCGCGAGAACCGGACTCTCCAATGGGACGCGGGGGCTCATCCGGGCCAAGACGGGAACGCTCTCGGGGCAGAAGGCGTACGTGGGCATCGCCGAGCGCCCCAATGATCCGGAGCACCCGCGCGTCGTCTTCGCGCTGATGCTGGGCAACATCGACGAGCAACCCGCGCTCACGGCCAGCCAGGTGTTCGAGCGCTTCGCCGAGGCGATGGTGTCGCTCCCCCTGCGTTGATCAGCGCCCGAGCTTGAGACCGACCTGCTCTCCCGGTTGCACCTGGATCTCCTCGCTGACCGACAGCCCCTGCCCGCCGATGGGATCGGCCTGGAAGCCGAGCAGGCTCGTCGAGAGGAGCAGGTGTGGGGGGATGACGAAGGTGCGGGTGCTCGAGCCGGGCACCAGGCCCAATCGGATGCGATTCGTCCTGTTCGTCACATAGAGCGTCATGTCGATGGGGTTTTGATTCCACACCTGCACCGTCGTCTTCGGGGGCGGGGGCTGGGTGGGGTCGAGCGCCGCCGACGCGGTGCACGAAGCGGAGACGACGAGCAGCATGAGCAGCGAGAGAACCTGGACGGCGGGACGCATGGGACCTCCCAGAGCGGTGATGGGGTGGATTAGAGTCGCTAAACGCATTCATGCGCGATACTTGCCTGCCATTCGCATCCGGTGCCTGACGTTCGTGCCCGCGACCACACGGGTCGTGCCGCATCCTACGAATATCGTTACACCAGGAACCGCCATGAAGAGCCCCATCCTCCAGACCCTGCCGCTCGGCTCGCCCCCTTGGGTGACGGCGGACCCTTTCCTGTTTTGCGTCCACCACGACGACAAGTACCCGGCCGGCAACGACCACATGGGGCCGGAGGCCTCGCTGGACGGCCGGAACATCGGCCAGGACTTCGGGGGCAAGGACGGCTGGAGCATGTACCACGGTGAGCAGGTGCCGGGCTTCCCGGGCCACCCGCACCGCGGCTTCGAGACGGTGACGTTGGTGCGCAATGGGCTCATCGATCATTCGGACTCGCTCGGCGCCACCGCGCGCTTCGGCCACGGCGACGTGCAGTGGCTGACCGCGGGCACGGGCATCGTGCACTCGGAGATGTTCCCGCTCGTGAAGAAGGGGGAGCCCAACCCGACCGAGCTGTTCCAGATCTGGCTGAACCTCCCGGCCGAGGACAAGCACGCGCCGCCGCACTTCTCCATGCTCTGGAGCCAGGACATCCCGCGCCTCACGTTCACCGACGCGGCGGGCCGGCGCACCGAGGTGACGGTCGCCGCAGGTGAGCTCGAGGGCCGGCGCGCGCCGCCGCCTCCGCCCCGCTCGTGGGCCTCGCGTCCCGACACCGACGTGGCCATCTGGACCGTCCGCCTGGAGCCCGGCGCGACGTGGACGCTGCCTCCGGCGAAGAACCCCCAGGCCAACCGCACGCTCTACTTCTTCGAGGGCGACGCCCTGAAGGTCGCGGACCATGCCTTCCGTGAGCACCAGATCATGGCCGTGCGGAGCGATGTCGCGTTGCGGCTCGAGGCCACGGGTGGCGCGGTCGAGGTGCTGATGCTGCAGGGGCGCCCCATCGGGCAGCCCGTCGTGCAGTACGGCCCCTTCGTGATGAACACCCGCGCGGAAATCCAGCAGGCGATCAACGACTACCAGCGCACGCGCTTCGGTGGCTGGCCCTACAAGCGGGACGATCCGGTGCACGGGCGCGAGGAGGGCAGGTTCGCGCGGCACGCGGACGGTCGCATCGAGCGGCCGTCTCGCTGAGCCTCGCCTGGCTCCCGGACACGGCCCGGTGAGCCAGATGGCTACGCTCCTGGCGAAGAATCGCCAGGAGCCGTGGACCTGGACGTTGGACTCACGTCTCGAGGTCAGCGGGTCTACTCAGGGAGCACGACTCCCTTGCGGCAGATACCGCCCGGCCCACCGTCGCAGTAGTAACCCTTCGGGCACAGGCCCTCGGTGGTGCACTGATACGGCATCGCCTCCACGGCGCCCGGGCGGCACGTCCCGAACGGACCACCCACACAATAGAAGCCGAGCGGGCACTCGCCATTCTCGTCACATTGCGGCAGCTGCTGCTCGACGTTGCCCTGCTCCAGCGGCATCTCTTCCGTACCACCGCAGGCGCTCACTGCCACTGCCACCGCGAGAACCACCGCGCTCAGCCACGCGTTCTTCATGTCCGGCTCCTTGGTTGGGTGTGACGCACGCCATCCTAGCGTCAGTCACATGAGGAGTGCCCAGAGCCAGCTGAGCGATCCATCGTTATCTCCGGCCCGCAGGGTCTGGAAGGAGACGCCGCTGAGCGCCGAGGGGACGGTCTGAGGTGACGGCGAGAGCAGGACGGCGTAGGAGGTCGTGCCCACCAGGCGGCTGCCCACCACGGTATCCCCGGCCGCCTGTCGCGCCGAGAGGAAGGACTGCACGTCCGAAGCGCTGCCCTTCACCACGTACTCGAAGCGCTGCTGGAAGCCCGAGCCCGAGGGGTTGCGCCGGACGTGAATCCGGTAGAGGCCTCGCTGGTAGGTCGAGGCCACGAAGGACACATCGCGCGTCTTGAGAATGGACGTGTCACGCAGCTTGACGCTCGCCAGCGTCGGCATGGGCGAGGGGAGGGCGTTGACGTCCTGGGACAGCCCGGTGCTCACCACGTCTGTATAGGAGCCCTCCGCGCGGTAGTTCTGGCCGCTCACATTGTTCGCGGAGACATTGTTCGTCAGGCGCAGGTGCGTGAGCGGCTCGGCGTTCGGGTTCTTTCCGCTCACGAGGATGCCCGGATGCCCGATGGAGTGCGCGCTGCGGGTAATCCAGTTGTCGTGGATGGTGATGTTCTGGCTGGAGGCGGTGTTGTATTCGCCGTTGCGGCCGAACTCGGAAGCCACGATGACACCCGCTCCCGCCACCCCGATGCCCCAGTTGTGGTGGATGTCGATGTCATTGCCGCCGATGACCGCATAGCCGCGTCCCCCTCCCGAGCCCAGCAGGGTGTTGTTCCACCACTCCATGTCGCCGCAGCGAGGAGAGTCGGGCCCGTAGGTGACGCAGGCAACCCCGTCATCACCCTTGCTGGGCGCCTCGTTGAAGATGAAGTTGTCCCAGACCCACGACTGGCTCGCGCCGTCCGTGTGGTGGATGTGATCCGCCCAGGTGTGGTGGATGTAGTTGCCCTCGATGTAGCTGCGCTGGGAGCCATACAAGAAGACGCCGGTGGCGGCCGAGTTGGTCACCTCGACGCCCACCACCTCCACGTCACTGCCGTGGTCGATGCTGATCTGGTGGTCCTCGAGGGCGCTGAAGCGCGCCGCCGCATCCGAGCGGAACTTCAGGCCGAAGAAACCGCAGCCGGTGTTGTTGCGGCAGAGGATGGACTGGCGCCGGGGGGTGCCGCTCACCGTGGCGTTGATGTCCGCCTGGCGGTTGGGCGCCCAGAACTTCACGTGGCTCTTGGTGACGACGAGGAGGTTCGTCTTGCGGAAGGACCTGCCCGGGGGCAGGTAGACGATGCCTCCCTTGGTGGGGAGCGCGTTGACGGCGGCCTTCAGGGCATTCAGGTCATCGGTGGTTCCGTTGCCCGCCGCGCCGTGGTTCATCGGGTCCACCACCGTCATCACGCTGAGCGGGGACCACCCCGTATCGTCGACGAGGTTGATCCGCACCGAGGCCGAGCGCCACTCGTTGGCCGGCTGGCCCGCGGGAGCGTCCCAGGCCTTGGCGAAGACATCGATGGCACCTCGCGGCAGGCCGTCGGTGTTCCAGTGGTACGTGCCCACCCCATTGAGCAGGGTGGCTCGGCCGATGAAGGTCCCCGGGGGCGTCCCACGGAAGAACTCGATGTTCTGGATGGGCCCCTCGGCCCGAGCCTGGAGCGTCACCGTGCCCTGCACGCGAGCATTCGCGGGCGGCGAGGTGAGCGTCACCGAGGTCAGGGCGAGGGAGAGGGTGCTCTCCGGCCCCGCGGTTCCGTCGGCGTCATCGGGGCCGAGCTGTGGGCCGCAGGCGCCCAGGACTCCGAGCGCGGAGAGCGGAAGAACGAGACGTAAGACGAGGTGTGCTTTCACGGACGGCTCTCCGGGAGGGGGGGACGACTCCCGGCATGATGCAGAAGCACACCTCGTCTTTCAATTATTGCGGGTTTTAATCAGATCCCTGGAAATTGACATCAGCCCAGGATGAGCTGCTCCAGCAGGGCCTTCTGGACGTGCATGCGGTTCTCCGCCTCGTCCCAGACCGCCGACTGCGCGCCGTCGACGACGCCGTCGGTGATCTCCTCGCCGCGGTGCGCCGGCAGGCAGTGCAGCACGATGGCTCCCGGGTTCGCCTTGGCCAGCAGCGCCTCGTTGAGCTGGTAGTCGTGCAGGTCCTTCTTGCGCTTCGCCGACTCGGCCTCCTGGCCCATGCTCGTCCACACGTCCGTCACCACCACGTCCGCCCCGCGCACCGCCTCGGTGGCGTCCGCCGTCACGAGCACGCGCGCCCCGGCGTCAGCCAGTGCCGACGCGGCCGGCCGGTAGCCCTCGGGGCACCCCAGCCGCAGGCTGAACCCGAAGTACTTCGTGGCCTCCACGAAGGACAGGCCCATGTTGCTCGCGCAGTCGCCCACGAAGGCGACCGTCTTGCCCTTCACGCTCCCCAGCCGCTCCTCCACCGTGAACAGGTCCGTCAGCACCTGCACGGGGTGCCCGCCCTCGGACAGGCCGTTGATCACCGGCACCCGCGACGCCTTGGCGAACGCCGTCAGCCGCTCGTCTCCGAAGGTGCGGAACATGATGCAGTCCGCGTAGCCGGAGATGACCCGCGCCGTGTCCTCGATCGTCTCGCCGCGCGCGATCTGGCTGCTGCCCGCGGTGATCGTCGTCACCGTGCCGCCCAGCTGGTACATGGCCGCCTCGAACGACAGGTGCGTGCGCGTCGAGGACTTCTCGAACACCAGCACCAGGTGCCGCCCGGCCAGCGTCGTCACCACTTCCTTGCGCTTGCGGCTCGCCTTGAGCGCGTGCGCCCGGTCGAAGAGGGCCCGGTACTCGGCCTCGGTGCGGTCCGCCAGGGTGAGGAAATCGCGCTTCACAGTGCTGCCTCCTGCAACGAATCGAAGAGGGCCGCGAGCCGGGGGACGGCATCCGCCATCGTCCGGGCCCGGGCCGCGTGGGACTTCAGCTCGGAAATCTGCTTCTCCACCGACGCCGGTCCGGTGCCTCCGGCGTTGGCCTTGCGCTCCACCGCGCGTCGCGGATCCGCGCTCTTCAGCACCTCGGCGTCGAAGCGGGGATCCACTGACTGTGCCAGCTCCAGCGTCACCTTGGCCAGCGGCAGGCCACGCTCCTGGCATGCCCGCACCAGCGCTCCTGTCGCCTTGTAGGCAGTGCGGAAGGGGATGCCCTTCATCGCCAGTGCCTCGGCCACGTCCGTGGCCTGCATGTAGTCCGACTCCACCGCCGCGAAGCACCGCTCCCGGTCGAAGTGCACCTTGCCCAGCGCCAGGTGCAGCATGGACAGCACGCTCGTCAGCAGCGGCCCCGTCTCCAGCAGCACCTGCCGGTCCTCCTGCAGATCCCGGCTGTACCCGCCCGGCAGGCCCTTCACGAGCACCGCCAGGGTGTTGAGGTTGCCCACCGCCCGTCCGGACTTGCCGCGGATGAGCTCGAAGACGTCCGGGTTGCGCTTCTGCGGCATCATGCTCGAGCCGCAGGCGATCTCCCCGTCCAGTTTCACGAAGCCGAACTCGGGCGAGGCGAAGTCGTAGAAGTCCGTGGCCACCCGGCTGGCGTGCAGCAGCGAGCGCATGGCCGCGTAGGCGAAGTCCATGGCGAAGTCGCGATCGCCCACCGTGTCCAGCCCGTTCATCGTCAGGCGCGGGAAGCGCAGCAGCTCGCGCGTCACCTCGCGGTCGATGGGCAGCGACGTGCCGCCGATGGCGCCCACGCCCAGGGGCAGCGCGGCCACCTGCTCCAGCACGAAGCCGAGCGCGTCCACGTCCCGGGTGAACATGGCCCCGTAGCCGCACAGCAGGTACGCCAGGGAGATGGGCTGCGCCCGCTGACGGTGCGTGTACGAGGGCAGCAGGGTGCCGCGCTCCGCCTCGGCCCGGGCGGCCAGGCCCTCCAGCAGCTTCGCCAGCTCGCCCAGGGCCTCGGCCACCTTCTCACGCACGTGCAGGCGCAGATCCAACGCGACCTGGTCGTTGCGCGAACGAGCGGTGTGCAGGAGGCCCGCGCGCTCCCCGAGGACGCGGGTGATCTCCGCCTCCACGGCCATGTGCACGTCCTCCTCGTCGGCGAGCACGAGCGTACCGGCCCGCGAGCCCTTCCAGATGGCCACGAGCTGCTCGCGGATGGCGCGCGCGTCCTCCGAGGGGATGAGGCGGGTGCGCGACAGCATGGTGAGGTGGGCGAGGCTGCCCACCAGGTCCTCCTTCAAGAGGGCCTTGTCGAGCGCCAGCGAGCTCGTGAACGCCAGCACCTCCGGGTGCAGGCCGGGCCCGCCGGAGGCGGCCGTCTTGGCAATCGTCACGGGGTTTCTTCCTTTCCGAAGAGGGCTTTCAACTTCCTGGACAGCGTACGGGCCGACTTCCCTCGGGCCGGGGCGGCGAAGATGGTGTCATCTCCGGCGATGGTCCCCATGCTCTCCAGAAGCCGGGCGTGATCGATGGCCGATGCCACCAGGGGCGCGGAGCCCGGGCGGGTACGGACCACCACCAACATCTCGTTGTCATCCACCGAGAGGATCATCTCCCCCAGCTCGCGCAGCCGGTCCTCTCCCGTGGGGGGTGGGGCATCCTCCAGCCCGTACACGGTGCCGCCCTCGGGCAGCGACACGCGCATGGCGCCGAGCTGGGCCAGGTCCCTCGAGAGCGTGGCCTGGGTGACGTCGAAGCCCTCGCGGGCCAGGAGCTGTCCCAGCTCCTCCTGCGTGGACACCGCGTGCGCGCGGATGATGCGGCGGATGGCCTCCTGGCGCGCCGCCTTGTCTCCATTGCTTCGATACGGACTCACGTTCAGTGCTCCCACTCAGGGCGGGTCTCAGCGGGTGACGAGCGTCCCGACGCCCTTGTCGGTGAAGAGCTCGGCGATGAGGCTGTGCGGCACGCGCCCATCGATGACGTGGACGCGCTCGACGCCGCCGCCCAGCGCCTTGAGCGCCATCGTCGCGCGCGTCCGCATGCTGCCGCTGAACGCGCCCTCCGCGAGGTGACGCTCCAGCTCCGCGGACGTGAGCTCGTTGAAGAACTCCTCGCCCCGGAGGATGCCCGGCGCGTCGTGCAGGAAGATGAGCTTGTGCGCCTTGAGGGCGTTGGCGATCTCCGCGGCCACCGCGTCCGAGCCGAGGTCGTACGTCTGTCCGTCCTCGCCCAGTCCCATGGGGGAGATGACCGGCACGTAGCCCTGGGCCAGCAGCATCTCCAGGAACTCGTGGTTGACGCGCGTCACCTCGCCGACGTGCTCCCTGGAGCGGCCGTCGTCGCCCGGAATCCGCCGGGCCCGCAGCAGCGCTCCGTCCTTGCCGGACAGGCCCACCGCCCGGTCTCCCATGTTGTTGAGGAGGGTGACGAGCTCCGAGTTGACGGAGCCGGAGATGACCATTTCCACCACCCGGAGACCGGAGTCGTCGGTGATGAGCGCGCCCTCCTGGCGCAGGCCGAGCTTGTCCAGCGTGCGGGTGAGCTCCGGCCCGCCGCCGTGGACGATGATGGGCTGGAGGCCCGCCGAGCGCAGCAGCTCGATGTCTCGGCAGAAGGCCTGCTTGAGGGACTCCTTCACCATGGCCGCGCCGCCGTAGCGGATGACACAGCGCCGGCCTCGGAAGCGGGAGATGTACGAGAGCGCCTCGACGAGCAGCGTCGTCTTGAACGCGGGGCTGTAGTTGGCCAGCCGATCGTCCTTGCCCACGCCGCCGTCCGGCCTCGGCACGATGAGCGAGGTGTAGTCCGCGTTGATCTTCACGTAGTCGTACGAGAGATCGCACCCCCAGGCCACGGACGCGCCCTCGCCGCTGTTGAGGTGCACCTCCACGCGGACCTCGGGCTCGCGCATGCGCGCCTTGAGCAGGACGGGATCATACGGACGCGGCGCGCCCTGGTAGACGGAGGTCCCCTGGATGCGCACGTGGGCCGAGTACGGATCGATGTCGTAGCCCTGGGTACCGGCGCGCGCGCCCACGGTGGCGAGCACGCGGCCCCAGTTGGGATCGGCCCCGAAGACGGCGGCCTTCACCAGGGTGGAGCCCGCCACGGCGCGCGCCAGGTCCTGGGCGATGGCCGTGTCGGGCGCACCCGTCACCTCCACCTCCAGCAGCTTGGTGGCGCCCTCGCCGTCGGAGGCGATCTCCCGCGCCATCTCCAGGCACAGGTCCGACAGCGTGGTGGTGAGCACGCGCAGCTCCGGCCCCGGATCCGTGATGAGCGGGTTGCCGGCCCGGCCGTTGGCCAGCGCGTAGACGGTGTCGTTGGGGCTCATGTCCCCATCCACCGTCAGGCTGTTGAAGGTGGTGGACACCGCCTCGCGCAGGGCGACCGCGAGCGCTCCCGGCTGGATGGCGCAGTCCGTGGTGATGACGGCGATCACCGTGGCCAGCGACGGGTGCATCATCCCCGAGCCCTTGTAGATGGCGGAGACCGTCACGTCCCGGCCGCCGATGCTCACCGAGCGCCATGCCTGCTTGGGGCGCGTGTCGGTGGTCATGATGGCCTCGGCGGCGGCATCGGGCGTGGGGCGCAGGGCGTCCTTGAGCGGTCCGAGCACGGCCAGCACCTTGGGCACGGGCAGCGGGTGGCCGATCACCCCCGTGGAGGCGGCGAGCACGGCGGACGGGGGAATGGAGAGGACGCGGCCCATCTCCTCCCGCACGGTGCGCACGGCTTCCAGTCCGGCGGGGCCGGTGAGGGCGTTGGCGTTGCCCGAGTTGACGACGACGGCCTGGATGCCCGAGGCGGGCAGGCGGTCCTGGGCGTCCTGGACCGGAGCGGCGCGGGCCTTGTTGGCCGTGAAGCAGCCCGCGGCCGAGCAGGGCGTATCGCTGTAGACGAGCGCCACGTCCTTGCGTTGGGGCTTGATGCCAGCGTGGATGCCGGCGAACGAGAAGCCGAGCGGAACCTTCACGGAGAGAACGCCCTCAAGGTGGAGAGGCCGAGCGTCTCCTCCCAACCCATCATGAGGTTGAGGTTCTGGACGGCCTGACCGGCCGCCCCCTTCACGAGGTTGTCGATGGCGGCCGTCACCACCACGCGGCCCGGATCGAAGCCGGAGGTGTCGGCGGCCAGGGCGACCGAGCAGCGGTTGGTGCCCACCACGCTCTTGAGGTTCACCGCGTCCGGCGAGGACTCCACCGTCACGAAGGGGCTGGAGCCATAGGCCTGCTCCAGGGCGGCGCGGGCCTCGGCGGCGGTGGCACCCGGGCGAAGGCGCGCGTAGGCGGTGACGAGGATGCCGCGCTTGAGCGGCAGCAGGTGCGCGGTGAAGGTGAGGGGCACGGTGCGGCCGGCCACGCCCGCGAGCGTCTGGGCGATCTCCGGCGTGTGCTGGTGGCGCAGCACGCGGTAGGCGCGGAAGTCCTCGTCCACCTCGCTGAAGCTCATGTCCTCCGAGCCCTTGCGGCCGGCGCCCGTGGTGCCCGAGGCGGCGTCGAAGATGACCGAGCCCTCGTCCAGCAGTCCGGCCCGCAGCAGCGGCGCCACGGACAGCGCGCAGGCGGTGGCGTAGCAGCCCGGGTTGGCCACGAGCCGCGCGCTGGGAATCCGCTCGCGGAAGAGCTCCGGCAGGCCATAGGCGGCCTGCTCCAGCAGCCCGGGCGCCGAGTGGGTGAAGTTGTAGAAGGCCGGGTAGCTGGCCGTGTCCCGCAGCCGGAACGCTCCCGACAGATCGATCACCCGCACGCCCGCCTCCAGCAGCCCGGGCACCAGGTGCAGGGAGGACTCGGCCGGCGTGGCCAGGAAGACGGCCGCGCACTCGCGGGCCAGCTCGGCGCTCTTGTCCAACGGCGCGTAGCGCAGCTGCCCGGTGGCTCCCGCGATGCCCAGACGGCGGCCCACGGCCTCGCCCTGCCACCTGTCGCTGGTCACCAGCCGCAGCTCCACCTTCTCGTGGGCCGCCAGGATGTGGGTCGCCTCGATGCCGGAGTACCCGGACGCGCCAATGATGCCGATCGCCGTCTTATGCATGGGGGTGCATGAATATTCGCTACCCTGCATACAAGCAAGCGACAAATGTATATTCCCGCCGCCTCCGGAGGGAGGGGCGGGAGCGAGGCCACACCGCGAGCGCGCCTCAGCGCGCGGGCAGGGTGGTGGAGTAGTTGCCGTTCTGGTCCGTCAGCGTCTGCGCGAGCAGCAGGGGGGACGGCTTGCCCTCCACCTCCACCACACGGAAGAAGCGGATGGACGCGTAGGGCGCGGACGAGCGCGCCAGCCTCTCGCCGTTGAAGCTGATCCGCCCGGTGACGCGGCGGCCCTTGGAGAGGGTGAAGGGGGTGAGCTCCAGCGTCCCGGTGGAGAGGGCGTCCTCCTCGGGGCGCACCAGCACGATGCGGCTGACGATCGGGAGATCCTCGGTGGGGATGAAGTCGAAGCGGTACCGGCCCGGATCCAGCGCGAGCTCGAAGTTGCCGTTTTCATCCGTGGGGCGAGGGGCCTCGACGCTGACGGCGGGCCGGGGCCAGCCGGGCAGCGCCTCGATCGGCTCGGCCACCACCCTCACGCCGGCGGCCGGCCGTGAATCACTGGGCTTCAGGAGGGAGCCGCGCACCTTCATCCGCTCCTGGCACACCACGTCCGGCGTCTGGGTCACGCTGACGCGGGGCACGCTGACGTACCTCTGCGTGTAGCCGGCGCTCGAGCCCGACGGCGGGATGACGGAGAGGGTCATCGAGGAGCTGGAGCCGCTCGGGAGGGTGAGGAGCTCGAAGTCGCCCTTGTCGTCGGTGAGCACCGTCTGGGAGCGGTACTGGCCGCCGCCTCCCACTCCGCCCGCCAGGTACACCGTGGCCTGCGGGACGGGCTGTCCGGCCCGGTCCAGCACGCGGCCCTGGAATCGCACCGGCTCGCCGTAGTCCCCCATCGACAGCGTCTGCTGGAGGTCCGGGCGGGGGCTCACGGTGAACAGCTTCTGCGGCACCAGGGACGCCGCGGAGGTGGGCAGCACCTGGAGGATGACCGTGTCCCGCAGCGCGGCCGCGGGCGGGAGCGCCAGGGTGAACATCCCCGCGAGGCGTGTCGCCAGGACGCGCTGGGACAGGGGGCGCAGCTGGTCGTCCAGGGCCTGCACCTCCATGTCGACGTCCATGGGATTCCCCTTCTGGTCCACCACCTTCCCGGAGAGCCGGACGAGCCGGGAGGTGTCGGGCAGGAGGAAGTCCAGCGACACCGCGCGGCCCGGCTGTACGTCACGGGTGCTGGTGAGGGGCGGCTGCTCGGAGTTGGTGGCGAGCAGGGTCACGCTGTAGCGCCCCGAGGCCACCGGCAGCGAGTAGCCGCCGTTCTGGGGCACGAAGGTGCTCTCGTGGTAGCGCATCACGCCGGGGATGAGCAGGCTCTCGCCCGTCATGCGCAGGGTGACGGAGGCCGGATAGCCACTGGTGGAGGAGGTCCCCTGCACGAGCACCTGGCCCTGGAGCGAGGCTGGATCGAGCAGTTCGATGTTCTGCTGGCTCCGCAGGTCGTCCACCCGGAAGTCCTGGGCGTGTTGGCCCGCCTTGGGATTGGGGACCACCTCCACGACGATGTCCTTGCCGGGGTTTCCGCACCCGTCGATGAAGCACACCTCATCCTCGTCGCACTCGCTGTCGCTCCGGCAGCCGATGAAGGTGTCGTTGTCGTAACCCCCGGCGCAGCCCGTGACGAGCGCCGCCAGCAGCACGGACGTGGTGAACCTGGAGGGGCTCTGTCTCATTGGCAATTGACTCCTGTTCCTCCTGCCTCGGTCTTCACGAACCACGCGTAGCTCGCGGTGTAGCCCCGGTCCTCGTAGACGGTGCCGTCCTCCAGGTTGATGCTGCTCTTCCCCTGTGGCTCCCGTCCCGCGAGCAGGGCGGTGTCGGTGACGACCACCTCGACCACGTGGTCTCCCGGGGTGTTCAGGCGGCCGATATCGGCCGAGTTGTATCTCGCGCGGAACACGGCGAACTCGTCGCGCACCGCGTCGATGGCGCCCTTGTCGGGCAGGATGTTGACCACGCTGTCCGCGCCGCGCGGTTGGTTGGGGTCGTAGTCCACGAACCAGTACGCGACGAGCGTGTCCGCCAGGTCGAGATCCTCGACGGGGACCGAGAACTCCAGCTCGCACAGCTCGGGTGTCCCGAAGCCGCGGATGATGCGATTGGAGGGCTTCGCATGTTGCTCCACGATCCGCAGGGGGTGGTTGAGCCGTACGGGGAGCTCGCTGAGGTATTCCTCGTCCTGGGGGATGAGGCAGCCCCCCAGCGCTCCTACGGTGAGTCCAAGCCCCAGCCATTTCATGAGGGGGCTCGATAGCAATTCACTGGCCAGTCGGCGGAGAGCGGATTTCATCGTCGGAACAGAGGTTTGACGAGGGTGCCATAGCTCCGGAGCGCAGGGAACCGCGACAGACCTGTCACGTTGATTCCACCTCGGCTGCACCGGGCCGACACGTGGGGCCTCTACTGTCCATGTCAGGACAGGAGGCGGTATGCGCATCGCGGTGATTTCGGATCTCCACCTGGGCCAGCGGGATGTGGTGGACCACTTCGGTCACGAGGACACGGCGTTCCTGCGCTTCCTGCGCTTCCTCGAGGGAAACTTCGAGCGGATCGTCCTGCTGGGGGACATCTACGAAACGCTGACGTCCCGGATGCCCAGCAGGCAGGCGGCCGAGTTGAGGGCGGCGCGCGAGGCGCATCCGGAGCTGGTGCGCCGCTTCGAGCTGCCCCAGTACCACTACGTGCACGGCAACCACGATCTGATCGCCGGGCGGGTGCTGGCGGCACCGGAGCACCTGATGTTGGAGGCGGATGGGGTGCGGATGCTCTTCACGCACGGCCACCACCACGACTGGATGATCCGCCGGGCGCGCTGGCTGTCGGAGGCGGCGGTGTGGGCCGGGGCGTGGCTGCGGCGCTGGAGCCTGGGCGCGGTGTTCCGGGCCTTCGACGCGTTGGATCAGCGGATGAGGGGCGCGGCGGAGGATCCCTCGCGGTGCACCTTCCAGCGGTGGGCGCTGGGGCGGGCCCACGAGAGCGCGGCGGACATCGTGGTGACGGGGCACACGCACCTGGGCATGCGGGTGCCGCACGGGAACCGGCTCTTCCTCAACAGCGGCACGTGCTCGCAGGGGCGGTTCTCGTTCCTGAGCCTGGACACAAAGGCCGGCGAGTACGCGCACCACGCCTCGTGGTGAAGTGCGCCAGCTCCCGCCCGGCTCAGGCCGCCGCGGGGCTCTGGCGCGGAACCCGGCGGGTGCGCAGCATCAGCAACGCGTAGCCGAGTCCCAGGAAGAACAGCTCCCGAGCGCGCTTGACCAGGGCGAAGGCGGCGGCGAGGTGGAGCGCCTGGGAGCCGGACATGCCGGCGATGAAGGCGGCATAGCCCGCGTCCTGCACGCCGAGCCCGGCGGGGACGAAGAAGGCGAGCACCTTGAGCACGGACATGACGGACTCGATGGCGAGCGCGTCGCTCCAGGCCACGTCGAAGCCGAACAGGCGCAGCAGCAGGAAGGTCTCGGTGGCCTCGCACAACCACATGCCGACGTAGAGCAGCGCGGGGAGCGCGAGCTGGCGGGGCGCCAGGGCACGTCCGAGGTGACCGTCCGCCTGCTCGAAGGCCGTCCGGCGCTCCTCCACCCAGCGCTGGACGGCACGGAGGGGGAAGCGCCCCAGCAGGCGCCCGAGCCAGCCGGCCAGTCCGCCGCGGATGAGCCACCTCGACACCAGGGCGATGGAGAGCAGGGCCACGGAGGCGCCGGCCAGGAGCAGCGGGAGCCCGGAGACGCCGAGCACGCGCTGGGAGCCGTCGGCGAGGAACCGCCAGCCGAACAGCGCGCCGAGGCCCAGGTACAGCCCGTGGGCCAGGATGATGAAGCACTTCCGGGCGGCGATGACGCTCACGCCCTCGTCGAGCGGCACGTGGTGGCGGTTCTTGAGCAGGACGGGCTTGAGCGTCTCGGCGAAGAGGGCGCCCCCAGGGAGGCTGATGCACAGGGCCTCGACGGAGACGCGGATGGCGGCGAGGCGCAGCGGCTCCACCCGGCGTCCGAGCGCGGAGAGGATGCGGCTCCAGCCCAGGCCGTCGAAGCCCAGGGAGAAGAGGAAGGGGAGGAAGGTGAGCGGCAGCCACGGGCCGAGCAGGGCCACCGCCTCCCACGCATGCTTCAGGTCGACCGTGCGGAAGGTCCAGAACAGGCACACTCCGGCGGTGAGCAGTCCCACCCCGTAGAGCGCCATGGCTCGTGGGGTGATGTTCGCACCAGGTGGGGGGGTGGATGAATCGCTCGCCGTGACCCTCAAGAGTCCTCCCGTCGCTACGCGCGAGGGAATCTAGGGGCAGCATGTCACGACACCGCCAAGCGCGTGAGGCGGCGGGTGACATTTCGAGGTCGCCCGTGGAGCAGGCACACGGGGGATGGCTACAGCAGCTCCTCGTCCTCTCCTTCGCCGGGCGGCAGCGGCGCGCCGTTCTTCTCCGCCTCCAGCTTCTCGAAGTGGCGGAAGATGGTGCGCGGATCCACGCCCAGGTCCTTGGCCGTCTTGGTCTTGTTGCGGTTGTTCCGCTCGTAGACCTCCTGGATGTACTGCTTCTGCCAGCGCTCGCGCGCCTCGGCGAGCGGCAGCACCGGCTCCAGGCTCTCCGGCCGGAGATCCAGATCGTCCGGCCCGAGCAGCGGCTTGTCCGCGAGCACCACCGCCTTCTTGATGCGGTTCTCCAGCTCGCGGATGTTGCCCGGCCAGCCGTACTTCTTCATGGCCACCGTGGCCGAGGGCGAGAAGCCCTTCGCCTTCGAGCCGAACTCCCTGGCGTACTTCTGCAGGAAGTACTTGCCCAGGACGAAGAGATCCTCGCCGCGCTCGCGCAGGGGCGGCAGCTTCAGCGTCACCACGTTGAGCCGGTAGTACAGATCCTCGCGGAAGGCGCCCTTGCGCACCTCGTCCTCGAGCACGCGGTTGGTGGCCGCCACCACGCGGATGTCCACCGGCTCGCCGCGGTGGTCGCCCACCTTGTAGACGACCTTCTCCTGCAGCGCGCGCAGGAGCTTCACCTGGAGCTGGAGCGGCATCTCGCCGATCTCGTCCAGGAAGAGCGTGCCGCCGATGGCCGCCTGGAACTTGCCCGCCTTGGTGTTCACCGCGCCGGTGAAGGCGCCGCGCACGTGGCCGAACAGCTCGCTCTCCAGCAGGTTCTCCGGAATGGCCCCGCAGTTGATGGTGACGAAGGGCCCCTTCACCCGAGGCGAGTGCCGGTGGAGCTCCCGGGCGATGAGCTCCTTGCCCGTGCCCGTCTCGCCGGTGATGAGGACGGAGATGTCCGTGGGGGCGATCTTGTCGATGCGCTTGTACACGTCGCGCATGCCCTGGCAGGTGCCGACGATCTCCCCGTAGCGCGTGTCGTCCAGGCGCTTGCGCAGCTCGGTGTTGTCCAGCTTGAGATCGTTCACCAGCAGCGCGTTCTGGATGAGCAGCAGGGCCTGCGCCGCGAAGATGGTGAGCATGTCCAGGCTCTTGGGCTCGAACCGGTTCACCAGCCGGTCATTGCCCACGTAGAGCACGCCGAACAGCTCGTCATCGCGCATCAGGGGCACGCACATGACGGACAGCAGCTTGAGGCTCACCACGGACTTGCTGGACTTGAACTCGGGGTCGTCCAGCGCGTCGCTGAGGATGAGCGGTTTGCGGGAGCGGACCACCTTCTCGATGATGGAGTCGGATACCCGCTCCATGGCGTCCTCGATGTTCTCCCGGGACAGGTTGCGCGCCACCTTCACGCGCAGCTCGCCGTTCTCCCAGAGGATGAGGAAGCCCTTGTCCGCCCGTGTCACCTCGATGGCCTCGTCGAGGAGGCTCTCGAGCAGCTCGTCCCGGCTGGAGCTGCCCAGCAGCCGCTCGCTGAAGGCGGTGAGGCGGCGCAGCAGGACGAGCTCGCGGCCCACCACGCCCGGCATGTCGCGGGTGTGCGAGTCCGGATCCGCGTCATGGGTGATGGAGACGGCCGGAGTGGGCGCTGGCGCCGGCCTGGCCGGCGCGGCGTCCTCGCGAGCGAAGACGAGCTCGGTGCCACCCACGCGGATGACATCGGCGGAGGCGAGCACGTGGTTGTCGCGCTTCTTGCCGTTCACCTGGAAGGTCGCGCCCAGGCTGCCGAGCTGGTAGCGCGTTCCATCGAAGAGCAGGTGCAGGGCGCTGTCCGGGACGGACGGGTCCTCCAGCTGCACATCATTGTCGGCCGAGCGGCCGATGCTGGTGATGCGCTTGTGGAGGGGGACCGTGCGGACCTTGCCATCGGGGGTGCGGACGGTGAGGCTGGCCATGTCGACGCGTTCCTAGAAGGCGAGGGAGAAGCCGGCGCCGGCTCCGCCGGAGGTGGGGAAGAGGTGGAGACTGGCCCGGGGCGCGGCGGGGTCCGGCGTGGACTCCTGGAGCGTGGGCGGGGCGGGAAGGGTCTCGATGTGCGTCCGCACCACCCGGTCCTGGTGGTGCAGCAGGGAGTCGAGCACGCCCACCGCGTACACGATGTAGAAGCCCGCGGCCGAGCCCCACTTGAGCGCCGTCCAGTTGTCGGCCTGCCGCCGGTCGCCGGTGGGGATGTAGCGCACGGGGACGTCCAGGGTGCCGCCGTTGATGTCGTCCACGGTCACCTTCCTCGTCTTGACGAGGGAGTCGTAGGCGAAGAAGGAGATGATGCTGGTGACGGCGAGCGCGCCCTCGGAGGCAGCGAAGAGGGTGCCCAGGCCGGTGCGGCCCTGCTGGAACTGGCCCGCGCCGAAGGGGACGAAGTTCACCAGGAAGCTGCGCGACTCCACCTCCCGCACCGTCACCTGCCGGGACAGCGTCTCCACGCGGCGGCGCTGCTCCTCGGCGGCCAGGCGCTCGCGCTCGCGCCGCTCGGCCGCCGTGCGCTCCCGCTCCATGCGCAGCCGCCGCTCCTGGCGCACCAGCTCCAACTCCGCCGACATCTGCAGGCGGATGTCGTCCAGGTACGTCACCACGGGCGGCGGCGTCGCGAAGGGATCCAGGTTGAAATCCGGCTCCAACCGCAGCAGCGCGCGGAAGTGGCGCACGGCGTCGTCCATGCGGTTGAGGTGGAAGGCGCTCAGCCCGGCCAGCTTGTGCAGCTCCGCCAGATCCTTGTCGGAGAGACTGCCCCGGTCGATGCGGGTCCCCGCGCGCTCCAGCACCTCGGCGTAACGGCCGTACTCGTAGCTGGAGCGCAGGGCGTTCACCTCCACGTCCGCCAGCTCGTCGGCGAGCACGGTCATGGGGGTGAGGAGTCCCAGCAGGAGCAGGAGCAGGCGGGGGCTCATTCGGCGACGAGTGCCCCTCGCAGGGTGGTGGACTTCCCGGGCTCGACGAGCGCCACGCGCTTCTCGGTGAGGTACCCGTTGTGACTCACCTCGTACTCCACCCGGTGCTGGAAGGTCGACGGTCCCTTCGGCGACTGGATTTCGAAGGGACGCTCCTGCGTCTCGCGCACGGTGCGGACCTCGCCCCCCACGCGCACCAGCGCGTCCGCGGGCTCGAACATGAAGGACAGCCGCGAGCTCTTGAGCTGGGCGCGCAGGCGGAAGACGTTCTCCGCTCCGGGTTGCACCTCGATGGTCTCCTGGGTGTCCTCGCAGTAGTCGCAGGTGATGGTGACCGTGTGGGGGCCGGGCTCCAGCTCCAGCGCGTGCTGCGCGAGCGGCTGCCTGCTTCGCACCCCGTCATCCACCCGGATGTAGCCGTAGGGGCGCACCAGGATGGAGATGGGCACCTTCGCCGGACGGGTGGGTTCGGTCCGCGCCGGTTCGGCATGCGCGGGAGGGCGCTTGTCGGGTGGAGGCCTCGAGGGAGCCGTCGGCGTGGGCGGGGCCGGATGCGGCGCGGGTGGCGGCGTCTTCACCGGGGGGCTCACGCGCGCCTGGAGCTCGGAGGGCCGGGGGGACCTCACCGCCACCGGAGCCGGCCGGGATTCAGGCGGAGCCTCCGGGGGACGCCGCTGGAGCTGGTGGAGCCCCACGCCGAGCACCGAGGCCACCAGCAGACCCGCCCCCAGCTTCAGCCCCCGGGAGCGCCACTGCTTCAGGCGGCGCTCCCGCTCCAGGCTCCCGAGCAACGCGAGCGCCCGCGCGTTGGAGTCATCGAGCGCGAGCACCTGGTTGAGGCAGGCGAGCGCCCGGGGCGTGCGCTTGTCCGCGAGCAGCCGCTCCCCGCGCTCGAGCAACGCGGCGATGATCCGCGGGCGCATCAGCCGCTGGTACGAGGCCGGATCCGCGAAGAAGGACGTGAGCTCCTCGCCCACGCGCGCGAAGCCGAGCCCCGCGAGGTAGTCGCCCAGCGCGTCACGCAGCTTGCCCGCGTTCGCGTAGCGCCGGGTTGGCTCCCTCGCCAGGCAGGTGGCGCAGATGTCCGCCAGCTCGTCCGAGAGCGTGGGCACCCGCTGGCGTGGATCCTCGTAGGCGCCGTCGAGGATGCGCTTGAGCGTGGCGGTGGCGTTGGAGGCCGTGAAGGGCAGCCGGCCGACGATGAGGCCGTAGAGGATGGTGCCCAGCGAGAAGATGTCGGTCTCGGGGCTGGCCTCGTGGCCCTCGATGATCTCCGGGGCCATGTGCGCCGGCGAGCCCACCAGCGCACCGGTGACGGTCATCCGCTCCTCGATGTCGAGCAGCTTGGCGATCCCGAAGTCCATCAGCTTGAGGACGCCGTCCTCGCGGACCATCACGTTCTCGGGCTTGAGATCGCGGTGGATGACACCGGCCTCGTGCGCGTGGGCCAGCGCGGCGGCGATCTCGTGCACCACCATGGCGGCCAGCTCGGGCGGCTCCAGCCGGCCCAGCTCGTCCACGTACTCCTTGAGGGTGCGGCCTCGCACGTACTCGGTGACGAGGAAGGCGTCCTGCGCTCCCTCGGCCGAGAAGTCGAAGACCTCGAGGATGTTGGGGTGGTGCAGCCGCGCCACCGCCTTGGCCTCGCGCGCGAGCCGCCGGCGCGACTCGGACTTGTTGGCCAGGTGCGGGTGCAGCACCTTCACCGCCACCTCCCGGTCCAGGGCGGTGTCGAGCCCCTTGTACACGACGCTCATGCCCCCGGAGCCGAGCTCCTCGAGGATTCGGTACCGCCCGATGTTGCGGCCGATGAGCGTCATGGGTGCCGGATCCTCGGAGGAGGACATGATGGCGCGAGTGTCAGGGTGGGGATCTCGGGTATGACAGCGACGTCGGGGTTGGATTCTAGGTTCCGACCCCATGGGGCGCAACGCGTCAGTCGCGCTTGATGCGACGTCGCGCGGCGAGCCGGTCCAACAGGGCGTGCAGGAGCGGCTCGGCCTGCCGGGGCAGCTTGCGGTCCGTGGGCGAGTGGACCGGGAGGGAGCGCGCGAGCCGGTACAGCTCCTCGAGCCGCTCGCGGAAGAGCTCGTTGTCGGGGCGCTCGTGGAGGGCACGGCGGTAGGCGGCGGCGGCGCCGACGTAGTCTCCCAGGGCGAAGAGCCGCTCTCCCTCGGCGGCGGGGGAGGAGGGGCCCAGGGGGATGGGCTCGGCGGGCGGGTCGCTGGTCCGGAGCGCCTGGAGTTCCTCGGGTTGGAGCATCTCGCGCAGGTTGGCCAGTTTGAGGGCCAGGGAGGAGTCCTCGGGGAAGGCCCGACAGAGCGTTTCGTAGAGGCTCAAGGCCTCGCTCAGCTCTCCGCGGCGCAGGGCGCGTTCGGCATGGGCGACCATTTCGGCGCGGGCTTCGGGTTTCATCTCGGTCGCAAGGTTACCGTGCGGGGCGCGGATGTCATCCGGGGACTACGGCGGCCTGCTCGGGAAGGGCCCCTGGCTGCCTGCCCGCCGGAGATCAGATGTTACATCCCTTCCATGTTTTTCCGTGCTAGCTGCCTGCCCGCTCTGGGAGGAATCGGGGGGGCGGTGGCGAGGGTGGGGTGTGTCCGGTGTGGGCGCGCCCCGGTGACAACGAGTTCGGACATCCAGAGGGATGAAGATGCAGGCAAGGGGTCTTGGAGCGGTGGCGGCACTGGTGGTGGGTCTGGCGGCGGGGACGGGAGAGGCGGCGCCGGGCGAGCACCTGTGGAGCCACACCTTCGGCAACGGCACGCGGCAGACGGTGCGGGCCTTCGCGGTGGAGGGGGCGGGCGGCTCGGTGGTGGTGGGTGATTACCTGGGTTCGGTGGACTTCGGGGCCGGCGCGCTGCCGTCGGCCGGGTATTACGACCGGGCCTTCGTGGTGAGGTTCGACGCGTCCGGCAAGGCGGTGTGGAGCCGGAGCTTTGGCGGCGTGAACGAGGACGACATGGGCATGTACCTGCCCGGCCGTGCGGTCGCCTTCGACGCGGCGGGCAACCTCGTCCTCGCGGGCAACTTCGCGGGCACGTTGGACCTCGGCTGTGGGCCGATGACGGGGTATGGCGATCTGTTCGTGGCGAAGCTGGACGCGGCGGGCCGCTGCCTGACCAGCCGGAGCTTCGATGGGCACCTCTTCGTGGAGGAGCCCCAGGTGGCGGTGGACGGCGCGGGCAACGTGGTGGTGGCCGGGCGCTTCAACGGCTCGGTGGACCTGGGCGGTGGCACGCTCTCGAGCAGCGGGCAGTACGATCTGTTCGTGGTGAAGTTCGATGGCGCGCTGCGGCACGTGTGGAGCCGGGCCTTCGTCGAGGGCAGCGGCCAGATGTCGGTGGACGTGGCGGTGGATGGCTCGGGCAACGTGGTGCTGGCGGGCGCCTTCGGGGAGGACGTGAACTTCGGTGGCGCGTGGCTGACGAGCTCGGGGCAGCGGGACATCTTCGTGGCGAAGCTGAGCGGCTCGGGTCAGCACCTGTGGAGCAAGCGGTTCGGCGACGCGGGCGATCAGTTCGCCACCAGCGTCAGCACGGACGGCGCGGGCAACGTCGTCCTCACCGGCGGCTTCGGCGGCAGGGTGGGCTTCGGCGGCGCCACGCTGGCGAGCGTGGGTCCCACCGACATCTTCCTCGCGAAGCTGACGGGCACGGGGAGCCACCTGTGGAGCCAGCGCTTCGGTGACGAGCTCGGCCAGAAGGGCCTCCAGGTCGCCACGGACGCGGCGGGCAACATCGTCACCACGGGCAGCTACGTCGGCTACGTGGACTTCGGCGCCGGCCCCCTGGAGAACGAGGGCGATTACAAGGTCTACGTGGCGAAGTTCGACGCCGCGGGCGCCTTCCTGTGGAGCCAGGCCTTCGTCAACGAGGGGGAGTCGTTCGGCGCGAACCTCGGGCTGGATGGGCGGGGTGACGTGCTGCTCTCGGGCGGCTACGCCGGGTACGGCTGGTTCGGGGGCGAGCTGTTCCTGAGCCAGGGCCTGGACGACGTCTACCTGGCGAAGCTCGGCCGGTAGGCTTCACCGAGGGTAGCGGAGGGGCGGTCGGACACTTCACGGCCGCCCCTCAGGTTGCGCGGGCAATGCGCGGCGGTTCCGCTAGTGTGTGCCCGTATGGTGACGCTTCTCCTCATCGCCGCGCTGGCGCAGCTCCCGGACCTCCCCGAAGAAGAGGAGGAGGTTCCGGACGCGGGCACGGCGGACGTCGTTCCTCCGCTGCCGGTGGCCACGCTGCCCCCGGCCACCCACGAGCTCTTCGAGCGCATCAAGGGGCGCGTGGCCCAGGTGCGCATCATCGAGCGGCGCAGTGGCACCCGGTCGTCCATCGGCTCGGCGTTCTTCGTGAGCGCCGAGGGACACGCCATCACCAACTACCACGTCATCTCCAGCATCGTTCACCACCCGGAGGACTACTCGGCCGAGCTGGTGCGGGACGGGAAGGAACAGGAGGCGGTGCCGGTCCGGGTAGTGGATGTGGACGTGGTGCACGATCTGGCCGTCATCCAGCAGGACGTGCCGGCGAAGGACTGGTTCGAGCTGGCGGCGAAGGAGCCTCCGCAGGGCACGCGGCTGTTCGCCATGGGCAATCCGCATGACCTGGGCACCACCATCGTCGAGGGCACGTACAACGGGCTCGTCCAGGACGCGCTCTACGACAAGGTGCACTTCAGCGGCGCCATCAACCCCGGCATGAGCGGTGGTCCCGCGGTGACGGGCGAGGGCCGGGTGGTGGGCGTCAACGTGGCCACGATGGGCAACCAGCTCGGCTTCCTGGTGCCGGTGGCACATGCCCGCGCGTTGCTGGAGCGGGCGCGCGAGGCGAAGGCCGGCGGTCCTCCGGCGCTCCTGGCGATGGTGGGCGCGCAGTTGCTGGACAACCAGCAGCGCATCACCGAGCGCCTGCTGGCGGCGCCCCTGCCGACCCAGCGGCTCGGGGACTACCAGGTGCCCGGCCGGTGGATGCCGTTCCTCAAGTGCTGGGGTGACACCCCGCACGAGCCGGAGAACCCGTACACCATCACCAGCCACCAGTGCTCGTCCGAGGAGGATCTCTACCTGAGCATGGATCACCGCACGGGCGTGGTGGCCTATGACCATGCCTACGTGTCGAGCGATCAGCTCGGGGCGCTGCGCTTCTCCGCGCTCTACTCGGCCACCTTCGGTAACGAGCCGAGCGGCATGGACGCGGCGAAGGAGGACGTGACGAACTTCCGCTGCCGCGAGGATTTCGTGAAGGTGGGCGGCATGCCGGTGAAGGCGGCGCTGTGCCTGAGGGCCTACAAGAAGTTCCCCGGGCTCTATGATCTGTCGCTCCGGGCGGCGACGCTCAACGCGAGCACCTCGGGAGTGCAGACGGCCCTGGACCTGGCGGGGTTCTCCGCGGACAACGCACGCGCCATCGCGCGCCGCTACCTGGAGGCGCTCGCGTGGACGAAGTGATCTTCCTGGAGGTGCTGGATGGGGACGGGGTGCACGCCCGGCACCGGTTGGAGCGCTTCCCGGTGACGGTGGGGCGCGGGTACACCAACGATGTCATCCTGGATGATCCGAAGGTGTCGGCCGCGCACCTGCGCATCGAGCGCACCGAGGAGGGGAAGCTGGTGCTGCGGGACGTGGGCAGCCAGAATGGCACGTTCCGGGTGGAGCCGTGGGCGCGGCTGGCGGAGCTGGAGCTCTCGGACGACGCAAGGGTGGCGGTGGGCGACACGGTGCTGCGTTTCCGTAGCCGGGCGTACAAGGTGGAGGACACGCTCGTCACGTCGATGCAGATGGCGCCCCGGCGCCGCCTCTTCGAGCGGCCCTTCGCCTTTCCGGCGATGTTGGCGGTGTCGGTGGGGACCTTCCTCTTCTACGAGTACCAGACGAACTACCAGAAGACGGACTGGGGCATGTTGGCGCTGGCGGTGGTGGCGCCGGTGTTCGCGACCTTCCTCTGGGCGGGGCTCTGGTCCGTGGCCAACAAGGTGGCGCGGCGGCAGTTCCACTTCGGGGCGCACGGCACCATCGGGAGCCTCGGGCTGTTGGGGTTGTTGACGCTGCCGCTGCTGCTGGGTCTGGTGAAGTACAGCCTGGGGCTGGGGTCGTGGATGCGGTGGCTGAGCCTGCTGGGGTTCCTGGGGTGGATGGGGTTCGTGCTCTTCTGGCACCTGCGCTACGTGACGCGCGCGGAGCCGAGGCGGCTTGCGACGTTGCTGGCGGTAAGCCTGGTGTGCCTTGGGGCCCTGACGCAGGCGGACTCGCTGCTGGGCGAGGAGGACTTCTCGACCTCGCTGGAGTTCGATCGCACGCTGCTGCCACCGGCGTTCCGGGTGGCGCCCGTGAAGTCGGTGGATGCCTTCTTCGAGGAAACGAAGGAGCTCCAGGAGGACGTGGACGCGCTCGCGAAAGAGAAGTCCTGAAGGAGAGCTCCTAAGAAGGTCTCGTTGGTGTCTGTGGGAGGCCGCCGAGTCTGGTATCCTCCTCGGATTGCGCTGACTGATTGAGGGGGGCAGCAATGGGAGCGCCCACACAACCTGCCTTTTTGCTTCGAATCGGCTCGCAGGAGCCGGAGGTCCTGGTCGTCAGTGGCTTCACGGGACGGGAGGGGCTGAGCAGCCTCTTCGAGTTCCAGGTGGACTTCCACCCGCTGGAAGACGCGCCGCTGGACGCGAAGGAGTTGCTCGGGACCGAGGCGCTGCTGACGGTGCGGTTGCCCGGGGAAAAGACGCGCCACGTGCACGGGCGGGTGCGGGCGCTGGAGTCCCTGGGCAAGGAGGGAGGGCGCTGGCGCTACAGGGCGTGGGTGGTTCCCCATGCGTGGTGGCTGAGCCAGGTGAAGCGCAGCCGCATCTTCCAGGGCAAGACGGCGCCGCAAATCGTCAAAGCGGTGCTGGAGGAGGGGGGCGTGCAGGTGAAGCTGTCGCTGAGCGGCAGCTACGAAGCACGCGAGTACTGCACCCAGTACCGGAAGACGGACTTCGCCTTTGTCAGCCGGTTGATGGAATGGGAAGGCCTCTTCTACTTCTTCGAGCACACCGAGGGCGGGCACGTGATGGTGGTGGGCGACAAGCCCAACGTGCACGAGGCGCTTCCGGGCGGAGCGAAGCTACCGCTGCGCGACAATGACGGGCGGGCGGAGGACGCGGAGTACGTGTCCTCGCTGCGGCGGGTGCACCGGATGAGGCCGGGCAAGGTGCACCTCAAGGACTTCGACTTCGAGAAGCCCGCGCTGGACGTGTCGGGCAGGACGCAGGATTCCATCAACGGCCAGGACGCGCTGGAGGTGTACGACTACCCGGGTGAGTACGTGGCGCCCGCGGTGGGCAAGGGCGCGGCGAAGGTCCGCCTGGAGGAGGCGGTGCAGGCGGCGCGCACGCTGGAGGGAGAGGGCGTGTGCCCCCGACTGACGGCAGGCTACCGCTTCGAGGTGGAGGACGAGGGCACGCACGCCGGAGAGTACGTGGCGGTGGAGGTGGTGCACTGGGGCCGGCAGCCGGAGACCCCCGGACGCAGCGAGGCGCCAGGCAACCTGTACCGCAACCACTTCAAGTGCATGCCGTCCAGCGTCCCCTTCCGGCCGAGGCGGACGACGCGGGTGCCGCACCTCATGGGTTTGCAGACGGCCACGGTGGTGGGGCCCTCGGGAGAGGAGATCCACACGGACGAGCACGGGCGTATCAAGGTGCAGTTCCATTGGGACAGGGAGGGCCAGTGGGACGACAAGGCCTCGTGCTGGGTGCGCGTGAGCCAGACGTGGGGCGGCCCGGCGTGGGGCGCGGTGTACCTGCCGCGCATTGGCCAGGAAGTGGTGGTGCGCTTCCTCGAGGGCAACCCCGACCGGCCCCTCATCGCCGGCACCGTCTACAACGGGGGCAACCCCACGCCCTACGCGCTGCCGGACGACAAGACGAAGTCCACCCTCAAGAGCGCCTCCAGCCTGGGCAGCAACGGCTTCAACGAGTTCCGCATCGAAGACGCGGCGGGTGAGGAGGAGATCTTCACCCATGCCCAGAAGGACGAGGATCTCGTCACCGAAAACGACAAGGACCAGCATGTGCTCGGTTACGAAGACCTCCTGGTGAAGAAGGACCGCTCGCTCGTCATCAAGGGGAATCAGACGCTGAACGTCCACCTGGACGACACGAGCCTCGTCGAGGGCAACCAGTCTCTTCAGGTGCGCGGCGACCGCACCACCAGCACCGCGGGCAGCCACTCCGAGGAGGTGGAGGGCAACCAGTCCATCACCGTGTCAAAGACGTTCACAAGCCTCACCAATCAAACAGCCTCGGAGTCCGTGGGGGCAGCCAAGACACTCACGATTGGTGGGAGTTACGCCATTGATGTGGCATTGGCCTTCAACGAGGCGGTAGGCGGCCTCGAATCTACCCAGATTGGTGCCGCCTACATCGAGGATATCGATGGCAGCCGCCAGGAAGTCATCGCCAAGAACAAGGAGGTGAAGGTTGGCCGCAATTTCCAGGCTGGCATCAAGGGGAATGTCGCGCTGACGATCGGGAAGGACAACAAGGAGGATGTGGGCGCCAACCTGCAGTTCCACGTCAAAGAGGCAGCAGCCTGGCTGGCCAGGTCGTTTGACGTAAGGGCCGACACGTTCTCAATCGTTGTCAATGGCAAGCTGGTGTTGCGTATCGACAAATCTGGCGGGGTCCTGCTTTCCGGCAAGACCATCACCCTCGACGGATAATGAGTCATGCCTGTCAATCTCAAGGGTTCCAAGGTCCAGATGCTGTCCGGGGATACCCAGAAGACGGCCAAGGCTGCTGAGGAGCAGGCTCGTTTGGATGAGCTTGCCGCGGATCCGGCGCGGGGTGGCAAGATCGATGAAAAAACGCAGCGTGAGGCAGAGATTGGTCTCGAACTCGAGAAATCCGGCAAGCTGACTCCCCGTATCACGCGTGACCCAACCGGCCGAGCGGAGTTCATCGATGGCAATGGGACGAAATGGGACATCAAATCCTTCGATTCACGATACCCGCCACGCAAGGGGGGCTTCTCCCTCCAGCGTGACATGGTGAAGATAAGGAAAGAGCTGGACAAGGGAGAGAATGTCATCCTCAACTCGGAGAATCTGAGTGCGCAGCACGTCCAGGAACTCAAAGGGGCCGTCGATGCACTCGAACCCGCACTCAAGTCCCGAATCATGTGGTTCCCGTGAGCGAATCGAGCGAGAAGGACATGCGCATGGATACGGAGCTTGCTGACAAACTGGAACGACATGCCTTGTGGCTTGAGTCACGGGGAAAGCAGGGCGAACGTTTTCTGCTCCAGGATGGAGATCTCTCTGGGCGGGAGTTGTGTGCCGAGAACCTCACGGAGGCCGTTCTCCCTGGCACACGCTTCGATGGGGGGGACCTGGTCATGGCGAAGCTTCATGGCGCCAATCTCGCCTCGGCCTCCTTCGTTCAGGCCAATCTCTCCGGAGTCCAGATGACCAAGGCCAATCTGGATTATGCCTCTCTGAGGGAAGCCAATCTGCGTGAGGCCAATGCCTTACGGGCGAGCTTCTACGAGGCGGATCTCCAAGGCGCGGACCTTTCCGGTGCTGATCTCCGTGGCGCTTTTCTCGTCAACGCCAACCTGGAGTCCACTTGCCTGCGAGGTGCTCAACTGGAAGGGGCCAGTCTTGAGGGTGCCAACCTCACGGGAGCGCAGTTGTACGGTACGGAGCTGAGCGGTGCATTGGATCTCGCCTCCATCCGCGCATCCTGGATTTCGCTGGGCCCTGAGCAGTCCCCTTCCAGGCTCGAAGGTGATGCGTTGCGGAACTGGCTGAATGCAGCAGGTGCCGCGAAGTGAGACCGAGGGCAGAGCCAGCTCCGCCCGGATGCGGCGCGGCGGGGACGTCCTGCCCGCTCCCCTCGAGAGGACGCTACATCCCGCGCACGGCGTGGGGCTGGTAGGGCGCCTCGAGCGCCTTCACCTCGTCCGGGGTGAGCGTCACGTCCACCGAGCGGATGGCCGCGTCCAGGTGCTCCAGCTTCGTGGCGCCGATGATGGGGGCCATCACGGCCGGCTTGGACAGCAGCCACGCCAGGGACACCTCGGCGGGGGTGTGGCCCTTGGCCGAGGCCACCTTCTTCACTGCCTCCACCACGTCCCAGTCGTGTGGGTTGTCGTAGAGCGCCGCCGCGTACGCGTCCGAGCTGGCTCGCGTCGTGGACTGCTTGTCATCCAGCGCCTTGCGCGTGCCCGCGAGCAGCCCGCGTGCCAGCGGGGACCAGGGAATCACGCCGATGCCCTCCGCCTCGCACAGGGGCATCATCTCCCGCTCCTCCTCGCGGTAGACGAGGTTGTAGTGGTTCTGCATCGACACGAAGCGCGCCCAGCCGTTGCGCTCGGAGATGCTCAGCGCCCTGGCGAACTTCCACGCCTGGGACGAGCTCGCGCCGATGTAGCGGACCTTTCCCTGCCGCACGAGCAGATCCAGCGCGGACAGCGTCTCCTCCATCGGCGTCTCCGGATCCATCCGGTGGATCTGGTACAGATCGATCGTCTCCACCCCGAGCCGCCTCAGGCTCGCCTCGCACGCCTGCACCACGTTCTTGCGCGACAGCCCGCCCATGTTGGGCCGGTCGTTCATGGGGAAGTAGACCTTGGTGGCGATCACCACCTCCTCCATCCGCGCGTAGTTGCGCAGCGCGCGGCCGGTGACCTCCTCGCTCACCCCGAGCGAGTACATGTTCGCGGTGTCGAAGAAGTTGATGCCAGCCTCCACCGCCCGGCGGAAGAAGGGCTGCGAGGCCTCCTCGTCCAGCACCCACGGGCGCCACGTGGGGGTGCCGTAGCTCATGCACCCCAGGCAGATGCGAGACACCTTCAATCCGGTATGGCCCAGGTTGGCGTATTTCATCGGGTGGTCACTCCTTTGGTTGGAATGGCGCTTACCCGCGCGGGGGTCAGCGCGTCCACCACTCCTTGCGCCACCGCCGCCGCGAAGGACTCCAGTGTCCGTTCCTCGCGCCAGCGCGCCACCTCCTCGTGGTCCAGCGCGTGGTGCGTCTCGATGATGACCGAGGGCATGGGCGGCTTGCGCAGCACGAAGATGCGCTGCCCCGGCAGATGCCGGCTCACGAACGTCCCCGGTTGCTCGGAATCGGGTGCGTACAGGCCCACGTAGTCCTCGCCTCCGTAGGGGAGGAACCCCGCCTCACCCATGCGCCGGGCCAGCGCCCGGGCCAGTGTCAGCCTCCGGGACAGCAGGGGCTCGTCGATGTCGTCCGCGTAGAGCACGCTGTACCCGGGGGCCGCGTCGTTCCGCGGGCACCACCGGTCCGGCCCCGCCATCCACCAGCTCGTCTCGCCCCGCGCGTCCGAGTGGAGGCTCAGGAAGAGCTCCGCCCGCCAGCGCTTCGCCTCCTCGAGCCGGTCCGGGTAGGCGGTCCGTTGCCCCGCCTTCCGGCTCAGCTTCACCTGGAAGTGCCCCGTGGCCTCCAGCCGCCGCGCCAGATCCTCCGCGACCCGGAGCGTGAAGGACTCCTCCTGCTCGCAGGTGGCCGAGGTGTTCCCCGTGTTCCCCGGCGCGCCGTGCCCCGCGTCCAGGTAGATGCGCTTGCGCCCGAAGCCTCGGGGGAACTCCACCCGCGCCACCGTGAGCGGGGCGCTCGCGGCCGGCCAGACGGGTGGGGCCACCACGGTGGGTTCGCGGAGGGGGAGGGCGGCGGGGGCGGGAGGGGGCTCGGAAGCGAAGGGCTCCGCCCGGGCCTGCTCCTCGCATCCGGCGGCGATCAGGATCAGCGGGAGGAGCAGCGGCCAGGTGGACGTCTTCGACATGTGTCCTCGGACCCCGGCCGACGGCCTGGCGTTCCCAAGGCCCTGGAGGGGGGAGGGGAAATGACAACGGGCAGGTCCCCGCTTGGGAACCTGCCCGCCATCATCCTTCACGTTGCCTCAGCGTGCTAGGCGCGGACCTCGGGGGTCGGCTCGGGCTGGGGAGGAACCGTCTTCTCCCCACCCTCGGGCGGAGCCACCGGCGTCTTGAACGGCGACTTCTCCAGCGCCGCGTCGAGCACCTCGTCCATGCGGGTGGCGAAGATGAACTCGATGTCGTTCTTCGCCTGCTCCGGCACGTCCTGCAGATCCTTCCGGCAGCGCTCCGGGAGGATGACGCGCTTGATGCCCGCGCGGTGAGCCGCCAGCACCTTCTCCTTGATGCCGCCCACCGGCAGCACCAGGCCACGCAGCGTCGCCTCGCCCGTCATCGCCGTGTCACCGCGCACCCGGATGCCCGTCAGCAGGCTGGTGAGCGCCGTGAGGATCGTCACGCCCGCCGAAGGCCCGTCCTTCGGGATGGAGCCCGCGGGGAAGTGCAGGTGCAGGTCCGTCTTCTCGAGGAAGTTCGGGTTGATGCCGAGCGCCTCCGCCTTGCTGCGCAGGTAGCTCAGCGCCGCCGTGGCGCTCTCCTTCATCACGTCGCCGAGCTGGCCGGTGAGCGTCATGCCGCCCTTGCCCGCCATCTTGGTCGCCTCGATGAAGAGCAGGTCGCCGCCCGCCGCGGTCCACGCCAGACCCGTGGCCACGCCCGGAACCTCCGTGCGCTCCGCCACCTCCGAGTAGAACATCTCGGGCCCGAGGATCTCCTTGACCCGGTTTCCATCGATGTTCTGCTTGTCGGTCTTCCCGCCGGCCACCTCGACCGCCACCGCGCGGCAGATGTCCGCGATGCGGCGCTCCAGGTTACGCACACCGGCCTCACGCGTGTACGAGGTCGTCAGCGTCAGCAACGCCTCGTCCGTGATGGTGATGTGGTCCGGGCTCAACCCGTGCTCCTTGAGCTGCTTGGGCACCAGGTGGATGCGCGCGATGCTCTGCTTCTCCTCGAAGGTGTAGCCGGAGAGCTCGATGATCTCCATGCGATCACGGAGCGGGCCAGGGATCGGATCCAGCTGGTTCGCCGTGGCGATGAAGAGCACCTTGGACAGATCGAACGGCACGTCCAGGTAGTGGTCGCTGAACGTGTTGTTCTGCTCCGGATCCAGCACCTCGAGCAGCGCCGCGCTCGGGTCGCCGCGGAAGTCCGCGCCGAGCTTGTCGATCTCATCGAGCATCATCACCGGGTTCTTCGTCCCGGCCTTCTTCATGCTCTGGATGAACCGGCCCGGCAGCGCGCCGACGTAGGTACGCCGGTGGCCACGGATCTCCGCCTCGTCACGCACGCCACCGAGCGACAGGCGCACGAACTTGCGGCCCACCGCCTTGGCGATGCTCTGACCCAGCGACGTCTTACCGACACCCGGCGGCCCCACCAGGCAGAGGATGGGCCCACGCATGTCGTTCTTGAGCTTGCGCACCGCCAGGTACTCCAGGATGCGCTTCTTCACCTTCTTGATGCCGTAGTGGTCCTTGTCGAGCGTCTGCCGCGCGTTCTCGATGTCGAGGTTGTCCTCGCTGAGCTTGGCCCAGGGCAGGTCCGCGATCCAATCGAGGTAGGTGCGCGCGACGGTGTACTCGCTGGAGGCCGCCGGAATCGTCTTCAGGCGGTTGAGCTCCTTGTTGGCCACCTTCTCCACGTCGGGCGGCAGGCCGGCCTTCTTCAGGCGCTCCTGCAGCTCGTCGAGCTCCTCCTCCTCCTCGCCCATCTCGCCGAGCTCTTCCTTGATCGCCTTGAGCTGCTGGCGCAGGTAGTACTCGCGCTGGGTCTTCGACATCTCGCCCTTCACGGCGGAGTCGATCTTGTTGGAGAGCTTGAGGATCTCGCGCTTGCGGTTGAGCAGCTCGAGCACGAGCTTCATCCGCGCCTTGAGGTCCACCGTCTCGAGGACGGCCTGCTTCTCCTCGATGGGCACGTCCACGTTGGCGGCGATGAGGTCCGCCAGGTGGCCGGGGTGGGTGATGGACTCGACCAGCTCGGTCGCGGCGGCCGGCAGCTCCGGCATCAGCTCGATGACCTCGCGGGCCAGCTTCTTGAGGTTGATGCCCAGGGCCTCGACCTCGACGTTCTCCGCGGAGGTCCTGTCCTCCACGGCGTCCACGCGGGCCTTGAGGTAGGGGGCCTCCTGGACCAGGTCGAGCACGCGGAAGCGCGCCAGGCCCTGGACGACGAGCGAGTAGTTGTCCTCGCCCATCTTCAGGAGCTTCACGATACGGGCAACGGTGCCCATGGTGTAGAGGTCGGACGCACCCGGGTCCTCCTCCTCGGCGCGGCGCTGGGTGACGACGCCGATCACCTGGTCGTCACGGACCGCGTCCTTGATGAGGGCGATCGTCTTCTGCCGCCCCACCGCGAGCGGCAGCACGCCACCCGGAAAGAAAACTGAATTGCGCAAGGGGAGAATGGGGAGGACCTGCGGGATGTCCTCCTTGTTGATCATCCCCGGGGGCGCCATGGCCGCCGGCATGGCTGCAGCGGCGGAACCCTTCTTCTTGTCGTCGGACATGTAGTCGGTGCCTCGGTTTCCAGCCCGGCCGGACAGCAGCCGGGCCGGTTGAACTGCGTACCAGTTGTCGATCTTCTGTGGGAGTTGACTCAACGTAGCAACCAAAACGGACATGGCAAACGCGGCCTGCGTTTTTCGTGTTGGCAGTCGGCTGCCGGACGGTTGCTCGCATATCCTACGGGGTGGGGCGTGTTAGATGGGGGCCCCCCCTTTGTCGCGGCGCGGCGCGCTCTCCGCCGGCCGTGTTCCTTCAGGAGACACCCTCGATGCATCCCCTTCGTTCGAGCGCGCTGTTCGCCCTGGCCCTGTGGGGCTCGGCGTGTACTTCACCCGTAGAGAAGCCCGGCTCCACACTCCCTGGCCGTTGCCAGGCCGAGGCGCCCTTGATCTCGGCCCAGAAGACGGACCTGCTCTTCGTCATCGACAATTCGGGGTCGATGGAGGACGAACAGGAGGCCGTCGCCAGGGAGCTCCCCGCCTTCCTGGACGAACTCCGCCAGGGGAACGGCGTGGAGCAGGACTTCCGCGTGGGGGTCATCACCACGACGGTCTACCTGCGCGCGTTACTGGATAACAACGACTACGTGACCAACTATCCCGATCAGTCCGGGCGGTTGCAGCCGGTGAAGGACGCACGGGGCCAGCCCACGGTCGAGCGCTACCTGGACGAGGGGGACCCGGAGCTGTTGGAGAAATTCCGCCGGCTGGTGCGGCAGGACATCAAGGGGAGCGGCCAGGAGACCCCCTTCGAGGCGGTGCGGTTGGCGGTGACGCCTCCCCTGTCCACGACGCCCATCGCGGACGGAGGCAACGGGGGCTTCCTGCGCGACGGCGCCCGGTTGGTGGTGGTGGTGGTCTCGGACGAGGAGGATTGCAGCTCCACCCAGCGGCCGCCGCCGGTCGGGCTGACGGCGGACACCACCCGGGACATCTGCAGCGAGGAGGCGGAGAAGCTGACGCCGGTGCGGGAGTACTTCCGGATCCTGCGCGACCTGCGGGATGGGGAGGGACGGCCGCGCGAGGTCCTGTGGGCGACGATCGGTCCCGTGGGGCTGTCGGACAAGCAGGTCGGGGTGGTGCTGGACACGATGGCGCCAGACGGGCCGGTCGTACGCAACGTGGATTGCCCCACCTCCTATGGGCCCGGGTTCCGCCAGCGGGAGATGGCGTCGCTGTTCGACTCGGGGCTGAAGAACCTGGACTCCATCTGCCGGGCGAGCTTCCGGGACACCCTGGTGTCCATCGCCACGCTGGCCAGGACGTCGCAGAGCATCGAGGTGATGAACCTGCCGGATCCCCGGCTGGTGCAGGTGCAGGTGACGCGGGAGGACGACTCGGTGCAGACGTGCAGCGTGGCGGGGGGCGATCTGACGTACGAGCCGTCCACCGAGCAGCTCCCGGCGCGCCTGTTCTTCCAGTCCTCGTGCGAGAGGCGGCCAACCGACAAGAAGATCGAGGTGAAGGTGCTCTGCGCCAACTGAGCCCCACTCCCTCTCCCGCTGGGAGAGGGTCGGGGTGCGGGTATGTAGCCCCACCTGCGCACCCACCCCGGTTCACTGTCCAAAAGGGCAGCCCGCCCGCCCATCGAGCAACATTTCCTGGCGCATGTCAGACCGCTCGGCATACTGAACCCGTTTTCAGGTCCAGTGTCTGACGAGGGACGTGATGAGTGGGGCGGCTGAGAAGCTGTCGGTGACGGTCGAGGCGCTGAGGGAGCAGATCCGCCGGTTGCAGGCGGCGCCGCGCAAGTACCTGGCGGCGCTGCGCACGGGGGTGGAGGCCTTCGACGCGCTGCTCCCTGGGGGCGGGCTTCCATTGGGACAGGTGGTGGAGCTGTGGGGCGAGGCGGCCTCGGGGCGGACGAGCCTGGCGCTGAGGGCCGTGGCGGCTGCGCACCGGGAAGGCCGGTTGTGCGCGTACGTGGATGGACCGGGGGAGCTCTACCCGCCGGCGGCGGTGGCCGCGGGGGTGGAGCCGTCCCGGCTGCTGATCGTGCGGCCGAAGACGGCGGAGCAGCTGGCGTGGTCGGCGGTGCAGCTCGTGAGGAGCGGGGCGTTCGCGTGCGTGGTGTTGGATCTGACGCGGGGTCCGGGGGGGAGGGCCGAGGGGGGCGTGAGGCTGTCTCCGGCGGAGGGCAAGCGGCTGATGGACGCGGCGGGGCGAGGGGGGAGCCTGCTGCTGCTGCTGACGGCTCCGGAGGCCCCGGGGGACGGGATGATGCGCCTGCGCACGGAGGCGCGCGGTGATTCGGGCCTGTCGGTGGAGGTGGTGCGCAGCCGGCAGGGGGGGATTGGCTCGCGGGCGCTGGTGCCCTGGCGGGCGCTCCATCCGGCGCAGGCCGACGCGGAGTCTCCGTGGGGGCAGGAGCTGCTCCCGACCGAGGACGTGACGGTGCCGGAACTCGAGCGGGAGACGGCCCCGCGCGAGGGGCACCGGGGAATCCTGGGTCAGCGTCCGGGGCGGGACGCGCCGATGCCGTCGCTGCGTCCGAGCCTGGAAGCGGGCTCGGCCCTGCACTGAGGCGAGGGGAGGGGAACGGACATGCGATTGGGGTATCTGCACTTCTCGCGCTTCCCGGTGCAGCGCAAGGTCATCGAGCTGCCGGAACTGGCGGGCAAGCCCTTCGTGCTGGCGGAGGAGGTGCGCGGCCAGCAGCGGGTGGCGTGCGCGTCCACGAGCGCGCTGAAGGCCGGCGTGCGGCCGGGGATGACGCTCACCGCGGCGAACGCGCTGGAGCCGTCGCTGCGGCACTTCCCCTACCGGCCCGAGGAGGAGAGACGGGCGTTGGTGGGGATCGGCGAGATGCTGATGTCGCTGGCCCCGGGCTTCCAGTTGTCGGCGCCGGACGGACTGTGGTTCGACGCGGGGGCGGCGCACCTGGTGAAGGGGGAGGAGGGGCTGTGCGCGAAGGTGCTGGCCCTGTGCTCGGAGCTGGGCTGGCGGGGGCGGGTGGTGGTGGCCTCGGACAAGTTCACCGCGCGGACGTTGGCCCGGTATGGGGCACGGCGGATGGACGTGGTGCCGGAGGGGGAGGGCGCGCAGGCGCTGGCCCCGTTGCCGCTGAGTGCCCTGGAGGGTCCGGAGCAGACGGCGTTCGCGGCGCTCGGGCTGACCACGCTGGGCGAGGTGGCGGCGCTGCCCGTGGGGGCGGTGACGGCTCGAGGTGGCTCCGCCGGCATGCGGGCGCACACGCGCTGCCGGGGCGGGGATGAGACGCCCTTCATCGCCGAGGTGTTGGAGGAGGTGCTGGAGGAGCGGCTGACGCTGGAGTGGCCGGCCGAGTCGTTGGAGCCGCTCCAGTTCGCGCTCAAGACGGTGTTGGATCGGCTCTGTGGGCGACTGGGGGGACGGCGCCGCGCGGCCGTACGGCTGAACCTCACGTTGAAGTTGGATCCGTCGGGCCAGGCGGTGGTGCCGCTCACGCTGGCGAGGCCGACGGCGCAGTCGAAGATGCTGTTGGACCTGACGAGGCACCGGCTGTCGGACGTGCGGCTCGAGGGTCCGGTGGCGGGGCTGATCCTCCGGGTGGAGGAGGACTGCGAGGACCGGGGTCAGCAGCTCTCGCTGGGGGACGCGCCCGAGGGAGACGCGGCGCTGGAGGTGGTGCTCTCCCGGCTGGCGACGGCGCTGGGCGAGGACTCGCTCTTCATGGCGTCGCTGGAGGACACGCACCGCCCCGAGGACGCGTATGCGGCGAAGGCCTTCCGGCCACCGGTCATGCACCGGGGATTGGAGGGCGAGCTGCTCCAGTCGGTGGAGGCGGCGGAGCCCGTGCCCGAGGTGCTGCACGAGCGGCCCTCGCGGATGTTGGGGTCGCCGACGACGATCGACGTGGAGATGACGGCCTCGGGGGAGTTGCTGGCGGCGAGGCTCGGGGGACGCAAGCGCCGGGTGACGGCGCTGGTGGGCCCGGAGCGGCTGAGCGGCGATTGGTGGGACGAGCGCCCGTACAGCCGGGACTACTACCGGGTGCACTTCGAGGGTCTGGGGCAGGCGTGGGTGTTCCGGGACGCGCGGGACGGCCGCTTCTACCTGCAGGGCCTGTTCGATTGAGCGTGTCCAAGGCCGGCTTCAAGTACCTGGTCACGGAGAGCACCTCCGGCCGGGCTTGCGTCATGCAGTGAACACCCTGGCGCCCCTTCGAGGAGCCTTTATTCCACCCCTGCACGCTTGGCCCCACCCGTTCCCGACAGGCGCTCGAGGGAGTGCTGCTCATCTCCTGTCCTGGTCAATATTTGAGAGCACAACTTCGGCGCTTTCAGCAGTGGTTCTTGTCGGGCATCTTGAGACGAGGACCCAGGTATGAGGTGGACTTGAAGCGGTTGGCTCTCAGTGAGTTGCTGGGCGTGGCGGACCAGGTGGCGCGTGAGGTCGTTGCCCCCGAAGTCACCCGGGTCGACGGCGAAGGACGCTGGCCGGAGGCGGGCCTGCGTGCCCTCCAGGCGGCGGGGCTGGGGGGTCTGGTCGTCCCCGCGGCCTTCGGTGGTCAAGGGCAGGGGCTCGTCGCGCTCGCGCGAACCTGCGAGGTGCTCGGCCGCGTCTGTGCCTCGACGGCCATCTGCTTCGGGATGCACTGCGTGGGGTCCGCGGTCCTCGCCGCCAAGGCGACCCCCTTTCAGCAACGGACGTTCCTGGAGCCCATCGCCGCGGGTGAGCACCTCACCACCCTGGCGCTCAGCGAGTCGGGCACCGGGGCTCACTTCTACCTGCCCCAGACGCGGCTCACCGCCGTCCCCGGGGGCTACCGGCTCGAGGGCGCGAAGTCCTTCGTCACCAATGGCGGGCATGCGGACTCCTACGTCGTCTCGACCCTGGCCTCGGGCGCGGCCGCCCAGCCGGGAGACTTCTCCTGCGTCCTCCTTCCCGCCCAGGCGGAGAACCTGGCGTGGGAGGGGTCCTGGGAAGGGGTCGGCATGCGAGGCAACTCGGCTCGGACGCTGCTGCTCCAGGGCGTCTTCGTCCCGGCCACCCACCTGCTCGGCCAGGAGGGGGATGAGATCTGGTACGTCTTCAACGTCGTGGCGCCGTACTTCCTCATCGCCATGGCGGGGACGTACCTGGGAATCGCGAGCAGCGCGCTGGAGGAGGCCACCGCGCACCTGAAGCGCCGGCACTACTCCCACGGGGGCGCGTCTCCTTCCAGCCAGGCCGTGCTCCAGCACCGGCTGGGAACGCTCTGGGCCATCGTCGAGCGCACGCGGCTGCTCATCCACAGCGCCGCCGCGAGGGGAGACGAGGGCGAGGCCACCGCCCTCGCGGCGCTCTGCTCAGCCAAGGCCGAGGTCGCCGACTGCGCCGTCCACGTCGTGAACGAGGCGATGACGCTCGTGGGGGGACGGGGCTACTCCGAGAGTGGCTCGCCCCTCTTCCGCCACCTGCGTGACGCGCGCGCGGCCCACGTCATGTCGCCCACCACCGACATCCTGCGCACCTGGGTGGGACGTGCCCTTCTCGACCTGCCGTTGCTGGGGGAATGAGCGTGGGCACTGCGAGGGCCTTGCTGGTCGCGATGGACACCAACAGTGCGGGTGCGCTCCGCGAGCGGTGTGGGGCGCAGGACGTCACCCTGGAGCAGGTGCCCTCGGCGGACGAGGCCCTGGCGCGCTTCGAGAGCAGCCCGGGGGCCTTCGACGCGCTGGTGATCGGCCCGCTCGAGCGGCAGCCGCTTCCCCTGGCCCAGCGCGTGGTGAGGCTGGATCGCGACGTGAGCGTCCTGGTGCTGGCCGCCCCCGAGCAGCTCGAATCCCTGCGCGCCACCTTCAGGTACACCCCCTTTCTCGGTCAACGCACGAGGCTGCATGGCGCGGAGGGCGTGGCGAAGCTCGCGGGGGAGCTTCAGCGGGCCGTCCAGGAGACGCGGCTGCGGCGCGAGCACCAGCGTACGCTCCAGGCCGTCTCCTCGCGGCTCCTGGCCGTGGAGCCGGTCCGGCCGAGGCCCTCGGTCGTCCTCGATCGCCTGCTGGAGCTCGCGCCCCTGGGCATCCTGGCGCTCGATGCGGAGGGCCACGTGCTGGTGAGCAACCCGGCGGCGCGGCGAATCCTGGGGCAGGCCGAGGAGGGGCTCGCGAGGGCGCCGTTGGTGTGGCTGCTGCCGCCGGGCTTCGAGGCGCTCATGGAGAAGGCGCGGGCGACCGGTGCCCCGGCCCAGGCGCTGCTCGAGTCGGAGGGCCCGAGCGGGCCGCAGTTCCTCGAGGCCTCCCTGGCGCCCCTGCCCGAGGACACGACGGGGCCGGGCGGCTTCCTGCTGGTGCTGCAGGACACCACCGGGCAGGTGAAGCTGCAGCGTGAGCGCGAGGGGTTGCTTCAACAGCTCGAGGCCGCGGTCAGGATGCGCGACGAGTTCCTCTCCGTGACGTCGCACGAGCTGAGGACGCCCCTGACCTCCATGCTGGGCTGGGTGCAGATGCTGCGCAACGGCACGCTCTCCCCCGAGAAACAGTCCCGGGCGCTGGAGATCATCGAGCGCAACGCGAAGTCGCAGGCGCAGCTCATCGAGGATCTGCTGGACGTCAGCCGCATCATCTCCGGCAAGCTGCGTCTGGAGATCGCGTCCCTCCAGCTCGAGGACGTCGTCCGGGCCGCCGTGGAGTCCGTTACGCCCGCGGCCCAGGCCAAGGACATCCGCCTCCAGATGGCGCTGGACGACACCCTGGGCCCGGTGATGGGGGACGCGCAGCGACTGCAGCAGGTCGCCTGGAACCTCCTCACGAACGCGGTGAAGTTCACGCCCAAGGGCGGACGCGTCCACGTCACCTTGCGCCGGGTGAGCTCCTCGGCGGAACTCACGGTGCGCGACACGGGGCAGGGCATTGCCCCGGAGTTCCTGCCCTATGTCTTCGAGCGCTTCCGCCAGGCGGACTCCAGCGCGACCCGGCGCCATGGAGGGCTGGGGCTGGGGCTGTCGATCGTGCGCCACCTGGTCGAGTTGCACGGGGGAAGCGTCTCCGTTGCGAGCGAGGGGACGGGCAAGGGGGCGACGTTCGTCGTGTGCTTGCCCATCTCTCCGCTGCGCGTGACGAATCAAAACGCGAACCCGGCCTCGGCCGAGGCGTCTACCTTCGATTGCCCGGAGGGGATCGCGGGCCTGCGGGTGCTGCTCGTCGAGGACGAGCCGGACGTGCGCGAGATGCTCGTGACCATGCTGGAGCGCTGCGGGCTTCACGTGAAGGCCGCCGGCTCCACCGCCGAGGCCTGGGAGCTCCTGCAGCAGGGCAAGCCGGATGTGCTCATCTCGGACATCGGCATGCCGGGGGAGGATGGCTACACGTTCCTGCGGCGCGTCCGGGCGCTTCCGGTGGAGCGTGGCGGGCGGGTACCCGCCCTGGCCATCACCGCCCACGCGCGTCCGGAGGACCGGCGCAAGGCGCTGCTCGCTGGCTTCCAGATGCATCTGGCCAAGCCCGTGCCTGCCGATGATCTGCTGCTCATGATCGCGACCCTGGCGGGCCGGCTCTGACGTGAGCGCCGGAGCCCAGGGTGTTCGAAAGCACCACCACGCCTCCGCACGAAAGCACCGTCTGGCTTCGAGGCCGGAAGTTGCTGATTCGTCAGGGCGCTTCCGGCCTTGGTGTTTATCCTTGAGCTGTGGTCCGGATACTGTTACCGCGTCCTTGCCCCAATCCGGGAATTGGATGCGCTCCGCGACCTCTGGCGGAGCGACGGGCGCTTTCCGATGGATGTGAATGCATCCGGGTCCGTTCTTCGCCTGGCGTCTGGTGCTGATTCCGCGGGACGTTCGGTTGGTTTTTCATGTAAAATATAGAGAGTCTGTTATTCGCCGCGGTCATCGTCCGTCACCTGCTTGATGGGTGCGAGCTTTCCGCTTTGGAGTTGAAAGACTGTTACATTATCACGAAGCGGGTTGGCGGGTGACAGCGCGGGATGACGGTCTGCGGGGAACTCAAGGGAGGCCACCTTTTGCTGGAGCCACCTCTCTCGATGGCTGTTGTCAGGCCTGTCCGCGCCGTGGGCACGTCGCGGACAGGCGCCAACTGGAGCAGGGCCATCAAGCGCTGCGCGGCGCTGATGAAGGAGATATAGGCGCGCGCAGTTCTGGCACCTCCGCCTCGGTGAAGTGCTCGCGGAGGCGGTTGAATGCCTCGTCGAGGACGGCTCGCGGGTCCACCGCGGCGTGCCGGGTGAAATCCACCGCGGCGGCCGGGCGCGTTCAGCTCTCCTAGGGCGCGTCAACCACGCGTTGGGATGCTACCCCTTGCGTGGCCGAAGGCCGAAGGCCGTTCCGTACGCGACGCCAATCACGCCCAGGAGCACGCCCACGAGTCCCAGCGCCGACAGAGGCTCACCCAGCAGCAGCGCGGCCAACAGGTAGCTGGCCAGGGGGGTGAGTTGCAGCCAGACACTGGCCTCGGGGATGGACAGCTCGCCGTACGCCTCCGTCATCAGCACCTGCGCCACGAAGGCCACCAGCCCCATGAGCAGGGCCAGGCCCCAGAAGCCCACGTGGGCGGGCCAGGGCGCGAGGGCGAAGGGCGCGGCCACCGGTAGCCCCGCCAGGCTGAAGAAGAAGAAGATGGTGGGCGCGTTGTCGGTGGCGCGCATGGCGCGGATGACATTGGCGCTGGCGGCGGCGAAGAAGGCGGCTCCCAGCGCCGCCGCCTCGCCCAGTCCCACCCCCAGCCGCAGCGAGCCACCACCGAGCACCAGTGCCACGCCCGCGGTGGCCAGCAGCACCGCTCCCAGCAGGTGCGCGGTGGGCCGCTCGTCGAAGGTGAAGAAGGACATCACCGTGGCGATGACGGGGAAGAGATTGTAGAGGAGGCTCGCCTCGCCGGTGGGGATGCGCTCGAGCGCACTGAAGTAGAGCACCACCACGACGCCTCCCGACAGGCCGCGCGTGATGAGCAGCCGGTAATTGACGGGACGGTAGAGGCCGGGCCGCAGCCAGAAGACGACGAGGCTCACCAGCGCGCCCACCACGAAGCGCACCACGGTGAGCTGCCCCGCGTCGAAGCCCGCGTCCGGGCGCGACAGCCGTCGCGCCAGCACCGCCATCAGGGCGAAGGCCACGTCCGAGCCGAGCAACTGCAGGCGCGCCGCCCACCTGCGGGCGCTCGTCGAAGCGGAGGCGGGTGTCATGAAGCATCACCGCGCAATCTGCCTGCCAGGTCGATAGTCTCCTCCCTCTACGTGCCAGACGAGGTCCCATCCATGGAAACCGCATCTCTGCAAGAAATCGCCGCGCCAGAAGGCATCTGCTACGGCTGTGGCTGCAACAATCCGCATGGCTTGCACATCAAGAGCTACTGGCATGACGACGGCATCCACGTCATGGCCAGGCACACCCCCGAGGCCAAATACAGTGGTTGGCCCGATCTCGTGTACGGCGGTCTGATCGCGATGCTGGTCGACTGTCACTCGAACTGGACCGCGATGGCCTACCACTTCCGGGCCGAGGGTCGCGAACCCGGCAGTCTGCCGCGGATCGAATGCGTCACCGGCAACCTCGGCGTCAAGTTCATCAAGCCCACGCCCATGGGGGTGCCGCTCACCCTTCGCGCGCGTGTCGAAGGCGAGGTCGGCCGCAAGAGCCGGGTCATCTGCGAGGTCTACGCCGGCGATGTGCTGACCGCGATCGGTGATTCGATCTTCGTCCGCGTCGATACCTCGCAGCTGACAGCGGCGGCGCACGGCCGCGAAGCCTGAATCACCACGACGAGGTGCGCGCCCCGGCCCACGACGGGCCCTCCGTGTCCCCCTCCGGGTGCCGGCCTATGCTCCCGGCCTGCCGTGGGAGCAGGCCGCGCCGTTCTGGCACTCGGGGCCGTGGACGTGCGCCTGGGGGAGCAGGATGAGGGGCGCACGGGCCTCGGAGCTGGAGTGTGAATGGGTGCAGCCCGGCCCGTGCTCGTGGTGGGGGCGCGCATGCGCGGGACCGTGGTGCCCGTGGTCGTGGCCGCATGCCGGCCCGTGAACATGCAGTTCCGACAGCTTGTCGCCGGTGGGCAACGTGCTCTCGCCAGGGTCTCCACCAGGCAGCAGCTGCGCGAGGAAGCCCCGTGGGCCCTGTCGCAGCAGCGAGGCGAGGAAGAGCGCGCCCAGCAGCACCAGCCCCACCCACTCCACCAGCCCCTCGTGTTCCGCGTGCTGCGGTTGGTGGGCGAGGCCCGTCTGCGCCGGGAGCAGCATGTTGAGCGCCAGGCCCAGTCCGACGGAGCTGACCGCCACCACCGCACCGAAGGCCAGCGTCACCTTGCGCCCGTGCAGCCGGGACATCACCGCGAAGGTGGTGACGTTGGTGGCGGGTCCGGTGATGAGGAAGGCCAGCGCGGCACCCGGCGACAGGCCCTTGTGCAGCAGCACCGCCACCAGCGGCGTGGCCCCCGAGGCGCACACGAAGCTGGGCACGCCCAGCAGCGCGAAGAGGGGCACGTCCAGACCCGGAGGCAGGCGCGAGAGCCACTCGGCCGCCAGCAGAGGCTCCACCAGCGCCGCCATCCCCATCCCCACGAGAATCCAGGGCGCCGTGTGGTCCACCGACTCGACGAGCCCCTCGCGCAGCCCGTGGGCCAGCCGCTGGCGCAGGGGCGGGGTGGGGCCCGTTGCCGGGGAGGCCATGGCCACCGCCCGTGAGGCCGGAACCAGGCGGCTCACGAGGACGCCGGAGAGCACGGCCACGACGAAGGCACCTCCCAGGCGTGCCAGCGTGAGGGGCCAGCCAATCAGCGGCACCGAGACGAGGACGGCGCTCACGCCCAGCTCCGGCGCGGCCACCAGGAAGGACAGCGCGGCTGCGATGGGAACGCCCTTGCGGATGAGGCCGCGGTACACGGGCAACACCCCACACGAGCACAGCGCCAGCGGCAGGCCCACCACGGTGCCGCGCAAGGCCCGCGACAGGGAGGAGCCGCGACCGAGCCAGCCCAGCGAGGCCTCACCGAGCAGGGCCTGGAAGAGGCCCGTGAGGACATAGGCGGCCAGCAGGGCGGGTGCTGTCTCCAGCGACAGGTGGAGGAAGGTGGTGCCCGCGCCGAGCTCCCCGGGCTGTGCGCCCAGGAGGGGGTGCGCGTGGGAGACGAGCACCAGCAGCGCCATGGCCGCGACGGCCCCCAGCCCCGCGGCGAGCCTCTGTGCGGGCCCCTCTGCATTGCCCGCGCGTCCCCGGAAGAGGGCGGGGAGGAATGCGCCCGCGGTGAAGGCCTGGAGGAGGGCGGCCACCCGGAGCAGGCCGGGCTCGAGAACGGAGCCGCCCCAGCCCAGACCCACGCCCCCGACGAGCGCCACCGTCACCAGCAGCGCACTGGCGCCCAGGGTGCCCACCACCGGCCGGACGAGCCACCACAGCCCCAGACCCAGCGGCAGCCGGTGCAACACCACCGCGAGCACCGCGAGCGTTCCACTCCCGGCGCCGTGCAGCGATAGGGCTCGCCCCTCGAGTGCCGCGTGCACCGCCAGCCCCACCACCGCCAGCACCAGCCCGGCCGCTGACGGCAGCTTCCGTCCCAGCGCGAGGGCCAGCCCGAGCCCCACTCCGGCCGCCCCCAGCGCTCCCATCCCCGCGAGCGACAGGCTGTGCGGGAGGATGTGCACCAGCACCATGCCGCCCAGCGCCACGAAGACGAGGCCCTCCAGCGCCGCGGTGGCGGGACGTCGTCCCCTCACACACCACCCCACCAGGGGAGCCAGCACCCACGCCGCCAGACTCAGGGGAAGCGCCATCGGTGTCATTCTCTCGCTCCAGGACGAAACCGGGGATTCGTCCCTGGAGTTGTACCTGCAACATGATTGCGATCCAAGTCCCTGACTTCTCGCGGTTCCTGGGTCGAGCACCGGCCTGGCTGCCTGTGCCAGCGCTCAGGGAGTGGGATTCCCCAGGCGCTTCAGCTTCTCCTCCAGCCCGGGGACGGTGCTCGGGCGTGGAGGCTCGTCGGCGGGGCGACGCTACTTCTACCCGGAGGGTGGCTTCGGAGCGCTGGCCGAGGGCCTGATGCTGGAGCGGGGGAGGGTGATGGCCGTGGGGGTGGCGGGACGGGAGTTGGCGGCGGAGTCGGTGGTGGCGACGGTGCCGCTGCCGCTGTTGTGCGGTTGGGTGGGGCGGCACGAGGCGGCCGAGCGCCTGGGTTTCCGCGCGCTGACGCAACGAGTAAGGTGGCGGACTCTACCCATTGGGTCGGAACGCACTGTTCGTCCATGACAACGTGCATCACGCCTGCGCGGCGGGATTGGCGTTGGGGAGACTGATCGCGGAAGGCACGACTTCCCGGGAGTGGCGTGACCGGCAAAAACCCTTCCTCGAAACGCAGATCGAGGACTGACTGGTGCTATGTCCTTCTCCTTCTGAGAAGAGGGAGCGGGTGAGGGTCATCCCCAGGGGGGTGTTCCGGGGTCCTCGCCCGCGATGGGAGTCGAGTCATGAAGGTGCTCGTCACGGGCGCAGCGGGTTTCATCGGATACCACGTGTGTGAGCGGCTGCTCGCGCGCGGGGACACGGTCATCGGCGTGGACAACCTGGACGCGTCGGGAGACGTGACGCTGAAGGCGACGCGGCTGTCGCGGCTGAAGGCGGCGCCGAACTTCGGCTTCCACCGGATGGACATCCGTGACGCGAAGTCCTGCCGGGAGCTCTTCGAGGGAGCGCGACCCGAGCGCGTGGTGCACCTGGCGGCACGGGTGGGCGTGAGGTCGTTGGCCTCGGAGGCGACGGACTACGCGGAGACGAACATCACCGGCTTCCTGCAGGTGTTGGAGCTGAGCCGGCAGGTGGGGGTGGGTCACCTGGTGTTCGCCTCGTCGAGTTCGGTGTACGGCGCGGGGACGCCGTTGCCCTTCTCGGAGCAGGCGGCGGCGGATCGCCCGCTGAGCGTCTACGCGGTGACGAAGCGCGCGGACGAGATGATGGCGCACGTCTTCAGCCACCAGTACGGGCTGCCGGTGACGGGGCTGCGGCTGTTCACGGTGTACGGCCCATGGGGCCGGCCGGACATGGCGCCGATGCTGTTCCTCCGGTTGATGCTGGAGGGCCGTCCCATCGTGCTGCACGCCGAGGGGATGATGCGGCGCGACTTCACGTACGTGGATGACGTCGTGGAGGCGCTGGTTCGGGTGCTGGACAAGCCACCCGCGGGGCCACCGCCGTACCGCGTGCTGAACGTGGGCCGGGGCACGTCGGTGGCGATGGCGCGATTCGTGGACCTGCTGGAGGAGCAGTTGAGGATGAAGGCCTGGGTCGAACTGCGGCCCGCGCAGCCTGGGGAGCTGGAGGTGACGTGCGCGGACGTGACGGCGCTGGAGCGGGAGACGGGCTTCCGTCCCTCGGTGCCGCTGGAGCAGGGGCTCGCCAGGCTGGTGGCGTGGTACAGGGGCCGCGAGGGCTGAGCTACGGGCTCGTGGCGGGGCTCTCGCCGCCTCGGAGTGAGTCCAACTCTCCGCGCTCGTCGAACTCGGCCAACTCGGTGAGGCCGCCGATGTGCCGCCCGGCGATGAAGATCTGCGGCACCGTCGTCCCGCCGCCGGTGCGCTCCACCATCTCGGAGAAGCGCGCCTCGTCTTCCGTTACGTCGATGTCCTCGAAGTCCACGCCCTTGTCGGACAGGAGGGCCTTGGCCCGCTTCGAGTAGCCGCAGTACGTCTTCGTATAGAGAGTCACAGGAGCCATGGGCGACAAGCTATCCACGCGCTCCGGGGGAGCGCGGGGGCCCAGGTCTCCTGCCTGCTCCCGGGACGTGCGGCCCCGCCACTGCCCTAGAAGGTCACCGTGGCGCTCACGGCGAGCGAGGTGTCGGTGGGCACCTTCCCCTCGGCGGGCGCGCTGTCGTACTGGAGGAGGAAGGTGGTGGTGACCGCCAGCGCCTGCGTGAGCTTCACGGAGAGCTGCGTCTGGTTGCCAACGAGCAGACGCGAGCCCTCGATGAGGCTGGGCAGGACGCTGAGCTCTTCCAGCAGGGCGACATCCCGGTTGATGGCGTAGCGGAAGGTCGCGCCGAAGCGGGGGCCGCCGAGCGACACATCCGGCAGATCCACGCGCGTGGGGTAGTACTGGAAGCGCGTCTCACGGGCGTAGCGGAAGGCCAGGTCCGTACGCAGGAAGGAGTCGCCGCCGTCCTTCCGCTTCAAGTCCCACCAGATGAGGCCGATACCCGCCTCGCCGATGCCACGCGCCTCCACGCTCTTCACGTGGTCCGTCTCCGCGCCGGCCAGCAGGTAGCCGCTGAGCTTCTCGTTGAAGCGCCGGTCTCCGCGAAGCTGGAGGGCCGCGTTGAGCGCCACCACCTGGGACGCCTCCGGAGCTCCCGCCAACTCGGGGGGACGGCTCTCGCCGTAAACGCCCGTGGCCTTGACGGAGTAGATCCAGTTCTCAGTCTTGCTCTCCGCAGTGACCAATCCGTTGAACGTGACGGTGGAGGCATTGCCGGTGATGAAGATGAGGCCCAGGCCCACCGTGACATCCCAGACGTCCTTCTTCGCCTCCTCCTTCTTCTCGGCGGGCGGCGCGGGAGGCGGGGGCGGCTCGGCGGGAGCGGCCGTGCCGGCGAGGCCCTTGGCGAGCTGTTCGATGGCCTCCGCCATGCGGGCATTGGCCTCGGCGGCACGCTCGGCGGCGGCGGCGGCACGCTCGGCGGAAGCGGCGGCGCGCTCGGCGGCGACGGCGGACTGCTCGGGCGTGGTGGCCTGCGCCGGGGTGGCGGGCTTCGCGGGAGCGGGTGTCTGGAACGTCAGGAAGGCGGACAGGAGGGTGTGAACAGGAAGCACGTCGGACTCGCGGGATGAATGAAGGGCTTCAGCGATCGCGGGGTCTTCTACCAGGAGCGCCCCGGACGCGATGTTCTGTTTTCATCACTCATTTCTGCACGGGCCGGGCCAGCGCCATCCCACGTGCAACCCCGCGAGAGGACAGGCCTCGGGCCGGGAAACCGGTGCGAGGAGCCCGCGCTGACACTCCGGATGACATGTCAGCCCGGTGTCTTGACGCGTCAACGCGCGGGCCCGCTCAGCGATAGGTGATGAGCGCGCGCCGCGGGCCCTCGAAGTGGCCGTGCTCGTTGAGCGAGGAGAGGTAGCGGCCCCGCTCGCTGTAGATGACCTTGGTGACGCCGCAGTTGGCGAGCGTCCAGTTGAGCCGGAACGCGTGGAGCACGGGGATCTGCAACAACTCCCGGCTGATGGCGGTGATGGGCCCACCGGAGGTGAAGACGATCGCTGTCTTCCCCGGTCCGAGCTGCTGGAGGAGCTCCTCGAGCCCTCGGAGGCAGCGCGCCTGGAAGGTGGGCCAGGGCTCCGTGTAGTCGGCGTCGTGTCCACCGCCGGTCCAGCGCGCGACGGCCTGCGTGAACATCTCCTGGAAGACCCGGCGGGGCTCCGGTGTACCGGCCAGAGCCTCCACCATCCGTGCATGATCCGCGAACCGCGGCTCGAAGCGGGCGATGACCTCGGTGTGGTCGAACTCGTCGAACCCGGCCAGCCGCTGGGGCGAGAGGGAGATGCCCATCGAGGCGAGGCACCCCTCCGCCGTCTGCGCGTGGCGCTTCAGGGTCCCGGTGAAGACCGCGTCCACCTGGGGGATGCGCGCGCGCAACGCCTCGCCGAGCACCCGGGCCTGCTCGATTCCCATGTCCGAGAGCTGGTCGTAGTCCTCCGCACCGAAAGAGGCCTGCCCGTGGCGGACGAGGTACACGGCACCCATCAACGACCTCCCTTCTTCTTGATGATGCTCCGGCAACGCCAGTCGAAGGAGTTGACGAGGATCCAGAAGTTCTTGAACGCCGGGTTGCGGGTCTGCTTGTGGTGGTAGCGGTAGTAGATCTGCTGGGCGATGACGGCGAGGCGGAACAGGCCGTAGACCTCGTAGAAGGCCCAGTTGGCCGGCTTCAACCCGGTGCGCTCGAGGTAGTAGGCAACGACCTCCTCGCGCCGGAGCATGCCGGGCAGGTGCGTCGGCTGACGGCGGGTCATGCGCATCAGCAGGTTGTCGTCGGCGTGCACCCAGTAGGCGAGCGTGTTGCCGAGGTCCATCAGCGGATCGCCGAGCGTGGCCATCTCCCAGTCGAGCACGCCGATGACCTCGGTGGGACGCTCCGGGTGGAGCACCACGTTGTCGAAGCGCCAGTCGTTGTGGATGACGCAGGTGGCGATGTCGTCGGGGATATTGGCCTCGAGCCAATCGCGCACGAACCGGAAGCTGGGGACGTTCCAGGTTCGGGCCTTCTCGTAGCGGTCCGACCAGCCCTCGATCTGCCGCCGGGGGTAGCCGGTGCCCTTGCCGAGCGACTCGAGCCCCGCGGCCCGGTAGTCCACCCGGTGCAGCTCGATGAGCTTGTCGATGACGTTGAGGCACAGCTGCCGGGTCTGCGCCGTGTCCAGATGCAGCCCGGACGGCAGACGCGAGCGGGGGATGAGGCCGGGGATCCGCTCCATCACATAGAACTCGGAGCCGATGACGCTCGTGTCCTGGCAGAGCCCGACCATGGTGGGCACGGTGGGGTAGGCGGGCTTGAGCGCCTTCTGCACCGTGTACTCGCGCGCCATGTCGTGCGCCGATTTGGCCTTGGTGCCCGCGGGAGGGCGACGAAGGATGAGATCGCGGTTGGCGTACTCGAGGCGGTAGGTCCAGTTGGAGGCACCGCCCGCGTACTGGGTGACCCTGGGAGTGCCTTCCAGCGTCGGAACCTGAGACTTGAGCCAGGCGTCCACGGCGGTGACGTCGAGCTCCTCGCCCGCGCGCACCGCCCTGGCCTCATCGAGGGGGGGAGTGGGTGACATGGGTTCTCGCCTCAGGTCCGCGCGGCCTCGGTGCGCCCGCGCAGCCGGCGGGTGCGCTTCTGGATCATCGAGGAGTAGATGTCACGAGGGAGGAGCTTCTTCATCAACCAGGCCCGGCGGCCCTCCTTGTGGGGCAGGACGTAGAAGTCACGCTGCTCGACCGCCCGGAAGATCTGGTCGGCGATGTCGTCCGCGGTGATGGGCGAGCGCTCGAGCAACTTGGTCAGGGCCGTTCGCATCCCGGGATCCGAGGTACGCAGCGAGTCGCCGAGGTTGGTCTTGAAGAAGGACGGGCAGACGAGGCTGACGCCGATGTGGTCATCGGCGAGCTCGTTCTGGAGCGTCTCCGACAGCGAGACGACGGCGGCCTTGGTTGCGTTGTAGCTGCTCATCCTCGGCATATCGAGCAGGCCGGCCATGGAGGCCACGTTGACGAAGTGCCCACGGCCCTGACGCTTGAACAGGGGCGTGAAGACCTTGCAGCCGCGCACGACGCCCAGGAGGTTGATGTCCAGGATCCACTGCCAGTCGGAGAGCGGGACGTCCTCGATGGCGCCGGCCTGGGCGACGCCGGCGTTGTTGACCACCACGTCGACGCCCCCCCAGTTGGCGGTGAGCCACTCGGAGGTGGCGGTCAGATCCTCCTCGCGCGTCACGTCGCAGCGGAGGTAGTGGGCGTGGGAGGTGAGGGGGGCGAGCGCCTGCAGGGTCTCCGCGCCCCGGGCGTCGTTGACGTCGGCGATGCAGACCCGCCAGCCCGCCCGGCCGAAGCGCAGGGCGATGGCCCGTCCGAGCCCACTGGCTCCACCGGTGATGAAGATGCGCTGTGTGCTCATGATTCCCGGCTCTTGGAGAACCCGCGCCTGGCGAGCTCGATGCGGGCGATGAGGCCCTTGTGCACTTCGTCCGGACCGTCCGCCAGCCGCAGGGTACGCGCCTGGGCGAAGAAGCCCGCCAGCTGGGTGTCGTCGTTCGACACCCCGGCTCCGCCGTGGAGCTGGATCGCGTCGTCCACGACCTTCTGCAGCACGTTGGGCGCGACGACCTTGATCGCGGAGATCTCGGTCATGGCTCCCAGGGCGCCCAGCTCGTCCAGCTTCCAGGCGGCGTAGAGCGTGAGCAGACGCGCCTGATCGATGGCGATGCGCGCCTCGGCGACGCGCTCGCGGTTGCCACCGAGGTTGAGCAGCGGCTTGCCGAAGGCGGTGCGATTCATCCCGCGGTGGATCATCAGGTCCAGCGCCTCCTCCGCCGCGCCGATGCAGCGCATGCAGTGGTGGATGCGGCCGGGGCCGAGGCGTCCCTGGGCGATCTCGAAGCCCATCCCCGGTCCCCCGATGATGTTGGCGCGAGGCACCCGCACGTCGCGGAAGTGCACCTCACCATGCCCGTGCGGCGCGTCGTAGTCGCCGAACACCGGGAGCATGCGCTTGATCTCCACGCCCTTCGTATCCAGCGGGACCAGCACCATCGAGTGTTGGTGGTGGCGGTCCGTCCCCGCGTCGGGCGTACGGGCCATGAAGATGGCGATCTTCGCCCGCGGGTCGCCGATGCCGCTCGACCACCACTTCTTCCCGTTGAGCACCACCTCGTCGCCCTCGACGACGGCCGTGGCCTGCATGTTGGTCGCGTCCGAGGAGGCCACGTCGGGCTCGGTCATGCAGAAGACGGAGCGAATCTCCCCGGCGAGCAGGGGCGTGAGCCAGCGCGCCTTCTGCTCCTCGGAGCCGTACCTGTAGAGCACCTCCATGTTGCCGGTGTCCGGGGCGTTGCAGTTGAAGACCTCCGGAGCGATGAAGCTGTGGCCCATCTCCTCGGCGATGGGCGCATATTCCAGGGTGCTGAGGCCGGCGCCGAGCTTCGCGTCCGGAAGGAACAGGTTCCACAGACCCTCGGCCCGAGCGCGCGCCTTGAGCTCCTCCATGATGGGGGGAATCCGCCAGCGCCGCCAGTCGCCGCCGTGGACAGCCGCGCGGGCGTGCGTCCAGTACTGCCCCTCCACCGGGCGGATGTGCTCGCGGATGAAGCGCTGCACTCGCTCGCGGTAGTCCTTGGAACGGTCACTTGGCTCGAAGTTCATGGGAGGCCTCCTCCGGTCAGGGCCGCGATCCTGCGGTGGAGGCCCTTGATGAATCCAGTGAATGTTGGTCATGTGTTGTCATGAAGGCAGCTCATGAATCCGCACGGCTGGCCCAGCTCGACCTGAACCTCTTCCGGGTGTTCGACGTCATCTTCCGGGAGCGGAACCTCACGCGGGCCGCGGAGGTCCTGTTCCTGAGCCAGTCGGCGGTGAGCCACGCCCTGGCCCGCCTGCGCGAGCAGCTCGAGGATCCGCTCTTCGTGCGTCAGGGGCGGGGTGTGACGCCGACCCCGCTCGCCGAGCGCCTGGCGCCTGGAATCCAGGAGGCGCTCGCGCTGCTCCAGCAGGCCGTGCACCGCACCCGCCACTTCGACGCCCGGCGCGACGTGGGCCACGTCACCCTCGCGATGAACGACGTGCTCGAACCGTCGCTCCTGCCGCAGCTCGTCTCGCGACTGGGCGAGCGTGCCCCGAATGTCCGGGTCGCGAGCGTGAGACTCGAGCGGGCCAGGCTCGAGAGGGATCTGTCCTCGGGGAGGCTGGACCTGGCCATCGACGTGGCGCAGCCGACCGGCGCCGACCTGCGCCACACCTTGCTGCTTCGTGACACCTTCTGCGTGGTGAGCGCGCGGCGGCGGAAGCTGGACGTATCGGCCTACCTGGCCGCGCGGCACGTGACCGTGTCCTCCCGGCGCACGGGGCTGACGCTCGAGGACCTGGTGCTCAGCCAGCAGGGTTACCAGCGCGAGGTCGCCGTGCGCTGCCAGCACTACGAAGCGGCGTGCCGGGTCGTCGCGGGCTCCGACCTGCTCCTCACGATGCCCCGGCGCCACGCGGAGGCGCACAAAGCCTCTCTTGGCATCCACCTCCTGCCAATGCCAGTGGTACTCCCTCCCGTGGATCTCCACCTGTACTGGCATCGTCAGGTAGACGGAGATCCACGCAGCCAATGGTTGCGAACAGAACTCCTGGCACTCTCCGGAGGGCTGCTCGGAGGCTCGAAGCAATGAGGCACCAGGCCCCCGCTGGCCTATTCCTCTCCATTCGCCTATAAACTTCATTGTTTTCCTGGGGGGAATCACATGAAGCCGTTGGCCGTCCTCATCATCCATGGTGTGGAGATCCAGGATGAGAACTTCCACCTGACTCCGAAGCGGCTGCTCCAGAAGCACTTCGCCCGGCAGTTCAAGGGCCAGGCCAATGCGCCAGATCCGGAGAAGGCGATCATCGTCGAGCCGGTGCATTGGGCGCCCGTGTTGGAGAACGCGGAGCGCCGGCTCTTCGAGCAGCACTTCGAGGACAAGGCTGGGGGGTTCTTCGAGGAGCTCCGCAGGCTGGTCGTGCGTGTCAATGGAGGCTCGGAGGTGTGGCTCGCGCCCCTGATGGCCTTGCTCTCCCGGCGCAAGGACAAGCGCCTCGGGCGGTTGCACTACCCGGGCGCACGATGGCTGATCATGCACTTCGTGGGGGATGCCATCGCCTACCAGCCCGGCATTGGGAAGAGCGAGGTGTATGACAACATCCATGCCAGTGTGACGGAGGCGCTCGCGCGCCTGCGGCAGCGGGCCGGAGACGATGCGCCGCTGTGCGTGATGGCACACAGTCTGGGGAGTGTCATCGCGAGCAACTACTTCTACGACCTGCAGGTGGCACGGGCCTCGATGTCGGATCAGGAGCAGATCGCGACGCGGCTGCTGGAGAGTCCCGAGGACCCCATGGCACGCTCGCCGCTGGAGCGTGGGGAAACGCTGGCGCACCTGTACACCATGGGCAGTCCGCTGGCGCTCTGGAGCCTGCGCTACCCTCAGCAGAAGGAGCTGGACAGGCCCGTGTGCGTGCCGGCTGCTGAGCTCACGCAGCACCATCCGGGGGCAGGGGGCGAGTGGGTCAACTACTACGATGATGACGATGTCATCGCGTACCCGCTCCAGCCGCTGGGGGAGGCCTACCGGAAGGGCGTTCGGGATGTCTGCGTGAAGCTGAGCGGGCTCTTCACCTGGACACCGATGGTGCATCCCTTCTACTGGGCGGATGACCAGGTGATGGAGCCCATCGCGAAATCGCTGGCGGCGACCTGGCGGCGGGTGAACGCCTCCAGGGGAGAGCCGGAGCGCCGCGAGACGGGTACCTGAGCCCGTACCGCCGCAGGGGAGACCGGCAACGAGGAGGGCTGGACACGCCCCGGGCCTCGCAGCCGTCGGTGGCCTTCAGGCCGTGTCTTGGGAGGCCGCCCGAGCCACGGCGGGCTTCTTCACCTGGATGACGACCTTGCCCACCGCTCGCCCGGACTGGCTGTACTCCAGCGCTTCCTTCGTCTGCTCGAAGGGGAAGACCCGGTCGATGATGGGCTTGATATGGCCATCCGTGAGCAGCCTGCCGATCTCGGCGAGCTGTTGGCCATCCGGGCGCATGAACAGGTATTCGAAGCGCACCTGGTGCTTCCGCGCGAGCGCGGTCGTCTTGCGCGACAGGAGTCCCAACACCATCACCAGCAGGGGATTGAGCCCCCACTTCCGCGCGAACTTCGCATCCGGCTTGCCCGCGATGGAGACCAACACGCCGCCCGGCTTGAGGACGCGGAACGAGCGCTGCTGCGTCTCACCGGCCTGGGTGTCGAAGACCAGGTCGTAGTCATGCAGCACCTCCTCGAAGCGCTGCTTGCGGTAGTCGATGACGACGTCCGCGCCCAGCCGCTTCACGAGCTCGATATTGCGCTCGCTGACGGTGGTCGCCACGGTGGCACCCAGATACTTCGCGAGCTGGATGGCGAAGGTGCCCACGCCACCCGAGCCCGCGTGGATGAGCACCTTCTGGCCCTTCTGGAGCCCACCCAGCTCGAGGAGGGCCTGCCAGGTGGTGGTCCCCACCAAGGGGATGGAGGTCGCCTCCTCGTGGGTGAGGTTCCTGGGCTTGGGGGCCGCTTCGGCCTCGCCGACCACTGCGTACTCCGCGAAGGCGCCGATGCGGCTCTTGTCCAGACGGGCGAAGATTTCATCTCCCGGCTTGAACTTCGTCACCGCCGAGCCCACCTCCACCACCACACCGGACAGATCGCTGCCCAGGATGAGGGGAAAGTCGTTGCGCACCAGTGTCTTCACCGCGCCTTCGCGGATCTTGAAGTCCACCGGGTTGACGCTGGCCGCGTGTACTTCCACCAGCAGATCCTGGGGTCTCAGGGCGGGCTTGGGTTGCTCGCCGAACTGGACCACCTCATTGCCACCATATTTCTTGATGAAGAAGGCCTTCATGATCTTGGGCTCCAGAGCAGCGTATCACGGCGAAGGAGCGAGCCCCCCTGTGTTCGTCGCCACCGCCGCCTGCTTGCGTCGCACGAGACGTACTCCCACGCTCGTCAGCATCGCCACGGTCATGGCGATTCCCAGACCATGGATGACGCCGTGTTTGATGATGGCCGCGGAGACGAAGTGGACCAGATAGGCCAGGAGGCCGGCGCTCCAGCTCAGCGGCCAGTCATTGTTCTTCCGGCGAGGGGCCGTTACCGGCGGCCGTGCCAGAGTTCCTCGTGGCGGGCCTGCGTCTCCGAGTAGCCGTTGGAGAAGAGCTGATCGTAGTAGTCGAGATCCAGGTGGTGCATCTGGATCCAGACGCCCGGCACGAACATCGCGTCCGCATGGGCCGGGAAGCGGTCATACGTGTCGTAGATGTAGTTGCACACGTCCTTGGCGCAGGCGATGACCTCCTCCGAGTAGTGGGGCACCTCGGAGACGAACTTCTGGGCCAGGCCCGGCTTGAAGACCTGCTCGAAGTCCTTGGGGTTGGTGTAGAGCCCGTTGGGTCCGTACTTGTGGGCGATGAGGGCGTCGACCGCCTCGTCCATGCTGCCGTAATAGGGCGGGCAATAACCCTGCATCAGGCCGTCCAGGCCCACCGGGTTGGGCCTCCAGCTGGGCAGCGGGGAGATGAACTTGAGCGCCTGCCGCACCAGGTTGCGTGGGGTGTGGTAGCGGAAACCCAGGCTGTTGCCGGCATTGCGGTACTCGGGGTCTCCCAGCAGCACGGGTCCGATGAACGCCGCGTGGATCCACGCGCCCAACCCCATGGCCTCCGCCACGAGGAAGATGTTCTGCATCAGGAAGTCCGCCTCGTAGGGGATGCGCGCCGTGCCCAGCACCCCGAGGGGGATCTTCTGATCCTTGTTGAGGAAGCCGTTGCGGACCCACTTCTGCACGCCGGCCACGCGGTAGAAGTTCCAGTCGTCGATGAAGGTGGGGCGGTGTCCGGCGTCCTGGGTCAGCAGGAACATGATGCCATTGATGTACTGGCGGGTGAGGTCCACCACCGGTACGAGAATGGTGCTGCCCGGCACGTTGGACATGTACCGGTTGCGACCCATGTAATAGGGATACTGGCGCGGGAATTCGACGCGCTTGTCGGACACCTTGACCTTGCACTTCTCCGCGTAGGCGATGAGCCGGGCGGCCGTCAGCTGCCCCCCGGCCAGCATGAGCGCATCGCCTCCCTGGGGGCGGCGCAGGAAGTAGGTCCCCGAGTCGTTGATGAGGAAGAAGGAGGTGGCCTGGGCATTGTCGGGGCTCCCGGCGGTGCGGCCGATGACGTCCACCATGGGCGAGCCCACCAGGGGCTTTCCATCCTCGGTGAGGAACGGCTGGTCGGGCAGGGTGACGCCTGTGATGCCCGTGGAGGCGATGAGCAACGCCTCCTCCAACGCGGTGAGCGGCTCCGGCTCGTGCTTGGAGGTGTAGCTGAGGCTGCCCGCGGGGATGGATTGGATGCCCTTGGCCACGCGCCGGGTGCGCCGGTTGCGCAGCGCATCGAACAACGGATAGCGCAGGGTTTCCTGAAGCCCCCGCTCCTCGTCATGGACGTGGAGCGACTGGGCGGAGGGATTCTGGGACATGGAAGGTGTCTCCTGATGGATGGGGTGGGGCCGGGTGCGCTTCAGCGGGCCTGCGCCTGCTTCACGAGGAAGTAGGCGTCGCGGACGTTGCTCTCGGACGTGGCCCAGGTGAGCTGGTTGTCATGGAACGAGGGCAGGATGCCCAGCCCCCACTTGGAGATCTCATCGTTGAACTGCTTCGCGAGCTGCTGCTCGGCGAGGCCCTTCTGGAGCCCCTCCTTCACCCGCTCCTGGAGGAACTCGAGGTAGTCGGCGTAGCGGGCCAGGTCGGAGATGCGAGCGATGGGCCCATGGCCGGGCACCACCATCGCGTCCGGGTAGCTCGCCACCAGCTTGCGCGCCGCCCGGATCAGGCCCTCGAGGTTGGCTCCGCCCTGCTTCAGATCGAAGAAGGGGTAGTAGGTGAAGAAGAACAGGTCCCCCGTCATCAGGATCTTCTCCTTGGGGAGCCAGACGCACAGGTCTCCGCCGGTGTGGGCGGTGCCAGGATGGAAGAGCACGACCTCCCGCTCTCCCAGGTCCACGCGCATGGGTTCGTCACCCACGAGCACATTGGCCATGCCCAGCGGATGCAGCTTCGTCTGGAGGACCTCGTTGCGGCGCATCAGGTCCGGTACGGCCTTGTGGGCGATGCGGTTGGCACCCGGGTAGAGGTCGTTCCCCAGGGTGTGATCGTAGTGGTAGTGCGTGCTGACGACGTGCTTCACCGGCTTCTGCACGTTCTCGGAGACCCACTTGCGCAGCTGGTTGGCGCCGGGAGGGAACTTGGTGTCCACCAGCAGTGCCTCGCGGCTGCCCTCCACCACCAATGTGTTGCCCCCGCCTCCCATGACCATCTTCACGCCGGGAGCCAGCTCCACCACCTCCTGGCGGAGGAAGGAGGCATAGAACCAGGTTCCAGCCCCGGCCGCGCCCAGGGCCAGCGACGCGGCCATGGGCATGGCGAGCCCGCGCGCCGTCCGGCCGGGATCTCCGCGCACCGTGGTCTCGTCCAACCTTCCCGTCTCGCGGTAGATGGACTCGAGCGACCTGGCTCCCTCCAGGGAACGGTCCTTCACGAAGGTGAAGTGGGCAATCCAGAAGGACTTCATCAGGTTGAAGCTCCACCCCATGGCCTTCTCATACGAGCCGAAGCGGGTGCGCCCGTTGCCCAGGTCCTCCATGTGGTAGGTGTGCCGCGCGTAGAAGCCGGGCAGCACGGTGACTTCCCATGTCACCTTGCGCTGCGGGCCCTGTGGCTCCAGCTCCACGATCTTGGCCATGGCCGGCATGTAATACGGGTACCACCAGCGGATGGGATGGAAGGCCCAGACGAGCTGGTGGCCCCATTTCAGGTCGCGGTTCTTCGCCCAGAGGAAGCACTCGTTCCATCGGGGCCACAGGTCGGCGCGGGTGAAGAAGCTCCAGAGGACGTCGATGGGAATGTCCACCTCCACCGTGCCCTTCACCGGCTCCATCGAGGGGGCGGCCGCCAGCTCTTCCTTCCGGTCCTTGTCGGTATTCGTTTCAGCCATGGGTGTGGATTCTCGTGGTTGGGTTTGCGGCTCTAGTCCGCGGTGCACAGCGTGTGAGGGGTGTGGTAGGTGCCCGTCAGGGGTTGGCGCGAGTCGCTGCCGTGGTAGTCGTGCCACCACCGCGCGGATTGCCAGATGGCCTCGGGGCTGCTGGAGCGGCTGGCCACGCTCGGGGTGAGCTCGAAGCCCGCGGCGCCCAGGATGACCTCCGCCATGGCGGCACATGGAAGCCCGTGGCCCTCCAGCAGTGGGTTGATGTTGCGGCCGACACCCCAGACGTAGGGGAGCCATTCGGTGACGAGCCCGACCGCGTCCACCACCGCGCGCTGGCGCATGAAGCGCTCCCGGGCGGCCTTCACCTTGTGCAGCTCGAGGGGGACGTGCACCAGCGCCACGTTGGGATAGCGCTCTTCGTTCGCGTAGGCGTTGAGGTCGGCCCGCTGGATGCCATTGGTCCTGGGCGGGTAGCCGAAGCCATTCACGGGGGTGAGGCTGATCTCCCAGGCCTCCACGGAGGACAGGCCGGGTCCGTTGCGCTCCAGGAGCACCACATGGGACCAGTGGCTCGGAGTCAGATCATGCCGGGCATGCGACTGGGCCACCCGGAGCCGGAAGGAGATGGGATCCCGTCCCCCCAGGAGCAGCAGGGAGGGTCCTCCTTGCTGCTTGTCCTCGAGCTGCTCGAGAGCCTGTTCGAGCCAGGCGAGGTTGCTCTGGGCGTGGGCGCGGGACTCCTTGCGGAGCTTGACGTTCGGCGCTTGGGCATTCGAGGTGCGGATTCCAGACATGAGGGCTCACTCTCCGTGGCGCAGGAGGAAGGGCTTGACGGTGACGGGGGCCGCCCCCCGCTCGATCGGGAAGTAGCGAGGAGTGACTTCGACGTCGCCCCCCCGGCGTTGGAAGGACAACAGGCACACCTGGTTGCCGCGCTGGAGATGCTCGGTGTGGACCTGGAAGCGGCTCCTCAGTCCTGGTGGGGCGAAGAGAGGAGGGGCCTCGCTCGCCTTGGGGTGGCGCGCCCAGGCCTCGCCCGAGAAGCGCTGCCGTAGCCAGGCGAATTGGTCCGAGCCGGCCGTCGACACCAGCGAAGAAGGGGAGGAGATGATCTCATAGGCCTGCCGGCCGCTGAGGAGCGAATCCGTTGGCATGAGGCTGGTGACGCGGCCCCAGTGCACATCGCCGGTGAGCAGCAGCAGGTCCCCCGCCTCCCTCATGTGCCGCTCCAACTCCTTCATCAACACGCCGAAGTCCTCGTAGTTGGGGAGCTCCGTGTCCTCCATGGTGCGGCCGAAGAGGCTCGGCTTCTCCATGAGGAGCGACTGTCCGGTGGAGAAGATCCCAATGCGTCCATGCTCGGCGCAGTGGGACACCCAGGCCGCGAGCGCCTGGACGGTCTCCGCCGTCATCATGTGCTTGAGGTCCGGGGTGCGGAAGGTACGGGTATCGGCGATGAAAAAGGAGAGGGGCTCCACGTCGAACTGGAGCGGTGCTCCGAATGGCGTGGAGTCGTAGTGTTGAAATGCCTCGCACATCCGGCGCGCGGCGAGCGCCCACCTGCCGCGTCCCTCCTCGGTCCACGTGTTCTGCAAGTGGGGGGCGGGCAGCGGGTAGTTGTTCCAGTAGTCGTGGTCGTCCGGAACGCAGATCAGGGGGCCCGCCGAGAGCACCCGCGCATAGGTGTTCTCCTCGGTCCAGTTGCGGACGTAGTCCTGCTCGAATTTTTCTGCGAGCCACGGCAGGTCATCGTGAAAGTTCTTCAGCGTGGGCAGATCCAGGTAGACCTGATCGCCCGCGGCCAACACCAGATCCGGCTGGTAGACCTTCCGGATGTCATCGACGATCTCTCCCACGACGCCCCCCGTGTCTTCCTCCCAATGGAAGCAGGAGGTGAGCAGCACGTTGAAGGATGCATCCAGTCCCTCGGGAACCTCCCGAGGCATGATGCGCAGCTCGGTGGATATGGGATTGCCCCCATCGAGCCTGACTTCCACCCGGGCCCTCCGGGAGGCGTTTCCCGCCTGCGGAAGGGGGAGATCGAAGACTCCGCTGAACGCACGCCGGGTATTCGCCTCGAGCATCGGAGGCGTACGCGCGCTCTCCAGGGGACGTACGGTATGGATGGCCTCCGAGGCCAGCGGGACACCATTCAAACGCCAATCAATGGATGGGACCGAGGTCCTACCAAAGGCTCCCAGCCACACTCGCAATCGTCCCGGTGGCGCCGCAGCGCACGACCGCAGGACGGCCTCTGCACTCATGTTTTCCCCCCCCTTGAATGCAACAAGGGTCCTGCCGCGACGCGTAATAACTAACAGAACCCTTCAGTCCTGACAAGTACGCGCCGTCCGTATTCCATCACGGAGGAGCCGGGCTGCTTGAAGAGGTGTGAGGGGCTGGTGTGGCCATGCCGAGTCCTCGTACCCCGGTCTGATGGATGTGTCCGGTACGTCACATTTATGAGATTGCAGCCATGTCATGCCATTGTGGCGGGGGTGAAATGAGTAGGGCTCTACAAAAGACAACCCTGTCGTGATAGATGCGGTGCGGCAGAGAGGCGGCTCGCGGCCGCTGCGTTCCAGGGGGGAACCATCCAGATGAATCGAATCTCGTCTTCTATCGAGGACATCCAGGACCATTACAAGGTCGTGGTGGTGGGCTCGGGTTATGGAGGAGCCATCACGGCTTCTCGCCTGGCCCGAGCGGGACAGAAGGTATGCGTCCTGGAGCGCGGCCGGGAGTTCCAGCCCGGCGAATTCCCAGACACTCCGCTGGAGGCCGCGGCCGAGCTCCAGATCGAGAAGCCCGAGGGCCGCACGGGCCCTCGCACGGCCCTGTTCAATCTCCACATGGGCCATGACATCAACGTGTTCGTGGGCTGTGGATTGGGAGGGACCTCGCTCATCAACGCCAACGTCTCCATCCGTCCAGACCCTCGGGTATTCGAGGATTCGAGCTGGCCGGCGGCCCTGCGCGCCGAGGGCATGAAGAGGTTGGAGCACGGCTTCAACCTCGCGGAGCGGATGCTGGGTGCCAGACCGTACCCCGAGACTCTTCCCACCCTGCCCAAGCTGAAGGCCCTCCAGAAGTCGGCCGAGGCCATGGGACAGAAATTCTATCGCCCCACCATCAACGTCACCTTCCAGGATGGCGTCAACGAAGCGGGCGTGGTGCAGAAGGGTTGCAACCTGTGCGGTGATTGCTGCTCCGGTTGCAACAACGGTTCGAAGAACACCGTGTTGATGAACTACCTGCCGGACGCCAAACGTCACGGGGCGGAGATCTTCACCACGGTGGACGTGCGCTACATCGAGCGTGCCCAGGATGGTCGCTGGCGGATTCACTACCAGGTGCTGGGCACGGGCCGCGAGGCGTTCGAGGCGCCGACCCTGTTCGTCACCGCGGAGCTGGTCATCCTCGCGGCTGGCACGCTCGGGTCCACGGAGATCCTCATGCGCTCGCGAGCCCGCGGTCTGAGGATGTCGGAGCGGCTGGGCCGAGCCTTCAGTGGGAACGGGGACGTGCTCGGGTTCGGCTACAACACCGAGCAGGAGATCCGTGGCGTCGGCTCGGGCAACCTCCCGGCGAAGGAGCTGCCTCCGGTGGGGCCCTGCATCAGCGGCATCATCGACATGCGCGACACCCCCGAGGTTCGCGACGGGATGATCCTCGAGGAGGGCTCCATCCCTGGCGCCCTGGGGGAGATGTTGCCCGCCGCCTTCGAGGCCGTGGCGGATCTGCACGGCCTCAACACCGCGACGGATCAGCTCCTCGCCCAGAAGGCCCGTGAGGCGGACACCCTGGTGCACGGCCCTCGCCACGGCGCCATGCTCAACACCCAGACGTACCTCGTCATGACGCATGATGGGGCGGATGGGCGGCTGGATCTGGTGAACGATCGGATCCAGGTCGTCTGGCCGGGCGTGGGCACCAAGGCCATCTTCCAGCAGGTGGACGCGCGCATGACGGAGGCCACCCGGGCGCTGAAGGGCATCGGGGTGCGCAACCCGCTCTGGAACGAGATGCATGGCAACCGGCTCATCTCCGTCCATCCTCTGGGCGGCTGCGTCATGGCGGACTCGGCGGAGGCCGGCGTGGTGGATCACACCGGCCGCGTGTTCTCATCCGAGCAGGGCTCCGAGGCCTACGACGGACTGTACGTCTGTGATGGCTCCATCGTCCCCACCTCCCTGGGTGTCAACCCGCTGCTGACCATCTCCGCGTTGGCCGAGCGCTGCGCGATGATCATCAGCGAGGAGCGCGGCTGGCGGATCGACTACTCGTTCAAGGGGCCCATCTCCGAGCTGCCCGTTCCGGTGACGCCGGGCATCCGCTTCACCGAGCGGATGAAGGGTCACCTCGCCCTCGAGGGTGGGAAGGCCACCCGGCCCGAGGAGTTCGAGGCCGCGGAGCGGCGGGGAGCGCAGGACGGCTCCACCTTCGAGTTCGTGCTGACCATCGTGTCCAACGACCTGGACAAGTTCATCGAGGAGCCGGAGCACGAGGCCCGCATGATGGGCACGGTGAACGCGCCGGCGCTCTCGCCCCATCCGCTGACGGTGACGGACGGCACGTTCAACCTGTTCGTGGAGGACCGGGAGTCCGTCGAGACGCGGTTGATGAAATACCGCATGCGGCTGACCGCCCAGGACGGACGCACCTTCTTCTTCTACGGCTACAAGGTCGTCCGCGAGGGGCCCATCTGGCAGGTGTGGCACGACACTTCCACCCTCTACGTCACGCTTCACCAGGGCGTGGATGACACGGGGCCGGTGGTGGGCAAGGGCGTGCTGCGGATCGCCCCGGAGGACTTCATCAAGCAGCTGGGCACGCTCGAGGTGTCCAACGCCAGGAGCCCCGAGGAGCGCCTGGCCGCCACGGTGCGCTTCGGCCGCTACTTCGCTGGCGTGGTGTACGACTACTACGGCGGGGCCGTGGCCAAGGGCGCGCTGCTCGATCCCAACGCGCCGCCGCGCAAGAAGCGCCAGTTGCGCGCGCCCGCGCCCAAGCTCTTCCCGTTCAAGACCCGCGACGGAGTGGAGCTGCTGCTCACGCGCTACCAGGCCGGCACCAAGGGGCCCGTCATCCTCTCCCATGGTCTGGGCGTCTCCAGCCGCATCTTCTCCATCGACACCATCGAGACCAACCTGCTCGAGTACCTGTGCGCGAATGGCTACGACGTGTGGTTGCTGGACTACCGCTCCAGCATCCTCGTGCCCGCCGCCAACACCCAGTACTCCGCCGATGATGTGGCGATGAAGGACTACCCGGCGGCGGTGGCCAGGGTGCTCGACGTGACGGGCGCTCCCTCCGTGCAGATGGTGGCCCACTGCTACGGCGCCACCACCTTCAGCATGGCCCTGCTGGGTGGGCTGCAGGGCGTGCGCTCCGCGGTGCTCTCGCAGATCTCCACCGAGTTCGTGGTTCCCAAGCTGGTGGAGCTCAAGGCCGGGCTGCACACGCCCAACCTGCTCGAGAAGCTGGGCATCAAGTCGATGACGGCCTACACGGACTCGAAGGCGGAGTGGATGTCGCGCCTCTACAACCAGGCGGTGGAGCTCTACCCGGTGGATGCGGACGAGGAGTGCGACAACCCGGTGTGCCACCGCATCACCTTCATGTACTCGCTGCTGTACGAGCATGCGCAGCTCAACGAGGCCACGCACGCCGCCCTGCACGAGATGTTCGGCGTGGCCACCATCAAGGCCTTCGATGGGCTGGCGGACATGATCCGCGCGGGTCACATCGTCGATGCCCGGGAGAAGGACACGTACCGCCCCCACCTGAAGCGCATGGCCCTTCCCATCCGCTTCATCCATGGCGAGCGCAACGGGTGCTTCCTGCCGGAGAGCACGCAGCGGACCTACGAGGCGCTCGTCAAGACCAACGGGCCGGCGCTGTACTCCCGCCGGCTCATCCCGGAGTACGGCCACATCGACTGCATCTTCGGCAAGAACGCGGCGAGGGACGTGTTCCCGCACATCCTCGAGCACCTCGAGGCCACGCAGAAGGTGTGAGCCCCTGGCGGGGACTCCGGGCCATTTCCCTCTCCCAAGGGGAGAGGGAGTGTCTCAGTCCGAGGTGATGTCCACGCGTCGCTCCCGCACGCACCAGCGCTCCGTGGTGCACTGCCGCGCGAAGTGGACGTCATGCGTCACCATCAGCAGCGCTCCGGGGTATTCGCGCAGGGCTTCTTCCAGGTGCTCGATGGATGGCAGATCCAGGTGGTTGGTGGGCTCGTCGAGCACCAACGCCCAGGCGTGCTGCCCGAGCCCCCGCGCGATGAGCAGCTTGCGCGCCTCGCCCGGAGAGGGTTGCTCCGAGGCGAGCAGGCGATCCGGATCCACCCCGAGCGCCGCCACCAGGGACAACACGCGGCCCTTCTCCGCGGGAGGTAGCTCGCGCACCGAGTCGAGCGCCTCCTCGGCCTCCTCCGCGCTCACGTCCTGGGGCAGGTACAGCACGCGCTCCAGCGGCACGCGCGCCTGGCCGAGCAGGGCCCGTAGCAGGGTGCTCTTTCCAGCACCGTTGGGACCCTCGATGCGGATACGCGCGTCCCGGTGGACGTCGAGTCGCAACGGTCCGAACAACTCCACCTCGCCCGCGTGCAGTCCGGGCACGTCGAGGCTGAACAGCAGCGGGTTGGGGGGGCGGACGTAGTCGACGAAGATGGAGCGGCCGAGCGTCTTCTCCACTGCGATGGACTCGACGGCGGAGGCGGCGCGCTCGACCTCGCGGCGGGTCTTGGCCACGGAGCGCCCGAGCTTCTCATCCGCCCAGCTCACGAGGTTCTTGGCGCCCAGGGTGCGCGCGTCGCTGTCGTACTTGTCCTTCATGCGGGCGCCTGCGTTGCGCGCCGCGGAGGTGGCCTCCTGCTCCCGTCGCGTCTGAGCGAGCCGCTGCTGGAGCCGGCGGTGCTCCTCCTGGGCCTGCTGCCGGGTAGCGCGGCGGGCGTCCAGCTCCGCCTCCCAGGCCTCGCGGGCAACGGAGTAGGCGCCGGGCCACAGGCGCACCGTTCCCGCGTGCACGCGCAGCGTGGAGGTGGTGAGGGCCTCGAGCAGAGCGCGGTCGTGCGAGACGAGCACCCCCACGCCCCGGAAGCGGCGCAGGGCGGAGATGAGCCAGTCCCGTGCCTCGGCATCGAGGTGGTTGGTGGGCTCGTCGAGCAGCAGCACATCGGGCTCGCGCGAGAGGGCCGCGCCGATCTGCCAGCGCTTGCGCTCACCGGGAGAGAGCGTGCTCCACCGGTCGAGGGCGGTGGGATCCAACCCAAGCTGACCGAGCAGCCGCCGGGAGCGCGAGTCATACGCCTCGGCGAGCGCGGTGATGTCGGGGGTGATCTCCTCCACTCGCTGCGGGCAGAGGTGGACGAGCGCCGAGGGTGGCTCGAAGCGGAGGTGTCCGTCCGAGGGCTGGAGCTCGCCGGAGATCAGCCGCAGCAGGGTGGACTTGCCGGCACCATTGGCGCCGACGAGGCCGGACCAACCTGGTGGCAGGTGGAACTCGGCATCGGAGAAGAGGGGAATGGCGTCGGAGAACGCGAAGGAGACGCGGTGGGCGCGAACGAGTGACACGAGGAACTCCGGAATCGTTCCGGGCACGCACGAGGGGCCCGGTGGGTGGCTGAGAGACAGCGCCGACGATTCAGGAGTGGATCTTCAATGGAGTACGAAGCCTCGTGTACGAAGGGACCCGAAACCCAGGGCTCGGAAGTTCTAACCCCTGACGGGTCCCCGCGCAATCCCTGACAGGTTTTTCCTACCGGGTCGGTACGGTGGCGGACACGGCGGCGGCCCGTGCCTGCCGGGCGAGCCGCCATGCGCCCACGGAGGCGGCGATCGCGGAGACCGTGGTCATCAGGAGCGCCAGGGCGATGTTGTGCAGTGCCTCCTGGACCCCCAGGTACAGGACGGCGGGACCCTCACTGGTCAACGGTCCGGCGTAGGCCCGCAGCAGGTTCATGATGCCGGTGACGAAGCCCAGCCCACCCGCGAAGAGCGTGAAGAGCCCCAGGGTGAGGAGCAACGGCACGTAGCGGGAGTCCGGACGGTTGGCGTACCGAAGGCTGGTGACCAACAGCGCGAGACCCGCGAGGAGCGTGGGGTACATGCCCCAACCACCGGCTTCCAAGGCTTCCAACATGTGTCCTCCAGGAGAGGGTGCCCCCCTCTCGGACAGCACGCTCCGCGAAAGGTTCCCGACGCTTCGTCGATCATTCCTCCGAGGGGAGGACCGGGCGGGTGCGTACCGGTACGGCGGGCGGCGGGTTGGCCACGGTGCGCGAGAGGGCCTGGGCGCTCAGGGCCGCGGCGCTGGGGGCGGGCTGCGCCCGGGGCGTCGTGCTCTCCTTGGTGAACACCTCCTTGAGCGTCGCGATGCTGCCCAGCGCGGCCGTGGCCTCGTAGGGGACGAACATCTTGTTGTCGCCCTTGCCCAGCTCCTGCAGCGTCTCCATGTAGCGCAGCGCCAGCACCTCGGGCGTGGCGCCGCCTCCGGAGTTGATGGCATCGAAGACGAGCCGGGTCGCCTCGGCCTTGGCCTCGGCATCCAGCAGCGTGGCGCGCTTGCGGCCCTCGGCGCGGGCGACTTCCGCGTCGCGCTCGGCCTCGGCGCGCAGGATGCGCGAGATCTTCTCGCCCTCGGCGGAGAGGATGGCCGCGGCCTTGTCTCCCTCGGCCTTGGTGACCTCGGCGCGGCGCTCGCGCTCGGCGGTCATCTGCTTGGCCATGGCGTCCTTGATGGCGTTGGGCGGCTCGATCTCGCGCAGTTCCACGCGCGTCACCTTTACGCCCCACTTCTCCGTGGCCTCGTCCAGCACCGCGCGCAGCTTGCTGTTGACTGTCTCGCGGCTGGTGAGCGTCTGATCCAACGTCAGCCCGCCCATGATGTTGCGCAGGTTCGTCATCGTGAGCTGCTCGATGGCCAGCGCCAGGTTCTCCACGGCGTAGAGCGCCTTCGCCGGATCGACGATCTGGTAGTAGATGACCGAGCCCACCTCCATGGTGACGTTGTCATGGGTGATGACCTGTACGGTGTCGAAGCCCATGACCTGCTCGCGGAGATCCACCAGGTAGGAGCGGAAGATGCGGTTGTCCACGCGCATCTCCATGGCGCGGGGCGAGTCGAAGAATGGGATGAGGATGTTCAACCCGCTGCTGGCCACGTGGTGGAACCTTCCCAGGCGCTCCACGACCATCACCTTGGCCTGAGGCACGATGCGCAGGCCCTTGACGAGGGCGAACCCCACGGCCGCCGCGAGGATGATGAAGATTGCGGTACCCATCTAACGACCTTCTTTCTTCTTCAGGGGAACTTCCAGCGACGCGGAGGGGCGCCGCACCCACAGCTTCAAACCTTCCACCTGCTCGACGATGACGCGCTCGCCCTCGGCCACGGGACCTCCGAGCGGACGCGCCGACCAGAGCTCTCCGTTGATGCGCACCGTGCCCCCGTGCCCCTCGACGAGGGACTCGGTCACCACGGCCTCCTGGCCCACCATCGCCTCCACACCCGTCTTCACGGTGGATGCGTTGCGCATGAAGGCTTTCTTGAAGAGGGTGCGCGACGCGGTGAAGAGCGCCACCGAGACGAGCGTGAAGAGCGCGAGCTGGACGTTGATGTCCAGCCCCAGCGCCGCCGACAGGCTGGCGACCAGCGCCCCCACACAGAACCAGAGCATCACGAAGCCCGGGAGGGCCATCTCCAGCGAACCCGCGATGATCGCGGCGAGGATCCACAATTGCCAGGCATGGATGTCCATGAATGCTCCTGTCCGACCCGGAGCTTGCCACCGTGCCGACGCTCGGCGCCACAACAGTGACCGTGTGACCGACATTCCGGAGTAGAACAGCCCCCAACCCTGGAGCGCAACATGCCCTTCCTGAACGTCAACGGTACCCGCCTCTATTACGAAGACTCGGGCGGCTCGGGAGAGCCCCTCGTGTTCAGCCATGGCCTGCTGTGGAACTGCCGGATGTTCGACAAACAGGTGGCGGCGCTGAAGGACCGCTACCGCTGCATCGCCTTCGATCACCGTGGCCAGGGCCAGAGTGACGTGTGGAAGGTGGACACCGTGGACATGGAGACGGTGTACGCGGACGCGGTGGGCCTCATCGAGAAGCTGGGCGCGGGGCCGTGCCACTTCGCGGGGCTGTCCATGGGCGGCTTCGTGGGAATGCGGATGGCGGCGCGGCGGCCGGACCTGCTGCTCTCGCTGATCCTGATGGAGACTTCGGCGGACCCGGAGCCGGAGGAGAACGTGCCGCGCTACAAGGCTCTCAACTTCACCGCCCGCTGGTTGGGGCTGAGGTTGGTGGCGGACCGGGTGATGCGCATCATGTTCGGCCGCACGTTCCTGGAGGATCCGGCGCGGTCGGTGGAGCGGGCCGAGTGGCGGCGCCGGCTGATGGAGAACCGGCGTGACATCTGGCGCGCGGTGAACGGCGTCATCCGCCGGCGTGGGGTGTACGAGGAGCTGTCTCGCATCAAGACGCCAACGCTGGTGCTGGTGGGCGCGGAGGACGTGGCCACGGTGCCGGCCAAGGCCGAGCGCATCCACGCGGCCATCGCGGGCTCAAGGCTGGTGAAGCTGCCGCGCGGTGGGCACACCTCGTCGGTGGAGGAGCCGGAGTTGGTGAACGCCGCGCTGGTGAGCTTCCTGGAAGAAGTGTCCTCCGGGTCGCGCCAGGTGGGTTGAGCCCGGAGCATCGGGGTCCGAAGAAGGGGAGGGCGCAATGAGCACGCCAGACTGGATGGACCGGACGAGGGCGGTGCGTCCGGGCGAGGAACTGGATGTCTCGTGGCTCCTCAGCGGGCTCCTGCCGGTGTACCCGAAGGTGCCTCGGCCTCTGGTGTTGTGTGGCGAGAACGAGTCACCCATGGGGGTGACCTTCTATGTGATGGAGCGGGTGCGCGGGGTCATCATCCGCGCGAAGCCCCCGAAGGGACTGGAGCTGACGCCGGAGCTGATGCGGAAGCTGTCGGAGAACTTCGTGGACAACCTGGTCGACCTGCACGCGGTGGACTGGCGCGCGGCGGAGCTCGGGAAGCCGGAGGGGTACCTGGGCCGGCAGGTGGCGGGGTGGACGGAGCGCTACGGGGCAAGGCGAAGACGGACGACATCCCCGAGATGGAGCAGGTGGCGAAGTGGCTGGCCGGACACCTCCCGGCGGAGCTGGCGCCGACGCTGATCCACAACGACTACAAATACGACAACCTGGTGTTGGATGCGGAGCGGCTCCCGAGCATCCGGGCGGTGCTGGACTGGGAGATGGCGACGATCGGCGAGCCGCTATCGGACCTGGGGATGGCGCTGGCGTACTGGGCCGAGGCCAAGGATCCCGAGGAGCGGCTCGCGTTGCCGTTCGGACCGACGATGCTGCCGGGCAACCTGGCGCGCGAGGAACTGGTGGCGCGGTACGCACAGAAGAGCGGGCGGGACACGAGTGGAATCGCGTTCCACTACGTGCTGTCACTCTTCTGCACGGGCGATCGAAACGGGAAGCATCCGCTGAGGGCGGGGGGCTACTTCCCGCTCCCCTGACTCTTCGTCTCCCGCCGTCTGCGGCGCACGAAGAAGAAGGCACCCGCCACGGGCAGCAGCATTCCGCCGCCCACCATCGCCAGCGTACTCAGCCGCCGGGCCGGCCACCGCAGGGTGAGCTTCTGGTTTCGAAGCCGCTCGAAGTCCGGCTCCGGGCAGCTCTGGCCGAACTGTGAGACCTCGGGGACGAAGGCCCCCCGCTTCACATAGGTACGCCAGAGCCGCTGGACCCGCTCCGGGTCGGTGCGCGAGACGAACCGCGCGGCATGGCAGAGGAGCGCCGCGTATGCCTGGCTTCGGGGTGGCACCAACTCCGCCGCCTTCTCGGCCAGGTCCGCCGCCGTGGAGCGGTAGTGGAATCTCAGCGGGTGCGGAGGCGCGTGGGCCGAGCAGCGATCCTTCTCGGCCTCCGTGGTGACCGGGACGTCCTTCAGCGCGATTCGTGCCGGGGTCACCTCGATGTGCTGCCGCATCTCTGGGCGCCACGTTCCCGGGTCGAAGAACCCCTTCATGTAGCCCCAGTCCGGTGTGAGCTCGGTGCCCAGGAGCTCGAGGCCCTGGGTGCGCGCGAGCCGCGCCGCGGAATAGAGCGCCTGTGCCTCATCCACGTCGCTCCAGGCGGATTGGGCCTGGTCGAGTGCCTCCACGTACTTGCGCGCGGGCTCCTCCCACCGCGTGCCTCGGAAGAACGCCTGCGCCTCATGGCCACGCCCGCTCCGCAACAAGCGCCGTCCGAGCAGCACCCGCAGGCGCGCGTTCGGGTCCTCGTCCGTCTTGTCGTGGGTCTCGTACTTCAGAAGGGACGAGAGCTCGGGAGCGCACCGGCCCGCCGGATCGGAGGCATGGTCCGCCAGGAACCGCTGGAGCTCCTCCACCGTCAGCACGCGCTCGGCGATGTAGGCGAGGTCCTCCCAGGAACAGCTCGCCAGGGCGTGCTCCGCTGCCTGCTGGAAGTCACCCTGCGCGAGTGCGAGCAGGGTCCGTTCCCCCTCCACCCGCGCCCGTGGCCGCTGGGGATGCTCGTCGAGCTCCTTGCGAGACCAGTCTTCCGCTTCGGGGTACCCCTGTGCGGCTTCCGCGAGGCACTGCTCCGCCAACGGCCGGTCCCCACGCCGCAGCGCCAGCTTCGCCCTGACCCACGCGTCCAGCGCGGTCTTCTCCTGCCCGGCGAAGCGCTCGGCCAGGTCGAAGCGTCCCGCCTGCCAGGCACTCGCCGCGAGCCGGTCCGCCCCCGCCAGTCCAGGCACCGCCGCGAGTGCTTCCAGCAGCCGAGGCATCGGGGAGCTTTGAGCCTCACCGTCCACCCACACCGTCTCCTTCGCGCGCGTCCAGGCGTAGGTCGTGAGCAGGCGCTGCGCCAGGGGATCCCGCAGTGCCTTTCGCAGGCGTGTTTCATCAAGGGCGAGCTTCCGGGCGACGAACAGCAGCGAGGCCTGTCCGCTCACACTTCGGTGGGCCGCTTGCTCCGCGTAGAGCCGGATGGCGCCCGTGTCATCACCCTCATTCAGGAGCACCCGTGCCTCCTCGCCGAGGCTCGCCACCGCCAGGCCGAGTGGATCCTCGAACCCCTGGCGGACCAGCTCACGCACCTGGCTGAAGTGCAGCCGCGCCTCCGGTGCCGAGTGCGCCGTCCGCCCCAACATGAAAGCCGCGAAGGTGGAGAAGCGTCGGCGCTCCTCGGCGGGCAGCGTGAGCACCTCGAGGAAGCGGGCCCGGGCTTCCTCCCAGTCCCCCGCGTGGAAGGCCTTCGCGCCGGCCTCGTACAACGCCGTCTCGCGGGCTCCGCCTCCTGTCCGAGCTCCTTCCGGCTCCGGGTAGCTCTCGACCACGAGGAAGGTATCCGCTGGCTTTGGCAGCAGTCGTGACACCTCGAGCATGAAGAGGCCGTCCGGCAGCTCCGCCAGCGTTCCGAGCCTGTCGCTCAGCAATTCGGGTGGGAAGTCGGGGCCGCAGGCGTGCGCGCGGCGCACGGGCGTCAGCAACATCAAGAGAGCCAGACACGTCGATATGCTACGGAGCAGCAAGGGTCACCTCGGTTCCCCGCACGAAGCCGATGACACGGCGCTCTCCCACGCGCAGGCGGGGAGGCATGCGCGCCACGAGCGAGGTCCCCTGGGGGGAGTAGCCACCCACTCCATCGAGGACCTCGAGATTTCCGGAAAGGGAGAGGCGCGCGGGAGCCTCGGCATCCACGCGGCCCGTGTTCTCGATGACGATGTCCAGAGTGCCTCCCCCTGCATCCACGAGGCGAGGGACGAGCCGCGGGGCGAGAGATTCACCCCGCACCACCGCCGCGAGCGTGGGGAGGCTCCAGGCGTCCGGATCCCCCCGGTGGCCGAGCCGGAACCAGATGATGCCGGCGACACCCTCCACGGGGCGTTCGCGCAGGCCAGCGAGGAAGCGGGCCACGTCTCGCGGCTCCGCGGACAGGCGCGTCCCCTCGCGCAGTCGCACGCGGTAGGTGGGGAGCGCCACGAGGAAGGGGCGGCCGGTGGCGCGGGCCCAGGCCTCGGTGAAGCCCCGGGCCTCCTCGGGCGTGAAGAGCGTGGGCGCGCGCACGGCGTGCACCTGGAGCACGATGCCGTCGGGAACGGAGACCAGCCGGGCGAGCGCTGGCGAGGTGCTCCATGTGGGCAGTGCCGTGATGGAGAGCGCCATCTCCCCGAGTGCCGTTCGCTCGCGCGCCAGCCAATCCGCGTAATCGGCCAGCGCGGCGGTGGCACAGTCATGATCGAGCTCGATGCCTCGGACGCGCACGCCCCTGGCCCGCCAGGCCCGCGCATGCGTGGCGACCTCCTGGAGGGAAATACCCTCGAGCGGCGCCGTGCCATCCACCCGCATCACCGCCACCACCTCGCGGCCGCTGCGTGCCAGGGCCTCCACGTCCACCGCCACATCCACCGGGATCCGCGCCGGCCCCGAGCGTTCGCGCGCCAACACACGGAGCGCACTCAACTCCGAAGGAGCCTCCGCGACGGCCTGGACCAGTTCCGGGCTCCAGTCACGCTGCCAGACGTAGGTTTCGTGGATGAGGGCGCGAGGTAATGACGGGTCTCCCCGCGTGCACGAGAGTCCGAGCACGAGGAGCAGCACGCAGCCCCACCCCCAAGCGCGTCGCCGAATCGAGGACACGGTCGAACCCTATCAACGATCGAACATCCACCCGAGCATCTTCGCATCCACTCCCTCTCCCTCTGGGAGAGGGTCGGGGTGAGGGTCTGGATCAGACGTCTCGGGTTCCCACCCACGCGCTCACTTCACGAGAAGGTCACGCGGTGGGAGCTCACCTCCAAAGTGACGAGACACAGCGGGTAGACAGAACATACCTACCGGGGCGGACCTTCCGCCTGAACGGCTGCTCAGTAGGGTGGCGGACGTGTACGCGGAGCTGGTCTGCCGGTCGAACTTCTCGTTTCTACGCGGGGCCTCGCACCCCGAGGAACTGATCCAGGCCGCCGCGGAGCGGGGACTGGCCGCGGTGGCGCTCGCGGACGGGGACGGGCTGTACGGGGCGGTGAAGGCGCACCTGGCGGCGAGGGACGCGGGCATCAAGTTCCTGCTGGCCAGCGAGCTGACGCTGATGGATGGCCCGAGGGTGGTGGTGTACGCGCAGGACGCGAGGGGCTACGCGAACCTCAGCCGGCTCATCTCGAAGAGCCGGATGCTGCACCCCAAGGGGGAGGCGGGCCTGCCCTGGCGCGAGCTGGCCGAGGGCAACGAGGGCCTCCTGGCATTGCTTCCGCACCCGGTCCCCGTGGAGCGAGTGGCACCGCTGGCGGAGGCCTTCCCGGAGCGCTTCTACGTGGGCGTCTCCCGCTCACTGTCCTCGGGAGACGAGGCGCGGGTGGCGCAGGCGAAGGCCCTGGCGAAGGATCTCGGAGCGCCCCTGTGCGCGCACAACGACGTGCACACGCACGACCGGAGCCGCCAGCCGCTGCAGGACGTGCTCACGGCCATCCGGTACAAGACGACACTGGGGCAGCTCGGGACGCGGCGGCTGCCCAACGCGGAGCGGACGCTGAAGGGGCCGGAGGAGATGGCGCGCCTGTTCGCGGACTGCCCGGAGGCGCTCGAGCGCACGCTGGAGCTGGCGGGCCGCTGCCACGCGACGCTGGACGGGCTGCGCTACCACTTCTCGGAGCAGGACCTGCCGCCGGGACACTCGACGTCGAGCTGGCTGCGCGAGCTGACGTACCAGGGCCTCCAGGTGCGCTACCCGGGAGGCGTTCCGCCCGAGGTGGTGAAGCAGATCGAGCACGAGCTGAAGCTCATCGCGGCCCTGGATTTCGCCGGGTACTTCCTGGCCATCTGGGACATCGTCCGGTTCGCGCGCTCGCGGGGGATTCTGTGCCAGGGGCGGGGAAGCGCGGCGAACTCGGCGGTCTGCTACGCGCTGGGAGTCACGGCGATCGATCCGGTACGGATGGGGCTGCTCTTCGAGCGCTTCCTGAGCATGGAGCGCAAGGAGCCGCCGGACATCGACGTGGACTTCGAGCACGAGCGGCGCGAGGAGGTGCTGCAGTACGTCTACGAGAAGCACGGCCGGCACCGCGCGGGGATGGTGTGCGAGGTCATCTGCTACCGGGGGAGGCTGGCGCTGCGCGAGGTGGGCAAGGCGCTCGGGCTGTCGCTGGACCAGGTGGACCGGCTGGCGAAGACGGCGGGCTCGCATGGCGGCGAGATGGGGCCGGAGCTGCTGAAGGAGGTGGGGCTGTCGGTGGATGACCGGCGGGTGAGGCAGACGCTCGCGCTGGCGACGGAGATCGAGGGCTTTCCGAGGCACCTCTCCATCCACGTGGGCGGCTTCGTGATCACCCGTGAGCCGCTGGTGGAGATGATCCCGGTGGAGAACGCGGCGATGAAGGGCCGCACGGTGGTGCAGTGGGAGAAGGACGACCTGGAGGCGGTGGGAGTCCTGAAGGTGGATCTGCTGGGGCTCGGGATGCTGACGGCGCTGGCGAAGTGCCTGGCGCTGATCAAGGAGCACCACGGGCGCGAGCTGTCGCTGGCCACGATTCCAGCGGAGGACCCGGCGGTCTACGAGATGCTGTGCAACGCGGACTCGATCGGGGTGTTCCAGATCGAGAGCCGGGCGCAGATGAACATGCTGCCGAGGCTGAAGCCTCGGTGCTTCTACGATCTGGTGGTGGAGATCGCCCTCATCCGGCCGGGGCCGATCGTGGGGGACATGGTGCACCCGTACCTGCGAAGGCGCGAGGGGCGGGAGCCGGTGGAGTATCCGTCGGAGGACGTGAAGCGGATTCTGCGGAAGACCCTGGGGGTGCCGCTCTTCCAGGAGCAGGCGATGAAGCTGGCGATGGCGGTGGCGGGCTTCACTCCTGCGGAGGCGGACGGACTGCGGCGGGCGCTGTCACACAAGCGAGCGGAGGAGCGGCTGGGGCCGTTCCACAAGCGCTTCGTGGAGGGCGGAGTGGCGCGGGGGTACACGCCCGAGTACGTGGACACGCTGTTCCGCCAGTTCCGAGGGTTCGCGCACTACGGCTTCCCGGAGAGCCACTCGGCGAGCTTCGCGCTGCTGGCGTACGCCTCGGCGTGGCTGAAGTGCCACTACCCGGCGGCGTTCACGGCGGCGCTGCTGAACTCGCAGCCGATGGGCTTCTACGCACCGCACACGTTGGTGGCGGACGCGCAGCGGCACGGCGTGAAGGTGCTGGGCGTGGACGTGAACCACTCGGGGTGGGACTGCACGATGGAGGAGGGGGGGGCACTGCGGCTGGGCCTGCGAATGGTGCGAGGGCTCCAGGAGGCAGCGGGACGGAGGGTGGAGTCGGCACGGCAGGGCGTGCGCTACGCGAGCATCGGAGAGCTGGCCCGACGGACGAGGACGCCCCGGCACGAGCTGGCTCGTCTGGCGCTGTCGGGGGCACTGGGGAGCCTCAGCGGCTCACGGCGGGACGCGTTGTGGGAGATCCAGGCGCTGGGCCCGCTGGAGGAGACGGACCTGTTCTTCGGGATGGCGATGGACGGGACGCAGGTGGAACTGCCCCAGATGAACGTGGCGGAGCGGGTGAGCAAGGACTTCGAGACGGTGGGCGTGTCGCTGGAGAAGCACCCGCTGGAGCTGCTGCGGCCGGTGCTGCGCAAGCGAGGCGCGGTGACGGCGGCGGGTCTGGAGCGGGTGCGAGCGGGAGCCCGTGTGGCGGTAGGAGGGATGCTCATCTGCCGGCAGATGCCACCGACGGCGAAGGGATTCTGCTTCCTGTCACTCGAGGATGAGACGGGGATCGCGAACCTGGTGGTGCCACCGGATGCGTACGCGCGATTCCGCAAGGACATCCATGGCGCGCTGTTCCTGGTGGGGCAGGGGACGCTGGAGAAGACGGGGAAGGTCACGAATGTGAAGGTGCAGCAGCTGGAGCCGCTCGCCTCCGCGCTTCCGGGTTAGGGTTGGAGAGTGACGTCCGAAGTGCCATGTCGAGAACTGGTCGACGCTTCGCTATGACGCCTGCCGGAGATGCCGTGTCTACCTTTCTGGCACCACTCCAGCGTCGACGGAAGTGAAGGCCGTTGTCGGCCTCGTGAGCATCTTCGCGCCGGTATACGCCATCTACGCATCCCACCAGACCTATAAAGGCCAGCGAGTTACGAACACCCGCGTCTACTTTAGCCGCTCAGTGAACGACGAGCCGGGCGCGCTGGGCGGCCGGGCGCACCCGGGCCGTGGTGCCGGCGTTGAAGGCGAGGAAGTCCTCCTCCACGCCGTCGCTGAAGATGACGCCCCCCGAGGGCATCCTAGACTCCACCTCCAGTTCCTGCTGCGCGCTGACGAAGCCGGCCACCACGCTGGCCGCCGAGTGCCGGCTGATGAAGGGCTCGCGCACCACGAAGGCCAGCCGCGGGTCCTCCCAGGAGAGCCGCCACGGCAGTCCCGGCTGTCCTCCTGTTGCCTCCGTGAGCCCCTGCGCGAGCGTGAACACCGAGGACAGCCAGCCGCTCGAACCCGCACCCGTGGAAACGATGATGCCGCTGGAGGACTGGGACTCGGCGCGGCGCTCGTAGTGCAGGGTGTAGCGGGCGGAGACGTGGGTGCGCGCCCCGAGGAACAGATCATTGAACCCGAGCAGCCGCTGACCATCGCTCAGCACCACCTCGGCGAGCGTTACCTCGCGGAAGCGGGCCTGCTCCTCCAACACGTGGCGCACCGCTACCCGGGCCTTGTCGATGCCGAAGGGCAGGAGCACGCCATCGAAGCGCTCCGGGTCCGGATTGACGCCGACGATCGGCTGGGAGCCCACGTACTTCGCCACGTTGGCGACCAGGCCGTCCTGGCCCACCGTCACCACCAGTTCCTTGCCGGTGAAGAGGAAGGTGGGCACCAGCGATCGGTCCACCTGCTGCACCGGTAGCCCGAGTTCCTGCAGCTTATGGAGCGCATCGAGCGAACGGCGATAGGTGTCGTCCTCCCGCGCGTAGTCCTCGAAGTCCTGGCCGGCGTGCTCCAGGTAGAAGCGCGCCTGCGAACGCGTGTTGAAGCGCTCCACCAACTCGGCGAGCCGCGTCCTGCGGGTGACGAGGACGATCTTCTCGTACTCAGCCATGGCGCGCCTGGCTCCCCGATGGGCCCGAGAGCAGCGAACGCAGCAGATCCGGGGACACGTTCAGCTCGCCGATCTTCCCCGCGTTCTCCGCCATCTCACGGAAGGCGAGCGCGATGTTCAGCTTGGGATCGTTCCCGCCACCGGCCGCCGCCATGAGCACCTTCCAGTCCACATCCCGCACCGGGGCGAGCGTTTTCTCCAGCGCGTAGGCCCTGGCCTCGGCGGCCTTGCGCTCGTTCTCGCTCCAGCGCTCCATGAAGGCGGCGCGCTGCTCCTCCACGGCAATGTCCGCGGCGATCTGCGCCTCGCGGATCTGCCGCTTGCCGGCCTCGACGGACAGCTCGGTGGCGATCTCGCTCTCCTTGATGCGCCGCTCCTGCTCCACGGCGGCGTTGCGGCGGGCGTAGATGGCCTCGTCCGCGCGCCGCTGGAGGGCCTCACGAGCCTCGGCCTCGAGGGCTCGCGCCATCTCCGGGGTGGGGCGCGTCGAGAGGAGCGCGAATCCCTGTACCTCGACGCCGAGCATCCGCACCGCCTCGGTCTCGCGCAGCGCCGCGAGCACCTTGCCCTCGATGGTGGCCGCCTGCACGAGCACCTCGCGCAGGGGCATGGACTGCACCACCGTGCGTGCGCGCACCTGGACGATCTGGACGAGCCGCTCCTCCAGCTTCGAGGGATCTTCCGAGGCGTACTCGCCCGAGGGCTTCACCGAGTAATCGAGCAGCCCGGCGAGCAGCTTGGGATCCGCGACGCGGTAGGTGAGCTGGCCCTGGAGGGTGACGGCCTGGAAGTCCTGGGTGATCTCGTTGAAGACGAAGGGCACGTCCGAGCTGGAGAGCGGCACGGCGACCACGGTGGTGGTGGGAGCCCAGTAGAAGAAGGAGAGGCCGAGCCCCTCGCGCTTCACCCGCCCGTCCTTGAACTGCATGACGTACGTCGTCGGCGGCGCCTTCATGTACCGGATGCTCATGACCCACCCCTCTCGTCTTCGTGTTTAATTGACACCAACATAGTGTCAGAAAAACACGGATGCAACCAGAAGTGGAGCCGTGGACTCCCTCTCCCTCTGGGAGAGGGCCGGGGTGAGGGTATTTCCCACGAGGTGTGTATCGCGTGTAACCAACCAGGCCCCGCGCCGGAATCGGTGTCTTGACAATGGGCCTCCTGGCAACTTGACATCTTGCCTCCACAGCAGCTTGAGCTGGCATCCCCCGCGCTGCTCACCTGGGAGAGGTATGGCAATGTCGAATCGTCAGCTGCCCTCTGCTGGTGAGCGGCAGTGCTCGCGCATGGGGACGTTGGCTCTGGTTGCACTGGTGCTCCTTGGTGCGTGTGTCACGGGGACACCCTCTGACGGCCGGCAGATGGCGTACCTCGATCAGCGGCCAACGCCGCGCCAACCTTCGGAAATGAGGGGGCAGGCGAATGAGGTCCGCGGCGAAGAGGGCAACAGCGCGCTCATCTTCGCCAGGTTGCCGACGGACTTCGCTCCAGTGCGAATAGGGGACGCGGAGTTCAAGGCCGCGCTGGTGAAGCAGGTGCTCGACATGCCGTTGAGGGTGGCTTCCTCCGCCCCTGTACAGCGCGGCGGCGGGTTGGCGCCCGGCTCCGGGGGAGCGGGGGGAGATGCATGGCAAACAGAGCTGGCCCGAGCCTATGAGCGCCACTGTGGGCAACGCCGCACGCCAGGGGACTGCCTCACGCTGTTCGATGACGGGCCCTACCTCCAGGACGACGATAAGCGCAGCATCGCCATGGCCCTGGCGGTGGGCCCGGCCCTGGAGGGAGTGGACGCGGAACTGCGGGCCACGCTCGACCCCACGCGGGTGCTAGCGACCGTGAGCATCTCGCTCACAGCGTACATGGCGCTGTTGGTGGCACCGGAACCCGTATCCAAGGGCGTAGCCGCCGCCTTCACCGTGCTCTTGTGGGGTTATCTCGGGTTTGAGTTCTTTGACCTGATCCGAGCGTACGTGCAGCTCTCCGAGGATGCGGCGCGGGCCACCACGTTCGCGGAGCTGCGCGAGGCGGGCGAGCGGTTCGGCCGTGTCATTGGGCCCAACAGTGTACGCATTCTCGTCCTGGTGGGGACGGCGGCGGTCGGTGGAACAGCGGCACTCGCATCCAAGGCGCCGAAGTTACCGGGCTTCGGGCAGGCCTCGCGAGCCATTGAAGTCAACACCGGCTTGAGCTTTGTGGATGCGGCGGCTGGAGCAGAGCGGATCATTGTCTCCGTACCCGAGGGGACGCTCCGCGTTGTCCTGCCCGTGACTGCCGTGGCCATGACGGCTCAGAGCGGCGGTGGCAAATCCTCTGGAGGAGGGAGCGGGACGCCCAAGGAGGGCAGGCTGCTTCCGAGTGGGCATCGGGCCTTCAAGTCCTTTGATGACTTCAAGGATGTCATGGGGCCAGCGGGGAAGGGTAATCAATGGCACCATATTGTCGAGAAGCGCGAAACCAATCTGAAGCGGTTCGGTTCCGAAGCCCTGCATAACACAGAGAACGTGGTTCCTCTTGATGAGGGAGTGCATATCGATGTGAGCGCATTCTATTCATCGAAACAGGAATTTATCACCGGCTCTCCAGGTTTGACTGTGCGGCAGTGGCTCAACACGCAATCTTATGAGGCCCAGCGTCAATTCGGATTGAGAGCTATCGAAAATATCAGGAGTGGAACCTGGCGACCCCGGAAATGAGTCTCGAAGAGCTTGTTGAGGCATTTGCCCACCACACGGCAGCACAGACCGATGCGATTTTTCGTGGAGATTCAAAAACAGGAAACAAGCACGCCAACAAGCGCCTTGCCGCGTTCAAGAAACTGCGTGCTCGTGGTGATGTCGGGCGGGATGCTCTTGCTGCGCTATTCAAACACCCACGAATGGATGTTCGCGCCATGGCTGCGGCATATCTGCTCAGGCACCGAACAGCAGAGGCTACAGCTGTGCTGATGGAGATCTCCAAGGGAGAAGGCTTGGCTGCATTCGGGGCTTCCGAGGCCTTGAAACGTTGGGAAGAAGGGACCTGGGCCCTGGACCCTGCCGAAGTAGTTACGGGCGAGGACTCTATGCAAAACAAGCTGGAGCCGCCGGACTCCTCCAGCAAGCATTGAAGCGGTTTGGGGTATTGCATGCTTCTGAGGTATTGAAGAATCGGGGGCAAGGCACTTGGCAGATCGCCGGAGTCGTTCTGTGAAGAAGACGCAGTTGAAAAAAACTCCCGACAGAGCAGTTGATTGAACTCACCAGGACCAACTCCGCAGAGAGGTGTCGTGCCATATCGGAGGGCAGACCGAGCGACGGCAACCGCCTGTTCGATCTTCTCGTGGCGATTCATAGGGAGCTGCGGGTGAGAGGTATAGAAGCGCAGCGGCAATTGTTGGTGCTGCTAGATGATCCAGACCTGGGAACTCGTTGTTGGGCTGCAACAGCGGTCATGGAGTTTGCGCCAACAGAGGGGGAGTGGGTGCTTGTTGACCTCGCAAGAAACGCTGGTGGTGTGGTTGGATTCTCGGCGGAGTGGACACTTAAGGAATGGAAGGCAGGCACTCTGAAGCCTCTGTGACTTGTGAGTGCCTGATCGGGCGTGACTCGTGTTGGTTCGGGGGATGCCACGCGCTTCGAGTGCCCTCATTCGGCAGATCCGCAAGCGGCCCGGTATGTACGTGGGAGGTACGGGCGGCTACGGCCTCCACCGGTTGCCGCTGCTCCTGCTGGAAGCGGGGGCCCTCGCCGCGAGCGAAGGTCGCGGTGGCGAAGTGATCCTCCACTTCGGGAGCGACGGCTCCTGCTCGTTCTCCTTCAACGGGCCATTGTGGCCGTCACGGTTCGTGTCCGAGCCTCCTGGGGACTCGCTGGCTCGCCTGTTCACGCCGGCTGACACCGACCATCGTGCTCCCCGTCCGGACGGTGCGCCCGAGACGTCCATCCTGGTGTCGCCCTACGAAGATCTCGCGATCGTCAATGCGCCCGCTTCGGAGCTCGATGTCTCTCTTTGCTCCGGCGGGAGGACCTGGCGGCAGGCCTTTCGGTGCGGAGAGCCGGTGGGCTCGGTCCAAGAAGTTCCCGTCACGGAAGAGGGGCGTCTGTCATCCAGCGGCACGCGCATCCACTTCGTGCAGGATCCCTCCATCTTCGAGCGGCCCCGGTTTTCCCTCCTGGGATTGTCGTTGCGGATGGAGGAGCTGGCCGCTCTGCACGAGCATGTCTCCTTCCGGCTGCGCGACGACGTGCACCAGGCAGAGGCCCACCACCGTTGCGAGCGCGGACTCGTGGACTACGCCGCACGGCTCTCAATGCCGGCCCTCCCACTCCATTCACCCTGGAGCTTCGAGGGGAGCCATGAATCCACCCGGGTGCGGCTCTCGTTCCGGTGGGGTGGGGCATCAGGGAGCCGGGCGGTGTCCCGGGTGAGCCAACCCCGGGCGAGTAGGCGCTACAGGAAGCGCTTCATCACTACGCCGAGTCGGTGGGTCGCACGCAGGGGCTCTCGGCCTACATTCCTTCCGTGCTCCTGGAGGGACTCACGGTGCTGCTCGATGTGACGGTGCTGCGGCCGGTGTGGCTCGGCCCCCGTGAAGGGAGAGCTCGCCGATGAGGACCGTGAGTTCGACGTGGCCTGTCTGGTCGAGGCGTGGCTGAGCAAGCGGTTCGAGGTGGAGCCGGCGGCTGCGGAGCGGATTCTGGAGCACGTCATCGCGCGGTACGTCGGACGCGGGCAGTGCGTTAAGGTTCCGCCATGGGTCGTCTTCGAAGGGCGAGGCGGATGCTGCTCCTGGTGGTGGCCGTACTGGTCATGGCGTACGTGGGACTCTGCGTGCTGGTGTTCGTCAACCAGCGGCGGTTGGTGTTCCCGGTGCCACCGGGGGCTCGCGAGCCGGCGCTGCCCGGAGCCACGCTCCTGCGCATCCCCGGGCCGGAGGGCTCGACGGTGTTCGCGTTGCACGTGTCCGCGCCAGCGGGGGCCCCGACGGTGGTGCACTTCCATGGCAACGGCGAGCAGCTCGCGGACGAGCAGTGGCTGGCGCAGCGCTTCCAGGAGGCGGGGCTCGGCTTCTACGCGGTGGAGTACCCGGGTTACGGGCTCGCGATGGGGCAGGAGCCTTCCGAAACGGGCATCTACGCGGCGGCGGAGGTCGCGTTGGAGCACCTGTATCGAGAACTGGGCGTGCCTCGAGAGCACACGGTGCTCCAGGGACAGTCCCTGGGCTCGGGCGTGGCGGTGGAGATGGCGAAGCGGGGCCACGGTACGCGGCTGGTGCTCATCACGCCCTACACCTCGATCGTGGAAGTGGGAGCGCGGCTCTTCCCGTGGCTCCCCGCGCGCCTGCTCGTGAAGGATCCGTTCGACAGCGCAGCCAAGGCACCTGGATTGAAACAGCCGGTGCTCATCGTTCACGGGACTCGGGATGAGGTCATTCCCGTGGACATGGGGCAGCGGATGGGAACCCTGCTCCCGAATGCCACCACGCGCATCCTCGAGGGAAGGCGTCACAATGACGTGCTCGACCGGCCGGCCATCCTCCAGGAGCTGATGGCTTTCGTGCGAGAGGGAGCACGGCCGGCAGCGGTGTTCCAACCTACGCCTTGAGGGGCGAGCATCAGCTCACCAGCAGCCGTGCGTCGTCCAGGTCCATGTCGGCGATCTGGTCCACGCCGTTGCGCATGAGCCTCCGCGCCGCCGCCATGGCCCTCGGGCCGTGCCCGTTGTCCAGGCACCACTGCGCGTGCTCCACCAACAGCGCCAGCTCGTAGGTGCGGCCCAGCGTCAGTGAGAACCGTCTCGCCCCGGCCTCCACCGCCGCCGGGTTCTCCATCGCCTTCATCACCCACGTCCGCGCCTTCTCCAGCGCGTCCTGCGCCGCCGTCACGCACGGCCTCAGGCCCGCGTCCTTCGCCGTCCCCAGTCGCCGCTCCGCGTCCGTGTACAGTGCCTCCAGCGCGCCGCCCTTCGCCATCGCCCTCAGCGTGTCCAGCGAGAGCACGTTCGTCGTCCCCTCCCAGATGGACAGCACCTGCGCGTCCGCCAGCACCCTCGGCAGCCCCGTGTCCTCCACGTAGCCCGCTCCCCCGAAGCTCTCCACCGCCTCCGACGTCACGTGCACCGCCTGCCGCCCCGTCGTCAGCTTCGCCAGCGGTGTCACCAGCCGTTGCAGCAGCAGCTCCTCCTCCGTCGCCGTCCTCGCCTCCATCTTCCCCAGCAGCTCCACCGCCCGGAACGCCAGCAGGAAGCCTCCGTGGAACTCGGCCTCCAGACCCGCCAGTGTGTCCACGTGCAGAGGCTTCTCCGATAGTGGCGCTCCGAACTGCACCCGCCGCTTCGCGTAGTCCCTCGAAAGCGCCAGCGCCCGCCTCATGCTCCACGCGGCGCCCATCGCGTTCCACGTCCGCGTCACGTTCAGCATCGACGCCATGTTCCGGATGCCGTCCGTCAGCCCCGCCACCGGCACCGCCAGCGTCCCGTCCAGCGTCAGCTCCGCCGTCGGTACCTTCCTCGTCCCCAGCTTGTCCTTCAGCCGGTTGATCTGGATCCCGTTCAGCTTCCCGTCCGCCCCTCGCGTCTCCACGTAGAAGATCGCCAGTCCCTTGCCCCCGGGTCCGTTCCCCTCCGGCCTCCCCAGCGTCAGCGCCATCTGCGCCGTCGTCGCCGAGGTGAACCACTTCGTTCCGTACAGCCTCCACCCCTCGGGCGACTGCCTCGCCACCGTCTGCGTCAGCCCCACGTCCGAGCCGCCCGTCCGCTCCGTCATCCACTGCCCCGACGTCCAGAACGTCTTCGGGTCCCTCGACGTCAGGTGGGGCAGGGTGCGTTGGATCAGCTCCGGGTTCCCCAATGCGAGCAGCGTCCTCGCCGCCCCGTCCGTCATCGCCAGCGGGCACGAGTAGACGTCCAGCGACGGTTGCACCAGGTAGTTCAGCGCGAACTGGTGGATGCGCGAGCGGTCTCCGTTCTTCTGCTCGTACGCCACCGCCACCAGTCCCCGCTTCGCCGTCAGCGTCTCCGCCTCCTTCCACAGAGGCGACACCTCGATGTGGTCCACCCGGTGGCCCCACGGATCCCACTGGGTCAGCACCGGCTCGTTCAGCCGGTCCCTGAGCTGATACTCGTAGTAGTACCCGCCTCCCAGCTCGCCCAGCTCACGGAGCTCGTCCTCGAGCCCGGTCCGCATGTCCCGTGGAAGCACCCGTTCGAGATAGCTCCGGAGGAGCGCATCGTCGTCGTACTGGTTTCCAAGCCTCGGGGGATCCTGGAAGAAGCTCATACCGGGCAAGCTAGCATCGAGCGGGCTCGGGACGGCACTTGCTGCTAGACTCGGCCGCCCCAACCCGGAGCGAGCATGGCCGAGCAGCGGAGGCCGGGGGCGAATCCCCCTCCATTCGAGTCCCCCGAATTCGAGACCGACAGCGGTCGCACCGTCACACCTCGGGAGATCCCCATCACCCCCCCGGCGAACGTGCTCTCCGCGCCTCCCCGGCCTCGAGTGCCTCCCGGGCAGGCTCCCGGGGGTCCGGCGCGGCCCCCGGCGTCCCCCGAGCGCCGTCCCATCGGTCCCAGCCCGTTCCTCGAGCGTCGCGCCCCGAGCCCTCCGAGCCCCGAGGCCCGCCGCGTCATCTCCAACCTCCCCACGGAGCAGCTGCCTCCCGTTCCCGGGGAGCTGCGTCGCTCGGGTTCGCCCGTGCCTGGCATGGACCTGGCCTCGGTGCCCCTGGAGAAGCGCACGGCCCCACCGGTGCCGACCCTGGACCTGCCGTCCGTGATCGTCGATCAGCGCCGCACGGCCCCGCCGGTGCCCACGTCGGAGCTGCCTCCCGTCTCCGTCGAGCCGCGCCGTCCCACGTCCGGAGTCCCGGTCGCCGAGCGCCGCATGACCGGCACGATGCGCCGCGCCGCCGTGGGCGAGGGTGGGGGAGCGGCCGGCTCCACGGGGTTCTGGCCCCCCCAGCCGCGCACGCTCGCGGACACGGGCCTCACCGCCACCATGGTGGAGGAGCTCGTCCTCAAGGCCATCTTCTTCGCCGGCGAGATGCGGGGCATGGACATCGCCAACCGCCTCAAGCTGCCCTCCGCCATCATCGATGAGGTCGTCGAGGGGCTGCGCCGCCAGAAGTACATCGACATCCGCGGCGGTGGTGGCTCGGGCGTGGGCAAGTCCACGATGATCTACCAGCTCACCACGTTCGCCACGGACGTGCTGCGGCAGATCCTCGATCGCAACCGCTACAACGGCCCCGCCCCCGTTTCGCTCCAGGAGTGGATCGAGGTCGTGAAGAAGCAGACCGTCCGCGGCAACCGCATCACCCGCCAGCGGATGGAGGACAAGTTCGGCGACCTCATCATCCGCGACTACATCTTCGACGGCATCGGCCCGGCCATGAACTCGGGCCGCGCCATCTTCTTCTACGGGCCCCCCGGCAACGGCAAGACGGCCATCTGCCAGGGCATGGTCAACTGCTTCGATGGGGAGATCTTCATCCCCCACGCCATCCTCATCGACGACTTCGTCGTCCGCATCTACGACAGCATCCTGCACAAGCCCATCGAGGATGATGAGGGCACGCAGCCCTATGATCGGCGCTGGGTCCGCTGCCGCCGGCCGCTCGTCGTCGTGGGCGGTGAGCTCACCCTCGAGATGCTCGACCTCGTGTACTCGCCCGAGGTCAAGTACTACGAGGCTCCCTTCCAGATGAAGGCCACCAACGGGATGCTGCTCATCGACGACTTCGGGCGGCAGAAGGTCTCCCCGAAGGATCTGCTCAACCGGTGGATCGTCCCGCTCGAGAGCGACGTGGACATGCTCACGCTCCACACCGGCAAGAAGGTCCAGGTCCCCTTCGACGTCTTCGCCGCCTTCTCCACCAACCTCGAGCCGAGCGACCTCGTCGACGACGCCTTCCTGCGCCGCGTCCGCTACAAGCTCGAGGTCCAGCCTCCCGACGAGGATCTCTTCCATCAGATCTTCGAGGTCATGTGCCGCAAGCGGGGCGTGGCCTACGACGCGGACATGGTGCAGTACCTCATCGACACCCACTACAAGCCCATGGGCCGCCGCTTCGCCGCGTGCCAGCCGCGAGATCTGCTCGATCAGGTGATCGACATGGCGCACTACCGCGGCATGCCTCCGCAGTTGGAGCAGGATCTGATCGACTCGGCGGTGCGCAGCTACTTCGTCCGGTTCGACAAGGAGTCGCGCTGAGCGGGGTGAGGCGAGCCCGTCTTGATGGCGGGCCCGCCCCGGTTCATCTCAGGGGTTCACGACGCGCCCGAGGAAGAGCACGCTCTTCGTCTCCACGTCCTCGATGAGGAAGAGGAACGGGCGGTTCACCGTGGTGGGCTTGGGTGCGGAGGTCGGACCGCCGGAGATCCCGGTGGCGGCGGCGGCCTCGGTCCCCTGCTCGTCCACGGACACGAAGGCCTTATGCATCGCGCCCGTGAGCATGAGGGCCTCCTGCTGCGTCATGCCCGACAGATTGGCGCTCTTGGTGAAGGCGTCCTCCATGCCGAGCGCTTTCATGGACTTGGGGAGGTGGACCTCCTGCCTCACCTCGAACTTCGGAAACCTGAGGATGGTGTAGCTGGGCTGGAGCCCCGCCCGGACGCTGTCCAGGAAGCTCGCCGAGAGCCGTGACTCGATCTCCGAGAACCGGTCCTGGCCGGGAACGATGACGAGCATGCGGAAGGCCTGCCCCACGTAGGGGAGCGCGACGGCCTCGAAGCCATCGCCCGTCATGTGCGGGAACGAGCCCGTGGTGCTCATCATCGGGACCTGCCGCGTGCTTCCGTCCAGCAGGTGGAAGGGGGCGGGCCGGGTCGCATCGGGCAAGAAGGGCTCGCGCCACGCGCCCTTGAAATAGAGGGCGTTGGCGAGCAGCAGGCGCGTGTCGCGGGTCACCATGTCGGGGGGGAACAGCTCATGGATGCGGCCTTCCGTTCGGCGCTGGACCCAGTCATTGACGCTGTCGCGGATGGCGTCGGGCTCGGCGGAGAAGTCCACCACGCGCATCCCGGAGCCATAGTGCTGGGCGAGCACGTCGAGGAACGGAGGTTCGAACGTGAGCCCCTTCTGGCCCCAGGCGCCGTTCACCACGCGGAACGTGGGGGGAGTGCCCTTGTCCTCTCCCGGCTTTCCGGCGTGGGACTGGAGCGACAGGTCCAGTGCGTTCATGGCGGGATGGAGCCGTTCCTGGGGGAGGGTGAAATGGAGCGCCTGGGCCATCTGCGTCTCGGTGTTTCCGCGGGCGCCCGCGTACACCATGGCGAAGGCCTGGGTGATGCTGAACGGCGAGAAGAAGAGGTTCTCTCCCGGCTCGGCGATCTCCCGGTACAGAGAGGCACCGAAGTCGGTGTTCCCGGCGACGAGCGCCGCGAAGTCCTCATCCGGGACGTTCGGTGTCGTCTCCCGCTCCTTGTCCGAGGCGACGAGCTCTCCCGGCGGCTCAAGTTCCTCGTAGCCCGGCGAATTGGGGGAGGAGCAGCCCGTGAGTCCCAACACTGCGGCGAGTGAGGGGGCCAACCAACGATGAAGTGAAGTCATGTCTTGTTCCTCGACTGCGTGTGCGCGCGGCCAGGAAGCAAGGCCCATGCACGCGCCGGCAGTGAGGGACTTCAAGGACTTGGGGTGTCGAGCCCCGGGCGGGGGCCTCGGATTTCCGAGGGCGGTGCTGCGTCTTCCGCGAGGCCTACTTCGCGAAGGGCCCCCACGGGTTGGGCTCGAGCCACCCGCGCACCTCTTCCACCGGGACGTTCGACAGGACATCCACGATGGACAGGCCCACCACGAAGCGCTCCCCCTTGCGGCCCTGGTCGTAGGAGGGGTAGCGGAACTTCTGCCACAGCAGCCGCACCCCCGCGTCCCGGAAGGGGCCCGGCCGGAGGTACAGCGAGCCCACCGCCGAGTAGTACGTGTCCATTCCCAGCTGCGTGCAGTACGACGCCAGCCGCCCCGTCTTGTCCGGGTGAGAGCGGTCCAGCGTCGACGCCAGCACCACCCGCGGCTTCAGTCCCAGCGGCTCGTGGAAGAGCGCCATGCTCGAGAGCAGCGTGCGCAGCAGGGAGCCAGGCCCCCGCTCCTTCGCTGCTTCCTCGTAGAAGCCCTCCAGTCTCGGTAACACCTGGCTGCGGAAGTACGGCCTCCTCCCGTACAACGTCGTCAGCGTGGTCAGGTGCTTGCGCGTCCACGGTTGGCTCGTGTCCACCGCCAGCTCGGAGATCCGCGTGTCCCGGTGCGCTCCTTCCAGTGGAATCGTCAGCCACTGGAAGGCGGGCTCGGACGGAGGGGGCAGGGGAGTGCCCGGAGGCAATGCCACGCGTGCCCTTCGCTGCCAGCCCCGTCTCAGCCACTGCACGTTGTCCAGCACCAACAGCGTGTCCGCCCTCGCCACCTGCTCGTAGAAGTCCAGCCACGGCAGGTAGTGCGGTTGCTCGGCGACCAGGACTCCGGACGGTGCGCTCACGGGGCGTGACTGTAATCAGGGACCACCCATACGGCGTCACAAAACGCGCGAGCCCCCTCTGTCCCACGGGCGCAGAGGGGGAGGGATGACGTTCCGTTGGGAGAGACACCGATGGCGGCCAGGAAGAAGCGACAGGCAGGGCAGGGGAAGCCAGCACGCCGGGGTTCCACGACGGGAGCCGGGGCGTACCGCATCCCCCCGCTCGAGTTCGATCCGTTCACCCCGGGCCTCGAGCATCCGGAGTGGATACGTCAGCAGTATCCCGCCTACGTCGAGCACTCGCACGAGAGGCTCGCGCGCAGCGTGCGCACGCTCGAGCACCAGGGGCGCAGCATCTCCATCACCACCACGTACGAGGTGCGCGTCGATGGGCGCCCCATCACCCTCCACATGATGGTGGATGAGGAGGGACAGCTCTGGTCCCACCTGTGCCCCTACCTGACCTTCGCGTCGGCCCTGGAGCTCGTGCGCCACCTCCTCACGCGCATGCCCCACCTGTTCGAGGGGGCGCCTGAGCATGAGCACACGCACGGAGGTGCGCGATGATTCGCCGGAACATCCTCTCGGACGAGGGCGTCGGGCAGCAGTTCATCGACGGCGTGCTGGCGCTCAAGGATCCGGCCCGCTTCCCCTGGCCGGGGCAGCAGGGGCTCTCCATCTATGACTTCTTCGTGGCGTGGCACCACCAGTCGATGATGCTCTTCACGCCACCCACGCAGCGCGATCGCAACTCGGCCCACTCGGGTCCCTCCTTCCTGCCGTGGCACCGGTACTTCCTGCTGCGGTTCGAGGGGTACATGATCACCGCGCTGGGCGCCCCCGACTTCCGGCTGCCCTACTGGGACTGGTCCGCGGATGCGGCGCTCTCCGCTCCCAGGCTGTCCCCCATCTGGAGCCAGGACGCCATGGGACGCTTCATGATGCCCGACGTCTGGCAGGTCCGCATCGTCCCCTCGGAGCGCGGACTCACGCGATTGGCGCGGCCGCGGCCTCTCGAGCGCTCCCTTGGAACGCTGGGCGGTCCGCTGCCAGCGCGCGACGCGATCCGCACGGTCCTGCGCGATCAGGTCCTGTATGACGCCCCTCCGTACAACAGCTTCTCCTCGGGCTTCCGCAACTACCTGGAGGGATGGGAGGGGCCGGCGCGGATCCACAATGTCGTGCATGTCTGGATTGGCGGCGACATGGTCGACAGCACCTCGCCCAACGATCCCATGTTCTATCTGCACCACTGCAACGTGGACCGCATCTGGCGCGCCTGGCAGCTCCGCTACCCGAACGCCCCCTACGTCCCCGCCCAGAGTGCATCCAACAACCTGGCCTTCCACCGGATCGACGACACCCTCTACTCGGTGTTCCGCGAGCCCACGCCCGTCACCCCGCGCCGGGTGCTCGATCCACTCGCCCTCGGTGCTCCCTTCGGCGCCGCCAACCACTACGACTACGACTCGCTCGCGGACCTGCAGGGCTGAGTCACATCCTCAGGCGCGCCACCACTCCGGCCTGGCTCTTCGGCGCGCCGCCCACTCCATAGGCCTGCACGGGGCCGACCCTTCGGAGCCCCGGTGCGACGGGGTTGCGCACCAGCACCAGGTTGAGGCGCTCCGCCAGCGAGGGCAGCTCGAGCGGCATGTCCGCGCCGGCCCCGAGCGCGCTCCCCGGGCGGCGCGTCCACACGTCCACGTAACCGGCCAGCAGCAGCTCCCGGTAGGTGGGGGCCCCCATCAATCCCAGGTTCGCCGGCGTGTTGAAGTCCCCCACCAGCACCACCGGCAGTGACTCGCCCCGCAGGGCACGAATCAGCTCCTCGGCCTGCGCCAGCTGCACGCGCAGCCCCTCGTCGTCCGGTGCCGGCTCCAGGTGCGTGCTGACGAACCGGTACTTCCGGCCCTCCACCGTCGCCGCCACCGAGGCCCAGCCCCTGCGCAGCTCCACCGGCTCCAGTCCGGGGCGGGACACCTTCCGGTGCGCCAGGTAGTTGCCCCCCCGGACTCCGCTCACCTCCACGTCCGCCCGCGCGAGGATGATGTCGAAGTCCGTCAGCCGCACATCGTCGAACGTGGGCCCGGCGCTGGTGAGCAGGGGCACCTCCTCGTCCGCGTTGCGCACCCGCGCGACCTCCCGGTAGTGCAGCCCGCGCGCCTCCAGCTCGCCCAGCAACACGGGCAGGACGTCCAGGTACACCGTCAGCGCGGGCCGCGTGCCTCCGAAGATGGCGTCCCCCGGGCTCTGCAGCCGCACCTGGGCCACCTGCTGCAGCCCGATGAGGTGTGGCCGGGCGTACTGGATTTCATCCGCCAGCCTCCGCACCCGGGTGGAGACGTCCTCCTGGCGCAGCGCGCCAAATACCTCCGCGGCCCGTGCCGGCAGCTCCGCCGCGGTGGGGGCCTCCAGGATCCGCTCCAGGTTCCTCCCCGGAGAGAGGACCCGCGTCATGACCGTGAGGGCTCCCGGGTCGAGGAGCTCGGAGGTCGAGACCGGCTTCCGCACGTCGGCCACCTGGGGCAACGCCGCCACCTGACAGGCGCCGAGCGCCACCATCCACAGTCCCACCACGATGCCGTACTTCATCTGTGACCTACCCCCCGGCCCATCCCGCCCCGAACACCCCGTGTCTGCCCGCTCACGCACAGACACAACCCGGGTGAAATAATGGTTCTCCGCTCGTATGCCAGGGGCCTCGGCGTGCCCCCTGTTTCCGGCGACCACCATTGAGCACGTGGAGGTCGCACAAACGTTGGACACGTGGCAATAATGGGGGTCGCCCGTAGCCCCCCCGACCAGCCATGGCTCCCCCTTCGCCCCTCCCAGCTCTCCCCCATGAGGCGCGAACGAGAGTAGGCTTGCGTCCAACAGGAGAGGGGTTCCCCCGGAATCGGGTGCTCCTGGTGGACCAGAAGGGCCTCGATCTAGCAATCTTCTGTTTCCTCAGAATCCGATCCAGCCTCCATGCGCTTCCTCCTCCTCAGTCGCGACGGTGACCACCCCATCGGGGCGGAGCTCACCCGGATGGGTCACGAGGTCGTGGTTGCCTCGGGTCCCGAGGTGACGGCCGCCACCATCTCCCTGGTGGACGTGCTGGTCGTCGGGGCCGAGCAGGTCCGCGAGAAATCCGAGTGGTTCAACCGGCTGCGCGCGCAGATTCGCGCCGCCGAGGTGTCCGTGCTCGGCATGGTGGCCAACCTGTCCGATGAGGAGATCGCCCCGCTGATGGAGATCGGCGTGGACGACTACCTGACGGCGCCCTTCAACCCCGTGGACGTGCGCGCCCGTATCGCCCTCTTCGAGCGGCGCTGCTACGCCTTCATGCGCCGGCAGTCGCACGAGGAGTCCGCGCGAGGGGAGATCGAGCGGCTGGCGGCCATCATCCAGACGCAGAACGACATCGCGCTGGCGGGCCTGGACCTCGACGTGGTGATGCGGCTCATCGCCGAGCGGGCGATGATCCTCTGCGGCGCCGGTGGCGCGGCCGTGGGCATCATCGAGGGCGAGGAGATGTACTACCGCATCGCCACGGGCTTCTCGAAGCAGTTCGAGGGCGTGCGCATCCCCATCAACAGCACCATGGCCGGCGCCAGCGTGATGCGTGGCGAGGTGATGCGCACGGACGACACCGAGCGGGATCCGCGCGTCAACCTGAAGGTGGCGCGCAGCCAGAAGGTCCGCTCGATGCTCAACGTGCCCCTCAAGCGCGACAACCAGACGGTGGGCGTGCTGAGCATCGCCTCGCAGGTGCCGTATGCGTTCGTGGACTCGGACGAGCGCACGCTGGAGCTGATGGCCGGGCTGCTCGGGGCCGCCATGGGCAACGCCGCCGAGCACGCGGCGAAGCAGGCGTTGATGACGGAGGTGGCCTCCATCGTCACCGCGCTCCAGGAGAGCCAGCACCTCTTCGACTCCTTCCTCAACAACAACCCGGCCCTGGCGTACATGAAGGACGAGTCGGGCCGGCGCGTCTTCGTCAACGAGCCCTTCCGGCGCTTCTTCGGGCTGTCGCCCGGCGCGGACGTGAGCACCATCCCCGACGCGCAGCTCATGCCCGCGGAGACGGTGGCCCACCTGCAGGAGCAGGACGAGCAGGCCTTCAAGTCCGGTCAGCCCTCGGTCTCCGAGAGCATGATCCCCACGCCGGACGGCGAGCCGCGCCAGTTCCTCACCTACCGGTTCATCGCCCGCGACAGCTCGGGCCGGCGCTTCCTGGGGGGCGTGTCCTTCGACATCACCGAGCGCAAGGCCGCCGAGGAGGCGCTGCGCCGCTCCGAGGAGAGCTTCCGCGCCCTCATCGAGGGCTCGCCCGAGGCCATCTTCGTGCACCGCGGCGGGCCGCTGCTCTACGTCAACCCGTCGGCGTGCTCCTTCCTGCGCCTCAAGGGCAACGAGCTGGTGGGCCGCTCGCTGCTGGACTTCGTGCACCCGGAGGATCGCGCCGCCGCCGTGGGCATGTTGGATGGTCTGCCCGGACGGGGCGCCCACCGCGTCCGGGAGATCCGCTTCCTGCCTCCGGATGGGGGCGTGCTGACGGCGGAGATCAGCAGCCTGCGGCTCGTCTTCGCCGGTCAGCCCGCCACGCTGGTGAGCGCGCGCGACCTGACGGAGCGCAAGCAGATCCAGGCGAGGCTCGTGGTCGCCGACAGGCTGGCCTCGGTGGGTACGCTCGCCGCGGGCGTGGCGCACGAGATCAACAACCCGCTCGCGTTCGTCATCTCCAACCTGTCCTTCCTCACCGAGGAGCTGCACGCGATCGCCGGGCTGCTGCCTCCGGGGCGTCTGGACGAGCTGGAGGAGGTGCTGGAGGAGACGAACGAGGGCGTCAACCGCGTGCGGCTCATCGTCCAGGATCTGAAGACGTTCTCGCGAGGCGACGAGGAGCAGCCCACGGCGGTGGATCTGCGGCGTGTCATCGACTCGGCGCTGGCGCTGGCCCGCGGCGAGCTGCGCCACCGGGCCACCGTGGTGAAGGAGATGTCCGAGGTGCCGCTCGTGGAGGGCAGCGAGGCCCGGTTCGGCCAGGTGGTGCTCAACCTGCTCATCAACGCCGCCCATGCGATCAGCGCCGGGCAGCCGGACAAGAACGAGATCCGCGTCGTCCTGCGCACCGAGAGCAACCACGCCATCATCGAGGTGAGGGACACCGGGTGCGGCATGTCCCCCGAGGTGCTCAGCCGCATCTTCGATCCCTTCTACACGACCAAGCCGGTGGGCGTGGGAACGGGGCTCGGCCTCTCCATCTGCCACGGCATCATCACCGGCTTCGGCGGGGAGATCTCCGCCACCAGTGAGATGGGCAAGGGCAGCGTCTTCCGCATCAGCCTGCCCGCCCTCCGCCAGAAGCTGAAGGCGGTGTAGGGCGCCTCAGAGCGAGGCTCGGCGGAAGAGTGGGAAGAAGTCGCGCGGGGCCTTCTTCTTGCGCACGCAGCGCGTCTCCGCGCTCATGTAGCAGGCGGAGAATCCCCGCCGGCGCTGGCCCGTGTGGCTGGGCTTCGAGCGGTGCCACACGTAATTGTGGAGCAGCAGCACCTCGCCGGCCTCCACCGGCAGCGGCACCGCCAGGCTGTCCGCTCCTCGTGCCGCCACCTGGTCCGGTGGGACCACCCCTCCGAGCGGCGTGGCCAGCCCCCAGCGGTGGCTTCCCGGCACCACCTCCACGCAGCCTCCGTCCAGGGGCGCATCGTCCAGCGCGGTCCACAGCTGCAGCTCGGGATCCTTCGTGAGGCCCCACAGCCGGCCCCCGTCCTGGTGCCAGGGCAGCTCGCTCCCGCCGCGCTGGCCCTTGTGGAAGAGGATGGCCCGGTAGAGGGTGATGTCCCCCGGGATGTTCGCCCGGGCGAGGCGCTCGAAGAGCGGGTTCTCCATCCACGCGAGGAAGCGCGGATCCTTCTCCAGCTTCTCCAGCTTGCGGTAGTCCAGCGACGGCCCCTGCCAGCCCAGGCCCAGCGGCGCGTCCTCGTAGCGGCCCGTGGGCGCGTCCATCTGCCAGAAGAAGCCCGGGTAGCTCACCCGGCCCAGCATCAGATCATCCGCGCGCTCGCGCAGCGCCTCCAGGCCCTCCACGCTGAGCAGCCGGCCCAGGCGGGCGTAGCCGTGCTCGGCGTAGTGCGCCAGTGGCCCGGCGATATCGAAGGTCTCCGCGTCCACCGTCAGCATGCTCACCTCGCGTACGTGGCGTCCGTTCCGAGCCACTCCCGATACACCTCGTCCACGCGCGTGGCGACCGCGGGAGGCAGGGGCTTCGCGCAGGCGTCCAGCGCCGCGTCCAGGTGCTCCACCGAGCCCGGGCCCGCCAGCACCGAGTCCACCCCGGGGCGGCTCGCCAGCCAACCGTAGGCGAGCTCCACCAGCGTGAGGCCCGCCGCCTCCGCCACGTCGCGCAGGCGCCCGGCCAGCTCGAAGAGGCGCTCGGACCAGTAGCGGCGCTGGTAGAGGCGGTTGCCGTCGAAGCGCGAGCCCGGGGGGATGGGGCCGCCCGGGGTGTGGCGCCCGGAGAGCAGTCCTCCGGCCAGCGGGTTGTAGACGGTGGTGTGGATGGGGTAGCGCCTCGTGAAGGGCAGGTACTCCACCTCTATCTGGCGCACCAGCGGGTTGTAGAGCACCTGGGACAGCTTCGGGTGGGGCATGCCGCGCGCGTCACACAGGCCTCGCAGCTCCAACAACTGCCAGGCCGCGTGGTTGGACACGCCCCAGTGCCGCGCCTTGCCGGCTCGCAGCAGCCCGTGCACGGCCTCGAGGGTCTCCTCCATCGGCGTGGAGGCGTCCGGCGCGTGCAGGTAGAGCACGTCCACGTACTCCGTCCCGAGCCGCTTCAGGCTGTCCTCCACTGCCCGGGTCACCTGGGCTCCGGACAGGCCCTCGGGTTTCCCCCGGATGCGCGCCAGCCCCACCTTGGTGGCGATGCCCACCCCGGCCCGCCGCCCGCGCAGCGCCTGGCCGAGGAGACGCTCGGCCTCACCGTTGCCGTACGAGTTGGCCGTATCGAAGAAGAGCACACCGCGCTCCAGGGCCCGGGCCACGAGTCGCGAGGCCTCGGGCGCCGGGGTACGTGCCCCGAAGTTCATCGTGCCCAGGGCCACCGCCGCGGGAGGCGTTCCTGGTTCCGAGGGGCGCGGGTCCAGCCAGCGTGAGAGGGAAGGGGAGGAGTCCGAGAGGGTCATGGGGAGGAGGAGGATGCGCCAGGGCGACGCCGCGCCCGGAAGAAATCGGACAGGGAACAACACCGGAGGCACGGACCTCGTTGGCACCAAATGGTCAACATTTGAGCTTGCAACAGCCAGCGGGCATCCGAATGGTGGGCGGGTATGCCCTACCGCCGGCTCACCCGCTTCGTCACCGCTCCCGATGGCACCCGCATCGCGTACCACACGCATGTGGGCCATGCCCCGGAGGGTGAGGCGGAGCCGGAGCTCGCCTCCCGCCCGGCGGTGCTGCTCACCAACGGGATCGGCACGTCGGAGAACTTCTGGCGATACATCATCGCGGACCTGGAGCAGGACCACCGGGTGGTGCACTGGGACTACCGCGGTCACGGCCGGAGCGGGCTGTCCGCCAGGGGGGACTACGCCCTGCGCGCCCACGTGGATGATCTCGAGCGGGTCACCGAGCAGATGATGGCTCGCGGAAACGGACAGCCGCCCCACCATGTGGGCTTCTCCATGGGCGTCCGGGTGGTGCTGGAGCTCTACCGGCGCAGGCCGGAGCTGGTACCCGCCATGACGTTCATCGCCGGGAGCCCTGCTTCTCCGGATCCGAGCGCCTGGATCATCCCCGTGCCGGGTGCGCATGCAACCCTGGCCCGCGCGTTCCGGACCCTGACACCGCTGGTGCCCCGGGTGGCGCCGCTCGTCCACGAGTTCCTCTCGTCGCGGCTGGCATATCCGTTCGGGCGTGTCACGGGATTGTTACGAGCCCGTGCTCCGCGCGCGGACATCCTGGAGTTCATGCTGGCCCTGCGCCGGATGGATCCGCTGGCCTTCTGGATGATGATGCGCGGCCTGATGGAGGCCCCACCGTCCTGGGACGTGCTGCCCACCATCCGGGTGCCCACGCAGATCATCGCCGCGAAGAACGATCTCCTGGTGACGCTGCGCGAGATGGAGCGGATGCGCGAGCGGCTCCCGGCCGCGGAGTGGATGCTGGTGGAGGACGCGGGCCACGCGGGACTGGTGGAGGCGGGCACGGAGATCGCCGAGGCGGTACGTGCCTTCCGTCAGCGCTGCGGCGTCGGCCCGGCGTACCCGGCGACGTCTGGCTCCTCCGAGTCGTGAAGCGGGCGGGCGGCCGGTGCGTGTCAGGACTGGACCCCCGCGCGCCGGTCAGGCAATGAGAGCGGTACCGTGCGGATCGTCTCCTGGAACGTGAACGGACTGAGGTCGGCCCACAAGAAGGGCTTCCTGGACTGGCTGGCGGCCGAGAAGGCCGACGTGGTGGGCGTGCAGGAGGTGCGGGCCCGCGAGGAGCAGCTCCCGGAAGAGGTGCGTGCGCCCGAGGGCTGGCGCGCCACCCACTTCGTGTCCGCGGTGCGCCCCGGCTACAGCGGGGTGGGCCTCTTCGCGCGCAAGGCCCCGGACGACGTGGAGACGGCGCTGGGCGTGAAGGACATGGACGACGAGGGCCGGTTGCAGGTGGCCCGCTTCGGGCGCCTCACGGTGGTCAACTGCTACTTCCCCAACGGCAATGGCAAGGAGCGGGACAACAGCCGCGTGCCCTTCAAGCTGGACTTCTACCGTCGCCTTTTCGACAGACTGGAGAAGGGCCTGCGCGACGGTGAGCGCCTCCTGGTGATGGGGGACTTCAACACCGCCCACCAGGAGATCGACCTGGCACGGCCCAGGGACAACCGGGAGACGAGCGGCTTCCTCGCCGAGGAGCGCGAGGAGTTCGACCGGTGGATCCGCGCCGGCTGGGTGGACACCTTCCGCCACTTCGAGAAGGGGACGGGGCACTACAGCTGGTGGAGCCAGCGCTTCGGGGTGCGCGAGCGCAACGTGGGCTGGCGGCTCGACTACGTGCTGGCCTCGCCCGGGGCCATGCCCTACGTGAAACGCGCGGCCATCCACCCGCACATTCTCGGCTCGGATCACTGTCCGGTGAGCGTGGATCTGGACCCCAGGGTCCGCCGCTGATAGGCCGGGAGGGACCTCATGAACGCACTGCTCTCCATGTACGCGTGGTTGGAAACCGGTGTGGTGGCCCTGACGGGCTTCTGCATCCAGGTTCCCCTGGTCGTCACCTGGCCCTTCGACAAGCGCAAGGTGGTGACGGGGCGCGCCTTCCGGCTCATCGGCGTCACCGCGGCGAAGCTCAACCCCTTCTGGAAGTTCGGCGTGCACGGCAAGCCGGTGCGCCCCGCGGGACGCACGGTGGTGGTGAGCAACCACGAATCCAACGCGGACCCGTTCCTCATCTCCTTCCTCCCCTGGGAGATGAAGTGGCTGGGCAAGGCCTCGCTCTTCAAGATTCCCGTGGTGGGCTGGAGCATGTGGCTGGCCGGGGACATCCCCGTGCGCCGGGGCGAGAAGGACTCCGCCCAGGAGGCCATGGCCGCCTGCGCCCGCTGGCTCGACAAGGGCATGCCGGTGATGATCTTCCCCGAGGGCACGCGCTCGAAGACGGACGAGCTGCTGCCTTTCAAGGATGGTGCCTTCCGCCTGGCCATCGAGACGGGGGCGGACGTGCTGCCCGTGGCGGTGAGCGGGACGCGCCGGGCGCTGCCCAAGCACTCGTGGCGCTTCGCCACGGCGCGCGCGCTGGTGACGGTGGGCACGCCCATCTCCACCCAGGGCATGACGCTCGCGGACGTGGAGCGGCTCAAGACGATGGCCCGGGAGCAGATCCTCGCGCTCCGGGCCTCGCTGATGCCGCACACGAGCGCCGCCGGCACGGCCCCCTCCGAGCAGGAGCAGGAGCGCGAAGTCAGTTCTCGCTGAGCCTCACCTGGCAGTGGGTGGTGCCCTTGCCAGTGATGATGTGACCCACCAGATTCCGGAACAGGTCCTCCCCATTGATGTTGAGGGAGAGCTCGTTCTTGTCGCCGGCGATGGAGGCTCCCTCGTCGGCCCGGATCCGGCCCCCGATGGCGCTCACGTCTCCCGCGATGGTGGCTCCCTTCTGGATGTGGACGTCCCCGCCGATGGCGCTCACGTCTCCCGCCACCCGGGCGCCGGACTCGACCGTCACCTTGCCGCGCAGGGACACCACGTCATTGACCGAGGTGCCCGCGCGGACCACCACGTCCCCGTCGATGGCCACCGCGTCCCGGACCGCGTCCTTGCCCTCGACGATCAGGTCCTTGCCCTGGGCGACCAGGTCTCCCTTCTTGACGCTGATGGTGCACGTGGGCCGCTCGGCCTTGTCCGCCTTCGTGGCGTCGTCCTCCGCGCGGGCGGTGGTGGGCACGGCGGCGAGCAGACTGAGAATGGCGAGCGCGGCGGACAGCAGGGACTTGGACATGTTCGTGGACCCCAGGAGAGCGGCCGCTCGGAGCGGCGCATCCGGGTCTACGAAGGTCCGCCGGGACGATTGCCGGGCTCCATTCACACCCGAGACCGGGTGTCGAGCCCGATTCATGGTGCGGTGCGTCGCAATTCTCGGACTCCGTGGTATCGGAGTCGCGTTCCCGCACATAGAGTGTCCGCCCCTCGCGCCCGGCCGTAACCGATAGGACGCGAGCCTTTCAAGGAGGATGCATGGACGCTGTCACGTCGTTCCGTCTGAACCCGAAGGACCCTTCCATCAGCGCCCGCTACGGCGCCGGCAAGGTTCCCATGGCGACCCTCATCGAGGATTACATCCACCAGCGGCTCGACATCGAAGGTGACTTCCTCGCGTTCATTCGCGAGCGGCAGAAGGTCGTCGACTACAAGCCGGTGGCCGAGCACTTCAAGTTCCTGTTCACCCGCTTCCTGCCCGAGGTGGTGATCCACTCGCAGGAGCAGGATGTCCGCATCGCGCGCGAGCACTACGATCGCGGCAACGACTTCTTCGGCTGGTTCCTCGGGCCGAGGATGATCTACACCTCGGGCTTCTTCACCTCGCCCAACCAGACGCTCGAGGAGGCGCAGGACCAGAAGATGAAGCTGGTCGCCGAGAAGCTGCAGCTCAAGAAGGGCGAGCGCTACCTGGACATCGGCTGTGGCTGGGGAACGCTCGTGGCGACCGTCGCGAAGGACTACGGCGTCGATTCGACGGGCGTCACCATCGCGCAGAAGGGCGCCGCGTACGCCACGGAGCAGATCGCGCGCATGGGCGTGAGCGACCGCGCTCGCATCCTCACCGTGGACTACCGCGACATTCCCCGGGGCCCGTACGACAAGATCTCCTGCCTGGAGATGGCCGAGCACGTGGGCGTGAAGAACTTCCAGGGCTTCATGCGGCAGGTCCACGACATGCTCACGGATGACGGCCTCTTCTACCTGCAGATCGCCGGGTTGCGCGCCAAGCAGGGCCTGCTGGGCTACCACCTGGAGGATCTGGTGTGGGGCCTGTTCATGAACAAGTACATCTTCCCGGGCGCGGATGCCTCCATGCCGCTCTCGTTCGTGGTGAGCAACCTGGAGAGCGCCGGGTTCGAGATCCACAGCGTGGAGAACGTGGGCATCCACTACTCGCTGACCATCTCGCGCTGGTACGACAACTGGATGGCCAACCGCGCCGAGGTGGTGAAGACCTACGGCGAGTGGTGGTTCCGGCTGTGGCAGATGTTCCTCGGCTGGTCCGTGGAGATCGCCGCCCAGGGCTCGTCGACCTGCTTCCAGATCGTCGCCAACAAGAACCTCGACAAGTTCAACCGCATGCGGTGGGTCGGGGCGAAGAACCTCGGCGAGCGCGACCTCTAGGCGCCCGCCCGAGGTGTGACGGGACGGGCGCGGCTCAGCCGCCCACCAGCTCGCGCAGCCGGTGGGCGAAGCCGCGCACGTCCTCCTCGGTGGTGTCGAAGGATGTCATCCAACGTACCTCCGAGGTGGGCTCGTCCCAGACGTAGAAGAACGCGTGCTCCTGCAGCCGGGGGATGAGCTCGGCTGGCAGGGCCGCGAAGACGCCGTTGGCCTGGGTGGGCCGGGTGAGGCGCACCTTGGGGATGGAGGAGACCTCCCGGGCCAGCAGCGCCGCCATGGCGTTGGCGTGGCGGGCGATCTTCAGCCAGAGCTCATCGGTGAGGAGCGCCTCGAACTGGGCGGCCACGAAGCGCATCTTCGAGGCGAGCTGCATGCCCTGCTTGCGCAGGAACTTGAAGTCGGGCGCCAGCTTCGGATCGAAGACGACGACGGCCTCGCCCACCATCATTCCAATCTTGGTGCCGCCGAACGAGAGGATGTCCACGCCGCAGTCGGTGGTGATGGCGCGCAGCGGGACGCCGAGCGCGGCGGCGGCGTTGGAGATGCGGGCGCCGTCCATGTGCAGGTACATGCCGTGGCGGTGCGCCAGGTCCGCGAGCGCGCGGATCTCCTCGGGGGTGTAGACGGTGCCCAGCTCGGTGGACTGGGAGATGGAGATGACGCGGGGCTGGACGTGGTGCTGATCCCCCAGGCCGCGGATGCGCGGCTCCACCAGCGCCGGGGTCAGCTTGCCGTCCGGGGTGGGGATGTCCACGAGCTTGCTGCCGCCGGTGAGCTTCTCCGGCGCGCCGCACTCGTCCACGTTGATGTGGGCGGTCTCGGCGCAGAGGATGGCGTGGTAGGGCCGCAGGAGTGAGCTCAGGCCCAGCACGTTGGCGCCGGTGCCGTTGAAGACGAAGTGCACGTCCACGTGGGAGCCCAGGTGCTCGCGGAACTTCGCCACCGCGCGCTCGGTCCACGCGTCGTTTCCGTAGGCCTGGGAGTGGCCCACGTTGGCCCGGGCGATGGCCTCGAGCAGGGTGGGGTGGATTCCCGCGTTGTTGTCGCTGGCAAAGCCTCGCTTCGGATTCATGGGGCGCATCGCTCCTGGATCGCTGCGTTGGAGAGCGCCTCCTCTACTCGTGATTCCACCGGCTTGTCGAATGCTCTCTTGGGAGTGACCCTTCCGTGTCCTGCCCTGACAGGAGAGGGGGCGGCGAGGGCGGCTCGTGGCCCCCCCCGCGTCCGCCGCGGTTACTTCTCCTCGGTGACGTGCAGGGTGAGGACGGGGCAGCTCGCCCGGGCGATGACCTTCTGGGCCACGCTGCCCAGCAGCAGCCTGGGCAGGCCCCGGCGGCCATGGGTGCCCATGACGATCAGATCGAACCCGTCCGTCTCGGCGACACGGAGGATGGCCGAGGCCGGCTCACCCACCTCCAGCCGCTGGGTGAGGGGACCGGCGCCCTTGAACGAGCCGATGAGCGTCTCCAGCTCCTTGCGCGCCGCACCGAGCGCCGTCTTCTCCAGCGACTGGGGATTCCATCCCGGCGCGGCCACCAGGAGATCCGGCGCCACGTACTGGGGCGGCTCCCAGGTGTGGAGCACCTCGATGGACGCGTTGAACGGCTTGGCGAGCTGGACCGCGTAATCGATGATGGCTCGGGACCCTTCCATCAGGTCCACGGGCACGAGGATGCGAGTAGGCATGGGCATCGCTGTTCCCTCCGTTACCGCCCGGCTCCTGGAGTGGAGCGGGCTTCTCCACCCTTCATCGCTGGAAGAAGCGTGCCAGGGGAGTCTCCTGGGAGGAGGGATGTCCGCGTGCAAACTCTTGCGTGTGGCGGCGGGGCGGGCGCAAGCCTTGCGCCGGGTGGGGGCGCGCGAAAAACAAACGGCGGCCCCGTGAGGAGCCGCCGTCTGAGTGGGGGTGGGGGTGATGCAGGGGTGATGCGGGGGGGAAGTGGGAATGCCCGGGATTACAGGCCGATGCTCGACAGGCGCGCCTTGATGGCGGAGGCCTCGACGCCCCGGTTGTAGGCGCTGGAGCTGTAGTTGGAGCCGACGCCCACGTGGTGCAGGCCGATCACCTGGTGCGCGTACGTGGTGCCCGCGCCGCCCAGCACCGGCGAGCCCGACGAGCCGCCCAGCGTGTCCGCGTTGTACGACAGCTCGTTGCTGGTCGCGTTGGTGTTGAGCACCTTGCCGGGCGAGTACTTCTTCGTCGGCACGCAGCCCGGGGTCGCGTTGTAGTCGCAGTTCTGGTGGACGATGTACATCGCGGAGTTGTTCGCGGCGTTGCCGCTGGCCACGGTGAGCTTCCCGTACACCTGGCCGGGGAGATAGCCGTTGAGCGGCTTGCACTGGATGACCGTCATGTCCTCGGCCGTCCAGGTCCGCACGAACGTGGAGCAGTCGTACCAGATGCGGCTGGTGGAGGAGACGCCGTCCTCATAGTTGAAGGACACCCTGGCGCCCACCGCGTCCGCGCTGCTGCCGATGCAGTGGTTGTTGGTGATGACCTTGTCATCGGCCACGAGCCACGCGGTGCAGCGGCTGCCCACGGCGGGGATCGACAGGTAGCCCACCGCCTTGGACCGGGCCCGCTCGGTGCTGGTGGAGCTCAGCGAGGTGGCGGCGGTCCAGTTCACTGAACCGACGATCACGTTGGACTCGTTGGAGCCCAGCTCCGCGTCCGGAACGTCCATCGGCAGCTCGGAGGCACCGCAGCCCGTCAGACCGACCACCAGAAACGCACGAACAATCTTCAGGTTCATAGGGAGGAGGGGTTTTCCTTCGCGCGGGAGTGCGCTGGCCATGCCGGATGGCACATGTCGTGCCAACGGCTCCGCCCGCCGTTCTCCCTCTGAGGCCGCTCCCGTGACGCGCCGCGAATGGAGCACGGACGCACCTGTCTCTGGATTGCAGATGTAAAGGGACTGCACAAACCCGGGCAAAACCCGAGTCCGTTCCAGCGCTTGCCGGAGGACGTTCCCTGTCCTGGATTAGAGCACTGGATTTCTTGAATTCGTAGCCAAACGGGACGATGGGGGGGAGAACCCATGGGGGGGTGGCCCGGAGGGCGTCCGACCCGGCGCGTCATGTGGGGGACGGAGCGTGTACCTAGCTTCCCGTGTTGTCGAGGCAAGGAGGAGTGCATGCGTCCACCCATCGATTCCGGCACCATCCTCATCACGGGGGCTTCCTCGGGGATTGGCCGGGAGCTCGCACGCCAGCTTGCCCGGCGGGCCCGGACGCTGGTGCTGGTGGCACGCCGGGAAGAGCGTCTGGAGGCCCTGCGCGACGAGCTACTCGAGCGCAACCCGACCCTGGGGGTGCTGGTGGAGCGGTGCGATCTGGCCCACCCGGACGATGTGGATTCGCTGCTGGACTCGTTGTCCCGGCACCTCGTCCGGGTGGACGTGCTGGTGAACAACGCGGGCCTGGGGGACTACAGCCTCTATGAGCAGGAGAGCTGGTCGCGCATCCACCAGATGGTGCAGGTGAACGTGACGGCGCCGTTGCTGCTCACCCACCGGTTGCTGCGACACATGGTGGAGCGCAAGCGCGGTGGCATTCTCAACATCAGCTCCGGAGGGGCGCGGACGTTCGTCCCGGGGCTGGCCGTCTACGCCGCCACCAAGCACTTCCTGGATGGCTTCACGGAATCGTTACGGTTGGAGCTGCTCGGGACGGGGGTGGTGGTGACACAGGTGGCGCCCGGGCCGGTGGACACCGAATTCAGCGAGGCGGCGGGCACGCGGGAGCGCGTCGGCGGAGCTCCGGCGTGGATGCGCATCAGCGCGGCCCAGTGCGCCCGCGAGGCCATCGAGGGCTTCGATCGCTCCGAGCCCCTCGTGCACCCGGGTTTCATCTACCGGTGGATGATGCGGCTGTCGTCGCTCCTGCCGCGCGGGGTGCTGAGGGCCGCGGGTCTGCATGCCGCGAAACAGCTCCGCTACGGCACCTCGCTGCTGGAGCCCGCGCACCCGGACACCAGACAACACGTGCTGCTGGCGGGTGGACCCGAGTAACCTCGGGCCTTTCCATTCCAGGGAGGCCCCATGGCCGTCGATCCACGTGGTTCGGACCTCAAGAGCTACCTCCAGGAGGATCCGGGAGGCCCGGTCGTCATGTTGAACCTGCTGCGCTTCAAGGAGGGCGGCAGGAAGTCCTATGCGGAGTACGGACGCGCCATCCAGCCGTTCCTCGAGAAGGTGGGCGGAGAGGTGGTGTACGCGGGGGATGGCTCGACCGCGTTGGTGGCCGAGCCCGGGCAGGCCTGGGACGCGGTGTTGCTGGTGCGCTACCCGAGCCGTGCCGCCTTCAGCCAGATGGTGGCCGATCCGGGCTACCAGGCCATCACCCACCTGCGCACCGACGCGCTGCAGGAGGCGGTGCTGCAGGCCACGACGCCGTGGCCGGGCCGCCGCGGTTGAAACGACTTCGGGGGGCGACCGAAGCGCCCCGCGCCTCGTGCCGTCCCCCCGAAGGGTACTTTTTGTTTCTGGGGTGCCGCCGCTCAGGCCGGCATGTGGTCGGAGATGATGGGCTCCGGCATGCCCCGTGGGCGGTGGCCGAAGCGGGTGCGGATGACCGCGCCCAGGGCCACCAGCGTCGCCAGCGTCAGCACGATGCCCCCCAGCACCGGGATGTGGCCCACCACCAGGAGGATCAACAGCCCCAGGGCCAGCACCGTCGCCTGCGTCTTGCGCCTGCTCGGTACCGGCAGCCGGGTGCCGATCTCACTCGCCACCGCCGCGAAGCCCATGGCCGTCACCAGGGGCACCACGACGAGGAGGGCGAGCACCAGCGGGATGCCGATGATCGTCACCGTCAGCACCAGCAGGGTGGGAATCAGCGCCAGCGCCCCCAGCAGTCCCACCACGCCGTTCTTCACCGGCTGCGCCCGGACTTCCGCGCCCAGTTCCTTCATCCGCGCCGGGAAGAAGAGCTGTCCCAGGAAGCCCATGCCGAAGAGCATGGCGAACGTCAGCAGGAAGCCCGCGAAGCTGTTGCCGCCCCGCTCCTCGCGCTCCTCATCGTGGTCCTCGTCCGAGGAGGCATTCCGCCGGGACTGCTTGATGTTCTCCTTGATCTCACCGGCCACCATCCGGCCGATGTTGGCGCCGCCGAAGGACTCGGTGCTGCCCTCCACCCTGGCTCCGTCCTGCTTGATGACCTGGCCACCAAAGGACGATACGTCGCCTTCCACCGTGGCGCCCGGGCCGAGCACCACGTTGCCACCGAAGGCGTGCACGTCACCCTCCACGTGGCCGGTGACCTCCAGGTTGCCGCCGAAGACGACCGCGTCGTCGTCCACGTTGCCCCTCACCACCAGGTTGCCGCCGTAGACGACCGCGCTGTCCACCGTCTCGCCCTCCTTCACCTCCAGCGAGCGGCCGCGGGCCACCACGTCGCGCGAGCCCCGGCTGGAGCGCCGCACCTGCTTCATCTTCTCGCGCACGCGCTCCTTCACCTCGTCCTCGTCCAGCGCGCTCCGGGCCACCTCGTCGGCCACGTCCGGTGGTACCGGCGGCACGGGCACGACCGCGGGCGCGCTCGGGAGCGGCGGGGCGGGCGGCATCGATGCCGCGCTGCCCTGGGCCTTCTCGTCGGCCGTCATCGGGCGCAGGGTGTAGATGCCGCTGTCCTGATCGATTTTCAGCGAGTAGGCGCGGGCCACCGTGCGCAGGGCCTGCTCGGCGCTGACGTTCTTCAGGCGGACCTCGGCGGGGGAGTCCAGGTCGCCGGTGACGACCACGTTGAGGCCGCCCTCCTCGGCGATCTTCTGGATCGCGTCCCGCAGGGAGCCGCGGAACTGGACGTTGATGGTGTCCTGGGCGCGGGCCTCGGCGTTGGGAGTGGGGGCCGGCGTCTGCGCGAGAGCGAGGGGCGATGCGAGCAGGAGGGTGGGGAGCAACAGGCGCTTGGAGATCTTCATGGCGACACTCACGCTTCAGAAGGGGTGGGGCCGTCTCCGGCCAGCCGCTTGATTCCGAACAGGGAGGTGAACAGGAGGAAGGCGAGCACGCCCGCGACGGGAGCCGCCGCGGTACTCCACAGGGCGCGCGCTCCACTCATCAGCGCCTCGAGGCAGGCCTTGCCGTCCACCAGGAAGCGGGCCAGGCCGGTGCCGGCTCCGATCAGGGCCGCGTCGTTGGAGAGCAGCACCCCGAGTCCCGCCAGGAGCGAGGCGGCCAGGATGGACAGGCCCGTCCACAACTCGCTGCGCACGGGAGGGGGCTCGGCGGCCACCCGCGCCATCACCTTGTGCACCAGGTCCGGTGGAGGGAGCGGATCCGCCATCCGGTACAGATCCTTCTCCAGCAGCCGGTGCTCCTCGATGATGGCGGTGCACAGCGGGCAGTCCCTGGCGTGCTCCAGGGCGGGGCCCTCGCCGGCCTCCAACTCGGTGAAGAGCACCTCGAGGTCCGGGCACTCACAGGTCGTGGGGGTCATGTGGGTTCCTCCGGGCTCATCTTCTTGCGGAGCTTCTCCCGGGCGCGGAACAGGCGCGCCATGATGGTGCCGGGCGCGCAGCCCAGGACCTGGGCGATCTCCTTCGTGGTGCGCTTCTGCACGTAGTAGAGCGCGAGCACCTCCCGGTCGTCGGCGGACAAGGTGGCGAGCGCCGCCTCCAGGGACTGGCGCTCCTGGCGGGCGATGGCGCCCTCCTCGAGCGAGGCCTCGCCGCTGGGGAGGAACTCCTTCATCGGCTCGAGCTCCTCCGTCTTCACCTTGGTGCGCCGGCGCAGCAGGTCCAGGCACAGGTTGCGGGTGATGGCCATCACCCAGAGATCGAAGGGGCGCGACTCGTCGTACTTGTGCAGGTTCTGGTAGGCGCGCAGGAAGGCCTCCTGGGCGATCTCGGAAGCCTCGGCTTCGTTGCCGAGCAGGCGCAGCGCCAGGCCATACACCGGGCGCTGCACACTGCGGACGAGCGACTCGAAGGCCGAGGGATCCCCCCGCCGGGCGGCCACCACATCGGCCTTCCAGGGGGGGGCGGCGGCGTCATCGGCCGTCAGCATACCGATGGCTCGGGCGAGGTCCGCGACGTCTGCTGCGTTGAGGGCGAGAGCGTTCACGCCCTGGTCTACGGAGCATGGGGCCCCCGATTGCACCGCCGGGGAAATCGGCGGGCAAGGTCACTTCTTCTTCCGTGATTCCGGGCGCTTGGCCGCCTGCTCGCTGCGCGCCTTTTCCTTGGCGGCCTTTTTCTGGCGCTGGCGCTCGCGGAAGCTGGGCGAGGGCTGGGAGGGGCGGGTGTCGACCGCCTCGCGGCTCTGGGGACGCCTGCCCGGGGTGGGGGCGGCACCTGCGGCCGGGGAGCGGCGGGCGGCCCTGGCGGCTGGCCGGGCATCAGGGAGGGGAGGCGTGGGCGCGGGGGCCCTCCGGGGACCTCGGGGGGCATAGGCCGTGTCCGCGGTCGCTCCGTCCCGGTCCTCCACGGGGGTCCGCCAGGAGTCGCGGATCTGCTGGGGGCTCTCCTCCTGGTAGGCGAAGTGGAAGAGCCGCTTGATGACGAGCGTGGCGTAGGCACCCGGGGGCAGGGTGAAGGCGATGTTGACCTTGAGGAAGCCCCGGTTCAGGTCGTCGTTCTGGACGCGGCCGATGACGAGCTTGTGGGGGACGACGATCGTGGGACGCTCCTCGTGCTTGAAGTAGAGCATCCGCGGGGCCTCCTCGACGCGGAGGTCCGACAGGGACAGCTTCTCCCGGCCGAGCACCCAGTCCACGGCCTGCTTCACCTTCGGATCCTCGAAGTGGCTGTCCGGGGCGAGCAGGGGGAAGGTGGACTCGCGCAGGGGGTGGAGCACCTCGGGGTCCGCGTCGCGGTGGAAGAGCAGGGTGCCCGCCTGGTACTTCATGGGGAAGAGGTTCTCGCGCGGCAGCAGCAGCTGGAGGTAGCGCCGCACGCCCTCGTTCCACAGGTAGCTCTGGTAGGTGAAGAGCAGCATCGCGCGGTAGGACGCGTCGATCTGCAGGAAGGCGCGCAGGTAGTCGCCGGGGTGCTCGCGCAGGGATTTGAGGATGCGGTGGTACTTCCGGGTGCCCTCGAAGGGCACGCGCGCGTCCCACCGGCCCCAGTTCTCGCGCCAGAAGGCCTTCACCTTGGCGTCCTCGGTCCGGTCCAGCTCCGAGGGTTGGGCCAGGTAGTTGCGCAGCGCGGCCTCGAAGTCGCCGCGGATGAGATCCTTGGCGATGAAGCCCTGGCCGTGCTTGAGCGAGCCGAAGCGCTGGCTGTCGAAGTAGTTCACCACGCCCAGCCGGTTGATCTCCGCGGCGGCCTGGTTGAGGGGGCCGATCGACGCCTCCGTCAGCATGCGCACGGTGACGGCGAAGCGGTTGGAGGTGATGTTGGCGGCCGACAGGGGCTTGTCCGTGCGCCCCAGGTACTTCAGGCGCAGGTCGGGGTCCTGCATATCCACGTCCGCGCCGTCCACCGCGATGAGCTGCTCGGTACGGCCCTGCTTGTCCTTCAATCCGCAATACGAGATGGAGCCCGGCTTGAGACCGAACGCCTCGCGGATGCGGTCCGCCGCGTCAAAGGTGGACAGCTTCTGCTTGTCCATCAGGTAGACGCGGTGGCGACCGCTCGCCACCTCGTCGAAGCGGTAGGACTCCTTGACGGAGAAATCCTCGGGTTTCTGCTTGATTCGCACCAGGCTCCCTTAACAGCCAGAGCGGCCTCAGAGGAAGGAACGAATGGCCGGGGGCCTGACAACCGGACATCCGGCGGCGTAACGTTCCGTCCCGTCATGAGATTCTTCCTCCTGCTCGCCCTGCTGGCCACGACGGGCTGTGCCTCCACGCTCTCCACCCTGCAGACGGCGAAGCCGCTCGCCCGGGGCCAGTTCCAGGTGTCCGGCGCCGTGGGCGTCTTCGCCCCGGTGGGCCAGCTCGGCACGTTGATCGACGAGGGCATCGACCAGGGCGGGGCCATCAAGGAGCGCATCGAGGAGGGCCAGCCCTATGATCTGCCCGAGGCGGAGGCCCAGCGGCTGCTCGGTGTGGGCATGGCGCTCGCGGTGGCCCCGCCGGGCCCCGCCAACGAGCTGATGATCCGCGCCGGCCTGCTGGAGGCCAGCACCCTGGACGTGGGCCTGCGTCTGAGCACCACCTCCGTCCGGTTCGACGGCAAGCTGCGTCTGGCGCACGGCGGCGATGCCGAGGACTCGCTCCTGCCCGACTACCGGCGCAAGTCCTATGATCTGGCGCTCGGCCTGGGCTTCTCCCGGCACGTCTTCAAGAGCCCCGTGCTGGACGCCCTGGAGATCGTGAAGATCGACGAGTTCTCCCGGTGGGATCTCGAGGTCCCCGTCTACCTGAGCATGGACCTGGGGGACATCTTCAAGCTGTACGCGGCGCCCAAGTACATCTTCAGCCGCACCTCACTGGACGCGAAGCTGGTGGACTACTCGCAGTCCGGCAAGGACGTGACGGGCTTCGACCTGGGGCTGCCGGCCCGGGTGTCCAGCCACTTCTATGGCGCCAGCCTGGGCTTCGCCCTGGGCTACCGGTACGTCCACCTCTTCGCCGAGCTCACCGCCGGCTATACCGACTGCCGTCCGGTCATCTTCGGCCAGCAGCGCGATCTGGGAGGGGTCACCCTGTACCCCTCTGTGGGTCTCGCCATCAAGAACCCCCTGCCCCTGGGCCCCCGGACACATTCGCCGGATTCTCCGTCAAACCCGGGAAAGCGGATGCCGAGAACCTGAGCCCGCTCTCCAGGCAGGCGTCCCTGGCGGTTCCGGGACTCCCTCGGCTTTGGTAGTGTCCCGCCGGTGATGTCGGTGTTCGGACCTTCGAGGTCTCGCGCGTGAGTCAAGGCCCCACCCAATCCTCAAAATCCGCTGGTCCTCGGGGGCCGCACCTCAAGGGGCGGTTCCCGGATGGGACGACGGGAGAGTTCCAGCTCGGGGAGCTGACGACCCTGGGCCGGCATCCCTCCAACACGCTGCGGTTGGTGGACCGAGAGGTCTCCAAGGAGCACGCCACCATCGAGCGCATGGGGCGGGACTTCATCCTGCGCGACCTGGGCTCCTCCAACGGCACGTTCGTCAACGGACGGCGCGTGGCGGAGCTGCGGCTGCGCGACGGGGATGAGATCAGCCTGGGAGCCTCCAAGCTCGTCTTCTACACCGGGGAGACGGTGGTCGGGGCCTCGGCCCAGGCGACCGCTCCGGTGGGGCCGGGAGCGAACCCGGGGCGCGCCGCTCCTCGGGTGACGGTGGTGGCGCAGTCGCACTCCATCCCCGCGTTCCTCGCGCAGATGGATCAGCAGGTGCCGCAGAACTTCCGGCCCGCCGAGCAGATCCAGGAGCTCGCCACCCTCAAGCGCGAGTACGAGAAGCTGCGCATCGCCTACGAGTTCCACCGTCAGGTGAGCCAGCAGGGAAAGCAGGCGGATCTCTTCGAGCAGATCCTCTCGGTGGCCTTCCAGCTGCTGGCGGCGGACCACGGCGTGGTGCTCAAGCCGGGCGCGGACGGCCAGTTCACCCCGGTGGCCATGAAGCACCGGCAGGGCAGCCCGCCCAACGTGATGGTGTCCGACACCGTGCTGCAGAAGGTGGCCGAGACGCGCAAGGCGGTGCTCACCGCGGACGCCATCATCGACGAGCGCTTCTCCTCCTCGGAGAGCATCGTGGCGCAGGGCATCCGCTCGGCCATGGCGGTGCCGCTGATGTGCAAGGGCCAGCTGGAGGCGGTGCTGTTCCTGGACTCGCGCCAGCAGACCAACGCCTTCTCGGAGAAGGACCTGACCATCCTCTCGGGCATCGCGGCGCAGGCGGCGATCGCCCTGGAGAACGCGGCGCTGGCGGCGCAGATCCAGGCCGAGGCCGTCACCCGCGCCGAGCTCAGCCGCTTCCTGTCGCGGGCGGTGGCCGAGGCGGTGATCCGCGGCGAGACCGAGGACCTGCGGCAGAGCCGGCTGGCGGAAGTGACGTGCCTGTTCGCGGACATCCGCGGCTTCACCACCCTGTCGGAGAGCGAGTCTCCGCAGGAGGTGGTGTCGATGCTCAACGAGTTCTTCACCCTGATGGCGGGCGTGGTGTTCCGCCACGAGGGGAACCTGGACAAGTTCATCGGCGACTGCGTGATGGCCGTGTGGGGGCCGCCGCTGTCGCACCCGGATGATCCGGCGCGGGCGCTGCGCGCGGCGCTGGAGATGCAGGACGCGGTGGAGGTCCTCAACGGCTCGCGCATGGCCGCGGGCAAGCCGCCCATCGAGGTGGGCATCGGCGTGAACACCGGCCAGGCCGTCGTGGGCTACATGGGCAGCACCGAGCGCCATGAGTTCACCGCCATTGGCGACACGGTGAACACGGCCTCGCGCCTGTGTGGGCTGGCCAGGGGCGGCGAGGTGGTGGCCAACCAGAGCACCATCCAGAAGGCCGGGAGCGGCTTCGACGCGGAGCCCCTGCCCGTCACCCAGGTGAAGGGCAAGGAGAAGGGCGTTCGGGCGTATCGGGTGCACGGGCTGGAGATCACCAACTCGCGGCGATGAACACCTTGAACTGCCCCAGCTGTGCGCGTGCGCACGACGTGAGCGCTCTTCCGGACGGTCACCAGGTGACGTGTGCCTGCGGGGCCCGCTTCCCGGTGCGGATGGGGCCGGCCTCCTTCCAGGAGGATCCCGAGTTGTCCGCGCCCACGCTGGTGCGCCCCTCGTTGCCCTCGGCGGGGACGGCGCTGGAGCAGCGGGTGCTCGAAGGGGAGGGCGCGGCCGGCACGCCGGTGGAGTTGCCGGGCTACGCGCTGGAGCGCGTGCTGGGCCGGGGCGGGATGGGCGAGGTGTGGCTGGCGCGGCAGAAGTCCCTGGGCCGCAGGGTGGCGGTGAAGGTGCTGCCGCCGCGGCTGGCGAAGGATCCCGAGTTCGTCACGCGCTTCGACAAGGAGGCCACGGCGCTCGCGGCGCTCAACCACCCCAACATCGTCCAGATCATCGACCGCGGGGTGGCCGGGGAGCACTACTACTTCGTGATGGAGTACGTGGAGGGCCGCTCGCTGCGCGAGGTGATGCGCGAGCTGTCGCCTCCCGAGGCCCTGCGCATGGCGCTGCAGGTGGCGCGGGCCATCGAGTGCGCGCACGACAAGGACATCATCCACCGCGACCTGAAGCCGGAGAACATCCTGCTGGATGGGCGCGGGCACGTGAAGGTGGCGGACTTCGGGCTGGCGGGCATCCGCCGTCCGGACTCGCGGCTGCAGCTCACCGCCACTGCGGTGGCCATGGGGACGCTCAACTACATGGCCCCGGAGCAGCGCCGGGACGCGAAGAGCGTGGACGGGCGCGCGGACCTGTTCTCCTTCGGCGTGGTGCTCTACGAGATGCTCACCGGCGAGCTGCCGGTGGGGCGCTTCAAGCTGCCATCCGAGCGCGTGCCGGGGCTGGACTCGCGGGTGGACGAGATCGTGGCGCGGCTGCTGGAGAACGAGCCCGAGGCGCGCTATGCGCGGGCCGCCGAGGTGTGCCAGGCGCTCGAGGCGCTCGTGTCGAGCATCTCGCTGCCGCCGGCTCTGGCGCGGGCCGAGTCGCTCAGCCCGGTGCGCCGCCGGCTGCGGTCGGGCTGGCGCACGATGCGGGTGGCGCTGACGGTGTTGGGTGGGATGGTGGTGATCTTCGCCGGGGCGAGAAGGGTGCTGGGCCCGGCGACGCTTCTCCAGTGGGGCGACAAGAAGGTGGTGCTCGGCTCGTGGGGTCCGCGGCTGGTTGCGGTGCCGGTGGACAAACCGTGGCCGGCCAACACCGATGCGGACCTCTTCGTGACCTCGACGCTGGAGGACCTGCCGGATGGACGGGTGCGCCTGGGCGTGGACTTCGTGGTGGGCCATGCGGAGCTGAGCGCCCATGCGGGGACGTGGACGCTGGAGAACGGCCAGCTCCATGCGATCCAGGGGGGCAATGAAGCGAGCGGCGGACAGTTGATCCCCCGCGCGTACCTGTCCGACTACTACTTCTCCAGCGACGACTTCTCCGCCGAGGCGTGGATGAGCACGAGCCCGCTGGGCAAGGGCTACGCCGAGGAGCCGGACGCGCAGCACTTCGCCGAGCTGTCCTACCGGGTCAAGGGCGTGCAGGTGTCCGTCTTCGCCATCCCGGGGACGGGCATGCGGCTGGGCTGGAAGTACACCACCGCGGATGGCCAGGAGGTGGCGGGCAACAGCTCGCAGGACGTGGAGAGCCTGGTTCAGGACGAGACACCGGTGCCCCAGGGTCCCTTCCGCGTGAAGCTTCAGCTGAAGAAGAAGAAGAACGGCGTGGAGGTGAGTGCCTACCTCAACGGCGGTAACGAGCCCTTCGTGCAAAAGTTCCTGGAGGGCCTCCAGGGGCGCTCGGCGAAGGTGGCGCTGGGCTGCCGCAACCTCGTCTGCACCTTCGATGACGTGGTGGTGCGCGGCATCCAGACCGAGAAGTCCAACAGGGTGGCGGATACCCAACAGGAGTGACGGGAGCTCCTGCCCGAAAGCGGGTGAGCGTCCGGTAGTCCACGGGCGCACGGCCCTGGTGTGCCCTTGCGGCCGCGCGGAGGTGAGCGCACCTTTGCCGGGCTGGGGCCCGTCCCGAAGGAGGCGAAGGAGGGCATGGGCCTGGGTTGGATTTCGGGCAGGGGGAGCCATGGACTTGCGGTGGGCATTTGCCCCTCTGTACGCGGCGGGCCTTGGGGCGCTGGTGATCGCGGCGTTCTCCTTTGGACGCAAGGACGCCCGTACCTTCATGCCTCAATGGCCGCTGGCCTGGTTCGGGCTGCTGACGGTGCTCTTCGCGATTGTCGCGCTGCGTTACCGGGCCGGCCCCTTCACGTGGTTGTCGCCGGGAGCGATGGGCGACGGGGTGGGCTTCGCGCTGTTGGTGGCGGCGGCGGGGCTGGCGGTGGCGGGCTCGAGGGTGCGAGTGCGCGCGGATGCGCTGCGGGCCCAGGCACCTCGGAGCATCGACGAAGGCGTGGCGGCGCTGCGCCAGGGACGCTCGCCGGGGTGGGGTGTGTACCGGGGCCGGCTGGCGTCGAGTGATCAGGTGACGTCGCCGGGCGGCGTGGTGTGTGCCTTCTACGAGGCGGAGCTGCGCGGCGTGATGCCGGATGGGAGCAAGGGGCCCCTGCTGTCGATGGAGCGGGGCTACGCGCCGGTGCTGCAGGTGCGCGGGGAGCATGCGGAGGCCGCGGTGAGCTTCTCGCCGAAGCTGCTGCTGGCGCCGATGCATATCCGCCGCTGCCACATGGGCAAGCCGCTGGCGGAGACGGGGACGGGCGTACCGGCGCAGGGCTCGGTGGTGGAGGAGGCGCTGTCGTACGAGCGGGTGGGAAAGCTCGGCGAGGAGTGCCTGGTGGTGGGGGAGCTGAAGAAGGGGCCGGTGCCGGGGGTCTACGAGCTGCGCGGCAAGCAGGGGGGGCCGGCGATGGTGATCCTGGGCAACGCGGGCGAGGGGACGGGCACGGTGCTGGCGCGCCGGGCATGGAGGATGTTCGCGGTGGCCGGGGGACTCACGGTGGCCGCGGCCTGGGTGCTCGCGGGCTGAACACTCCCCCTCGCCCCCTGGGAGAGGGACGGGGTGAGGGTATCGGGGTCCCGGGTTCGGATCGTGTACCGTGCGTGGCCATGCGCACCGCTCCACTCCCCGTCGATCTCCTTGGCCTCATCGGCAACACCCCCATGGTGAAGGTGACCCAGCTCGACACCGGCCCGTGCGAGCTGTTCCTCAAGCTCGAGAACCACAACCCGGGCGGCTCCATCAAGGATCGCATCGGCCTGTCGATGATCACGGCGGCGGAGCAGTCGGGCCAGCTCGGACCGCACCAGATGCACCTCGTGGAGGCGACGGCGGGCAACACGGGCCTGGGCCTGGCGCTCGTCGCGGCGCAGAAGGGCTACCGGCTCACGCTCGTCATCCCGGACAAGATGAGCCAGGAGAAGGTCCTGCACCTCAAGGCGCTCGGCGCCGAGGTGGTGATGACGCGCTCGGACGTGGAGAAGGGCCACCCGGACTACTACCAGGACATGGCCGAGCGCATCGCCCGTGAGCTGGGGGCCTTCTACGTCAACCAGTTCGCCAACCCGGCGAACCCGCTCGCGCACGAGACCACCACGGGCCCGGAGATCGCCGCCCAGCTCGACCACCGGCTGGACGCGATGGTGTGCGGCGTCGGCTCGGGAGGAACGCTCGCGGGGCTGTCGCGCTACTTCGCCAATGCCATTCCCGGGTGCGAGATGGTGCTCGCGGACCCCGCGGGCTCGGTGCTCGCGGACTACGTGAAGACGGGCACGATGGGCAAGGCGGGCTCCTGGGTCGTCGAGGGCATCGGCGAGGACTTCCTGCCGCCCAACGCGGACCTCTCCCGGGTGAAGAAGGCCTACTCGATTCCCGATGCGGAGAGCCTCGAGACGGCGCGCATGCTGCTCAAGAAGGCGGGGATCCTCGGGGGCTCGTCCACGGGGACGCTCCTGGCGGCGGCGCTGCGCTACTGCCGCGAGCAGACCACGCCCAGGCGCGTGTGCACACTCGTGTGCGACAGCGGCAACAAGTACCTGTCGAAGATGTTCAACGAGTTCTGGATGGCGGATCAGGGCTTCCTGCCGCGCCAGGCCCATGGAGACCTGCGCGACGTCATCACCCGCCGCTACGCGGACCGGGCGGTCGTGACGCTGTCGCCCACGGACGCGCTGCTCGTCGCCTACGCGCGGATGAAGCTCTACGACGTCTCCCAGCTCCCGGTGCTCGAGGGCAACAAGGTGGTGGGGATGATCGACGAGTCGGACCTGCTGCTCGCGGCCATCAACGACGAGACGCGCCTGCGCCTGCCGGTGCGCGACTTCATGTCCACGCGGCTCCAGACCGTGGATGTGCGCACCCCGTTGCCCGAGCTGCTCACGCTGCTCGACAAGGGCTTCGTGCCCATCGTCATGGCGGGGGAGGAGTTCATCGGTCTCATCACCCGCATCGATCTGCTCAACCACCTGCGGCGCAAGCTGCGCTGAGCCACCTGCGAGTTGTTCGAAAGGCCACACCCCAAGTCATTCTCATGCATACGGAAAGTGGAATTGCTTCTTCGAGTGGGGGATAAGCCGCATTCCCAGCGAGACGGGGAATGTCCGTCCCGTGGGAATCCACTCGAGGAAGTACCCACCGCCGAGGAGCACTGTATGGGAACGACGAAGTTCGCCGCAGTTGCGTTGTGGTTGGCGTGCGCCACGCCCGCGTTCGCGGGAACACAGGACAAGGAGGTGTGGATCACCATCGGCACGGACGCGCTGGAGCCGGTGCGTGCCTCGTTCCGGGGGCGGGGACAGGAGCTGGCCGCTCCGGTGCGCGAGAAGGACGGCGTGGCGATGTTGCGCGTGCGCGAGTCCCAGCTGGATCAGCTGGCCGAGGTGATGCACTCCAAGCTCAACCGGTGCGCGGGCTTCATCGCCCATGAAACCGAGGAGCAGGCGCTGACGGCGGTGGAGACCCACAACACCGTGCAGGCCGCCCAGCCCCGGATCAGCTACACCCTCGACAACGCCACGACGGCGAACGCGCTGCTGTCCGGAGTTCAGGAGTCGTACATCCGGAGCACCATCACCTCGCTGTCCACGAAGTGGACCTCGCGCCGCCACAACCTGCAGTCGGGCATCGACGCGGCCAACTGGCTGAAGACCCAGTGGACGACGCTCGCTGGCGGGCGCAGCGACGTCACGGTGTCGCTCTTCACGCACTCCAGCACCGTCACCCCGCAGCCGTCCGTCATCCTCACCATCAAGGGCACCACGCTGCCCAACGAGGTGGTGGTGCTCGGCGGACACCTGGACTCCATCAACGGCAGCGGCTCCTCCTACAGCGCGCCCGGCGCGGACGATGACGCCTCGGGCGTGGCCTCGCTCACCGAGGTCATCCGCGTGGCCATGGCCAAGGGCTACAAGCCGGCGAGGACGGTGAAGTTCATGGCCTACGCCGCCGAGGAGATCGGGCTCAGGGGCTCGGGGGCGATCGCCGCCCAGCACAAGAGCAGCGGCATCAACGTGGTGGGCGTGCTGCAGCTGGACATGACCAACTACCGGGGCTCCAGCTACGACATCGTCCTGGTGTCCGATTACACCAACGCCGCCCAGAACACCTTCCTCACGAACCTCATCAAGCAGTACCTGCCGGGAGTGACCTCGACCACCACGCGCTGCGGCTATGGGTGCTCGGACCACGCCTCCTGGCACAACCAGGGCTATCCGGCCTCCATCCCCTTCGAGGCGCTGATGGGCCAGGACAACCCGTACATCCACACCTCGAACGACACCCTGACGCAGTCGGCCGGGAGCGCGCAGAACTCGGTCAAGTTCGCGAAGCTCGCCGCGGCCTATGTGGCCGAGCTGGCCAAGGGTACGGCCACCAGCCTGCAGCCCGCGGACGCCGACACCGGCCGGTGAGCCGGCGTTGACCTCGAGGGGAGGGGCCCTCGTTCAGGCCCCTTCCTTCCTGGAGGCGAGGAGCCGCTTCGGGGCGAGGCTCCGCCAGGCCGTTTCGAGCAGACCTCTCAGCGGCTCGCGCTGGACGGTCGCGAGCCGCACGAGCATGTACGGATGGTCCTGGTAGTGCTCCGTGATGAAGAAGGTGTCCGGGTCGGCCACCAGGAGGGAGTCGCGCACGAGGAGGTCCACCTTGAGGACGAGCGTCTCACCGTCCTCGTGCATGCGGGCCAGGAGCTTCTTGCCGACCCGGAACGCGGGCGTCCCATACGAGAACCCTTCCTCCACGCCGGGCAGCGCCAGCGCGAGCTCGCGCACCGTGTCGAGGGTCACCGCGCTGCTCCGGCGGGGGCTTCTCCGCACGGGAGATCTGCTGGACTTTCCGCTCATGGGGAAATCATCGCCGGGGCGCTGCTGATTCAGGCTGCTTCGGCTTCGTCGGGTCCCGCTTCCGGCATTTCACGGTCGATGATGAACCACTCCTTGGCTTGTGCTCCCACGTACTTCGTAAGGGCGTAGTTGGCGCTGCTGCCAATGAAGACCCCAACGCCGAATGGCAAGGCCCTTTCCAGTGCCTTTCGTGTGAAAACAATCCCTATGCGCCTGAAGAATGCCTTGACGGCCTGAAGTGCTGCCCCCTTGAGATATTGGCGTAAGAGGCGAACACCCGCTTTTGAGGCGATTTTCACTCCCAGTTCTTCGCCCGCCTTTTCCAATGCACCTCCGGCCGCGATGAGGAAGGTGAGTTCACGAGCGTCTTGCCGGTTGAGATCATAGCCGAATGCTTCGGCAAGGCAGCAGGTCATGTCGACTTGCAGCTTCATGCAAATCGCTGTGTCGGCGAGCCCACCGCCCAATGCGGCAAGTGCTGTTCCCAATCCTGGGATGATGCCAGTAAGGGCCGTTGCCCCTCCAGACATCGCAGAGAGCTTCGCATACCGGGCGATGATCTTGTCGGATACCCGCTCCTGATGCTTGGCTGCGGAGTCATTTGGGTATTTGGACTCGGACTGTTGCCTGTACTTCCGAGAGATCTCTTTGGCGTCTTCTGGGGTAATTGCCCACTTTTCGATGAACTTCAGGAGCGTCGAGCCTTCATCCTTCTCTTCATCCGCCATGTCTGTCCCCCTTCGTTGAATGCAGAGGTGTTCGCAGCATAGCCGTGTTGTCTGAAGGTTGGGGCGTGCCAGGAAGAGGACAGGAGCTCGGTTCGGTGGTCAACAGTCGATCCTTGTCGACGATGCCGCACTCATTGAGCTTCCGGCCCAGCGTGTTGTGGCCGCTCTGAAGCACCTTCGCCGCCGGTAACCGTTCAGTGCGCCAGGCGAAGCCTGGGTGAGGAGGAAACGATGCAGTAGCGACAAGCGGAGTGGAAACCTCACGAGGGACCCAGCAGGTTCAACCCCTGTCCGGTAAAGGAGGCCACCAGCCGGAAGCGAGTCTTGCGTGGTATCGGGGAAACCCGAACTGCGAAGCGTAGACAGCGAGTGCGCGGGCCGCGTGATTGAGCCTCGAAAGTTACACTCGTGCGAGAGCCGACGCCGTTGAACGAGCGGAAGGCAGCACCGTGAGGCCGCGAAGGTCTGGCCCCTCGGTCTCGCCGGGGTCGAAGAGCGGGGCACGTGTACAGAGGGTCCCCCAGGAACCTGGGAGGCCCTGACGACTCCACGTCGGAAGCCGGTTGGGGAAGCCGGTCAACAACCCTGGCCCGTGGGAGGTGGGCGCCCGAGACCCACGGGAGCGAAAGACGGGTGGCGGTGGTACCGCCGCGGCGAAGGAGAACGAAGCCGGGCGGAAGGGTCGTCAGGGAGTCGGAGCGCCTCGTAGTACCGAGGAAGCAGGGGAACGGACCCGTCCGGACCCTGTGGAGGGAAGGGGGCGCCGGAACATGGAGCCGTAGGAGGGAAAGATGGCGGGGACACCGAGCCCTACAACCGTATCAACGAAACTCCAGCGGATAGCGACGTTGGCGAGGCAGGCGCCGGACACGGCGTTCACCACGCTGGCTCACCACATCGACTTGGAGTGGCTACGAGAGGCATATCGGCGCACACGCAAGGACGGTGCAGTCGGAGCGGACGGGCAGACGGCGGAGCAATATGCGGAGAACCTGGAAGTCAACCTCCAGGGGCTTCTCAACCGCGCGAAGTCCGGCCTCTACCGGGCACCGCCCGTCAGGCGTGTGCATATTCCCAAAGGGGATGGGAAGACGACCCGTCCTCTGGGCATCCCGACCTTTGAAGACAAGGTACTGCAAAGGGCGGTGGCCATGGTGCTGGAGGCAGTCTACGAGCAGGACTTCCTGCCCTGCTCGTTCGGCTTCCGCCCAGGGAGAAGTGCGCATCAGGCACTGCAACGCCTCTGGGAGTCGCTGACGAGAACGAGAGGTGGATGGGTCCTCGAGGTGGACATCCGAAAGTTCTTCGACACCCTGGAACATGACCGGCTCCAGCAGCTCGTCCAGCGAAGGGTGCGAGATGGGGTGCTGCTCCGTCTCATCGGGAAATGGCTGAATGCAGGGGTTCTGGACGGGAAGGAAGTAACGCATCCCGACCAGGGGACCCCACAAGGTGGTGTCATCTCGCCCTTGCTGGCGAACATCTACCTCCACGAGGTTCTGGACGTGTGGTTCGAGCGTGAAGTCAAACCGCGCCTGAAGGGTAGCGCGGAACTCATCCGCTATGCGGACGACTTCGTGATATGTTTCACCATTGAGGAAGATGCTCGCCGCGTCATGGCGGTACTCCCCAAGAGGTTCGGGAAGTATGGCCTGACGCTCCACCCGGAAAAGACCCGGTTGGTGGAGTTCCGATCCAACCGCCCCAAGCCTCCACGTGAGGCAGAGGGCGGTCGGAGCTTCGACCTGCTGGGATTCACGCACTACTGGGGAAGATCTCGGCGGGGCGCCTGGGTGGTGAAACGCAAGACAGCCTCCAACCGGTTGAGCCGAGCGCTGAAACAGGTGACGCAATGGTGTCGTCTCAATCGGCACCGGCCGTTAACCGAGCAGCACCGCGTCCTCACGCAGAAGCTACGGGGGCACTATGGGTACTTCGGTATCACCGGGAACTCAAAGGCACTCGTGGCGTTTGCATGGGAGGTACGCAAGAGGTGGCACAAATGGCTATCGCGACGAACGCGGCAGGCTCGGACGACATGGGAGAAGTTCGACCAAATCGTTCGACGCTTTCCGTTACCAAAACCGCGTGTAGTTCATAGCCTCTACCGACGCGCAGCGAATCCATGAACCGAGGAGCCGGATGCGGTAGTTCCGCACGTCCGGATCTGTGGGAGCCCCGGGACGGCAACTCCCGGGGCCACCCGACCCAACTCAGGCGGTGAGAGCGAGCTGAGGTACGGGGGCGGAGGGGAGGAGAGAAGGCCCGCGCAGGCCGCGGCGGTGTGCGGCGAGGGTATCGGTCAGGAATGAGAGCACGTCACGGCCCTGCAGCTTGAGGGTGGTGGTGGCGGTGAAGATGCGCTCCACGAAACGGCTGCCCTCCTCACTCCGCGTGCCGAAGGACGTCTTCCTGTACATGACGGCGTGCCGGATGCAGCGCTCGCCGAAGTTGTTGGTGGGCTCCAGGCCAGGCACATCGACAAACGTCCAGAGGCACTTCTCCCACTTCAGGATTTCCCGGGCCATGCCGGCCGTCTTCTTCTCCGCCCGCCGCGCTGCCTTGCGCAGCAGTTGGCCGACTCTGCGTTCCACACCGCGCATGCGCTTTTCGAAATCCTCGCGTGCCAGGGTGCCGTCGCGCACGCGGTGGTACCACTTGAAGAAGCGGTTGCGCTCGCGCATGAGCTCTCGGCCTATCTTCCCGCCCCTTCCTCCCCTGTCGATGAAGCCCTGGAAGTCGCGTGTGAGGTGAGCCTGGCACAGCTGCCGCAGCCCCGCGTCCACCCACTCGTAGGCGCTCCACCTGTCAGTGGAGAGGAAGCCAGAGAAGTCCGCGCCGAGCAACTGGCGGGCCACCTTGCCGCCGCGGCTTGTGGCGATGTGGAACACCACCACCAGCGCCGTGGCCACCACCCACAGCCAGGCGCGAGCGGCCCGGCCACCCTCTCGTCCCTGCGTGAATCCCGTCTCGTCGGCGTTGACCGCCTCCGAGGCGCGTACGGAGGCAAGGGCTTCGGCCGTCGCTGGCGCGAGCGCCTGCGAGATTTCACCCTCCAGGTTGCTGACGCTGCCCACCGACAACTCCACACCCAGCATGTCCGACAAGGCGTCCTTCACCAGTCTTTTGGACAGGCGGTACTTCCCCACCAGCAACGAGGCGAGCGCCGCGAGCCGGTCGCCGAAGACGCTGCGCGCATGCGCGGGCACCTCCCCTCGAGTCACTACCCCGCAGTCAGGGCACTGCAGTGCATGGCAGCGGTACTCGGTGACAATGGCCGACAGGGGCGGCACCTCCACCACCTGATGCCGCCGGGGCGCGCTGTCCTGCCCCCGCAGCCGTCGCTTGCAACCCCTGCACTCCTGGGGCACCAACTCCACGACGTGCTGCACCTGCTCGGGCGGCAGCAGCGCGCGCTCATGCTTCTTGTGTCCAGGCTGGCCCCCGGGACGCCGGCCCGTGGGCCTCTTGCGCTGGCGCCGGGTGCCGGGTGCATCCGAGGAGGGTGGCTTGGAGGAGTTGCTCGAGTTGAGCCCCAGCTGTTGATGGTCACCAGGAAGCGCGGGTTCCTGGTCATGTGTCGCCGGGGGTTGCCTGACTTCAAGACTACTCCCAGCGATGGGTTCAGCCGAGAAGTTGAGGGGGGGTGAGTGCGTCGGTGAAGTCCACGACCGCGCGCGCCCAGAAAGACGGAAGGCCCACCAGAGGCAACTGGAGGGCCGTCCTGGAGGCGCGCCCTGGTGTGCGAGTCGGGCGGGCCGATGAGCAAGAGGTAGCGCACTCCGGGGCGCGGCGCCAGAAGCAGGCGCGTGCGAGGAGCCCCCGTTGGAGGCGCTGCGCTTCGTGGTGTGCGGCCGGCCCGAGTGTCGGCAGGTGTTCTTCCTCTGCTCCGCGTGCGACCGTGGCCAGCGCTACTGCGGGCCGCCGTGCAGTCGAAGGGCGCGAGCGGAGTCAATGCGCGCTGCTGGTGCGCGCTACCAGCGCACCCGGGACGGACGGCACGCGCATGCCGCGCGGCAGGCGGCCTGGCGGGAGCGGCGGCGAGAGAAAGTGACGCATCAGTCTCCCGCCGCCGTGGCGCCGACAGCCAGTGTGCCTGTCGCGCCAGCCCCGGCCGCCACGCAGGTGGCCGCGGAGCCGAGCGCAGCGAGGCCACTGCCGTATGCACCGCCACCATCCATCCCCGCCTGCACCTCGTGCGGGCGTCAGAGTCCCTTCCTGCGCCACACCACGCTTGCGCGCACCCACGTGGGCCGGCGCTTCAGGGCTGCCCGTCCGCCGTGAGGTGGGCCCATGATTTCCCCCGAGCTCGCCGCCCGCATCCGCCGACTGCACTTCGCCGAGCACTGGAAGGTGGGCACCATCTGCTCCGAGCTGGGCGTGCACCACGACACCGTCCGGCGCGCCCTGACGCTCGAGCGCGTCAGCGGCACGGGGGTGAAGTCCGTCAGGCCCACGCTGCTGGATGCCTACAAGGACTTCATCCAAGCCACCCTGGAGGCCCACCCACGCCTCACCGCCATGCGCCTCTTCCACATGGTGAAGGCGCGCGGCTACGTGGGTGGCCCGCTCCAGGTGCGCCGTTACGTGCGCACGGTGCGTCCCACCTCTCGCGCCGAGGCCTTCCTGCGCCGCAGCACGCTTCCGGGCGAGGAGGCCCAGGTGGATTGGGGGCACTTCGGCACGCTGCCCGTGGGTAACACGCGCCGCCCTCTGTGCTGCTTCGTCCTGGTGCTGGGCCACAGCCGCGCCCTCTACGCGCGCTTCTTCCTCGACATGACGCTGGAGAGCTTCCTCAAAGGCCACGTGCTGGCCTTCCAGGCGCTGGGGGGCGTGCCGCGCGCGCTGCTGTACGACAACTTGAAGTCCGTGGTGCTCGAGCGCGCCGGCGACGCCATCCGCTTCCACCCGCGCCTGCTGGAATTGGCCGGCCACTACCACTTCGCCCCCAAGCCCTGTGCCCCCTACCGCGGCAACGAGAAGGGCAAGGTGGAACGCACCATCCGCTACCTGCGCGACTCCTTCTTCGCCGCGCGCACCTTCAGCGGCGTGGATGACCTCAACGCGCAAGCGGCGCGGTGGGCGGCCGAGGTGGCCCACGCGCGCCACTTGCCCGGCGACGTCACCGGGCGCACCGTCGCCACGGCCCTCGAGGAGGAACGCCCGCGGCTGCTGCCCCTGCCCGCACACCCGTTTCCCACGGACGTGGTGCGCCCCGTCGCCTCTGGCAAGACGCCCTACGTGCGCTTTGACTCCAACGACTACTCCATTCCACACACCCTGGTGAAGAAGCCCCTCACCCTGGTGGCCTCCGAGACACGCGTACGCGTGCTGGACGGCTCCGAGGAGGTGGCCTCCCACCCGCGCTCCTTCGAGAAGGGCCGCACTCTGGAGCAGCCCGGCCACCTCGCCGCCCTCGCCGACGCCAAGGCCCGCGCGCACGAGCTGCGCGGCCGAGACTTGCTGCGCGCCTCCTGCCCGCAGGCAGAGGGCTTCCTCGCGGCCCTCGCCCAGCGCGACCTCTCGCTGTCACACCACACTGCTCAATTGCTGAAGTTACTGGAGCTCCACGGCGCACGCGCCCTGGATGAGGCCCTCGCCGAGGCCCTGCGCAAGGGGGCGGTGAGCGCCCCCGCCGTGGCCCACCTCCTGGACCAGCGCGCTCGCCGCCAGCGTCAACCTCCACCACTCAGCGTGGTGCTGCCGGATGACCCGCGCATCGCCGCCTCACGTACCCGCCCCCACTCCCTCGCCGACTACGACCGCCTCCTCGACAAGGACTCCACCGATGACGACTCCGCTCGCTGACCGCCTCGCCTCCCTCGGGCTGCACGCCACCTCCCAGGGCCTCGCCGACCTCATCGCCCGCGCCACGAAGGCCAGGTGGGGCGCCACCGAGCTGCTGGAGCACCTCGCCGACGAGGAGCACAAGGAGCGCGGCCGCAGAAGTCTCGAGCGGCGCCTGTCTCGCAGCCGCCTTGGCCGCTTCAAGCCCATGGCGGACTACGACTGGGGATGGCCCAAGAAGATTGACCGCGAGGCCATCGAGTCCGCCTTGCGCCTGGATTTCCTGGAGCGCACGCGCAACGTCGTCATAGTGGCCCCTCAGGGACTGGGCAAGACGATGATTGCGCAGAACATCGCCCACCAGGCCGTCCTCAAGGGGCACTCCGCTCTCTTCGTCACCGCCTCCCAGTTGCTGCTCGACCTGGGCGCTCAGGACACCAGCCGCGCACTGGACCGCCGCCTGCGCCACTACACCAGCCGCACGAGCCTGCTCGTCATCGACGAGATGGGCTACCTCGCCTACGACGCGCGCAACGCGGACCTCCTCTTTCAAGTCGTGGCGCGCAGGTATGAACAACGCTCGTTGGTGATGACCACGAATCTGGCGTTTTCGGACTGGCCGACCATCTTTCCCAACGCCGCGTGTGCCACCGCTCTGATTGACCGCGTCATCCACCACGCGGACGTCCTCGCTATTGAAGGCGAGAGCTACCGCCGCCGCGAGGCCGAGGAGGCCGCGACGACCAGGAAGGCGAAGTCCAAGCGCTGAGCCTCACCTCGGACCGGGAGGCCGGACCCCGGGCACACCTCCGGCTTCCCGGTCCAAATTTCCGCGCTTCCTCGTGAACGCCAACACCAGCCGCTCCTCAAGCTGTCGATTCTCCTCGCGCAGCTTCGCATTCTCCTCGCGCAGCTTCGCATTCTCTTCCTCCAGCTGCGCGATACGCTCCAGCGCTGCTTCCAGCCTCTTCTCCAGCTGCGCTATCTGCACGTCTCGGGCATCCACCTGCACCATGCCCTGGCTACACCACGCCAGACGTCCTCTTGTCCAGCACCACGTCTCCGGTCACCTCGTGCCCGGCTCCTCTTCAACCAGGCCAAGGCGGTGAACGGTTACAGACGCGACAGCCCCTCACCGGCTGATGGAAAGGCCTCCTCCCACTGCGACACGCGTCACGTCCCGTACTGCCGGGGCACACCTCGTGAGAATGCGCTTCCACCCATTCCTCGCCGCCGCGGCCTCACGGACGAGCTCCACCACCTCGGCCACCGACACGCGCTCGTCGGCCGGCGCCGCGCAGGCCGCATACTCCTCGGCGAGCGCCATGCGCTCTCGGGGGCTGCGGCCGGCCTCGAGGATGCGGCTGTACGCCTCGCACGCGTAGGCGAAGGTTTCGCGCTTCCGGAAGTCGATATCGAGGAGCCACTCGCGCCTGCGCGTCCCGGGCAGCCCCACCGTGCGGCGCTTGCAGTTGTGGAAGACGTGGGCCGCCTCGTGGACGAGGAAGTCGGCGAAGGGGGACTCCTCTTCGAAGTAGGCGAGGGAGACGTAGCACGTGGTGTGCTCGCTGAGGCCGAGGAGGCGGGGCGCGTCCTCTCCCAGCAGCTCGGCGCCGACGCTGAGGAGGTACAGGTTGGCCAAGTCCCAGGCGGTGCTCAGCCAGGACGACTCCGCCAGCACCTGGGACATGTTGGCCGGGGTGAGAAAGACGACGGAGCGCTCCAGGACGGCGAGGACGGCCTCCTGCTCCGCGCGAGGGAAGAGGCCGCGCACCATGGGCTCCACCTTGCGGCGGGTGAGGGCGACGACGTCGAGGCCTTGGAGCTTCTCCGGAACGTCGAGGCCCGCGGTGCGCCGCTGCACCTCCATGACGAGGGCCTGGCGGAGCTCACCGTGGGCCCGCCTCTCCCTTTCGAGGACGTCGCCCGGCCAGGCCGTGCAGTGGACGTCGTAGTCGCCGGTGCGGAGGAAATGCTCAACCTCGCTGGGAATGCTCATGATCGGCTGAAGTCCGGCCCAGCGTAGGGATGGCGGCAAGGGGGACTGCGGCCGGCGAGGAGAACGCCGGCCGGCCCGCATTCGAGGGAACTGTCGAGTCCTCTCCTCATGAGGCCTACACGAAGAGCATGCGTAGACAGAGTTGGGCTACGGCAGTTCGTACGGAACTCCGTCGAAGTAAAGCTTCCGCATGTCACTAGGAGAGCGAAGGAATGGATTCGCCTTGTAGTCCAGCTTCTTCAAAAACGCCCCGATGAGCGCAGGCGCCATTTCGAGCCTGAAATCGAAGTCCGGGTCGAGAGCTTCGCGAGGCACTGGCTCTCCGCGAGTGTCCTGTGGATTCAGTGGGTACAGGCGCTCCAGTCGAGCCACAATGCGCTCGTGCCACTCATGAAATGGCGTCGGGTCAGTCAAGACGTGGGCTGCCAAGCTGGCCAGAGACAGCGCGCCGATGTCAGGATGGTCATCGTTCTCAACGCGGACAATGGTGTCCACCAGAAGCATCACTGCGACCGCAAGCGGCTTGCGGTCAGGTCCTTGCCATTCCTCCCCGCCCGGCTCCAGGTAGTAATTAGCGTATCGCGCATCGACGACCACAGCCCATGCGGCTTCAGCATAGTCATCCAGAAGAGGGGCTTCCGACACGAGCTTGAACCGGTGGAATATCCACTCTGCACAGGAGATTGCGAGCGCAAGGATGGCTCGTTGCGAAAGCTTCTCCAGCCGAGCACGAGCCGCCCTATCGAGCGGCGTGTACACCTTTTCGTACTGCTGGTCATCCCACCTGAACCGCAGAGTCCGGTCCTGGATGCCTGCTCGCTGCATATAGGGTTGCGCAGGGAGTGTCATGGAATTGCAGAGGAGATGAGATATGGATTTCCGGACGATGCGACCTTCCGAATGCGTTGAGCAATCAAATCTCGGGCCTGCTCTGGCTTGAAGTCGAAATCCGGATCAAGCGCCTCACGCGGGACTGGGTCGCCCATTCCATCGCCCGCATAGTAGGTCCCAAGGCGACCTATCGCAGAGTCGAGCCACTTCATGAAAGGTTTCCGGTCAGGCAGCACGTGGAGCGCCATGAAATGGAGATAGACTGCCCATTCAGCGGGGTATCCGCCTTCGCTTGCCATCTCAAGAGCCTCCTTGAGAGTGCGAATTGTTACAAAAAGCGGGTTTCGAACAGGCCCCGTCCAGTCCTTTATCTTGGCTCCGTGCTTGATGTTGATGTAATTCCAGTCAGAAAGCCCTACCCATGCCGCCTCAACGTAACGGAACGGCATCGGGTCATCCGAGAGCGCGCTGAATCTGTAAACAACCCATTCGGCGCAGCCGATGCAGAGTGCGGCCATTCCACGTGAAGTGGTGACGCCGATTCGTTTGGCGAGTCGCGCGTCTTCCAGGAAAACGTTCGTTTCATCGTCCCATTCAAAACTGATGGGCGCCGAAGGGGAGACTGCGTTTCGAATATAGTTCGGAAAATCAAGAGTCATGCGAGTCGCTAGCCTTGGAATTCTGGGAATTCATCACACCAGTCCGGCGTCTTGGCCTTCCCGGTATCGTCGCAGAGTTCAATTTCGAGCCCCTTGTTCATTGCGGCACAGATGATGCGCCGACACTCCGGGCATGCCTTGCACGACATGGAGCCCTTTGCTTTTTGATGCCACTGAATGCGCAGGCGTGCCTTCCCCTTGGGATTGCCGTTTGTTGCGGCAAAGATGTCTTCAATGATTCGAGCCTCCGTGTGACTCGAGAAGGGCATGTTTGATGTCTTCTTGTATTTAAATCCAGGAATATTTGACTCGTAGGACGTGATAACTCTCTTTCGGGTGGCGATTTCTGAATACTGGAGCGTCCCAACACCCTGAGCCCAACCGTCTTTGTCGACCTGTCGGCTAAAGGCTCGCATGTTGTATCTGGTCGAATCGCCCGAATTGAAGTATTGGGCGGTAGTAAGCGTGGTGGCCTCCTCCAGCTGTCCCTCGCTGGGGCCGTTGCTCGGGTCGGCGGTCTTCCGGAGTTCCCCATTCTCGGCTTGCAGCTCATTGCAAGACTTTTCAGGCGCTTCGCCACCGCCGAGGAACATGCTGCCGGTATTGAGGGTGATAGCACCGTTCGTCGGGTTCTGGTGGTTGTGTGTCGTCAGGTCCATGTGGCGGACGATGTTCTGCCCCTCCACCTTGACGTCGAAGGACCAGGCCGCGAACTTCGTCTTCCCCGTAATGGTGTGACTGACGACGCCACCGCCAAAGTTGCGCGTGGCGGCCTCGTCGCCTTTGCTCGTCTTGTAGACGGACTGGTTCTTGAGCCCCACTTCCTTCCCATTCACGAAGACCGTCTTGCTGCCATCGCCCGTGTCCGACGACTGCGCGGTGTTGGGGTAGGGAATGGGAATGGGGCCGGCGGGCGGGCCTGGTGGGGAGAGGCACACGTCCGGCATGGCGGCCACTGACTTGTTGCCCGAGGCCTTGCCGGAGATTTCACGCCCGTTGGCGTACACCTTCGTGCTCATCGCGGACTGCTCCTCTCCTCGTACTTCATCACCAGCGCCGCCCTTTCGCCTTCGTCACTTCCAAAATGACACAGGGCCACCTCGCCGGGCGCGTAGCGTTTCTGGCCGGCATGGAGGGCCCAGGCAAGGGCGCAGGGGCCAATGGCGGCGCCCACCTCACCCACGTACTCGATGGGGTGCCACAAGTCGAAGGGGACGTCCTTCGGCTTGCGTTGCAGACGCGCGGCGACGAAGGCCGCCTCCTTGAATTTGTAGTGCTCGCCATTCAAGTCGGTGATGCGCCAGGCCACGTCGAAGAGGGTGAGGCCCGCCGCCTTGAGGGCATGCTTGACGGCTACTGTCAGCCCGTCGCCTCGGAGTGGTTCCTCGGAATGGATGGTGGCCTTCTCCTGTGCCATGCCAAGGCCCATCAGGCGCAACTCGGCCCCCGGTTGGCGGCCTGCGGGCACCACCAGCACCGCTCCACCAGCCTCGCCAGGGATGAAGCCGTTGGAGTTGTCCGGGGCGAGCACGCGCCTGCGGCGGGCGTACTCCTTCACCGTCTTGGGATTCAGCAAGCTGTCCACCCCGGCGATGATGCAGCAGGCCACTCGCTGCGTGGAGAGAATGCGCTGGGCGTCCTGGAGCGCCAATGCAACGGAGGCCTGTCCACGCGCTATTACCCGGGAGGCAGGGTGGAAGCGAAGTTCCAGGCGACTCTCTACCTCCGCCACCAGGAACTGCTCCAACCCTTCCGTCCTGAAGGGACGCGAGGGCTCCGCGACGCAAAGAAGGAGGGGGACGCTGTCCGCGGGCGCAGGAGCTGCAGCCTCCAGGCACTCACCAATGGCCGGGGCCACCAGCTCCGCCAGATTGCCGAGCCCCTCCCACCATTGCGGCAACGCCACCTTGGCCGCTTTGAGGTACTTCCCCGAAGGGGCATGCCACAGCTGGGACTCCTTCACGCCGCTGAGACCGGCGCGAATGGCGGCCAGTGAAGCAGGGGCGTTGAAGCCGACGGCCGTCACCAGGCCAGACGCCTTGATGGCCACGCTAACCATCGCGGCCCGCCTTCCGCGCGCCCCGCGCTCGCGCGAGAGCATCGAGGTTGGGGTAGTACGTCTTGCCAACGGCGTGCGCGCGCAGCCAGCCGCGGGAGCGCCCTCCCACCACCACCTGCTTCATCTCGAAGGCATCCCGCCGCAAGGGCCACGTGAGGCGCCACGTGAGAAGGAGGCGCTCGGCATCAGGCTCCACCAGCACGGTGTCCAGCGTTGCGTCCACCTGCTTCGCCGGGCCCTGGTGGGGGATGAAGGCCACAGGCACCTGGAGGCGTGGAAGGCGGAAGCGCAACGTCCCACGGGCGCAGAGGTTGATGAGGGTGACGGTTTCTCCTCCGCGCGGGTAGGGCACCTGCTGGTCCTCGGGGGCGGCCTGGAAGTACCTGTCGTCGAAGTCCTTGGGGAAGAAGGGGAGTCCCTCACTCAGCCATTGTTCGTCGTAGGTGCCCGCGTAGGCGGCACGAGGCTGCCAATTGCGGCCCAGAGCACCGAAGGCCATGGGCCGGTATGGGCCGCGTGGGGAAGTGACTGGCGTGCGAATCTCCTCCGTATCGGGCATGGGGACGCCGTCCACCTCTTCGAGGTGGTGCCGGAAGCCCCGCCCCACGGGGTTGGGGAGGAAGGCCTTGTGCCTGGAGACGTCCTTCTGGCTGGTGTCCACTCCGCCGAAGGCATTGTCGTAGCTGATGGGCAGGGAGGTGAAGGGTTGTGCCTCCGACGGACGCGGGCCTGCCACCAGGCCCTTCCGCCAGACACGTGGGCCATGCACCGCGAAGGCCTTCGTCATGCCCCCCAGGGAGAAGGAGACGGGCACCACCTTGGCGGGCTTGCCGCCGGGCGCCCATGCATTCCCGTTGAGGAGCACGTCGCACCGGGGTTTCCGGTGGGCGAAGTCGGCCTCATGCAGCGGCGCGGAGAAACCCGGCTCCCCGGTGAAGGTGTCAGCCTCTACCAGTGGAACCTGCTCGGGTGCGAGTGAGGCTTCTTCCTCACTCGCTGGCAGGCTGAAGGTGCCCTTCGCCACCACCACCAGCACCTCCCTCCCGTCTGGCTGGAAGCCCACCGTCCACCCAGCCGCCAGGGGCGTCTCATTCACGAAGTCCATGTGGCCAGCCTCCGTGCCTGGGCGGCGCCTGGCGCTCGTACTTCGAAGAGAGGCGCCTGAGGCTTGCGCAGTCCCCATTCCAGCGCTGCGGCCGCACGCTGCCGCTGCGTGCCCTGCCGCAACACGTCTCGCAGGTGGGTGTCCGAAATGGGCTTCCCCGCCAGGTAACGTGTGCCCCGCTGGAAGTCGCGCTGGTGCTGGTGCCACCACGCGGCCACCTTCTCCGCATCGGGCCAGGGCAGGTCCTCCGACTCCTTCGCGGCCGCTTCATCCTCCACGGCCACTTCTTCCCGCGGAGCCTCGCCGTCGAGGTTGTCCCACGCCAGGTCGACGCCGGTGAGCAGGGTGAAGGCCTCGCCCGCTTCACGCGCGACGGCTGGTTCTGACATCCACGCCAGCAAATCTCCCACGTGCTCGACGTCACCCAGCACGCCCGCGGCAATGGCCGCGAGCCGGCGGGTGTGAGGCGCTTCACGGAGCCTCGCATACCAGGCCTGGGCCTGGGCCGGCTGCATGCAGCGCAAGGCCGTGGAAAGGGCGCGCCTGGAGAGAGGGCCCGCTGAATCGCCAAAGGCCTGCAGCAACGAGAGGGTGGGCCCCGTGCGCTGCCCAAGGCGTACCAGCGTCCATGCGGCGGCGAAGCGGCACGCCTCGTCCCCGTGCGTCAGCGCGCGCTGCACTTTCGGCAGCAAGTCCGTTCGCGCCAGCAGCCCCACGGCTTCCAGCGCACAGGCCCGCACGGGTGCGGCCTCGTCGCCGAGGGCCGGGCCTAAGTGCGGCCCCAAGTCCCAGCGCTGCGCGGCGGCACCGGCGACGCCGAGACGGCGCACCTCCGGGGCCCTCTCCTCCAACAAGGCCTCCAGCACGGGGACGGCGTCCGCAAACGACAGCCAGCCCAGGGCGGACACCCAGGCGCGCTCCCACTCGCGGGTCTCAAGCGCCAACTTCACCACCGTGCCAATACGACTGCCGTCGCGGCTCTCGCATGCCACCACCCCCGCCGCGAACACCTCTCCGGGCCCTGGTACGTCCAGGGCCGCCACGCACTTCTCCCACCCCTTCTCGCCCGCGGTCCTCAATCCATCCAGGTGCGCCTCCAACCTCCCATCCAGCCGGACGAGGTCCTTCAGTCGGTAGTGGGGGGCATCCACGGCCCGGGCTCGCTGCGTCCAGAGGAAGGCGGCCTCCCCGGCATGCAGCGCCACCATCTCCTCGTTGCAGAGGGCCGAAATCTCTCGCGGCGCGAAACCTCTCCAGCGCCGCAGGGGCATGCTGCCCCCCTCCGGGTGGAGTCCCCCTTGCCGAATGCTGCTCACGTGTTGCCTCGTCGTATCCTGGCCCGTCGTGCGCGAGAGGCGCTCTCAGCCAATGTCCACCGTACCGCCCTTGATGCGATTGAGGCCCTCGGCGCATGTCTCGACGTAGGTGCCCTTGAGGAAGACTCGCCCGTCCTGCATCAGTCGCAGGCTGGCTTTCCCCACGCGCAGCGTGACGCCGTCCTCGTCTTCGAGGACCTCCAGGCGGGTGCCGCCGGCGCCATGCAGGCGACGGGGCACGTCCCCCTGTCGTGTCTCGTGTGAAAGGCCGACGATGACGGGACGGCGAATGTCGCCGTCCTGGAAGCGCAGTTGCACGCGCTGGCGCGACGTAACGGCCGCTTCAAGCGCGGCTCCTGCCATGGGCACCGTGGTGAGAGCGACCCGAGGGCCCGCTGGGTTCCCCTCGAAGTCGACCACCGGCCTGCCTTCTCCATCCGTCCCCGCGACATAGCCCTCGCGTGCGTCCCATACCTGCTCCGCACCGTGCTGCTCTTCGGTCTTCGTCATGCTGCGTGTCCCCCGACCAGGCGTACCTTCCGGCGTTTGGTGCCATGAGGCACATGTACATGGCCCCACGGTGCTCCGCGTACCTCTGAAGCCCAGGTCCAATGCCGACGCCGTGCACTCAGGTCAGCAGGTTTCAGGTCAGCCCGTCAATCCCCTTCGCTCGCGCCCCACTGCAAATGTGGGGGGATGGCAGACTACCTTGAGGCATGTCGAGCACACACTCAACCTGGCAGGTCCTCAGGGAGCGCCTGCAACCGGAATGCACTGAGGGAGTTGCGGCGAGCAGATGGGAAGAGAGGTTGTCGGTAGGTTGGCACACCCCCTGCTCTCCGTCTTGGGCCATGGACATGACGAAGCGGAGGGCGCTCGCGAAGCGCCTGGGGCGGGTAGAGGCGGAGCTGCAGGCGGCGTACGCGGGGCTGGACGGGAGTGCCGAATCCCGGATGCGCCTGGCACGGGCGAAGGCGGCGTGGCGTGCGGCGGAGTCAGCTGCGATGGCTGCACTGGGAGTCAGCGATGCGCTGGCGCTCACGGAGTGCCAGCTCACGGATGGCATGGTGAGTGCCGCAGAGCGCCTGCCTTCGGAGACGTACGCCTCGGGTGGACTCAGCCCGGGAGAGCAGGGTAGCCAGGGGTGTGGTTCTCACGCTGAGCACGCCCCGAGGAAGCCTCGAGTACCCTCTCGGAGAGCAGCCTACCTGCCCTTTAAGCGGGTGTTGCGTAAGCATTCGGAGTCACGATGGAATTTCGATTTCCCGGGCAGTAGGCAGGATTGATCCAAAGTCCGTAGGAGAGGTTTTGAAGAGGCGGAGAGCAAGTCCAGACATTCACAGGCAAAGAGGGAGCATCCCTCCGGACGGCGCCCGAAAGAGGGGCGCCGTGGAAGGACAGGAGTGAAGGTACACAGGCCGAACAGCCAGGGGAGAAGAGGCGCGGGAAGGCCGGAGCGGGAGCAGCTGGCGGGCGCGCAGGCAAGTGTGGCCAGACTCTCGGGCAGCACGGCCAGACCCAACAGGCCCTGGTAGAGCACCTCCATGGTGCGTGCGAAGCTTTGGGGCCGTTTGTCGCGAGTCGGCAGGTGCGTGCGCACCAGGGCCAGCAGGTTGTAGGCCAGCAAACGCAGCCAGCTGAGCACCAGGGGTGCATTGCCTCGCAGGCTGGGCGAGGCGCTGTCCTCCTCCAGCACCACGTCCGCTGTCCAGTTGGGCCCGTTCTCAATCCCCCAGTGCCGGCGTACCAACGTCAGCATCCGCTCCGGGGACAGTTGCCCTGTGGGAATGGAGGTGAGGAACAGCCGCGTCTCCACCTTCGGCAGCTCGCCGTCTCTGGTTCGCGTCTGCCTCACCCATACCCATTGCTGGGCGCCGGGAAAGTCCTCCTCTGGCGGCTTGTCCACCACCCTCAACTCCCTCTCCACCCACTCCCCCTTCGCCCTCTCGCGCACTCGCACCTTCACTGGCGCCACCGCCAGCGCCACCCACGCCTTGTCATGCAGCCGGTGGAAGTTCTCCTTGAGCGCCATCAGGTAGTGCTTGCCCGCCTCCCTCACCACCCGCGCATTGGCCGCGCTCGTCATTCCCGCGTCCACCGTCACGTACTCGAAGTGGCGCCCGAACTTCTCCACCACCCGCTTGAATAGCTCGGGGAACGCCGTCGCCTCTCCCTGCTTGCCTTCCAGCAACTTCTGGTCGAGCACCGGCTGGGCCGTGCTGCTGGTGAGACTGGCGCGCAGTGCGTACGGGTACCAGTACTCCCGTCCCTGCTCATCCTTCGTCGTGTGGCTCGGCTCGCACGGCGCCTGCCCCGGCGTGCTCTCCCCCGCCTTCCCGTCGATGCTGACGACGCCACGGGCGAAGAGCTCATGGCGTATCAACCCCTTGTCCAACCCACGCCGCACCAGCTGCTCCACCTCCTGCTCCAACCCCTCTGGCTCCAACTTCCCCAGCAGTCTGTCCAACGTCGTGTCGGACACCGGCCGCTTCAGCCCCTCGGGTGCCGTGCCTTCGCGCAGCATGTCCTCCCCCAGCGCCTCGGCATGCCTCAACACCCGCCGCCCCACCGCCAGCGCCTGCACCAGCAGCATCAACATCGCCGCCAGCGGGTGCCTCTGTCCCCGGCGTGCTCTCGGGTCCTTTACTCCCTTGAATGTCAGCCCCAGGCTCGCCATCATCCTCTGCACGCGGGAGGGGGTTTCCTGCTCGTCCTTCTTCCCCTTCCCGTTTCCCGCTTGGGGTGTGGAGGGCCCGCCAGTCCTCCCGCCCCGGTTTTTCTTCCCACTCATCCTTCTTCTCCCCGGACCTGTCCGGCCCGTCTCCGGCTCTGTGCTGGCGCTCCCCCTCTCGCGATCAGCCCGCGGCTGCTCGCCTCCGGTGGGCGCCTGTAGGCGGGACTATACTTCAGCCGTAGGCCCGGGTGGGATGACCTCTCCCGTGGGACTTTGAATCAAGCCTGGGCAGTGCTCAGTACGAGAGCCACACCCCTTGCTGCTGTGGTCAAGAATAGAAAGAGTAGTAGCAAATTGTCCGTCGCGGTATCTGCAAAGACCCATTTGGCATCGGGATGCTGTGTGCGTTTATCGTCTCTGATAAACCCAAAGGGGACGTTGTCGTAGTACATGAATCCTTTCCCGAGAACGATGACGCCATCGAGCGCAGTACTTGCTGTGGATACTCTGGCAATGGGGTCAGTCGGTAGCGCCGTGTCGGGGATGCCGTGTCTCCGATAGGTTGGACCGACCCATCCATGAACAGTCGAGATCGATGCGGGACCGTCGTATGCCACGATGAAACTGAGGATGTCTGGCGGGATATAGCCAGAACTAAAGCTCCGAATTGTATTGCGTTTTAGTGACTTCAGATAGTGTGCTGTTTTGGCGGATTGTTCAAATCCAGCCTGATCCAGAATGGACTTCACTTCGATTGTAGCAACTACAGACTCCGCAAGAAACCCGTGGATACCTCCCCCAAAAGAAAGGCGAGGGTATTCTCTTTTATATAATACTATATCAATCTGTGGGCGCGGCTGCCCAGGCTGGGAATTGGCATCGATGATTTCTCCGCTGCCGATGGCCAATCGCTCGCTCAGGTGATTCTGGAGATACTCGCGAACAAAAGTTTCGCGCGGGGTACCTTTATGAATCGAGTGACCAGTCGATGCTGGAATTCTACCGCTTGCGATTAAATGTCTCTCCATTTCTGCCATGTGTGTTCGAAGCATTGGTGTTTTCTTTTCGGAGTCTTGCGTTGAGAGTCTATCTTGCTGCGCGATGCCTGGATGCCGTCCATGGAACCACAGGAGCCTTCGTCTTTCTCTTCTTTCTCTTCGTCCTCCATTTATAACCCCTCGTTAAATGCCGAGGTGTTCGCAGCATAGCCGTGTTGTCCAATGCTGGGGCGTGTCTGGATGAGAACCGGGACTCGGTTCGATGGCGAACAATCATCCCTCGTCCGCGATACCGTACTCCTTGAGCTTCCGGCCCAGCGTGTTGCGGCCGATCTGCAACACCTTCGCCGCCGCTGTCCGGTTTCCCTTCACCGAGTCCAGCACTCTCAAGATGTGCCGCTTCTCCACCTCGGCGAGCGGTAGCAGCTCGCCCGTGGGGCCCTCGGGTATCGCCGTGTCTCCGCTCTGCGCCGGGGCGGGTGTCGTGCCCACCACCTTCGGCAACGGCAGGTGCTCCTCGAGGATCTCCCCCTCGCTCAACACCACCGCGCTCTCGATGCAGTTCTCCAGCTCTCGCACGTTGCCCGGCCACCGGTAGCGCTTCAGCCGCTCCAGCGCTCCCGCGCTCAGCTTCGGCAACGGCAGACGGTGCCGCTTCGCCGCCGCCGCGATGAAGTGCGACGTCAGCCGCTCGATGTCCTCTCCACCGCGCTCCCTCAGCGGCGGCAGCACCAGCTCCACCACCTTGATGCGGTAGTACAGATCCTCCCGGAACTTCCCCTCCGCCACCATCCTCGTCAGATCCCGGTTCGTCGCCGCCACGATCCGCACGTCCACCTTCAGCGTCTGCGTGCCGCCCACCCGCTCGAACTCACGGTCCTGCAGCACCCGCAGCAGCTTGCCCTGCACCGGCAGCGGCAACTCTCCAATCTCGTCGATGAACACCGTGCCGCCATCCGCCGCCTCGAACTTGCCCGGCACCCGGTGGTCCGCCCCCGTGAAGGCTCCCTTCTCGTGCCCGAACAGCTCGTTCTCGATCAGCGTCGCCGGCAGCGCCGCGCAGTCCACCTTCACGAATGGCTTGTCCCGCCTCGGACCGTTGACGTGCACCGCCCTGGCGAACAGCTCCTTGCCGCACCCGCTCTCGCCCCGCAGCAGCACCGTCGCGTCCGTGGGCGCCGCCTTCTGGATGAGCCGGTAGATGACCTTGAGCGGCTCGGACTCGCCGATGATCCGGTTGAAGAAGTAGCCCACCGGCGCGTGCGGCTGATCCTTCGCGCGCTGGAGCTCCTGGTACAGGCTCGTGCTCTGCAACGCCTGGCTCACCTGCGCCGCGATGGCCATCAGCCGCTCCACGTCGTCGTCCGTGAAGCGTCCACCCCCGCGCCGGTTGAGCACCTGCAACACACCGTAGAGCGCTCCGCCCGCGTCTCGCAGCGGCACCGCGAGGATCGTCGACGTGCGGTAGCCCGTCATTCGATCGATGTCCGCGAAGAAGCGGCTCTCACCCCTCGGGTCCGGCATGTTGACGGGCTCGCCGTGCTCGGCCACGTAGCCGGCCACGCCCTGTCCCAGCTTCACCCGGATCTGCGAGACCTCCGGCAGGTGCGCCGCGCGCGAGAACAGCTCGCCCCGCGCCGGATCCAACAACCACAGCGTGCCCCGATCCGCCTGCATCGTCACCGCGATGCGATCCATCAACGTCTGCAGGAACGCATCGAGCTCGACCTCGCGTCCGACGAGCCCGCCGATGGGCAGCAGCACCTGACTGACATCCGAGGAAGTAGCCATGAAGGGCAGGGGAGGAAGCGTGAAGTCCGGGGGAAGACTATCGCAGTGTGGGCCCATACGCCCCTCCCCATCACGCGCAGGCGGCACCGAGTACGATCCGCTTGCCCTCGCGCGCCGGCTCGGTGGCGGCGAAGTGGTTGCGAGCCTCCTCGGCCATGTTCTCCACCATGTCGTCGTTGTGCGCGGGATCGTGGTGGAACAGGAACAGCCGCCGCGCGTTCACCGCCGAGGCCACCTGCGCCGCATCCACCATGGTGGAGTGCCCCCATCCCTTCTTCGGGATGCCCTTCTTCCCGGTGTACTCGTCCGGGGTGTACTGCGCATCCAGGCACAGCGCGTCCGCCCCCTCCATCAGTCGCGCCACGCGGGGCTCCAACGTGGCCACGGAGATCTCCATGTCCGTGGCGTAGACGAACGAGTGGCCATCCGCCTCCACGCGGTAGGCCAGGCACCCCTGAGGATGCGGCGCGTCGAAGGGCGTCACCCGGAAGGGGCCCACCTCCACCGTCCGCCCGTGTAGCGCCGACTCGAACGTCATCCGCGAGCGCATGGTGGACAGCGGCACCGGGAAGTTCGGGGGTTCCATCTGCCGCGCGAGCACCGACCGCAGCGCCTGGGCCCCGTCCGGCCCCGGGCCATACAGCGTCAGCTCCGTCGTGGGCAGGTAGCCCGGCGTGAAGAAGGGGTAGCCCTGCACGTGATCCCAGTGCAGGTGCGAGAAGAAGAGCGTGGCCTTCCGCGGCTCGCCCTCGCGCATCATCGCCTCGCCCAGCGCGCGGATGCCCGTGCCGGCGTCCAGGATGAGCCGGTGCCCCTGGCTCGTCACCTCCACGCACGAGGTGTTGCCCCCGATCCGCGCCGCGTGCGCTCCCGACACCGCGATGCTCCCCCTCACTCCGTAGAAACGCACTTCCATGGCCGCTCCTCCTCGAAGGCTGGGGCGGTCCAGGTCGGGTCCGCCCTTCATGCCCCAGCGGTAAAGCAAGGACGTTGCCAACGCCAAATGGCCGGATTCGCTGGGATTCCGGGACGATAGAGGCGGTCGGCTGCCCCATTCCGGCGCACAGGGATGGAGCGCCCGGTCCGATCCGGATCGCCCGGGAGCGCGTGGAGTGGCCGGGCATTGTGGGGGAATGGGCGCACATGGAAGACTCGGCGCGCCGCCATCGCCGCGGCATGGAGGGGGAATCCCAGCGTGTATCCCGATCGTTTCCGGCTGCCCCAGGTCACCGAGCATGTTCTGGCGTGGCTCGAGCGGCGCCGGCCCGGTTTCGGAGAGTGGGACGCGGAGGTCGAGGCCCAGCTGTCGGCCGAGGCGCGGCTGGCCCTGGCCGACGTGTCCCGGCGCTTCGCCGAGGTGGCGGAGGATCCCGGTTATTGGGAGCGCCTGGCACACGGCATCTTCACGGTGGCGCTGCCGCGTTACTTCCAGCTGGCCCGCGAGCACCACGCGCTGCAGCGCCGCAAGTACGGCCTGTGGCGCGGGGGAGATCTGATCTCGCGTGCGGTCTACACGGGAGCGGGCATCGTCGTGGCGGTGGTGATCGCGCTGTCGCGGGTGCCGAACTGGCTCGAGCCGCTGCCGCTGGCATTCGTCCTCTTCGGCCCCTTCCTGCCGGACATGCAGGAGTCCTTCTACGAGCGCCGCTACCGGCGGCAGCTCGCCACGCTGGTGCGGGAGATGGGCGTGGAGCAGCAGCAGCTCGAGACCTACCGGCCGCTGGACGAGTCCGTCCCGCCGGCGCTCGAGTCCACTTCGAGGAATTCCAAGGAGAAGGTATGAGCAAGACGAGAGAGCGGATCCTCGCGGCCCTGAAGCAGCCGCGGACACGGGCGCTCTGGCCGGTCGGTGTGGCGCTCTTCGCGGGCCTCTTCGCGTACAACGCGTGCACCGTCTACGTGCGGCCGTACGAGATGGGGGTGAAGCAGGTCATCCTCGGAGGGGAGAAGGGCATCCGGGAGACGGTGTACGGGCCGGGCCTGCACTGGGTGACGCCGGGGGCGGAGCGGATGCACCTGTTCCCCGCGGATCTGCAGGTGCTGGAGATGGCGGACAACCCCGCCGAGGTGGGCGAGGGCGCGGATCACCGCGTGGTGCGAGCCATCAAGATCCAGACGTCCGAGGGCTACACCGTGTCGGCGGACGTCACGGTGCTCTACCGCATCGAGAACCCCTACAAGGTGATCACGCAGATCGGACCGGGGCGGCTGTACGAGGACTCGGCGGTGATTCCGCGCGCGGAGCAGGTGCTGCGGCGGACGCTGGGCGTGCTGGACTCGGACGACTTCTACAAGGGCGACCAGCGCGACAAGGCGATGGAGCAGGCGCAGAAGCTGCTGGTCACGGAGCTGGAGCCCCGGGGCATCCAGGTGACGCACGTGCTGCTGCGCCAGTACCGGTACGACACGCGCTACCAGCAGGCCATCGAGCAGCGGAAGATCCAGGACCAGTCGGTCTTCAAGAACATGGCGGAGGCCGCGGCGGCGCAGGCCGAGGCGGAGAAGAACCGGATCATCGCCGAGGGCCAAGCCACGGTGCAGGTGGAGCTGTCGCGCGGAGACGCGGAGGTGGCCAAGCTGCGCTCGGAGGCGGAGCTGTACCGGCGCACCAAGGCGGCCGAGGGCGATCTGGTGGTGAAGCTGGCCCGGGCCAAGGGGATCGAACTGGAGAACGTGGCGCTGCGTGGCTCGGGCAGCGAGAACATGGTGGGCCTGAAGATGGCGGACGTGCTCGGGGGCACGCAGGTCATCGTGGTGCCCACGGACGGGGAGGGTGGGGTGAACCCGTTGGATTTGAACGCGGCGCTCAAGCGCTTCGACGTGAAGGGGATGTGAAGCCATGAAGCGCATGGACTTGCGGATGCTGGGGCTGTTCGTGGTGCTGGCGTTGTCAGTGGTGCAGGGGTGCGCGTGCCACTCGACGGACGCGAACGAGGTGGGCGTGCTCACGCGGAAGTTCACGCTGGTGGGCTCGCGGGGCGTGCAGCCGGAGACGTACGCGCCGGGCGCGACGCACTTCTTCTTCCCGCCGTTCTCCACGGACTGGACCACCTTCGAGACGAAGCTGCAGAACCTGCGGATGCGTGCGAAGGCCGAGAACGAGAAGGGCCGCACGGACGACATCGAGTTCAAGACGGTGGACGGCAACGACATCGCCGTGGACGTGACGGTGGCGTGGCGGATCGATCCCTCGAAGGCGCCGCACCTGGTGCAGAAGGTGGCGCGCTCCACTCAGGACGTGGAGAACCGGCTGGTGAGGCCGGCGACGCGGGCACTGGTGCGCGACGCGCTGAACGTGCTGCGCTCGGAGGACTTCTACACGGCGGACAAGCGCTTCGCGGCGGCGGAGAACGCGCGCAAGCTGCTGGAGGACGCGCTCAAGCCCGAGGGCGTCATCGTGGAGCAGGTGATCCTGCAGGAGCACCGCTTCAACCCCGAGTACGAGAAGGTCATCCGCGAGAAGAAGCTGGCGGAGCAGATGGCGGAGAAGCTGCGCTCGGAGGCGCAGGCGGCGGCGGAGGAGTCCAAGCGGAACCTGGAGTCGGCCAAGGGCACGGTGTCGCAGAAGATCGCCCAGGCGATGGGCGAGCTGGAGCAGACGAAGCTGGCGGCGGACGCGGAGCTGGTGCGCGCCACCAACGAGGCGACGGCGATCCTCAAGGAGGCCGAGGCGAAGTCGAAGGGCATCGCCAAGGAGAATGAAGCGCTGGCGGGAGCGGGTGGCCGGACGATGGTGAAGCTGCGGATCGCCGAGGCGTTGCAAGGCAAGCAGATCATCTTCATCCCCAGCGGGCGCAGCGGGGCCACGCTCCAGACGATGGACATGAACCAGATCCTCACCCAGTACTCGGCGGCCAAGGTCACGCAGAACGCGAGCGCGGCGAACAGCGGACAGTGACTCTTACGTCTGCAGCACCGATTCGAAGCCATTCGTCAACTGAGGAAAACTGGGAACGTCAATGTCCAAGCCACGCATATTTATTGGATCCTCGGTGGAAGGACTGCCTATTGCTGAGTCCATTCAGCTAGGGCTGGATTACGATGCTGAATGCACGATCTGGTCTCAAGGCGTGTTCGGTTTGTCCGGAGGTACGCTCGAGAGCCTCTCGCGTGCAGTGGAGGAGTTTGATTTCGCGGTGTTGGTGCTGACGCCGGACGATCTCGTTCAGAAGAGAGGGAAAACCAGGAGCAGCCCGCGAGATAATGTTCTCTTCGAGCTGGGTCTTTTCATGGGAGCGCTTGGACGAGAGCGCACATACATCGTCTACTGCCGGGATGTGCCCATCGACCTGCCGACCGATCTGGCTGGAGTGACGGTCGCGTCTTTTGGAAAGAGAACCGACAACAACCTGCACGCCGCTCTTGGGTCCGTCTGTACTCAAATCAAGTCAGCTATTCAGAATGTGCAGCGCAGTACGCCCGCTGCTCATGCGAATTTGACGTCGGAGTCGGGGGAGCGGCTCTCCGCTGAGATTGCTGTTCTAAAGAAGGAGCTTGCAGCCCAGGCGGAGAGTATGCGCCAGATTTTGAGATCTTTGACTTCTGGAAAAGGGAGCGCGGGGGCGGCTGAAAAAGGATATTTCGGTCGCGATGCCGAGAGTCTCGATTTTATGCAAGGCGCATGGAGGGAGTTGGAGTCGGGGACGGTTGGTTATGCGCGGATTGTCAATGGCGAGATGAGGTATGTCTATTCTTTTGGTGGGATTCTCGATGCGGCAACAGGCGAGTATTATAATTTCCGACTGGTTGGGCAGTCCCTGTTGGGGCGCTTTAGATGGTTTGATGGTTCATTTGAAGGGTACACCTATCTCAAGATTGTAACGAAAGATCGATTCGAGGGGGGGTGGTGGATTTCTGATGATGAGCCTGAGCGCGCCTTGAAGCGTCTTCCTCATGAAAAGAACATGACTTCCTCTCAATGGGTTCGGGATGTCGGTGTGGCTAGGTTTCCGGATTGGGCGGAGGAGTATTTTGCGCGAATTGAAAGTCAGCAAAGGGGTCGAAAGAACGTGGGCGCGGCGAACAGCGGGCAGTGAGCTGGAGCCGAAATGACGAGCGTCGTGCCCTTCCTCCGGCCTCAATGCGTGTGTGCAGCGACATTGACGTGTCGGCTCTACCGCGCCCCCCAGTCGTAGCAGAACTCAGCGTATGAATCCTGTTCATGGTGTGTTGTTGGTGGTCATGATCTTCGGAGTGGGGTGTGCGGGGATGCGGGCGACGTGTCCCGCGGAGGGCGGTCATCCCTGGCGTGAGGTGAGGTCGACGCACTTCCGTGTGCAGACGAACCTGAATGCCGAAGCCGCGGAGAAGACGGCCCTGGAGCTGGAGAAGTTCCGGCGTGCCCTGCTGCTCGCCTGGGACAACGAGTTCGACCCGCCGGGCGAGGTCGAGGCCATCATCCTGCGCAGCCCCGATCAGCTCGAGGAGTTCACGGATGCCAAGATCGCCGGCTTCGCGGGCAGGGGGGAGAACGGCCCGCTGTTGGTCATGAGCGGGGACAGCTTCCTGATGGGCGAATCGTCCGCGGACCAGCGAATCCAGGCGCACGAGCTGGCTCACTACCTCAGCAGCTTCGTGCTGCTGCGCCAGCCCCGGTGGATCGCAGAGGGATTCGCCTCCTACCTCGAAACCCTCTACTTCAAGGGCGCCTCGGCGGAGGTCATCCTCGGCAGGCCCGACCGGTGGAAGCTCGGCTACGTGCGGGAACACGGCTGGTTGGGCCTGGAGGATCTCTGGGCCTGGCGGGCCATCAACGGCATGAGTGAGATCGAGCTGACGCGCTACTACGCGTCCTCCTGGCTGTGGGTGCATTACCTGATGAACGTGCACGGGGAGCAGTTCGCGGACTTCCAGGGGCGGCTCGCGCGCGCCGAGGAGCCACGCCGGGCCTTCGAGGCGTCCTTCCAGGGCGTGAAGGATCTCTCGGGGGGCCTGCGGACCTATGTCGATACCGGCCGCTACTCCATTCTCACCATCCTGCTGCCCGAGGTGCCCTCGAAGGTGGAGACGCGGGAGCTCGACGGCGCGGAGGTGCATGCCATTCGCGCGCGGCTGCACTTGATGGCCCCGGGGTCCGCGACGCAGGAGCAGCGCCGACAGCATTCCGCGCAGGAGATCGCCCAGGCGCTCCGCGAGGATCCGACGAATGTCAGCGCCGTCTTCCTCCAGGCGATGCTCAGCGAAGACGCGTCCCAGAGGCTCGCGCTCGCGCGGGAGCTGGTGAAGGCACGGCCCGACAGTGGGAAGGCGTGGGCGATGTTGGGGGACGCACTCAGACAGTCGGGCGGTCCGGCGGAGGAGCAGGAGCAGGCATTGCGGCGCGCGGTGGAGCTCCAGCCCCAGAACGCGACCGTGCTCAACAACCTCGCCTGGTTCTACGTGGGCTCGGAGAACCCTCAGAAGGCTTTCGAGCTGGCGAAGCGGGCCGTCGCGCTGGCGCCCGCGGATGCGTCCATCCTCGATACCTACGCGGCGGTGCTCTTCCAGTCCGGCAACTGTCCCGACAGTCTCCGGCTCCAGCGGCGTGCCCTGGACGTGTTGCACGAGAGCACGCCGGAGTCGCAGCGGCGGATCCTCCAGGACAGGCTCGACAAGTACGAGCGGGCCTGTCAGCAGTCGTCGAGCCAGAAGCCCTGAGTGCCCCTGGAGTCCTCAGTCCTTCCAGAGCACCTTCCACGGGTGCTTGCGCAGGTCGGACAGGAGGCTACGCAGATCCTCGTAGACCTGTTTGTCCTTCTGCAACGCGCCCACCGTGCCCTCTCCAGCCTCGATGCGCGTGAGCAGCCGGTCCGCTCGCGCGGCCATCTGGTCGAGCTTCTCGCCCGCCGCCGTGTAGTGCTCCAGCGCCAGCTTCAGCCGTTCGCCATCCTTCGCGTCGAGCCCGGCCGTCATCATTGACAAGCCATTGAGCGTCTTCGCCGCCGAGCCGGAGATGCCGGGTAGCTCCCGCTTCATCAGCGCCGCCGTCTCCGCCGCGTCGCCCAGCAACTGCGCCCCCTTGCCTCCGGGCTGCAGGGTCTCCCGCGCGAGCTTCGCCAGGGCCCGCAGGTCCTTCGACGCCGCGGTCAGCTCCGCCGTCAGCGTCTTCAGGTCTCCCCGGTTCTCGTTCAGCACGCCGTCCAGCGTTCCCGTCAGCCGTGACACGTTGCTCGCCAGTGTCTGGAGCCCCTGCGGATCCTCCGCGAGCGCGCCGCTCGCCACGTCCAGGAAGGCGGAGAGCTGTTGCGCCACCAGGTCCAGCCGCGGTGCATCCGTGCCTCGCAGCGCGCCGCCTGCGGGGAGGGGAGGGGCGGACGCGGAGCCCGGGTTCAGCTCCAGGTAGGGCTCGCCCAGCGGCCCCACCGTGGCCACCGTCACCCGCGTGTCCTCCCGCAGCGCCGCCAGCGCCTCGGGCTTCACCGACAGCCCCATCCGGACTGGCAGCGGCTGGCCCCGCGTGTCCCTCCGGTCCGGCTCCAGGTGGATCTCCTCCACCCGGCCCACCACCACGCCGCCCAGCTTCACCGGCGCGCCCTTCACCACGTTGCCCGTGTGGCTGAAGTCCACCGAGAGCACCGTGTCGCGGCCCACCCGAAGCTCGCCCATCAGCCACAGCAGCCCGAGCACCCCCGCCAGCGCCACGAGCACGAGCCCGCCCACCTTCATCTCCAAGCGACGCTCATCCATCCGATGCGGCCTCCAGAAAGGGCGCCGTCAGGGCCCGCAGCTCCGGCTCGGAGGATGCCAGGAACGCCTCGGGTGTGCCCAGGAAGGCGCAGCGCCCCCCGCCCACCACCAGCACCTTGTCCGCCAGCCTCCTCAGCAGCCGGTAGTCGTGGGACACCACCAGTGCGCCCAGCCCTCTCGCCTTCAGCGAGGCGAGCACCTCCTCCACCTGCGCCGCCGCTCTTCGATCCAGGCCCGTGGTGGGCTCGTCCAGCAACAGGTACTCCGGCCGCAGCGCCAGCGCCCGGGCGATGGCCGCCCGCTTCTTCGCCCCGGGTCCCAACTCGGTGGGCAGCCGCTCGGCCACCGCTTCCAATCCCACCTGTGCCAGCGCCTCGTGCACCGCGTCCGGTGAGAGACCCGGAGCCGCCATCGCCACGTTCTCCCGCAGCGTCCGCCAGTCGAGCAGCGCCGGGCCCTGCACCAGGTAGGGCGCACGCCGACGCAGGGGACGCAGGGCCCGCTCGGGCAGCGTGTCCACCCGCGCGCCGAAGAGCTCCACCCGGCCCGCCTCCGGCCGCAGCAGTCCCACCGCCAACCGGCACAACACGCTCTTGCCCGCACCGCTCGCCCCGGCCACGAAGGTCAGCTCGTGCGTGGACAGGTCCGCGCTCAGCCCCGCCAGCACCCGCCGGCCGGACTCGAAGGTCACCTCCACCTCCGAGAAGCGCAGCATCCCCGCTCACACCCCCATCGCCTGGAAGCCGAGCGCGACCACGAAGTCGATCAGCAGGCAGCCGAAGCACGCCGCCACCACCCCGCGCGTGGTGGCCTCGCCCACGGCCTCGGCGCCTCCGCGCGCGGACAGGCCCGCCACCGCCGCGGCCAGGGGAATGTAGAGGCCGCAACCCGCTCCCTTCGCGAGCCCCGCCAGCAGATCCCACCCGTCCACGTACCGCGCGTCCATGAAGGCCGTCCCGTCCACCCCGAACACCCAGCTCGCCGTGGCCACCGCCGACAGCGTCGCCGCCATCGTTCCCACCACGCACAAGAGCGGCACCCCCAGCAGCCCCGCCACCACCCTCGGCGCCACCAGGTCCGCGTACGGGTCTCCCGCCGACATCTCCAGCGCCTCCACCTGCTCGTTCACGCTCATGGTGGACAGCTCGGCGCTGTGGCTCGCCCCCGCGCGCGCCGCCGCGAGCAGCGCCGACACCACCGGGCCGAACTCGCGCACCAGCAGCTCGAAGTAGGGCGGGCCCACCACCGGCAGGTTCCCCGTCACCTTGCGTGCCTGGCTGTCCGCGAACGTCACCAGCACCGCCCCGAAGAAGGCCATGCCCGACGCCACCAGCCACGTGCTGCGCGCGCCCAGCTCATGCAACTGGTTCACGCACTCGCGCCAGGACAGCCCGTCGCGCACGCTCGCCCTCACCGCGCGCGCGAGCATCAACGTCGGGGCTCCGAGGAAGGCGAGGAGGTTCATGGGGGCGCTGGGATGCTACCAGCCATGCGCAACCCCTCGGAAGCACGGTGCCGATGGGGCTGGCTGGCTCCGTCTCCTCGCCGTCTCCCCGGCCTGGGAAGAGCTTTTTTCTTGGGACGGCGGAGGGCAGGGGCCGTCCTTTCCCTGGAACCGCCAGCGGTCCATTCGTCTCCTCGGCCCCCGCGGCGACCCAGAAGGCAGGCATCATGAACCAGAGACTTGGAGCAGTGGCTGCGTCCCTCCTCTTCACCGCGTTCCTCTCCGCGTGCGGCTCCGACGGGGACGCTGGTGGCGCCCACGAACCCGCCGTACGGAGCGAAGAAGCACTGACGGGGGCGGGCTGGACCGTCCTCCAGGCAAGCGGTCCAGCGCCCATCCGCAGCATCGTCCGCCGCTCCGACGGGTGGCTGATCGGCCCGCGCAGCTCTGGACACGAGATCGAGGTCTGGGCCAGTAGCAACGAGGGCGCGAGCTGGTTCCGCCACGGCTCCGTGGCCAAGAACGCGGCCGTCGATTTCGGCGATGTGACGATGCTCCGCATCCCCGGCACGGCCACCATCTTCTGTGCCTTCCGCGAGCATGCCAACGGGCAGTTCCGCGTCACCGTCACCCGGAGCGACAACGACGGCAACAGCTGGGTCTACGACAGCACCGTCGTGGGACCCGTCTCCCGCTTCGTCGGCGCGCCGTTCCTCTTCCTCCGGGCCAACGGCGACCTCCAGGTCTATTACGACTCCGAGGAGCTGGCCGCGGCCAGGGGCTATCCCGGCCACCAGTGGATCGCGATGCAGGGCCGCAACGGGAGGACCGGCCCCTGGACCGCGTACGGCGTCGTCACTGTCTCGCGGGAGAAGGCGGCTGGAGCACTGTCCCGCGAGGGAATGCCCACCGTCGTGCGGCTCGGCGGAGATCGCCTCATGGTGGTCGCCGAGGGCGTCGAGCCCTTCCCGACGGGTGGAGTCCGCGCCAACGTCATTCATTCCACCCAGTCGTGGGACGGCGGGAGGACCTGGGACGACTCGATGCGCCGAACCGTCTACCAGTCGCGAATCCATTCGGGCACCGGGCGGCGCTACAACGCCTACGCGCCCTACGCCATCCGGGTGGGCAATGGTCCCGTGGGCGTCGCCTTCTGCACCGACGAGGACAAGACCACGGCGCCCGATCTCTCGAGCACGTCCCCGGCGCAACGGCAGTGCCACGTCGGGTACGTCAGCACGACCACGAACTTCGAGACCTGGTCGGGCACGAGCGCGATCTGGACCGGCAGCACCCAGAACTACACGCCAGGCCTCTTCGAGCGGAGCTCGAATAACGTCATCGTGACCATCGATGCGTTCTCCGGAAACCAGCGCGTGATGCGCAGGCCGTGAGCTCACGCGGGCCAGGGGGGCTCAGCTCAGCCACATCGCCAGCGTGGTGGTGAGCACGAAGTCCAACAGGAAGATGGCCGCGCACCCCATCACCACCGCGCCCGCCGCCGCCTGGCCCACCGCCCTCGCGCCTCCCCGGGCCCTCAGTCCCACCGCCGTCGACACCAGCGCGATCGCCAGCCCGAAGGCGCTCGCCTTCACCACGCCGCCCAGGATGTCCGTCACGTGCAGCATGTGCTCGAAGCTGTCGAAGAAGGCCCGCACCGGCAGCCCCATGGTGAAGAAGGCCGCCATCGATTCGAAGAGCACCGCCACCAGGAAGGTGAGGGCGGACAGGGCCGACACGCTCGCCGTCATCGCCACCACGCGCGGGGCCACCAGCACCGCGAAGGGATCCAACCCGATGCCCCGCAGGCCCTCGAGCTGCCCGCCCACCTGCATCGTCGCCAGCTCCGCCGCGTTGCGCGCACCCAGCCGCGCCGCCATCACCAATCCCAGCAGCAGCGGGCCGAACTCCCACAGCACCGCGTAGCCCGCCGCCCACCCGAGCACCCCTCGCGCCCCGAAGCGCTGCACGTACAGCGACGTCTGCACCACCACCGTCGCCCCCGTCAGCGCCCCCGTCGCCAGCGCCAGCGGCAGCGAGCCCCAGCCGAACTCCTCCAGCCCTCGCAGCAACTCGCGGCGCTCCATCCGCGCCAGCGCCAGCACCGTCCTCGCCAGCACCAGCGCCAGCGCTCCCACGGCCCGCACCGCGCCCAGCGTCTCCTGTCCGACCCAGGCCAGCGCCGCGCTCATGCGAGCGCCTCGTCCGTCAGCGTCTCCACCTCCGGAGCCGGGGGGCCGTCGTACAGCAGCGCTCCGTCCCGCAGGTACAGCCAGCGCGCGAGCGGCAGCTCCGGGGGCACATCGGGCGCGGCGACGATCAGCGAGCCGCTCCCGGCCACCTCCAGCAGCACCCGCGCCACCTGCCGCGCCGTGCCCGGATCCAACCCCGCGAAGGGGTCATCCGCCAGCAGCACCGAGGGCCTCGCCGCCAGCGCCCGCGCGATGCCGGCCCGCTTGCGCATGCCTCCGGACAGCCGCTCGGGCAGGGCGTCCGCCGCTTCCGTGAGGCCCACCGCGCGCAGCACCTCGTCCGCGCGTGCCTCCGCCTCCTCGCGGGGCACTCGCCGGCGCTCCAGCGGCAGCAGCACGTTCTGGCGCACCGTCAGCGAGTCGAAGAGGGCATCCGTCTGGAACACCATGCCGAACGCCGCCTGCCGCGCGCGCTTCTCCGTGGGCGCCATCCGGGCCACGTCCTCGCCATTCCAGAGCACCTGCCCACTGGACGGTGTCACCAGCCCCGCGAGCGCCTTGAACAGCGTCGTCTTGCCCGCGCCCGAGTGTCCCAGCATGAGCACGCGGCTGCCGGGCGGAAGCGTGCAGCTCGAGTTCCGGAGGACGGGCCTCTCGCCTCGTAGCACCGACAGCCTGTCCGCGCGCAGCTCCATGTCACTCCGGGCTCAAGGGGAGCTCCAGCGCACCAGCGTGCCGCCCTCTCCGGCGGCCCACTGCTCCTGGGGCGCGATCGCATCCAGCGACAGGAGCGCCTGGGCCTGGGGGGCGGGCTCGCTCCAGTTCGAGCCATCGAACTGGTGGAGGTACGTGCCGCCCTTGTTGGAGAGGACGAGCACGACGGTGGGGTGGAAGGCGACCACGTCCAGCAGATCCGGCGCCGCCGCGTCATCGGGGGCCGGCAGCTTCCGCCAGGAGCCGTCGTGTCGCTCGAGCACCAGGCCCCGATCACCCACCGCGTAGGCCAGTCCGCCACCGACTCCGAACACGCCCTGGAGAGAGCCCGTGCCCACGTCTCCCGGCAGGCTCTCGCGCACCCAGCGCCCCGAGTCCGTGTCGAGCCGGAAGATCCGTGGCAGGACCTGATCGGGCCGGTAGTCCTCGGCGCCCACGGCGAACAGTGAGTCCGGGCCCTGACCGTGAATGCTCCGCAGCTTCGCCGCCACCTGCTCCATCACCACCGGAGGGGTGGGCGTCACCGGTGCGTCCGTCCACTCCCAGCGCAGCACATGGCCACCGCTCGTCACCGCGTACACCGTGGTGACGCCGTTCCGCTCGAAGCCCACCATGCCGGTGATGACGCTCGTCATGCCCTCGGCGGAGGTCGTGGCGCACTCCGCTCCCGATGCGCTGGTGGTGGTGGCGATCTTCCCCCGCGTCGAGCCGAGGAAGACACGCCCGTCGCTCGGCCTCGCCCAGGCCGCCTTCCAGTCGTCGTCCGCGCCGCAGGCGGAGATGTCCGTGACCGCGGAGCCGCTCACGTGCGCGAGCCGGCCCCCGGCGCCCGCGAGCCAGGCACTACCCGTCGTGTAGGTCGTCACCGCCTCCCAGGCCGAGCCACCGCCGACGGTCCGCGCCGTCCAGTCCTGGGTGAGGCAGGCATCCTCGTCCACGCTGCCATCGCAGTCGTTGTCCAGCCGATCGCACTCCTCTGAACCGCCGATGAAGCGCGAGGTGTCATCGCAGTCGTCCGAGGTGGGCTTCGAGCCGGGAGGCCCCTCGCAGTAGAAGGTCGCGAACGAGCCGGCGCGCCCATCTCCGTCCGTGTCCACGTACCACGTCGTCGGAGACTCGGAACTGGAGCACCGCACCCCGAAGCCATCCGCCGAGCACACCCGGACGCCCGAGCAGCCGAACTCCGTCTTGCACGCGGAGCCCAACAGGAAGTCCTCGTCCGCCGTGCCGTCGCAGTCCTGGTCCCGCCCGTCACAGAGCAACTCGGCCTGTCCCGGGTGGACGGTGGCGTCCGTGTCGTCGCAATCCCCGGCCTCCATCACCCTGCCCGCGGGCGCCACGCAGGCCCGCACCACCGGGCGTGTGGCGTCGCCGTAACCATCCCCGTCCGCGTCCACGTAGTAGCCGCGTGGGTCCGTGGCGTCGCTCTCGTCACCGGAGCAGTTGCTGTCCTTGCCGTCGCACGTCTCCGGGGCTCCGGGGTACACGGTGGCATCCGTGTCGTCGCAGTCCGTGCCCCTCCCGGGCGCCAGCGCCGAGACGAAGCCGTCTCCGTCCAGATCCTCCGCGCGCAGGTCCAGGTACACCACCGTGGAACCCTTCTCGGGAACCTGGATCCGCTGCGTGCTCGTGGCCACCTCCGGCCCCGTGCACGAGGCCTCGTGCGCGCTCGCCGTCACCCGCAGGTCGCGGCTCCAGTCCGACTTGCGGAACACCGCCACCGTTTTGCTGTCGCTGTGCCGGTCTTCCACTGTGAGTTGCTGCGTTTCGGAGTGGCTCGGGTCCGCCGCGTCCACGGCCGTCACGGTGAGACACCCGGGACGGAAGGTCGCGTAGAAGATCTCCACGCGCACGGCGCCCGCGTCCGCGCTTCGACAACCCGCCATCACCCACATTCCCATCAACAGCAGGAATAAACGCATCGCTCGATCATTCCCGGGCGCGCCGCGCCCGACGTGAAAAGTCTCCGTCCGTTTCCCAGTTAGCCCGATGTGCGATGCAGCGTCCAGACAGGCGGGTTCCCATGGCCGTGCCTGGCTGGGTCCTATATATGAGCCAGCCGTCCTCCCCCCGGATCGCCATCCCTCCCGCTCGACCATGCACCTGATCCGCTCCGCCGTTGTCGTCTCCGTGTGTGCCTGGCTGGCTCTATGTGTGCCCGATGCGCGCGCGCAGGAGCAGCAGCCCGCGTCCGGGCCGGGGCAGCCCACGCAGGAGCCACTGACGCTGGAGCGCGCGGTGTCGCTCGCGAGTGAGCGCAACGAGACCACGCTGTCGGCCCAGGCCCGCGCCGAGGCGGCCGAGGCCCGCGTGGCCCAGGCTCGCGCCTTCTTCTTTCCGAGGCTCGTCGTCAACGGCGGCTACACCCGCCGCCCCCAGGAGTCGACGCGGCAGGTGGGAGATCAGACGGTGGTGCTCCAGCGCTTCAATGCCCTGGGCGGCAATGCCATCGCCAGCATCACCCTCTTCGATGCGCGCGGCTTTCCGCTCTACCAGGCGGCGAAGCGGGACAGCGAGGCCACGGCACTGGATGCCAGGGAGGTGCGCCGTCAGGTGGCCTTCCAGGCGGCCACGGCCTTCCTCTCCACGCTGGGCCTGCAGCAGGTGGCCGAGGCCGCCGAGCGCCGGCTCGCCTACGCCCGGCAGTCGCTCGAGGAGGCCCGGGCCCGGGCCCAGGCGGGACTGGCCAGCACCAATGACGTGACGCGCGCGGAACTGGACGTGGCCACCGCGGAGGCGGAGCTGGTTGACGCGGTGGGTCAGGCCGAGACGAGCCGCCTGCAGCTGGGCTACCTGCTGGTGGTGCCCGAGGTGGGAGCATTGGCCCCGCCCGAGACGCTGCTCGGCGAGGCCTCGCGTCCCGTGGACTCCTTCGCGGGGCTGGCCGACAAGGCCCTGGAGCGCCGCCCGGACATCCTCTCCGCGAAGCTGAGGGTGGAGCAGCAGCGGGCCCTCGCGCGCGAGCCCCTCGCCCGGCTATTCCCCTCGCTGACGGCCTCCGCGCAGGGCAGCGTCACCAACGAGTCGGGCCTGAACGGCCAGACCTTCAATGGCTTCCTGGGGTTGGATCTCACCTGGACCCTCTTCGATGGCGGGGCGCGTTACGCCGAGCGCCGTGAGCGGCTGGCCCTGACGCGGGCCCTGGACCTGGACACGGCGGCGAGGGTCCGGGGGGTGGACGTATCCGTGGAGCGCGCGCACGTGTCGCTGCGCACCGCCCAGGCCGCCCTGAGCCGCAGCCAGGTGGCCATGGAGGCCGCCCGCCAGAACGCCGAGGAGACGACCATCCTGTACCGTCAGGGGCTCGCCTCGTCCCTGGCATTGAGTGATGCGCAGGTGAGGCAGTTCGAGGCCGAGGTGTCGCTCGCCCAGGCTCACTATGCATTGGGAACCGCTCTGCTGGAGCTGCGGTCCGCCGTGGGTCTCGATCCGCTGGGGAAGGAGCCGTAAGTGAAGATCCGTGTGGTGACAATGGCACTGGGCGCCGCGCTCGCCCTGGGGACGGGGTGTGGCAAGGGCTCGGGCGGCACCGGCGCGCAGGCGGAGCAGGGTGGGAAGGGGGGGAGGGGAGGAGGCCCGGGTGGCCGGGGGCCCATCCAGTTCCCGGTGGAGGTGGCGCCGGTGGAGGCGCGGGACGTGGAGTACGTCATCTCCGCGGTGGGCTCGGTGGAGGCCTTCGAGCAGGTGCAGATCACCGCGCGCGTGGCGGGCGTGGTGGAGCAGGTGCGCTTCATGGAAGGCCAGACGGTGAAGAAGGGCGAGGTGCTCGCGGAGATCGAGCCCACGCGCTACAGCATCGCGGTGCGCTCGGCGCAGGCGGCGCTGGAGAAGGCGCAGGCGGCGAAGGCGGAGGCGGAGTCGGCGGCGGGGCGGCGCACGGCGGCCAACGAGCTGAAGCCAGGGCTGCTGCCGGCCGAGCAGATCGACACCGCCGAGGCCCGGGCGCGCAGTGCCGCGGCGGACGCGAGCGCGGCGAAGGCGGCGTTGGATCAAGCCGAGCTGAACCTGCGCGACGCGTACGTGAGGGCGCCCATGGAGGGCGTGCTGCAGACGCGCACGGTGCAGACGGGGCAGTACGTGCAGCCGGGCACGGTGCTGGCCACGCTGCTGCGGCGCGATCCGCTGCTCCTGCGCTTCACCGTGGCCGAGTCGGACGTGGGCCGGCTGAAGACGGGCATGCCGGCGCGCTTCACGGTGCGCTCGGACGGGCGCACGTACACGGGCCGCATCAGCTACGTGGCGGACGCGGCGGATCCCGCCAGCCGCATGGTGAAGGTGACGGCGGAGGTGAGCGGCCCGGAGGCCAAGGCGCTGCGGCCGGGGGCGTTCGCCACGGTGTCGGTCCCGGTGGAGACGGCCCGGGGAGCTCCGGTCATCCCCCAGACGGCGGTGCGCCCCAGCGAGCGCGGCTTCCTGACCTTCGTGGTGCGGGACGGCAAGGCGCGCGAGCGCGTGGTGGAGCTCGGCCTGCGCACGGCGGACGGGCTCGTGGAGGTGCGCGAGGGGCTCGAGCCCGGCGAGCAACTGGTGGTGCGTGGCGGGGAGGCGCTCAAGGACGGTGCCGCGGTGCGCATCGCCGAGGGCCCCAAGCCCTCCTTCACCGGAGAGCCGCGCCGTGAGACGGACGGCGGCAATGGAGGCGCGGCGCGATGAACATCACCGATGTCTGCATCAAGAAGCCCGTCTTCGCCTGGATGCTGATGGCGGCCACCATCGTCTTCGGACTGGTGGCCGCCCAGCGCATCGGCATCAGCCAGTTCCCGGACGTGGACTACCCCGTCATCGGCATCAGCGTGACGTGGGAGGGGGCCTCGCCGGAGGCCGTGGAGAACGACGTCATCGAGCCGCTCGAGGAAGCGGCGATGCAGGTGGAGGGCGTCAAGTCCATCACCTCCAAGTCGAGCCAGGGCGGTGGCAGCATCTCCGTGGAGTTGGATCTGTCGCGCGACGTGGACCAGGCGCTGCAGGACGTGACGTCCAAGGTGAGCCAGGCCCAGCGGCGGCTCCCGCAGGACATCGATCCGCCGGTCATCTCCAAGAGCAACCCGGAGGATCAGCCCATCATGTGGCTGGGGGTGTCCGGGCCCTTCTCGCAGCAGTTCCTCGCCGACTTCACCCGCTACCGCGTGAAGGAGGTGCTGCAGACGGTGCCGGGAGTGGGCGAGGTGACGCTGGGCGGCTCGCTGGAGCGCAACGTGCGCATCTGGGTGGACGCGCAGAAGCTGGACGCGCGCGGGCTCACCGTCACCGACGTCATCTCCGCGCTGCAGCGCGAGCACGTGGAGCTGCCCGCGGGCCGCATCGAGACGGAGGGCCGCGAGGTCAACGTCCGTGTCATGGGCGAGGCGCTGAACCTGGAGACGCTGCGCCACCTGGTGGTGCGCGAGGGCAACGGCTCCCCCGTCTACCTGTCCGACGTGGCGCTGGTGGAGGACGGCTTCGAGGACGTGCGCCGCCTGGCCCGTGTCGACGGCCAGCCGGCCCAGGGACTCGGCATCCGCAAGCAGCGCGGCGCCAACGCGGTGGCCGTGGCGCAGGGCGTGCGCGCGAAGCTCGCCGAGCTGCAGAAGGACGCGCCCGAGGGCCTGGACCTGGGCGTCAACTTCGACTCCACCCGGTTCATCGAGGAGAGCGTCCACGAGATCGAGTTCGAGCTGCTGCTGGCCTGCCTGCTGACGGCGCTGGTGTGCTGGGCGTTCCTCGGCTCGCTCTCCAGCACGTTCAACGTGATCCTCGCCATTCCCATGTCGCTGCTGGGCACGGTGGCGGTCATCTACTTCCTGGGCTTCACCCTCAACACCTTCACGCTGCTGGGCCTGTCCCTGGCGGTGGGTATCGTGGTGGATGACGCCATCATGGTGATGGAGAACATCTTCCGTCACGCGGAAGAGGGGAAGGACCGGGTGAGCGCGGCGCGCGAGGGCACGCACGAAATCACCTTCGCGGCCCTGGCGGCCACGCTGGCCGTGGTGGCCATCTTCCTCCCCGTCGTCTTCATGAGCGGGGTCATCGGCAAGTTCTTCCTCCAGTTCGGCGTGACGCTGTGCGTGGCGGTGCTGCTGTCCTACGTGGAGGCCATCACCCTGGCGCCGGCGCGGTGCGCGCAACTGCTCAAGACGGGCCGCGAGGGCCGCAGCAAGGTGGGGGTGCTCGTGGACCGGGCCTTCACCTGGCTGGAGCACCACTACGGGAGGGTGCTGGCCCAGGGGCTGAAGCGGCCCTGGTGGGTGCTGGGGGGCGCGGTGGTGCTGCTGGCGCTGTCCGGCTTCGCCTTCAAGAGCCTGTCGAGCGAGTTCGTCCCCTCGCAGGATCAGGGCCGCGTCATGGTGCGGCTGCAGACGGCGGTGGGCAGCACCGTGGAGGAGACGGACCGGCTCTTCCTCAGGGCCGAGGAGTACCTGAGCAACCGGCCCGAGGTGACCCGCCTGTTCTCGGTGGTGGGCGGCGGTGGCAGCGGGGTGAACGGCGGCATGCTGTTCATCACCCTGGTGCCGCCGGAGCAGCGCATGCCGATGTCGGACTTCAACCAGATGGTGCGCAAGGAGCTCAACTCGTACCCGGGCCTGCGCGCGGTGGTGATGGATCTGTCTCAGAGCGGCTTCACGGCCTCGCGCGGCTTCCCGGTGGAGTTCAGCGTGCGCGGCTCGGACTGGGAGCGGCTCATCGAGTCCAGCACGGAGATGCGCGACAAGCTCCAGGCGAGCGGCACGGTGGTGGACGTGGACACGGACTACCAGCTCGGCATGCCGGAGCTGCGGATTACGCCGGATCGGGCGCGCGCCGCGGACCTGGGCGTGTCCATGCAGGACGTGGGCTCCACCCTCAACGCCCTGGTGGGCGGGGTGCGCGTGGGCAGGTACAGCACCGGCGGGCGCCGCATCGACGTGCGGCTGCGCCTGCTCAAGGATCAGCGCTCGCGGCCGGAGGACCTGGCGATGCTGAAGGTGCGCACCGGCACGGGCGAACTGGTGCCGTTGGCCTCGCTGGTGACGCAGGAGGAGCGTCCGGCGCTCCAGGCCATCACCCGCAAGGATCGTGAGCGGGCCATCAGTATCTTCGCCAACGTGGCGCCCGGGGCCACCCAGCAGCAGGCGCTGGAGACGGTGGAGCGGCTGGCCCGGGAGCTGCCCGGTGGCACGCGCGTGGTGTTCGGCGGCTCCAGCGTGGCCTTCCAGGAGTCCATGAGCAGCCTCCTGTTCGCCCTCATCCTGGGCATCGGGGTGGCCTACATGGTGCTCGCCTCGCAGTTCAACTCGTTCCTGCACCCCGTCACGGTGCTCACCATCCTCCCTCTATCGGTGGCGGGAGCGGCCTTCGCGATGTGGGCCACCGGCACGACGCTCAACATCTTCAGCATGATTGGCCTGCTGCTGTTGATGGGCATCGTGAAGAAGAACTCCATCATCCTGGTGGATTATGCGCTGCTGCAGCGTGAGCAGGGAGCGGACGCGGTGGAGGCGATGCAGCGGGCGGGCCCGGTGCGCTTGAGGCCCATCCTCATGACGTCGCTGGCCACGATGATGGCGGCGGTGCCGGCGGTGCTGGCGCTGGGGGCGGGCAGCGAGACGCGTGCCCCCATGTCGGTGGCCGTGCTGGGAGGCCTCTCCGTCTCCACCGTGCTCAGCCTCCTGGTGGTGCCCGCCTTCTACGTGGTGGCGGATCGGATGAAGACGCGGTTGGACCGGCGGCTCCACCGCCGCTCCGGTGGCCCTGGCGAGCATGGCTCGGGCCCCGGTGGCCACGGCGCTCCCGTCGCCGAGGGAGAGAAGCCCCGGCTCGCCGGCAGCTGACGCCAGGGCTTCGGGGAGAAGCCCTCCATGGAGAGGCGCGCTAGAGCACGCACTCAGGTGGGGCGGGCCTCAGTACCGGGTGAACAAGCGCGCCGGTCCGGCATCGGCCGCCAAGGTCTCCCAGGTGGCGCGGAAACGGGCGCGGATCTCGGTCGGCGGCCACGGGACGGGCCGCAGCTCGGGGGGCAACAGTGGATCCGTGAGCAGGGCATGGTCGAACGCCACGGCCAGGTGCAGGGCCAGCGCGATCCGCTCGGGCTCGTCGGCGCCCCCGGTGTCCGCGCCCCCGGCTGCCACGTCGTCGAGTTGCGTGGCCAGGGGACGGTAGGCGGCCAGAACGGGCTTGGCCGGCCACAGGCGCGCGGCGATCGCGCGTGGGTCGCGCAGGTCGCCGATGCGCAGGTCGGCCGTCGTCGCACGGGTGAGCAGACCGGAGCCGTCGATGTCCGCCGTCTCCGCGTCGATCAGGGCATCCCAGTCGTGTGCGCTCACGTACAGCCCCGGCCCGAGTGCCGCACCGCCGAGCCGGACGAGGGTCGCGCGCAGCGCGTCGCGGGTGGGCCGGCGGGCCTCGGGAACGGAGAACGCGCACAGCCGCCAGAGCCCATCCCAAGGCGCCTCGCCGGCGTCCTGCCGATACGCGTGGTGCACGAAGGCGACGTCGTGCCGATCGCGCACCCGGGCCGCCGGACTCAGGCGCAGCGTGCCGCGTCTCCCGCGTCCGTGCTGCTCGGCGTCCCCGGCCGCGACCATGCGACGGATCACCAGCCGCACCGGCTGCTCGCCGAGCCCGAGGGCGACGGCCACGTCGTAGACCCTGCCGAGATCGGCCACGCCGTCGGCATCGACGAGCGCCTCGATGACGAAACGCGGGGTGACCTCCGCGCTCACGTGCCCTCTCCCTGCTCGGAGACCTCGAGCGTCATCTCGGTGACGCTCCGGAAACCGTAGAGCGTCCCGAGCAGCGACACGTCCTGCGTCCGCCCCGCGACGAACCCGCAACGCTCGTACAGCGCCCGAGCGCGGGGGTTGGTGTCCACGACGCTGAGTCGTACCCGTCGCAGCCCGGCTCGGCGCGCCAGATGGGCGGCATGCGCCAGCAGTCGGGTGCCGATGCCCCGGCCACGCGCCGCCGCGTCGACCGCGATTCCGTCCAGCAGCAGTTCATCTGGCCGGGCTTCGCGGTGCAGCGGCATCAGGAGCAGGGCCCGCCAGGGCGCGCTCCACGGAGAGAAGTGCCGCAGCAACGTCTGGAAGCGCAGGTCGATGGCCCCGCGAGCGGCCAGGTGGTGCCCGAGGACCCCGAGGACGGTGCCATCGGGCCCGACGGCGCAGCTGAGCCGGTCCGAGGCGAGGGCCTCGCGGAGGGCGGGGACGCCGTGCTCGGCATCGCCGAGGCCGGGGCGGAACTTGTGGGCGAACGCGGTCCAGTACAGCCGGGCAACCGTTTCCGCCGCCCCAGCGGGCACGCCGTCGAGCACGCGGACGTCCGGCGGAGGCACGGCACTGCCGCGGGGGTCGGGTCGGGTCGGTGTCGTCATGACTCGAATCTATCATATATAATACGGTCGTGAATGAATCGATAGATGCTGACACCGTGAGGCCGGCTCACTCCCCACGCCGCCACGTTGTCCGGTGGGTACTCACGGCGCTGGTCGTCGTCGGCGCGCTGCTCGCGGCCGTCGCGGGGATCGCGGTCATGGGTCACACGTATGACCTGGACGAGCGGCGGATCGCGATCCCCGGCCCGGCCGGCGACCTCGACGGCGTGCTCGCGCTGCCGCCGGGCACCACGCGACCGGTCGGGCTCGTCGTGTTCGTACACGGCGACGGCCCGGTGGACGCGACGAGCGACGGGTTCTACCGACCCATCTGGGAGGCGTTCGCCCGCGCCGGCTACGCACCACGGCAGGTGTTCGTGCCTGGGTACCTCGACGTGCAGCGGGCCTTCCTGGCGGCTTTGCCCTGACATTTGCCTCCGCGAGCGTCCAAAGGGGGAGCTCCTGGAGAAGCGGTGGCGGATTCAGGAAGAGTGCTTTGGAGGGAAGCCCGACCTGAGCCACGAGAACGCAATCACCGAAGTAGATGTCCATGACGAGCTGGAGCCCACCCCCGAGGGCTTCATGGCGTATCTCCGCGACCCGCCGCAGGTCCGCCACTGGAAGGAGAAGATGCGGGTGCAGGGCGTCCCGCTGCCTGTCAGCAAAGCCCCGGGCGTCCTCTTCGCGGACCTGCTTCAGCAGATTCTCCGCCGGATCGCTGGAAAGCTTCGGGGGCTGTGCGTCAGCGGCCTGGTCCGAAGCCCTGCAAGGTGGCGACGTCACGGTAGACGGTGCGCCGAGGCCTTCCTGCAACTTCTCGAGCCGGAGTCCGCCCACATCCAGTTCGGCACGGTGCTGGGCTCGCGAGGAGACGGCAGGCGGAGCGCGGCCTGATTGCCGCCGCCTCCTCGCGTGTCAGGTCCCCATGACTGCTCGAGGGCTCACGGCCTCCACGTGTACGGAGGCGGCGCCGTCACTTCGACCACGGGCGCGGTCCGATTGGCCCCGTGAACTCCGTTCCCACGCGAGCCGAGCCCGGCGTGACCGTCGATCCGGGCATTCCCGCTCACCGTCCCGCCGAGCACCTGCGCGTGGGGACCGACAGGCGTCCTTGCAACGTGCACTGCGCACCCGCGCAATTCTTCCTCCGTGGCTTCTACCGGCCAGAGGCACCGACCCGCTTCTTGAAGTCGACCATGAGCCTGATGAACTGCTCGGGCTTCTCCGAGTGGAAGGAGTGGCCCGTGTCGACCTTGTGGAACTCGACGCCCTTGATCAGCGAGCGCGCACGGTCGGCGTCCTCGCCACTCATAATCACCGGGGAGATCATCGAGAAAGGCAAGGACGTCGAGTACCTGGAGCTGGGCGATCTCGTCACGGTGCCCTTCAACGTTGCCTGCGGACGCTGCCGCACGTGCCGGGAGCAGCAGACGGGCGTGTGTCTCAACGTCAACGCGTCACGTCCCGGCGGCGCCTATGGCTATGTGGACATGGGCGGCTGGGTGGGCGGGCAGGCCCAGTGGGGCTCGCCGCCGCGGCTTCGGCCCACCTGCTCGGGGCAGCGGTGGTGATGATCGGCGACATCAACCCGGAGCGGTTGAAGCACGCGAAGTCCGTCGGGTTCGAGCCCATCGATCTCACGAAGAGCGACAAGCTGGAGGAGTTGATCGCCGCGGTTACCGGTGTGCCCGAGGTCGATGCCTCCATCGACGCGGTCGGTTTCGAGGCGCGCGGCCACGGTGCCCAGCATGGGACGGAGGCACCCGCCACGGTGCTCAACTCGCTCATGGCCATCACCCGGGCGGGTGGATCCATCGGCATCCCGGGGCTCTACGTCACGGAGGATCCGGGCGCGAAGGACGAGGCCTCGCAGCAGGGTAACCTGCGCATGCGCTTCGGGCTCGGTTGGGCGAGGTCGCATCGGTTTCTTCACCGGGCAGACGCCGGTGCTTCGTTACAACCGCCAGCTCATGCAGGGGCTGCTCGAAGAGCAGCCGTTGGAGCAGAGCGGCAGCTGTGCGCCATACGGCGCCCGCGGACGGAAGGAGGGCCCGGTGCCGCACGAACGCGGCCCCGAGCCCTCCTGAAACCAGGCTTCCGCTCGCTTCAGCGCCGGTCCGTGAAGATCCGGAGGATGTACCAGAACAGGAGGGCCACGGCCGAGAACAGGGCCAGCGCCGCCGCGACGTGGGAGCCCACCGGGTAGTGATGAAGGACGTTGGACGTGTAATAGAGGATGTACCCGGCGGCGACCACGACCATCACGGCCGCGAAGATCGTCCCCAGGGTGAAGCCGAAGAGCAGCGAGACGACGATCAAGCCGAGGGCCGCGAACCCGGCGATCGTCAGCGCCGGACGGAGCCACGAGAAGTCGCGCCGGGTGAGGAGGACCGTTCCCGTCAACCCCACGAAGACGAGCCCGGTGAGCACCCCCGCCTTGGCGATGATGTTCGGGTCCCTGGAGAAGTAGGCCGCCACGTACAGGAGCGGGAGCATGATGATGGCTTCCGCCACCACGTAGAGACCCAGCCCGAGGTACTGCATGGCGGGGGAGCTCGCGGACTGGGCCCATCGATCAGCCACCCACCCCACGGCCATGAAGGCGGCCAGGACGATGAGCCAGCTCATGCGCCCACCGAGCATCGTCTGCACGATCGGCTGTGCGAGCGGTGAGTTGAGGAGCGCCGCCTCCAACGCGATGAAGGCCAGCACCGCGCCCCCCAGGTGGAGGTACGTCTTCCGGATGAAGGCCACCCGCTCCGAGACCGGAGCTTCGGCGGCGATCATCCCCCCAGTAGCAGTGTTCCAAGCCATGTCTCGTCCCCTATCGGTCACAAGTCGAAGTCGCCCAGGTCATCCCCGTAGCCAGCGTCGTCTTCCGCGGCCACGTCCTCCGTCTGGGCGGAGTCCAGCCCGGCCTCATCCTCCCAGGATCCGCCGTCGAAGTCGCTCAGGAACTGGTGGGCGATCGCCGAGCCAATCACCGTCCCGGCGATGCTGCCCAATAGGCTCCCAGCGAACATTCCGCCGAGGCTCATCCCCCCGAAGGAGCGCTCCAGCGTCCCGGGCCGACGCATCTCGGCCCGTGTCGCCATTCGCGCCAACGCTCGGGGCTCCGGGTCATTCGAGGCCGCGGCCCTCCGTTCCGCCGGAGGCAGGTCCTCGCTCAACTCCCGCAGGGCCCGCGCTCGTTGCGCGGGCGTCAGTTGCGCGAAGGCTTCCGCATGCGCCTGCTCGATGGCTTCCGGCGGCGCCGTCCGCAGCAGATACCGGTAGCGGGCAAGCGCCTGCTCGTCGGCGGAGGGAACCGCCCCTCCTCCCCGGTTCGGCTGCATGGAGCGGGAACCCCCACCGAGGATGCGGTCTAGAAGTCCCATGGTCGTCACACAGTGGAGATGGGGCGTCCGCTTTGCTCGGCAGCATGGCCGCCCCTCGGGCAATGCCCCAGCCCCTGGGGCTTCCCATGGGGCAAGGGCCTGGAGCGCCGCTTGCTGGTAGCGGCATGCTCCACGCCAGCACCGGCTGCCCGGCACCATTCATCGCCAGCACCGGGATGAACAGCAACCGGGGACTTGTCACCGGGCGTCCCGCATGTCCCTCCACCGCCTTGGCCCCGGCCAGAAAACCTCTCAGGTCCAACGCCTCCACCGCCGCCGCCACTACCCGCACCGGGTGCTCCGGCTCCACCAACTGCTCCGGCATCTGCTTGAACAGCCAGCCTTGCGACCTGTCCGGCTCTTTCGTCCGGACTCTTCCCTCTGCTGCCCGCGCTTTCTTCTGGCTCACTCCCCCTGCCTACTTCACATGGTACCTCTTGCACCCGAACCCCAGGGGTGGGGCTTTGCCTTCCCCACCCACCTTTGGATCACCCAGCTTTCACTTCCTGGGATTTATCGAGCGCTCTTGAGCGGCCGAGCGGCTCGTCGTATCGGGCGTCGAGAAGGCCACGGCGCTGGCATCGAGCACGTTTCCATTCGAATCAACCCGTGCTCCGTAGAAGGTGGAGCTGGAGTTCTCCTGCTGTGGCCACACCACCAGGAAGTCATTCGCACTGGCGCTGGCGGCGATTGAAGCGTTGTCCACCAGGGCCGCGGGGCCGGTGGCGATGGGAATTCCCAAGGCATCGAGCACCTGCCCATCCCCGGCACGCACCCGTGCGCCATAGACGTCGCCGGAGGCATCCGTGCGCCGATCGTTCCATGCCACGAGGAACTGGCCCGCGGTGAAGGCCACGGCGGGGGCGAGCTGGGCGCCCGTGGCGGTGGAAATGGAGAGGGGGGTGGTATCGAGGACCTGTCCATCCGACGCCCTCACGCGCGCGCCGTAGATGTTGGAATCCCCGGTTTGTTGTGGATCGGCCTGCCAGGCCACCAGGAAGTGGCTTCCACCAAAGGCCAGCGAGGGCTTTCTGGGCACCCCCTCCATGGAGGATATGGGAATCTCCGTGGTGTCGAGAACCTGTCCATCCGACGCCCTCACGCGCCTGCCTCTGAGGACCGAGGTTTCGTACACCTTATCCCCCACGATCTTTCTCTCGACACGGCTCCACGCCACGAGGAATTGGCTTCCGTCGAAGGCGACGACGGGCTCTTCATGGCTTCCCGGAGTGGAGGAGGACAGGGTGCCAACGGATTGCACCTGCTTCGTCGCGCCTCGCACGAGTACGGCCTGGATGGACGCGTGGAAGCCTGGACGAGCACCCGAGAAGGCCACCAGGAAGTCGTTCCCCACCGAGGCCACGGAGAGCTTGCTGACCCGCTGCTCCGAGCCCTGCACGATGAAACCATTCGGGTCGAGGAGAACCCCGTCCACGGCTCGTACACGGGTGGCATGGATCATGTCCGTGTCGCCGAAACTTCTCAGCCACGTCACCAGGTAGATGCCTTCACCCGAGGCGACAGCACCCGAGTTCGTAGGGGTTCCCGGTGGAGCGGGTACGGGCTCATCCGCGCTGATTTCCGGGGAGATGATCGGAGCCAGCACCGCCGGCCAGGTTGAATCCTCCAGGACGCGCGCGGGCACGCGCATCACCAGGACGCCCTCTTCGCGGACGGTCTGTACGGGAGTCCGCACGCCTCTCGCGTCCACCCACGTGGCCTGTCCGTAGCGCACCCCGAGCCGCGTCTGGGGATCTACGTAGTGGTGCCCCTGGGACGTCTTGCCCACGTACTCGAGCCCGGCCAGTTCCACTCGCACGTCCAGATCGCCCGTGCCCTCGGGGCGGATGGCCATCTCCCAGCGTTGCGCAAGGACTCCGTCGCCGTTTCGCAGCACCTCCACCACGGGACCCCGCTGCACGGCCAACGCGCCGTCCTCGCGCACCGACACGCGCGGCGCCTGGGCCAGGGGACGCTCGCCCCGGGAGATCGACACCGTGCGCACCTCCAAGGGAGCTCCCTGCACCGCGGTAGGGGAGGGGGTGGCGGACGCGTGCGCTTCCCGCCAGGCGCGCGGCGAGAAGCGGATCGTGCCGTCCTCTCCCACGCGAACCGCGTAGGTGTCCTGGTCACCCGTGAAGAAGCCTTCCTGGGAACGGAAGGATTGTTCCACGCGGCGGATGACGGCGTGGACGTCGAAGGGGGGCGAGACGTCGACGGCGGCGGAGGGCGCTCCGACCACCGGAATCTCCTTCGCCTCTTGCGCGGGTGCGCAGGCCATGACGAGCAGGAGCCCACGGACGAGCCAGTGGGAGAACGAGGAGCTTCGTGAAGGATGTGTCATGAGTGGAGTGGCGCGGCGGACCCCCCGCCAGCCGCCAGCGCTCACCATAGCCCAGGAGGAGAGCGTGACATGACGAGCATGAGTGGCCCTCGTCGCGCATCGGCTCCACCTCGCTCGTCTCGAGGTGCTCTCGGGCTCAGCCCTGCAACTCCCGCAGCGTCACCGAGGGTGGCGCGTCCAGCACGCGCCGGGTGGCGAACATTCCCGCGCTCACCGCCGCCAGCACCCCCAGCCCGCCACCCACCCCCACCAGCCGCCAGTCCGCCTGCCATGGCAGTTCGAACACCTGCGTGGCGATGACCCCGGCCAGGATGGAGGCGGCGAACGCCGCGGTGAGGCCCGACAGCAGGCCAATGGCCGCGAACTCCGAGGCCTGCGCGAGCCGCAACTGCCGGCGGCTGCCGCCCAGCACCCGCATCACGCCACCTTCCAGCAGGCGCTCGTCCTGACTGGCACTGACCGCGGCCATCAGCACCAGCAGGCCCGCGAGCAGCGAGAAGTAGAACACCACTTCCACCACGGTGGAGACCTGGTCCGCGGTGCCGCGCGCCTGCTCGAGCAGCGCATCCACATCCACCACCGAGAGGTTGGGGAAGCGGGACACCAGCTCCGCGGTGAAGCGCGTGCGCTCGGGGGGCACGTGCATCGCGGTGATGTAGCTGGCCGCATAGCCCGCGAGCGAGCCCGGCGACACCAGCACGATGAAGTTCGGCCGGAAGCTCTCCCACTCCACCTCGCGCAGGCTGGTGACGGTGGCCTCGAGCCGCTGGCCCGCGATGTCGAAGGCCACGCGGTCTCCGAGCTTCCAGCCCATCGCGGAGGCGAAGTCCTCCTCCACGGAGAGCTCCGGCTTCTCCGGGCGCCGCTGTCCCCAGAACGTGCCCGCGGTGATGCGGTTGTCGTCGCGAAGCGTGGTGACGCTGGAGAGGTTGTACTCGCGGTCCCTCCGTCGCCGCCCGCGACGCTCCTCCTCGGTGTTGGCGGCACCCTCGGCGGGCGTGGCCTTCACCGGCTCGCCGTTGTGCGCCACCAGGCGGCCACGCACCATGGGGAAGAGGTCCGGCGCGGGCAACCCCTGCTCGGCCATGAACGCACGCACCAGCTCGAGCTGATCCTCCTGCACGTTGACGATGAAGCGGTTGGGGGCCTCCCTGGCGAGCGCCACCTGCCAGCGGTCGAGCAGGTCGGTGCGCACGAAGGTGAGCAGCAGCAGCGCCATCAGCCCCAGGCCGAGCGCCGACACCTGCGCGACGCTGGTGGCCGCGCGCCGGCTCACGTTGGCCAGCCCGTAGCGTAGGCTCCCGCGCAGCCGCGAGCGCAGCCGCCGCACGACGGAGATGAGCCCCCACGCAAGGGCGGCCAGCACGCCCAGCGTGGCGACGATGCCGAGGAGCATCGCGGACGCCAGCCCCGCCGAGCCGGCCTTCCACCACAGCAGCGCGGCCAGCCCCGCCACGCCCGCGAGCCCCACCAGCCAGGAGCTCGGCTCGGTCCGGTCGAGGTCCCTCCGCAACACGCGCAGCGCGGGCACCCGGCGCAGCGCGAGGATGGGGGGTGCACCGAAGGTCAGCAGTACCACCAGCCCCACCCCATACCCCTGCACCGCCGGCACCCAGCCGGCCGCCGGGATGTCCAGCTTCAGCGCCTCGGAGAGCCACCTTCCCACCAGCCACTGCATGAGGAAGGCGAGCAGGACGCCGATGGAGCTCGCGATGAGGCCGGCGAGGAGCAGCTCGCCACCGTGGGTGGCCACCAGCGTGCGCTGGCTCGCGCCCAGACACCGCATGACCGCGGTGCTCGACAGGTGCCGCTCGCTGTGCCGGCGCGCCGCCATGGCCACGGCCACCGCCGCCAGCACCACCGACACCAACGCCGCCAGGCTCAAGAAGCGGTCGGCCCTGTCGAGCGCGGAGCGCATCTCCGGACGCGCGTCCTTCACCGTCTCCAGGCGCTGGCCACGCGCGAGCCCCTCACGCGCGGTGCGCACGAAGCGCTCCACCGCGTCCGGCTCTCCGGCGACCACCAGGCGGTAGCGCAGCCGGCTGCCCTCCTGCACCAGCCCCGTCGCGGGCAGGTCGGCGAGGTTGAGGAACACCCGGGGCGCGATGTTGAAGTAGTCGATCGCCGCGTCCGGTTCCCTCACCACCAGCGCGGAGAGCCGCAGCCGCGACTCGCCAATGCCAATCATGTCCCCCAGCCTGGCATCCAGCGCGTCCGCGCCCGCGCGGCTCAGCCACACGCTGCCCCGCTCGGGAATGCCCGTGGCGTCGCGCTCGGGGCCGTCCACTGAGTCCACGATGCGGAAGCGGCCTCGCAGGGGAAAACCCTCTCCGAGCGCCCGGAGCTCTCCGAGCTTGAGCCGCTCATCGTCCGCGTCGCCGACCCGGATCATGCTGGGCAGCTCCTGCGTCTCGGTGCTTCGCAGCCCGGGCGCCTTCGCCGCCTCGCGCACCACCCCATCGAAGGGCGTGTCGCCGAGCACCACCGCGTCTCCGCCGAGCAGCCGGTTGGCCTCGAGGGCCAGCGCGCGCTCGGCGCGGTCGGTGACGAAGCCGATGGACGTCACGGCCAACACCGCGAGCACCAGGGCGGCGAGGAGGATGCGGAGCTCTCCGGCGGCGAAGTCACGGCGCAGCTGGCGCCAGGCCATCCCGAGCAGTCTCATGACGCTTGCCGCTCCTCGGAGACCAGGCGGCCCCCGTCGAGCCGCAGCCGCCGCCCGCAGCGCGCCGCGAGGTGCTCGTCATGGGTGACGAGTACCAGGGTGGTGCCGGCCTCCGCGTTGAGCGAGAACAACAGCTCGACGATGGCCTGGCCGGTGCGGGTGTCGAGGTTGCCGGTGGGCTCGTCGGCGAAGAGCACCGCCGGCCGGGTGACGAAGGCGCGCGCCAGGGCGACACGCTGCTGCTCTCCGCCGGACAGCTGGCGCGGGTAGTGGCCCAGCCGCTCCCCCAGCCCCACCTTCCCGAGGATGGCCCGGGCGGGCGTCTCCACGTCCGCGTCTCCGCGCAGCTCGAGCGGCAGCATCACGTTCTCCAGCGCCGTCAGCGAGGGCAGCAACTGGAAGCTCTGGAAGACGAAACCCACCTTCTCGCCGCGCACGCGCGCACGGCCGTCCTCGTCCAGGGCGGACAGCGGCTCGCCGTCCAACAGCACGCTCCCGCTGCTGGGCGTGTCCAGCCCGGCCATCAGCGACAGCAGCGTGCTCTTTCCCGAGCCGGAGGCCCCGACGATGGCCACGGTGTCGCCATGGGAGATGGAGAAGCCCACCCCCTCCAGGATGGTGAGCGCGCCGGACGGCAGGGACACGCGTTTGCCCAGTTCCGACACCTGGAGGGCCCACCGCCGCGGGTCTGGCTGGACTTTGGTGTGCATCGCGAGGTCGTGGGGCATATTTGGGTTCTTCGTCAGGGGAGCGCCTGTTCGCGGAGCAGGCTTGTAACGGCGGCCCGGAGGAGTTGCAGCGGATGAGCCAAGGATACAAGAGGGATCACACCCGGACCGCCGGTGTGCTCGGTTGCCTGGTAGTGGCACTGGCCGTGGGGCTGGCCACGCTGGGAGCATCGGTCGCGGAGGCCGGGCCCGTGCGGACGGTGCTGGTGATGGGGGACTCGCTGTCCGCCGCCTACGGGCTCGCGCCGGAGGAGGGCTGGGTGGCGCTGACGGCCGAGCGGATGGCCAAGGAGACGCCTGGATGGCGGGTGGTGAACGCCAGCGTCAGTGGAGAAACCACCGCGGGCGGAGCCGCGCGAATCGAACGAGAGCTCGCGCGCAACCAGCCAGCGGTGGTGGTCATCGCCCTGGGCGGCAACGACGGGCTGCGGGGCCTGTCGCTCAAGCAGACCCGGACCCACCTGGAGAAGATGGTGAGCGCGGCCAAGGCCTCTGGCGCCCGGGTGTTGCTGGTGGGCATGCGCATGCCGCCCAACCTGGGGAAGGCCTACACGGAGGGCTTCGCGGCCAACTACCGAGCCGTGGCCGAGGCGCACAAGGTGTCCCTGCTCCCATTCCTGCTGGAGCCCATTGCCATGGACCGCGCCTCCTTCCAGGCCGACAACATCCACCCCGTCGCCGCCGTGCAGCCCAAGCTGCGCGACCATGTCTGGCCCGCGCTGGCTCCGCTGCTGAAGTGAGGCCCCTGGCGCATCGAGCCCGGGGCTCCACACGCGGAGCCCGCACCGGTTGGGGATGACGGCGGTGAAGTACACGCCGTGAGCCGTGACCCTGGGTCCCGCGTGCTCAGGGCGTCGCCGTCAGTGTCAGTTCCTGGAGCCGGGCCACCTCCGGGTCCAGGACGGCCGAGAGTCCCTGGAGGTATGCCTCGGGCCCGCTGCAGGTCCACCCGGGCGGCGGATCCGCTGAAGTCGGGCAGGCCCATGCGGACGAGCGGGTTCCACGACCGCACGGCCTCCTGGCCCAGCGCGTCGAAGGGAGCCTTGCGTTCCGCGAGCGGAAGATCGACGAGCGGCATGACCTCCCCCGCGAGGCGCATGAACTCGACGAGGGCGTGGTGCATCAAGGCGGGGGTGAAGAAGGGGATGTCCACCAGGTCGGCCTGGCCTTGCCCCAAGAGGGCCCGCGCTCCGGCCGGAAGGGCATGGAGTTGCTCGGGGGCGAGCACCTGGCCGAATGCGCTCAGCGGCAAGAAGAGGCGCTCGGTGCGCATGGCGGACGAGAGGGGGCTCAGACCCTCACGGATGCGCCGCAGGGCCACCGTGGCCTGCTTCAGGCTCGCGGGCGAGGCGTGCTGGAGCACATCCGCACAGGGCCGGAAGAGGATTGTGTTCCCGGCCACGGAGATCATGGCCCCGATCAGGCCAGTGCCGTGCCCCATGTCTCGCGACAGCGCGAGCCCATCGATGCAGTGCTCCAGGGCGGCGTCGGCCTGTCCGCTCTCGAGCTGGAAGCGGATCTCGAGCGCGGTGAGCTTGAGGACGTGCTGGAGCGCGATGAACCCCCGCTGCTGGTAGGGGTGGTTGGGGTCATCGAGGGCATGGAAGCCCTCGGGCAGTCCGCCTTCTTCGGTACGCGAGGCCCGCAGCGCGCGCTGCATCAGTGGACGGCCCCGCTCGAGGGACTCGCGGCACACCCCGGGCAGCTCCGTGAGGGGGCGCTTTCCATCGCGGACCTCCCGGCACCGGACGTTGACCGGCTCCTCCAGCCTGGGCTCGGCCTTCTGGAGAATGAGGAGCTCCTGCATCAGGGGCCCGAGCGTCTGGGCGAGCGAGCCGGGAGTGGGCGCGTCCGTATGCGCGGGGCGCACCACGCGGAGGGTCTCGAGGGCCTGGACCTCCGCGATCAGCTCATCCCCCGCCTTCCGGGCGCGCTGGTCCAGGCGCCAGAACGCACCCGCGGCGAGTGCCAGCAGGAGCAGCAGGGAGCCCGCTACGATGGTGAGAATGGTCCGGGCCCTGCTCGTCGCCGTGTCGCTCATGCCCGGCATTGTGTGGAGGTGGTAGGTCCGGCCGCAAGGCCACGGACCACTTCACGGTGCTACCGCTTCCTCGGCCAGGGAAGCACGGTGGAGCGGCTCGAGGAAAGCGGGCGCATTTGGCTCCGGCGCTGCTCTACAATCCCTGACATCGCCCGGCCGACTTCGAGCTTCGCGTCGGAATGAGCCAACCACGAGCAGACTCGCCAGCAATGTGAGTACCTGCCCGTGGTTGGCTTTGCTTTTTTATCAAACTCCAATAGCGATATGTCCGCGCTGGGGGGCGCTTTTAATAACATGGAATTCATGTTATAGCGGCGCAACCGCCTTCTGTTGGATTTCTGGTGGACGCCTCGAGGAGTCCCTGGCGACGGGCTCCGGATCGCTTCACGCATGAGGCACGCGGTGTCGCCATGTGTCCTGCGCGTCAGTGCGCCTGAGATGGAGAGGTGTAACGTTGCATCTGCGTGCCATTCATTGGGTTCTTCTCTCGTCGATTCTCTTCCTCGTGGGCACGCCGCTGCCGGCCAGTGCCCTTACCTTCGTGAACCGGGGCGCCCAGGCCGGGCCGAGGGACGTCCCCCCGGGACAAAGCGTTGGCTTCTTCATCGGCATTCAGTCGCCGGAAGCCGTGTCGAACGTCACCATCACCTTCGAGATCCGGCCGTACACGACCTCGGGTGGCATCTCTCCTTCCGCGGTCCACAAGCAGATCGTGACGGGGCAGAACTTCATCGCCGGGGAGACGAAGCAGTACACCCGTACGAGTCCCTCCAACCTCGTCCCCGGTGACTACCTCTGGATGACGAAGGCGACCAACGTCGCGGGCACCGTCGTCTACTTCGAGGCCGGGAGGGTGGTGGACAACTACACGTTCCACGTGAACAGCGGGCCCCTGCGCTACCGGCGGGGCATCAACCTCATGGACCTGGGTAATGCCGGCCACGTGCTCCCCGGAATCCCCGGGACCACGTATTCGGCACCGAGCCTCGAGTCCCTGCGATACCTGAAGAACCGCGGCCACGACGTCGTGCGCATCCCCTTCATCTGGGAGCGCATCCAGCCCGACCTGAACAAGGGGCTGAACACGGACTACAAGAACCTGCTGCTGCAGACGCTCCGCTACGCGAACTCGGTGGGCCTCAAGGTCATCGTCGACATGCACAACTACGGCCGCTACACGTCCGGCGGGGTGACGCGTGCCTTCGGGGAGGCGGGCGGGCCCACCAGCACCCAGTACGCGAACGTCTGGAGCCTGATCGCCGCCGCCATCAAGGCGGACGCCCCGGCGTACTCGGCCGTCTACGCGTACGACATCATGAACGAGCCCCATGACCTGCCCGCCGTCGAGGGCACGCTGTCGAGTGCCGTCTCCATCTCGAGCTTCGAGTCGGGCCTCGATGGCTGGGTGGCCCAGGGCACGGAGGGCGTCATCCGGGAGGCCCGCGGTGGCCAGGGCTCGATGAAGATCTCCGGCGTCGCCACGGCGAAGGAAGGCAAGAGCAATATCTTCGGCGCGCGGTTGTACTCGAGCACGAAGTCCACCTCCATCACCCACGGGAGGACCTTCCAGGCGAAGGTCTTCGTGCCCACGTCGACGCCCGGCTCGGTTCGTGCCCGGATGGTGATGTCCTCCATGGACTGGATGACGAACTACTTCAGCGATGAGTTCCCCATCACCAAGGGCATCGAGAACCGGGTGTACTTCAACCCCGACGAGGCACTGTGGGCCAGCTACAAGGTCATCGGCATCCAGTTCATCGTGGACGGGACGACTGCCGGCACCTCTCACGTCTTCTACGTCGACCAGGTGAGCCAGGGCACCCGGACCGGTGAAATCAAGCCTCCACGGCAGTGGGAGATCTACTCGCAGGCGGTGGTGGACAAGCTCCGCTATACGAACAACGACAGCACGCTCCTCATGGTGGAGGGCTATTCGTGGAGCTCGGCGGAGAAGTGGCCGAGGAACCACCCGCGCAAGTGGATTACCGACCGCTACAACAACATCATGTATCACGCGCACATCTACATGGACGCCCTCGACTTCCCCGAGTACGAGGGGGACGGCGGCGGGAAGTACAAGTCACATCACGACGTGTATCTGGCGGAGGCCCGGCTCAAGGGTCATGCATCGGTGGGCGCGTACACCATCGCGCGGGTGAAGCCCTTCACCGACTGGGTGGCGGCCCAGGGCACCCAGGGCTTCATCGGTGAGTACGGCTGGCCCAGCACGCAGATGCACCCGAACGACAAGGGCGCCTGGGAAGCGGACGGTGAGGAGTTCCTCGCGTTCCTGGACGGCATCGGCATGGGCGCGACGATGTGGGCCTCCGGGAGCTGGGAGAAGCTGCCCGCCTGCAACATCCTGAACGCCTACGAATTGGATCCGGTGTTCAAGCCGCTGTCGCAGGCCGCCGTCCTCGAGCGGCACCGCGGGAATCCCTGAGCGGAATTCGCCGTGTGGCGGCTCCGGGCCTCATGCCCTGGAGCCGCCCGCTGTTGATGAGGGGGCGTCATTGACACGTCATTGAAGTGCCAACGGCGCCCCGTGACACATCATCCGGGTTGGGGCGAGGGTTCCGCCTCCTCCTCCCGGATGAACGGGAACGTGGTGTGCAAGACAGGGCATCCTCCTTTCGAATCATCAGGAGCGCTCATGTCCGATACAGCCGTTCCCCCGGACGGCATCCGCTACCGGGGTCGAAGCCGCCGTGTCTGGAGGGAGGGACGTTCCTCCCGGAAGCTCGCGCTGCTTCTCTGTCTCATGCTCACTGGCGCCTGCGCGAACTCGGAGCCACCGGCCGAGGAGGAGCCGGACGCGCCGGGTGAAGAACAGCCGGATCCCGATTTTGGCGACCTCGAGTGGGAGCCCCATTTCGAGCCGGACTACAACACCCTACAGCCACGACCCGGGGTGGAGGTCGCCACCGAGACACAGGCGCGAACGGTCGTCGTCAAGCCGGACAGGTTGCTCTTCCCGAAGGCCGACAACCCGGAGGTGCTCCAATGGGACGCCGGCAAGATCGTGGTGTCGGCGCCCAGTGATGGGCCGGGCGCCAATCCCCTGGGCTTCGCCCGCCGGGTGGTGTCTGTCACCGAGCCCTGGGAGCGGCCGCCAGGGCGGTGGCCGAAGCGGCGACGGCGAGCGGGAGCACCTGCTCGCTGGGTTCGGGGGTCCGGACGGGATTCTGGGCGAACACGAGCGCGCGAGGCGCGGGCGCCTTGGAGGCAATGGCCCCCGTCGGGTGCGCCGTCACGACAACAACGCCGAGCGCGTGGAGAGAAGAGCTCACCAAGGTCATGCGTTTGGACCCGCCCCGGGCTTTGGAACGTCCCGCGCTCATCGCCTGCATCATCATCTGGTACCATGAAGGCCCCGGGAGGAGTTCGCCCGGGGCCCTTCGGCTCAATTGTGGATTTCGCGTACTGTCTTCTCGAGCTCCGGGAACACCACTCCTGGAATGGTGACGGTACGCGATCTCTGATCCCAGAGTTTCAGCACCATGGTGCCTTGTGCCTGCCAGGCCGAAACTCCGGCTTCCACATAGACGGGTCGGCTCTCCGAGGGCTGAATGGGCGCATCGTGTCGAAGGATCAATCCCGGCAATTCCTCACCTCGAGAATCAATGAGCGACGCCCCCGTTGCCATCCACGGCGTTGTGGTGGTGTTGTTGATCGACACCCACACGACCACGAACAGCTTCGCCCGGAGGAATGTGGCTTTCGTGTAGGAGATCGTATCTGGCGCTGGGCCGCCATCCTTCTGAGCAGGCGTGCCCCGGATTCCCCTTTCGTCCACGAGCCCGCTGGCAAGAAGGCTTCGCAATCCATGCTTCTCTTCGAGCTGGGTCCATAACCGCTGGAGCTCCTCGCGGAGTTTCTGGTTGTTGGCGCGCTCCTGCTCCGCCTCCTGATAATAGGATTCCCGGGTTCTCCTGTCGCGGTACACCTCCACCTGCCGCGTGGCGAGTCCCCGGTGGGCTACGAGCGTGAAGGTGACGATTTCCTCGGACGACCCATCTCCGGAGCGAGCCGTGAGCCGGAGGCGCTCTCCGATCGCCATGTCCCGTGGAGGCATGAAGCTGATGCCACTCCGTCCACGCAGCACTTCCACGAAGCGCATTTCGTCCTGCAACTCCAGGAAGACACGCGTGTCGAAGAGAAAGCCCGTCATGATTCCCGGGCTGACACAAATCTCCCGGGTTGCTGCCGTGGCGGGTGATGACAATTCGATGCGCCGTGAATCCTCGCAAGCCGAAGCCGCTTCCACAACGGTGGTGATTTGAAGAAGAACCAGGGCCAGGAGGGTGGGGGTAGGGGGGCACGGGAATGTGTCTCCAGCGCGGCTCTAGAAGCCGAATCTGTGCACCACGCTGGCACGGAGGAGTCCCCGCACGATGGCTTTCTCCGGGGTGCTACCCGGATGCACCGACACGCCGGTCGCGGTGCCGATGTTCATATTCAACCTCCTGTCGGTGACGATCTCGTCGAGCTCGATGCAGATCGGAAGGAACTCCTCGCTCCCCTTCAATTGGAGCTTCGTGAAACGGCCGTAGACACGGTTGTCTCCGAACAACAGCTTTCCGTGGAGCATGCTCCTGTAGGGGAGGAGCCTTTCCGGCAGTATCTCCTCGAGCCAGACGCTGATGCCTCCCTCGGAAACGGGCACCATCCCCTGAATGGGTAGCTGGAGGCTGAGGTACATGCTCTGCCCCACGAGAATCCCGAATCGCTTGAGGGTCTCCTCCGATCCGGGGGGGCACGCCTCCTCCGGCGGTGGCTGACGCCGCTGGACGCTCGCGCAGCCGGGGCCCACGCAGGTAATCAGGGTGGCCGCGGCCAGGGATCGAGCCTTCTTGGATGTCATCATCTGGGTTTCCTCGTTGGACGTCGCCGGGGCGACGGGCGCGGGGGTGGGTGACTTCTGAGGTCCCGCGTCAGGGACAACTTCTCCCGTCACCTGGGTGGAGGCCAATTCCTGGCGAGTACTGGCCTGCTGCGGTGGGGGCGGGGAGGGTGACTCCGGAGGTTGGGTCGGCGTTGTCGCCAGCAAGGCCAGGGCCATGGTGAGGACGGAGCTGGCGGCCAGCCACTGTCTCCTGGGAGGCTGTCGCTCGGGCCTCGCCAGGGATGGGGCGGGGCGCTCCTCGTGCCCGGCTCCCGGGAACAGCGGCACGAGCCAGGATCTATCGGCCCGGGCCCACTCCGTCGCCAGGGCCTCCGCGAGCTCCCGGGCACTGGCGAACCGGGCGCCGGGCTCCTTCTCCAGCATCCGCAGGCACAGCTCGCTCAGGGCCAGGGGTACGCTCGGGTTGAGCGCATGCGGGGCCGGGGGGGGTTCATGGAGGATGGCCCGCACCATCCCCGGGTCACGCCGGTCCCCGAAGGGCAGTCTGCGCGTCAGCACCGCGTAGGTGACGACGCCCAGCGCCCACAGGTCATCCCCGGGCCCGGCCGGGTACGGTTCGCCCTCCCACTCCCGGGCGAAGCGCCACGCCTCGGGGCCGCGGTACTCCGGGGTGCCCGGGGGCAGCCGCAGCGTCAGGCGCGGGGTGTCCTCGAGCCCCGCCGCGCCGAAGTCCACCAGGACCGGGAGCCCGTCTGCCTCGCGCATGACGATATTGGGCTCCTTGATGTCCCGGTGCACCACGCCCGCGGCGTGCACGTCCGCCAGCGTGAGCGCGAGCGGCAGCAGCACCTGGCTCACCAGCTCGAGCGCGGAGGGGTTCTCCTCCCGCGCCCAGACGTCCAGCGGGCGGCCGTCGACGAGCTCCAGGGCCAGCACCAGGGCACGCGGCTCGTCGTCCGGCCAGAAGCCATACCCATGGAAGCCCACCACGTTCGGGTGGCGCATCCGGCGCAGGGCGTCCACCTCCCGGTCTCCCCGCGGGTTCCTGGGCACCAGCTTGATGGCGAAGAGCTGTTCCCCCCGTCTCGCCCGGTACACGGCCCCGGAGCTACCGGTGGAGATCAGTCCTTCGATGGTGAACCCTGCTACCACCGTGCCAGGGGTGAAGCCCGGCCAGTCACTTCCATTCCTACCGTTTCCACCGCTTTCGTCGCGCATCCCGTCGCCTCCGAAAGCGGCGCAGGTTACCAGAGCGGTAGGTCATCTTCCCGAACGTGACAGGTAGGGTGGGTGATGGGTGAACAGGAGGGGGCCCGCGGGCTCACCTGGAGGAGTGGAGCTCCTTCGCGTACTGCACCAGGCCCTCCTCCGCCTCGGAGCCGGTCCACCCGAGCGGCACCATGCGCTCCAGCTTCTTTCCGTTCACCGAGACGATGAAGTAGCGATCGCAGCGGTCACCTTCGCCATAGGCGATGCCCAGGCGCATGCCGAGCTGCCGCGCCCGGGTCTCGAGCCGGGCCGTGGTGGATGTCGAATAGAAGCGTGGGAGGATGAGCACGGAGCGAAGGGGGGAATGTCCGCTCCCGGTTTCAACCAGAACGAGCCGCCCCTTTGAAGGACCACCTGGGGTGTCACCCGGGTGGACCACCCGCCACGGTGGGCCCTCGACGCAGGCGCCTACCGGGGGCGCCTCTTCGCCAGCCAACGGCTCACGCGCACCTTCCCGAAGCGCTTGCCGAACAGGTACCAGGTGAGGCTCGCCCCGAAGAGCGCCGCCGACAGCGCCACGCCCAGGATCCCCAGCACCGGCACCCCGTGGTACTGCCACTGCGTCTGCGCGAACGAGATGAACGCCCCCACGATGAACCCGCAGGCGCACAGGCCCAGGAACATCACGATCGCCGCGCTGCGCAGGTTCTCGTTCAGCTTCTCGAACTGCTCCGCCCGCACCGTCACGCTGAACTTCCCCGACTCCAGGTCCAGCAAGATCTGCGACAGCTGCGTGGGCAGATCCTGCGCCAGCGATTGGAAGCGCAGCAGCGTCCGCATCAGCCCCCCCTGCAGCTGGCTCGGATCATACCGGTCCGCCAGCAGCTCCTTGGCGTACGGCATGGCCACCTCGAGGATGTTCAGATCCGGGTACAGGCTGCGCATCATGCCCTCGGTGGACACCGAGGCCCGGCTCAGCAGCGCGTACTCCTTGGGAATGCGGATCCGGTACTTCACCGCCAGATCCAACAGCTCGCGCATGAGGCTGCGCGCGTCCACCTCGCCCAGCGTCGTCGGCAGGTGGCGCCCGAGCAGGCCCTCGATGTCGTTGCGGAAGCCCATCAGGTTGGCCCGCGCGTCCGGCACGCCCACCCGGTAGAGGATGCGCGCCACCGAGTCGCTGTCCTTCAGCGCCACCGCCAGCACCAGCATCACCAGCGTCTCCTGCATGGCGCGCGACAGCCGGCCCACCACCCCGAAGTCCAGCAGCGCCAGCCGGTTGCCCTCCAGCACCAGGATGTTCCCCGGGTGCGGATCTCCATGGAACAGCCCGTCCTCGAAGAGCTGCCGGAAGCTCGCGTCCAGGATGTGGCCCGCCACCTCGCGCCGGTCCTCCTGCGACAGCTCCGCCTGGCTGATCTTCACCCCCCGGATGAACTCCATCGTCAGCACCGTCCGGCTGCTGAGCCCGGCGTACACCCGCGGAATCTTCATGTACGGCCGGTTGCGGTGGTTCTCGAGGAAGGCCCGGATGTTCGCGGCCTCGTGCACGAAGTCCAGCTCCTCGTGGATGGCCCGGTCGAACTCGTCGATGATGCCGGTGGGCGAGTAGATGCCCGTCTCCTCCACCACCGCCTCCAGCAGCCTCGCCAGCGAGCGCAGCACCACCAGATCCGAGTCGATCCGCTCGCTGATCCCCGGCCGCTGCACCTTCACCACCACCTCGTCCCCCTCCAGCGTCACCGCCCGGTGCACCTGGGCGATCGACGCCGCCGCCAGCGGCTGGGGATCGATCTCCTTGAAGAGCTCCGTCGCCTCCCGGCCCAGCGACTCGCGGATGCGCGCGTACACGTCCTCCAGGGGGATGGGCTCCACCTGATCCTGCAGGGTGGCCAGCTCCTCGACGAACTCGGCCGGCAGCAGGTCCGCGCGCGTGGAGAGGATCTGCCCCAGCTTCACGAAGGTGGGGCCCAGATCGTTGAGCAGCATCCGGAAGCGGTGCGCGGTGGAGGCCCGCTGGGACTCGGGTGAGACCTCCACCTTCTCCCGCCGCCCGAGCAGACGCCACACCCCCGCCCGCTCGAGCCACTCGCCGAAGCCGTGGCGCGCTGCGATGACCCCAATCTGCCGGACGCGGTTCAAATCCTGGAGGAGCACGGGGCCGGCACCTTTCCACGGGCCCGCGCGGCCCGCAAACCCCAAGAACGGCTCCTGGGTCCGGTCAGGCCGCCCCGGAAGCGGGCTCGGCGGACGGCTGCGTCCCGGGCCGGGGCATGGGTCCAAAACGCAACACCAGGTAGCCCACCACCGCGGACAACAGGGAGCCGAGCAGGATGCCCAGCTTCGCCTCCGCCAGCAGCAGCGGCTCGTTGGCGAAGGCCAGCCCCGCCACGAACAGCGCCACCGTGAAGCCGATGCCGGCCACCACCGCCACCCCGTGCAGCTGCAGCGCCCGCGCCCGGCCCGGCATATCCGACAGCCCCGCCTTCACCGCCACCCAGGTGAAGAGGAAGATGCCCACCTGCTTGCCCAGGAAGAGGCCGAGCATCACCCCGAGCGGCAGCGGCTCCAGCAGATCCGACAGGTGCATCCCCTTCACGGAGATGCCCGAGTTGGCCAGCGCGAACAGCGGGACGATCGCGTACGCGGACCACCCGTGCCACAGGTGCACGAAGCGGGTGAGCGGCGGCTCGATGTCCTCCAGCTGCTCCTCGATGTGCAGCAACTGGCCGGTGCGCACGGCCTCGTCCTCGGGCTCGCGCAGGAGCTGGCCGATGTAGCCGTGCAGCTCATCCAGGACGTCCCGGCCCCGGCGCGAGGGCTTGGCGGGGATCATCATGCCCACCACCACGCCCGCGATGGTGGCGTGCACGCCGCCGTGGTGCATGGCGTACCAGAGCGCCCCGGCGAGCACCGCGTACACCAGCCCGTTGCGCACGTAGTACTTGTTGCAGGCCGCCAGCACCAAGGTGATGGCCAGCGCCCCCAGCAGCCAATCCACGTGCAGCCCCGTGCCATAGAACATGGCGATGACGAGGATGCCTCCGATGTCGTCGAAGATGGCCAGCGCGGTGAGGAACACCACCAGCCCATGGCTCACCCGCCCCTTGAGCAGGGTGAGACACCCGATCGCGAAGGCGATGTCCGTGGCCATGGGGATGGCCCACCCCTTGAGCGCTGGCGTCCCCGCGTTGAGCGCCGCGTAGATGCCCGCCGGCACCACCATGCCGCCCACCGCCGCCACGAGCGGCAGCAGCGCCTTGGACAGGCTGCGCAGCTCCCCGGCCGCCAGCTCGCGTTTGATCTCCATTCCCACCAGGAAGAAGAAGATCGTCATCAACCCGTCGTTGATGAATTCACGGAAGGTGAAGTGGAAGAGGGTGCCCCCCAGCCCGAGCGCCAGGGGCGCGTCGAAGAGGGCCACGTAGCTGTCGGCCCAGGGGGAGTTGGCCCAGATCATGGCCACCACGGCGCAGAGCGCCAGGAGGATGCCGCTGCCCGCCTCCAGACGGAAGAACGCCTGGACGGGCGCGACTGCGACCTTGAAGAGCTTGGGAACGGGAGGGACGGTTCGAGTCTCCATGGCGCGCGACAGGTTGCACGTCAAAGCGGCTTCGGACCACCGTTTTCGGCTGGGAGGTGACGATTTTCCGGGCCCACGACGGCTGGATGTCAGGGGGGCGTGCTAGCCATCGGCGGAGTAGGAGCGGACGGGTGGACTGCGGAAGTCATGTGTTCTGTTGATCCAGGACCGGACGCATGACACAAGGGGCGGCGATGGGCGCGACGCAAGCGAAGGCAGGCAAGGGACACGGGGACGAGGCCGAGACGCCGGCGGAGACGGCGGGCGAGCCGTCCGGGGCGCGGGAGATTGGCGCGCTCACCCCGATGATGCGGCAGTACCTCGAGACGAAGGCGCTCAACCCGGACGCCATCCTCTTCTTCCGGCTCGGGGACTTCTACGAGATGTTCTTCGAGGACGCGGTGCGCGCCTCGGAGATCCTCGGAATCACCCTCACCGCGCGGGCGAAGAACGCGGAGAAGGTGCCCATGGCCGGGGTGCCGTACCACTCGGCGCGCCGGTACATCGCCAAGCTCGTGGAGCACGGGCTGAAGGTGGCCATCTGCGAGCAGGTGGAGGACGCGGGCAGCGGGCCGGGGCTCGTCAAGCGCGAGGTGACGCGCATCATCACCCCCGGCATGGTGCTGGACGAGGAGGCGCTCGAGCCGCGGGCGAGCAACTTCCTGGCCGCCATGTACCCGGGGGCGGAGGGCTTCGGGGCGGCGCTGCTGGAGGCCTCCACGGGGGAGTTCTTCACCCTGGAGGCGGAGACGACGCAGGAGCTGGTGGAGGCGCTGGCCCGGGTGGAGCCCCGCGAGCTGCTGGTGCCCGAGGGGGAGAAGGACTCCCCGGACGTCTCCTTCGTGTTGACGCGGCTGGCGAGGCCTCCGGCGGTGGCGGAGCTGGAGAAGGCCGCCTTCGAGCCCTCGCGGGCCTCGCTCTACCTGCGCAACCACTTCGCGGTGCAGTCGCTGGAGGCCTTCGGGCTGCAGGACGCGCCCCTGGCCACCGGAGCGGCGGGCGCGGCGCTGCGCTACCTCAAGGACACCCAGAAGACGCCCGCGGCCCACGTGGACAGGCTCAGCCGCCAGCAGCGCGGCGGCCACCTCCTCATGGACGAGGCCTCCCGCTCCAACCTGGAGGTGTTGCGCACCCTGCGGGACGGGGGCCGGCGGGGCTCGCTATTGGGCGTGCTGGACAGGACGGCCACCGGCCTGGGCGCGCGCAAGCTGGCCCGGTGGTTGGCCGCGCCCCTGTGCTCGCTGCCGGAGATCAACGCCCGCCTGGACGCGGTGGAGGAGTTGTCCCAGCGCAGCGTATGGCGCGAGGAGATGACCGGGCTCCTCAAGGAGGTGGGGGATATTGAACGGCTGTGCGGCCGGCTGTCGCTGGGCGCGGGCAACGCGAGGGACTTGAGGGCGCTGGGGCTGTCGCTGGCACAGCTGCCGAGGCTGGGGGCGGTGCTCGCGCGCTGCGAGTCCGTGCTGCTCAAGTCCTTGGCGGGGCCGCTCGGGGCGCTGCCGGAGCTGACGCAGCTGCTCTTGAGCGCGGTGGTGGACGATCCGCCCACGAGCCTCAAGGAAGGTGGCTTCATCCGCGCGGGCTTCCACGCCGAGCTGGACAAGCTGGTGGAGCTGTCCACGTCGGGCAAGGACTTCCTGCTCAAGATCGAGACGCGCGAGCGGGAGCGCACGGGCATCGGCTCGCTGAAGATCCGCTACAACAAGGTATTCGGGTACTACCTGGAGGTGACGAAGGCGAACCTGCACCTGGTGCCCTCGGACTACATCCGCAAGCAGACGATGGTGGGCGCCGAGCGCTTCATCACCCCGGAGCTCAAGGAGTACGAGGAGAAGGTGCTCACGGCGGAGGAGCGGCGGAGCACGCTGGAGCTGGAGCTCTTCGAGCAGTTGCGGGCCCAGGTGGTGAAGGAGGCGCCGCGGCTGCGCTCGGCGGCGGAGGCGGTGGCCACGGCGGACGCGCTGCTGTCGTTCGCGCGGTGCGCGGCCGAGTACGGCTACGTGCGGCCCGTGGTGGACGAGTCCGAGGTGCTGTCCATCACTGGCGGGCGCCACCCGGTGGTGGAGCGCATGCTGGGGGCGGGGGAGGCCTTCGTTCCCAACGACGTGCGGATGGACTCGGGGGACGAGCAGATTCTCGTCATCACCGGACCCAACATGGCGGGCAAGAGCACGGTGATGAGGCAGGTGGCGCTCACGGTGCTGATGGCGCAGGCGGGCAGCTTCGTCCCGGCGTCCTCGGTGCGCGTGGGCCTGTGCGACAGGATCTTCACGCGCGTGGGCGCGGCGGACAACCTGGCGCGAGGGCAGTCCACCTTCATGGTGGAGATGACGGAGACGAGCCACATCCTCCACCACGCCACGCGGCGCAGCCTGGTGGTGCTGGATGAGATCGGCCGCGGTACGTCCACCTATGACGGACTCTCCATCGCCTGGGCGGTGGCCGAGCACATCCACGACAAGGTGGGAGCGCGGACGCTCTTCGCCACGCACTACCACGAGCTGGTGGATCTCTCCCGGGAGAAGCCCCGGGTGAAGAACATGTGCATCGCGGTGCGGGAGCAGGGGGGCAAGGTGCTCTTCCTGCGCAAGCTGGTGCCGGGTGGGGCCAACCGCTCCTACGGCATCGAGGTGGCGAGGCTGGCCGGCCTGCCACCAGAGGTGGTGACGCGGGCAAGGGACATCCTGCAGAACCTGGAGTCCGGCGAGTTCGATGACAGTGGCCGGCCGAGGCTGGCACGGCGGACGTCGCGTGCGCCGTCTCCGGGGCAGCTCGGGCTGTTCGGCGGAGTGGCCGAGCCCGGGCCGAAGCTGGAGCCGAGCCACCAGAAGGTGGTGGAGGCGCTGAAGACGCTGAAGGTGGACGAGATGACGCCGCTGGAGGCGCTCAACCTCCTGGCGAAGCTGCAGCGCGAGCTGAAGTAGGGAAGGGCGGATGGGGGGGGGGCGGACGCGGGTTCGATTCCCGCCGCCTCCGCTCTTCAGGGCCCCAGGTTCTCCGGAACCTGGGGCCTTTTGTTTTTCCGGGGAGCATCGGTGCCCAAGGGGCCGTTCAAGTCCTTTGGCACCTTCTCTGGGATGCTTCCTGGTCTTTCAGTATAGGTGCGTGTGCACGCCCCCATGCGCGAAGCCGATGATGTCGGCGTGGCCGTCGCCATTGTGTCGCTGAACATGAAGAAGCGCGGGAAAATGAACCAGCCGGTTTGGGGGCGAGGAGCGGCGGGGCTCGCGCTCCGAGGAGGCCCGCACCGCAGTTGGGGGCGGGCCGGAGCGGAGCCACAGGGGGACTGGGGGATGTAGTCCCCCAGGGCGTCAGCCGGAGCGGCGGGAGCGGCGAGACTCCAGAGAGGCTTCGGCTTCGCGGCGGCGGTAGCTGTCGCCCTCTATGGAGACGATGTCGCAGTGGTGGATGACGCGGTCGATGAGGGCGGTGGCGCAGCTGGCGTTGGGGAAGATGGTAGGCCAGTCGCTGAAGGCCTGATTGGTGGTGAGGACGAGGCTGCGTTTCTCATAGCGCAAGTTGACGAGTTGGAAGAGGAGGTCGGCGTTGCGCGCGTCGTAGGAGAGGTAGCCCAGCTCGTCGATGATGAGCAGGCCCACGCGAGCGTAGTGGCGCAGGCGGGACTCCAAGGCGCGGGAAGAGTCGCGCGAGCCGAGGTCGAGTAGCAGCTGGGAGGCGGTGGTGAAGAGGACGGAGTGGCCGGAGCGCAGGGCCTCGTGAGCGAGGTTCTGGGCAATCATCGTCTTGCCCAGGCCCTGGGCGGCGAGCAGCACGACGTTGCGAGCGTCCTGGAGGAAGTCCAGACGCAGCAGGCTCTCCACCAGGGGCCTGTCTATGGACTTGGGCCAGCTCCAGTCGAAGTCGGCCATGGGCTTGAAGCGGCCCAGGCGGCTGCGCAGGGTGCGGCGCTCCAGGGAGCGGCGGGCGCGCTCGTCGGACTCCAGTTGGACAATCTGCTCCAGCAGCTGGGTGGGAGAGAGGCGGGCCTTGGTGGCGCGAGCGACGAGGTCATCGAGCTCGGCGCTGGTGCGGTGCAGGCCGAGCCCGGAGAGGGAATGAGCCAGGGAGGAAGTCACGGGGAGTCCTTTCGCAAGAGGGCGTCGTAGTCGGAGAGGGAGTGGGGCTGGACGCGGGCAGAGCGCACGCGGGGGTCGTCGGGGAGGGAGACTGAGAGGACGGGAGGCAGGTGCTGCTGGCGGCGGGAGTGCTCCAGGAGGTGGGCGACGGACTCGGCGCCGATGGCACCGCGAGAGAGCGCGGTGGACAGGGCGGACTCGAGGGCCTCGGGGCCATGGGCGTCGAGCAGCTTGAGCAGGCGCGAGGTATGGCCTGCGAGGTGGGCGTTACGCGAGGCGAGCGCGGCGATGAAGGCGTCGGCGCTGGGGCAGGACTGGCGCAGCCTGTCGCGTCCGCGCAGCTCGTGGGCGTGGCGCTTGTGGGCGGCGAGGGCGGCCAGGTGCTCCTCGCATTCGAGAGTCTTGCCCTTGTCCCAGCAGCGCGTGTGGCGGGCCACCTCCCGGGTGCCATCCAGCAGGCGCACCAGCGAGTCACTGGCCACCAGGGTGAGAGGCTTTGTCACCAGGGTGTGGGGAATGGAGTAGTCGTTGCCGTCGAAGCGGACGTAGGGCGTCTTGCCGCTGTGGAGGGTGCGCACCACGTCGCAGCTGAAGGCATTCCCTGGCAGGGGAAGCAGTCGGGGCCGCTCCTCCTCCAGGGCCTGGTGCACGCGGCGAGAGGTGTCCTGTGGGAGGGGGCGTGCGTGGGCGGTGTCCTCAATCCAGCGCGACAACTGGGAGTTGAGGTCATCCAGAGAGGAGTAGGTACGTGCGGCGAAGAAGGAGTGGCGCAGGTAGTGGATGGAGCGCTCCACCTTGCCCTTCTCGTTGCCGCGGTAGGGAGCGCAGGGCTTGGGAGCGAAGTGGTAGTGGCCGGCGAATTCCAGCAGCTTGGGGTGGAAGCGGATGTGGTCGCCCACCCGCTCCAACACCACGCTCTTCAAATTGTCATACAGCAGGGAGCGCGGCACCCCGCCCAGCGCCTGGAAGGCCAGGGTGTGGCAGCGCAGGAAGCTCTCCAGGGACTGCTCCAGGACGAAGCGCGCGTAGAGAGCGCGCGACCAGGAGAGCACCAGGACGAAGGCGCACAGGGGGCGCTCGGCCCCGCCAATGCGCAGCCGGCCGAAGTGGGCCCAGTCCACCTGGGCCTGCTCACCCGGCAGCGTGGACAGCCGCAAGTAGGCCTCGGCCGAGGACACCGGCCGGTGCCGGGCCACGTAGCGCCGCACCTGGAGGGCGCTGCCCTGGTAGCCGCGAGCACGGAGCATCTCGTACAAGCGCGTGGCGCGCAGCTTGGGGTGCTGCGCCAGTGTCTGGGCAATCAAATCCCGGTAGGGGTCAAGCATGGTGGGCCTCACCCGGGCGGTGGTGCGCACGAAGCGCTCCACCTCCAGGGCTCCCCTCACGGTGTCGTGGTGCACGCCCAGCTCGGCGGCGATGGTGCCCACCTTCCAGTGCTCGGCGAAGTAGAGGCGGCGGATGCGGGCGCGCTGCTCGTCAGTCACCATGGCGCCCTCCTGGCCCGGGGCCCGGGGCGTGGCTCCCAGGGCCCATGACGGACGAAGTCCGCACGGCATCCGCACACCGCGCAGCGTGCACCGCTCCCGGCACTGGCAGGGGCTCGCACGCTCGCCACAGCGCCCTCGCCAGCCCGTCCCTCGTCCGCCTCGGCACCGGGCACTCGCCCGGTGTCCTTCTCTTCCCGTCTGTCCGCATCAGTCGGCTCCTGGCCGACGCGAAAAGTGGTGGCCTCCAGGGCGACCTCTGGCGTCGGCGGCGCCAAGGTGCCCGCGCCCTCCAGTGGCGGGCTACCCTGATGCGTGACTTTCCGTGCTCGCCGCTCACGGCTCCGGGCCTGGCGCCTGGCCGCGGCCCACCGGCCCGCGAAGCCGCGAGCGTAGCGTCGCCCCGACTCCCTCTGGCTCTGGCGCCGCGCCTGCGCACTACACTCACGCGAGCAGTAGCGCTGGCCCCGGTCGTGCCGACGGCACAGGTAGAAGAGTGCCCGGCAGGTGCCGAGCGCGCACTGCGCCATCCGCAGTGAATCCACGCGTCCCCAGGCTCGAGACGCCTGGAAACTGGACCGCCTCACGGCCTCGTGCGAGCGTGCTCCTCCCGCATCGCGTCCCCGTGATTCGGCCTGAGGGTCCGGAGGTACCAGCTCCGGGCCCTCTTCTTTTTGGCGCCCTCGTCCCGGCTCTCTGCGCTACCTCCTCCTACCTCTGCCCGCCAGTTTCAGGCCGCCACGCTCGGCTCGTCCAAATTCCCGCGCTTCTCGGTGATCATCGACACATTGACGTCCGCCGCGGTGCGCGGGTGGTACTCCACGCGCCAGCCCTGGTTGTAGCCAAACCCCCGGTTCGACAGCGCGTCACCATAGAGTTGCACGACGCCCGCGATATCCGTCGCGCTCAGTTGCCCGTTCCCGTCGTGGCGGCATGGCTGAGTCCGTCGAGAATCTGGGGAAGCAGTGCATGGTCGTCATAGGGGAGCACTTGGACGTTGTAGTCGTTCAGGTAGCGCTCCCACTCTCGCTGGTCTCTCACCGGGTCGTCGGACTTCTTTATGAGGGCGTAGTGCATCCGGGCCGCGGTCTTGAAGGCGGCCGCGTTTCCTTCCAGCGCCAGATCGAGGTCCAACGGATCATTCATCCCATAGCCAATGAACAGAAAGGCGTGCGTCTGGAGCAGAAGACCTAGCACTTTCTGGTACGAGTCGTTGGAGTGCGCCCGCATGTACTCGCCCTCCGTCATGACAATGGACTCGTGATGCTCTGCTGAGCCGTGCACCTTGAGGAGGAACCTGCGGCTCCCATCCAGCTCCCCGAGGGCCTTGGGCGCGTCCAGCCAGGTATAGGGCTGTCGGCGAGGCTTCTCCGGGAGAGACTCGATGAGCTGGTCATAGTTGGTGGTCAAGATGGTCTGGACCCCTAGCTTGGCCACGGCTTTGTGCGCCTCGCCGGGCTCTGATTCGTCATGGGGGCGAAAGATTTCGTTGAGCACCTGTTGGTACTGCTGACCCAGGATTGTTCGGAGCGTGCCCAGTTCCGCGAGCATCTCCTTGAGCGACATGCTTTCCTCGAACATCTCACGCTTCAGTTTGAGCCTTGGGCCGGAGAGCTTCCCGAGTTTTTCACAGGCGTCGAGCAGACGCTGAGGGAGCTGGGTCCATGATGGGAATTTGCCTTTGACATCCTTTCCCATTGAGAGACCGGACCCGATGAACAGAGCAAGCTTCTTGGATTGACAGGCGCTGACGAGCGGCTTGGGAAACGAGAGGCTCAAGGGGGCTCCTGGCGGAGAAATGGGCTTGTTGTCTTGTTTTGTCATGGGTGCACCGAGCTTAGGCTCCATGAACCAAATGTTCCCGAGCGCATCACCTGCACAGATGAGCGTCGATGTGACGACGATCGCGGAAAAACCGCCATACCCATAGAGCGTGTGTAGGCACTCACCGGAGCTCAGGTCCCATACCTTGAGCGTGTTGTCGTCGGAGTAAGACACCACCAAGAGGCCGTCCAATGTCATCGCGCATCCGGCCACGGTCCATGGGTGACCCTGGAGTGTGGCCACTTCCCGCCCAGTTTCTAGCTCCCACACCCTAAGCGTCCTGTCCGACGAGGATGACACAACAAGGCGGCCGTCCGGCGTCACCGCATATCCATTCACATACAAGCGGTGGCCCTTGAGCGTGGCCAGATGCCGCTTGGTCTCCAACTCCCACACCTTGAGCGTGTTACCCTCAGAGGAGGACACTACGCGGCGCCCGTCCGGCGTCACCACTAACCTGGACCCAAATGAGCGGTCGCCGTGGAGCGTGGTCAACTCCCGCCCTGTTTCCAGCTCCCACACCTTGAGCGTGTCATCTCCAGAGGAGGACACTACATGGCGCCCGTCCAGAGTCACTGCGCACCCGGTCACGGTCCACGGATGGCCCCGAAGCGTGGCTAACTCCCGCCCCGTTTCCAGCTCCCACACCTTGAGCGTGTTGTCGTCAGAGGAGGACACCACGCGGCGCCCGTCCGGCGTTACCGCGCATCCGGTCACCCGCCTGCTGTGGCCCTCAAGCGTGGCCAACTCCCGCCCCGTCTCCAGCTCCCACACCTTGAGCGTGTTGTCGTCAGAAGAGGACACCATGCGGCGCCCGTCCGGCGTCACTACGCACCCAGTCACACTCCCCCCATGACTTTGGGGCGTGACCAGTGTCCGCCCCGTCTCCAGCTCCCACACCTTGAGCGTGTTGTCCCAGGAGGAAGACACCATGCGGCGCCCGTCCGGCGTCACTGCGCACCCAGTCACCCGCCCGCTGTGGCCCTCGAGTGTGGCTAGCTCCCGCCCCGTTTCCAGCTCCCACACCTTGAGCGTGTTGTCCCAGGAGGAGGACACCACGCAGTGTCCGTCCGGCGTTACCGCGCACCCGGTCACACTCCAGAGATGGCCCTGGAGCGTGGCCAGTTCCCGCCCCGTCTCCAGCTCCCACACCTTGAGCGTGTTGTCCTCGCAAGAAGACACCACGCGTCGTCCATCTTGCGTCACTACGCACCCGGTCACATTCCAGGGGTGGCCCGCAAGCGTTGCCAGCTCCCGTGCCGTCTCCAGCTCCCATACTTTGAGCGTGTTGTCCCAAGAGGAGGACACCATGCGGCGCCCGTCCGGCGTCACCGCGCACCCGGTCACATACGAGTGGTGACCCCGGAGCGTGACCAATTCCTGCCTCGTTTCCAGCTCCCATACCTTGAGTGTGTTGTCTCCGGAAGAGGACACCACGCAGCGCCCGTCCGGCGTCACTACGCACTGGGTCACCCGTCCGCTGTGGCCCTGGAGCGTGGCCAGTTCCCTTCCCGTCTCCAGCTCCCATACCTTGAGCGTGTTGTCGTCTGAGGAGGACACCACGCGGCGCCCGTCCGGTGTCACTGCGCACCCGGTTACCGGCCCGCTATGGCCCTGGAGCGTGGCCAGTTCTCTTCCCGTCTCCAGCTCCCATACCTTGAGCGTGTTGTCGTCTGCGGAGGACACTACGCGGCGCCCATCCGGCGTCACTGCGCACCCGGTTACCCGCCCGCTGTGGCCCTGGAGTGTGCGAGTGCTGCCGTCTGTCCTTATCGGTCTTCTCAATCGCAGTGCGGGAAGTCCCGTTGGAAAGCACAGCACCCCCGCAACCTCCTCCGCACTCCAACCCATACACAAGAGCCGATTATGAAGGCTCCTCGCCAGCACCGTGGGATCCTTCCTCAAGACGTGGGATTCCGCCTGAATGGCTCGCCGCAGGTCTCGTGGAATGTCTCTCTCCGCTTGAGGAACCCGCTCTGCGGCTTGGCCCAGATCCTCCTCCAGCACGAGCACTCCTGCCACTTGGCACTGCGCGGTCAGGTAGTCCACATTGGTGTAAAGCTTCCGAGCCGTCTGCCACCGGCCAGCGTTCAGCCAATGTGTTACCCCATGCCTCAACGCATAGCTTCGCCGCCAGTCATCATCCCCCTCGTCCCCAGGCCACCTGCACAAATGCTCCGCCAGCCGCTGGTGCAGCTCCTTTTCCCTCTCCCGCCCCAGCATTCTCAACACGTAGCTTCGCAAAGAGTCATGGTGAGGCCGCCACGCCACCTCGCCCCCACCTGAAATGGGCTTCTCCAGCAAATAGGGGCGTGCCTCCCGCAGGAATTGAAGCTCATCCCCATACTGACTCCAGCCCGCCACCCTGGCGATCACAGACAGCGGCAAGGCCTCGCGCGCCGCCGCGACAATCCACAGCCCATCCATCACGACTCGTCGCAACTCCTGGGGCAACCGCAACAGCCGCGCCCACATCTCATCCAGCAGCTTCTCCAGACCCTGCGGTAGCACCTCCGGCCCACGTTCAAGCAACCGGGCTCGCCACTGCGCGGCGTCAGGGCCTGTCAACCGCGCCGCCAGCTTCACCGTGTACAGTGCGTTCCCCTCCGAGCGCTTCACCAGCCCATCGAGAAAGGCCTGTGAGCATAGCGCCGTGTCGCCCCGCGCCGCTCGCATCCAGCACTTGCGGACCACCGACGCATTCGAGCCTTGCCAGACCTCTCCATCCAGGTCGAGCGTGCGAGCCTGCGCGAGCCCCTCCAGCCAGCTCAGGTACGGATACGTGGGCCTCGATGCACACAGCACCAGCACGCCCGGAGGCAGGAAGTCCGGGAGAAAGCGTGGCAGAGGATTTGAGCCGTCCGGGCCGACCTCGGCCTCGTCGAGCCCGTCCACGACCAGCACCAGCCGCTCCCCACTTGGCTCCAGCACCTGCCGGGAAACACGTTGGAGTAGCTCGCGCAGGCGAGACTCGGGCCGAGCCTCCGGGTCGGCCTCCGAGGGGTAAAGCCTCTCCACCTGCGCCGCCAGGTTGCGCCTTACCACCTCCGGCCGCTCCCATTGCTCCTCCCCGCGCCGCAGGAAGTGCTCCGCCATACCCAGGCCCGCGCGCCCCGCGTTGCGCTTCCTCCACTCCACCAGCAGCGCGCTCTTGCCCAGGCCTGGCCCTCCCTTCACCAGCACCCAGCCCCGTGCCCCATCCCCCAGCAGAAGCTCGTTCAACTTCGACAGGATGTCCTCTCGGCCAAGGAGATCCTCGTGCCGCTGCACCTCCGAGTCGAAGTCGATGATTTCGCCGACCATGCGCGGCTCCAAATCCTACTGCGCTCTGAAAGGGCGCACCATGTCCGGTCTGAAGGTGGGCGCCACCGGGTGCTGCGCCTGGAGCATAGGAAGGATTGAAGGCCTATTGAGAGGTGGCGGACTGGAGCGGAGGGGCTGAGGAGGGCCGCTGACGGGGGTCGCCCGAGAAGTGCGCAGTGCTCCAGGGCGGTGCACAAGCCGCGCAGCCCCTTTGGGGTACACGCCGGCCCTGGCCGCCCTCCCACGAGGTGTGCGGCAGGGGCAGGGGCTCTCTTGACTGGGGCGGCTTGAGCCTCAACACCACGCGGCCTTATGTGGCCCTCGCGCCGGGGCCAGGCTCGCACCTGCCGTGGGCAGGCCCAGGTGCTCCAAAATCGCGCGCCCCCCTCCCCCTTCCTTCACATACGCCAACACACTCCGCCTGCCTCCACTCCTCACGCAGACGAACACGTCGAAGTCGAACGTCCTCCTGAGCACCGCCGCCCAGTCCACTCCCGATGTCCTCTCCTTCATCGGCTCCTTCCTGGCCGCTGTCTCAGGCGCCACGCTCGCCCCCTCGTCTCCTGCTTGGGGGAGCCGGGATGCCCCGCCCACTCCCGGGAGAGGGGGCGGGGGGGATGTTTCCTCAGCGCACCACGTGCTCGCGGTGCTCGCCGAAGACGTCGCGCATGGCGTCCGAGATTTCGCCCAGCGCCGCTTTTGGTTAGGCCACGAGCACTGCAGCGAGGATGGGCCAGACAACGTGGCGGATTCCGTTATGGAGGTCGGTGTCACTCGGCTGCCGGAGTTCGCGTGAACGCTGCGACTCGACACCCTTGATGGCGCCAGCCAGTCCGGCATCGACGGTGGGGTCCTTGACCGCGACGGTGCCGCGCAGTTGCCGCAGGAGTTCCGCCAGCTCGGCCGTCGGGAGTTGATGGGCACCATCGGGGTGGATGAGGCTCCCCTCCAGCTCGAGCCGGTGCTCGACCCACGCGCCTTGCTGCTGCCGGAGCGACTGTCTGACCAGGACCACGAGCCCGAAGGCGCCGGTTCTGGCGGGGAGCGGTCGGCCCGTGGGCCAGCGCAGGACGGCGGCACCGCTCGGGCGCTCGGGGAAGGCGAGGCGCCGGAGCATGGCGGAGAACTCCGGGCTGTTGATGCCGATGGGCTCGGCTGAAGCCCCGCTCCTCCCAGTGACGGGCATGCCGGAATAGTCGCCGCAAGCGCGGGGGCGGCCGGCTATCTCGAAGACCCTCGCGGCTTCGGAGGCTTCGACGACCTCTTCCTCGCTCGTGCGGAAGCGAAGGACCTCGAAGTCGGGCAGTGGGCAGGCCTGCAACTCTTGGGTGAGCAGCGATTCGAGATCACTCCAGCGGGCCTGACCGGGATCGAGCGCTCTGACGTTGCGCTGGTTCCCCGCGTACTGGTCATGAAACCTGCGCCATTGCTCGAAACCCTCGGTGACGAGCGCGTTGAGCCGATCGGTTTCGTTCCGGTCGAGAGGACCCAGGGGACGCTCTCCCATCAGGTCCTGGAGTTCCTCCGGAGGGACGAGCGCCATTACCCGGGAATAGAGTTCCTCGAAGCGCTCGGGGGCCACGACCGTGCGGGCGATGCTGCGCAGCTTCTCTCGCGCCACCCGGTAGGTATCTACCTCGCGGCTGTCCTTCACCACGAGCGTATCCACGAGGATGGTGCGCCTGGACTTGAATCGATGGACGCGACCGACCCGCTGCTCCATCTCCATCGGGTTCCAGGGCACGTCCACGTGGACGAGGCGCCTGGCCACCTGCAGGTTGAGGCCCTCGCCGCCGGCCCGGGATGACACCAGGAACTGCGGCCCATCGGGGCGCCAGAAGGATTCGATCTGCTCGGTACGCAGGTGCTCGCTCTGCGCGCCGATGATCTTCGCCGGACGCTGGCCCGTCTTCCGCTCGATGTAGCCGCACAGCGCCGTGACGGTCTCGATGGGCTGGGCGAAGAGGACCACCTTCTCTTCACTGAGATCATGGAGGACCTGCTCGAAGAGGATTTCCCACTTCTTGTCGGGATTCTGTTCGAGAAGGGCGCAGCCTTCTTCGAGGAGGCTCGAGAGCTGGTCGAGGTGCACCACGGCGGGGTGCTCGGGGTCGAGTGCTTCGAGATCCTCCAGCGAACACGTCTGCTCTTGACGAACGAGATCGCGCTTCATCCGTTCGAACAGGCGCGAGATGGGCTCGTCGGGCTCTCCATCCCGATAGGGACGGAGCAGCTCCAGGGCTCGCCGGAGCCCCCGCATCTTCTGGGTCGCGCCGCTGCGGAGGGCTTGGCGCACCAGGAACCCGAGGCCCGCCTGGATACTGGAGGTGGCCCACTGCAGGGCGAGCCCGCAGCGCCACGTCGCGGCCCGCTGTCTGGCATCTTCCGGCCGGTCGTTGCGCTCTGGCTCGAAGAAGTCATGGATGTTCTCGAGCCAGCGCCGGTGGGCCCCTCCGAGGTCCACCGCGACGGGTTCCCGAACGCGGCGGAGCGGAAAGAGCGGTCGCTCGTCCCAGTCCCGGACGTCTTCCTTGGTGCGGTAGATGACCCGGCCGCGCACGGCATCTATGGACTCGCCAGGGCTCTTGAGGAGCTGGAGGATGTTCGCGAAGCGGGCCGCGTGCCCCTGGTGCGGCGTGCCAGTGAGGAGGAAGAGCCTGCCTTCGGGGCTGAGCTGGCTCACGAGCTCCTGCACCAGCTTGTACTTGCGGACGGGGCTGCCGCCGCCTTCCGCCCAGTCCGAGAGGTGGTGAGCCTCGTCGACGATGATCACGTCCCACCGGGTGCGCGACACCTTGTCCATGTGGCTGGGGTGGACGGCCCGGTGGATGCTCGCCACCACGCAGGCATCCCCGTCCTTGCCGACCAGGCGCGCGTCACCGTCTTCTCCCGCCACCCAAGCGCGGAAGGGAAGCGCGAGCCGCCGGAACTCGCGCATCACGTTGCCGACGAGTCGAGCGGGTGCCAGGTAGAGGATCCGGAGCGTCGGCTGCTGCTCAAGCAGCTCGCCGATGATAAGGGCCGCTTCGATCGTCTTGCCGAGGCCGACCTCGTCGGCGATCAGGACGCGCCGCAGGTTCGCTTGGTCGAGCACGTGTCTCACCAGGCTGGCTTGATGGGCCAGGGTCACCACGGGGCGGACATCGAGCCGTCGTTGGGGATCCTCAGCGAGGAGGAACCAAGCGAAGGCCGCCGACACTGACCTGCGGCTCCGGGAAAGCCAGTTGTCCCCCTTGTCGGGCGGGAGTGCGAGCAGCTCGGCCGGGGTGGGGAGGGCGGTGACCCGGCGCGCATCGACGCTGGAGGTGAGGAGCGGGAGCTTCGTCCCCTCGTCCCCCCAGAAACGCCCGGGTGCCCGGGCGAGATCGAGGGCGCTGATTCCGAAGTCGTCGACCTCGCGCAACAGCGCCATCGGCACTCCGTCATGCCGATAGAGCCGGGTCATGCGGAACCTTTCGGGCAGGCGTCGAGGATCTTGTGGCCGCGGGCGAGGACGACCTTACGCCGCTGGGCGTCGCTGCGGCGCACGTGCTCCTCGTGCGAGTCGACGAGTGCGCCCACTGCCAGCTGGATGGGATTGGCGCGCTGGCGGAACACGGCGCGGATGTCGTCACGCACCTTCTCGTAGTTGTGCAGGAGGACCTCCTTGGCCTTGGGCTTCGCGGCCTCCACCACCGACGGTCCGAGATTGTCGTCCAGGAATTCGATCATCCGGCTGAGCACGCCGGCACCTTCGGCTTCGCCGCTCTTGACGAAGGCCTGGCAGCGGCTGCGAACCGCCTTCTCCACCTGCTTGTAGAGCTCGAGCTTGACGGCCTCCTTGAGCTCGTCGATGGCCTCCTTCCCCACCTGACCAAGAGCGGCCGTGCCCGTCTTGAGGTCTTCGTGGAGGGCTTCCACCATCCGCGGCTTCACCCGGGCGCCCTGGTTCCGAGCCCATCCCACGATGGGCTCCACGAGCTGGACGTGATTCTCGCCCATCTCCTTTGTCCGCCGACGGAGCTCGACGAGCAGCTTCTTCGACCACACCACCGCCAGGGGCTCCTCGAACTCGAGGGTGATCTCCACGGGGATTTCGACCTTCTTCGCACCGTGGAAGGTCCCGCCCCGTTTGATCGCCGCCTGCAGGGTCCTATAGTTGAAGTTCCTGTACTTGCGCAGCCGCGCGCGGATCGCCTTCTCGGCCTCCTGGGCAGCACGCTCGAGCTCGGCCTCGATCATCGAGGGCATGGTCTCGCTGAGAAAGTTGCGAAAGGCCCCCTCCCGGTTGGCGAGCTCGGTTCGAAGGCTGCTGGAGAACTCCTCAAGCTCCTGCTTGAGGCGTTGCGCCTCCTCCTCGGCCCGGTTGTCCTCCTCCCACTTCGCGACGACCATCTCCACAGCGGTGCGCGCCTGGGAGAGCCACAGCCCCTCCTGGGTGGAGATCCGGGCCTCGAACTTGTCGAAGCGGGAGGCCGCCATCGCGCGGAGGCTCTCCTGGAAGGCGGGAATGCCGGACTCCTCGATTCGCTTCAGCCGCCTCGGGACGTCGTCGTCCTCGAGGAGGAGGGCACGGTACTCGGTGGCCGAGAGGGGGTATACGGAGAGCCCGGCCACCACCCGCTTCACCACCTCGTCGCGGGCATCGCGCGTGGCCAATGCGCCGTCCTCCACGAAGGAGACCAGCTGGGTCTCCACCTGGTTGCGCATGACCTCGACGGCGCGGCGGCAGACATCCTCGAAGTAGTGCAGGAAGGGCTGGGCGCTGCCGGGATCCAGATCCTTGAGCCGCTGCCGCTCCTCCGCAGCGGGCTGGTCGAGCTTGGTCGCCACCACGACGAGCCGCGCGGAATCCGGCTCGTCAGGCGAGTCGTGGAGGAGGCTGTTGAGGAACGTGGTCTCCTTGAGCAGGTCCGCACTGGCCTTGGTGAAACCAGCGCGATCCACCACCAGCACGACCGCCCGGGCCTTGCGGATCCACTCGGCCGTGACCTCCTGGTACTCGTCGTTCGCCACTCCGACGCCGGGCAGATCGACGAGGATGAGGCCACTCTTGAGGATCGGGCTGTTGTAGCCGACCTCCAGCTCCCGGATCACCGGGGCCAGCGCACCGGCGGCATGCTCGTGGAGCTCCCGGTAGAACGCGGCCTCGGCACCCGGAGTGAGCTCGATCCGACGGGTCCGATCCGGACTGGCGAGAACCTCGGCAAGGCGCTCGATGCGCCGGAGGTCCTCGGGCTCGAGGGTGGCGTTCCAGCGCGGCTCCGCGCCCAACACCCGGCGAAGTCCGTCCATCAGGTAGGACACGTCCTGATTCTTGAATTGATCGCCCCGGATGAGGAGCGCGGCGAGCTGGGTGTAGGCGTTACGCTTCTCGGTACCGGCGCCTGCGGACGCGGGGTCGCCCTCTCCGTTGTCCTTGGTGGCCGCGGCCCCGTCCGAGGTGAAGGCCCGTTCCAGGGCGAAGAGCACCTGGTTGACCTTGTCCTTTCCGTGATAGCGGGCCTCGAAGAACGGCTTCTCGGCGAAGGCAACCCGCGTGGCGAGCGCGGTGAGGGGTCCCACGCCGCCAGCGGGGAGGAGAGAGCGGGTTCCGCCCACGACCGCGTTGAGGAGCGTGCTCTTGCCCACGCCGGCGCCCCCGAGGAAACAGACCGGGAGCGGATCCTTGCGCAGCGCTTCGAGGGTTTCGATTCGCTTGAGGCCGGCGTCGAGCAGCTCGACCCGGTCTGGCGCGTGCTCGGCGAGGAACTCCCGTAGCCCGTCCTTGCCGTCGAACCAGCCCCTCAGGGCTTCAAGTGTCCTCTTCGTCATGATGACCCCCTCGCGGTGGATGCCGTGCACTCAGAGGTCTCTACGTTACTGAGAGTTCACGCCAGCGACCACCAAGTCCCCGGGCGCCTGGAAGACGTCCACCAGCACTGCGAGTGAATACGCGGTGGGTCCCGCCAGATGCGAGACCCGTCGCCGTCGACCCCACCGTAACGAGGGAGGAGGGCGCCCTGACCGAAACCCTGGCCGAACGGGCGCCCGAAGAAGACGGGTCCCTCAGAGCACCACGTGCGAAGCCGTGCGCCAGCACCCCGCACTCCAGGTACCTGGCGAAGTCTCGCTCCACGTACCTGGGCAGTCCGCACCCCAGCTCGCCTGCCTCCGCCAGCAGCGTGGCGAGGTTGTTTCTCACCGCCTCGTACAGCACCGTCCCCTCCGGCTGCCTCGGTAGGTATGCCCACCCGCGCTTCTCCACCTGCCCCTCCCCGGCCACACCTCGCCAGGGCACACGCTACCGTCAGCCCCCCACGGGCTTCCGTGGAGCCCCTGGCTACTTGTGGGGTTCAGGGTTTACGAGAAGCAGGATGCGGAGGAGCGTCGCAGCCCGCGCCGGATTGCCCTCTTCCAGGGCATCCACCGCCGCCGCGACGTGCCTTGCTACATTGCTACAACAGGCCCGCGCTGGAGCGCTCTCAACACAGTTCGGAGTGGGGCAGGGGACGGCGTAACCGGCCGGAACTCCTACGAAAACCGCTCTCGACCGTGCTGGAGCGCTCTGGCCGGACGCCTCCGGACGCGGGTTCGATTCCCGCCGCCTCCACATGAAGGACGTCCACGGGCGTCCCGCAGTATACAACGGCATCCGCAAGGGTGCCGTTTTCTTTTTATTTCAGGGGTTTAGGCGTCCGGGGGCATCTTGTCCTGTCCGGCTGCATCCGGTTACGGTGGGGGTACGATTGGGGTACTCAATCGAAATCGAACTGGAGATGCATGCATGGCTGGGGGTATCGCGGCCCGAGGGACGGACAGGCTCACCGACCTGGAGATCAAGGCCTGGATCAAGGCCGGCTCGAACGCAGCAACGAAGAAGCTCTCCGATGGCGGTGGGCTGTTCCTGATGCGTACCCCGGCCGGCACGCCTGTATGGCGAGTGAAGTACAGGTATGGGGGTAACGAGCGCCTCTTCGCGATCGGCTCGTACCCAGAGATCGGGCTCAAGGCCGCACGGGCAGAGCGCGCGGCCGTGAAGGACCGCCTGCGGATGGGTAGTGACCCGGTGCAGGCTCGCAAGCTGAGCCGAGCAGCGGCCGTCGCGTCTTCGGGCAACACCTTCGCGACCGTTGCTCAGGACTGGCTTGAGAGGAAGCGCCAAGGCTGGAGCCAGATCCACTTCGACACGACGAGCCGGGCCATTGAACGGGACGTGCTCCCCCTCTTGGGGTCTCTCCCCGTGGCCGACATCACCCCGGCCATGGTCGCGAAGGTGGTTGAGGAGATCGTCAAGCCGCCGCGCGAGGCCATCGACACTGCGGGCAAGGTGCTCTGGAGCGTCGAGAGCATCTTCCGGCTAGCTCAGGCACGGGGCCTATGTCGCGAGAACCCTGCGGTGCCGGTGCGCGAGGTGCTTCCCCGGAAGAAGCAGGCCGGGAGGCGGCCTGCGTTCCTTGAGTGGTCCCAGCTCGGAGACGTTTTGCGCCGGGCTAACGTGGTGCGGCTCTCGCCTGCAGTACGGATGGCGCATCGTCTCTGCGCGTTCACTGCGGCGCGAATAGGGAACGTCATCCGGGCGGAGTGGTCCGAGTTCGACCTGGACGCCGAAGTCCCCCTGTGGGTCATCCCGCGGGCGAAGATGAAAGCGCAGGACCGGCACCACGATCACAAGATCATCCTCGGGCCCGCCATCGCGGCCGAGCTCCGCACCTGGCGCTCGCTGAGCGGTTCCATGGGGTACGTGTTTCCTTCTGTGTCGGGGGAAGGGCAGCACATCACGCATGAGTCCATCGAAAAGGCGTACCGGGTGACGCTGGGCCTCAAGGACAAGCACTCGCCCCACGGCTGGCGCGCGGCGTTTTCCACGCTCGCCCGGGACGGAGGTTTCGAGCGCGATGTGGTGGAGATCGCTCTCGACCACATCCACGACAACGACGTCGTTCGCGCCTACGACCGCGGCGAGCGGCTCGAGGGGCGAATCAAGCTCGCGAACTGGTGGTGTGAACAGCTCGTGCGTGCTGAGCGGGGTGCACTGTGAGGCGCGAACCGAAGCGGCCGAAGGCGAGAGGGCTGGGGCCGCATCAGCGCAAGGCGCTGATGGACCACTTGAGCGACGGGCTGCAACTCGCGGAGATCCGCCGGCTGATGGTTGTCATCGAGGAACAGTTGCCGTTGGTGGGTCTGATCGAGGTGCCGTTGGACGATGAGCGGCGCGACATGGCCAGGGTGGCGCGCGCCGCGAAGGCACTACAAGCCGCGCTCGACAAGGCACGCCCATTTATGGGGGAAGATGACGATGGAGTGGAGACCTTCGGGTGGGGGAAGTTCGACGCCATGCTGGCGGATCTCCACAAGAGCGCCACGTTCTGGGCCAAGCAGCAACCGGCTAGGCGCCGCGGTCGCCCGCGTAAACAGGCGTGGCGTGACGAGCTGATCACGGTCGTCTGGAACGCCTACCCCGCCGAGCACCGGAAGAAGACGCGGGACGGGCACTTCGAGCGCACCATCGAAATGCTGCTCCGGTTCCTTGGGGCACCCGTTGAAGACGTGCACCTGGCGGTGATCTCTGCTCTCACTCGCCGCTAGGTGGCGTAATTCAGCGCGACGCGTGGATTTGCGCCACCTGACCGTCATCGTGGCGAGCTGTACAACAGTGGGTGTCAACGCTTGGAGACGCCCATGAAAGACCAACTCCCCGAACCAGCCCGCTACTCGGTTCCCGCAGCCTGTCGTGTTTTCGGGTACAGCCGCTCGACCTTCTACGATCGTGTCCAGAAGGGGCTGATCAGGCTTACGAAGGATGGTCGCCGGTCCTTCGTCTCCCGCGAGGAACTCGAACGCTATCTGAAGGCCTGTGAGGGCCAGTCATGAGTGGCCCGCTTCTCTGCAGATTCAGAGAAGCCGCCCGGACGATCGGCCTGGGACGGAACAAGGCACTCCTCGAGCTGAGCCGCCGGGGCCTCCTGCGACCGGTCACCATCCTGGGGCGGCAGTACATCCCCCGCGAGCAGCTCGAGGAGCTTGCGCGCCGCGGAGAGGTGCCGGCTGCTTCCGGAGCCCCGAGCGTTCCGAAGCGGCAGCGGCGCGCTGGCGGCTCGATCGCAGACATCGAGCTCTGAATAACGAAGGGCGCCGACCCCGATGGAGCAGCGCCCTCTTGCACTCGCGATTCCCGGTCAACGAATGCAACACCAATCTACCGCAAACCCAGACGCAAAAGCAACCGCCATTTCCAAGCTCGGGCGCGTGGCAGTCATCTACGCAAGCAAGCTCGGTTGGCGCGTCGTGCCGCTGCACTTCGTACAATCTGGTGGCGCGTGCTCCTGCCCCAAGGGGGACGACTGCCGGAGCGCCGGCAAGCATCCGCGCCTGAAGGACTGGACGACAGAGGCCACGACGGACCCCGAGCAGATCGCTGCGTGGTGGCGGATATGGCCTGACGCCAACGTGGGTGTGGTGACCGGCTCGCAGTCGGGAGTCTTTGTCCTGGATGTGGACCCCCGCAGCGGCGGGCGCGAGTCGCTCGCCGCGCTCGAAGCGGAGCATGGGCCTCTGCCGCTTACTGCACTACAGGCTACGCCCTCGGGCGGTTTCCACTACGTGTTCAAGGCCGTCCCGGGCCTCACGAACAGCGCGGGCAAGCTGGGCCCCGGCCTGGACATCCGCGCCGAGGGCGGACAGTTCGTCGTCGCGCCCTCGCAGACGACGGCGGGGCGCTACCGGTGGGTGCGCCCGCCATGGGAGACGCCGCCGGCCGACGCTCCGGTCTGGTTGCTCGAGCGACTACGGCGCATGGCCCCGGCTCAAGCTCCAGACGCTGACCTCCGGCGCGGCTACTTCCCGCCCGCTTCGCCCGAAGTGCTCGAGCAGGCCCGCGAGGCCCTGGCGCAGCACGGCCCGGCCATCGTGGGCCAGGGGGGCGACACGCATACGTTCATGGCCGCGGCAATCCTGACGCACGACTTCGCTCTCACGGACGACGAAGCCTGGCCGCTTCTGTTCGAGTGGAACGAGACGTGCGTCCCGCCGTGGGACGAGACGGACCTACGCGCGAAGCTCCGGGGCGGGGGCAAGTACGGCAAGGCGGAGTACGGCTGCCGGCGCAAGCCCGCAATCAATCTGGTGGCCGGCAAGCTCTCAGAGATCGCTACGCAAGCGGAGCTGGCCCTGGTCGGCGCGGGCGTTCCGGTGTTCTCGCGCGGCGGAGCTCTCGTGCGCCCCGTGGTGGAAGAGGTGGACGCGGCCCATGGTCGGCGCACCAAGGTCGCGCGCCTGGCGAAGCTTGATGCGACGTACACGTGCGATCTGCTGTCGCGGCATGTCTGCTTCCAGCGGTTCAACGCGAAGTCGGGCGAGTGGCTCACGGCCGATCCGCCGCAGGTCGTCGCGCAGACCATTCTCTCGCGCGTCGGCGAGTGGCGGTTCCACCCGCTCGCGGGGGTCATCACCACGCAGACGATGCGGCCGGACGGGACGATCCTCGACCAGCCGGGGTTCGACCCTGCCACGCGGCTCGTCCTGATGGCGCCGCCCCCGATGCCCGCGATCCCGAACGCCCCAACCCGCCGAGATGCAGAGCAGGCGCTCAGGCTCCTGTCGGCGCTCCTGGAGGAGTTCCCGTTCGTCGACGACGCGTGCCGGAGTGTTGCCCTGAGCGGGCTGATCACCCCTGTGGTCCGCGGCGCGTTCTCCGTCGCGCCGGGGCACGCTGCCAGCGTCAGCACGCCGGGCACCGGCAAGAGCTTCCTGTGGGACACCTCGGCGGCGATCTGCATCGGCCAGCCGATGCCCGTCATGGCGGCCGGACGCACCGAGGAGGAGTCCGAGAAGCGGCTCGGGGCGGCGGTCATAGCCGGGCAGCCCGTCGTCGCTCTCGACAACGTGAACGGCGGAATCGGCGGTGATGCCTTCTGCCAGGTTATCGAGCGCCCCGTCGTGGACGTGCGGATTCTCGGTCGCTCTGAGCTCGCCCGCGTGGAGTCTCGGGCGACCGTCTTCGTCACGGGGAACAACCTGCAGATCCTCGGCGACGCGACCCGCCGTGTCCTGCTCGTCCGGCTAGATGCGAACATGGAGCGCCCCGAGCTCCGGCAGTTCAAGAGCAACCCGGTCGCCACGGTGCTCGCCGACCGCGGGCGGTACGTGGCCGCTGCTCTGACCGTGGTACGCGCCTTCGTGGCCGCCGGGAGTCCGGGCCGGGCACCGAGGCTCGCGAGCTTCGAGGGGTGGAGCGACACCGTCCGGAGCTCGTTGATCTGGCTGGGCTGCGCGGACCCGGTCGCCACCATGGAAGCTGCCCGGGCTGAAGACCCGCTGATGGCCTTGCTGCGCGCGGCGCTCGGCAGCTGGGCGGCTCACTTCGGAACGGGACGCGCGACGGCGAGGACTGCCGCTGACGTGCTGCGCATCGCCGAGGGGTTCGACGCTGCGGACACGTTCCCGGCACTCAAGGAAGCCGTCCTGGCGGTGGCCAGCAATCGGGGGCGTCCGGATGCGCGCACCTTCGGCAAATGGCTGTCCCGACACAAGGGGCGGATCGTTGCAGGCTTTCGCCTGGAAGGGGAGGCGGATGCTCACGGCCACGCGGCACGGTGGTGGGTTGAACGGCACGGAACTGCGGTTGATGCGGTTAGTGCGGTTGATTCTGAACGCAGACTGTAGCGATCAAAGTTTTTCTAAAGAGGGTCATTCTCGGAGAAAGGGTCAAATGAAGGTGTCATCAAAAAACAACGGGCCGAAATCAACCGCAGATACCGCAGTAACCGCTACTCGTCGCACGCGGAGCCGGAAGGCTGTACAGGCGGAATTCACGGCAGATGTGGGGCTCCTGCTGCAGCTGTGCCAGGCGCGTGCCACTGGGTGCGTGCCTCCTGACCGGATTGGAGCCCTCATCGCCAGAACGGCCACTCGCATCGATCGGCTCGCTGGTGAGCTGCTCGAGAGCGACCTGTGAGGGCTGGTCAGTGTCCTACATCCCCCCCCCCCCGCGCGTGTGGGTCCTTCCGGGAGGGAGGGGAACGTGAGGGTGCGCAGACCGCGACGTTCAGCCAGACAAAGGTCCGAAAATATTAGGTCACGAGTGAAAGGTCGTGCGGCATGAAACAGACGAAAGCCCCGTCGCTCCGGAGCGTGGCGCGACAGCTGGGGGTCTCACTCTCCTCGCTCCAAGCGGCCATTGCCAGTGGGCGGGTGACGGCGACCCCCGACGGGAAGGTCGCGGATGTCGAGACCGCGCGAGCGGAATGGATTCGGAATACCCGCGCGGAATATGGCCCGGCCCCCTTGGCAGGGAGAGGCGCGGCGCTGGAGGTCGCACAGGGGGAGAGCCGTGCGGAGGCTCTGCGACGACGCGCGGTTGCGGACGCCGACCTACGAGAGCTCGAGGTCCGGGAGCGAAAGGCGGAACTGGTGCCAGCCGCGGACGTGCGCGGAAAGCTCGAGGACGTGTTCAGGCGCTGCCGGACCAAGCTCCTGGGTGTGCCGAGCCGCGCACGCCAACTCTTGCCACACCTTACCGTGGCGGACATCGGCGAATTTGACCGGCTCATCCGCGAGGCGCTCGAGGATCTGGCCGGGGAGGGGGCGAATACAACACGGGAACAGGGAGGGAGGCTTGAACCACATGAGTGACGTTGAAGTGGAGATTGCCCGTGTCGAAGCGGAAATTGCCCGGGACCGAGCCGCGCTGCTGGACCGGCTGATTCGCACGGCGCTGGCGGAACTACGACCCCATCCGCGAGATGCTGTCACGGGCAGTAGTGCTCCCCCGGAGGCGCAGTTGCCTACGAGCGTGCATTCACTTGGCCCGACCGGCTTCAGCGGCATGGTCATGCAGCTCCGTGACACAGTGGCTTCGGGTGATGTCAGCCGCGGTCTTGGGGACGCGCTCCTCGCGTTCCTCTTCAGCCGAGCCACTTCGTCAGAACGCCTCGAGGTCCGAGATCAGCTACTTCTCCAGGCCGCAAACGTGGCGGGTGGCACGACCTGGGCGAAGGCGAAGCGCCTGAACGCCGAGCTCGCAGCGCTGCGGAAAGGGCGAATGCCGGACTCGGAAAACCCGGTTGGTGTGCTCGTGCGGGACGCCATCACGTACGGACCGAACGGGCGCTATCCAGGCCGCAGGCAGGTGCTCCGTATCCTGACCCGGTAACTAGTGTCATCTCCCCCCGTCTTGCATGTCACTACGGGGGCCGTGCGAGAAAGACAGTCACAGTCAAACAGCACGAGAGGCAAAATCATGTATTCGCATATCGAAGTGACCGACGACGCGCAGGATAAGTTCATCCGCGGAACGGGCGCATGGCTCATTCGCCGTTCCGGGCACGCTTCCGAGGTCGAGCGTGCAGCGAAGCTGGGCGCCTACGGGTCCGCGGGAATCGAGCTCGATCCCGGTGAGTTCCGTGGCATGACGCTGGCCGACCTGGCGCGCGAGTGCCTCGAGCGGCGCGGCGTCGACGCCCGCCGGATGCAAAGGTCCGAGCTATTCAGTCGGGCTCTCAACCTTCGTACCGGCTACCAGACGTCCAGCGACTTCGCGCTCGTCCTGGAGAACGCGCTGCACAAGCTGCTCCTCGGTGCGTACGCGCTGACTGCGGACACCTGGAAACGGTTCTGTCGGCAGGGCACCGTCAAGGACTTCCGCGCGTCCGGCCGCTACCGCACGGGATCGTTCGGCGTGCTGGACGACGTCGGAGAGAGCGGCGAGATCAAGAACAAGGCGATTCCCGACGGCGAGAAGGTCGAGATCAGCATCGGCACGAAGGGCAACATCATTTCGATCTCGCGCGTCGCTCTCATCAACGACGACATGGGCGTCTTTCAGGACCTGGCAACGAAGTTCGGCCGCGCCGCCGCGCTGACCATCGAGGAGCACGTCTACAGGGAGCTGCGGAAGAACAGCGGGTTGGGCCCGACGCAGCCCGATGGGAACCCGTTCTTTCATGCCTCCAGGAGCAACATCAACGCGACGAGCTCCGCGCTGAGCGTGGCCGGCATCAACGCGGATCGCGTGGTGATGGCACAGCAGAAGGACCCGAGCGGGAACGAGTTCATCGACCTGCGCCCCGCCGTTCTCGTGATCCCCATCGGTCTGGGGGGTGATGCCCGCGTCATCAATGACGCGCAGTACGACACGACCGCGAACACGTTCCAGAAGCCCAACAGTGTTCGCGGTCTGTTCCGCGACATCGTCGACACGCCGCGCCTAGAGGGCACGCGCCGCTACCTGTTCGCGGATCCGAACATCGCCGCGGCAATCGAGGTCGCATTCCTGGAGGAGAGCGGCTCGGAACCGCGGCTCGACATGCGGAAGGGCTTCGAGGTCGACGGCATCAGCTGGCGCGTCGTCCTGGATTATGGTGTCGCCTTCATTGACCACCGCGCCGCTGTCACGAATGCGGGCGCCTGACTTACGGCGGCACGCCTCAAGCAAGAACCCGGGCAATCCGTGACGCAGCTGGGGCTGTGACCAGAAGCAACGCCCGGAGCGGCTGGGCGATCCAGGCGGCGGCGAGCGCCGCACCCACTGGCGCGGTCCTCCTCTCGGGCTCGGCGAGCTGAGCCCCAAGAGCCCGCGAACCCCTGGCGGGCTCCAATGATTTTCGAGCGGGGACACTCCGTAGGGGGCGCGTGGCGGCGCCCTTTCGAGCCTTCTATCCCGTCCCCGGCCTGGATTGCTCCCCAGGTGCATCAGGGAAGGAGGCGCCGCCACACCTTTTCTTTCGGCAGGGATGCATATGACCTCACAGACCAAGACGACCGAAGCAACCGAGACGACTGCCAACGCCGATCAGCCGCGCCCGCGAACCGGGAGTGTCGGCCAGGTTGGAAGGCCGATTCACCCGCTGGTGAAAGGCATTCTCCGCGTCGGGTTCCGCGCGGGTGACTTCCTGGATGGCTCGAGCCCTGCGCAGCACACCGCGCAGACCGAAGAGGTGAACGATGTTCAGGACTGACGCACCCGATAACGTCAATGGGATGTACTACGGCGGGGATCCCATCACGCCCACCCCCGCCACGGTCATCAGCCCGGACCACTTGAATGCTTTTCAAGAGGAGATCATCAGCCCCATCGAGGCTGCGGGAATCCCGCTCGACAAGAACGACAACACGCAGTTGCTCCAGGCGCTGAAGGTGCTGTTTGGGCGCCTCGCCACTGCGAACACCTGGGCGGAGCTGCAAACCTTCGCGAAAGGCATCACCGTCCAGGGCGGTGCCGACTTCTCGGGGAAGGTTCTGGCGGAGAACGATCTCCAGGTGGATGGCGCGTTCACCGCGGGCGGAGGCGCGTCGTTCGCGAAGGGCCCGCGCATCACCGGGACCGGGGAGGATTACGGCTTCTCGACGGCGAAGGCGCACGCGATCTACACGCCTGCAACGGCGTTCGCGTGCACGGTCTCCACCGGCGCGACGGGTGGCCCGGTGATGGTCATCAACTCCGGCAACGGCCGGCCGTACTGGCGAGCTGGTGACTCGACGTCCGCGGAGATCGCCACCGTGGTTCGCCTGCCGGAAGGCGCGACCATTACCGAGATCCGCTGGCACATCGCGTCCATGAGCGGCACGCAGACGCAGACGGTCTATCCCAACGGCTGGTTGGTGAGCCAGAGCGTGGCAACGAACACCGAGACCCAGGCGCAGATTCACCTGTCGGGTTCCCCGGGCTCCACGTTCACGGTCGCGGGCAGCTCGGGGTTCGCGTGGTACCAGATGCCCCTGGCACCGGGCCCGTTCATCATGCCTACGAGCGGCTACCTGCACGTCGCGTTGACGTTGCCCCCGAGCATCAACGGTGCGGGAGCCGGTCTCCAGGTGCGCGGTGTCCGCGTGGGCTACACCATGACCGCAGTGCGCCCATCCGTGTGACCTGCGACCCCCCTGGAAGCGAGAGGGGCCCGACACCTTCCGGCGCCGGGCTCCTCGTGCACAGCATTACCACCTAACACTTTGTCGCTGTACTCCCACGAGGCATAGAACATGACGACCTATCTCAGCAGTGTTCGAGCCATCAAACAAATCACCGACGAGGGCCGCATTTGCGCGCAGCCGGGAGAAGTCGGCGTTGTGCTCGATCGTGAGCGCTACGCGGACGGCTGGGCGTTGACTGTGACGTTCCCGAACGCGCCATGCGCTACGACGTGCTTCCTCGGGGATAACGTCGAAGCCGCGCCTACCTGGAAGGCGTAACTCTCCAGGTGGGTGCGTCAGGGCAGGGATGTGCTCGCGACGTCGGTGGGGCACGTAGCCGCGTCGCCCGTCTCCTGGGGGCCTCCTGGCCCGCCGTCCTTGATGGTGTGAGCGCGTCGGCGCCCCAGCGCGTCACGCCACGTGGAGGTGATGCTGCTCCCGGCGCTGGTGGCAGCCACGGCAGACGGCATCCGCTCTTTCTTCAGCTCTGCCCTTGCTGCTATCTCAGGCGGCTCTCTCGCCTCTTGCTGCTTCGGCTCCGTCCCCGCTCCCGTGAAGCCCGAGAACGACTGGGGGAAGCCCGCCTCCTGGTGCATCACCGGCTGAGCCTCGACGTCCGGTAAGGGGCTCAGGTCCGAGGCCAGCTGCTCCCCGGTGGCACAGAATCTGCCCCCTGGAATCACTCGAGCGGCGGCGTCCACTCGGTGACTTCGACATTCAGCGAGGACGCCGCTGCGATTTCACCCAGGATCTTCCTGAGGACTCCGGCGTCGCTGCCCCCGAAGGAGAAGGACCGCGCCTCGTCGAATCCATGCCTCGGCATTCCCTTGCAGATCATGGCCGCATCAGCTCGTTCATACAGTCCGCAGAAGGGGCCAGTGGAGATCGGCTGCTTGAAGCCAAGGCTGCTCATCACCGGCTCGACGAGGGAGAGGATGTCTGACTGGTCGCCACTGAAAGTGCCACCGCACCGCTGTGGCATCTTGCCCAGTCGGAACTGGAACAGCGCGCCCCACGCCAGCATCTCGCGCAAGGTCTCGAAGCTTTCGTAGAGCTCACCGTCATCGGCGCCTTCCTCCTTCGTCACCACCAGCGCATCGCCGCGTGCTGTGTCGTCGAGGTCGTAGAACAGGGACGTGGGCATCATCTCTTGTGAGTCATGCGCGATCAGCAGGAGCCGGGGATGAGGCTCGACCCACTCCTCGGCGTAACGCTCGAGCACACGCTGCGCCGAGAAGTCGAGAGTCGGATAGGCCAGAGGTCCCATGCTCTGCCCCATGCGGCTGAGGAACCAGCGATAGAAGGGCGGCAGGGGGCGGCCCGCAATCCGCTCGATTTGGGCGATCTCGTCGGGTGTGGCGCCCTTCCACTGCTGCGCGAGTCCAGGCACGACTCTGAGCAGCAGTTCTTCCATCGCGGCCTCTACGCCTTGCTCTTCTGGTGCTGGCATTTCTCTTCCCCTTCCTTGCCTTTGGTGCAGAGCATCAAAGGAAGAATGATGTTGCAGGAACCGCACGGCGGGACGCTCTCTCCGTGGCCAAAGGATTTGGTGATGGGCGCCTCCCGGTCACTCCGGAAATGCTCGACCTTTCCTTCGGTCCGCCTCTTGCCGCTGTGGAACCACCGCTCGGTGATGCCACTGAGCAGGGCCCCATCTTCCAGCGCCAGCGCGAGGGCCTTGGGGCCAGCACAGACCCCTGGCGGAAAGCGGACGGGGAGTGAGGGATCCCCGGCCTTGCGTCACTCATCGAAGAGACGGTCAGCCTTGTTCCATTGTTTCTTGAGGAGCTCCGGGTCGTTGCCTTGGTCAGCGCAGAGCTTCTTGGTAAACTCCTCGACCTTCCTGACCCGGACGTTTTCTTTCTTCCCGGTTTCCTTGTTCAGGACGGCAATGGAGGTGTGGGTGCCACCATCCTGCGGCACGTGCCATCCATGCTCCTTCTTGACGAGCTCGCGGAACACAGTCTCCGTCCCGCCCGAGTGGTCTGCATACGTCTGATCGCAGATGCACCGGACCACGCCGAGCATCCTCCCCGAGTCATGCTTCCCCTTGGGGAACTTCTTGGCCGGTGCAGCACCCTCATTGCACTCACCGGCCCTGGCACGTCACGACAGCGCCGGAGTCCATTCGTCGACTTCGACATTCAGCGAGGACGCCGCTGCGATTTCACCCAGGATCTTCCTGAGGACTCCGGCGTCGCTGCCCCCGAAGGAGAAGGACCGCGCCTCGTCGAATCCATGCCTCGGCATTCCCTTGCAGATCATGGCCGCATCAGCTCGTTCATACAGTCCGCAGAAGGGGCCAGTGGAGATCGGCTGCTTGAAGCCAAGGCTGCTCATCACCGGCTCGACGAGGGAGAGGATGTCTGACTGGTCGCCACTGAAAGTGCCACCGCACCGCTGTGGCATCTTGCCCAGTCGGAACTGGAACAGCGCGCCCCACGCCAGCATCTCGCGCAAGGTCTCGAAGCTTTCGTAGAGCTCACCGTCATCGGCGCCTTCCTCCTTCGTCACCACCAGCGCATCGCCGCGTGCTGTGTCGTCGAGGTCGTAGAACAGGGACGTGGGCATCATCTCTTGTGAGTCATGCGCGATCAGCAGGAGCCGGGGATGAGGCTCGACCCACTCCTCGGCGTAACGCTCGAGCACACGCTGCGCCGAGAAGTCGAGAGTCGGATAGGCCAGAGGTCCCATGCTCTGCCCCATGCGGCTGAGGAACCAGCGATAGAAGGGCGGCAGGGGCGGCCCGCAATCCGCTCGATTTGGGCGATCTCGTCGGGTGTGGCGCCCTTCCACTGCTGCGCGAGTCCAGGCACGACTCTGAGCAGCAGTTCTTCCATCGCGGCCTCTACGCCTTGCTCTTCTGGTGCTGGCATTTCTCTTCCCCTTCCTTGCCTTTGGTGCAGAGCATCAAAGGAAGAATGATGTTGCAGGAACCGCACGGCGGGACGCTCTCTCCGTGGCCAAAGGATTTGGTGATGGGCGCCTCCCGGTCACTCCGGAAATGCTCGACCTTTCCTTCGGTCCGCCTCTTGCCGCTGTGGAACCACCGCTCGGTGATGCCACTGAGCAGGGCCCCATCTTCCAGCGCCAGCGCGAGGGCCTTGGGGCCAGCACAGACCCCTGGCGGAAAGCGGACGGGGAGTGAGGGATCCCCGGCCTTGCGCCACTCATCGAAGAGACGGTCAGCCTTGTTCCATTGTTTCTTGAGGAGCTCCGGGTCGTTGCCTTGGTCAGCGCAGAGCTTCTTGGTAAACTCCTCGACCTTCCTGACCCGGACGTTTTCTTTCTTCCCGGTTTCCTTGTTCAGGACGGCAATGGAGGTGTGGGTGCCACCATCCTGCGGCACGTGCCATCCATGCTCCTTCTTGACGAGCTCGCGGAACACAGTCTCCGTCCCGCCCGAGTGGTCTGCATACGTCTGATCGCAGATGCACCGGACCACGCCGAGCATCCTCCCCGAGTCATGCTTGCCCTTGGGGAACTTCTTGGCCGGTGCAGCACCCTCATTGTGCTTGGTGAGCGTTTTCGCAAGCTGCTTGGCATCCGCCCGAGTCTTGTCCGTCTCTTTCAGCGCGCCCTTGGATTTATGTGCCTCCTTGCAAAGGGGGCATTCCTCTTCCCCCGTGACGAGAGTGACCATCCAGCCGGGGGCCTGGATGACCCCCATCAGCGTTGCCGCGTTGGCCGGGCTGCCGCTCGGTCCGCAGTTGTTGAGCATGGGGTCGCCGAGCAGCTGGACGTTCTTCCCCTCGATCTTCACGTTCATGGAGCCAGGGCCCACGAAGCTCGTGGGTCCTTCCACGTTCGAGGAGACGATTCCGCCTCCGGTCCCCTTGCTGGCCACGTCCCCCATGGAACCGAAGGTGGCGCCCCTGATCGCCACCCTCTTCCCTCCGATCGTGACGCTCTTGGAGTAGTTCTTCGGGTCAGTTCCGCTCTTGCCGATGTTGGGCAGCGGGGTCGGGACAAACGGAGCCGGCGGCCCCGGCATCTTGCAGACGTTGGGAACCGTCGCCGCGGCGACCCCGTTGCTCCCCTCGGTCACCGGGGTCTTCGGACCATTCACTGTGACTTTCGACATTGGGACTTCCCCCCTCATGGAACCTGCGGAGCCTGCAGGAGCATCGCACCCCGCAGCCCGGAATCGGAACCGGCCATCACCAGTGCCCGCGGGCCCCGCGCGTAGCCTCTCGCGAAGGCCCGGACCGCCAGCACTCCCCCGAGGGCCCCAAACGCGGCGCCCACGTCCCCCCAGCAGTCGCTCGGGGCCTTGTACCTGGCTGATCTCCAGACCGACGGCGCCCGCAGCGCGACGAAGCCCCACTCCTCGCTGCGGTAACGCTCGCCATTGATATCCGTGTACAGCTCATCGACGCCCTCGCGCGGAAGGTCGAGCCCGGCGACGGCGCCCTGCACGGCCTGCGTCATTCCAACACCGAACGAGCCTGTGTCACTGTCGCGCAGGAGTCGTTCCTGTGCGGTGCGCGCCCCTCGCACGATGGCCAGTTGAGGGAGGCGCAAGCGACGGCGCAGCCCCGCGCTGATCAGTGCGAGGCATCCAGCTCCCTCGCCAGGGGTGAACCCGTTGCGAATCCCCGACTGTGCGAACCGGCGGCTGCGCTCCAACCACATGAACGTGTCCGCGTGGTGGTAGCTGTCAACGCCAACCACCAGGAAGAGATTGTCCCTGCTTTCGGAGCACTCCCGCACCACCTGCTCGACTGCCCGAATCGCCCCGGCGTGTCCACGTCCGGCAATCTCGACGCGCGCGCTGGACGTTTTCGACCGGAGGCGCGCGGCCACCGAATCCGCCACCCAGGCCGCGTCTTCTTCGGAGAACCCCGGGCGGGTTTCCGGAAGCGCGAGCAACACGCTGAGCTTGCCCCCGTAGAGGATCTTTTGATCGATCTTCGCCTCGATCTCCTCGAGAACACTCTGGGCCATGGGTACCAGACGATCTCGTCCCTCAAGCTTGGGCTCGAGCAGCCGGTCGGCGGAGACCACGACCGGCTCGCCGCGTGGGTCGATGAAGGGATACTCGGCGTACCGGCAGATGCCCGCGCGCACGGAGGCCGCGCTGCTCTCAGCGGTGAGGCCCACAGGGGTCCGCGCAGCGACAGCCACCACCTCGACCTGGGCGTTCACGTCGTGCCCCCTCGTTCGACGATTTCCGTCTCGTCGAGATAGTCCGCCTCGGGGGCTCGAACGCGCAGCACGCTCTGCCATACCAAGGACAGGCGCTTTTCTTCAGGCTCCACGAGCACCGTCACCAGGCGCGCGCCGTGCTGCTCGCGCCGTGTGCCGATGCGCGTGGTGAAGTCGAGCGACATGCGCGGGAGCTCGAAGCGCAGGACACCCTCGGGGGTCATGTTCAGGATCTCGACACGCTCTCCGCCGACGAGGGGCTTCTCTGTTCGCTGGTCCGTGGGGGCACTCAGTGCGAAGGCGGGCTCGTAGTCATCTGGCAGCAACGGCTTCTTCGATTGCTCCCACCGCGCGTCGTATGTTCCGGCGAGCTTCCGCCGTGGAATCCACGAGGAATCGATGGGGCCGAACCCCGCCGGCCCCATCTCCGCTGGCTCGCCACGTGGATACTCTATCGCGTGGGCCAGCTCCCCAACGACGTGAGCTGCTCGTCGCGCGAAGCCGCGCCCGATCGGGTTCCGCTCGTCGATGCGGTGCTTCTGGGGATCAGGGTCGGACAGATCGCTGCCACCGAACGCGAACTCGTATCGAATCGGGCGCGTGGTGAACGGCTGCGGCCGGGTCACCGTCACGCTGAGCAACCCCCGGTCGTAGAGGCAGGATTGATCCAAAGTCCATAGGAGAGGTTTTGAAGAGGCGGAGAGCAAGTCCAGACATTCACAGGCAAAGAGGGAGCATCCCTCCGGACGGCGCCTGAAAGAGGGGCGCCGTGGAAGGACAGGAGTGAAGGTACACAGGCCGAACAGCCAGGGGAGAAGAGGCGCGGGAAGGCCGGAGCGGGAGCAGCTGGCGGGCGCTCAGGCAAGTGTGGCCAGACTCTCGGGCAGCACGGCCAGACCCAACAGGCCCTGGTAGAGCACCTCCATGGTGCGTGCGAAGCTTTGGGGCCGTTTGTCGCGAGTCGGCAGGTGCGTGCGCACCAGGGCCAGCAGGTTGTAGGCCAGCAAACGCAGCCAGCTGAGCACCAGGGGTGCATTGCCTCGCAGGCTGGGCGAGGCGCTGTCCTCCTCCAGCACCACGTCCGCTGTCCAGTTGGGCCCGTTCTCAATCCCCCAGTGCCGGCGTACCAGCGTCAGCATCCGCTCCGGGGACAGTTGCCCTGTGGGAATGGAGGTGAGGAACAGCCGCGTCTCCACCTTCGGCAGCTCGCCGTCTCTGGTTCGCGTCTGCCTCACCCATACCCATTGCTGGGCGCCGGGAAAGTCCTCCTCTGGCGGCTTGTCCACCACCCTCAACTCCCTCTCCACCCACTCCCCGCTCGTCCGCTCGCGCGTGCGCACCTTCACTGGCGCCACCGCCAGCGCCACCCACGCCTTGTCATGTAGCCGGTGGAAGTTCTCCTTGAGCGCCATCAGGTAGTGCTTGCCCGCCTCCCTCACCACCCGCGCATTGGCCGCGCTCGTCATTCCCGCGTCCACTGTCACGTACTCGAAATGCCGCCCGAACTTCTCCACCACCCGTTTGAACAACTCCGGGAACGCCGTCGCCTCTCCCTGCTTGCCTTCCAGCAACTTCTGGTCGAGCACCGGCTGGGCCGCGCTGCTGGTGAGACTGGCGCGCAGCGCGTACGGGTACCAGTACTCCCGCCCCTGCTCATCCTTCGTCGTGTGGCTCGGCTCGCACGGCGGCTGCCCCGGCGTGCTCTCCCCTGCCTTCCCGTCAATGCTGACGACGCCCCGGGCGAAGAGCTCATGGCGTATCAGCCCCACTTCCAGGCCTCGGTGCACCATCTGGTGCACCTCCTGCTCCAACCCCTCTGGCTCCAACTTCCCCAGCAGCCTATCCAACGTCGTGTCGGACACCGGCCGCTTCAGCCCCTCGGGCGCCGTGCCTTCGCGCAGCATGTCCTCCCCAGCGCCTCGGCATGCCTCAACACCCGCCGCCCCACCGCCATCGCCTGCACCAGCAGCATCAACATCGCCGCCAGCGGGTGCCTCTGTCCCCGGCGGGCCCGGGGGTCCTTTACCTCCTTGAATGTCAGCCCCAGGCTCGCCATCATCCTCTGCACGCGGGAGGGGGTTTCCTGCTCGTCCTTCTTCCCCTTCCCGTTTCCCGCTTGGGGTGTGGATGGCCCGCCAGTCCTCCCGCCCCGGTTTTTCTTCCCACTCATCCTTCTTCTCCCCGGACCTGTCCGGCCCGTCTCCGGCTCTGTGCTGGCGCTCCCCCTCGCGATCTGCCCGCGGCTGCTCGCCTCCGGTGGGCGCCTGTAGGCGGGACTATACTTCAGCCGTAGGCCCGGGTGGGATGACCTCTCCCGTGGGACTTTGAATCAAGCCTGGGTCGTAGAGGCGTTCTCCATGTACGAGCAGCTCCTTGTGGAGCTGTCCGACACGGAGCGAGACCGGCACCGTCGGAGCAGGCCTCCCATGGGGCGCGTGTGCGTGCGCGATGACCAGCACGTCCGTGCCCGGCTTCGCCGCGAGGAGATCGGAGTCGTAGCGCAAGCTCGACCGGCCTGGTTCGCCGAAATACTCTGGCGCCAGCACCGGGGGTAGTTGCTCGTCCGCCAGGATGAGCCGTCCCCCGGGAGCGATGACGAACGTTGCCCTGACCGCGACGAGCCACCAGTGCACCCCGTCCTTGTCGCGCGTCCAGTTTCGTTCCGCAGCGTAAGCCGTGCGGTTCCTCAGCCCCCACATTTGCTCAACGTTAAGAAACTCCAGACGAATGTGTCAAACAGAGAGGTCGCGCTCCCCCAAACGAGACCTCACGCGAGCACGAGCGAGACCCAATGCGGCACGTCCGGAAACCCTCCGCCTTCTGCAGCTCGCGCTGCAGCTTCGCCAGCAGGTTGAGCACTTCCCGTGGGGTCGTCTCGTCCAGCTTCACCGCCCGCAGCGCCATCCGATGGCCCGGCTTGAGCTTCGGCCGGGCTTGGCCACCTCGCCGAACACCTCTGGCGACGGCGCCCGCGACGTCCTCTGGGCCTGCCTCGGCCGCCGAGCGCAGCTGCGGCGCCACCGTGCACGTGGCCCCGCACGCCTGGCAGCGGTAGCGCCGCACCTGCACCTCCTGCTGCCTGGGGGTACCCCCTGGCTCCTCGGGCCCAGCACCTGCCGGCTTCTCTTGCCGTGCCCGTGCAGCACCACGCCCCCTCCCACCGGATGGATTGCTGCGCCGCACCGGATCTTCTGTAGCTGAGATGGGCGCTCGTCGATGGACGGAGGGTCTCCGGTGAGAGACAGGAGAGGGGCAGTGCGGAGAGGTGGCTGTCACTCTCGCAAGAGCCCTGGTCGCGGAGTTGCAGTGCGTGCCGCCCCTGCGAGTGCTGGCGGGGAGGCGGGGAGTGGCGGGGCCGAGTGTGGGGGAGGTGATGGGGCGCGTGCTGCGCATCCAGGGGATGAGCGTGCGCGGGGTGCAGATGGGGCCGGGGGACTGGTGGTGCAGGTGCGCCCCCGCCAGCGCAAGCCGCGCTGTGGAGTGTGCGGCCGGCCCGCCCCAGGCTACGACACGAAACCTGGGCGACTGTGGCGGCACCTGGCGCTGGGAGAAACCATCTTCTGGCTGCGGTACGCCCCGCGCCGGGTGCGCTGCCGGGAGCATGGAGTGAGGGTGGAGCGGGTGCCCTGGGCGGCGCACGGCTCGAGCTTCACGCACGCCTTCGAGGAGCTGGTGGCCTGGCAGGCGCAACGTCTGGACAAGTCGTCCATCTGCCGGTTGCTGGGCATCAACTGGCGCACGGTGGGCACCATCATCGAGCGACTGGTGGAGGAGCGCCTGTCGCCTGGGCGCCTGGAGGGGCTGCAAGTCATTGGGGTGGACGAGCTGGGCTGGCGCGCCGGGCACCAGTACGTGAGTCTGGTGGTGGACCACCTGCGCTCGCGAGTCGTCTGGGTGGCGGAGGGGAAGAACGAAGAGACGCTCAACGGCTTCTTCGACGAGCTGGGAGAGGAGAGGACGAAGGAGTTGACGCACGCGACGATGGACCTGTCGGCGGCCTTCAGCAAGGCGGTGGGCAACCGGGCCCCACACGTGCGCAAGGTGTTCGACCGCTTCCACGTGCAGAAGCTGGCGAACGAAGCGCTGGACACGGTGCGCCGGCAGCAGGTGCGGGAGCAGGCGGGGAGCCAGGAGGGCAAGGCGCTCACGCACAGCCGTTGGGCGCTGCTGAAGAATCCGTGGAACCTGACGGTGGGCCAGGGAGAGAAGCTCAGCGAGTTGAAGAAGACGAACCAGACGCTCTACCGGGCCTATCTGCTCAAGGAGAGCCTGGCACGGGGCATGGACTACGTGCAGCCCAAGCGGGCCTCGGAGCACCTGGACAAGTGGTGTCAGTGGGCCAGCCACTCCAGGCTCGCCCCCTTCGCGAAGCTGGCGAAGACAGTCCAGCGGCACAAGGACGGCATTCTCGCCTATGTCGAGACGGGGCTGAGCAACGGAGTGGTGGAGGGAATCAACAACAAGATTCGAGCCCTCACCCGTCGCGCCTATGGCTTCCGCAATCCCAAGGCATTCAGGGCGATGATACTGCTGTGCTGCGGAGGCATGGAGTTCACTCCGCCTCTGCCAGTAGCGGCGTAGCCCCTCGCAGTAGAAGCAGGCAGCTGGGGACCGAGCTCCGGAGCGCCGACAGATTCGACTGCAACCCGGCCAGCAGGGCAGCGGAGCCAGGCGCCCTGTCATGCACAGCCGCGGCTTTCTGGCACCCCAGGTCGTGCCCCTGTCTCATTCATGCCTCGAACTCTCGCGGGGACTTGCGTCCCATGGCCATCGCGCGGCTCCGCACACCCTTGAACCCCAAGTCCTCCCCGTGCGCACGGCCTCGGTTCCTCGACCCTGCCCACTCGACGTACCGAAGACCCGTGCAATATTTGTTTCCGACTTGTTTGGAGCGGTCGCGAGCTTTGGAGGGGTCCACCTGCCGCCCCGGTCCCGCCGGGAAAGCCGCATCCTTGCGGTCATGGTACGCTCCCCCATCTACGAGGTGAGGTAGAGCGTGGGACTGACACTCAGGCACCCGGACATCGGCGAGATGATCGGAGATTACAAGGTCGTGGGGTTCTTGGGCGCGGGGGGCCTCGGCATCGTCTACAAGGTCGAGCGCGGGGGCTGCTTCTTCGCGTTGAAGCTCCTTCTAATCCCCAAGCTGGACGGGCGGGGCAAGCGTGAGATCGGCATTCTCATTCACCTGGAGAACCCCGGCGTCGTCCGCTACGTGGGTTCGGATTTCTGGCCGGACCCGGTTATCGGCCATCCCTATATCGTGATGGAATACGTGCCGGGGGACACGCTTTGGACGTTTGCCTACAAGCGAAACCCATCGGCGCGGAAGGCGACGCGCATCATCCTGGACGCGGCATTGACGCTCGGGGAGGTACACGCGGCAGGTGTGTTTCATCGCGATGTGAAGCCGGAGAACATCGTCATTCGGGAAGGGAGCGAGCGCCCGATCCTGATTGATTTCGGGATTGGTTCTCTGGCCAGTGCCCCGACTGTCACCGGCTCGCAGCTCCCGCCCGGGACAGAGGAATTCCGCTCTCCCGAGCAGATACGCTTTCAGCGCGCCAACCCGGACGGCACGGGTCAATACGAGTACGGGCCCGCTGATGAGATGTGGGCATTGGGCGTGACTTATTACTGGCTGCTGACGGATGCGCTGCCCTTTGGCGAGCGCACGGATGAAGGGCGCCTGGACGGACTGCGCGAGCGTATCTTGACTCAGCGGCCCGAAGCGCCGCACGTCATCAACCCCCGCGTGCCGCTGGCCGCCTCGCTGCTGTGCATGAAGATGCTCGCGGAGCAGCCAGAGGACCGCTTCCCGCTGGTTGCGACACTGTGTGCGGCTCTGAATGAGTCCCTGTCCAACGCTGAGAACGCCGCTACTTGGGAGCCGCCGCTCGTGGATCCGCTTGATCCGCAGACGACCACGACGCTCGATGACCCGGCAAAGCAGGAGCCAAACGAACAGCGGCGCATGTTTCTAAAGCTGGTGAAGCGGCGCCCCCGGCGCGGGCAGCCCTCGCCGAACGCGGCACCCGTGCTCGTCGTGCCTGCTGCGGTAGCAGGCCCCCGGCCCCCGGCCGCAGCCGCGAACCAGGACAAACGCCCCAAGGTGGACGCGCCGCGCGTGGACCCGGCTCCAGTGGAGCACGAGCCGCCCGTAATGAGCGCCCCGGTGCCGCCAGCACGCGAACTCGAGCCTGCAGCAGATCCACCCCCTCAACGCGCAGCGTGGCGTCTCGGGGTCGTTGGGGCAGTGTTGACGGTGGCCGTCGTTGCCCTGTCCGTTGGCGCGGACTTGTGGGGGCCTGGCTCTTCGAGCCGCATGAGCGAGGCGCTACCGTCCACGTCACCCGCCCCCATCTCGACCGACGCAGGCTTGAGCGGTCGTGAAGTGGCGCCCGATGCAAAGCCGCTGGAATCTCTCCCTGGAGGAGACGCGGCACCCGTTGGGGCTCAACTTCCCGCGTCTACCGCTAACGCTATGGCTCGCACGTCCGCTCAGACGCCCAAGAACGAAACGACGAAAACGCAGACGCAAGGTGCAGGGTTCCGCCTGCCGGTGAAGCCCGCAGCCGTGGCGGTCTGTGCGCTGCTCGATGGGGGATGCACCGCGCCCGCTTCCCAGGTGCGCCCCGAGCCCCCCGCGATTTCCTGCCCCGAGGGTTGGCAGGAGACCCACGAGAGGCTTCACGTCAAGTCACGGGGGCTTGCCACGTTGAAGGGGTACAAGCACGAGCCCGGGGAGGTGGCCAGGGTCAAAGAGGGTCCCGCTACCCTCCGAGTGGAGAGCGTGGATGGGTTACCCGAAAACACGCTGCTTCTTGGCACGTTGCAGCTTGGGGAGGAGCGCCTCTTCGGTACCTTCACCCAGGCGCAGATTCCCGGCGCGGGGACTGTGCCCGTGTGTCTGGTCATTGGCCTGGATCTTGAGACGCCCTTTGTGGACGAACGCGGCAAGATTTACGTTTGCGGCTCTGGCTTGGGCGTCTGCCTCGACCCCGGAAGCAAGCCCGGCAATGCCAAGGTATACCCGCGCTTTCAACTCCACTGGCCGACCCGGTTCTAGGCTTGCCCCGCTCTGAGGCTGAGATCCCATGCTGCCCTCTTCTCCCGCTGCCGTCCTGGTGGTCTCCCTGCTCGCTGGCGCCGCGCAAGCCGCAGAACCGCCCCCCCGTCCCCGCTGCGCAGCGACAGCTCGCTTTGACTTGGCGGCAGCGGCCCCGGAGGGAGCGCCGGAGGTGTGCGCTAGCGCGGACGAGACGACGACCTTCGTCTTTGATTCCCGCGTTGCTGTGGGGGCAGTGGAGTTTCAGCCAGGGGAACGCCTCGCGCATTGGGCACTCGGGCAAGACGGGCTGAGTCTCTACGCCACTCCCAAGGCGGACTATCTGCCGGGGGAGCGGGTAAAGGTGACGGTGCGCTTCGCGGATGGCGCGGCACCGGCGAGCGCGAGCTTTTGGCTCGTGGGTCATGCGTCAAGAGGGACGCGCCGGGTGGTGGTGTTCCGGCAGCCGCGCCCGCCCGACGTGCTCAAGAATGAGCGTGACGAGGCACAGGCCGAAGCGCGCCAGTGCCAGGAGGACAAAGCGCGGCTTCTGGCCGAGCGTGAGGAGCCGGGGGGGCTCATGGGGGTCGCATGGCTGGAGCGTGCCGGGACCCTCGCATCGAGGCCGCTTTTCGGGTCGGTGAGGGAGCAGCCGGGAAACGCGCTCGGGTTGGAAGCGACGAAGAGCTTCAGCTACACGCTCAGCGACGAGACCCGCCCGGTGAGCGTGGCTGTGCGACTGGCCCTCAAGAACCCCGGTGCCGAGCCCTGGACGCTCGCAGGGGCGGCGCTGGTGGACAAGGCGGGGGAAGAGGTGGAGCTTGCCCGGTGGCAAGAGGCGCCCATTCCCGCGAATGGGGCCGGTGCCGTCGTGGTGGGCATCGAGGGGGAGCGCGCGCAGCTCGGCTGCCCCTGCACCCTCAAGCTGTGGGAGGCAACCGGGCCGCGCACCGTCACCCTTGAGAGCGTCACGTTCCCCGAGGGCAAAGCGAAGGGGCCCTGAGCACGGCCAGCGCGAGCCGTGCCGAGCCTCAAGGGGCTGCGCGCCCGCCGATCTCCGGGAAGCGCTCGTAGGCCCGTTTAAGCGCGTCCAGGTGAGCAGGGTTGTCCAGGTCGAGCGGCGCATCGGTGAGTTGCACGACCCACCCGCCCGTCGCGGTACGCCGTGCGCGTGACAGCAGCTCCGCGTCGCGGGCCGGGTCCGGAAAGCCGATGGCTTTTGCGGAAGCGGGCGACCAGTAGTTCAGCCACCCGAGGTAATAGGGAATTTCGGGCGAGCGGATCTGTTCTGGGAGCTTGAGGGCAGGAAGTCCCCGACGTGGGGACGGCGGCCCTTCCAGCGTGGGGGCTGTCTGGTGCGCGATGTCCCCCGCAGCGTCGTCTGGCGTCGCACGCCCCCAGAATGCACAAGCACCCTCCGCTATGCCCTCCAGCATCTCCGCCGCTGCCGCGATAACGGCTGCGTCTAGTGGCAGCTTTGCGTGGACATCGAGCAGCGGTTGACCGCCAGGGGAGTGGCGGGCGGATGTTTGTAACCCATAAACCGTCACCGGAAAGCTCTCATCGCCGTTGCACACCAGAGGGAATTCCCCGTCCTTGGTCCCCTCAATGAGCCATGTATCGCGCTGCGGCAACGAGATGAGGCGCCCATCTTCAGAAACCTCCCACTCCATGCGTAAATCGGGGAGCGCTCGTTCCATTCCCTGGACAATAGCGAGCGTGCGACTGTCGTTGCCCACTAGAGCAGGAGCATAGACGATAATGCCGAGTTTCTTTCGCGTAGTCATCGTTTGCATCCTGTGACGACGATTTTAAGGAACTGATCCTCTCGCAGCAGCGCGGCCTTATGCTCCTCGGTGCTGACCCCAACAACGAAGTCGTATCCGCAGTCTCGCGCAGCGTCGCGCTGCTTGCGTAATTGCTTCATTTCCTTCTTGATTTCCTTGTCTTGAATGAAGTCAGGGTATGCGTCAAATCGGTGAGTCTTGATCTCCCACAGCACACGCACGCCGACTTGCAGTGCATCGAAACTCACGCCGCCCACGAACACATCCATTCCGGGATAACGGTTGGGCGGAAATTGGTCGGCGCACCTGTTATGCGCGTCATCCTCGCCCGCATGCGGTTCCGGTATGGGCTCGCACCTGCGACGTCGCTCTCGTTCAGAGATGTCGGTTGGCCCCACGGGAGGGAAGTCCGGCCCTTTGGGCTCCGGCTTGGGCCTTTTTTCCGGCGAGGGTTTCTGCGGGGCGGGCGCTGTTTCAGGCACGGGCCGCGTTTCTGGCGCGGGCCTTACCTCGGGGTGGCCCATATCCAGCGCATGCGCATCCAGCGCCTCTTTGATGGCGAATCCCACCACCACCACGCCCGCGACGATCACCGCTCCCACGATGATCTCCGGTGCCGCCAAGACACAGAGTCCGACGCCCACTGCCGCACCTGCGGAGGCGACGGCGCATCTGCCCGTGATGTCCCGAAACCGAACCCGGTCATGGTCGAGGGCATAAAAGCACCGCTCCGCCAGCACGGGCCAGGGCTCAGAAGCTTCGCGGACGGCACACTGTCCCCCGTCCGTCCAGGGCAGCTTCGCCGCTCGCTGGAGGTTGGCGAGCCTCGGGTCGCGGGCCGCTGGCTCTCTTGGGCTTGGGGGGGTCGTCGTACAGGCTGAGAGAAAGAGCAGAAGTGCGAAGCACGCTCGGAGACGCATGGCCGGTCCTCCCTTGGAGCTAGGACCTAGCGGGTCCTGGTGGGGCCGGTCGGAGTATGACAGCGCGCCCCGATAGCTACGAACGAGCGCGCCGGGGGCACGGAAGGGGGACGGGTGCCGCAGCCGCAGCTCGGGCCAGGGCGAGCGCCAACGCAGCGGGCAGTTCATCCTCGCGCGTGGTGCAGGCAACAGGGCGCTAGGTTGTACGCCCCGTGTCCCGGGCCGGTGAAACGGTGAGGCGCGCACCTGGAGCGCGCCAGGCGCCCCAGTGGCGCGGCTGCTGGGGCTCGGGACAATGCGGGAGCGGCACACGGCAGCCGCAGCTCGGGCCTGTGGAGGACTCGCAGGGCGGTAGCGGGGCCAGCGGGCGCGCTCTCGCGGGCAACGCTGGGACATTCGACCGCAGAGCCTCGCCAATTCTCACTCTTCGATGCACAATCGCCCAAGAAGACGCCAACTGACGACCAGGCTGTACCTCCCTGTTTGCACAACGAGTGGTCATCATGAGCATTGAAGACGACAACAGCACGATTCAGAACATTTTGGGCGTCGCCGTGGGCCAGTCGCGACCCCACAAGAACTTAACGTACGAGGCTTTCTCCGACGCCATCGCAAGGAGAGATAAGACCAGTCTTTTGCTTGGCGCATCCAAAATTCTCTGGACTTTGTGGAAGGGCGAAGCCCCCCCTAAAGGAAGAGAAAATGATTACTACATCGGCCGAGCGTACCTGGGAAGAATCTCAGCAATTGCGGCAGGCCTCTGTCAGGCCACGAGCGATCGAGTCGCAATCACGGACGATGAACTTCTTGAACTTGCCGGGGAATTTCTAGGCGTCACGGACAGTGTGTCTGACCCAGCCTTCTTCAACCAGGAAGAGTTGCCACGGTTCACCAATGCTCTTCAGAACGATGAAGATTTCAAGAGCCACATTCCGCCACCCGAAATCATTCGCGGACATGCAGCAAGGTTGACGTTCATACGCACCTTGCGTTCTCAGTGGGATTTCAAGTCAGTGGATTTGAAAGGCGTACTGCGCACCTGGATCCTTGCTCAGCGTCTCGACGAGAAGTACGGCAGAGGGTTGCTAGATCGCCTTCGGCGTGCGATGAACATCGAACTGAGGGATCAACTGCGTGCTGGCTTTGCCATCCTCGCCACAGGGGACAACAAGACTCCTGGCCTCATAAGCGAGCAATCCCTCCTCGTTGATGCCGAGGTCGCGCGAACTCTCAATCTCGACACTGATGCACTGGCTCTCGTCACCAATAGAGTCTCTCGGGGCTGCACAGGCTTCACTGATTGGCATCGAGGCGTGTTGAGCGATTTCCCAGAGCCGTACCGAAAGTACGCTCCCCACCCCCTTGTGTCTCTCCCTTTGATACAGCTAGACACTTCCTTTCGTGGCTGGCCAACGTCTGCCAAAGGCTATCTCTGCCCGTCGCCGCCTCATCTGCTTTGGAGGATTCAATCGTCCTGTATTGATGCCATATGCGGCCTCGCTCCTGAGCAGGGGAAAGATCCTCGCGCAGATCTTGGAGATTGCCTATCCGACTACATCTTTGACTTCCTGACGCTGACGTGCGGGAAGGAAAATGTCTACAAACTGGATGAAATTGCAGATGGTTCCAAGAAACATGCCGACTTTATTGTGATGGCGGGCGAGGTCGCAATCGTCATCGAGTCGAAGACATCGCTGGGGAGCGCTCTTGCCAAGTCGGTTGTATCCCCGGAAGATCTTGTTGAAATTTGGTCGCGAATCTACTCAGCCTATCGGCAATGTGCGCACACGATCAGTAGCGACATATGGACCAAGACCCCAGGTCTCTCAAAGGCCAAAAAGTTCGTTTCGATTGTCTGCTTCGACGAGATCTTCTGTCCCGATGGGGCTGCTTTCAATGATTACGCCGAGCATGCAGGCCTACTGCAAGAGCTTGGGCTTGGTCCGGCAGAGGCAATTAGTCTTCAGAATCTTGAGATGTTTTTTGCCACGCTGAAGGCCCCTCAACTCGCATTCCTAATTCAAGCGAAGTGGTATTACAGGAAGCACGGCGAGATGCTGGAGACATTTATCCGCTCGCAAGCTGTAATTCAGACGCCACCCACTCTGGAGCATTTGCGCCCTGCCGCCGAGAGTTTACTCCCAGGCATCGACATGGCTAAATTCATTTCCTTGCATTGATGAAGACTAGGTTCGTCCGCATCTAGTCACCGAAGCGTCCCTCTTCGGGGTTGGTGCACTCGCCGGCCACCCCAAAGAGCGCCTCCATCTTTCCTAAGAGGCTGTTGGACACCTCTCGGAGCCGCCGGTCGCGCCAATTCCAGGTCCAGCATCCTGCGACTGCTCGGCTGTTGGGGAGGCACATGTCCCCCTGCCGGAATTGGCTCGTGGCGTTATCGCATGCCCGGGTGAGCGTCGGGCCCGACACATCCCCCGTTTGCGTCCTGGGCGGCTGACCGGTTCCCGCAGGGGCCTGCCATGTTGCACGTATGTCGCAGGAGCGTGCGGAATGGGCCGGAACGGGGCGGGACAGGAGGGGACGCGGCGGGATATCGACTCCCAATCATTCCGGGCGGTTACGGGGTAAGGGCGCGATTCTGCTGGAAGTTTCGCACCGCCCGGCGTGGGTTCGATTCCCGCCGCCTCCAAATAGAGGTTGCCCGCCGCGTTGATGTCGCTCAAGGCGGGTGGGACGGGCCTCAAACCTTGTCCAGGCGGCGGACCGTGCGCACCGTACTCCGAGCGGACGCGCCACTCAGCCTCCGGCCTGTTGCAGCATTTGCCGGGTGATGTCGTCGCGGGGAATTTTGAGCGCGATGAGAGAGCGTTGTCCCGTGTTCGCCTTGGCTCTCTCCAGGGCGGCCTCCAACTCCGGCATCGTGTGCACGGTGGTGCCCCAGCCTCCGCCAAGGACTTCGGGAAGCTTGGCGTAGTTCCACCCGTGCAGCAGATTGAAGTCCTCCGGGGCCTCGCGCCGAGTGAAGAACTTCACGTTCACGAAGGCCTGTTCGATGCCATACAGCCCATTGTCGAAGATGAAGACGATCGTGCCGTGCCGGGCGCGCACCACGTCGGAGAGCGCCTGTCACACCATCTGGAATCCTCCATCCCCGGTGAACACCACCGCGCGCCGGGTTGGATCCCCGAATCCCACGCCGAGGCAGGCCCCGGTGGTGTAGCCGATGGAGTTCCAGGCCGCCTGAGCTCGGGGTTCAGCAGGTAGGGCACCTTGGCCGGGTCATTCAAGTCCTTCACCCGGAGCTGCCGGTGCCGCAGGTACATCAGGTTGTTGCTCCCGCCGTCGGCCTCCATGGGGAAAATGCGGTTGCTGTACTCGAACAGCGCGATCTTCTTCTCCGGGTAGGCCTGCTTGAGGCGCCACGCGGCGTACACCCCGGAGAGGTTGGCTCACAGGGGGGAGACTGTTACCGCGAGCCGTCCGGCTCTCTCGGAAGGGGCGGGATGCTCTGCGGGAAATCGAAGACATTGTCGGGATCCACCTGGGTCTTGATCTCCCGGAGCCGCTGCACGTTCCCGCCGTAGTACAGCTCCAGGTAGGGCTGCTGGGCCTTCTCCTTTCCAGGCGTGGAGAGGCTCAGGTCGATGAAGTTGACGTACGTGCCCCGGGTGTACTCCGCCAGCGCGCTGCGGAAGCCCTCGGCCCACCGGGCACACTTCATGCCCAGGAGCGTGTCGGGGGTCCAAGCGCCCACGTACTCCTGGATGAAGCGGGCCTTCCGGTGGAAGAAGGCGGTGTCCTCGGGGGCTGGGTCCGCGAAGGCGCCCCCGAAGCTCTGCATCCAGAGCGCACACTGCTTGCTGGGAGCATTGTCGAGGCGGTCGACGATTGTCTTCAGCGATTCCTCTGGCAGGTTGTCGTACACGAAGGCACCGGTCGTCTTGAAGGGGTGCGGCGCGCTGTCGAAGGCGGCGAAGAACTCGGTGGTTTCATGGAAGCTCTTGCGCTCCATGAGGGGGTAGCCGTCCAGCGGAGGCACGGTCTCGACCCAGGGCTCGAGCAGGTTCGCCAGCGCCTCGGGGCTCCCGATGAACAGACCCTCCGAATGGACCTCCCGTGGCTTGCCGTTCTCGTCCAAGGTATCGCGGGGCTCGAAGGTGAGCTGGCAGGTCAGGTTACGGTCGGTGTCAGGCGCCCACTGCTGCCAGTAGCGCATGACGTCGATGAACTGATCATACTTCCAGCGCATCTCGTAGACCGTCAGCTCCGGGACCTGGTGGAGCTTGAAGGTGTACGCCGTGACAATGCCGAAGTTGCCACCACCTCCCCCGCGCAGGGCCCAGAACAGCTCCTTGTCTGGCACCGGGGAATCGGCGGTGAGCACGGCGATTGCTCCGGAAGGTTTGACCAGCTGGATGCTCACGATGTTGTCAAGGGTCAGACCGAAGGCCCGGCTCAGCATGCCGATGCCGCCACCCTGGGCGACTCCAGACACGCCAACGCTGGGGGCGGTACCCGCGGGGAAGACGAAGCCCTCCGCGCTGACGTGCTGGTAGACCTCGTCCTGCCGCATCCCCGCGCCGACGACGGCGTAGTTGCCTTGCTCGGTCTGGTTCACCTTGAATTGCTTCAGCTTGCTGACATCGATGATCAAGCCATCGTCCATGAGCGACAGCTCTTCGTAGCTGTGCCGTCCGCTGCGGACGCGGAAAGGCATCTGGTTCTTCCGCGTGAACATGAGCGCGGCACTCACCTGCTCGGCGTTCTCGCAGAAGGCGATGGCGGCGGGATAGCGGCTGAATCGGGTGTTGTAGTTCCTCCGGGCCTTGCCGTACTCCGCGTCGCTCTTCGTGACGACCGTGATTCCAACATCTTCAAGCTGTGACCAGGCACTGGACATGGGCGTGCGCTCCCAGGCTAGGGGTGACGAGGTAGGGCGCATGTTGAAAGCGAAGGGGAGTGCTGTCTGTGATCCTGGTCACTCTGCGGCGGTGAGATGACCGCTAGCCGCAGGAGCCCGCGCAGAAGACGTAGCAGCACGGGTCATCCATCATCGTGGGGCCGCTCTGCGCCTTCTCACAGCAGGAGTTGGATACTTCCTCGCGTACCTGGCACCCACTCATGTCAACCGTCGCCGGGAACTTCGAGCCCTGGAGGAGCTGTCCAGGTGGAATGCACTCAGTCTGGATGCGGCCTCCCTGACACCTCACGTGCTCCTCCTGGCGAGGCATCTTCTCGCAGGAGAGCCCCAGCAGAAGGAGTACGGTCCAGAGCGAGGAGCGACCTCCTCATCCGGAGCTGATGGGCCAGGTACGGGCCCTCGGACTGGGAACGGGGCCCGTCCCAGTGTCGTTGCTGGATGGGTTGCCCCACCACCACCACGACCGCCCCGGCGGCCTTTCCCTACGATGTTCGCTGTTTCATTCATGCTGGTCGCCGCGTGCACGAGCGCGTGCACCGGCCTCAACCCAGGAGGCATCCCCTTGAAGACGAATCCCCATGCGGCCCTTCCCGCCGCCGCGAGCTTCACCCTGCGGAGCACGGACGTCCGTGACGGTGAGCCGATGCCCGAGGCACAGCGCAGCGGCATCTTCGGCGGTGGGGGGCAGGACGTTTCCCCTCAACTGTCGTGGAGCGGCTTTCCGTCAACACGCGCGGCTTCGCTGTCACCATGTACAATCCCGACGCGCCCACGGCGAGCGGCTTCTGGCACTGGGCCGTGGTCAACATTCCCGCGAGCGTGACGAGCCTTCCCACGGGGGCCGACACGGAAGACGGCTCGAAGTTGCCTCCGGGTGCGTTCCAGCTTCCGAACGATGCGCGGATGAAGCGCTACCTTGGAGCGGCACCGCCTCCGGGGAGTGGTAAGCACCGTTACTACATCGTCGTCCACGCGCTGGACGTGGAGTCGCTCCAGATTCCTCCGGACGCGACGCCCGCGTTCCTGGGCTTCAACCTGCTCGGCCATACGCTGGGCAGGGCCATCTGATCGGCATTGGTGCTACGTTGCGCGCCTGGCTCGAACCGACCTCGTTTCACCGGGGGGAAAACCGATGTGCTTCACGTCCCGGCCGCTGCTCGCGGTCCTCTGCGGAATCACCCTGTTCGCGTTCGCGTGCTCCTCCGACGGAGGCGACGACGCCTTGTGCGGAAACGCCCTTATCGAAGGCGGAGAGGCGTGCGACGACGGCAACCGGCGCGATGGCGACGGGTGCGACGCAGCTTGCAGGGTCGAGGCGCCGGCCACGGATTGCGCCGGCGTCGCGGGCGGCGAAGCGGTTCGCGACCACTGCGGCCGCTGCGTCGGCGGGACGACGGGTGAGGCCGCGTGTGTGCAGGACTGCGCGGGCGTGTGGGGCGGCACCGCTTCCGTCGACCAGTGTGGCGCGTGCGTGAGCGGCACCACCGGCCAAACCGCGTGCGTGCAGGACTGCGCGGGGGTCTGGGGCGGCACCGCCTCCGTCGACCGCTGCGGCGTGTGCACGGGCGGCACGACCGGCCAGACCGCCTGCGCGCAGGACTGCGCGGGCGTGTGGGGCGGCACCGCCTCCGTCGACCGCTGCGGCGCGTGCGTGGGCGGCACCACCGGCAACACCGCCTGCGCGCAGGACTGCGCGGGGGTCTGGGGTGGCACCGCCTCCACTGACCAGTGCGGCGCGTGTGTGGGCGGCACCACCGGCCAGACCGCCTGTACTCAGGACTGCGCGGACGTGTGGGGCGGCACCGCCTCCGTCGACCGCTGCGGCGCGTGCACGGGTGGTACCACCGGCCAGACGGCCTGCACCCAGGACTGCGCGGGCGTGTGGGGTGGCACCGCCTCCGTCGACCGCTGCGGCGCGTGCGTGGGCGGCACCACCGGCCAGACGGCCTGCGCGCAGGACTGCGCGGGCGTGTGGGGCGGCACCGCCTCCGTCGACCGCTGCGGCGTGTGCACGGGCGGCACCACCGGCCAGACCGCCTGTACCCAGGACTGCGCCGGGATCTGGGGCGGCACCGCGCAGGTGGATACCTGCAACCGGTGCACGGGAGGAACGACGGGCCGCGTGGCGTGCTCGGGCCGAACGTGCCCCCTTGGCGCGGGCGAGACGGTGCAGGCGCTCGTCGACAACCCGGCGTGCGAAGTCGTCGCGCTGCCGGAAGGCCTTTTTCGTGGCCCCATCCGCGTCGAGCTCGCCCGGATGGGCGGCAAGAGCGCCGTGGAGGTCCGGGGCTCGTCCCTCGACGGCTCCGTGGTCGAGAGCGGCGGACCGCCAGCGTTCCAGATCGAGCCCAGCGCGACGCTGCGCATCACGAGCCTCACCATCCGTGGCAACGCCGGAGTGCCCGGCGCCCCGGGATTCGCCGGCTCCGCCGTCTACAACCGGGGAACGGCCACGCTCGACGGCGTCGCCGTCACGCGGAACATCGGACTCAACACCGGCGCGATCATGAACGAGCATCGCATGGAGATTCGCTCGTCGATCATCTCCGAGAACGTCAACCGCGGCGGGCCCCGTGCCTTCGGCGGCGCGATCTACAACTCCGGAGAGCTCTATGTCGGCGGGAGCGCGATCACGGGAAACGAGGCGAGCTCGACGGGCCTCAACTACGGCGGCGGCGTCTGTAACGACGGCGGCAGCGTGACCATCGAGGACAGCGAGATCGCCGGTAACCGGGCGTCGAATGGGAGCCGCGTCGCCGGCTCGATGGAGGGAGGCGGCGTCTTCAGTGCCGGCGGTGCGATCGACGTCCGCCGCTCCCGCATCCACCAGAACCGCGTCGAGAACGCCGGGAGCGGTGCCCACGGCGGCGGCATCGCCGCGTGGGGCTCCACCGTGACCCTCTCCGCGGACTCGGAGGTCTCATTCAACGAACTCGTCGCGGAGTCGGAAGCGTACGGCGCGGGCATCTACCTCCAGGAGCACGCGCAGCTCCACGCGGACGGGGTCACGTTCGAGGGAAACGTCGGCAAGGCGGGGATCTGGGTCGGCGGGGCAGCGGTGATGGCGAAGCAGACCTCGCTCCGTCTCGCGGGCAATCGCCTCGCGAACAACCGGCTCGAGGTCACCGCGTCTTCCGGCGGCCAGCTGCTTGGCGGCGTTCTGTACGTCCGCGAAGGCACGCTGAAGATGTCCGGTGGGCAGCTCATCGGGAACACGATGCGGAACGGGTGGGTCCAGGGCGGGCTCGTGCGCGTGGACGAGTACGCGTCCCCGTCCGAGGTCGACGAGTCGCTCGAGCTCGAAGACGTGACCATCGCCGAGAACGTCGTGACGACGAGCGACAACCTCGACGGCGGGCTGCTCTCGGCCGTCCGGACGCTGCGGCTCAAGGACTGCGACATCCACTCGAACGCCGTCACGTCGGCCGCGCAGTACGGCTCGAAGGGCGGGCTGGTGCACTTCTACTGGAGCCGCGCGACAACGACGCCGCTCCTGCCTGGCGCGCTTGCGGTCGAGGGAACGCGCGTGGAGGGGAACACCGTTGCCAGCACGAACGGCGTGTCCGGAGGGCTTCTCTACGCGTATCTCGCGCGGACCTCGCCCGTCGTCGTCACGCTCGCGAGCTCCACGTTCGTGGACAACGCCGTTGCCAGCTCGCGAGGCCTGACGCAAGGCGGATTGTTCCATCTCGAGGAGGCCCGACACGTCGCGATCGTGGACTCGGTCCTGCGCGCCAACACGATCACGTCCGGCGTCGACGGCGGGTCGACGATGAATCCGGGCGTCGTCCATGGCGGCCTGCTCTACCTGGCGTCCACGTCCGGATCTTCCGGTGACCCGGATCCGGACGGCGAGATCGCGTTCGTCCGCACGGACGTGAGCCGCAACCGCGTCGGGACCTCGCTCGCGACCGACGCCGTGCAAGGCGGTCTCTTCATGCTGTACGTGCCGAGGCACGCCGCGGGACGCCTGTTCACGCTCTCCGCGACGAACAGCACGATCTCCGAGAACGTGGTTCAGGCCCGGTCGGCGGTGAACGGCGGGATCCTGAACCTGTTCAACCGCGATGGGAGCGACGTGCTCGTCGACCTGAGCAACGCGACGCTCGCGCTCAACCAGACGAACGGACCGCTCGGAACGATCTTCGAATTTGGCGAGCCGCCCACGTCGCCATCCTACCGGGCGGCCGTCGTCCGGTTGCGGAACACGATCCTCGCTCGGAACGACGCGCCGGGCGGTGCGGACTGTCCGCTGCGGGGGCCGCTGTCCACGACGACGTCGTCTGGCCACAACCTGTTCGGCGATGTCACCGCGTGCGTCGGGATGACGCTCGCCTCGACCGACCTCGTCGGGCACGATCCCCTGTTCGGCGCATCCGGAGACCACGGCGGTCCGGTCCCGTCGCTGCCGATCGAGCCGGAGAGCCCCGCCGTCGACGGCGGCGATCCCGCGGGGTGCGTCGATGCAACCGGCGTTCTGCTCTCGACCGATCAGCGCGGGCTTCCGAGGCCGTCGGGCGCGCGGTGTGACATCGGCGCGTTCGAGCTCCAGCTCCCGTAGGCCCGCTTTGGGCACACGCCCGCTCAGGCCGCGGGCGGGGAGGGCGGAGGGCCTCCCACTCAGAAGGCGAGCCGGAGCCGCAGGCCGACGTGGTGGGGCGCCATCGCCACGCTGACGTGCCAGTCGAGCGCGGCCTGGCCCTCTTCGGAGAGCGCCTTTCCCTCACGGTAGGCGCGGAGCGCGTCCTGGGCTCCGGTGGGCTGCGTGAGAATCATCACCTCACCGAGCAGCCACCCGGTGGCGGCGGTGATCGCGGCGGAGGGCCAGCGGTCGAAGAACAGCCCCAGCACCAGCCCGGTGAGGACGTTGTAGAGGACGTTGGCTCCGTGCATCACCCAGCTCCGTCCCTCTTCTTCGCTCCGGGCACTCCGGACGAGCAGCCGCTCGGCCTCGGCGAGCACCTCGCAGTCCACCGGCCCCTGTTGCCGCGCGGCCAGTGCGTCGAGCGTGGGCGAGTCCTCCATCACGGCCAGGGGCACCGCGAGCAGCGCCGCCACGCCCCCCACCGAGGAGATCGCGCCCACGTAGAAGTCCGGCTGCTCCGCCGGAGCGAAGAGGGGAGCCAGCGTGAGCTGGCCCAATGTCAGCACGGAGTAACTGGCGCCCCATGCGCCCGTCCAGATTCGCGCCCGCCGCGCGTCCTCGTGCAGGTGCGATTGGATGAAGGCGAGCCGCCGTGAGGGCTCCAGCTCTCCCACCGCCGCGCTCGCCCCCCGTGCCACGGAGGGACAACACTCGCCTTGCCGCCACGGCTGCAAGATAATGCGGTCCCCCATGCCTCACTCCGCCCCTCCAGGTAGCGCGGCGCCGCTCGGTACGCAGTTGCTCGCCGAGCACTTCCGGGCGGACGCCGTGGCCCGCGAAGCCACGGTGACCCGGTTCATCAGCCGGGTGTCCTGCATCTTCGTCGTCTCCACGCTCGGGATGACCCCCCTCATCGGCTGGCCCCGCGCCCTGTCCGTCGCGGGCCTGTGTGCCTTCTTCGCCGTCTATTACGGGGGGCTGTCCCGGTTGCTACGGCGAGGCTGGTTCCACCCCGCCGTCCACTGGGTCAACATCGGCCTGGAGACCACCACCGGAGCGTTCCTCTTCGTCTGCGACACGCTCTTCGCGACCGCCGAGCAGGCGCTGGGCAACCCCATGTCCGTCCTCTGGAGCGCGACCATCGTGCTCGCGGCGCTACGTGGCAAGCGCAGCCTGGCCATCTTCGCCGGTGGTCTCGTGGCCGCCCAGACGGTGCTGCTCTACTTCCTGCTGGCCTGGCCCCGGCTGACCGAGCCCGTTCCCCTGATGCTCACGGCGCCGCTCGTGGTTCTGCGGGCCGCCTATTACTTCATCATCGGATGGCTGGCGGCGCTCGTGGCCGGCTACCTCACGCACAGGGCCGAGGAGGCACTGCACGCCGTGCGGGAGAAGGATCTGGTGGGCAAGTACTTCCTCCACGAGCGGCTGGGGGTGGGAGGCATGGCGGAGGTGTTCCGTGCCACCTACAGCCCGGAGGGCGGCTTCGAGAAGGTGGTGGCCATCAAGCGCATCCTCCCGGCCTACGCCGAGGACGAGGACTTCGTGACGCTGTTCCGCCGGGAGGCGGAGCTGGGCTCGCTGCTCAACCACCCCAACATCGTCCAGGTGCTCGACGTGGGCCGGTTCGGGGACACCTACTTCATGGCCATGGAGTTCATCGAGGGGCTCTCCCTGCGCGAGCTGATCAAGCGCCACGGACCGCTGCCGCTGGCCGTGGTGGCCTACATCGGGGCGGAGATGGGTGAGGCGCTCGACTATGTCCACCGGCGCACCGCGAGCGACGGTGTGCCGCTGAACCTCGTCCACCGGGACGTGAATCCGCCCAACATCCTCTTGTCACGGATCGGCGAGGTGAAGCTGGGGGACTTCGGGGTGGCGCGCGCGGCCATCCATGTCCGCCTCACCCGGGCGGACCGGGTGCGCGGCAAGCTGGGGTACATGTCTCCGGAGCAGGCCCGGGGCCACGCCTTCGACGGGCGCGCGGATCTCTTCGCGCTCGGCCTCACGCTGCACGAGGCACTCACGGGACGGCGCGTCTTCCAGGGGGAGGATGCCTCCGACACGGTGCGCAGCTCCCCGCCGCCCTTCCTCGTGCCGCCCTCGGTCCACCGCCCGGACGTGCCGCCCGCGCTGGATGCCGCCATCATGGACCTGCTCCAGTGGCAGGTGGCGGACCGCACGGACCGGGGCCAGCGGCTGCGCGAGCAACTCTGTGCCCTGACGGGAGAGCTCGCGCCCCATCCCCATGGACAGCGGGAGCTGGGCCGCCTGGTGCAGGAAGCCCTCGCGCTCAAGGGGGGCCGGGTTCCTCCGCGGAGCGCGGAGCAGGGGACCCGGCTGGAGCACATGCCCTCCCAGGCGGGAAGCGAGGAGCCCACGGCGGTGCTGCCGGGGGGAAGCCCGCTCGCGAACGGCTCACGGTAGAGCGTCGAAGGAGGACTGGACGTAGCCGCGGAGCCGCGCCAAGCGGATTCAGCCGCCGGAGGTTGGCCCCGTCCGCTGGATCGGTCATTGATCCAGACCCGTAGCCGAGAGGAGAACCCATGAGTGAAGAGCGCCGAGTCGTCGTTGCCTCCGAAGCAGGCATCACCATCCGAACCGTCCGGGACGTGACCGACGCCGTCGGCGCATGCTTTGGGGCGGAAGGAATCCTCTTCACCGAGGAGGACCTCTCTCCGGAGTTCTTCAACCTTCGCAGTGGGTTGGCGGGCGAGTTTCTTCAGAAGTTCGTGAACTACCGGCTGCGCGTGGCGCTCGTGGTGCCCCATCCGGAAGCCCACGGCGAGCGCTTCAAGGAGCTCGCCTACGAACATCGATCGCACCCCCTGGTGCGGTTCGTTCGTTCCCGGGCGGAAGCCGAAGCCTGGCTCCGTGCTTGACGCGTTCATCGGGCAGGGCTCCATTCCGAGCGGGATTTCCGAGCGGCGGTCGCACGGCTACCTGGTGTTGGGTGGCCGTGTTCTTCGCCGATCCCGACTTTTGAAGAGCTGCCCGTGACGGGTCCCGCCAGGTGGGAGGTTTGCATGAACCAGCCTTTTGACATTCGTCCATTCCGGCCGGCCGACTTGCCGGCCATGCAGGAGCTCAGGCAGCTCGCCTTCAGGCCGGTCTTCCAATCCTTTCGAGACATCGTCGGTGAGGAGATCGGCGAGAGGGCCTTTTCGGACGCGGACGCGGAGCAGTCCCGGCTGCTCGAGACGCTATGCGGCACGGGTTCGGGTCATCAGGTCCTCGTGCTCACGGTCAGCGATGAGGTCGTGGGCTTCGTCACCTTCTCGCTCGATGAGAAGAAGCAGGTGGGCGAGATCGGCCTGAACGCCATGCATCCGGCTCATGCTGGCCAGGGCCTCGGCGCCGCCATGTACGCATTCGTCCTGGAGCGGATGAAGAGCGCCGGCATGAAGGTGGCCACGGTGAGCACGGGCGGCGACCCCAGCCATGCCCCGGCCCGGCGCGCCTACGAGAAGGTCGGGTTCGGCCACGCGCTGCCATCGGTGTCGCTGTACAGGTTGTTGTGAGTTGCCGTCCTCGGGCGCGTCCCGAGGCCCCAGGCTCCAAGTCCCTGCCGGGTGACCCGAGTCACCACCTGGTGACTGCAGTCACCAGGGCGGAGCTCGCCGCGAGCTCCGTGGGGCGGCGCCCGCACTGGAAGATCAAGGACTTCCACCGCCCGCTGCGTGGCATGCGCTCTGCAGTCGCGCATGGCCAGAAACCGCAGGCAATGCGCCTCCGCAATACTGAACTGGGTGGATACATGTACATCATCAAATCTCAGGGCCCGAGCGCGTTGATCGCCAGGGCTCGACTGGCCTCGAGTCCGGTCGATTCAGCCGCCAGGACTCAGCCCTCCTCTCCGGAGGCCCCGGGAATCGCGCGGGCGGTGGATTCCGGTGGCTCCCTGGGCGCCGCTGCGCGTCTTGGCAGAGTGGTGGATGGGTTCGATGCCGGTGGCATCCAGGGTGGAAGTTCCGGCATACCCGCGGCCGCGAAGGAGGATTCATTTGATGAATCCTCCAGCACCGCGGCCGATGGGACGAGAATCCCCGGGCCCAAGGACACGAGGCCGCCGGGGGACACCCGATCGGCGGCGGATATCGTCAAGGACACTCCCGTCCTGTCGAAGCTTGGCCGCCAGAAGGACATCAAGTTCGAGCAGCTCTGCAAGCAGACCGGAGTCGACCCCAAGATCGCCCTGACGGACTCTCGTCAGAATCCCGATGCCGTCTACCGGCTGGCCAAGGTGCTGGAGTACATCGACAGCTCCATGACCGCCGACGGTGAGGATCGGTCGAACAAGGTCCGGGACGGACGGGGAGACGGCAATATCGAGGGCATCACCAAGGATGGAGATGCCAGGCATGGAACAGAAGCCGGATTGCTCAAGGATTTCGCTGAGAAGGGTTACGGCGCTCTGAACGCCGAGCATCGGCTGGATGTCACGTCCGACACCCATGTCAAGAAGGACGGGAGCAACAAGGACAACTTCCAGTGGTTCGCCGGGGAGGTTGGCAAGAAGCTGTGGTTCATCCCGGGTCTCAGCAATGTCCTGACTGGGATTGGTGACTCGGAGGGTGGGTTCCTGGGGGCCCTCAAAGGGGGATTTGGCGGAGTGCTCAAGACCTGGAAGGGGGTCGCCGAGGGCGTTTTCGGGGCCCTGAAGGGTGGCAGGATCAATCCCTTCTCCATGGCGCTGGGCGCTTACACGGGCGCGCTCGGAGAGACCAAAGCCGCCCCCAAGGAAGTGAAGGATGTCGTCAACCTGTTGCCCTGACCCACACGACACCGGGACCTTCAGCCCTTGAGCACCGCAAGGGGCACCAGCCGTGCCACCTTCCGGGCGATGCCCGCGGCCTCCACCGTGTCCACCACCCGATCGACGTCCTTGTAGGCGGTGGGGGCCTCCTCCGCGAGCTCCGCGTTCGAGGGGCATTCCACGATGATGCCCCGGGCATTCAGCTCCTTGCGCAGCTCCGCGCCGACCACCTGCCGCTTCGCGGTGGCCCGGCTCATCCGCCGGCCCGCACCATGGCAGGCGCTGCTGAGCGAGATGGCTCGCGACTCGCTCCGCCCCGCCAGCACGAAGGAGGCCGTGCCCATGCTGCCGGGGATGAACACCGGCTGGCCGACCTGCTGGTAGGCCGCGGGCAGCTCCGCGTTCCCCGGGCCGAACGCCCGCGTCGCGCCCTTGCGGTGGACGCACAGTCGCTCCCCTCCGTACGTCTCCACCTTGGCGATGTTGTGGGCCACGTCATAGACAATCCGCGGCCAGCACTCGGGCTGGGAGCCGAGCCTCCGGCTGAATACCTCGCGCACCCGGTGGGTGAGCACCTGCCGGTTGCACCAGGCGAAGTTGGCCGCGGCGCACATGGCCGCGTAGTAGTCCTGTCCCTCGGGTGACGAGAACGGTGCGCAGGCGAGCTGCCTGTCCACGAGCCGGATGCCTTCCCGGGCCAATGCCCGATCCATCTCCCGTACGGCGTCCGTGCAGACCTGGTGCCCCAGCCCGCGTGAGCCGGTGTGGATGAGGACGGTGAGCTGCCCCTCGAACAGCCCGAACGCCTCGGCCGCCTCCCGGTCGTAGATGCGCTCCACGCGTTGCACCTCGATGAAGTGATTGCCGCCCCCGAGCGTCCCGAGTTGATCATGCCCCCGTTCCCTTGCCCGGACGGAGATCCTGGACGCATCGGCGCCGGAGAGGTGGCCGCCCGCCTCGATGTTCGGGAGGTCCTCCCGGGTCCCCAGTCCCAGGACGTCCACCACGTAGGGGACCCCTTCGGCGAGGACCCGCTCGAGCTGCTCCAGGTCCAGGGACAGCCGGCCGTGACGACCAAAGCCCGTGGGAATGCTCCGGGCCAGGTCGTGGGCCAGGGCTGGTAGGAGCGCCTCCACCTCTCCGTGGAGAAGCCCGGTGGAGAGCAGCCTCACGCCGCAGTTGATGTCGAACCCGATTCCACCTGGCGAGATGACCCCATGGGGCAGCAGGGTGCTCGCTACGCCGCCCACGGGGAAGCCGTAGCCCTCATGCATGTCCGGCATGCCGATGGCGAAGCCCTGGATGCCCGGCAGCGTCGTCACGTTGACGAGCTGGAGCATGCTGTGGTCCTGGGACATCTCCCGCAGCAGCTCCTCGTCGGCGACGATCCGGGCCGGCACGCGCATGTCCTCACGGAAGCTCGGGTCCAGCTCGTAGAGGGCCGGGCCGATCTGGCGAAGGAGCGGTGAGAGCCGCTGCTGGACTTCGACGGTGGGTTCCATGCTCGCCTCGAGGCGGCCGGGGCCGCGATGGGATCAGACGTCGAGCACGACGGTGGCGATGAAGCACTCCTCGTGCTCGTGGATCTCCAACCCATGGAAGGTGGCGGCCTTCACCGCGGTCTTGAGCACCGGGGGCGTGAAGCCGCGGATGCGGGCGTGCAGCTTCCGCTCGGAGAGCTCGTCCACCGTGAAGTCCGTGTAGACCTGCTTCCGCGCGTCCGCGCGGGAGATGAGCTCGTTGAGCCAGTCGACGAGCAGGGCCTCGGTATCCGACGCCTCGAGCGTGACATGCTCCTCCTGCGCGTCGGGCGGTGTCTCCGGCCGTTCCTCGCCGAGCATGAGCTCGGCCAACGCATACCCCGCTTCCTCGAAGAGATCGGACAGGCTGAAGCCCTCGATGCGGATCCGGACCTCCCCGGTGTGCGGCTCGAACTGGTAGGTGCCCGCCTCCACGGACCACCTCCCTGGGTAGGGGACTCCCTTCTCAACGTGGAGGCGCCCGCGGTTGGGAGCAACAGGGTCCGTGCGCACGGGCGAGCCCTCTCCCTGGCTGCCATCGGGAAGGGCGGGCGCGCGTCCTCCTCACCAGGTGTCGATGAACCTGCGCCGCCCCTCGCGCACCGGACGGGGGACGGAGCGCAGGCCCCGGAGGAGCCAGGAGCGGGTCTCCGCGGGGTCGATCACCGCGTCGATCTCCAGGAGCGAGGCCATGTTGATCGCCCTGCCGCGCCGATGGGCCTCGGCGATCATCGCCTGGGCCATCTCCTCGCGGGCCGCCGGGTCCTCGATCGCCTCGAGTTGCTTGCGCATCCCGACGCGGACGGCCCCCTCCAGGTTCATCCCCCCGAACTCGCCCGTGGGCCAGGACACGATGAAGAACGGCGCGTGGAAGTGTCCGCCGGCCATCGCCTGCGCTCCGAGCCCGTATCCTCGCCGCAGGACGACCGTGAAGAACGGGACCGAGAGGCTGGCCGCGTTCACGAACATGCGGGAGACGTGGCGCACGAGGGCGGTCGTCTCGGCCTGCGGTCCCACCATGAACCCGGGGGTGTCACACAGCGACACGATGGGGAGCCCGAAGGCGTCACACAATTGGAAGAAGCGCGCGGCCTTGTCGGAGGCGTTCGCGTCGATGGCGCCGCCGAGGTGGAACGTATCGTTCGCGATGAGCCCGAGCGGCTGTCCCTCGATTCGCACCAGCGCCGTCACCAGGCTTCGCCCGAAGTCACGGCGCAGCTCGAGCACGGACCCCGCGTCCGCCAGCGTCTCGATGATGGGCCGGATCTTGTAGGCACGGCGACGGTTCTCGGGCAGGGCCTCTCGCAACGTCGACTGGTCGGCACAGGCGCCCGGGGAGATCGGGCCCTGGAAGTAGGAGAGGTATTGCTTCGCGACGGCTACCGCCTCCGCCTCGTCGCGCACGCGGATGTCGATGACACCGTTGCGGGTCTGGACATCCGCCGGGCCAATCTCCTCCGGTGCGAACGTCCCGAGCCCGCCTCCTTCGATCATCGCCGGGCCCCCCATCCCGATGTTGCTGTTGTCCGTCGCGATGACGACGTCGCAGGAGCCCAGCAGCGCCGCGTTCCCGGCGAAGCAGCGCCCGGAGGCGATTCCGACACGGGGGACGAGCCCCGAGAGCGAGGCGAAGGCCAGGAAGCTGGGCGTGTCCAGTCCCGCGACGGTGTGCGTGTCCGTGTCGTTCGGGCGCCCGCCACCGCCCTCGGCGAAGAGCACCACGGGCACGCGCCACTGCGCGGCGAGCGCGAGCATGCGGTCGAGCTTCTGGTGGCCCATGAGGCCCTGGGTGCCGGCGAAGACCGAGTAGTCATAGGCCATCACCAGGGTGCGTGCGCGCTCGTCATCGAAGAGGGCGCGGTTGACGGTGCCGAGCCCGCAGACGAGGCCGTCCGCGGGGCTCGCCCGGATGAGGTCCTCCAGGGAGCGGGTCGAGCGTTGCGCCGCGAGCGCGAGCCCTCCGTACTCGACGAAGCTCCCCGGGTCGACGAGGTCGTCGATGTTCTCCCGGGCCGTGCGCTGGCCGGTCTTGCGCCGCCGGGCGACCGCGTCCGGACGGCCGGCGTCCGTGGTCGCCGCGAGACGCTCCCGGAGCTCCGCGAGCTCGGGGCGGACCTCGCCCGTGGATGACCTGCGGCCGTCGCCGTTCGTATCGCTCATGGGCGCGGGATGATGCCTCGGGAGGCCCGTGGGCACCAGCGCGGGGCGTCCCTCAATAGGCCCATTCACCCAGGCCGTAGTGCCGCGCGGTGGACACGTTGAGCAGGAACAGGACCAGCACCGCGATGAATTGGAACCAGCGGGGACGCCGCGCGCATCCGTCTCCGAGGAAGAAGAACAGCGGGAAGACCGGGGCCGCGAACCGGAAGGTGTTGACGAACTCCCCCTGGAGCAGTTGCACCAACAGGCAGAGCACCGCGTAGATGCCCAGGGCCGGCTGCCGACGCGCGAGCATCACGGCTCCAACGAGGAGGACCCACCACGTGACGTACCAGAGCACATTGTGCGGATCGGTACTCTGCCAGGGATTGCCGAAGACGAGCGTCCTCAGTGCGCCACCGAGCGATTCCACGTGCGTCCACCCCTTCTGGGCTTGCATGAAGGCGAAGGGCGAGCCCGCGACGACGGTCTGGAACGTGAGGAAGCCCAGCACCCCGAGCAGGCTGAGGCCTCCGGCGACGAAGAACGCACGGACCCGGCGGGCGGGCACCGTCTCGACCCAGGCCGCCAGCAGCGCGGTCATCGCTCCCACGAAGACGCCCTGGTTGCGCGTCATGGCGCAGAGTGCGCCGAAGAGCCCTCCCCATGCGGGCCTCTTCGTCCCGCTGAAGAAGAACGAGAGGAACGACAGCAGCAGGAACAGCGCCTCGGTATGGTGCGAGTGGAAGATGTAGCTCGCGGGTGAGAAGAGGAAGAAGAGCCAGCCCAACCGGCTGTTCGGCGTCAGCCTCGCCGGAAGATCGTCCCGTTGGGAAACCCGGACGCAGACGAAGACGAACAGGGCGAACATCACGGTGGAGAACGCCGCGCCCAACCACTGTATCTCGGTGACGCCCAGGAGCTTCGCGAGAGCCCCGACGGTGAGCGGATACGCCGGGTAGAAAGCGAAGAGGTTACCGCTGTACCCATCGCGTGCGATGGCCGTGTAGTAGTTCGCGTCCCAATAGGTGAGGAGGTGCCCGAACGGCTGATGGCGCCGGAATGCGATCCACCCCCAGATGGCCAGGTGCATGACCACCATGGCGACGGCACTCACGGAGACGAAGCGAAGGGTTGCGGGGCGCGACAAGTCCGGAAGGAAGGGGCGCTCGGGTTGTGACGTAGACAGCGGAGGCTCCAGGTCGAAGTCGGACGGGGTTGCTTCGCAGCCCGCTTGGCTCCATGTCAACGAGTACTCGACAGGGCCCCCCAGGACCGGGGTGACCTGGTGCCCCAGGAGCACCCGCCGGAGCTCCTCGTCGAGCCGGTGGCTGAGCCCTGGTAGCCGGTGGCGGGCGCCGAGTGGCCAGAGGAGGCTGCCGCCAGCGGTGCATTGGATTGTTGATGTAATCGAGTTGCAATAGATTGTTGGGTGCGATAACTGAGGTGTCCCTCTCGCCTCGGAACTCGCATGCTGGAAAGTGCCCTGAGCCTCGGGTTGGTCCTCGGGCTTCGTCACGCCTCGGACGCGGATCACGTCTGCGCCATCGCTTCGCTGTTGAGGTCCGGGCAGGGCTTCCGGGCGGCCGTGCGCACGGCGCTTCTCTGGAGCCTGGGCCACTCGTCCACCTTCTTCGCGGTCGGGGCGGTGCTCGTCGGCGGGCGGCTGTCGGTGCCGGACGCCTGGGAGCCGGTGATGGAGCTCCTCGTCGCCGTCCTGCTGGTCGCGCTGGGGGTCGTGCAGTGGCGCCATGCGGACTGCCCGCTGCCCGAGAGCCCCGAGCACACGAGGCCTCACTCCTGGCGTGTGGTGCTGGTGGGCGTCGTTCACGGTCTGGCGGGCTCCGCGGGCATCGCGCTCCTCGCGCTCACCACCGTCCGCGAGCGGCTCGCCGCCTTCCTGTTCCTCCTCCTGTTCGGCGTGGGGGTCTCCGGGGGCATGGTGCTGCTCACCATCCTCTTGTCACTGCCCCTGGGCTTCGTCGTCCGGAACTCGGAGCGCTGGCGCTCCCGCGTTCTCAAGACGACCAGCGCGCTCGGCATCGGGCTCGGCGCGTGGATGGGCGTGTCGGGGCTGCGAGCCCTCGTGGGCTGAGCGCACGGGGCACGAACGTGAGGTCGGAAAGGGTGGCCATGGCATCCACGAGAGGCAAGCGCGAGGGGGCCCGCGGGCCCATGCGGCTCTTCGATATCGAGCTCCTGGAGGGAATCAGCGCGGTGGCCTTCTCGCCTGAGGGGCTCCGCATCGCGGCGGCCACCTTCGGCGGCCCGGTGGTCCTCGTCGACGCGAGGTCCGGCGCGCTGCTCCGGGAGCTGCCCGGACATGAGGGCGGAACGCTCGCGGTGAGCTTCTCACCGGACGGCGAGCAGCTCGCCACCGGAGGATGGGACGGCCGGGTTCGCGTCCACGACCCGGATTCGGGGCGGGAGCTCCACGCCTGGGACGCTGGCGGCGCCTGGGTGGAGCACGTCCAGTGGTCGCCGTCGGGAGGCCACCTCGCCGCGGCGGCGGGGCGCTCCGTCCGCATCTGGTCCCGCCGGGGCACCCTGAAGGGCGGCTACGAGCAGCATGCCAGCACCGTCACCTCCATCCAGTGGAGCGCGAGCGGCACGGGCATCATCTCCTCGTGCAACGGAGGACTCCACCGGCTCGAGGCGGGCCGCAAGCGGCCGCTGGAGACGCTCGACGCGGAGGGCGCGGTCCTCGCCGTCGCCATCAGTCCGAACCGCCGGTACATCGCCGCGGGCAAGCAGGACGCGAGCATCCGGCTCTGGGCCCTGCGTTCCTCCAGGGTCGACTCCTATGACATGCCGGGCTACCGGGCGAAGGTCCGCGCCCTGGCGTGGAACTCCGCCAGCAACCTCCTGGCCACCGGGGATGGCGAGCAGGTCGTCGTCTGGGAGTTGGGCGCCCGGGTTCGCGATCAGCAGCGCCCGCATCTCCTGAAGGCCCACTCGGAGCGGGTGACGGGGCTCGCCTTCCTCGAGGACGGCGCGGGCTCCGAGTTGTTGCTGTCCACCGGGCAGGACGGGCAGTTCTGTGGTTGGAACCCCACCCGGGGGCGGCGTCCGCTCTGGGCGCTCCGCGCGGACGTGGCCCTCGAAGGGCTGACGCTCTCGCCGGACAAATCCATCGCGGCGGCCATCGGAGCCGACGGACGTCTGCTGGCGTGGAGCTTCGCGTCTTCCGTGCGGCACTGACTCCACCTCCTGGCTGTACCCGCGATTTCAAGGAGACAAAGCCTTGGCGACTTCGGAGAAGAAGATTCCTGTCACGGTCCTGACCGGCTTTCTGGGCTCGGGCAAGACGACGCTCCTCAACCGCATCCTGACGGAGCAGCACGGCAAGCGCATCGCCGTCATCGAGAACGAGTTCGGGGAGATCGGCATCGACCAGGCGCTCGTCATCAACGCGGACGAGGAAGTCTTCGAGATGAACAACGGGTGCATCTGCTGCACGGTGCGGGGAGACCTCATCCGCATCCTCGGCAGCCTCATGCGCCGCAAGGACAAGTTCGACCATGTCCTCGTGGAGACCACGGGCATGGCGGACCCGAGCCCCGTGGCACAGACGTTCTTCGTCGATGACGAAATCGGCTCCCAGTTCCAGCTCGACGGCATCGTCACCCTGGTGGACGCGAAGCACGTCTCGCTGCACATCGACGACAGCGACGAGTGCAAGGAGCAGATCGCCTTCGGGGACGTCATCATCATCAACAAGACGGACCTGGTGACGCCTGAGGAGGTCGAGCGCGTGGAGCGCCGCATCCGGAGCATGAATGCCCTGGCCCGTATCCACCGGACGGTGAGGGGACGGATTCCCATCGAGAGCGTGCTCGACGTGGGCGGCTTCGACCTGGGGCGGGCGCTGCGGCAGAAGCCGGCCTTCCTCGAGCCCGAGTACCCCTTCGAGTGGGGTGGTGTCCATGCGCTCCAGCCGGGCCAGGCCAGTCTCGTCCTCGGGGAGGGTCCGGACGCGTCGATGGACGTCGCCCTCGTGCCGGTGGACTCCGACGATGAGGCGGGGCTGAAGGCGGGCGCGGAGAAGGCCGTGCGCTTCTGGTCTCGCTCTCCCTCGCGTCGCGTCTCCGGAGGTGCGCTCGCCGCGGGAAACAGCCACTTCCAGCTCGACTTCTCGAAGGACCGGGGCCGTAAGGTGTACCCCCTGACGGTTCCTCGCGAGGGGCTCTATGCCCTCTTCACGGAGCATGGCCCGGAGGAGTACGCGCTACGGGTGGAGGATGCCGCGGGAGGCGTCCTGAAGTGCCGGGTGGAGCAGGCCTTCGGTGCCGGCCACTCGCACGACGAGACGGTGACGTCCGTGGGCATCCACCTGGAGGGGGAGGTCGACCCGCACCGGCTGAATGCCTGGCTGGCCAAGGTGCTGCAAGAGCAGGGGGCGGACATCTTCCGGATGAAGGGCATCCTCGCCATCGCGGGCCAGAAGAACCGCTATGTCTTCCAGGGGGTGCACATGCTCTTCGACGGGCAGCCCGACAAGCCCTGGGGGAAGACGCCCCGGGCGAACGATCTCGTCTTCATCGGCCGCAATCTGGATCGGGAGGCGCTCACGGAGGGGTTCCGCAAGTGCCTCGAGTGACCTGTTGCGGACCCGGTAAGGACGGGGGCCTGGCCAGCGCCTACCGCGGGGTCTCGGCTCCTTCCGCGAAGGCGCGCTGGATGAGCGCATGCATCGGTGCGTGGGCTGGAAGCGTGCCGAACGTCTGTCCGTGTGCACCGGCCAGACGCGACTCGCAGAAGGTGTCCGAGACCTGGGAGTTGCCGGCGCGGATGAGGATGGAGGCCTGCAGCGCCAACGCGAGGCGCTCGACGATGAACCGCGCACGCGACTCGAGCGTGCTCAGGTCATCGAATTCCTTCGCCAGTCGCGCGGCTTCGGCGTCGAGCGCCGGATGCCCACCCCGGGCGGCGAGGATCTCCTCGAACAGGGCGTCACGGCTGGCCGGCTCGCGCGTGGCCGCGCGCAGCATGTCCAGACACTGGATGTTGCCGCTGCCTTCCCAGATGGAGTTCAGCGGGGCCTGCCGGTACAGCCGCGCGAGGTTCGACTCCTCGACGTAGCCGACACCGCCGAGGCACTCCTGCGCCTCGTTGATGAAGGCGGGAGCACGCTTGCACACCCAATACTTGCCGATGGCCGTCGCGATCCGGCCAAAGGCCGCTTCCCGGGCGTCCCGGTGGCTCGCGTCGACGGCCCGAGCCACGCGCGCGGTGAGCGCGGTATGTGCTTCCGATTCGAGCGCCAGATCGGCGAGCACATTGAGCATCAGCGGTTGATCGATCAGCCGCTTGCCGAAGGCCTTGCGGTAGCGTGCATGGTGGATCGCCTGCACGAGCGCCTGGCGCATCTGGCCGCTCGAACCAATCATGCAGTCCTGGCGCGTCAGGGCCACCATCTCGAGAATGGTGGCGACGCCGCGGCCTTCCTCGCCCACCATCCAGGCGGTGGCACCCTGGAACTCGACCTCGGAGCTGGCGTTGCTCCAGTCACCGAGCTTGTCCTTGAGGCGCTGGATGCGGATGGCATTGCGATCGCCGTCCGGCGTGAAGCGCGGCAGGAGGAAGCACGACAGCCCACCCTCGGCCTGCGCGAGCACGAGGAACGCGTCGCTCATGGGGGCCGAGAAGAACCACTTGTGGCCGACGAGCGCATAGGGCTGCCCGGGCCCCCGGCCGCCGAGCTGATGCGCACGCGTGGTGTTCGTCCGGACATCCGAGCCGCCCTGCTTCTCGGTCATGCCCATGCCGAGGGTGGCGCCCCGCTTCTGCGCCGCGGGGATGAACCGCGAGTCATAGGTGGCGGAGCTGATGCGTGGCATCCATTCCCGGGCGATCTCGGGCTGGCGGCGCAGCGCGGGCACGCTGGCGTATGTCATCGTCAGGGGGCAGCTCGTTCCCTGGTCGGCCTGGTTGTGCAGGTAGAACAGCGCCATGCGGGCCACGTGTGCACCGGGTCTGTCCTCGTGGCGCCAGGCGAAGTTCGGCACCCCATGGGCGATGGCCAGCTCCATGAGGCGGTGGTAGGCGGGGTGGAACTCCACCTCGTCCAGGCGGTTGCCGTACCGGTCGAACGGTCTGAACTTCGGCTTGTTCTCGTTGGCGGTGAAGCCGAGCTGCATCAGCTCACCGCCCACGAGGGGGCCGTACTTCGCGAGCTCGGCTTCCGCCCAGGCGCCCCCTTCCCGGGCGATGGCTTCACGCAACACCGTGTCGGTGGCCCAGGCGTCATAGGTGAGCGGCGGGGCCTGGTTGGTGACCTGGTGCGTGATGAATCCTTCGGCGACGGAGCGGTGTTCGTTCATGGGCGCGGAGCATAGCTCGGCGCCTACGGCGTGGGGGCAATCGCCGCATGGGCCGCGGCCAGGCGCGCGATGGGCACGCGGTAGGGCGAGCAGGACACATAATCGAGCCCGATGCGGTGGCAGAAGGCGATCGTCTTCGGGTCACCGCCGTGCTCGCCGCAGATGCCGATGTCCAGCCCGGGCCGCGTCTTCCGGCCGAGCTTCACCGCCATCTCCATGAGCGCTCCCACACCCCGCTGGTCGATGGTGGCGAAGGGGTTCTCCGGGAGGATGCGCTTGAGCAGGTACTCGCCGAGGAAGCCCGTCTCCGCGTCGTCGCGCGAGATGCCATAGGTCGTCTGGGTGAGGTCGTTCGTCCCGAAGGAGAAGAACTCCGCGTCCTGGGCGATCTGATCCGCGGTGAGGGCCGCCCGGGGAATCTCGATCATCGTCCCGAACTGGTAGGCCACCTTCCGGCCCTGCTCCTTCATCACCGCCCGGGCCTCGGCCTCGAGCGTCTCCTTCTCCACGCGCAGCTCGTTGCTGTGCGCGATGAGCGGAATCATCACCTTGGGGAAGACCCGCACGCCCTCGCGGGCGCATTGGCAGGCCGCCTCGAAGAGGGCCCGTACCTGCATGCGCACGAGCGCCGGCAGGTGGATTCCCAGCCGCACTCCGCGCAGGCCCAGCATGGGGTTGGTCTCGCGCATCGAATGCACCGCCTCCAGCATGTGCCGCTTGCTCGCGAGCGTCGCCTCCATGCCGGCGGCCTCGGACCTGTCCTTCATCAGCTCCAGCCGGGTCTCCAGCTCGGTGACGTCGTGCAGCAGTTCGTCATGGCTGGGGAGGAACTCGTGCAGGGGAGGGTCGATGAGGCGGATGGTGACGGGCTGGCCATCCATCGTCCGGAACAGCCCGAGGAAGTCCTCGCGCTGGAAGGGCAGCAGCCGCGCGAGCGCCTCGTCCCGCTCCTCATCGGTGCGCGCGAGGATCATCCGTTGCACGTGCGGCAGGCGGTCCGTTTCGAAGAACATGTGCTCGGTGCGGCACAGCCCGATGCCTTCCGCGCCGAGCTCCCGGGCCCGCTGCGCGTCCCGCGGGTAGTCCGCGTTCGCGTACACGCCCAGCTCGCGGAAGCCATCGGCCCACTCCAGCAGCTTCAGGATGTGCGGATCCTCCAGGTCCGGAATGACGGTCTCGAGCGGGCCCGCGAAGACCTCGCCGGTGGTGCCATCGATGGAGACGGTGTCTCCCTCTCGCAGCACGCGCCCCGCCACGGAGAGCTGCCGCTTCTCGCAGTCCACCTCCATCTCCGACACGCCCACCACGGCCGGCTTGCCGAACTGCCGCGCCACCAGCGCCGCGTGGCTGGTGCGCCCGCCCCGGCTGGTGAGGATGCCCCGGGCCGCCAGCATGCCGTGCACGTCGCCCGGCTTCGTCTCGGGCCGCACCATGATGACGGCCTTCTTGTCCTCCTTGCTCCAGCGCTCGGCGGTGTCCGCGTCGAAGGCCACCACGCCACTGGCCGCGCCCGGCGACACATTCAGCCCCTTGGCGAGCAGGTCCCCCCGCTCCCGGGCCGCCTGCTTGTCGGCCGGAGCGAATTGAGGGTGCAGGAAGAAGTCGATCTGCTCCGGCTTCACCCGGAGGACGGCCTCCTTGCGGTTGATGAGCTTCTCCCCGGCCAGCTCCACCGCGATGCGCACCGCGGCCTGGGCCGTGCGCTTGGCGTCGCGCGTCTGCAGCATCCAGAGCTTGCCCTGCTCGATGGTGAACTCGACGTCCTGCACGTCCCGGAAGTGCCGCTCCAGCTTCTGGCAGTACCGCTCGAGCCGGGCGTACAGCTTCGGGTGCAGCTCCTTCAGCGCGGAGATGCGCAGCGAGGGGCGCGTCCCCGACACCACGTCCTCGCCCTGGGCGTTGGACAGGTAGTCGCCTTCCATCTCCCGCTCGCCGGTGGACACGTTGCGCGTGGTCACCACGCCCGTGCCCGAGTCCTCGCCCCGGTTGCCGAACACCATGGTGACGATGTTCACCGCCGTGCCCAGGTCATGCGCGATGCCGGCGGCGTTGCGGTAGTCCACCGCGCGCTTGCCATTCCAGCTGCGGAAGACGGCCTCGGTGGCGAACCGGAGCTGCTCCACGGGCTCCTGCGGGAAGTCACGGCCGGTCCTCTCGCGGACGATGGCCTTGAAGGCCTCGGTGATGGCCTTCAGGTCCTCGGGGGGCAGGGCCGCGTCGTTCTCCAGGCCCCGCTGGCGCCGGTGCTTCTCGAGCACCTGCTCGAAGGGCTCGTCTGGCACGCCGAGCACCACGGTGCCGAACATCTGCACCAGCCGGCGGTAGGCGTCGTAGGCGAAGCGTGCATCCCCCGTCCGGGCCGCGAGTCGCTCGGCGACGGCGTCGTTCATCCCGATGTTGAGGATGGTGTCCATCATCCCGGGCATGGAGAACCGCGCGCCGGAGCGGCAGGACACGAGCAGCGGATTCTCCGGGTTCCCGAGCGAGCGGCCAGCCTGTTTCTCCAGCTTGCGCAGGGCGGCGAGCTCCTGCTCCCAGAGGCCCTCGGGGAACCGGCTGCCCGCGGCGAGGAAGGCGTTGCAGGCCCGGGTGGTGACGATGAAGCCCGGTGGCACCGGAAGTCCGATGCGGGTCATCTCGGCGAGGTTGGCGCCCTTGCCTCCGAGGAGGTCCTTCATGTCCCCCCGGCCTTCGTCGAAGAGGTAGATCCACTTCTCCCGGGAGGCCGGGCGGGCACGCGAGCCCTTGGGCGCGCGGGTGAGCCGGGGACTGCTGGCACGAGCGCGGGAGCCGGTGTGGTGGAGCGGAGTCTTCCGGGCACGGGTAGGCATGGTGCAGCTCCGTGAAAAGGCGTGGAGACCACGCGAGGGAGCCACAGCATTCGTCGTGCCAGAGGGCTTCCGAGGGAGCGGTACCGCCCGGCGCGCGATTTTCGCGGCCCCGTCCCTGGAAGGTGGGGGGAGGGGGCTCGGCCGCGCAAGATGCTCCGGTTGGTCGGTGTGGGCGCGGACTGGGGAGTGGAGGAATCCGACAGGCCGAGCGCTCATCGACCCGCTGAGCGCTTGGATGGCGCGGAATTTCCGCGGAGCTCGAACGGAATCGTCTCTTCTCATTTTTCGAGCGGACCGTTCTCGCATTCCAATCGGTCGATGCATGCTGATGATCGATTGCGGGAAATAACTACTTGCAATCAAATATCGAAGACAGGATAAACAAAGAATCCAGTAAACCGTGTTTTCGAAAGGGACGATCCATGAGTTTGAGCTGGAAGCGCCTGGGAGTCGTCGAGCGAAGTGAGCAAACATGGCAAGGCAAGCTCGGTCTGCGCCGCGCATGTGCGACCCTGCTCTCCGCGGCGTTCGTGGTGTTCCCTCTGGGAGAGAGCTTCGCCGGGACGAATGACTTCACCGTGCAGTATCAGAATATAAATAGTGACGGCCCCAATGACGACATCGTCGAGGCCGAAATCAAGTTTCGCAATAACACCTCGGCCTCGATTCCGCTGAGCAGCATCGTCGTGCGCTACTGGTTCACGAAGAACAATGCTCCGAGCGCGACGGTCGCATGCTGGTATTGGAATGGCTCTGCTGCCTGCCCCAATCTGACGGTGACGTCCGGGACCGTGTCCTACACGGGTGCTGATCGGTACGCGGAGATTCGCTTCACCAGCGGCGCGGGGAGTCTGGCCCCTGGCGCGTGGATCAGCCCCATTGATCTCGGGGTGATGTTCGGCGCCAACACCAACGAGACCGACGATTACTCGTACGGCAGCCACAGTACCTTCATCGATTGGAGCCGGATCACCGTGCACGATGCGGGTTCCTCGCCCACCGGTGGGCTGCGGGGTGGAACACCTCCCTCGGTGGGAGGCAGTGACGGCGGAGTGGGTGACGGCGGAGTGGGTGACGGCGGAGTGGGTGACGGCGGAGTGGGTGACGGCGGAGTGGGCGACGGCGGAGTGGGCGACGGCGGAGTGGGCGACGGCGGAGTGGGCGACGGCGGAACGATCACGACCGAGTTCTTCGACGACTTCAGCTACACGGGGACCAGTGACTCCAATTTCAGGAGTTGGTGGAGCGTACGAAACGACTCCAACTGGTCGGGCCCTGGGCCTCAGCCGAACTATGGCGCTCCGTGGAGCTCGGCCAACGTGTCCTTCATCGCCGACCCCTCGGCGTCCGGCAACAAGCTGATGCGGCTCCAGGCGAGCACGCGCGGCACCAATGGGAGCACGTTGCAGGCGGAGGTCTCCTCCAATGCGAGGAAGTTCAAGTTCGGCACCTATGCCGCCCGGGTGAAGTTCAACAACACCCCGCTGTCGGGGACCCGCTACCTGGCGGACAAGCCCGTCGAGACCTTCTTCACCATCACCGAGTACGTCCAGAATGATCCGAACTACTCGGAGCAGGACTTCGAGTACATGCCCAACGGCGGCTGGGGAGAGGGCGACCGCAGCACGATCTGGATGACCTCCTGGGAGGACACGAGAGCCAACATCCAGGAGTCAGACAAGGTCTCGAACCATCTCAACGGGGACTATGCCTCGCAGTGGCAGACGCTCGTTCTCCAGGTCTCTCCATCGTCCATCCGCTATTACGTCAATGGCGTGCTGCTGACGATGCACAGCGACCTCAAGTACCTCCCCGAGACGGACCAGTTCATCTATTTCAACATCTGGTTCGATGAGCTGGACAGGTCCAAGACCACCGCGCGGACGTATCACCAGGATGTGGACTGGGTCTACTTCGCCGAGGATGCCATCCTGTCGTCTTCCGAGGTCACCGCGAGGGTTTCCGGCTTCCGGACGTCCTCGACGACCCGCAGGGACACGGTGAAGTGATAGGGACCGTCTTCATCCTTGACGCCCGTCCCGACGATGCCGCCTCCCTGTGGGCGTTGCAGCAGGCCGCAGAAGAGAAGCCCAAGGTGAGCCGCCTGGGCATCGACAACAAGGTGACGCAGGCGCGCTGACCACGCTGGTTCAACACCCGGTCATCGACCAACGTTGGGGGCGGCCCCTCGCGAGGCCGCCCCTGTCTTCACCCTGCTCGGGAAGCGCTACCCGTCAGGCTACTTCGTGAACGAGATGGGGCCGTTGGACTGCGTGCTGTTGTTGGCACCGTCCACGGCGCGCACGCGCCAGGTGTGGCTTCCGGCCGCCAGCCCGGTCAGCGACGTCTGATGAGTGGCCAGGCCATACACCTCGAACTCCCACAGTGAGTAGCCAAACTGCGTGAAACGCTTCACGCCACGCATCCGCACGAACCGACCCACCCCACTCAGGTTGGAGAGGTCATCGATGCCGCCGTTGCCAGCGGTCTCCGTGTAGAGCGGCTTCCAGGTGGTGCCATCGAGCGAGGCCTCCACCACGTACTGGGAGCCGTACGCGGTCTCCCAGTTGAGCACCACGCGCTTGAGCGAATAGACGGCGCCGAGATCGATGGTGATCGACTCGGTGTCCGGGTTGGCGGTGTCCGCGCGGCTGGACCAGCGCGTGGCGGTGTTGCCATCCACCGCGTCGTTGGCGCTGCCGAACTCGTTGGAGGTTGCGGTGACATTACGGCCGCGCGCCAGGTTGACGGTCGGGGCCGTGTAGGCGCCGGCGGTGATCGCGGGAGTGCGGTCCGTGCCGTCCACGGTGAGGATGTACTGGGCGACGCCCGCGCCCACGTCGCTCGTGCGCTCCCAGATGAACTGCGTCGAGCTCCCGGGAACCGACGAGCCCGCCGCCGGAATGAGCGCGGAGAAGGCCGCGGGCGGCGTGGTGTCATTGAGGGTGAACGTGAACGTGGCCGAGGTCGTGGTCACGTTGGCCCAGTTGGTGGCCTTCACGTACCAGGTGTGCTGGCCGTTGGAGAGCTTCAATCCCTCGAGCGCGGCGGAGGTGGTCTTCGTCCTGCCCCCCAGCACGGCCTGACCGTCGATGAAGATCTCGTAGTACTGGATGCCCGTCTGCGGATCACTGCTCGCCGTCCACGAGAATGGAGGCCTCGTGCCGGTGATGGTGGTTCCATTCGCGGGCGTCTGCAGGGTGAACGTCGTGGGCGGCGTGGAGTCGGTCAGACCGAAGCCCTGGATGCCATCGCCGTAGCGGTAGAACGGGTTGCCATAGATGGGCTGCACGGGCAGACCCTTGGCGATCCGGTCGCGGATGGCGGTGCGCTCGGCCTCGGTGGCCCCGAGGTCGAACGGCAGATCCCAGCGCTCCTTCTGATCCGTCTCCACGTCGGTGCCGATCTGATCCAGCGAGCGGGGCAGATCCCACGGCAGCTTGCCCCGGGGCAGCACGTCGCCGAACAGCACGTCCGCCAGTGCCACACCACCCAGGTCACCGGGCCGGTAGACGACCACCAGCGCGTTGCTCTGCGGCGCCACGTTGGTGAGGATGTAGGGCCGCGGCAGGACGACCACCGTGGTCGTCGGGATGTTCTTCGACTTGAAGCTGGTGATGATGCCGTAGTGATCGCGGGGCTCGTCCGGCCTGGAGAATGCGGTGTGCGGAGGACCCGCCGGGTCACCCGGGATGTAGGGCTTCTCCTTGTCCCAGGCGGTGCCGTGCGTGAAGTAGCTCTCGCCCACCACCACGATGGCCGCGCCAGGCGTGACACCCGCGGGCGCCGCGTCCTTGTACACGGTGATGCCCGCCGCCTCGGCGCGCTGCTTGATGGCCTGGTAGATGGTCAGGGCTCCGAACTCCGTGTTGTGGAAGTCCGAGCGCCACGTGACCATGCAGGATGGGTCATCGGCGCGCGGGCCGGCGACGACGATCGAGGAGCCCGCGCCCATGCGCAGCGGCAGGGCGCCGTCGTTCTTGAGCAGGGTCATCGACTCCTGGGCGGCCAGGCGGGCCGCGTTCTTGTTGTTGGCCGTGTGCCACTCGGCGGTTCCCGCGAGACCCTTGCGATAGGGGTCCTCGAACAAGCCGAGCCGGAACTTCAGCTCGAGGACGCGGCGGGCGGACTCGTTGACGCGGGCATCGGTGACCCGGCTCTCGAAGTCACCCATCTGTCCGGGGTCGGCGCCGCCCATCACGTCGGAGCCGGCCATGAGCGAGCGGACCCAGGGGTCGCCCGCGGGCAGCCAGTCCGTGCAGATGACGCCCGTGTAGCCCATGTTCTGGCGCAGGTAGTTGATGATGCCCGGGCTGTCTCCCGCGCCCCACTGGCCCGGGGCCAGCAGCTTGCTGCCGGCGTAGCCGGGCATGATGCCGCTGGTGCCCGCCTCGAGCGCGGCGTGCCACGGACGCATGTGGTAGTGGATGGTGGTGCCGTCGTAGGTGATGCCGCCCTCGCCACCGGCGCCCTGGCTCGGCCAGTGCTTGGTGGTGACCCAGACGGAGTGGGGATTCACCTCGGGGCCGCCCTGCAGACCGGCGATGAGCGCACGCGTGAAGCCCGCCGCCACGTCCGCGTCCTCGCCACTGCCTTCCTGGATGCGCGGGTAGAGGATCTTCGTGCCCACCTCGGCCAGGGGGGATAGGGTGCCGCGGCTTCCCACGGCCAGCTGCTCGCGCCGCTGGATGTCTCCCATCTCATAGGCGAGCTGCGGATCGCGCGTGGCGACCAGTCCTGGCTGGGTGGGCCAGCTCGTCTTGAAGCCGTGGATGGAGTCACCCGCGTCGATGTAGGGGATGCCCAGGGGCGTGGCCGCGGAGGCCTTCTGGAAGGCAACGATGTCCTCCGGCGCCAGCGGACCCATGGTGAAGCCCGCTTCAGGGTATTCCTTGGCGTTGAAGAACAGCTGCATCACCTTCTGGTGCCGCGTCATCCGGCTCATCAAATCGTTGACGCGTGTGGCGATCGGGTGGTGCCAGTCCTCATACGGCTCGATGGTGCCGTTCTTGTTCAGGTCGCGCATGCCATTGATGAGCGGCACGCCATCCGCGACGGTTTCGACGACCGGGAGGTAGACGCTGAAAGTGCGCAGGTCCGAGCGGCTGGTGGCTCCGCTCGCGAGCGTGGCGACGACGTACCACTTGTACGTCCAGCGATCGACCAGGTCCTGGTCGATGGTGAGCGAGGTGCCGGTGGTGGAGCCCACCTCGGTGAAGCGGTTGATCAGGTCCCCGGGCGCCATCCAGTCGTAGTCATTCCGGGTGATGTTGACGAAGAGCTTGTAGTGGGTGGCGCCGGTGACGGCGGCCCACTGGAACGTGGGGCGGCGGGTGTTGGTGATCATCGCGCCATTGGCGGGCGCGGTCACCGCGAACGAGCCAGTCGTCGCCGGAGGAGGCACCTTCACGTACGGGTCGGGGATGATGGGGCCGGTGGGTTCGCCGGGGTTGGTGGTTCCCGTGCTGTAGATCTCCACCTGCCACACAGCGTCCTGCACTGCGAGCGCGGTGACGGACTGCGCGCGCTGGGTGGTGCCCGTGTAGTCCGTGACCACCAGGCGGATGTCGGTGTTGGGCTGGGTGGGGGAGAACTGGTTCTTGGACATCGTCACCGTGGTGTTCGGCGGGAACGTCACCGAGTAGGTGACCACCTTCGCCGGGTTGCGCACGGAGGGCGTTGCGAGGCCTTCTTCTGGAACGGGCGACACGGCCAGCGGCGTGGGCGAGATGCTCACCTTCGCATAGGCCAGGTCGGGGAAGACGAGCTTGACGGTCTGGTTGGTCGTCTGGGTAGGAATCTGCGGGGTGCCACCGGGCTTGTAGACCTCGAAGGACCAGAGCGAGTAGCCATAGCCCGTGCCGCGCTCGGTGCCGTGCATGCGCACGTAGCGGTACGTGCCCGACACGGGGATCTCCCGGATACCCACCGTGCCATCGCTGATGGTGGCCAGGGTCGTCCAGGAGGCGTCATCGTTGGAGCCATCAATGGTGTACTTCTTGGCGTAGGCGCCTTCCCAGTTGAGCACCACCTTGCCCAACTGCTGGGGCGAACCCAGGTCGACACGGATCGACTGCGGGTCTATCGCGGCGGCGGAGGACCAGCGCGTGTTGGCGTTGCCGTCGAAGGCGAAGGAAGGCCCGAGGTTGACGTCGTTGTTCTCAACGCTCGTGGCCGTGGCGGAACGGCCCCGGGCGAGGTCCGTACTCGGCGATGTGCCGCCCGAGCCATACACCTCGAACTCCCACAGCGAGTAGCCGTAGCCGATGGCCCGGTGCTGTCCTCTCATGCGGATATAGCGGCCCGTGCCGGACACCGTCCAATCGTCGATGCCCCCGTCGCCGTTGGTGACGGTTTTCAGCGGCGACCAGTTCGTCTCGTCATTGGAAGACTCGAGCGTATAGTCTTTGCCGTAGGCCGTCTCCCAGTTGAGGACCACACGGCCAATGGACACTGTCGACCCGAGATCGATGGAGATCCATTCATTGTCGGAGAAGCCACTGCTCCAGCGGGTTCCCGGATCTCCGTCGACCGCCGAGGGACCCGAGAACACCCCGTCCGTCGACGACACCTTGACGGGCTTGCCTCGGGCGAGATTGGTATTGGTTTGAGCGTGCGCGGCAACGGGCCAGGCGGCCGTCATGCCCACGAGCGCGAGGCTCGCGCAGGCAGACGCCCACCGTGTCCAGGCGCTGCGCGCGCCGTGGAAGAGAGAAGCGAGAGGATTCATGGGGGAGGGGGAGGCAGCGATTGATGAATGTCAGACAACGACAGCCAGACAACGCCATTCATACGGCAACAGCTGACAACGACAACCTGAACGAATGAGGGACCCCTTCCGGCGAAAATCACCGGAAGGGGTCTCGTGTGCTGCTTTGGGTCTGCTACTTCAGATCGAGGTAGTCGACCGAGAAGATCCAGCCGTTCGGGTGCGTCAGACCCGCCAGGCAGAGCGTGCCCGTGCCGCTCGCGGAGACGGCGGTGGTGAGGTTCGTCAGGCTCGGGCTGCTCCAACCCCCGCTCGCCGTGCTCATCGTGAACGTGCCGAGCACCGTGCCATTGAACTTCAGCTGCGCCTGGCCACCGGTGTACGGGGCGCCCACGTGAGCCGTCGCGGAGGTGATGCCAGACATGTTCACGTTGCTCCAGCAGATGGTGTCATTGCCCTCGAAGGCGACGACCTTGCCACCGCTGTCACCACCGGCCTCGGCGAAGCATCCCGTCAGCGTGGCGCTCTCCGCCTCCAGACGCACGGGCGTGGGGCCCGTGCCGACGCACTGGCCCGAGCTGTTGCACGTCGTCCCGGTGCCGCAGGTGCCGCAGGTGCCGCCGCAGCCGTTGCTGCCGCACACCTTGCCCGAGCACGAGGGCGTGCAGGTGCTGGTGCACTGGCCCGAGCTGTTGCACGTCTGCCCAGTGGCGCAGGTGCCGCAGGTGCCGCCGCAACCGTCGCTGCCGCACACCTTGCCGGAGCACGAGGGCGTGCAGGTGCCGCCGGACGCCACACACTGGCCCCAGCTGCCGCAGGTCGTTCCGGTGCGGCACGTGCCGCAGGTGCCACCGCAGCCGTCGCTCCCACACAGCTTGCCCGTGCAGTCCGGCTGGCAGGCGTTGGTCGTGGTGCCGAGGTACATGTCGTCCAGGTAGAGCTGCGCGCCGGTGTAGGCGGAGCCACCCAGGGAGATCTCGAACTTGTAGGTGTCCGTAGCGGACGCGGTGAAGTTCGGCCCGGTGCACGTGGTCCACGAGGTGCCCACGTTACAGTTGAAGGAGGCGATGGCCGTCCACGGATCGTGCGCCTGGACGATCTTGATGGGCACCGTGCGCGCCGCGTTCGACTTCAGGTCCACCTTCCACTTGTACGAGGTACCGGCCTGCAGCTGGAAGCCCTCCTGCCGCACCTGCACGCTGTGGGTCGCCCAGCCGCCGTTGTCCACGCGCACCCACTGCACGTAGCCGCGCGTGCCGCCCTCGTTGATGACCTCGGTGAGGCCCGCGCCACCGTCGAAGAACAGGTCGCTGCGGTGGTAGGTGAAGTCCTCGTTGAAGCCGCAGTTGCGGATGAGGTTGTCGGGCACGCCGTTGCCGTCGATGTCCTGGCACGAGGCCCGGGGCGCCTGCGGATAGCCCGAGTTGCGGTGGTACCAGCGGATGTAGTCCACCTCGAGCTTGGCCTTGTCACCATGGGCCGCCCAGTCGATGTTGATGCACGAGGCCGCCGTCTCCTGGCACTTGCCATTCGTGCACGCCGCTCCGTTGGCGCACTGCGCGCTCGAGGTGCAGGCGCGGTCCTTCCAACCCAGGCAGCCCAGCTCGCCACCCACGGCGTTGTTGAGGATGAGGTACATCGGCTGACGGAACTCGGTCGCGCCGTCACCAATGGTGAAGGTGCCCACGGGCTGGCCGCCGTTCTGCGGCAGGTTGTCGATGTAGATCTTGAACCCGTTCTCGTCCCACAGGAAGCCCCAGGTGTGCCACTGGTGGTAGTCGATCGTCTTGCCGTTCCAGGTGGCCCGCGCGCCGCCCACGTCGCCGTCGCACTTCGCGTCACCATTGTTGGGCCAGGAGCTGCACGCGTTGGGCTCCCATCCACCGGAGTTGGCCGCCAGCTCGCCCGCCTCGGGGTACTCGCGCCACAGCACGTTGTAGCCCATGGCCTCGTTGGACGGGTAGAGGGCCTTGTTCTCCTTGATCTGCGTGTACTCCATGATGTCGATTTCGCCATTCATGGGCCAGCCCGCGCTGTCGTCACGGCCACCGTTGGTGATGGCTCCGTTGGCGCCGAGCATCCAGATGGCGGGCCACATGCCATTGGGCGGCGTGGCGCCGGCGGGCAGATCCGCGAAGGGCATGCGCGCGCGGAACTCGATGTAGCCGTAGCGGTACTCGACCTTCTCGTCGCTCTTGATGCGGCCCGAGGTGTACTTCGTCCCGTTGGTCGGTGCGTTGGCCGTGCCATTGAACGGGGCGCACTCGTCGTGATCGTAGACACCGTTCTTGTTCTGGTCGTAGACGCAGTAGCCGGTGGCCGCGCACGTGCCGTTGGTGCCGCATTGGCTGGTGCTGGTACATTGCTGCCAGACCACGCAGTCCAACGGCTCCTGCCTCGCCAGCAGCGTCAGCTTGCCGTTCTCGACGCAGTAGTTCCAACTGTTGGGATTGTTGGGACACTCCCGGTTCGTATAGGCCTGCTGCTCGAAGTTGACGCCCAGGTTCTCCTTGGTCCAGTACTGGGTGTTGAGATAGGACTTGGGCTGGCCCTTGTTCAGGTCGCCTCCAAAGTCATCCTCCCAGGTCAGGCCGAAAGTCTGTCCACCAATGGTGAGCGTCTTGGATCCGTTGGACTCCAGTGTCGCCTCATACCCGGACTCCGCGGCGTCCTCGCTGGTGGCCACCGCGCAGCCCACTCCCGCGACGACTCCCACCGCCCAGAAACCTCCCGCCAGCGCGAACTGCTTCCAGGACGAGCTCCTGCTCCGTTTCATTCTTTGAACCTTTCCACGTCACCTGAATACGAGAAGAAAAAGTAAAACGGGGAAAATGGAATTTTTATACCAATCTCCAGCCCCGGGAAACGGGAAAGTGTTGACGCGACGCGGCAGGCCAGACGAGGTCTGGTGTGTCGAAACGATTCGATCCGTGGCTTCGTGACGGCGCAGGTAGGGACGGGGACGAGGTCCCACGAAGCCCGAAGTCCCCGAGATGACAGGGGGCGTCGGACGCGCCACGTCATGCGGCTCCGCGCGCGGAGGCGGCGCGACGGCGGAGACGTCTTTCAGTGCACAAACAAGAGGGACCACGGGCCCATGGCCCCGGGCGCCAGAGGTGGGCCGGGGTCATCTTTTACGCGGGCGGCTCCACGTCAGAAGAAGTGGGTGAAGCGGATCTGGTAGGCCTGATTCCTGGAGGCGCCACCAGTCGCCTTGAAGTCCCTCTGGTATTGCAGCATGAGCAGTGACGAGGGATTCAGCCGGATGGTCGGCGAGAGGCGCACGGTCTGGACGGTCTGCTTCTCCGACAGGATCAGGTTGAGCTGCTGTCCCCCCAGATCGGCCCGGAGGTTCTGCTTCCCGTTGGCTGTCAGGAAGTAGGAGAGGGCGATGTAGAAGCTCTTGGAGAGATCGACCGCGAGGTGCCCCTCGAACGCGTAGGACAGCTCGCGGCTGTTCTCGAACTGGACCACTGCCGGAGGGGCACCCGCGGGTGCCACGTTGAGGCGGAAGTCATCATTCGTCGTGGTGAAGCCCACGTTCCCACTGAGCTGCGCGGTGAGGATCTTGTACCGCTGGTAGATCGAGAGCTGTGGCCGGAAGACCCAGCGGTTCTGCCCGATGTTGAACGGGCCTCGAGCAGGGTCGTACTCGCCGACGGGGATGGTCACGTACAGGGTGCCCGCGAGGGCCGTGGGGTGGTCCGTTTGCTCGTTGAAGCCGTACCCGACGGTCGGCGCGTAGATGGGGTCGGAGATGCCCGTCATGCCGACCTGCTGGCCCCCCGTCGCGGCGCTCGTGATGTTCACGTTCGCGGCGGCGAAGATGACATCGATGGGCGCCAGGCCGATGTTGCCGTACTTGAGCAGGTAGGTCCCGCGCAGGACCATCGTGGTCTGCGAGGCGATCTGCTGGTCCGACGTGGCCGAGTGGCGCAGGTAGGCGTTGAGCATCAGGGTCTTCGAAGGCAGGTAGATACCCGCCTCGTAGTCCCGAGCATCCGTCTGTGCGATCGCCCTCTGCGGCAGCAGGAGGAAGAGGGCCAGCATGCAAGAAATCACGAGCGGCATCGCGTGAGCGCGCCGCGCGATCCTGGGGGAGTCGTTCATCATGGTTCGGGGATGTCCTTCCTGTCTCCGCGGGTAGCGGGAGCTCCAGATGCGCATGAATCCTTATCCGAGATCATGGTGCGTTGGCATGACGCATCCCGCCAATCAATGCCATGCGAATATTGCCGGGATGCTGGTGTCGCGGCCCCTTCCGTGAGACGCGCCTTCGAACGCCGTGGATCCATTTCGCATGGCGAAATGAACTGTGAATCATGGGTTTGTTTCGCATGGCGGAACGGGATGTGTTTCAACACCGTTCTGGCTGTCATGGCTTGATTTTCCGTCTTTCATCGGTAGTGTATCTGATTGTCTGGGAATGCGGTCTGCCCCCCCAGGCAAAGGGAGAAGTCATGAAAGCGACGGCAGGTTCGAGGATCCTCGTTGCGCTGCTCTTGTCCATGGCGTGGAGCGCCTCCGCCCTGGCCCAGAGTCTGACCAGCTTCACTGCGACGTATCGGGGCGGTAGCGGCGCCATCTGTGGCACGACGTACAGCATCAGAGGCAGGGAGCCTTTGTCCTCACAGAGCAGATACCCGGTGTTCATCTACACGGTGGGAACCACGGAGGGGTACGATCACGCCTCGGCGATGGCCGCCGTCGAGGAGATGGCGAGCCGTGGCTATGTCGCGGCCACCGTCGAGTATGACAACGCCACCTTTGGCACCTGCTCCACGCTCGAGAGCCGCGCCAGGTGCATCTTCGATTCGACCCGCTCGACCAGCGCCATCAACACGATCTGTTCGCGCGCCAAGGCGGATTGCTCCAAGGGTGTCGTGGTGGCCGGCTTCAGCCAGGGGTCCATCATGGCCATCCTGGCCAAGAACTATGACAGCCGGGTGCAGGCCGCCTATGGGCTGGGCGCGGGCGTCGAGTACTCCATCTATGATCTCCGCTCCTGCGTCGCCAACGGCAACCGCGCACTGCCGAGCGACCGGCTCCGGGTCGTGAATGGAGAGAACGACGCGTTCATGGGCTCGACCGAGCTCACCGTGCGCAGCCAGGTCCAGGAGATGACGGGGCTGTCGTGCCCGTTGGCGACCTCCTGCTCCCGTAGCAACAACAGCGGTTGGTACATCGTGGAGAATTCCGAGGCCTCGGATGGTGACGCCGATCACTGCTACATGCGTCAGGGAAGCTGCATTGGCCTCACCCTGGATCAGAAGTGGCGCACTGGCACCTACGGCTGGTCATTGAGGACCAACCTGAACTGGCTGACGCAGTTCACCCAGCAGTAGCCACGAGGACGGCGTGGGCTCCTCCTCGGTGTTCGCGCTCCTGGAGGAGCCCGCGAGGCTCTGGGACACGCTCCGGGTTTCGCCTGGCGAAACGGAGTTTCGCCCACTATGCGAAACCAGGTTCCGCCCACGTTGACCCGAAGTGTTTGGCCCTCCTATCGTCCTGACACCCGAAATACCAGGACGGCCATGCTCCGTTTCTCCGACCTTCCCGTTCCCCTGAAGGACTCCGCGGCACCCGACGTGGGGCTCCTGCATGAGCCAGACGAGGAGGACGCCAAGGACCGCCAGTTCGTGACGGCGCTGGCGCGCGGGCTGGAGGTGCTCCGCGCGTTCACGCCTCACACTCCGCAGCTCGGGAACCGGGAGCTCGCGGCCAGCACCGGCCTGCCCAAGCCGACCATCTCCCGGCTGACCCACACCCTGACCCGGCTCGGCTATCTCAAATACTCGGAGCGTTCGGGAAAGTACCAGCTCGGCACGGGAGTGTTGTCGCTGGGCTACGCGGCGCTCTCCAGCATGAACGCCCGCCAGATGGCCAGGCCCCTGATGCAGGAGATGGCCGACCAGGTCAACGCCATGGTCTCCCTGGGCACCCGGGACCGGCTCAGCATGGTGTACGTCGAGCACTGCCGCTCCAACTCGGCGGTGACCGTGCGCCTCGACGTCGGCTCACGCATCCCGTTGGCGACCACGGCCATGGGGCGGGCGCTGCTCGCCTCCCTGCCCGAGCTGGAACAGCGTGTCATGATGGAGCGCATCGCCAGGCAGGACCCGGACCAGTGGCCGCGCATCCGCGATGGCATCGAGCAAGCCCTCGAGGAGTACCGGACCCATGGGTTCACGCTCTCCATCGGCGAATGGACCTCGGACGTGAATGCAGTGGGCGTTGCCCTCATCCCGCCCGATGGTGGTCAAATCCTGGCGTTCAATTGCGGCGGCCCATCGTCCCAGCTGCCTCGCGAGCGGCTCATGAGTGAGCTCGGTCCCCGTCTGGTGGACCTCGTCCGCGGCGTCGAGGTGGGTCTGCTGCGCCGCTGAGAGACGCGGCCAGGTGCCCGCCTTCACGGTCAGGGCGCAGGCGGAGCGTAGGTCCAGGCGAGGAGGTCGGTGCGCTGCACGGATTGCCCGTCTCGCAGGACCTCCAGCGAGGCCTCGCCACCCGCCCGGAGCACATAGGCGTAGGCGCCATTGCGGAAGGTGAAGACGGAGCCGTCCGGGGTGCGCTCCTCGGTTCCGCCCTGGACCGTCTGGGTTGCCGGGGTCGTGTGGCCATAACCCTCGACCCGAAGCTGCTGGGCCTTGGCGGCCTCGGCGAAATCGAAGGAGCGGTAGGTCAGTGTGTTCGCCTCCTGGGTGACGAGCACGCTGCGCCTTCCATCGAAGCCCATCACGCGCACCCCCAGCATCCAACGGCAGTTCAGGTCCACCTTCCGCGCCACGAGGCTCACGAAGGGAGGAATCAGCGCGCGGGAGGGCTCGGGCAGCATGCCGGGGTTGATCGCATGCAGGGCGCCGACCTCCTGGTTCTCCTGAAGCAGGGGGAAGAAGCGCTGGCCGGCACCGGCGGAGACCTCTCCCAACGCATAGGTCTGGTGGGTGGGTGGAGTGCCCTCGCGCTTCTCGACCCAGGTGAGCGTGGCGGTGGAGCCACCCTCGTCACGCTCCACGACGGCGATCCGTGGCCGGTTGGTCCCGTCACAGAGAAACCAGGCGGGACGGAGCGAGCCGCTCAGGCGTGAGAAGGTGCGGCTCGACGCGGCGGGATCATCGCTCCGGGGACGGGTGGCGGGCGGCGTGGCCACGGGCGGAGGTTCGGCGGCGGGCCGCTGGGGAGACGGTGCTTTCTCGTGGCAGGCGCCCAGTGCGAGGAGCAGCACGGGCGCGAGACGGGAACCGGTTTGGAGGAGCATGCAGCCCCTCTAGCAGACCTCCCGTGGAAGAGGTCCAGCTTCCGGTGAGGCGGGGAAATGCCAGGGCGGAGTTCCCGCCCGAGCGCAAGCGCACCCGGCACCGCTCGCGGCCTACGCCTTCCGGATCCCCGTTACCTCTCCGTAGCCGCCGGGGATGAAGAAGTCGTGCGTGCTCATGCCCATGATCCGCAGCGCGGTGGTCACGGCGTCAGCGGCTCTGGGCACGCGCTTCGAGGGCTGACCGTTCTCCTCGATGATGTCCACCGGAACGCCGAGCCCGCGCGGGGTGTACGAGCCCACCTGCCGGTTCGCCGCCACGTTTCCGCCCGCGAAGCAGACGGAGGTGTACGGGTGGTGGTCATCCGGCAGGGAGTAGGTGCCATCGCGTCCGCGTGAGGCCCAGCTGCGGCCGAACTCGCTCATCACCAGCACGAGCGTGTCATCGAGCAGCGTCTTGCCCGGCTTGCCGGGAGCAGGCGCGGCCTTGAGCTCGCCCAGGAAGCGCGCGACGCAGTCCATCAGTCCGCGGCCGTGCGCGCAGCTGTAGCCGTGTCCGAAGGAGTTGTGCGTGTCGAAGTCGAGCTGCAGCGAGACGTGCACCGAGGTGCAGAGGTCCGACTTGAGCAGGCGCAGCGCGAGATCCATCCGCGGATCGAGCCCGGTGAGGTGGAAGTTCGCGAGGCCGAACGAGTACGTGAACGACTGGTTCCCGAGATAGCTCGCCAGGTACGCGGGACGGTTCGCCGTCAGCAGATCGATGCCCTTGGTGCTCTCCAGTACGGACACGACATCCGTCGCGAGCACGCGCGAGACCGACGACAGTGAGCCGTGCAGGCCCTCGAGGTAGCTGTCCACCTTCGCCGTCGAGCGGCCCATCATCTGCGGGGTGCGCGAGAGCGAGAAGCGCTCCAGCATGTTCGTCTTCAGTGTGCCGCCGGTGGGCTGACCTCTCGCGTCCAGCTCGGGACCCTCGGTGCGCGCATCGAGCCCCGTCCACCAGGGATTGTCCGAGGGCTTCGCGGACAGCTGCGGCTTGAGCGCTTCGATCGATGGAACGCGAACGGGCGAGGCATGTGAGGGCAGCCCCATCCCGAGCGGCGTGCCGCGCTCCCCGGCGACGACCACGAACGGCAGTGGCCTGCTCTCGCGGTACTTCTCGAACAGGTGGTTGGCGATCACCGAATGAACGGCGGGCGCCCGGTAGTCCGCACCGGCGACACCGCACATCGACGCGATGAACGCACTCGAGTGATCGTTGGAGCCCTGGTCGATGCCGTGCAGCACGCTCAGCTGTTCATGCAGCGCGAAGTGCGAGAAGCCGTACATGAGCGGGCTGAAGGTGCCCCGCTCAGCGGGGTTGGAGGGGTTCCACGACTGCCAGGTCCGGAGCGGCTTGTAGGGACCGTTCGGGGGCGCGAGGTCCACCACCTTGCTCGCGTCGAAGAAGACGGGCTCGCCGCTGTAGTTGGAGGACGCTGGCACGCAGAGCGGAATGTCCGCGTCGTCCATGGGGGTGAAGTAGTACGCCGGCCGGAAGCCGCCCGGGATGTAGAGGACCACGAGCCGGGAGGGGACGTCGATGTCCGCGGCGCGCGCGGCGCTCGAGCCGAGGAGGCCCGCGCGTTCGAGGAGCGCGAACTGTCCCGCTCCGAGGGCCCACTTGAGCAGTGTGCGGCGAGAGGTGTTCATCATGGTGTCCTCGGCTCAGTAGGTGATCCACAGCGGGTGACGGATGAGCGACGCGCAGACGCCGATCCAGCCGAGGCGCGTGCTCCGCGCCTCGAGCGGTACATAGACCTGTTCGTACAACTCCTTCGCTTCCGCATCCGAAGGCGGCTGTCCGAGCATGCGCAGGTAGAGCGCGCGCAGGTTCTTCTGCACCGCGTCCGGGTTGTTCGCGGAGGTGTCGGCGAGCGTCACGTAGCGCAACACCGCCGTGTTGCCCTTCTTGTCCACCGCGCGCGCGCACCAGGCCTGCGACATCTGAACCAGCGTCTGCGCCGCGGAGGGACCGAAGCCCACGTCCTTCTTGCGGTACAGGAGCGAGTTGCCGCCTCCGAGTGCCTCGAACCGCTCGACGCTGCGTGAGTCGGAGACGTACTCGCCCGAGATACCGGGAGACCATTCACCGGGCCATACGAAGAGCTTGCCGCCATTCACCACGTACGCCTTGTTGCGCCAATCGGGATCGCTGGTGCTGACGAAGTCCTCGAGCGTGAGCCCGAGCTGATCCATCAAGCTCACGACCATCTCCTCGGCGGAGAGCCGGCGGACGGAGAATGCTTCCGTATCTGGAGCCTCCAGCCGCTCGGGCGCGGGAGGCAGGTCGCGAATCCAGGCCTTCACCTGCTCGATGGTCAGCGTGGTGCGGCCGTTGGCGACGAACTCTTCGTAGGGCTGACCCGGCGGCATCTGCGGGTAGCTCCCGGGAGCGGTTCCCTCCAGCATCTGGACCAGCATGCTGTTCTCGGGATCTCCGGGCTTCACGTACTTCGTGTCGTACACGAGCCCGTTCTCGAACGCGGTGAGCGAGGCGAAGAACGGCTTGTTGCCATTGAGGTGGCAGCCCGCGCAGGCGGGTGCGAGCCCGAGCCGGATCTCGTCGTTCCTGCCCGAAGGTGAGCAGGTCTGGCCGTCCTTCGAGTCGTCGGTGATCTTCCCGGTGCAGGCCCCGGCGGTGAGCACGAATGAGGCCAGCGCGGCGGCTCCCAGCATCGAACGCAGCATGCTCATCACAGGCCCCTCCGCATTTCGGGCTGTTCGTAGAGGTATCGGATGAAGGACCGGAGCTTGCGGTCGCGTGCAACGAACTCCCTCGCGAGCTTGTCGATGAAGCCCTTCTCGGTGGCCGGGTTCAACTCACGGCCGATGAACATCGCGTAGAGCTTGCGCGCGGCGCAGCGGTCGAACTCCCCGGAGCGGACGAGGAGCTTCCCGAACCCGAGCGGGCCCATCGTGCCGTCGCCTGGCATGCCGAGCAGCGTGTACGTCTCGGGCATCGTGTCGAGCAGCACCGCTTCCGGATTGGCGGTGATCTGCTCGGGGGTGACCGGGGTCAACACGGTGTTGGGAAGGAACGCGTTCTTCCACCGGTAGCCCGGCGCGTTACCGGTGTACGGATATCGACCGGACAGCCAGTCCTTCGTGACGCGGTAACGGCCCACGCCCGGAATGAAGGGCCACGGCACGTAGTAACTCGGGGTTGGATTGAAATCCCAGCGCTTGAACGAGATCGCCGCGGGATCGAGCGTCTTGTGGCAGTGCAGACATGTTCCGCCGGTGGCGGGATCGACCTCGTACGGAGGGAAGTGCACATCCGCGGGAGGAGGCGAGAAGCTCTGGCAGGCGAAGATCTCGAGGAAGCGCGCGGCTCGGACGCGCTCGCGTGGGAACGAGGACATCGCGCCGATCATGGTGAGCACCCCGGCGGTGGGGAGACCCTTCGGCGCCTCCGTCGTGGTGCGGGGATCGAATCTGTACGTGCGATCGAGACTGCCGGAGCGCGCCCGGTTGTCGGTGAGCGCGAGGTGGAAGGGCTCCAGGTCCTCGACCACGAACTCGCGCCACGCCTGCGGATCATTCGGCGCCGGGTGCAGCGGATCGCGAGGGGCGTTGTCCGCGTCCGGGCGCCACCAGGTCGTGTTCGCGTCCAGCGCGTTGCTGCCCATCTGCCGGCCGAAGCGCACGTACAGCGCGCGCAGCCAGTTGGTTCCGACCGAGTAGTTGCCGAGCACGAGATCCGAGAGCGGCCGGTCGTGCCACGCGAGGTGCGCGAACAGGCGCGCGGGTTCCTCGTACGGATGGCGTCGTTGTACGCGGAGATCGTTGTTGCTCTTGGTATTCAGGCCGACCAGCGGCGCGCACCACACCAGGTTCGGCCCGCAGCCGCACCCGGCGGGCAGCATGGGATCGTAGTAGCCGCCGCCCGCGATGCCGCAGTCGAGCGTCTGGCCCTTGGCGTCGACGACCTGGGTGACGTTGGAGCCGGCCTTCCCGAGCACCTCGACCCGCGTTCCCGGCGCCCACCAGGGCTCGACCGAGTGCACCTCGGGCACCGCGGTATTGCCGTCCGCGTCCTGGTCCTTGCACTGCCTGGCCGGATCGCCCGAGCCGAACTCGTTCACGTGGTAGTACGCGCCCGGGTGCAGGCTGTCCGCGGGGCACTTGAAGAGGTGGCCGGACATGTCGCCCTGGTACGCGTCGCCAGCGGCGCCCGTGGTGTACGCGCCCACCGCGATCCACTCGTGTCCGAAGCGCAGCATCCGCTCGTAGAACTTCGGCGAGGCGAGCGCCTCCTCGAGCGCCGACCGCAGGATCGCTTCTCGCTCTTCGGGCGTGGCCGCGGCCCCCATCGCTTCGTATTGCTCGAGGGTCGGCGTGGTTCCGGTGAGCCCGAGCACGATGCGCCGCAGGAGCCGCGTGTCGCTCATCCGGTCGTTGAGAGGCTCGGCTTCTTGAGGAGCCTCGGGACCACATTGCTGGGCGTGCGCGTCGATCCCGACGAATCCGGAGATCGTGATCATCACGGCCAGCACGGCCGCGCTCTTCGAATGCAGGTGCCAGTGCATTCGCGGAACGCTACCGAGTCGGCTATTTCAATGTAAAGGGATTTTTCTGGTTTGTGGTCTCCCAAAGCTTCTTGCCAGCGACGCTGTCTTCCGGGAGGGTCCGGGTCGAGGAGGAGAGACGCATGAGGACCTTGACGAACGGGACGAACTTCGGACGCGCGCTGGTTCGGGTGGGGTGATGAGCGACACGAGCGGCGGGTCGGCACGCAAGCTGGCCATCGAGGTGAGGGATCTCCACAAGACCTTTGGCGACAACGAGGCCCTGCGGGGCGTGGACCTCGTGGTGCCCGAGGGCACCACCTGCGTGCTGATGGGGATCTCCGGTTCGGGCAAGTCGGTGCTGATGAAGCACATCATGGGCCTGCTGCGGCCGGACCGGGGGACGGTGCTCGTGGAGGGCCAGGACGTGGCTCGGATGGACGAGGCCGCGTTGGATCAGATGCGCCGCAAGCAGGGCATCCTCTTCCAGGCCAACGCCCTCTTCGACTCGCTCACCGTCTTCGACAACGTGGCGTTTCCCCTGCGCGAGCGCACCCGCATGTCCGAGGCGGAAATCGAGGAGACGGTCAACAAGACGCTGGCCAAGGTGGGGTTGTCGCATGCGACCACCCGCTACCCCGGCGAGCTGTCGGGCGGCATGCAGAAGCGCGTGGGCTTCGCGCGCGCCACCATCCTCCAACCCCGAATCCTCCTCTATGACGACCCCACGGCCGGTCTGGATCCGCTCACCACGGCCGCCGTCAACGAGATCATCACCACCGGCAAGCAGCAGCTCGGGGCGACGTCGCTCGTGATTACACCGGATGTGGCCGCCGCCTTTGGCATGGCCGACAGCCTCGCCCTCATGCACGAGGGCCGCATCGTCGAGGCGGGCCCGCCGGACGTGTTCCGCGAGTCACAGCACCCGGCCGTGAAGGCCTTCATCCGCAACTGGCTGGCTCGCCGTTCGCAACACCGCAAGCCCCACGGCGGATGAGGCGGAGGGGTTGGCACGTAACTTCCATCAGGAGTTGAGCCAGTTGCCGGAGATACGTCTCCAGACGCGGGGACTTCCTGGCCACCCGGCCCGTCTACCCGCGGGCAAGCGCGACGAGCCGTTCGCTGCCCATCCGTGCGCCGGAGATGTTGCGCGAGGCGGGGCCGATCTCCAGCTCGGCCAGGGGCCCCATCACGTGCAGCCCCGGTGTCCAGGTGAGGTGACGATCCACCAGGGGATAACCGCAGGGCGCGCAGGACAGCGCCATGCTCTGGATGGTCTCGTCCAGCCAGCGGCCACCCGGGCGTGAGCGCGAGAACCCCGTGGCGAGGATGATCCGGTCCGCCTCGAGGGTCCCCGCGTCTCCAGCCAGCTCCAACCGCAGGCGCTCGCGGCTGGACTCCAGGTATTTGTGAACGGCCACCACCTGGCCGTGCTGGTGCGAGAGCGTGTCCTTGCGCAGCGCTCCGCGCAGGGCCGCCGCCACGTCGGGCGGAATCGAGCCCCGATGCCGCGCCTCGAGGATGGTGCGCCGCCGCTGGCGGGGGCAGCGCTGGCCGTGGAATGCCGTCAGCAGCCGAGGCCCGAGCCAGCCGGGATCGCTGTCGAACTGATGGATGCGCATGGCGTGGGAGCTCAGCAGCGTCACCCGTCCGGTGGCGCGGGCCGCGAGCGCCAGGGCCAGTTGCACGGCGGTGATGCCTCCACCCACCACCACCACGTCCTCCTCGGGAGGAATTCGCTCGCGGTGGAAGCCTTCCGAGAAGATGTGCTCCACCCGGCCGCCCTCGGCCTGGGGGGTGGTGGCCCAGTCCGGCCACGCGGGATGATCTCCCGCGCCCAGGGCCAGCACCACTCGCCGGGCCTCGAGCGCGCCCTGATTCGTCTCCACTCGAAGGCCTCGAGCCGGCAGCCGGCTCGCGCCACGTGCCACGCCCTCGAGCCGCACCTCCTGCAAACCGTGGGTGCGCACCAGGTGGTGCACATGGGCCTGGAAGAGCGCGAGCGCGGGCCGGTCATAGGGCCACGCATAGGGCTTCTTCATGCGCCGACACTCCGGGCCCTTCGCGAAATGTTCCAGCGCGAAGGGGTGCACATCCAGGTGGTGCACGGAGGGGGAGCGCAGGAACTCCATCCCCGTGCTGGCGGTGAAGCGTCCCCAGCGGGCGAGGGGCCTCGAATGAGGATCCAACACCCGCAGCCTCTCCCGACGCACGCCTGCCTGCAGGAGGTGATGCGACAGCAGGGTGCCGTGAACACCTCCACCGATGATGAGCCAATCGAGCATGCCTTGTCCCCGTTCCATGTCCGGGTGGATGAGTCCAGAGGGTTATGGGAACGGGAATGTATTTGCAACTATGTTGCGATATAATGTGACGGCGGGCTACGGCGCGAAGGTGAACGTGTGCTCTCTCACCAGCGCCACCGTCACCAGGGCCTGGATATCGAGCGAGCGGATGCGGGCCTCCACCTGGACAGTCCCTTCGTGCCCCGCCCCCGTGGTGTCGAAGGTGTGCGAGAGCGCGCCCTCGCCGACGATGGTGCCGCCGCCCGCGGTGCCCGAGGACAGGCGCACGTAATATTCGGCGGCTCCCTGGGAGGCCGTCCATCGCAGCTCCAGGGGCTGACTCGCGCTCACCTGCTCGTCCGCGGTGGGGGAGGTGATGTCGAAGTCACCGGGCACCTGGAAGGTGCGGCGGATGGACTCGCCGCCCCCGTTCACCACGAGCTCGAAGCTGCCTCCGGGTGCCAGCAGCGCCGTGTCCTCCTCTTCGAGGACATAGGCCTCGCGCTCCGCGTCATAGGGGAGGGTGCGGCCCGCGAGCGTCACCGCCGCGTCCTGGAGCGGCGTGTTCTCGAAATCAACCCTCAGCTCGACCTTCGCCTTCGAGCCCTCGAGGACCACCCGGCCACCCACCGCGAGCTTGATCGGCTCGAAGATGCCGCCACCGTCCAGGCCACACACATCGAGGAACAGGAAGGTGAGCCACCCGGCCTCGCAGACGAGCGCGTCGTAGAAGGGGCCGCCCTGGGTCAGGGTGAGTGGCATGTGGGTGTCCAGAGGCACCACCGCGCTGTTCTCGGAGTTCACCGCCTGGATGAGGTTGAAACCGGGCTTCAGGCCCGTCTCCGCCGGCTGCTCCGTGGTCACGTAGATGACGGTGAAGGCGGCGGAGGTCGGATCGGTCAGGAGCGAGGAGCCGATGATCCGGTCCACCGGCGCACCGTTCGTGGCGATGGTGTCGAGCTTCGCGTTGCCGTTTCCGTCCTGGTACGCCAGGAGGATGCCGAAGGCGCCCTTGCCTCGAAGGCCCTCGCCGAGTGGCTCGAGCACGCTCTCTGGCGGCGGGTTATAGATGTGGAAGCTGTAGTTGGCCGGGAAGCTGCCCTCGTAGACCACGTCCTCGGTGACCACGTCCACGGGCCCACCCTGCGAGCCGCCCGTATCCTCCGCGGCCAACCACTGCGGGTACCACACGAATGCCAGACGCACCGGTCCGGTGACGCGTGCGTCCGGCGTGGTGTTCATCTGTCCCCGGATCGTGACGAGGGGCTCGCCCGGATGGTTGGGACCCACCACGTTGCCGCAACCCGCGAGGGTGAGCAGCAGGGAAAGCAGAAGGAATGGAAGGCTGGGAAGTTGCCGAGACATGTGTCCCCCTCCGGGGAAGTCAGGTGGAGCGGCCCGGGATGGGCGCTCATGAAGGAAGACCGGCCCGGCGTCCGAAAATGGGAACCGCGCTTTTTCGCTAGAAGCGCCAGCCAGCGCCCGCGGAGACGTGCGCCGCGGGGAGCAGGGCGGGCTGCTCCGTGCTCGGCAGGTAGCGCAGGAGGAACTGCGCCTGGAGGAGCGCGAAGGCCTGACCGGGCAGTGGCACCTCCACGCCCGCGACTGGACCCATGCCCAGGCCCAGTGCCCGGCGGGGCGGCAGGGGTTCGACACCGAAGGTGTCTTCGATCTCCTCCTCCCGCTCGCGCCGCAGCCGCTGCTCCAGGCCGGTGAGCTCCACGCTCAACCCCACGTAGGGCACCAGCGCCCATTCCAACCAGCGGTAGCCGGCGGTCACCCCGGCACCGAGGGCGCGCTCGCGCACCTCGAGCTCCACGGCCGGGTAGCCCGCCTGGCTGAAGCTGACGGTGCCCAGCGCCCACCAGGAGCCCCAGCTGTGACGGTAGCCGAGCCCGGCGGCGAGGCGTGTTCCCGTGCCCCGCACCGGTGCGCTCTCCATCCGCGCGAACCCCAGCAGCGCCGAGCCGCGCAACTCCACGTGGCCACCCTTGAGCGCCACCTCCGTGTAGGGGCGCCACTTCAGCTCCTCCTCGCGCACCAGGCGCTCACCTCCGTAGGGCAGCTCCAGCTCGAGCAGGCCGGTGCTCGCGCCCGCGCGCTTGCGCAAGAGGTAGCGGCCCGGTGGCACCGCCAGGCGCAAGGGGCGCCCCGGTGCCTTCTCCACCTCGGCCACCACGTCTGGCCGCGGCTGGCTCGCCACCACGTAGCGGCCGGCGAGCGCCGCGGGGAAGACGAGCGCGCTGCGGGCCGCCTGGGGCTCGGTGAGGATGAGCTCCCCGGTGCCCGACAGCTCCCAGGCATAGGCCGGGTGCTGACCCGCGCCGGCGGCCCCCGCCACCGTGCGCCGGTAGGCGTGGGCGTACGCCTCGGCGAGCGACACCCGCCCGTCTCCCTCCACGTCCGCGTCCCCGCGCAGACCCGTGAGCAGGTGGTGGGTGAAGAGCGAGCCCTTGAGCGAGTCCCACTCCTCGGAGCTCTCGCCCGGGCCGCTGGAGGAGATGACCACCTGGCCGTGCAGCGGAATCTGCTCGAGCGACACCGCGAACTCCGGCCCGGCTCGGCCTCCCTTGCGCCGCGCCAGGGTGCCGCTCTCGCACGCGTCCACCAGGAGCACGCTGAGCCGCGCACCCGACTTCTGCGTGCTGTCACGCAGCTCGGCGAGCGGCAGGTGCGTTCCGCCCAGGTGCAGCACGCCGCCCTTCGCGTGGGCCGAGACGTACACGATGAGCACCGCGTCATCACCCGAGGCGCGCAGCTCGGCGATGCGGCCGGTGACCTCGGCCAGCCGCTGGCGCACCACGGAGGCGGGTTGATCCACCACCAGATAGGAACGATCGGCGCGCACCCCGCCCAGCTCGACGAAGAGCTGCCGCACGCGTCCGGCGTCATCGTCCGCGAAGCGGAGCACGGCGTCGTCGGGATCTCCCACGTTGGCGCCGATGGCCACCAACAGGCGGACGGTGGCCGCGGCGGCTCGCGGGGGGCAGAGGAGCAGCGGCAGCGCCGCGAGAAACAGCCAGAGCGGGCGGGGTGGAGTCATGGGCGCTTCTGGAGGCGGAGCATACTCACGCTGCAGTCGGGGCAGGAGAGGGTGGGCTCGGCGCGTCCCGCCTGCGCGCGCAGGGTCTCCAGCAGGGGCGCGGCTTGGAGCGGGCGGGGCGAGAAGACGGCGAGGAGCCACTCCGGGCCGGGCGCGTCGTCGAGCACCACGCTTCCGGGAAGGAAGTCGCGCTGCCCGGCTGGCTGGGGCGCGGAGGTGGCCGAGCCATGCGGGTAGAAGACGCTCGCTGCGCCCCTCCCATCCAGCTCGAGTACGAGCAGGTGCCCTGGCTCCTGTGCCTCGTAGGAGAAGCGCAGCGCGTCACCCGTCCGGACCTGCGCGTCGGGGCCCAGCAGCTCCGGGGTGCCTCCAGCGCGCGAGACCACCACGCGGAACGCACCTCCCTTCAGGAGCACTCCATCCTCTCCTCCCAGCCGCGGCACGAGCACCAGCAGGGCCAGCAGCGGCACGCAGGCGCCGAGCACGGGCAGCAGCCAGCGCGGGCCCGGGCGTGGCCTGGCGGCGGCGCGCCGCTCCAGCTGGCGCAGGAAGAGCTCGGGGGGACGTGCGCGGACGAAGGCCTCGCGAGCGGTGGTGAGCGCCTCGAGCTGGCCGCGGCAGTCGGCGCAGCCCTCCACGTGGGTGCGCGTGGCCTCGGGGGCGGCCTCGCCAGCGCTCATCGCCTCGAGCAGGGCGGCCGGCGGACAGTGGGAGCCGCGAGGAGAAGGGGGCAGGGGAGTGGTGCTCATCGTGTCTCCTCGAGGCCGGCGCGCGCCTGCCAGAGCTGTCGGATGCGATCCTCGAATTGTTGAAGCTTCTTGCCGATGGTGCGGCGCGAGTAGCCGGTCCGCGTGGCGACCTCCTCCTGGGTGTAGCCGTCCAGGAAGTGCAGCACGCCAATGGTGCGTGTCTTGCCGTCGAGCTGGCGCAGCGCCAGGCCGAGCATCGCCCGGCGGTCGGCGTCCGCTGGTGAGCCTTCACCCCGCTGCTCCAGGGCCGCGAGCTGCGACTCCTCGGCGGGCGGCTCCCGGCCGCTGCGCTCCATCAGATCGAAGCAGCAGCGCTGGGCGATGGTGTAGAGCCATGCGAGGGTGGCGCCGCTCTCGCGCGGGGCGCCATGGCGCTTCACCCGCAGGAAGGTCTCCTGGAGCGCGTCCTCCGCGTCCTCGGGTCGGCGCAGCAGCTGAAGACAGCGGCGGTGCACGAGGAATCCATACTGCGCGTACAGCTGGGCCAGCCAGGCGTCATCCAAGCCGTGACCCTCCGCTGACGTGTCGTTGTGGGGTTGTCGGGCTCAGGGCGCTCTCCTTCAGAGGAGAGACTGGCCGAGGCCCGGAAAATGGGAACCGGGAAATGACATGAAGTGGGCACCTCGCCGGCCTCCAGGGAGGGAGCTTCCTTGCGGCCAGGAGGGAAGGTGCCCACCTTTACCTCCAATGGGCCGGTGTGCATCTGCATGGGCAGTGGCGCTCATGGTGGCGTTCCGGGTGCTCCCGGCCGCCGCGGAGCCCCTCGAGCTGCACCAGCGGATGGTTCCGCCCACGGACCTGCCAGATCGCCCCGCGTTCGAGGAGCTCCTCTGGTACTTCGCGGATCCGGGGCGTGCCCTGCAGGGGGGCTTCACCGTGCCGTCCCTCTCACTCGCCGTGCGTGCGCGGGCCTGGGCGTTCATTCCGCCCGGGATGCATGAGCAGCGGGAGGCCCGGGACGCCTTCTCCCTCGCGACGCAGGACGTCACCCTGTCGGAAATCCCCGCGGGAGGCCGTCTCGCCAGCTTCCTGGAGCTCGGTCCCGAGGGGGAACGCTTCCGGGTACGTGACCTGGGCCCCTGGCTCAGTGGGCCCCAGAGCCCGATCCAGGCCGCCGTGCGCCCCTGGCTCGAACGCCTGCCCGGACAGGAGACGACCGCGGTGATCGCCGCGGGCGTGGCGGGGCTCGGGCTGGCCTACCAGTTCGGCACCGCGCGTGCGCAATCCCTGGGGCTGACGCCCGAGGTTCGCGGCACCCTGTTCCAGGGACGCCTCCACGCGTCCGTGCGGTTGCAGACCGAGCCCTACTTCAAGAACGCACGCGCGGACGTGGGGGCGCGCCTGCTCCTGCCGGAATGGCTGCGGCTTCCGGTGCTCGATGGCCGGATCGATCAGCTCGAGGTGGGGGGCTCGGCCGCGCGTGGCCCCGAGGGACTCCTGCTCGATTCGCGGTGGGCCACGCTGCGGGGCCGACTGGCCTGGCTCGAGGTGGCCCTGGGGGTTCACTCCAACCACGCCGAGCCGTACATCTGGACGGATCTCGAGACGTGCGTGCGGCGCGAGCGCTTCGATGTGCGTGCCGTGTTCAGCCGTCAGTGGATGACCCTGCGGACCTCCACCACGGCCACGGCCACGTTGCGGACGGGGCCTGTGCTGTCCGGGCTGTTCCTCGGCATGCAGGGGTCCATGAGGCGCACGTTCGGGCTGGTGGGCATGGGCTCGTTCTAGCCGGGCGCGTCCTCCGTCACTTCGACCACCGGTTCTCCCAGACCAGCTCTTCCAGCGGCCGGCGCGAGTCCCATCCCTCCAGCTCCAGCATCGGCCGCTCATAGAAGGCATCGACATGGCCGAGGCACAGGATGGCGATCGGCTCGCTGCCCTCCGGTGCCCCCAACACCCGTGCCAGTCTGGCTGGCTCGAACAGCGAGACCCAACCCATGCCAATCCCCTCGGCCCTCGCGGCGAGCCAGAGGTTCTGGATGGCGCAACTCGCGGAGGCGAGGTCCATGTTGGGCATGGTCCGCCGGCCGAAGACATAGCGCTCACGTTGATCGGTCAGCGCGACGACCCAGAGCTCGGGGCACTCCCTGATGCCCTCGACCTTGAGGCGCATGAATTCCCCGCCGCGCGGGCCCAGCGCCTCGGCGGTACGCAGGCGCTCCTGCTCGACCATCTCCGCGATCTCATTCCGGAGTGCCCCATCGGTGATGCGAATGAAGCGCCACGGCTGCATGAAGCCCACGCTCGGCCCCAGGTGCGCCGCATGGAGAAGACGCGCGATGATCTCCTGATCGATGGGCTCGGGCCGGAAGTGGCGCATGTCACGGCGCTCACTGATCGCACGGTAGACGGCTTCTCGTTCCGCGGGAGAAAAGCGGTGGTTCGTCATGGATCGTCGGGCCCCTGCCAGGACATCTGCCGGGGCGCTCCATAGTACATTCCGCGCTTCACCCCCAGCCGGAGTGCACGAATGACGAATCGTTCACCCTTCCTGCTCGTCCTTCCCCTCGTGGTCTGCGCCTGCGCGACGACGGCCCCCCGTTTCCCTTCGGGAGCGGTCGTCGACATGACGTATCCGTTCGACGAGCAGACCATCTTCTGGCCCACGGAGGAGGGCTTCCAGCTCAAGAAAGAGGCCTACGGGCACACGCCCCAGGGTTACTTCTATGCCGCCAACAGTTTCTCCTCGGCCGAGCACGGCGGAACGCACTTCGACGCGCCCATCCACTTCGCGGAAGGGCATCCCTCGGTCGACCAGATCCCACTCGAGAAGCTGATGGGAGAGGCCATCCTCATCGACGTGACGCGGCAGTGCACGGCGAACCCTGACTACCAGGTCACCCGGGAGGACTTCGAGGCCTGGGAGAAGGAGCACGGGCGGATTCCGGACGGAGCCATCGTCCTGTTGAGGACCGGCTATGGCGCGCGCTGGCCCGATCGCAAGAGCTACCTGGGCACGGACGAGCGCGGCGCGGAGGCGGTCGCGAAGCTCCACTTTCCGGGGCTCCACCCCGAGGCCGCCCGGTGGCTGGTCGGCAACCGCTCCCTCAAGGCCATCGGCCTGGACACGGCGAGCATCGACTACGGCCAGTCCACCCTCTTCGAGAGCCATCAGGTGCTCTTCGCACACGACATCCCGGCCTTCGAGAACGTCGCCAACCTGGAGCGCCTGCCCGCGAAGGGCTTCGCCGTCATCGCGTTCCCGATGAAGATCAAGGGCGGCAGCGGAGGGCCGCTGCGGATCGCGGCCCTCCTGGATCAGGGGTCCTGAGCACGCGCACGAGCAAACGCCCGATCCTCCGCTCGCCGCAGCTCCGGCGTCTCGAGCGCCCCAGGTGCGGCTCGCTCCCTGGCGGAGTGTGAACCACCGGGCTTGTTCCACTGGGAGTGTCTCCCAAGCTTCTCCGGACGAACGACCCGCGTCGTCTTCCAGACAGGCACAGAGGAGACACTGCCCATGACAGAGAAGTCACAAGAGCCATTTGCCCCCACGCCACGTGGCGCGCGAGGTCCGGTTCCGAAGAAGGGAGCCTCTCGTAAGGGAATTCTCGACGAGTCCTCGGGCGCGAGAGGCAAGCGAGCAGTGAGCCGGAAGGAAGGACATGGGGCCAGCGCCCCACGGGAGCCGGCTCCTTCCTCCTCGAGAACCAATGTCGGCACCGTGGAGCGGGTGGCCTCCACGGTGCTCGGCGGGACGCTCCTGACGCTCGGAGTCGGGCGTCGCTCCCTGGGTGGGGCGGCCCGGGCGGCCCGGACGATCGTCGGAGGTGGGCTCCTCTACCGGGGCGTCCGCGGATACTGTCATCTCTACCAGGCGCTCGGCATCAACACCGCGAAGGGTCGCGAACAGGGCGAAGCCGGAGTGGATGCCAGCCCCATCGAGCTGCAGCGCTCCATCACCATCGGGAAGCCCGCGGACGAGCTCTACCGCGCCTGGCGCGAAGCGCGGAACCTGTCGCAGATCCTGGGTCACTTCGCCGAGGTCACCGAAGTGGGCCCGGATCGCCAGCATTGGAAGGTGCGTGGTCCGGTCGGGAAGGGCCTCGAATGGGACTCGCGGATCGTGGATGTGCGCCCCGGCGAGCTCCTGAGCTGGGAGTCGCTCCCGGGAGCGGATCTGCCCAACGATGGCTCGGTGAGCTTCCGGCCCGCCCCGGGTGAGTGGGGCACCGTGGTGACGCTCCACCTCCGCTTCAACCCGCCGGGCGGCGTGATTGGCGAGGCCGCGGTGAAGCTCCTGGGCATCGTGCCCGACACGCTCGCGTTCACGACGCTCCGGCGATTCAAGAGCCTCGTCGAGACCGGTGAGATTCCGACGACCGCGCACAACCCCTCCGGCCGCGCGAGCGCCCACACCCACTGAGGAGGACACATCGATGCGAGCACTCTGCTGGAATGGGATCAACGACCTGCGCGTGGAGACGGTTCCCGACCCGGAGATCGTCAACCCGCATGACGTCATCCTGCGCGTGACGATGTCCGCGACCTGTGGCTCCGACCTGCACTTCATCGACGGGTACCTCCCAACGATGCGCGAGGGAGACGTCATCGGCCATGAGTTCATGGGCGAGGTCGTCGAAGTGGGCCGCGAGGTGAAGAAGGTGAAGAAGGGAGATCGCGTGGTCGTCCCGTCCTTCATCTGCTGCGGCAACTGCTGGTACTGCCAGCACGACCTCTGGTCGCTGTGTGACAACACCAACCCGAAGGCGGAGCTCCAGGAGCCGGCATTCGGATATGCGACCGCCGGCATCTACGGCTACACCCATGCCTTCGGAGGCTACGCGGGAGCGCATGCGCAGTACGTCCGGGTGCCACATGCCGACAATGATTGCTTCCTCGTCCCCGAGGGGGCGACGGACGAGCAGATCATCTTCCTGTCGGATGCCGTTCCCACCGGCTACATGGGCGCCGACTTCTGCAACATCCATCCCGGGGACACCGTGGCCGTCTGGGGTTGCGGGGGGGTGGGGTTGATGGCGATGAAGAGCGCCTTCCTCCTGGGCGCCGAGCGGGTGATTGGCATCGACCGCTTCCCCGAGCGACTGAAGATGGCGCGGGAGAAGGTGGGCGCGGAGACCATCAACTACGCCGAGGTCGACAGCGTCCTGGATCTGCTGAAGGAGCTGACGGGTGGGCGCGGCCCGGATGCGTGCATCGACGCGGTGGGCATGGAGGCCCACGGGACCGGGGCCGAGTACGCCTATGATCGCGCGAAGCAGGCGCTCCACCTGCACTCGGACCGCGGCGAGGCGCTCCGGCAGGCGATCCGTGCCTGCCGCAAGGGCGGAACCCTGTCCATCCTGGGTGTCTACGGGGTGATGGACAAGTTCCCCATCGGCGTCATCATGAACAAGGGCCTCACCGTCCGCACCGCGCAACAGCACGGACAGAAGTACCTGCCGCGCCTCCTGGAGCACGTGAAGCGGGGTGAGCTGGATCCCTCGTTCCTCGTGACGCACCGGTTCTCGCTCGAGGACGCGCCGCGCGGGTACGAGATGTTCAAGAAGAAGGAAGACGGGTGCGTGCGAGCGGTGTTCCTGCCCTCGTGACGACCCGCGCCCCTGGGGCGTGAAGGTGCTTCCCTCCGAGCCGTCCGTCGCGCCGCTCTCGGCACTTCGGACGGCTCGGGTTGCCCGCTCACGCGCCGGTCGTGCCCCGCCTCCGGCGACCGCCTCAAAAAGCCTACTGCTTCACGCGGAGGGGACCTTCCGCACCTTGAAGCCGTTTACACCCGGTGGGGAAGCGTCTAGATGGCGCGGCAAAATGACCGGACTCACGCGGGACAGCTCAGGGGACATCATCATCAAGGACATGGCTCGCAAGGCCCTCGTCTCCAGTGGGCGGGTGTCGCGAGTCATGCGCGTCTGGAGCGCATGGGGACTCGCCGTCCTTCTCGCGGCCGCGCCAGCGCTCGCGCAGAAGACGACGGCGGCCATCCGGGTCGGCCTCAGCTCGCTCCGCGAGCCGGTCACCGGTGTGACCGTGCTCGCGGTGAACACCCACAGCGGCTTCTCGACGAAGGGGATCGCGCGCGCGGATGGCTCCTTCTTCCTGACCGGCCTGGAGCCCGGCGAGTACGTCATCACCGTCACCCGGCCCGGCGGCAAGGAGGTCTACCGCACGGTCTCCGTCCAGGTCGGCCAGACGGTGGACCTGAACATCAACGTCGAGGAGGACGTGGCACTTGAGCTCGGCCAGGGCGAGACCCTGCTCGTCCAGGGCAAGGCCCCCGAGAGCTCGACCTCCGAGGTCGCCACGAACGTCAGCCGCGAGGAGATCGCGAACCTGCCCCAGAGCAACCGCAACTTCCTCAACTTCGCGGCCCTCGCGCCCGGCGTTCGCGTCTCCAACGATGAGTTCAACAAGAACTTCTCGTCTGGCGCGCTCGATGCGCGCGGCACCAACGTGTTCGTGGATGGCGTGAGCCTCAAGAACAACGTCATCGAAGGCGGGCTGGTCGGCCAGGACGCGAGCCGCGGAAACCCATTTCCCCAGCTCGCGGTCAGCGAGTTCCGCGTCATCACCCAGAACTACAAGGCCGAGTACGAGCAGGCCAACAGCGCGATCATCTCCGCGGTCACGCGCTCGGGCGGCAACGAGCTCCATGGTGACCTCTTCCTCACCTACCAGAACCAGGAGCTGATGGCCCGGGATCACTTCGCCCTGCTGCGCGGCGAGCTGGAGCGACCCGAGCTGTTGCGCTCCCAGTTCGGGGCGGCGTTGGGGGGCCCCGTGGTGAAGGACACGCTGCACTTCTTCGTGACCTATGAGGGCAACCTGCAGGACCGCTCGAATTCGGTGACGATCGGCAATCCGACGGAGGAGAACCTGAGCCGGTTCGGCCAATTCCAGGGCAGCTTCGGCAGCCCCTTCCGGGAGCACCTCGGCTTCGCGAAGCTGACCTGGAGGCCGGCGGGCAACCAGACCGTGGATGTCAGCGCCAGCCTCAGGAAGGAGACCGACATCCGCAACTTCGGTGGCGTGTTGAGCTTCGAGAGCGCCGAGGACGTGCGAAACGATGTCCTCACCGCCTCGGCCAGGCATCAGCTGCGGCTGGGTTCGCTGACGAACGAGGCCACGTTTCAGTACCTCGACTCGCGGTTCAACCCGGTCGCCACGCTCACCGACGTGGTCGGGCGGGACTACGAGGGCGTCATCCGGCTGGGCGGCCGCGACACCAGCCAGGACATCCGCCAGCGGGCGTTCACGCTGCGCAACGACACGACGTTCGCGAACTTCGATTGGGCCGGCCAGCACGTGGTGAAGGCGGGCGCCAAGCTCTCCTTCCAGCGATACCAGCTCGAGCGCACGCAGTTCGGCAACCCCGTGTTCCGCTTCCGCCAGGATGCCGAGAACGGCCTCGGCTACGACTTCCCGGCCGAGGCCTCCTATGGCGTCGGTGACCCGAGGGTCGCATCCAACAACACGCAGGTGGGCGTGTACCTCCAGGACGATTGGGAGATCGCCAGGAGGCTGACCCTGAACGTGGGCCTCCGGTGGGATGTCGAGACCAACCCCCTGAACAACGACTACGTGACTCCCGCGGAGGTCCGCGCGGCGGTGGAGGAACTCGCCGGCATCGTCGCGCGGACGAATGGGCCCGACTTCTTCCCGGTGGAGAACTACCTGACCAACGGCAAGCAGCGCCCTGTCTTCCTGGGCGCGGTGCAGCCGCGGCTCGGCGCGGCCTTCGACGTGATGGGCAACGGCCACACGGTTCTCTTCGCCGGCGCCGGGCGCTACTACGATCGCACCCTGTTCAACACGGGCGTGGACGAGCGGTACCGTCTTCAGTACCAGGTCCGCACGTTCTATTTCTCGCGGGACGGCGCCCCCCGCTTCGGGCAGCCGACCATCGCCTGGCGGCCCGAGTACCTGAGCCGGGAGGGGCTCGATTCGCTGATCAACAGCGGCGTGGCACCCGCCCCGGAGATCTTCCTGCTCGAGAACGACACCCGGCCGCAGTACAGCGACCAGTTCAGCGCGGGCCTCCGGCAACGGGTTGGCCCGGTCAACACCTCGCTGACGCTCACGCACATCCGCAGCAGGAATGGCGTCGGCTTCTATCCCGCCAACCGCCTGTCGACAGGCTCCCGCGACTACATCCCCACGCCGGGCGGCTTCGGCAATGTCCTCATCTCGGTCGACGACCGGACCTCCGTCTACAGCAGCGTGCAGCTCTCCGCGGAGAAGCCCTTTTCGAGCGAGCTCTCGGCGGGGGGCGTCATTCCGTGGGGAGCCTCCCTGGCCTACACCTTGGGGGTCGCCCGGCAGCGTGGGTCGGATTTCAACTTCGACTACCCGACCATCAAGGACAGCCCCATCACCCCCACCGCCAGAGACGAGCGCCATCGGCTCGTGCTCTCCGGCATCGTGGGGCTGCCCCTGGAGTTCAAGCTGTCCACGCTGATCACCCTGGGAAGCGGCTTGCCCTACACCATCTCCGATGCGTCCAAGGGCTTCGGTCCCACCGAGTTCGTGCTCCGCACCAATGGAGGCCGGGCGGAGGGCTTCATCCAGTTCAGCCAGGTGGATGTCCGGTTGGCGAAGGACTTCACGATCTCCAAGGGCAACCGGATCAGCGCCTTCGCCGAGTGCTTCAATCTCTTCAACACCAAGAACTTCGGCGGATACGACGGGTTCATTCCACCGGAGACAGAGCCCGCGAACCCTCATTTCGGCAAGCCCACGATCCTGGTGGGGCCGCCGCGCAGCTTCCAGTTCGGCATGGGCTATAGCTTCTGAAGAGAGACGGGACCTCCAGTTCTGGACGCGGCGGACCTGACACAGGGGGCCCGGTGTGCTCCAAGCAGATCCGGCTACCAACAGGGCTGGGTGTTGCAGTCGCGGCACAGCCCGTTCACGCACGTGGTGGTGCCGGGGCAGGGACGATCAATGGGGCAGGCGTACTGCGCCTCGACCTCCGGGGTGCTGGGAGTCGATTCCGAGGGCCAGCACGGCGATGGCCCCCCGCACGAGCCGCGGCGGGGCCTCGCCAGAAGAGGCTGAGCAGGTGATAGAGAAAGCCGACGACGAAGAGATCCCCCAGCGTACCGCGTGTGAAGCGCCCGCCGGGGCCTCGGTAGACGAGGACGAAGAGGCCCGCGATCAGGAAGGCGCATCCGGTGGCGAGGTGGAAGCGGCGGAAACCGTCGAGTCGTTGCTGCATGGGCCTTGCCTGCCATGAACTTTGCTCGGGTGGCAAATGAAGGCCCTTGCCGGGACACGGGTGCTCGCTCACGCTGGCGCCCATGAGCCAGCCCGTTGAGCTGAGAGACGTACTCACCTGGGAGGTGGAGCGGATTCGCCGGGACGCGGCGGCCCTCGTGCTGCTGGTGAACGCCGCGCTGGAGGCACCCGAGCCGGAGCGGCAGCGGACCGTCGCGAAGCTGCTCCAGGTGGTAGAGAGCACGGTGACCCGCCATGTGTGTCAGCCGCTCTCCACGCAGTTGGTGGAGCTGCTCGAACGGCCGGACGCGGATCGGCGCTACATCGGCGCGCGGCTGTTGTTGACGGCGGGCGAGGTGCCCGCGGCGCTCGCCGGCCTGCGCCGGGGATTGGGAGACGCGGACGCACGGGTGCGCGGGGCGTGCGTCCAGGTCCTGCGGGCGGCACGGCTCGAGCCCGAGGCACTGCTGCAGCACCTGCGCTCCGAGCGGGAGGGAGAGCGCCAGGCGGTATTGGAGCTGGAGGGGGCTTCCCTGCGCGCGGAGGCAGTCCACGGATTGCGCGTGCCAGGCCTCCGGGACGAAGCCGTGCCGGTGCTGCTCGACGCGCTGAGGACGGACGCGGAGGCGGCGGTCCGGGAAGCAGCGGCGGAGGTGCTCGAGGAACTCGCGCCCGTGAGGCCCGAGGTGGCGCAGGCGCTGGTGGATGCTCTGATAGATGTTGAGCCCCAGGTGGGGGCGCGGGCGGCGGCGTCGCTGGCCCGGCGCGGCCCCACGACGGAGGCCGTTGTCCCCAGGCTCTTCGCGGCGTTGGAGGACCCGGGACTGAGGGATGTGGTGCGAGGAGGGGTGGCGCTCACCCTGGCGCGGCTGGGGGAGCGCGCGGTAGTGCCCGTGCTGGTGCGCCTGCTGGGACTGCCGGACTCGGCCTTCGGGGAGGGCATCGACGAGGTGACGGGGCTGCCCGCCCCGCCGCTGCTCAAGCTCGAGCTGGTGAGGGCCGTGGACGCGCTGGGGCCCCTCGCGGCGGAGGCGGTGCCGGTGCTGCTCCAGTGCGTGCGGACGGGCCTTGGCATGCTTCAAGTGGAGGCGGCGGAGGTGGTGGGGCGGATGGGCACTGCGCGCGCCGAGTTGGAGGCCCTGCTCTGCGAAGTGCTCCCTCAGGCGGAAAGAGGGGTCCGGCCCAGCCTGCTGGAAGTGCTCGCGCGGCAGAAGCCCGAGGGAGACGGAGCGCTGCGGGAGCTGGTGAAGGCGCTGGAAGACGAGTCGCCGTGGGTCCAGGACTCCGCGCACGTGCACCTGTGGCACGTCGTGGGGGAGCGGCCAGAGCTCATCGAGCGCCTCCTGGCCTTCTCCCGTGACGAGGACCCGCGGGTCCGCAGCGCGGCGCACGAGGCGCTGCGGGTGCTGCGGCGGCCCACGGCGGAGTCGCTGGCTCGGCTGGCTCGGCAGCTGGAATCGGCGGCGGAGGACGCGCGGGAAGCCGCCATCGTCGAGCTCCGGATCCTGGGGCTTCGGGCGGGCGGGCTGCTGCCGGAGCTCTTGGTGCGGCTGCCGGGCCTGGGGCCCGAGGCTCGCGCGGCGGTGCTATCGGTGATCGGTCCGTTGCGCGGCGGGACGCTGGATCCGGCGTTGCGTGAGGCGCTCGTGGCGGGACTGGAGGACGCGGAAGCCCGGGTGCGCGAGGCGGCGGTGTGGGCGCTCGGTGATCTCTCCGAGCGGGATGCGCAGCTGCTGCGGCGCGCGGAGGCGCGGCGGACGGACGGGGAGCCGAAGGTCCGCGAGGCCGTGGAAGCAACGCTCCAGGCGCTGGGGGCCGGGCCCGCCCAGGAGCCTCCAGACGCCGTGACAGGAGCCCCGGAGGACGCGGCGTGGGCTCTACGGGAGCTTGCCCTCACGCTGTACGCGGCGCTGAGAGAGGGCGAGGGCAACCGCGTCTTCTCTCCGCTGTCGGTCTTCACGCTGCTGGCGCTGGTGCTGCGCGGCACGAGGGGCCACACGGAGGCGGCCCTGCGGCGGGCGCTGCACTGGGCCGCGGAGCCCTCGCTCCTGTCCGCCGCCCTACGAGCCCTCACCGAGAGGCTGCACGTGTCCGCGTCCCAGGAGTCTTCCCCCCAGGCGGGGGACGAGGGGTTCGCGCTGGTGTCGGCGAACGGCTTCTGGCCCCAGGAGGGCCATCCGCTGCGACAGGAGTATGTGGCGGAGCTGGCGGAGGCATTCGGCGTCAGGCCCACGCCGGTGGATTTCGCGGGAGCGCCGGAAGCGGCAAGCCAGGCCCTCAACGCGTGGGTGCACGAGCAGACCCGGGGGCGCATCCCGGCCATCGCCCCACCCGAGGGCCTGCCGAGGGCCACCCGGTACGTGCTGGCCAACGCGGTGTACTTCCGCTCTCGCTGGGAGAAGCCCTTCGACGACGACACCCGGGAGGCGCCCTTCCACCTGCTCGACGGGCAGCAGGTGACGGTGCCGATGATGGGCCGGGAGGGGTGCTTCGGGTACGCCCGGGGGCCGCGGTGTCAGCTCCTCGAGCTGCCCTACCGGGGACGCCAGACTTCGATGGTGGTGCTGTTGCCGGAGGCGGGTTTCTTCGAGCGCTTCGAGCGGCTGCTGAGCGGCGAGCGCCTGGAGACGCTGCTGGCACAGCGGACGTGGGAGAGCTTCGTGCTGCGGATGCCTCGCTTCGGCTTCGACCAGCACGTGGACCTGACGGGGCTGGCGGAGCGGCTGGGGCTTTCCGCGCTGTTCGAGCCGGACGTGGACCTGTCAGGGATGACCCCGACGAGAGAGCCCCTGACGGGCAGACTGATGCACGACGCCTCGCTCACGGTGGATGAGAAGGGAGCAGAGGCGGCGGCGGCGACGCGCGTGTTCCACATCGGGGGCATGCCCCAGGTGGTGGAGGTGAACCGCCCGTTCCTGTTCCTCATCCGGCACGTGGAGACGGCAGCGGTGCTGTTCCTCGGGCGCGTCCTGGACCCGAGGCCTTCGCGCTGACAGTTCAGACGACTCCGTCCAATGCGGGGGGCGCGTCCGGTGGTTCGCCAGGTCCTGGAGCGGACGAGCCTCTGAATCCGGCACGGCGCTCCTCCGGCAATCCCACCCACCCTAGCGTCTCTGATGGAGCGGGGTGCGTGGGTCACCTCGGGTCTGGAGCGCAAGCCATGTGGGATGTCATCGTCGTGGGAGGCGGTCCGGCCGGTCTGAGCGCGGCGCTCATGCTGGGGCGGGCCTGCCGCAAGGTGCTGGTGCTGGACAGCGGCGAGTATCGCAATGGCGCCAGCCACGCCGCCCATGGCTTCCTGACCCGGGACGGCACCCCGCCCGAGGAAATCCGCAGGCTCGCCCGGGAGGAGCTCGCCCGCTACGACGTGGAGGTGCGACAGGCCAGAGCGGTGGACGCGCGGCGTTGCGAGACGACATTCGAGGTGATTCTCGATGATGGCTCGCGGAAGGTCTGTCGCCGTCTGCTGCTGGCCACCGGCGTGGTGGACGAGCTGCCGCGCGTCCCGGGAATCGAGCCCCTATACGGACGAAGCGTCCACCACTGTCCCTACTGCGATGGGTGGGAGGTGCGCGGCCAGCCCCTCGCCGCCTACGGCCGGGGTCACGAGGCGGCGGAGCTGGCGCTGGCCCTGACCAGCTGGAGCGATGACGTGATCTTCTTCACCGATGGCCCTTCCCGGTTGGGCGAGGAAGATCGCCTCCTCCTGGCGCGCCACCGCATCCAGGTCCGCGGCGAGCGGGTGGCTCGGCTCGAGGGACAGGATGGACTCCTGGCGGCGGTGGTGCTGCGCAATGGAGAGCGCGTGCTCCGGCGGGCCCTCTTCTTCCATGGTCCCACCCGCCCGCGCGCGGATCTGGCCGAGCGGCTGGGGTGCCTTTTCAACCGGAAGGGCGCGGTGAAGACGGGGAGGCTGGAGGGGACGAACGTGCCCGGCCTGTGGGTCGTGGGGGACGCCTCGCACGACGTGAAGTGGGTGATCGTGGCGGCGGCCGAGGGTGCGAAGGCCGCCATGGCCATCAACAAGTCGCTGCGCGGAGAGACGACGGCCTCGCTGGTCGGCTACTCCCGCGCGCTCGAGGCCGTGGCTCCGGCCGCCCTGGAGGCGCCGCTCGGCTGAGCGGTAAACGGGCGCTCCACCCGTGCGGGCGAGCCTGCTCTCCCTCATCTGCCCATCAGGCAGGAGTGAGCCCGCATGCTTGCTCCTCCCGCCGGCTTGTGCTTCCGCTCGAGCTGTGTCAGCAACGCATTGCACTATCAACGCATTGCGTCGATCCTGGATCCGCGCGCTCGGTCACGGACCCGCGCGGTCGGCGGGATCGATCGATTCACGAACGGCATTCATCGATGCGGACTCTGAGTTAGACGGGAACGGCTTTCCCTCTCATAGTCTGGCATTCCGTCCACCCCGCCATGTCATCACAAGGCGGGGCATTGTCTGGGCTCGAGAGGAAGTGATGGTCGGAACAGCCCTGATGACGCTTTCAATGGCGGGCCCCATGATTGCGAAAGGCCTGAAGTTCACGTGTCACGAATAGGGGGTAGACAATGGTTGCGTCGAGAGTGTCATTCCAGTCCCTGGCGTTGATGGGTGTATTGGGCGCTGCCCTGGCAGGCACATCATGCGCTCCGGATGAACCTGCTCCTCCGAGCGGTGCTCCGAGCGTCGGCGTGGCACTGGCCAATTCCATCATCAAGGAGTGGCCAGACCCGGACACGATTACGACCAAGCGGTGGGAGTACACCAACGGCGTGCTCTTCGTCGGGTTTGCCCGGCTCCATGAGAAGACGCAGGACCGGCGGTACCTGGACTACATCAAGACATGGGTGGACAAGTACGTCGACAGCAACGGGAACATTCCGTCATATCCCGACGAACACAACCTGGACCTCATCCAGCCCGCCAATCTGTTCTTCCCTCTGTACGAGGCCACCCAGGATCCGAAGTACAAGCTCGCGGCGGCGAACATCCGCGCCAGGTACGCTGACTTTCCGGTGAACTCGGAGGGTGGATTCTGGCACAAGACCAGGTATCCCAACGAGATGTGGCTGGACGGCATCTACATGGCGGGGCCGTACATCGCCCAGTACGGTGCCGAGTTCGCGACGTCGGAGGAGGCACGAACCGAGTCCTTCGATACGGTGGTCAAGCAGATCAAGCTCATCCACCAGCACACCTACAATCCCACGACGAAGCTCCACTTCCATGCATGGGATGCGGATCGGAACGTCGCGTGGGCAAATCCTGATACGGGAGTCTCCCCCATCCACTGGAACCGCAGCATGGGGTGGTTGGCGATGGCCCTGGTCGATACGCTCGAGCACCTCCCCAGCGGCCATTCCGACCATCAGGACATCCAGGACATCTTGCGGAACGTGGCCGAGGGTTTGAAGAGCACGCAGGATCCGGTCACCGGCTTGTGGTACCAGGTGCTCGACAAGGGAGATCAGCCGGACAACTGGCTGGAAACCTCGGGCAGTGCCATGTTCGTCTATGCTCTGAAGAAGGCCGTGACCCTCGGCTACATCAGCGACGATTACGCCCGTGTGGCCCAGAAGGGGTGGGAGGGCGTGAAGTCGAAAATCACCTACGGACCGGACGGGCACGTGGTGGTTCGCGACTCCGTTCAGGGCATGGGAGTCCAGGTCGACTACGCCAACTACGTCAACAAGGAGCGCGTGGAGAACCTGCCCCAAGGGATGTTCGCCGTCATGCTGGCCTCCACGGTGATGGAGTAACGGGAGTCGGCGGTCGCACGGCGTGTCGGTGCCTGGGCGGTGGCGGGGTACACGGCGCGTGCGCCACTGCTCATGTTTGACATGGCGGGCCCGCGCTTCCCGACCGCGGGAGGACTCACGGGGCCCAATTGGAGGTGATCATGGGGACCGCGACGGCTTCATCGGGATCTGGCACCCATTCCCAGATGGGCACCTGGTCCTGGGGACAGCGAGCGCTGGCCCGCATCGCCGAGCTGAAGGCGCTCTGCGAGGACAGCAAGGCGCATAAGGACGCGGCCCCCAACGCGCAGACGCTCGCCAGGGAGGCGAATGATCGTCTGGATGCCGCCTGCCGCGCCGCCGACCAGCGGCGGTTTCCCTGGGGCCGGAGTGGTGCGTTGATCGACACCGTCGAGACGAACATCCACGCGGCGTACTGCCTGATGCTGCGGTACATGCCCCTCGCGGATCTGGAAGCACGGATACCCGAGCTCATCGCCACCCTCCGGGAACATCTCCCCGCGCGGGATCCGCGCAGGCTGGCGGTCGAGGGACTGGTGAAGTCATCCGTCACCCCGAAGCTGGCCGAGGCGAACCGCGAGACCGTCATCACCGCGCTCCAGGCCGCCCTGCTGGCACAGGAACGCGAGTACGTGCGCGTCCGCAGTTTCCGCAACATCGTGTATGGCATCTCCCTCTGCCTCATGGTGCTCGCCGTCACTCTCGGCGTCGTCATGGCCATGAGTCCGAATCTCATGCCCCTCTGCTTCCAACCCGAGGGCAGGGTCGTCTGCCCGACGGCGAGCGGGACGGAGGGCGCGAATCCCTACGGGCTCACGAGCAGCTTGGACTACCTGCTCGTCGAGCTGATCGGCCTCATCTCCGCCGCGTTGGCCGCGGCCGTGTCCCTGCGGCAGCTCCGGGGCACCGTGATTCCGCACAGCGTCCCCCTGGCCCTCGCGCTCCTCAAGCTGCCCACCGGCGCCCTGACCGCCGTCCTGGGGCTCCTCCTCATGCGGGGCGAGTTCGTTCCAGGCCTGTCCAACCTCGATTCGTCGGCGCAGATCATCGCCTGGGCGGTGATCTTCGGCTACGCCCAGCAGTTGTTCACCCGGCTCGTCGACGAACGCGGTCAGGCCATTCTCAACGCGGTCGGCGGCGCGGAGTCGGCCACGCTCATGGACCAGCGGATATCCTCGGTATCTGGCCCGAAGACCCAGGCTCCGGCCGCGGAGCCCGCGGCTCCGGTCGCGAGTCCCATGGCTCCGGCCGCGAATCCCTGACGGAAGACCCGGTTCGCGCGTCGCACCACGTCCGCCAGGGAGCCCGTGTAGAAGGAGCCTCCCGTCAGGCCGCGTCGCCGCGTGTCAGCGCCAGGACGAGCAGGAGGCTGCATTCCGCTATCTGTTGCGTGGCTCCAAGGAAGTCTCCCGTGATGCCTCCAGCGCGCACCCAGAAGCGCCAGCCACACACGAGCGCCGTGAGGCCGGCCGCCGCCAGGAGCGCCCACGCCGTGGTCGTCTCCAGCCAGCCCGTCCAGAGGAACGCGCCCATCATCACGATGGGGCAGGCCGTGGCCAGCATCGCCTGGGCGCCGGTGATGCGTGCCACGTTCTGGCTGCGTGAGGTCGTATTGCTCGTCACGTAGGGGAGGGCGACCATCAGCCAGATGGGCGGGGTTCGTGCCAGGCACCCGGTGAGCACGAGGGCCAGGGGCGCGATCGCCTGGAGTCGCGCGAGCAGCGCGATGCGTAGCACCAGTACTACGACCAGCGCCGCCGCGCCGAAGGAGCCGATGCGACTGTCCTTGAGGATCTCGAAGAGGCGCGCACGCTCGTACGCCCCACCGAGCGCGTCCGCGGTGTCGGCCAGCCCGTCTTCGTGGAATGCCCCCGTGAGCAGCATCCCCATGCCCACCACCAGCGCGGCGGCGGCGAACGGTCCCGCGCGCTCGACGGCCAGCCACACCAGCGCCAGCAGCCCACCGAGGCAGGCTCCCACCAGCGGAAACCACCCCGAGGCCCACTGCCAGTCGGCCGGGCTGTAGGGAAAACCTCCGACGGGAATGCGGGTGTAGAAGGCAAAGGCCGCGCGGGCCCCCCGCAGCACGGGAGGAAGTTGCATCAGCCCTGCCCCCGGTCCGGGACTCCGGCTTCCTCGAAGGTGGCCATGCCCGCATGCAGTGCGCACGCGGCGTCCACCAGCGGCAGCGCCGTCAGCGCGCCACTGCCTTCGCCCAGTCGCAGCCCCAGGTCGAGCATCGGCCTCGCGCCGAGTGCCTCCAGGACGTGCCGGTGGCCCGCCTCGGCCGAGCGGTGGGCGAACAGCATCCACTCCCTCGCGCCCGGTGCCATCCGCTCCAGCGCCAGCATGGCCACCGAGACGATGAAGCCGTCCACCAGCACCGCCTTGCGTCGCTCGATGGCTCGTGCCGCCGCCCCCACCAGGGCCGCGATGTCCCTTCCTCCCGCGGATTGAACGGCGCGCTCGGGGCCAGCACCCTCGAGCCGCCGCACCGCGTCACCCACCACCTCCACCTTGCGCGCGAGGCCCGCGTTGTCCACCCCCGTGCCCCGGCCCACCATCTCCTCCGCCTTGCTCCCGAGGAGCAGGGCCGCCACCGCCGCCGCCGCGGTCGTGTTGCCGATGCCCATCTCTCCCAGCATGACGAGGCGCACGTCGTCCGGGAGTTGGTCCACCTCCTCGGCCCCCGCCGCCAGCGCACGCCGGAAGGTGGCCTCGCTCATCGCGTCCTCCACCCGCAGGTCTCCCCCCGGCTCGTCCGCCACCGGGTCGCGCCGGAAGGAGACACCCTCGTCAGGGGGTCGCGCGGGCGGTCGCAGCACGCCCACGTCCACCACACGCAGCGGTACGCCCAGTTGTCGGCACAGGACGCTGGAGGCCGCCCCCCCCCGCAGGAAGTTCTCCACCATGGCCGCGGTGACGGCCGAAGGGTAGGGCGAGACTCCGTGGCGGGTGACGGCATGATCCGCCGCGAAGAGCAGGGCCGCCGCGGGCCGGCTCCGGGGCAGCGGCGTGCCTTGCAGGGCGGCCAGCTTCACCGCGACCTCCTCCAGTACTCCCAGGCTCCCCGGAGGCTTGGTGAGGCGCGACTGCCTTTCATGCGCACGGTCCGCCGCCACCTGGTCCGGTGCCGGAATGATCCAACTCGCGCTCGTCCGTCCGTTCACAGCCCCACCATCCGGTCGAGGTAGGCGAGGTCCAGGGCCTTCTCGAAGTGGTCGGCGAGCACCTCGTAGGGATCGGCCCGTGATGCGCCCGCCGTCACGCCGAGCTCCGTCAGCACCGCTCGCCGCACCGACTCGTTCTCGAAGAGGCCGTGCACGAGGGTTCCGGCCACTGCGCCTCCAGCCGCGACGCAGCCCTCGGCTTGCTGGCACGCTTCATTCCCGCGCTGCAACCACGTGCCGAAGGGCCGCGCCTCCGGCGCCACCGTTACCCGGCCACAATGGATTTCGTATCCCCGCACCTCCATGCCTCCGGCGGTGCGCATTCCTGGCAGTCCCTCCCCGAGTCGCAGCGACACCGGCGAGGTGGCCTTCTCCTTCTCGAAGCGCGTCACCACCGGCAGCAGGCCCAGCCCCGCCACGTCCGGCTCCGGTGACTCCACGCCCAGCGGATCCAGGATGCGCTCGCCCAGCATCTGGTAGCCACCGCAGATGCCCAGCACCGGCTGCCCGGCGTGCACCCGCTGCACCAGCGCCCCCGCCAGTCCGGTGCGCCTCATCCAGCGCAGGTCGTTCGCCGTGCACTTGGTGCCTGGGATGATGACGAGCCTCGCGCCCTCCAGTTCCTCGGGCCGCTCGCACCAGCGCACCTCCAACCCTGGTTCGCGCATCAGTGGCTCGAACTCATCGAAGTTGGACAGGCGCGGCAGCTTCAGGATGCTCACGAGTGCCCCGCCGTTCGCCTCTCCGGGCCGTAGGTCCAGTGAATCCTCGCTGGCGATGCCCGTGTCTCCCAGGTGGGGGATGACTCCGGCCACGCGGATGCCACACTTCTTCTCGAGGAAGCTCACGCCTCCCTGGAAGAGGGAAGGGTCACCGCGGAACTTGTTCACCACCAGGGCTCGCACCCGCTCCCGCTCGGGGGGCTCGAGCAGCTCCAGCGTGCCCACCAGCGCCGCCAGCGCTCCGCCTCGCTCGATGTCCGTGACCAGCACCACCGGGGCGTCGGCGCGCTCGGCCACCCACATGTTCACGAGGTCGCGGTCCTTGAGGTTCACCTCCGCCGGGCTGCCCGCTCCCTCGATGATGACCAGCTCATGGCGCTCGCGGAGGGTGTCCAACGCCTGGCCCACCACCTCGCGCAGCTCGGGTTTGCGCCGGTGGTAGTCACGGAAGTGCATGCTCCCCAGCACCTTGCCCATCACCACCACCTGCGAGCCGGACGTCGTCTCCGGTTTGAGGAGGATGGGGTTCATCTCCGCGCACGGCACCGCGCGCGCCGCCTCGGCCTGGGCATATTGGGCGCGGCCAATCTCCGCCCCATCCGGCGTCACCGCCGAGTTGAGCGCCATGTTCTGCGACTTGAAGGGCGCCACCTTGAAGCCCCGCCGCGCGTAGATGCGGCAGAGGGCCGTCACCAGCAGGCTCTTGCCCACGCTGGAAGCAGTGCCTTGGACCATCAGGGTACGGGCCTTCATTCGAATGTCTCCCGGACGCGCCGCCAGGCGGAGCGCAGAAGGGCATGGTCCGACTCGGGTCTCACTCCGAGGCGGATGTGGTGGGGGAGGCCCAGGCTGGTGCAGTCGCGCACCCGGATGCCGGCCTGGACGGCGGCGGCGGCGAAGGGGCGGGCCTCGGGCACCCGGCACAGCAGGAACGTGCCTCCGGTGGCGTCCACCTGGGCGCCAGCCTCGGTGAGGAGCGTCTGCTGTGCTCTCCGCAGCCGGCTGATCTCCGTGCGCACCACGTCCACCTGCCCGAGGCACTCGAGTGCCTCCCGGCCCGCCGCCAGCGCCGGGGCCGACACGTTCCACGGTGGGAGGGCTGCTTGTACCGCGCGCACCAGCCGAGGCTCTCCCAGCAGGTAGCCGAGCCGCAGCCCCGGCAGGGCGAACACCTTGGTGAGGGAACGCAGCACGACGATGTTGCCTTCCGGGCGCATGGGCTCCACGCCCTCGAAGAGCGGCTGGTAGGCCTCGTCCACCACCACCAGGGTTTCGGGCGCGGCGGCCGCGGCGGCGCGTATTGCCTCCAGCGGGAACACGGCGAGGCAGGGATTGCTCGGCCGACACACGAAGAGGAGGGAAGGTTTCTGGCGGCGGAGCGTGGCGAGCAACACCTCGAGATCCCACTCGAAGGGCGGCCCCTTCGCGGCCAGCGTTTCCACCGAGGCTCCGCTGGCGCGCACCGCCTGCGCGTACTCCCCGAAGGCAGGGGTGAGCACCAGCGCGTGACGCCCCGGGCCCGCGAAGGCGCGAGCCAGGGCCCAGATGAGCTCCACCGAGCCATTGCCCACCACCACTCCATCGAGCGGCAGCCCATGGAGCCTCGCGAGGGGCTCCCTCAGGGGAAGGGCCGTGGGGTGGGGGTAGCGCCGCACGTCGGCGGCGCGGAAGGCCTCGAGCACCGCCTCCGGAGGCGGCAGTGGGGAGACTCCCGTGCTGAAGTCCACGCACCCTGGCGCGGCGTCCCCTCCGTGCGGAGCGGGCTCCAGGTGCTGCAACTCAGGGCGAGGCAAGGGCAACACGGAATCCCTCCCCGCCGACATAGGCGGCCGTCAACGCAGCGGCCAGCAGCGAGGCCGCGACCATGAGGAAGACCGCGCGGCGGATGTCCTCCGCTCGCGGCTGGCGTCCTCCCGTTCCCAGCCGGTAGTGCCCCACCTTCTCCAACTCCACGCCCAGGCCCCCGGCCACCGCCGCCATGGGACGGCCGGCGTTGGGGCTCTCGGTGGCGGAGCCGTCTCGCCACCAGGAGAGCACCGCCCGGGCGGGAGAGGCACCACACAGCGCGCACGCCAGCACGAGGAGCGCCGCGGACAGACGCGCCGGCACCAGGTTGAGCACGTCGTCCAGCCGGGCGGCGGCCTTGCCCAGCCACTCCAGCTCGCCGCGATATCCAATCATCGCGTCCAGCGTATTGGCCGCCCGGTAGGCGAGCGCACCGGGAACTCCCGCCACCGCGAAGAAGAGCAGGGGAGCCACCACCGAGTCCGAGGTGTTCTCCGCCACCGACTCCACCGCCGCCGCAGCCAGCAGCGGGGGCTCGAGGCCCGAGGTGTCGCGCGACACGAGGCTGCGTAGGGCCAGGCGCGCCGCCGGATCATCCCCCTTGTGCAGGGCGTGGAAGACGGCCAGTCCCGCCTCGGCCAGGGCCCGCACCGCGAAGGCGCTCTTGAGGAGGTACACCTCCAGAGCGATCTGCAAGAGAGGCCAGGGAGAGACGAGGTGGATCAGTGCCCAGCTTCCGAGTCCGAAGACGACGGGTCCGGTGATCGCCATTCCCAGTCCATGGAGGAACGCGGGAAGGGGCGCACGGGGTGCCAGCCGGCGCAGGCGCCGCTGCAGGCGGCCCATCCACACCACGGGGTGCACCGGCGTGGGCGGCTCGCCCCAGATGAGGTCCACCGCGAGCGCGAGCCCCAGCACCAGCGCCGCGTGCGTTCCTCCGTCCAGCATCATCCGGCGGCCCCCACCACCAGGCTCCCCGGCTTCAGCCGCAGCAGCAGCCCGAGCGCGCCGAAGTACACCTCGTCCGCCGCTGCCGCCAGGCGTTGGTGCGCTCCACCACTCACGTCGCGGAAGGTGCGTCCCAGCGGCGACTCGGGGACGAGTCCCATTCCCACCTCGTTCGTCACCAGGATGGTGGCGCTCCGCCGCCGCTGAAGCACGCCCACCAGTCGATCCACCTCGCCGAGGATGGCCTCCGGTTCATCCCCCCGGAGCAGGAGGTTGGACAGCCACAGCGTCACGCAGTCCACCACCGCCACGTCCGCCGTGTCCGCCTCCAGCACCTCGCACAACCGGCGCGGCTCCTCCACCGTCTCGAAGCGGCCCGTCCTCTCCTCACGGTGGCGACGCGCGCGCTCGCGCATCTCGTCATCGAAGGGCTCGGAGGTGGCGACGAAGGTGCGCCGTGGTCCCATCGCCTGCGCCAGCTCTAGGGCGAAGCGGCTCTTGCCGCAGCGCACACCGCCGCCCACCAGGATGATTCTTCCGCTCACCGGACACCTCGCTCTTCCAGCCACCGGCGTATGCCTCGCGAGGTGGCCTCACGCACCGCGCCACCCAACAGGCTGCCGAGCCGGGTGTGCTTGCCCACGTACGTCTCGCCTCCGGGCCCCTCCGGCGCCGCCACCACGATGCAGTCGGTGCCCGTTCCGGTCGCCGCCCGCAGTGACCGGCGGCTGGGGACACGTGCCTCCATGAGAGCCGCCGTCCGGGCCTCGGCCGCCAGCGCCACCGCCTCCACCAGCGCCCCCTCAGACAAGGGACGGGACAGCTGACACAGGAGGTTGATGGTGCCCACGCTGCGCAGCGGCCCGGGCTCATCTCCGGCCGCCAGCGCGTTGCCCAGGCCCACGGTGGCCACGCAGCGCGCCGAGAGCGCACCGGAAGCAAGGCGCACGTCGTCGAAGGTGGACACGTCTCGCGAGGTGAGGAGGCCCACCGTCTCCTCGGACGACTCTCCGAGACTCGCCGCGAGCAGGGCCACCGGATCCACTCCCGGGACGAGCTCGTCATCGCGCACCTGCCGCCACACCACCGCCCGTGCGCGCCGACGGCCTCCGTTGATGACGGCCCAGGAGAGGACGGCGTGCGGACGGTCGAAGCGCACCACCAGCAGTCGCCCGCCTCCCTCCAGCGAGGGCGCTTCCACCTCCGGCGTGGCGACGGCGGCCTTCATGTCCGCTGCTCCTTGAAGGCGCGCGCGGAGCTCACGAGCCCCTCGGCGACCAGGGGATTGGAGGCCCAGTGGGCGTGGACGTAGGAGGCCAGCACGTTGGGCGGACCGAAGCCCTCGGTGTGCGTGACGCCGCCGCGACGCCGACGGATGCGCAGGGTTCCGCCGTGGGTGGGGACTCCCTCCAACGTGGAGTAGCGAAACTGGTGCCCGCGGAAGCGCAGCCCCGCGCCACCCAGTACGGTGCGCACCGTCGTCTCCACCTCCACGTAGCCGAGCGCCTGCAGCTTGGGCGCCATCACCGCCACCCCGGGCACCAGCCCGACCATGGGGTAGTCCTGGCCATCGAGCGTGCGGAGACCCTGGCTGAGGTACATCATCCCTCCGCACTCGGCGTAGATGGGGCCGCCTCGCGCGGAGAACTCGGAGATGGCGCGGCGCATGGCATGGTTGTCGGCCAGCTGTCGCGCATGCAGCTCCGGATAGCCGCCTCCCAGATAAAGGGCATGCACGTCCGGCGGAAGTGCCGTGTCCGAGAGCGGCGAGAAGGGCACGCACCGCGCGCCGAGCCGCTCGAGCCGCCGCAGGTTGTCCGCGTAGTAGAAGTGGAAGGCGGCATCCTGCGCCACCGCGATGCGGCAGGTGACGGGGGCCTGCCGGCGTTCTTCCTCCGGTGCCTCCGGCAGCGCGGGGGCTTCCCCGGCGAGGCGCAGGAAGGTGGCCGCGTCGTTCCACTCGGAGAGGAGCGCTCCCCAGGCGTCGAGGCGCTGCGTGGGAATGCTCTCCTCGGAGGCGGTGAGGAGACCCAGGTGGCGCGCGGGGAAGGTGAGCGCCTCCTGCTCGGGGAGCCCGCCCACCACCGGAACTCCCGTGCCGAGCGCCGCGCGCTGGAGCAGCTCCAGGTGGCCGCGGCTCCCCACGCGGTTGGCGAACACGCCCGCCAACTTCAGCTGCGGATCGAAGGCCGCCAGCCCGGTGCCGATGGCGGCGATGGTGCGCGCCATGCCCGAGGCGTCCACCACCGCGAGCACGGGCGCCGCCAACCACTTGGCCACCTGCGCCGCTGACCCTTCCTCCGAGTCAGGCGAGGCCCCGTCGTAGAGCCCCATCACGCCTTCGATGAGGGCCACGTCGCAGCCCTGGCTGGCATGGCGGAAGGTGGAGATGACGGCATCGCGGCCCATCAGCCAGCCGTCGAGGTTGTGGCACGGCGCCTGGGTGGTGCGCGCGTGGTAGCTCGGATCGAGGTAGTCCGGGCCGCACTTGAAGGTGGCCACCTTCAGGCCGCGTGCCTGGAGCGCCCGGGTGAGGGCCACCATGACCGTCGTCTTGCCCACGCCGCTGGCGGTGCCCGCGACCACCAGCCGGGGAATGTGAGGAGTGCCGTCCATCAGAAGTCGAGCCCCACCTGGGCGGGAACGCCCTTCTCGAAGGGATGGCGCACGCACTTCATCTCGGTGACGAGCTCCGCGGCGGCCATCAGCGGCTCCGGGGCGGAGCGGCCGGTGATGATCACATGCACGTGAGAGGGCCGTGCCGACAGTGCCTCCAGCACCTCCTCCACGGGGACGAAGCCGTAGTTGATGACGTACGTCAGCTCATCGAGCACCACCACCTCGTGCTCGCCGCTCGTCATCAGGCGCCGGGCCTCGGCCCACGCCTCCTGGGCGGCCCGCTTGTCCCGGGAGAGGTCCTCGCTCTCCCAGGTGAAGCCCCGGCCCATGGTGAGGAAGACGAGGCCCGGCAGCGTCTCCGCGAAGGTGCGCTCGCCCGTCTTCCACTTGCCCTTGATGAACTGCACCACCGCGGGCTTCATGCCCCGGCCCAGCGCGCGGAACACCACCCCGAGCGCGGCGGTGGTCTTCCCCTTGCCATCCCCCGTGTAGACGACCAGCAATCCCCTGGGTGTCTTCGCGCTCATGTCCCGCTCCCGTGTGCTCGCCGCTCGAACCAGGCGAGGCGCTCGCGCAACCGAACCACGTCACCGACCACCACCAGGGCCGGAGGTCCCAACGCGTTGCGCTCCCGCACCTGCGCGGCGAGCGTTTCCAGCGTGCCCACCAACACGACCTGCTCGGGCGTGGTGGCCGAGGCGATGTAGGCCGCGGGCGTCTGGGGGCTGCGTCCACACTCCACCAGCCGGGCCAGGTTGGCCTCCAGCTTCCGCGTGGCCATGAAGAGCACCAGCGTGCCTCCAGCGGCGCCCAGCTTCTCCCAGCAGGTGTGGCTCCGGGGCCCCTCGATGTCGTGCCCGGTGACGAAGGAGACGTCGGAGGCGTGCTCCCGGTGCGTCAGCGGGATGCCGGCGTAGGCCGCGGCTCCGAGCGCGGACGAGACGCCTGGAACCACCTCGTAGGGGATGCCCGCCTCGAGCAGCTCCTCCGCCTCCTCGCCACCCCGTCCGAAGATGAACGGATCTCCCTGCTTCAGCCGCACCACGTGCCGCCCGGCACGGGCCTGCTCGAGCACCGCCGGGTGCAGCCGATAGCCGGCCTGGGTGGCGCCCTGGTTGCGGTGGCCCACGAGGATGCGCTCCGCCTGGGGGCCGATCTCCGCGAGCACCGCCGGAGGAATGAGGGCGTCGTAGGCCACTACTTCCGCCTGTTGCAGCAACGCCTTCGCGCGCACGGTGAGCAGCCCCGGATCTCCCGGCCCCGCACCGACCAGGGTCACGAAGCCGCCCCGCTCCTTGTCCGGCGAGCGCCCGAGGGTCTCCTCGCAGAAGCGCACCCGCTCCTCCAGAGAGGTGCAGGAGTCCGGAATGAAGTGCAACCGCGACGCGGGGATGGAGCGGCGCAGGAGCGACTCGAGGACGAGCTGGTAGCGCAGCTCGTCCATGGGGCTGTCTCCGCGGACTCCGTCCCGCTCGTAGGGCAGGGCGCCCCAGGGAAGGACGAAGACGGCGTCGTAGTGAGCCACGAGGGCCGGCGTCTGGGAGAAGTCCGGGAAGAGCTCCGAGCACCCATGCTGGAGCGCATAGGCGGCGAAGTCCGCGACGCAGTTGTCCGCCACGAAGCCCTCGCGCCGATCCGCCTCTCGCACCCGGCGCGTGGACCACAGCTCCCGGAGGACGTTCGCACGCTCGGGCATGGGCAGCTCCTCCAGACGCTTCCCGGTGCGAGTGATGAGCTCTCGCGTCTCCTCGGGGACGACAGGCAGCCCGAGGCGGAGGCTCAGCGCGTGCACCAGCGTCGTCTTTCCCACGCCGGCCGAGCCGGTGATGGCAATGCGCCGTGGACGGTCAGCGTGCATCGTCCGTTCCCCTGCGGAAGCGGTGGGTGAAGGTCGGGTCGTACAGGCGCGAGTTGGCGAAGTCCTTCGCCTCCAGCACCTCGCCCACCAGGATCATCGCGGTGGCGTTGATGCGCTCGGCGCGCACCTTGTCACCGATGTCCGCCAGGGTGCCGCGCACCACCTTCTGATCCGGCCAGGTGGCCTTCTGCACCACGGCGACCGGGCAGTCCGGCCCGTAGGAGGGCAGCAGCCGCTCCACGACGTCGCGGATGAGCCCCGCGCTGAGGAAGAGCGCCAGGGTGGCACGATGGCGCGCCAGGTCCTCCAGCTTCTCTCCCTCCGGCATGAGGGTGCGTCCCTCGGCCCGGGTGACGATGACCGTCTGGGACAGCTCCGGCAGCGTCAGCTCCTTGCCCAGCACCGCGGCCGCTGCGGTGAAGGAGGAGACGCCCGGGATGATCTCGTAGTCGATGCCGAGCTCCTGGAGCCTGCGGATCTGCTCGGCGGTGGAGCCGAAGATGGAGGGATCTCCCGTGTGCACGCGGGCCACGTCGTGATCCGCCGCCTGGGCCTCCTTGAAGACGTCGATGATCTGATCGAGCGTCATCGACGAGGAGTCGAGCACGCGGGCCCCAGGGCGGGCGCGGGCGATGACGGCCTGCGGAACGAGCGAGCCGGTGTAGAGCACCACGGGGCACTGCTCGACGAGCTCCGCCCCGCGCACGGTGATGAGCTTCGGATCTCCAGGTCCCGCACCGATGATGTAGACCTTCATTGTCTTCTCCTCAGGAGCAGCGCAGGACGGAGTCGCGCACCAACTCCCAGACGTGTCCGGGGACCTGCGCCAACCAACGAGCGTCCGTCTCCGGCCGGGCCTCGTGCTCGGTGACGAGCCGCCACAGCCGCTCCGACACCGAGCCATTGCGGCGGATGACCAGACGCTCGAAGAGCAACCGCGCCAGGGCCTCGCCCTCGAGCTCCACCACCAACAGCGGCGGAGCCACCTCCACCGGGCGCACCGGCGAGAGGCGCACGAAGGGCAGCTCCGCCCCGGGAACTTGAGCAGGGGGCTCGAAGCCCGCCTTCGCCCAGTCACACGGCTCCTTGAGATCTCCCACCAGGAAGAAGGCTCCCTCGGTGGAGGCGAGCAGCGCTCCGGCCAGACGTCCCACGCGTGCCATGACTAGACCTCCTCCTTCTGGTTCTGGAGAACGAGCGAGCGGCCCGGCATCTGTCCCGGCAGCACGTCTCCCTCCAGCGTGTACTTCCGCGTGTAGCCTCGGGGCGTCACCATGTAGCCCTCGAAGAGGAACGTGTGGGAGTTGCCCACGATGACGGTGGTGAGCATGCCGATCTCGTAGTCCAGGAAGTGATCGAGATCGGTCATCACCACCTTCTCCGCCTCGCGGTAGGCGCCCTTCACCAGCGCCACCGGGGTGGTGCCCTCGCGGTAGCGGCGGATGATGGAGTGGGCCTCCACGATCTGCCGGGTGCGCCGCCCACTGGCGGGGTTGTAGAGGGAGATGACGAAGTCGGCGGATGCGGCCGCGTCGATGCGTTTGGCGATGACGGGCCAGGGGGTGAGCAGGTCCGACAGGGAGATGGTGCAGCTGTCGTGGACCAGTGGGGCCCCCACGCGCGACGCGCAGGAGTTGGCCGCGGTGATGCCGGGGATCAGCCGGAGGGTGGGGGCATCACCACGCTTCCAACCGATGTCCCGCAGCACCTCGAAGACGAGCCCCGCCATGCCGTAGACCCCCGCGTCTCCCGAGGAGATGAGCGCCACGTTGGCACCGGCCCTGGCGCGCTCCACCGCCGAGCGGGCCCGGCCAATCTCCTCCGTCATGCCCGTCTGCACCACCTCCTTGCCTTCGATCAGGTGGCGCACGAGCTTGACGTAGGTGCGGTAGCCCACCACGACCTGGGCCTCGCGGATGGCCTCCAGGGCGGCGGGGGTGGCGTGGGCCCCATCGCCGGGGCCGATTCCGACGAGGGACAGGACTCCTCCGCTAGACATGGACGGACTCCTTTCGGGGAGAGTGGGGGATGCGTGCGACGGCGAACGTCATGGAGCGTCCGGCGCCGGGCTCGGTGTAGATCTGCTTGCGCACGAGCAACTCGGTGGCCCCGGAGGCGAGCAGTGCCGACGGCTCGGCGACGCCACGGGTGCCCACGTGCTTCTTCACCGTCTCCGATGGAGTCGGGACGGGTACCGCGTCCAGCTCGGCGGCCGTGTACGTCTGGAGCGCCCAGCCATGTTTCTGGCACAGCGCCAGCAGTGCCGGCTCGTCCGCCTTCAGGTCCACGGTGGCCACGGCCTTCACCGAGGCGGGGGACAGGAGCGCCTGGGCGAGCAGTTGGGTCACGCCCCGCTCCACCAACTCCTCCGGGGTGCCACGATCGCAACCAATTCCCAGCACGAGGCTGCGAGGCCGGTAGATGACCGCGTTCTCCCAGTGGGCACGGTGGGTCTCGCGGATGTCCCGATCGGTGGCGATGAGGAGGATCTCCCATGCCTTCGGGTCCACGCCGTCGAGGCTCCGCGCATACCGCACGCCCGGAGGCAGCGGCTTGTCCTCTGGCCACCACGTGGGCTCGCCGGCCTCCTGGACGAAGAGCACCGGGGTCTCGTTCACCACCGCGGCGCAGCCGCGCGTGACGTTGCGCTCCAGGTCATCCAACCGCCAGCCGAGCTCCCGCCCGAGGATGTCCACCGTGAGGGTGCCCCGCACATCCGAGGCGGTGGTGACGACGGGAGTGGAGCCGAGCACGCCAGCCACCCGCTCGGTGAAGGCATTGCCCCGGCCCACGTGTCCCGACAGCACGCAGATGGAGAAGCGGGCGGCGTCGTCGACGCACACCACGGCCGGGTCCACCTTCTTGTCCGCGAGCAGCGGCGCGATCATCCGCACCACCGCGCCCACGCTGATGATGAAGACGTGGCAGTCGTAGGCGGTGAAGGTGCGCGACAGGGTGGGCCCCATGGGCAGCGGCATGGGCAGGGCGCCCGCGGGAGCCTTGGCCATGAGCTTCTCGGAGACGTAGAGCTCCGCGCCGGGCAGTCCCGCGAGGAGCCGCTCGGCGATGCCCAACCCGTGCAGGGTGATGGCGTAGACGGCGTAGGGCTTGCGTGCCGGGGGGTGACTCACCGGGCCACCTCCGCCGTCTGGGTCTGGGCGAAGCGGCCGGCGAGCACGCCGCTGCGATCCTTCTTCGCCACCATCACCATGGAGAAGTAGTCGCACTTGTCGTTGCGGATGCTGCGCAGGTCGCGAACCACCTTCTCCTGTCCGGTGGACGCGCGAGACACGTAGACGGCGCGATCGAGCAGACCCTCGCGCTCGAGCGCCTCCACCACCTGCGCCATGACCGAGCTCACCTTCATCAGCAGCACGGTGTCGAAGTCACGCAGCACGCGGGTGAGGTCCTCCACGCCGTAGGTGGCGGGCAGGACGGCGATGCGCTCCTGACCATCGGCCACGGGCACCTGCACCGCCGCGGGCACGGCCGTGATCGACGAGACCGCGGGCACCACCTCGGTGCGCGTCCCGGGGAACCGGTGGGGAACCTCCGCCAGGAGGTAGATGAAGGTGCTGTAGACGAGCGGGTCTCCTTCCGTGATGAAGGCCACCGTCTTGCCCGCCGCCAGCCGCGGGGCCAGCTGCGCGTACGCTTCCTCCCAGGCGGGCCGCAGCCGCTCCGGATCCTTCGTCATCGGGAAGGTGAGGAAGAGGCGCTCCTGCCCAGGCACCTCGCCCACGTTCTCCTTGGCGATGCGCCAGGCGAGCGACTCGTCATAGACCGAGCGCCGGGGAATGGCGATGACGTCCGCCTTCCGGAGCGTGTTCACCGCCCGGAGCGTCATCAGATCGGGCGCTCCCGGGCCCACGCCCACGCCAATCAACAGGCCACTCATGATTCTTCTCCCTTTGCCGCCGCCGGCCGGGTGGCCGCGAAGATGTGGATGGGGTTCTGCGCCTCGTACCGGAGGTAGTGCGCGAGCGGCTCACCGCGTGACACGTTGAGCAGCGTCACTTCCGGCGTCACACCGTGAGCCTTGAGGGCCGAGTAGGCCTCGGCCACGTTGTCCAGGGTGATGGCGTTGACCACCAGCCGGCCTCCCTCGCGCAGGCGAGAGAAGGCCACGTCGATGATGTCGCGCATGCTGCCCTTGCTGCCGCCGACGAAGATGGCGTCCGGGGCCTCGAGTCCCTCGAGTGCCTCCGGAGCGCGCCCCGCGATGACACGCAGGTTGTCCACGCCGTGGGAGAGCGCGTTCTCCTTGCACAGGGCCACGCCCTCCGGGTCCACCTCGATGGCGTAGACGCGGCCCCTCGGGGCGAGCAGCGCGGCCTCGATTCCCACCGAGCCGGAGCCCGCGCCGATGTCCCACACCACGCTGTCGTGACGGATCTCCAGTTGCGCCAGGGACAGCAGGCGCACCTCGCGCTTGGTGATGAGGCCCTTCTTGGGCATGCGCCTGGCGAAGGTGTCCTCGTGGAGGAAGGACAGGCGCGGGGGAGGGCGCCAGCTCGGATCCGTCCGCACGAGCACGAGCACGTTGAGGGGCCCGATGTCCGTGCACTCCGCGAGCGCCTCCAGCGAGAAGGGCCGGACGCGCTCCTCCGGATTGCCGAGGCTCTCGCAGACCCAGGCCGTGAAGCCGCGCTCTCCATGCTCCAGGAGGTGTCGCGCCAGCACGGGAGGCGTGTTCTCTCCGTCGGTGAGGAGGGCCACCTTGGCCAGGAGGCGCAGCCGCGTGCACAGCCCCTCGCGCGGACGGCCGTGCAGGGAGATGACCTCGGCATCGTCCCAGGACACGCCGATGCGGCCGAAGGCGAGCTGCACGGACGAGGGGTGGGGGATGAACTCCACGTGCTCGGCGCCCACCTTGCGAGCGACCTGTGCGCCGATGCCGAAGAAGAGCGGATCTCCCGAGGCGAGGACGCACACCTGGTTCTCATGGGCGAGCTCGGCAATCCGCTCCAACGTCGGGCCGATGCCCGCGCTGAACGAGAGGCGCTCCCCGGAGAACTGGGGGAAGAACTCCAGGTGGCGCTTGCCGCCGACCAGCACCTGGGCCTGCGCCACCGCGTTGGCCGCGCGTGCCGACAGGCCCAGACAGCCGTCATCTCCGATGCCCACCACCACCACCGGCTTCATGCCTTCTCCCCGTCGGCGCTGAGCATCAGCAGCGCGTGGATGATGGACACGGCGATGGTGCTGCCTCCCTTGCGTCCCCGCACCGCGATGTACGGCACCGGCAGCTCGAGCACCGCCTCCTTCGACTCCGCCGCCGATACGAAGCCCACCGGCACGCCGATCACCAAAGCCGGGCGGGCCCCTTCCTCGCGCACCAGCCGCGCTACCTCGAGGAGTGCCGTGGGCGCGTTGCCCACCGCCACGATGGCGCCGTTCAGCAGCCCCAGCTTGTGCGCCTTGCGCATGGACTCGATGGCGCGGGTGGAGCCCGCCTCGCGGGCCGTGGCGATGACGTCCTCGTCGGAGATGAAGCAGTACGTCCGGCAGCCGTAGGCGGCGAGCCGATCCTCGTTGAGGCCCGCGAGGATCATCTTCACGTCGGCCAGCACCGGGCTGCCGCCACGCAGGGCGCGGATGCCCTCGGTGATGGCGTTGGGGGAGAAGCGGACCAGCTCCTTGAACTCGAAGTCCGCGGTGGCATGGATGACGCGCCGCACCACCTGCCACTCACCGGGCGAGTAGGAATGCGGACCGGCCTCGTTGTCGATGATGGAAAAGCTCTCGTCTTCGATGCGACGCCCGAGCGTCGTCATCTGCCGCATGTCATTCACGCTGCATGTCTCCTCTCCGGGTACTGCCCGAGCAGGGTGCCGTTGAAGTCGACGAGGGTGGCGTGGAGCTCGAGCGGGCCACCCGCGTGACGGGTGAGCTGCTCGACGACGCGCTGGCACACCAGTCCGGTGATGTGGGTGAGGCCGCTGGCCGCGCACAGCTCGAGCACGTGGCGGGCGGTGTTGGCGGCCCGGATGTCAGCCACCAGCTTCTCCGAGGCACCGGCCTCGGCGGCCAGGTTGGCCAGCAGCTCCATGTTCACCTCGGAGCCGGCCGCATGTGTCTGCATGCGCCCATCGGCCATCTTGGACAGCTTGCCCATCATGCCCACCACGTCGACGCGGGTCGCCTGGCGCCTGGCCGCATGGCGGATGGCCACGCCGATGAAGTCACCCACCTGGATGAAGCACTCCTCCGGCAGGTGGGGTAGCAGGCCCATGGCGTACTTCTCCGACTTGCCGCCGGTGGTGAAGACGAGTTCGGTGTTGCCTCGTGCCCGGGCCACGTCGATGGCCTGCACCACGCTCGCCTTGTAGGCGGCGGTGGAGTAGGGCCGCACGATTCCGCTCGTTCCGAGGATGGAGATGCCGCCGATGATGCCCAGGCGCGCGTTGAGCGTCTCCTTGGCCATCTCCTCGCCCCGGGGGACGTGGATGGTGACGATGGCGCCTCGGCCCTCGGGCAGCTCCTCCTGCACCATCTCGGTGATGTTGCGGCGAGGCACCGGGTTGATGGCCGGGCTGCCCACCTCCAGGCCCAACCCGTCCTTGGTGACGAGGCCCACGCCCTCGCCCCGTTCGAGCACCACCTGCCCGTCGTCCGTCAGCCGCACCTCGGCGATCAGCTCGGCGCCGTGGGTGCAGTCCGGATCGTCTCCCGCGTCCTTGATGATGCCGCAGCGCACCTTCTCCCCGTCCCACTCGCAGCGGTGCAGGGCGAACGTCACCTGCTGCCGGTTGGGCAGCGTCGTCTCCACCTGGGTGAGACGCTCGCCGCGCACCAGCACGCGCGTGGCTGCCTTGGCGGCCGCGGCGGCACAGGCCCCGGTGGTGAAACCGGTGCGCGAGCCGCGCTTGTCACGGGCAGGAGGCGCGTCGCTCATGCCGCTGCCTTCCGGGCGGGATTGTTGAAGAAGGACTCCAGCCGGATGGCACCTGCCTCCAGCCCGGACTCCACCAGCGCCTGCTTCAGCGGGTGCAACACCGCCCCATCTCCGGCGAGGTAGACACGCTCGGGCGCATGGGCGCGCGCGGCCTCCAGGGCCAGCGGCAGGGCACTCTGGGAGCGCTCCGGATGGCCCGGTGGCGGGCAGTCGTGGTGCTGGAAGTGGCAGCCCAGCGCCTCCACCTCCGCGCGAACCTGCTCGGAGGGCAGGAACACCGTGGGCGACTCGGAGAACCACAGCAGCCGGGTCCGTGCCCGCTGTGGAGCGAAGGCCCGGCCGTGCAGCAGCCCCAGCGCGGCGGTGATGCCACTGTCTGTGGCCACCACGAGCGTGTTCCGAGGCGTGGAGTCGTCCGGAAGGAAGCTGCCCCACGGCCCGCTGAACGGCAGGTCCGCGCCCACCGGGGCGTCGTGCAGCATCGCCGAGCCGGGCCCCTGGGCCAGCCGGTAGACACAGATGCGGAAGGTGCGCTGATCCGCGTCGCTCGACACCACCGAGTAGGCGCGCTTGTGTGCCTTGCCGTCGGCACGAGGCACGCCGGTGTTGAAGATGAGGTACTGGCCCCCGGTGAAGCCGAGCTCGTCCTCGCCCTGCAGTTGCAGTTCGAGGAGCCGCCCGCGCTCGCCCACGGGCACGGAAGAGAGGATTCGCGCGGTGCGGGAGACGGCCATGGCGCTAGTCCCTCGGGTAGATCTCGTGGGTGAAGTCGTGCACTTCCTCGAGGTCGCGCCACAGCCGCTGCATCGACTCGGTCTGACGCCGCAGCTCCAGCTCCACCGACTTGGTCAGCACGAGGAGCGAACGGTAGTAGGACATCTTCGGATCATCCGGCTTCGTCGAGGAGACGCGCTCCTGCAGCTCCACCAGCGAGGCCTCGAAGAAGCGCTGCAGGCTCGCCAGGTCGCGCGCCTGCATCAGCGAGCGCACCGGACCCGGCGTCTCCGCCGCGCTCCCCAGCTCGGCCAGCTCGTGCTGCCGCTCGGCGGGATCGTCCACTCCCAGGATGTTCATCAGCGCCAACCGCAGCGCCGCCAGCTCATGACAGGCCATGTGTGTTCTCCTCACTGCATGATGTTGTCGACCAGGCGGGACACGAGACGATCGCCCACCAGGTGTTCGTCCACGATTTCCCGGGCGTCCGCTTCCGTGACCCCGCGGTACCAGATGCCATCCGGATAGACGGCCACGGTGGGCCCCTCGCCGCAGCGGCCCATGCAGGCGGTCCGGGTGATGCGCACCGTGCGCCCCTTGCCGACCTCCTTGAGCTTGCGGCGCAGCGCCTCGATCAACGCCACGCTGCCGCGATCCGCGCAGTCGGCGTTGCCGCAGACCAGCACGTGCTTCTCCATCGCGCGGTGGGCGTGCGGGTGGGGCGCCGCCTGGGTGTGCGTCTCGCGGTGGCGGATGCTCCAGAGCAGCGCCTTGAGGCCGCCCACGTTCTCCTGCAGGCCCGCGAGCGGCACTCGGTACTGGCAGCCGTCGCACGGCAGGGGAACTCCGCCCGCGAGTGCCTCCTCGATGCGCCGGTCCACGTGTTCCACGAGCGGCAACAGGCTGCCGTCGGCCAGGTGCGGTGCGACCTCGGCACGGAGCCAGGGGTAGCGCTCGGCGAAGAGGGCCACCTGGGCGTGCATCTTCTGGAGGAGGATCCCCGTGAAGAGGAGGTAGGGCATCACCAGGATGCGCTCCGGCCGGGCCCGGGCCACCCACTCCAGCGCCTCCTCGAGCGAGGGCTTCGCGATGCCGGCGAAGGCGGGCTGCACCTGGGCGAAGCCCTTCCGCTCCGCGTAGAGGCGGGTCAGCTTGTAGAAGTCGCCGTTCGCGTCCGGATCCGACGAGCCGCGCCCCAGCATCACCACCACCGTGCGTGCCGCCTCCTGGGGGGAGAGTTGCCCGGTACGGGCCTGGGTGCGCTCGAAGGCCAGCTGCGCGAGGTCCGGATGGACGCCGAAGGCCTTCACCGCGAGGAAGCGCACGCCCGGGTGATTCTTGCGCGCCGTGGCGAGCGCCAGCGGGATGTCGTTCTTCACGTGCTTGGCGGTGAAGAGGAAGAGCGGGACGACGAGCACTTCCTCCACCTCGGAGGCGATGGCGTCCAGTGCCTCGGGGAGCGCCGGTTGGGTGAGCTCCACGAAGCCCAGTCTCACGGGCAGCTCCGGGTGGGCCTCACGGTAGGCGTCCACGAAGCGGTGCACTTCGGCGATCGCCTGCTCATCGCGGCTGCCGTGTCCGATGAAGAGGATGCCGCGCCGGGTCTGAGGGGTGCTCACGGATGCACTTCCTGGTGTGAGGGGGCGAGGAGGGGAAGGAGGCGGCTGGCGGCCTCGGCCACGGTGAGGGGCGGGGACGCGCCGAGCCCGGGAAGCAGGGGCGCCAGGTGGGCCCAGAGCTCGGCGACGGCTGGTGCGCGCAGACGGGCCCGCGCGAGCAACGCCGCGTCCCGGAAGACGTCGGCGGGGGCTCCGAAGGCGAGCAGCCGCCCCTCTCCGAGGATGGCCACCCGGTCGGCGAAGAAGGGCACCTCGTCGGTGGCATGGGTGGAGACGAGCAGGGCCACTTCGCGCTCGCGGGCGAGGCGCCGCAGCAGGCCCGACGTCTCGCGCTCGCCCACCGGATCCAACCCGGCCGTGGGCTCGTCGAGCAGCAGCACCGCTGGATGCATCGCCAGCACGCCCGCGAGACAGGCCCGCTTCTTCTCTCCGAAGCTGAGCGCCTCGATGGAGCGGGCCGCGAGGTGCGTCAGACCGGTGGCCGCGAGCGCCTCGTCCACCCGTGCCCGCACCACATTCGGGGCATGGCCCTGATGCAGCGGACCCATGGCCACGTCTTCCCCGACCGTCGCGCCGAACAGCTGGTCATCTGGATTCTGGAAGGCGAGCGCCAGTCCCGCCTCGGTCCGGGCCACCGCTCCGCGCGGTGCTTCCCGGCCGCGCAGCCACACCTTGCCGGCATGCGGTGGCACCAGGCCCGCGATGCCGCGCAGGAGCGTCGTCTTGCCGCACCCGTTGGCGCCGAGCAGCGCGACCACCTCACCCGGCCGCACCTCCAACGAGAGGTCGGAGAGGATGGCCGCGCCGCCAGGGTTTCCCACCGCGAGCGCCTCGAGCACGAGCGCCGCCTTCATGGATCGTCCCTCCGCGGTGGAACGAGGGCGCCCCGGCAGCCGCGAGCGGCCATGGCCTCGGCGGTGGCATGGGCCTGGTCGAAGGCGCGCACCAGGGTGAGACCCCCGAGCGCTCCGAGCGAGTGCAGGCCGCGGCGAACGTCCCGGTAGCCGAGACGGAGGATCTGGGCCTCGCGCGCGCTCTGGGCCGATCGTTCCAGAACGGTGGCGTAGCGCACCGCGAGCGCGAGCACATCGGCGAGCGGGGCCGGCACCCGCCACGAGCGCAGTGCCCCCACGAGCTCCCAGGGAGGGGTGAGCGCGATGAGGAGGCCGAACACGGTGGCACCCGCGGCGACCCGCGTTCCCAGAATCAGCCCGGGCACCCAGGCTCCGGCGGCCTCCGGTTGCAGCAGGAGGTGCAGGACCCAGACGGCCAGTCCACTGAAGACGGCGAGCCCGAGGCGGCGTACCAACGCCCTGACACGCTCGCCCGCCGCGAGGGAGGCGAGCAGAGCCAGACCCGTCACGCCCAGGGCGGTGTGCGGTGCGGGCCCGGCGAGAGTCACCAGCAACGCGAACAGTGCGCCCCCCAGCTTGAGGCGTGCATCGAGCCTCGCTGCCCGCTCTCGCAGCTGGGAGGTACGGCTCACGTCTGTTCCCTCGTCTCGACGAACAGGGCGCGGTAGAGGTAGCCGAGGAAGAATCCCCCCACGAGCCCGGCACAGAGGAAGGCGAAGAGGAGGACATCCCCTTCAATCGGGATCAGGGGCGGCTGTGGGGTGCGGCCAGCGGCCTCGGCGAACGGGAGCACCACGTGCTCGTCGACGCCCGGCCAGCCCGTGGCGGTAGCGAGCAGTGGCGTCATGGCGTGGCGGGAGCGGGAAGTGCGTGGAAGTGCAGGAGGGCGGGCCGGCGGCGGGAGATGAAGACGACGGCTCCCGCGGTGAGAGCCCCCTCGAGAATGCCCAGCGGAAGTTGCGTGGGGAGGAACGAGAGCAGCAGCGTTCCCAGGGCGCTGCCCAGGGGCTGCGAGCCGTGCAGCGCGGAGGCCAGCTCGAAGGACGTCATGGCGTAGGTGGCCCAGTCGGACAGCATGCCGGCGGCGAAGGCGGCCACCGCGAGGGGGGCTCGCACCGCGCGCAGTCCGTGGAAGACGCCGTAGCCGACGAAGCCGCCCACCACGCCCATGGACCAGATGTCGGCGCCCAGGGTGGTGAGCCCGCCGTGGGCGAGGAAGAGCGCCTGGAGCAGCAGCGCCACGAACGTCACCAGCACCGTCATCACCGGGCCGATGAGCACGGCGGCGAGCCCCGTGCCGCACGGATGCGAGCAGGTGCCGATGATGGGGACCGGCACCGGCATACACGAGACGACGAAGACGGCGGCGGCGAGCATCGCCACGAAGGGTGAGTAGAGCGGGTTCTGCGCCACGCGCTGTCGCAATCGTGTGACACCGAGCGCGAGCAGGGGAAGGACGGAGATGGTCCAGCCCAAGGCCCATCCGAACGGAAGGAGTCCTTCCGCCAGGTGCATGGCGTGCGCGGGGTGGGGAAGTAGCAGGAGGGCCGCGAGCAGCCAGAAGCGGGAGGGGGCCCGAGTGGCGTGGAACGCTGGCTGGAGGAGGGCCTGGACGCGATGCCACGGTGCGGCACCACACCCACGCCCGGAGATACCCGGCATGGTAACCTCGCTCTCAATCCGCGGAGAGGTGGGGTCGAAAAGCCTGGGTAGGTCTCCTGGCTCGTGGATTCAGAACGCCTGACGACGTTCAGCGCCGCCTCCACCTTCCCCGACGCGAGGGCGTCGAGTGGTGACTTCGGAGGCTGCTCTCCACTTACAGTGGCGGGACCGCGCCGGATTCACACCGGCTTCCCTGTTATGCCCGTGCTGGCGGGCACCCATGGCTCGAATTCAGTTGTCGGGGCCAAGTACCGGAGGGGATGGGACCCTGTCAATGGGATGCGCACGCCCGGGCGGATTTCCAACGAGAGATCTCTTTCAAGTAGGGTGCGCGCGGAATGTCTCCTGAGACGCTTGGCTCCTGGCCTCTTGCCTCACGTGATTCAAGAAGTTGGAAACTCCTGGCGGCCTGCTGCGGCGTGAGCCTGTTCGCCGCGAGCCCTGCGCTGGCGCGGGAACCGGAGGAGGGTGCGTCGGCCCCGGCCTCCATCCCCTCCGAAGTGAAGCCTGCTCCTCCCGCCAACGCGCTCGTCATCGAGCCGATGTTCCTGGTGGCGGGCTATGCGCGGCTCGAGTACGAGCGCCGCGTGAGCCCTTCCCTCTCATTCACCGTCACGCCCGGCGGAGGAGAACTATCTCAATCCGGGCCTCATGGGTCCCAATGCCATGCCACCCCAGCCCGGTGAGGAGCCGTGGGTGGGCAATCATTGGATCGCCCAGGTGGGCCTGGCCTTCCAGCAGACGGACTATCCGGGAGGCGCGCGCGACTTCTCGGCCATTTCGCCCTTCCGTCTGTCCTATCCGTTCGCGGGCCGCGTCGCCCTCATCGTGGAGGGCACACCCCTCGAAGCCTGGGTCGTCTCATGGCAGACCCAGGACGCATGGCGGCCCAGGCGTTGGAATGGTCTGACAAAGGGAGACATTCGCATCGGCGCCAAGTTCCTCCTGTACGGTGGCAGGGGATGGATACCCGGGGTGGCCCTGCGTGCGTTGACCAGGACGACCACGGGCAAGGACGTGGAGGACCGCCGGTTCATGAACGCGCCCGGCTACCTCTTCGACCTGGTCTTCGGCGAGCGCTGGAGCCTGTCACCCGAGGTCGGGTTGGAGGCCTGGCTGAGCGCCGGATTCCTGGCCTGGCAGCAGGCGGGCTTCGGGCAGAACGACGCCTTCAATTGGAGCGCCACGACGCTGCTTCACCTGCCGCGCGCATCCGTGCGCCTCGAGGCGCGTGGTTACCAGGGGTGGGAGCAATATGACAAACCCCTGGTGTTGATGGCCGGATTGGAGCTGCCCATCAGCTCGAACTTCCAATTCCTCCTCACCACCCAGCGCACGCTGCGCGACCCCGAGGTGTTCGACGTGCGCGTGGGGCTGCGCTTCAGAGGCTCGACCGAGGTGGACAAGAAGGACGCCAGCCCGTAGCACCACGCCGTTCGCCAAACGTCGATCACGCCGCCTTGCGCGCGGAGAGAACGCCGCGCAGGGCCTGGTGGGCACCGCGCAGCACCTCCTCGGTGGTCTTCCAATCCACACAGGCATCGGTCACCGAGCAGCCGTAGCGCAGCTGGGAGAGATCGGCGGGGATGGGCTGGTTGCCGGCTTCGATGAAGCTTTCGATCATCAAGCCAACCACCGAGCGGTTGCCCTCGCGGATCTGATGCACCACGTCGCGCATCACCAGTGGCTGCAGCTCCGGCTTCTTCCAGGAGTTGGAGTGTGAGCAATCCACCACGACGTTGCTCGGCAGCTTCGCCTTCGCGAGCGCCTGCTCGGCGAGGGAAATGGACACCGTGTCGTAGTTGGGCCGCCCACCGCCGCCTCGCAGCACGAGGTGGCCATGGGAATTGCCGCGCGTGCGGATGATCGCCGACGAGCCGTTCTCGTTCAGCCCCAGGAAGCTGTGCGGGCGCGAGGCGGAGAGGATGCCGTTGACCGCCGCCTCCAGGGAGCCGTCGGTGCTGTTCTTGAAACCCACCGGGGTCGAGAGGCCCGAGGCCATCTCGCGATGCGTCTGGGATTCCGCCGTGCGCGCGCCGATGGCTGTCCAGGAGATGAGATCGCCATAGTATTGCGGCGCGATGGGATCGAGCGCCTCGGTCGCCGCGGGCAGGCCGAGCTCGGCCACGTCCAGCAGGAAGCGGCGGCCCCGCTCCATTCCTTCCTCGATGTGGAAGGAGTCGTCCATCCGCGGATCGTTGATGAAGCCCTTCCATCCGGTCGAGGTGCGCGGCTTCTCGAAGTACACCCGCATCACGACGTGGAGGGTGTCCCGGACCTCCTCGGCGAGCGCGCGCAACCGGCGTGCGTAGTCGATGCCCGCCTTGGGATCATGGATGGAGCAGGGACCCACGACCACGAACAGGCGAGGGTCCTTGCGATCCAGGATGTCCATCAAGGCCCGTCGGCCGGCGAGCACGGAGCCGGCCGCGCGTTCGGTCATCGGCACGCGCTCCTTGATCTCCGCGGGGGAGGGCATGCGGTCGAAGCCGACGACATTCAGGTTTTCAGTGCGAGCGGTCATGGAGGGCCCGGTATTCTAACAGGGCCACCACCGCCATGTGTTTCAGTACACGTTGTACTTGCGGCGCAGGGCCTCGTGCTCCTCGGCGTTGCGAGAAGGGTGGAGGCGCCGCTCGGCGTCGTGGAGGTAGTACCAGAACTCGCTCGGCTTGGGAGCGAGCGCGGCCTGGAGTGATTCCACGGTGGGCGCGCCGATGGGCCCCGGAGGCAATCCCTTGCGATGGCGCGTGTTCCAGGGGTCCTGGAGGTCGCGCAGACGCTTGAGGAAGGCCAGCCGATCATTCCACTCGGCCAGCTCGTAGCGGGAGGTCGCGTCCACGCCCAGCGGGAATCCCTTGTCGACGCGCTTCCAGAGGATGCCGGCGACCAGTGGCCGCTGCGCCGGCACGGGCTCCTCACGCTCCAGCATCGAGGCCATCACCACCACCTCGTGGAGGCTGCGGCCACTGCGGGCGAGGGCCTCCTTGTTGGGCGTGTAGAAGCGCTCGGCGAAGGTGTCCAACTGACGCTGGAGCAGCTCCTGCACCTTGAAGGCACCGGGCACCACCCGGTACGTCTCGGGGTAGAGGTAGCCCTCGAGCGTGCCCTTGGGGAGAGGGAAGGGGGCGGTGAACCGCTCGGGTTGGCTGGCGGCGGCCACGTAGGCGCCGGGCTTGATGAGGCCCGCCGCGGCGAGCGCCGCATCGGTGTCGCGCAGGCGCCAGCCCTCGATGACGACGAAGGGGACGTCATCGGGGATGGGGCTGCCCTCGAGCGCGGTGGCGATCTCCGCCATCGTCATGGAGGGGCTCACCGCGTGGCGGCCGGCCTTGGGGGCGAAGTGGCCGCGGCGGAAGAGGTGCCATCGCCAGAGCCGGGCATCGCTGATCAGCCCCTGTGACGCGAGCTGCGGCCCCAGGCCGCGCCCCGTGGTGCCCTTGGGCACGGTGAACTCCACGGTGGGGGCACCCGGAGGGGCCACGGAGCGCTGCACCTGGCCCTCCGCCCAGAAGAATGTACCGGCAACCGCGCTCACGGCGAGGACGACGACCCCGACCAGGACGAGAAGAATGCGCTTCATCACCGGCGCAGGTTAGCACCCGCGCGGGCTTCTACGGTGGATGAGTCAGCGGCCCGGGGGGTGCTCTGGCTGGTAGAGAACTCCCTCGCCAGGCGAGTGGGCTTGCTTGTTTACAGCTGGTGGCCGAGGTGTACCTCGAGGGTGGGGTGCTCGGTGGCGAGCTGGCGCAGGCGCGCGAAGCTGTCGGCGCTCTTGGGGATGTCGCTGGAGAAGGTGCCCGGCTCGACGTCGTGCTCCCAGCCCCAGCGGGTGTGGCTCGCGTCACCGGTGAGGAGCACGGGGCCCTTCGTCGTGCGCACGAGGTACGCGGTGCTTCCCGGCGTGTGGCCCGGCACCCAGAGCGCCCACACCGAGCCGTCCCCGAAGATGTCGAGCACCCCGGCGAAGCGGCCGGTCGCATCGGGTGCGAAGGCCCACTCGCTGATGGGGGCCTTCCCCTCGAGCGCGCGATCCGAGTTGCCCTGCATGAACATGTTCTGGAATTCGCGGAACGAGGCCTCGCCCGGTCCGGTGTAGACGGCTGTCCCCGCGGGGACATCCGCCATGCCCGCGATGTGATCGAAGTGCAGATGCGTGAGGAACACGCCCTGGAGGGGCACCTGCTGCTTCGCGAGCCAGTCTCCCAGCGGTTCGTTGAACTTCATGGTTTCGAGCTTCATGACCGAGGCCACCAGCCCGCGTACGGCGGCCTTGCTGGGATTGTCGCGCAACGCCTTCTCGACGCCGGTGTCGACGATGAAGGTGCCGTGCGTGGGGTGGCGCAGCACGTGGAAGAACACCTGGATCTTCTCCGGCCCGTCGGTGAGGCCCGCCTCCTTCGCGCGCGGGTGCTCGAGATTGATGAGGCCACTCCGGTCGACCTGCCAGTCGCAGGAGGCGACTGTCTCGAACACGATGGGGCCGGGTTGGTCGATGACCGCCAGCATGTCCGCGGACGAGCGGGGGACACCGAGGGTGGACTTCTGGGTGGCATGGGAGCTCACCGCGCATCCGGAGAGCAGGGCAGCGAGGGCAGTGGTGACGAGCAGGTTTCTCATGGGCGCGACCCTACCCATTCGCTGGTGGATTGAAATCGAGCGTTTCGGCATGATGCCATCCATTCATGGATATCCCCTGGGAAGACGTGCGGTTGTTCCTGGCGGTGGCGGAGACGGGCAGCCTGAGCGGCGCGGCGCGGAAGCTGCGCATCGGACAGCCCACCGTGAGCCGCCGTCTGGCCGCGTTGGAGTACTCGCTCGGCGCGGCGCTCTTCCGGCGGAGCGTGGACGGGGCCTCGCTCACCAGCGCGGGCGAGCGGCTGTTGGTTCCGGCGAAGAAGATGGCGGAGTGGGCCGGTGAGGTGGGCCGGGCCGTGGACTCCTCGGACCGGTCGCCGCGAGGGCTCGTCCGCATCACGGCGAGTCCTTATCTGTCTTTCGACTTCCTCGCGCCCTTCGCGGCGTGGCTCGCGGGCAAGCACCCGGGCCTGCGTCTCGAGGTGCTCTCGAGCGTTCAATACCTCGACCTCAACCGGGGAGAAGCGGACCTCGCATTGCGCGGCAAGGCGCCGTCCCAGGAGGGATTGAAACAGGTGCTGGCGCTCGAGTTCGAGAACGCCGTCTGTGTTTCGAAGTCGCTCGCCGCGAAGCTGCCACGCAAGCCGAGCCTCTCCGACCTGCCGTGGATCGCCTGGTCACCCCCGTTCGACCTGCTGCCGCCCAATCCGCAACTCGAGGAGCTCATTCCCGGGTTCACCCCGGCGTTCACCTCGGACAACTACCTCGTCCAGCTCGCGGCGGCGGAGGCCGGCATCGGCGCGATGGTGATGGCCCGCTTCCGGCACCGATTCTCGCGCCCGACGTCGCTCGTGCCGCTGTCCATCGACCTCGGACCCTTCCAGCGCAGCACGCTCCATCTGGTGTGCGCGAAGTCGGCGCTCGACATCCCACGCGTGCGCCGGGTCTCGGAGTTGCTCGTGTCCGAGCTCGAGAAGACAGGGGTCTCGAAGGCCTCATGACACCTGGAGGACATCTCGGTGAAATGGAGGCAATCGGGTTGGTCGAGGTCGGGCCCTGGGTGAGAATGGCGGCCCCTGTTGCCCCAGGAGGCATCCGCTCGATGCGACGTGCCCTGCTCTCCGCTATCCTACTCCTCATGGCCCTGCCCGCGAGCGCCGCCGAGCCCCACGCCCAGCGAGCCTGGCCGCGCATCCGGAAGGCTCGTATCCAGCAACTGCTGCCGGAGGCCATGGCGCGGGCGAAGGTGGACACCTGGGTCGTGCTCTGCCGCGAGAACGACAATGATCCGCTGGCCGCGCACGTCGGCTGTGAGAACGCGGGCTCTCCCGCCGCTTTTCTCTTCCTGAAGCAGAAGGCCGGGGTGCGTTCCATCGCGCTCTCTCCGGCCGGCGAGGCCAAGGCGCTCCAGGACGTGGGCCTTCATGACGAGGTGCTCTCACTGGATCGCGGCACGGACCTGTACGCCCGGGTGGCCGCGAGGCTCGCCGAGGCGAAGCCCCAGCGCATCGCGGTGAATTCCTCGAGCACGCTGACGGTGGCGGACGGGCTGTCGGCCACCCAGCGTGCGCGGCTCGAAGCGGCGCTGCCTCCCGCGTTGCGCGCTCGCCTCACGTCCTCCGAGGAGCTCGTCTTCGAGTGGCTGTCGGTGAAGCTGCCCGAGGAGGTGGAGATCATGCGCCGTGCCGCCGCGCTGACGGCCTCGCTCCAGGAGGAGGCCTACCGCACCGTGGTGCCGGGGAAGACGCGTGACTCGGACGTGGCGCGCTTCCTCAAGAAGCGCATCGCCGAGCTGGGCGTGGAGGATGGCTGGCAGCCGGACCAGAACCCCAATGTGAACTCAGGCGTGGACCGTGGCCACTCGCACGCGACGGACCGGGTCATCCAGCCGGGCGACTTCATCCAGACGGACTTCGGCATCAAGGTCGAGGGCATGTGGGTGACGGACATCCAGCGCTTCGCCTACGTGCTCGCCCCGGGCGAGACGCAGCCGCCGAAGGACGCGCTGGAGAAGTGGGAGAAGTCGAAGAAGGGCAACCGGGTGGCGCTCGCGGCGCTGAAGCCGGGAGTGCGCGGCTATGACGTGGACAAGGCCCAGCGGGACTGGATGCGCGAGGCGGGCTCGGAGCCGGTGATGTGGGGCACGGGGCATCCCGTGGGGTATTGGGCGCACGACGTGGGGCCGGCGCTCTCGGGGGCGCAGACGGGCAAGCCGCCCACGGGCAGTGCACTCGAGCCCATCCGCCCCGGGCAGGTCTTCGCCTTCGACGGCTTCTTCGCCTGGAAGCTCGCGACTCCTGGCGAGACGAAGACGCTCTCAGTCGAGGAGATGGCCGTGGTGACGGAGAAGGGCGCGGAGTACCTCATCCCGCCGCAGGAGGAGCTCATCCTCATCCCCTCGCCAGCGGCTAAAGGACCTGGCGGAACGTGAGGCTCATCCGAGGCGGCGCCTCGGGTTCGGGCGGCAGTGCGTGCATCCACTCGTGGGATCGGCGACGAATGCCTCGATGTGCCCGACTCCCCCGATGAGGGGATGTGGATTCATGGCTTCCGCAGGCCCCTCCCGGTCACGAGGTACACGGCGAAGCTGCCCAGCCAGTGGCCGCCCTCGTAGTGAGCGCCCGTCACCGCCCGCAGTCCCGCCTCGCGGTGCAGTCGTGCCGTCGCCTGGAGCGAGCGGAGCCGTTTGTCCGCGGGCGGAAGGCCGGAGACGATCCCCTCCAGCATCCACGCCCGGCTCAGGTTGAGGCCATCCAGGTGCGCCAGCTTCGGATCGCTCGGATCGGTCACGACCGCCGGCTCGAGCCACTTCGTGGAGCCATCGCTCGGAATCTCCGGCAGGAAGCCGCGCAGCCACGTGGCGAAGCGCGCCGGTGGGAGGATGCGCCTCATCAAGTCCGCCTCGGCGAGGCACGGCGAGAGGAAGTCCTGTCCGGAGGGTTCGTAGGCGAGCGGTCCCCGGCGATCCCTTCCGTAGAATGCCTCCACGCGCTCCGTCAGCAGTTGCTCCATCGCGCGATCCTCCGCCTTCCGCGCCCAGTCCAGGATGAGCCCGAAGGCGAAGGCCGTCTGATCGTGCTCGCCCTCGCGGATGGGCCGCGAGAGCTTGGGGAGCCACTCGCGGATCCGATCGGCCGCGCGCGCCTCGAGGGGCTTCAGCGTGGCCGACCACTCGCGCGCCTGGGGATCGTCCCACTCCCTCAGCTCCGCCGCGAGCTGGAGCAGCCACGCCAGTCCGTAGGGGCGCTCGAAGGAGACCCGGCCCGGGGCGCTCAGGTAGCGCACCTCCGCGTCGATGTTCACGGGCGTCAGGCTCCTGGCCACCGCCTCCCGGGCGCGCGCGGCGAAGGGCGCGTCCGGATGGGTCCTCGCCAGCCGCACGAGGAGCCAGTGCCCGTGCACGGCGGAGTGCCAGTCATAGCAGCCGTAGAATGCGGGGGTGAGCTCGCGGGGCGGGCGTACGTCCGCGTCACCGCTCATCACGTGGGCGATCTTGTTCGGGTACTCCCGGTGGACGCAGGCGAGCGCGAGGTCCGCGAAGCGCGTCGCGGCCTCGACGCCGAAGTCCGCGGGCGAGGGCGTGTTGGCGGACAGTGTGGCCATGAGGATCGTCAACGTGAGCGGCGACATCATGAGGCGTGCGGGTCAGTTGTTGAGCGCGCCGGCGAGAACCCACGAGCGGATGCGGGTGAGCTCGCCGGGGTGCTCGTCGAAGTGGGCCTGGTTGTTCGGCGGCATCCTGTTGCCGCAGGGCATGGGGGGGCTGCCGAGCTTCGTCACCATCAGGGACTCATCGGGCTTGCCCGGCAACACGCGCTTGAGGCCCGTGGGGCCGCAAGGCGTTCCCGCGGCTCCGACGTTGACGATGGAGGCGTAGGACTTGTCCGCGTCCAGGGTCAGGTTTCCGCGACCTGGAGAGCCGGTGTGGCAGCCAACGCACTGCGCGTTCCAGATGGGCTGGATGTGCGCGGCATAGGAGGGGACGTCGACCCGCACGTCCACCGAGCGCGTCACGGAGTCGGTTCCATCGGACACGGTGACCTGGAAGGTGTAGGTCGTGGCCTCGTTGATGTCGGAGGAGCGCCACTGGGCGGTGGCCGCCGTCGGGTTCGTGAAGGTGCCCTGGCCGGCCGGGCTCGTCGTCCAGGTATAGGTGAGTGTGTCGCCGTCCGGATCGCTGGCGACGATGGTGAGCTCGGCGGTGTCACCGGCGATCACCGAATCAGGGGCGGTGATGCTCTCGGCCACCGAGGGCGCGCGGTTGGGGGTGGCGACGTTGGCCACCGCCACATCCACCGTGGCCTGGCTCGAGCCTCCCTTTCCATCCGAGACCGTCACCTGCAGGGTGAAGGTCGTGTCGCTCGCCAGGAGGGGCGCGGTCCACGTGCGGGTCTCTCCCGTCTCGTCGCTGAAGGTGCCCGTGGGCGCGGCCGGGAGCTGGGTCCAGGAGTAGGTGAGGGAATCTCCGTCCGGGTCGCTGGCGGTCACCGAGAGCGTGGTGCTCGCTCCCTCGTTGATGGAGGTCGGCGTCGCGGTCACCCGGGTGATGGTGGGGGCCCTGTTCTCCTTCTCCTCATCTCCCTGGAACAGATCGCATCCGAGCCCTCCCAGGCTCAGCAGCAGTACCGCATGGAACGACGTCCTTTGAAACGCGAGCATGGCACTTCCCCTGTTGTCACGTATTGCCTGTTTGGCAGGGAGCGCTGCCTAGCGCACGCAGGTCCGATAGAAAAGAAAAACGGCCCGGGCACGCATCCGCGCCCGAGCCGTCTTGTTGTCTCATGATCCGCGAACTTTCAGGCCTGCGGCACCGACCAGCTCCCCGTCCACTCGGTGGGCTTGTCCGGATGCAGCGAGGTGACCTTGTAGTTGCAGTGCTTCTCGCCGCTCGGGTCCGGGCTCCGGATGGTGTAGAGCGGCGACAGCCGCGAGCCGCGCTCCGTGCCAGCGTACTGCACCTCGTACTCCTTGCTGGTGGTGCTCGTGGTGGTGGTCTCGCCGCGCTCGGTCTTGCGCGTCGTGGTGCACTGGACCTCGAACTTCACCTTCCAGGTGCCCTTGTCGCCGACGCGCGGCACCTTGAGCTCGGCGCGCATCATGTACTCGCCGGGTGGCAGATCCTCGGCGTTGACGCCGACGAACTCCTCACAGTCGCGGCCCTGGCCCTTGCAGATGCCGATGCTCTGGTCGCTCCAGGGCTGCACGCCCTCGCGCACGTCCGTGAGCAACGGACCCACCAGGCCCTGCTCGAAAGCCGAGAGCCCGGACGAGCTTCCCGAAGAAGAAGATGATGAAGATGTGGCGCAATCCGCCGGGCTGGCCGCGTGGGCCGTGTCTCCGCCCTTGCATGCCAGGAGCGTGCTCGCGGCCGTGAGTGCCAGGATGAATGTTCTCATGGTGTTCCCCCCTCGTGTGATGTCGAGTGAGGACGCTATAGCACCGGCTCCCGGGCCCGGCTGTGAACGGGTTCACACTCGCGGCCGGCTCAGCTCCGGGGATCCTCGCACTGCATGGGCAGCTCGAGGGTGAAGGTGGCGCCCTGACCGGGCCCCGCGCTGTCACAGGTGAGGCTCCCGGCCATCTCGATGGCGGCCAGCGCGCTGATGTGCAGCCCGAAGCCGTGGCCGTCCTTCTTGGTGGTGAAACCCTGGGTGAAGAGACGCCCGAGGTGCTCGGCGGAGATGCCCTTCCCATTGTCGGACACCTGGATGCGCAGTCGATCCTCGGGAGCGGGCCGGACGCGCAGGGTGAGGCGCTTGTCCGGGCGGCCACTGTCGATCAGCGCGTGGCGCGCGTTGCTCAGCAGGTTGAGGAGGATCTGCAACAGCTTGTGCCGATCCAACAGGATGGGCGGCACCTCGGCGTACTCGCGCTGGATGTCGATCTTCGCGCGCTCGAAGGTGACGGCGTGCAGGCGCAGGGCGTCATCGATGAGCCGGGTCACGGACATCAGCTCCATCATGCCGGCGACGCGGGCGTGTCCCTGCTGCATGGTGACGATGGACTTCACGTGATCCAGTCCGTCGGTGAGCGTCTGCTGCTCGGCCAGCAGCGCCTGTTGATCCTCGGCGAGCTGCCCAGAGAGGGCGATGAGATAGGCCGGGAGCTGCTGCCCGCGGGGATCCGTGGCGAGGAAGGTGCAGAGATCCTCCTGATGCTCACGCAGGAGCGCCGCGGCCCGGATGAGCCCTCCCACGCGAAGGCCGCGGATGCGGTCGGTGATGAGGCTGGCCGAGACGTTGACGCTGTTGAGGGTGTTGCCCACGTTGTGCATCAGCCCCGTGGCCATCTCCGCCATGCCCGCCTGCCGCGACACGTCCAGCAGGGTGCGGTGCATCTCGCCGAGCTTCATCTCCGCCTCCCTTCGCTCGGTGACGTCCCGTCCGAAGAGGGTCACGCCCTGGGGCTGGCCGTCCTCTCCGAAGACGGGCTTGATGGAGATATCCACCACCCGCACCCGATCTCCCTGCGTGTGGATGTCCTCGAGCCGTACGCTTTGTCCGGTGATGGCCTGGCTGATGCGCTGTCGTATCTTCTCTTGGATCCCCGCGGGTTCCTGGATGGGGAGCGGCTCGCCCGGCACCGGCTCCCTGCCATGGCGCTCACGGAAGGCCCGCCGCATCGCCGAGTTGGCGATGATGACCCGTCCCTCCATATCGAGCGAGCACACCTGATCATCGGTGTTCTCGATGAGGCTGTGCAGCTTGCGCTCGCTCTCGCGGAGCGTGCGCAGTGCCTGCTCGCGTGCCGTCTGGGCGTGATCGCGCGCGGAGGTGTGCAGCCAGCTCACGGCCCAGATGCCCAGCATGCAGAGGGCGGCGAAGGTGTCCAGCATCCACAGGTGACCGGCCGGGATGGGGGTGGCCACGACGCCCGGGGTCGTGAACCGGAGCGGGTGGAGGATGCCCACGTACAGGCTCACGAGCACGGTGAGGACGAGCCCCGGACGTGCCCCCACCAGGTAGACCGAGAGCGCCGGGAGCAGCATGGCCGCCGCGTGGGAGGCCGTGTAGGGCCAGCCGCTGGTGAGGCTGGAGACCACGAAGGCGCCGGCGATGGTCCAGCAGACGAGCAGCGCGGAGAGCTCGTGCGAGGAGCGCTGGCGCAGGAGCGTCAGCGCGAGCGCGTTGAGCAGGAGGGAGATGAGCGCGACCGGGCCGTCGCTCCAGGCCTGGGGGTTGAACGGGAGGAAGAGCAGGGCCAGCACGTCGACGAGCATCAGGCCCAGGGCGATGCAGACCAGCAGGCGGTAGCGGCCGAGATCCTCCGGTGGGGCCCGGCGCAGGGGCTCCGACAGGAAGACGTCCAACCGGGAGAGGAACCGTCCCCCGGCTCTCCGGGGCAACGGCTCCCGGGATGTCACGAGCCCCGGCGCGGCCTGTTCCATTTCAGCGGTGGATGTTCTCGACATGACGAAAGCGAATCCCCCATGCCGCGAACTCGAGGAGGGTCTGTGAACAATCATACACCGTTGAAGAAGAAGCCTGGCCCACTTCTTCGCCTCCGCCACGGGCAGGCCGTTGCAGTCGCTGTTGGCGGGCAGTGCTCGGTGACGTGGGACGAGTCGAGGCGGGCCCGCGTCCTGTTCGAGCACGACTTCCTCGCTGTGAGTACTCGCTGACCTGGGTGTGAGCCGGGAGGTAGGATGGGGGCATGCAGCTCGCCATCCCCCAGGCCCCCAGGCGCGTCCCCCTCTCGAAGGTTCCCGGAGCCATTGCCCGGCTCCTCCGGGTGCTGGCCATGGGGCTGGTGCTGATGGCGGCGCTCGGCGCGGGAGCGTCGGCCCTGGGCCGTTTCGTGGTGGAGGAGCAGGGCTTCCTCTCGCGAGCCCAGGAGCTGGAGGGCCGGGTGGCGGCCATGACGCTGCCGCCCCGGGGCGAGCGCGAGGGCGCCGAGGCGAAGCTGGAGGTGCTCTACGCCGTGGACAAGGTGCAGTACTCGGCCAGTGGCGTGCGCACCCATGCCGAGTACGCCGAGGGGCTGGCTCCGGGCGCCCTCGTCACGCTGCTGGTGGATCCCCGCGTGCCGGACAAGCCCCGGGAGGCGGCCTACGTGCGCTCGCGCGCGCAGGCGCTGGGACTGGTGCCCTGGGGATTGGGGCTCGGGGCGTTGGTGGCCGTGGGGCTCTTCGCCCGGGAGCTGCGGCGGACATTGCGCGCGGAGCTGGAGCCGCTGCGCAAGGGCATGCTGGTGTGGCTGACGCCGGACGGCCCGCTGCCCGAGTCCCGTCGGGAGGTGCTCTTCCCCGCCACCTTCCGCAAGCAGGAGCAGACGCTCGCGGTACGCGCGCGCCTGAGCCCCGGTCGGGCTCCGGTGCGCAATGGGGAGAAGGTGCTGGCGGCGGTGTTGTCCTCTCTGCCCGGCCAGGCCCGCGTCATCGACGAGGAGCTCGCCCGGGCGCTGGGTTGGGTGCGCTGAGACCCTCGTCGAGCCAGGGTTCATTGGGGGGCGAAAATTTGCGGGGGCAGGGGGGCCGTGACACACGTCTGTAGCCCTCTCCGTCCTTGGAGGACTCCTCATGGTCCCTCGCCTCATCCTGTTGCTGGCCCTGTTGTCGCCGATCGCCGCCCAGGCGAAACGTGACGCGGCCGAGGAGGCCTACCAGGAAGCCCGCAGGTCCTATTACGCCCTCAAGGACGACGCGGCGCGACGCAAGCTGCGCCACAACTGGCTCAACGTGGCGCGCAAGTTCGAGTCCGTGGCCAGCCGCTTCCCCAAGAGCGCGCGAACCGCCGAGGCCCTCTACACCGCGGCGGAGCTGCTCAACGAGCTGAGCCGCATCTCCTTCGTCGTCGAGGATCAGCAGGCGGCCATCGCCGACTACACCCGCGTGGTGGAGTCCCACTCGCGGCACCGGCTCGCGGACGACGCGGCGTTGGTGCTCGCGCGCATCTACTTCGAGCGGTTGGATCAACCCGAGGCCGCGCGTCGCGTCATCACCAACAGCCTCGCCGTCTACAAGGGCGATCGTGCCCGGGAGCTGAGGGCGCTGCTGGCCACGCTGCCACCGCCTCCTTCGCCCAAGACGCCCGCGCCCGCGCGCCCCAAGGCCCCGGTTCGTGCTCCGGAGCCGACGCCCGCGCCAGCTCCGGCCGAGCAGCAGGCTCCGGTGGTTCGTGTCGAGCTGTCCAAGCCGGCCAATCCGGACCCGGCCCCCGCCCAGGCCGTGGCTTCCGCCCCGGAGGTCGCGAAGCCCGAGGTGTCACCGTTGATCGAGGCCATCAACAGTCAGTCTCGAGAGCCCGCCGCGAAGCAGCCCCAGGCCCCGCAGCCGGTGGAGGCGCTCGCGTCCAACAAGCCCGTGACCGCTCCGGTGGACGAGCACGTCGCCCAGGCCCGCCTCGAGGCCGTGGCCAAGGCGTCCAACGCCTCCGAGCTGACGCTGGCGGAGCAGCTCGGGCTGAAGGTGCGCCGGGTGGTCATCGACGCCGGACACGGTGGGCACGACACCGGCGCCATCGGCCGCAAGGGCACCCAGGAGAAGGAAGTGACGCTGGCCATCGCGCGCAAGCTCGCTCGTGAGCTGCGCACCCGCGGGCTGGAGGTGATGCTCACCCGCGAGGATGACCACTACCTCAAGCTGGAGGAGCGCGCGCGTCTGGCCAACGAGATGAAGGGCGACCTCTTCATCTCCATCCACTGCAACGCGGCGCCCTCCTCGAAGCTGCGGGGCATCGAGACGTATACGCTCAACACCTCGGCGGATCGCTACTCCATCCGGCTGGCGGCGCGCGAGAACGCGTCCTCGGAGAAGGGCATCAGCGACCTGCAGTTCATCCTCGCGGACCTGGCCACCAAGGCCAACACCGAGGAGTCCACGCGGCTGGCCAACCAGGTGCAGAAGAACCTGGTGAGCCACCTGTCCAGCCACTACAAGGGTGTGAAGAACCTGGGCACCAAGGAGGCGCTCTTCTACGTGCTGCTGGGCGTGAAGATGCCGGCCATCCTCGTGGAGACGTCCTTCCTGTCCAACCCCGAGGAGGAGAAGCGTCTGGCCTCGGACGCGTACCAGGAGGAAGTGGCCCAGGCCATCGCTCACGGCGTGGAGGACTTCCTGGGTGGCCGCCGCCAGATGGCCACGGTGAACGTGCGGTGAAGGTGCAGTAGCGGGACCGTGGCGCTTCTTGCATCCTTCGGTCGTGACGGGGTCGCCAGGCCCGTCCGAGCGATTGCGAGTCAGCCATGAGCGTCCCGCCCATTCCGCCACCGCCACCGTCCAGCCATCGCGAGGCCATCGGCTCGCTCCCCGGGTTCCCCACCGGTGCGCCCGAGGACCGATTGACCCGCGCGCGTGAGTACCTCCGCGACTCCCACGCCCGCGCCGAGTCCTTCCACCGGGGCGGCGCCGCCGGCCTGTCCACCTGCCGCCTCCTCTCCGCCGCCACGGATCGGCTCGTCCAGGGGCTCTTCTCCGAGCTCTCCGCCGAGCTCCACGCGCCCCCGGGTCTCGCCCTCGTCGCGCTCGGCTCCTACGGGCGCCGCGAGCTGTCTCCCCAATCGGACCTGGATCTGCTCCTGCTGCGCGGCCCCGGTGTCTCCGAGGCGTCCGTCGCGCCCCTGGCCCGTGCGTTCCCCACGCTCCTGTGGGATCTCAAGCGCGCCGTCGGCTGGAGCGCCCGCGGCCCCGACGAGTGCGTCCGCGCCGCCGACGCCGATCACACCATCCGCACCGCGCTGCTCGACGCGCGCTTCCTCACCGGCGACGCCGCCGTCTCCGACGTGTTCGAGGCGAAGATCCTCCCCGCGCTCCTCGCCCACCGCGCCGACGCCTACATCCAGGACAAGGTCCAGGAGCTGCGCTCCCGCCGCGAGCGCTTCGGCGACTCCGTCTTCCTGCTCGAGCCCAACCTCAAGCAGGGTGATGGCGGCCTGCGCGATCTGGAGACGGCCCTGTGGATCGCCCGCGTCCGCTTCCGCACGCGCGGCCTCACCGGCCTGCTGCAGCAGTCCATCCTGCCCGGCTCGCAGGTGACGCGCCTCAAGGCCGCCCGCGACTTCCTGCTGCGCATCCGCCACCAGCTCCACTTCCTGCGCGGACGCAAGGAGGATCGGCTCACCTTCGATCTCCAGGAGGAGCTGGCGCGCTTCCTCGGCTACCAGCAGGGCCCCGTGCTGCCCGTCGAGGCCTTCATGCGCGACTACTACCTGGCCGCCAACGCCCTGCGCCAGGCCGCCGACGCGCTCATCGCCCGCTGCGAGGAGCTCCGCCTCGCCCGGAAGATCTCGTTCCTTCCCGAGCGCCGGCTCGGTGCCTTCAAGGTCTTCCGCGGCAAGCTCACCGTGTCCGATCCGGGCCTCTTCACCCGGGAGCCCGCCTCCATCCTCGACTTCTTCCGCACCGCCGAGGAGAACGGTCTGCCCCTCTACTCGTGGGCCCGCGAGCAGGCGGTGCAGGCCCTGCCCGCGTTGGAGGTCGCTCGCGCCACGCCCGCCGTCACCGCCGCCTTCAAGGCCCTCTTCGCCCGGCCGGGCACCCGGGGCGAGCGCCTCTTCGAATTGCATGACGCCGGCGTGCTCGGCGCCGTGGTGCCCGAGTTCGGCCGCGTCACCGCCCACCACCAGCACGACCTGTACCACGTGTACACCGTCGACGTTCACACCCTCTTCGCCGTGCGCCGCCTCTACGCCCTTCGCGCCGGAGACCTGGTGGAGCAGGAGCCCGAGCTCTCCCGCGAGATGCGCGACCTGAAGGATCCGCTCCCGCTCTACCTCGGCATGCTCCTGCACGACGCGGGGAAGGGGATGGGAGGCAACCACTCGGAGAAGGGCCGGTTGCTGATGGTCGCCCTCGGCGAGCGCCTGGGCCTCTCGCCCCGCCAGCGCGAGGTGGCCGAGTTCCTCGTGAAGGATCACCTGGTGATGAGCCACACCGCCCAGCGCCGCGATCTGAGCGACCCGGCCCTCATCGCCGACTTCGCCCGGAGCGTGGGCGACGTGGAGAAGCTCACCTGCCTCTACCTCCTCACCTGGGCGGACATCAGCTCGGTGGGGCCTCGCATGTGGACGGGGTGGAAGGCACAGCTCCTGCGCGAGCTGTATGAAAAGGCCCGGGCCCACCTGGTCGGCTCGGCGGCGCCCTCGGGCGAGACTCCCTTCGAGCGTGTGCGCTTCCATGCGCGCTGGGCCCGGGTCCTCGGCGAGACGCGGGCGCGCGAGCTGGGCCGGGTGCTCCCCGAGCGCTACTTCCTCGGGACGGATCCCTCGCACGCCACGCTCCATGCGCGCCTGCTCGCGTGCGCCCGGAAGCGTCCGCTGGCCGCGGCCCTGCGCCACCACCCGGAGGCCGGCTACAGCGAGCTGTCCCTCGTGGCCCCTGACAGGCCCGGCCTGCTCTCGCTGCTCACCGGCGTGTTGTCCGCCCACCGCATCGACATCCTCTCCGCGCGTATCATCTCCACCTCGGACGGGCTCGCGCTGGACGTCTTCGACGTGCGGCCTCCCCATGGGCACCTGCTCGAGCGCTCGCGCTGGCGCATGGCCCGGACGGATCTCCTGCGCGTCCTCATGGGCGAGGTCTCCCTCGAGGACGTGCTGCGCCGCCGCCGCACGGGCTCGCTCCTGCATCGCCACCTGCCGCCCGTGCCTCCCCGGGTGACGGTGGACAACCGCGCCTCCCGCGACTTCACCGTGGTGGACGTGGTGACGCAGGATCGTGTCGGCCTGCTGCACGCCATCTCCTCCGCCCTCACCCGGGCCGGCGTGCAGATCGCCGTCGCCAAGGTGGCCACCGAGGCCCACCGCGCCATGGACTCGTTCTACATCACCCGGCAGGGCGCCCGGGTGGAGGGCCCGGGCGACGAGGCGGCGTTGGTGGGGGCGATCACCGCGGCGCTGGAAGCGCTGGAGCGGGAAGGGGCGGAGATCCGCGCCTGATCACGGGCCCGCGGGCGGGAGCTCCTGGAAGGTGGAGATCGCGGGCCGGCCGAGTTGCCCCTTCGCCGCGAGCGGTGCACCCCGCTTCGGGGCCCGCTTCCCGTGCTGCTCCTCCTCGCCCGCCGGAGCCTCCTCGTTGATCTCGTGGTAGATGCGGCGGCCGAGCAACGCGCCCAGCACCAGCGACGCCACCATCCCCACGCCGGACACCACCGTCATCACCGTGTGGCCCTGCGCCAGTCCGCTGCCGAACTGCGCGGTGAGGAACGTGCCCGGGATGGTGCCCAGCAGCACGCCCAGCGTCAGGGGCCAGAAACGCGCCCCCGCGGCCGTCGCCGCCGCGATCATCACGTCCGTGGGAAACAGCGGGTTGATGCACATGAGCAGCGCGAACTTGAAGCCGTGCCGGCGCGCCACGCGGGTGATCGCCGGGTAGCGGCTGCCCGCCATGCGCTTCATCAGCCGCGTGCCCAGCCAGCGCGACAGTCCGAAGATGAGCGCCGCGGCCAGGAAGCTGCCCAGCAGTGAGTAGAGCGTCGCCGCCCGGGTCCCGAAGATCATTCCGCCCACCGCGGTGAACACCTGGCCGGGCAGGAGCGTCACCGGCCGCACCGCCAGGAAGAGGACGAAGAGCACCGGGGCCCACTTCCCCATCGGCGCCAGGAAGCCGTGCAGCTCCTTCTGGTTGATGAAGTCAGGCCCCAACAGCCGCAACATCGTCAGCCCCGCGATCGAGGCCAACACGGGCGTCAGTATCCGGAGCCAGACCTTCAGACCGCCTCCGCCGCCACCATTCACGCAAACCCTCCCGGGCTGGATTGGCGTGAAAGGTGGGACAGCGAACGGGAATCGGCAATGCGTAGTGGCGTGTTGTTGACAGTGAAGCATCCGGGCGGGCAGGCCGTAGTCTCGCCCGTACGGAGAGCGTGTACCCCCAACCCCCTGAAATTCCTGGGGATATGGATGTGCTCTGTCCGGTGTGAACGGCTGGCGGTGTACGGAGCTTGCTTGCATCGGGGCGCTTCCGTCCCAAGTTTTGGGGCAAGGGGCACCCTCGCGGGGAAGGGGGAGTCAGCAGGAGGAGGCAAGACATGCAGCAGGACAAGGACAACAAGGGCAGCATGACGGTGGCCGAGGCGGGGCGGAAGGGCGGAGAGACCGTCCGCAACGAACGGGGCCGGGAGTTCTACGAGACGATCGGCCGCAAGGGCGGAGCGACCGTGAAGGCCGAGCGGGGTCGTTCCTTCTACGAGGAGATTGGCCGCAAGGGCGGAGAGACCGTCAAGGCCGAGCGCGGCGCGAAGTTCTACGAGGAGATCGGCAAGAAGGGCGGAGACCGGGTGAAGGCCACGCGGGGTCCGAACTTCTACGAGGAGATCGGCCGCAAGGGCGGCCAGAAGGTGAAGAAACTCATCGAGGAGGGCAAGCGGGCGGCTCGGGCGGCCATGGAGAAGCAGGAGGGCGCGGCGGCGGAGTCGCCATCCGCGGCGGAGCCTCCCAGCGAACCGGGCCCGGACCGCACCGAGTAGCGTGACGGAATGGCCGCGGACCGGATAGACACGGGTCGTGTACCTCTTCCTCGCGTTCCTCGACCACGCGGACCAACCTGAACGGGCCATTCAACGGCTCCGGGATTTCGGTATCCCGGAGCCGTTGGTCGTACGGGCCCGAAGTGCCGCGGCGACCCTGTCCGCCGAAGTCCCCGTCTTCGCCGGTCTGCGCAGCCTCGCGCTCGGAGCGGACGAGGACCGGCTCATCCTGGTGAGCCTCCTGCCGGCCCTGCCCGCCGAGGAGGTGGAGCGGCTCGTCCACCGCGTCCAGTTGGAGATGGATGCGGACGACCCACCGATGGGCCGCCTGGTGGCCCTGCCGGTGATCGGAGCCCCCGTGCATCGCCGGGAGTGACGGCACGGCCCGGAGCGGTGTAAGCACCTGCCTCGTGCAGGTGCTGCTCGTTCTACTCGCCATCGCGGCGCTATCGCTGCTGGCCTCGAGCCGGACGGTGCTGGACCCTGGCCGTTTCCCGGCCCTGGCCCAGCTGGCCGCCAGTGGTCTGCTCTTCCTCGCCTTTGGCGCGGTGATGGGCCCGGACGCCCTGCGCCTGCTGTCCTGGAAGGATCTGGCGGCGCTGCGCCCGTTGCTCGCCCTGGGGCTGGGTATGGCGGGTGTCATGATCGGCCTGAACCTGGAGCCCCGGTTGCTGCGGCTGCTGCCCCGGGAGGTGTACGCGGCGGCGCTCGCTCATGCCGGGACGGCGTTCCTCTGGGTGGCGCTGCCCCTGGCGGGTCCACTGCTGTTCACCATGGGGCTGCCTCCCGGGGCGGCGGTGGCGGCGGCGGCGCTGCTGGGGGCGTCGGCGAGCCTCTCCTCCGGCCACTTCGCGGTGCTGGGCTATCGCAGCGGGCGCATGGAGCGCCGACGCGGGCTGTCCGTGGCACTGCTCACCATGTTGGATGATGCGGTGGGGCTGGGGGTGCTCGTGCTGGCGCTCGCTTTCGGCGCGGCGGCCAATCCCCTGGAGGGGCTGGGCCTGGTGGCGCTCGCCCTGCTGCTGGGCATGGCGTGTGGAGCGCTGCTCGCCTTCCTCATGCATGGAATCAAGGATCAGGGCGAGCTGATGGCGGTGCTGCTGGGTGGGGTGGCGCTGGTGTCCGGGGCGGCGGCGTACCTGAGGGTGTCGGCGTTGCTGGCGGGGGTGGCCTGTGGGGCGACGCTGGCCCTGGTGGGGAGCCGCGCGGTGGAGCAGGCGGCGCGCATGCTCGGACGCTTCGAGCGGCCCTCGTACCTGCTGCTCGTCTTCCTGGTGGGCGCGCACGTGCATGCGCGCGACGTCATGGCGTGGGCGCTGCTCCCCGCGTACCTGGGCCTGCGCTTCCTGGGCAAGGTGCTGGGAGGCGCGCTCGCGCAGCGCATCGCCGGGAACACGCTCGCGCTGCCGCCGAGGCTGGGCTACGCGCTCATCTCCCAGGGCGGGCTGGCGCTGTGTCTGGTGGTGGAGTACCTGACGCTGGTACCGGGGCCGCTGTCCCAACGCGTCTTCGACGTGGTGGTGGCGGGGGCCTTCGTCAACGAGGTGCTCGGCAGCCGGGCCTTCCGCCACGTGCTGGAGTCCACCTCCGAGCAGGCCCCGACAGGAACGCCGCAGGCGCCTGGAGGTCCCTCATGAAGGGCGCGCTCCTGCGCTTGCTGCTGTTGGTGGTGGTACTGGCGGCCATTGGTCGGGCCCAGGTGTGGCGCGTGGACGCCGGCACGTCGGTGACGCTCGCCGCCGGGGCGCTGCTGCTGTGCGGATTGTTCGCGGGGAAGGTGGCCAAGGGGATCGGGCTGCCCCGGCTCACGGGCTACCTGCTGGTGGGCGTGGCGGTGGGGCCCTATGCCCTGGGCTTCATCCCCGGCGCGGGCGTGAAGGGGTTGGAGCTGGTGAAGGGGCTCGCGGTGAGCCTCATCGCGCTGGTGGCGGGCACGGAGCTTCAGTTGGGGCTCATCCGCAGGGTGGGCACCAAGGTGGCGGCCCTGTGCGCCGCGGTGTGCGGGGTGACGTTCCTGGCCATCTTCGGGGCACTCTTCGCGCTCAAGCCGCTGTTGCCCTTCCTCGCGCCCATGTCGGTGCCCCAGGCGCTGGCCGTTAGCGCGCTCGTGGCCTCCGTGGTGGTCTCCTTCTCGCCCACGGTGACGATCGCCATCGTGCAGGAGACGAGCGCGCGCGGCAGCTTCACCGAGTTCCTCATGGCCCTGGTCATCATCGGGGATCTGCTCGTCATGGTGGGGTTCGCCGTGGCGGCGGGCCTCACGCGGGCGAGCTTCGGCGGCGGGCTGGATTTGTGGGGGCTGTTGCGCGAGGTGGGGTGGGAGCTGTTCGGCTCGGTGGTGGTGGGGGGCGTGCTCGCGGTGGCGATGCTGGTGTACATGCGGCAGGTGAAGCGCGAGCTGCCGCTCTTCCTGGTGGGGTTGTGCTTCGCCTCGGCCGAGGGCGGCGCGCGCCTGCACCTGTCTCCGCTGCTGGTGTCGCTGGCGGCCGGGGCGCTGATCGCCAACCTGGACGAGCGCGAGGGCGAGCGCATCCACCATGCGATCCAACGGGCGGGCCTGCCCATCTTCGCGCTCTTCTTCGCCGCGTCCGGGGCGGGGCTCAAGCTGAACGCGCTCATGACGGTGGGCCCGGCGGCCCTGCTGCTGGTGGCGCTGCGCGCGGTGGCCATCTACGGCTCGTGCCGGCGCTTCGCCCCGGTGGAGGATGTCCGGCTGCGCCGCTACCTGTGGATGGGGCTCATCTCGCAGGCGGGCGTGACGTTCGGACTGGCGGCGCTCATTTCCCGAACCTTCCCGGACTTCGGGCCGCAGGTGGAGGTGCTCATCGTGGCGATGATCACCGCCCACGAGCTGATCGGCCCGGTCCTCACCCGGCGTGCCCTCCAGCGGAGTGGGGAGATACACTCCGAGGACGCTCCCGGAGCGGCCTGAGGAGACACATCATGGCGGCAGCGCCCATCATCGAGGTGAACGCGGATCACCCGCAGCCCCGGCATGTGCAGCGCGCGGTGGAGGTGCTCTCCAGCGGCGGGGTGATCGCCTACCCGACGGACACGTACTACGGCCTGGGGTGCGATCTGGGCTCCAAGAAGGGAATCGAGCGGCTGTATCAGCTCAAGGGTCGGGACAGGAAGAAGCCCCTGTCGATCCTGTGCCCGGACCTGTCGGACGTGGCGAAGTACGCGCGCGTGAGCAACTTCGCCTACCGGACGATGAAGAGCCTGACGCCCGGGGCCTTCACGTTCATCCTCGATGCCACGCGCCTGGTGCCCGAGGCGATGATGTCGAAGCAGAAGCAGGTGGGCATCCGCGTGCCGGACTCGGGGCTGGCACGGGCGCTCGCCGAGGCACTCGGGCGGCCCATCGTCACCACCTCGGCCACCAACGCGGAGGGCGAGCCCCTCATCGACGCCAGGGACATCAAGGACACGCTGGGGCACGGGTTGGATCTCATCCTCGATGGCGGCGTGAGGCTGATGGAGCCCTCGACGGTGGTGTCGCTGATCGGCGACCAGCTCGAGGTGCTGCGGCAGGGCAAGGGCCAGCTGGACTGAGGGCCCGTCCCGTCCACAAGGTTGCTGGAACTCCGCGCTCGGCTAGCCTGCGAACCCATGGAAGGGTACCTCGACGCGTTCATCGCCTTCATCCGCGCCGAGCGCGGGCTGTCCGGCAAGACGGTGGATGCCTACGCCGCGGATCTGTCGGTGTACTTCGCGGACTTGAAGCGCAAGGGCATCACCGACGTGACACGCGTGAAGCCGGATGACATCACCGGCCACCTGGTGACGTTGAACACGCGTCGGCTGTCCCGGCGCAGCCAGGCGCGGCACCTGGCGGCGATCCGCGGCTTCCACCGCTTCCTCGTGGCCGAGAAGTACGTGGACAAGGATCCGACCGAGGACATCGACACGCCGCGCTCGGCGCGCAAGCTGCCCGTCTTCCTCACGCTGGAGGAGGTGGAGCAGCTGCTCGCCGCGCCCGACGAGCGCACCCCGGCGGGCCTCCGGGACAAGGCGATGCTCGAGGTGCTGTACGCCACGGGCCTGCGCGTGAGCGAGCTGGTGGGCCTGGGCATCAACGACATCCAGCTGGGCGCGGGCTACCTGGTGGCGAAGGGCAAGGGCTCCAAGGAGCGCATCGTCCCGGTGGGCAGCATCGCGGCGGAGAAGGTGCGGGCGTACCTCGAGGGACCCCGGCAGCTGCTGCTGGGCGAGCGCGAGTCGAAGGCCCTCTTCGTCACCCCACGTGGGGACGGCTTCACCCGGCAGGGCTTCTGGAAGCTGCTCAAGCGCTACGCGCTCAAGGCCGGCATCCGCAAGCCGCTGTCACCGCACAAGCTGCGGCACTCGTTCGCCACGCACCTGGTGGAGCGCGGAGCGGATCTGCGCGCGGTGCAGGCCATGCTGGGCCACGCGGACCTGGCCACCACGCAGATCTACACGCACGTCAACAGCGCGCGGCTGCGGGCCGTCTACGACAACGCCCATCCCCGCGGAGACGACGTGCGTGGCCGGGGAGGCGCCATGGGCGGCCGGGCCGCGGCGAAGAAGCGGGCAGGGGGCACGTAGCGCACCCGCGGGCCTGCCCGTTCATCGGACGGAACTGCTCAGAAGGCTACGCAGGAGAGGGTGTCGACGCGGAGCACGGACTCCTGGTCGAAGCGCCGCTTGTACTCCTCGCGGATGGTGTCGATGTCCGTCGAGCGCTCGGGGGCGCCATCGTGGAGCAGGACGATGACCTTGCTGTTCTCGTGGATGAGCTCCCCGTTGTCCATCTGGTACTGGCCATCCGCGTCGAACATCGTCAGCCCGTCCTTGAACCGGGGCGTGACGGAGGTATCGACGAAGTCCTGCCACTCGGCTTCGCTGACGGGCTCGGCGTTCTCCCGGTCGAGGCCGAAGAACAGCTCCGTCCGGTGAAGCTCCGAGCCCACGGCACAGGCATCCTCGTTTCCGCAGGCCGTGACGGTCAATCCCAGGGCCAGCAGGAGGGGCAGGTGGAGGGAGGCGGGCTTTCTCGGGAGCACGGGTAGGGTTTTCATGGAACGGGGGTTCTACCTCGGGAGGGAGTCCCTCGGCGCGCGGCTGTGAACTCCTTGTCATCTCGAAGACCCTACCGGAAAAGTCAGGCCCTGATGTAGAATCGGAGTACTCGGAAGGAAGGGGGCGGAGATGGGGAAGGCGAAGAAGCCGGCGACGTACGAGGACCTCGAGGCACTGCCGGTCGGGTGGGTGGGGGAGATCCTGAGCGACGAACTGGTTGCCTCACCGCGACCCGCCATGCCCCATGCTCGGGTGGTCTGGGCCCTCGGTGCCCTGCTGGGCCCCGCTTTCGACCTGGGGCAGTCCGGGATTCGCGGCGGATGGTGGCTTCTCCATGAGCCGGAGCTTCATCTCGGCCGGGATATCGTGGTGCCGGACCTCGCGGGTTGGCGCCGGGAGCGGGTGCCCGTCCCTTCGTTCATGAACGAGCCCTTTTCGACGGTGGCTCCGGACTGGGCGTGCGAGGTGCTCTCTCCCTCGACCGAGGACGTCGACAGGAAACGCAAGCTTCCGCTCTACCACCGGGAAGGTGTGATCCATGTCTGGCTCATCGACCCGTCGACGCGCACCTTGGAGGTATACCGCCGGCAGGAGCGGGATTGGCTGCGAGTGGCCAGTCACCGGGGCGACGGGGAGGTACTCGCTGAGCCGTTCGACGCGCTCCCGTTGAAGCTGGGCTCACTGTGGTGGCCCCGAGCCGGAGCCACACAGGCCCCGGTACCCTCACCCTGAGCTGACTGCTCGTCGCCGAGACACACCGCGCCCGTTCCACGGCGGCGCGGAAGTTCTACTCCGGGAGCTCGCCCCAGCGCTGGTGGGCCAGCTCGAGGGTGCGGGCGTTCTCGGGCACCTGGTGTAGGAAGCGCTCGCGAAGGGTGGGGTCGGGGATGTCGCTGGCCCGTTCCCACACACACTGGAGGGCCTTGCGCAGGGCGGCCTCTCCCGCGCTGACGTCTCCTTGCGCGAAGCAGGCCCGCGCCAGCGCCAGTCGCATGGCGACTGCGTACACGCCCGAGTTTCTCATCTGCTCCAACTCTCGCACACCGTGCTCCGCCGCCTCCCGAGCCTCCGCCGCGCGTCCCTGGGCGAGAAGTACGGCGCTGAGGTGCGCGCGGGCGTGGAGCAACTCGTTCCCATACGGAGTCAGCAACTCACAGGCCTTGCGCGCGTACGGCTCGGCCTCGCGCGGCTCACCAAGGTTCGTCATCACCTTGGCCAGCACGGCGTGGGCCATGCCCAGTCTGTAGGAGTAACCGTTCTCCGCGCCAATCATCCACTTGGGCACCTGGGCATGGGCCTCCTGCCAATGTTGGGGGTTGGGACTGTTGGCCAGCGCCTGGCACAGGAAATCCTGGGTCGCTTCATTCCGGAGAGGATCCAACTGCGAGTTGGCAAGATGTCGCGGTGGACGATGCCCTGGCGGTGGGCGGAGGCGAGGGCCTCGGCGGCGCGGCGCAGCAGGGCGAGGGTCTCGGGGAGGCCAAGGGGTTGGCGGGAGAGCCGGCGCGCGAGGTCTTCGCCCTCGAGCCACTCCATGGCCAGGAAGGGCTGGCCCTCCTCCGCGGTGCCGTGGGCCACGTAGGAAACGATGGCGGGGTGGCTCAACCCGGCGAGCAGAATGGCTTCGCGGTTGAAGCGGTAGGCGACATCCGGGGCCGGGGAGGAGGAGGCATGCAGCAGCTTGAGGGCAACGTCGCGGCCCGTGCTCAGGTCGGTGGCGCGGAACACGGAGCCCATGCCGCCGCGGCCCGCCATTTCCTCGATGCGGAACCGGTCCGCGACGAGGGTCCCGGGGGACAGGGAGGCGCGCTCGCTGCCTCCATCTGGAGATCTGGGAGGGTAGGTAACCGTGCTGTCGACGGCCATGCTGGGTTCCTTCCTCCCACGCTCCGCCTACCTGCTCAACCCTCTCCCAGTGGACGAGGGGTCATACACGGGGACTCCGTAGGGGTCCGTTCTGGACCTTCGCTTCGGCGCCGTGTTGTCCGGCATCACCCGTGCGATGCCCGCGTCAACCAGCCGTCTCAGCGCCCGGTAGGCCGCCAGCTCGCCCATGGCCGTGTTCCTCAGGACCTCGCGCACGCTCCGGCTGCCCCTCAACTTCGCGTACAGGTACAGATCGTCCGCCGTCAGCGAAGGCGGGAGGGGGCGCGGCAGGGGCTCGAAGTAGAGCCGCCCGTCCAGCGACAGCACCTCGTCCGCCAGCGCCACCGTCAGCCGCACCTCCGCCTCCCGGTAGAGCGCGTGCGCCTCCGGCACGGGCGCACGCTCCAGCGCCTGCGCCACCACCGCCACCGCTTCCTCGCACCGGCCCGCTTCCACCAGGCCCCGCGCCAGCGCCAGCAGATCCGCCAGCGCCGTCGCCTCGCCCACCTTCGGGCCCCGGGCCTTGCGTGGCGTCAACGCCCCTCTGCGGTACAGGCGCAGCACCCACCGCGCCCCGTGCAGGGGACCTTCCGGTGACGCCGCAAGCAGCTCGCTCAGCGTCGCCCCCTTCTCGGCCAGCTGCAGCAGCTGCTCCTCCGCCGCCGACACCCGCTCCACCGCGAACTCCCGGTACACCCCGAACGTGGTGCCCGGCCCCGGGAACAGATCCCAGAACACCTTCCACTCGCGCAGCCGCGCCAGCGCGTCCCGGTGCAGCTCCCTCAGGCCCAGCTGCAGCTCCACCGCCCGCCCCAGCGGCGGCAGTCCCGGGCGGAACTCCACCTCGCCGGACTCCCACCCGTAGCAGTCGAAGAGCGCCTCGCGCGCCTTGTGCTCCATCGCCTCCATCAGCCGCGCCTTCGCCACCAGCCCCCGCTCCACCAGCAGCGTGCCGAAGGGCACCTCCGCCGCCTCCGCCGCGTCGAAGGCCGCCGCCGCCCCCGCCGCGTCCAGGATGCGCAGCCTCGCCAGCACCTGCCCCAGGTGCTCCCTCGGCTCACTCGAGCTCTCTCCCACCAGATACCCGCGCCGGAAGAAGAAGTGCCGGCGCACCGCCCCCCGCTCCACGCGCAGCATCCCATCCACGGCCGGTGCCTCGAAGAACGCGGGCATCAACAGCTGCAGCCGGTAGCTCGCCAGATTCCCCTTGAACCGTTCCATGCCGAAACTTCCTTCTTCCTGGGGGGGAAGGGCAGGGTAGCGAACGCTGCTCCCCGCCGCAACCCTTTGATTTCACACACTTTTGTCTCGCGTCCCGAGAAGTTCACGGTAGTCGGGATGGCCGGGGAGCGGGCGGGCAGGAGGGAAGGGTGGGAAGGGCTTGCAGGAAAGTTGCAGGGTGCCTCTGGGTGTGCGAACCAGGGCTGTCACCCCCTTCGTGTATAGGCGTGGAAGTCATGCGGATCCTCTCGGGAGTCCAGTCCTCGGGCCGGTTGCACATCGGCAACTACTACGGAGCCCTCCGGCAGTTCGTCCAACTGCAGGATGAGGGCGAGGCGTATTTCTTCATCGCCAACCTGCACGCGCTCACCACCGTGCGAGATCCCAGGCTCGCCGAGGAGCTCACGCGAGAGGCCGCCATCGCCTACCTCTCGCTCGGGTTGGATCCCAAGAAGGCCATCCTCTTCCGGCAGAGCGACGTGAAGGAGGTGCTGGAGCTCAACTGGATCCTCGGCACCGTCGTGCCGCACGCCCACCTCGAGCGCGCCCACAGCTACAAGGACAAGGTGGCCAAGGGCATCAGCCCGGACTTCGGCCTCTTCGCCTACCCGGTGCTCATGGCCGCCGACATCCTGCTCTACAGCGCGGATGCCGTGCCGGTGGGCAGGGATCAGATCCAGCACATCGAGTTCGCCCGTGACTGGGCGGTGAAGTTCAACGTGACCTACGTGCCCGGGTACGATCCCCAGGATCCCGAGGGCAAGGAGAAGGGGCACAGCCCCGGCATCCTCAAGCTCCCGGCGGCACGCATCCAGGAGAGCACCGCGGTGGTGCCCGGTATCGACGGACAGAAGATGTCCAAGTCGTACGGCAACACCATCGAGCTCTTCGGGGACGAAAAGGAGATCAAGAAGCGGATCATGAGCATCAAGACGGACTCCACGCCCGTCGAGGCTCCCAAGCCCACCGAGAACGCGCCCCTCTACGATCTGCTCAAGGTGATGCTGCCCGAGTCCCGCTTCCAAGAGGTGGATGCCTCGTGGCGAGCGGGCGGCAAGGGCTACGGCGAGTACAAGAAGCTGCTCGTCGAGGCCTTCCATGACGCCTTTGGTCCGGCGCGCAAGCGCCGCCAGGAGCTGATCAACGATCCGGCCGAGCTCGAGCGCATCCTCCAGGATGGCGCCGAGCGCGCCCGTGCCGAGGCCTCCCGCCTGATGCAGCGGGTACGCCGCGCCGTCGGCATCCCCTGACCCCGTGAAGGAAGTTCGGTGACCGCAGGTCGTCGCAGCACCCCTCCCACCGAGGAGACCCTCGAGGCGGACGTCCCCACCAGTGTGGGTGACGCCTTCCGGGTCGCCTTGCCCAATTTCGAGGGGCCGCTCGACCTGCTGCTTCACCTCATCAAGGAACACCGGCTCGACATCTTCGACATCCCGCTCGCGCTCATCACCGAGAAGTACCTGGAGCACCTCGAGCGGATGCGGGAGATCAACCTCGACATCGCCGGCGAGTTCCTGGTGATGGCCGCCACGCTGGCGCACCTCAAGAGCCGCATGCTGCTGCCGCGCCAGGACACCGCGGAGCAGCCGGTGGACGCGGTGGCGGAGCTCCAGCAGGAGGAGGCGGAGGATCCCCGCGCCGAGCTGGTGCGCCGGCTGCTCGAGTACCAGAAGTACAAGGCCGCCGCCGAGCAGCTGGCCATGCAGGACATCCTCGAGCGCGACGTCTTCCCGCGCCGGGTGCCCGTGGAGGCCGTGCCCATCCCCGAGGAGGAGGTGGGCCTGCAGGAGTTCTCCGTCCTCAAGCTCATCGAGGCGCTCGACCGGGTATTGGAGCGCCTGACTCCCAAGTTGCAGCACGAGGTGGTGCGCGAGCAGGTGAGCATCACCGAGGCCATCCGCCGGATCGCCGAGCGCTTGAAGGGCCAGGAGTCCTGCTCGTTCGAGAGCCTCTTCGATGAGCAACGGACGCGGCAGGAGGTGGTGATTACCTTCCTGGCCATCCTGGAGATGGTGAAGAGGCGTCTGCTCAAGGTCCGCCAGGAGGCCCCCCTGGCGGACATCATCCTCACGCCCAACGGAGACGCCCTGGAGCGGCTGCTCCCATCGGAGGTGGACGAGAGTGACTACCGGTAACAACGGCCCCGAGGACACCGGCCCGAAGACGCCGCGCGGCTCCGGCGGCCCCAGCCCCTTCACCGAGGAGGAGATCGCCGCCGTCACCGGTCCCGGCGACGAGGACGAGCTGGAGGACTCCGACGTCGCCACCATCGAGGCCGACGAGGTCCCGGACCTCCAGACGTCCTTCGAGAAGCTCGTCCAGAAGAGCCGCAACCTCTCCCCGGAGCGCATCCGCACCATCGTGGAGAGCGTGCTCTTCGTGGCGGACAAGCCCCTGGACCTGGACCAGCTCTTCGAGGCCACGGGCATCGATCGCGAGAAGATCCAGGAGGCGCTCAATCAGATCTCCGGCGTGCACAGGGATGGCATCAGCGGCATGGTCCTGTACGAGGTGGCCGGCGGGTGGCAGTTCCGCACGGATCCGCACTCGGCGGAGTACGTGCGGCGCTACCTGCGCGTGAAGCCCCAGCGCCTCACCCGCGCCGCCGTGGAGACCCTGGCCATCATCGCCTACCGGCAGCCCGTTACCCGTCCCGAGGTCGAGGACATCCGCGGCGTGGACTGCGGCGCCGTCATCAAGGCGCTGTTGGATCGCAAGTTGATCAAGATCCTGGGCAAGAAGGAGGAGGTGGGCCGGCCCATGCTGTACGGGACGACCCGTGAGTTCCTCGAGTTCTTCGCCCTGAAGGATCTGTCCGCCCTGCCCACGCTGCGCGAGTTCCACGAGCTGACGCAGGAGCACCAGGAGATCGTCGAGAAGGAGCGGCCCGCCGTTCCGGGTGCCAGTGGCACCGTGGAGACGTTGGCGGACCCGGAGTTCCAGAAGCGGATGGAGAAGAGCGTGGCGGCCTCCGAGGCGGCGCTCGAGGAGCTGGAGCAGGCCATGGACGCCGCGGAGCAGACACAGAAGGCGGCCAGCAGCATCCTGAACCCGACCCCGCCGCCCTCCGAGGGCGACAAGGGGTCCGAACCCGCTTGACGGGTGGGCGAAGAAGTGGAAGGTGGCGGAAATGGCGGCTGAACGTTTACAGAAATACCTCGCGCGCGCGGGCGTGGCCTCGCGCAGGCACGCGGAAGAGCTCATCACCGAAGGTCGTGTCACGGTGAACAACGAGAAGGTCACCGAACTGGGCACGAAGGTGTCTCCGGGTGACCTGGTGACGGTGGACGGCAAGCTCGTCTCGCCGCCGGAGGAGTCCTCGTACTTCCTCCTCTACAAGCCCGTGGGCGTGGTGACGACGCTGTCGGATCCGCAGGGCCGGCCCACCGTGGCCAGCTATATCGAGCAGACCGGCAAGCGGCTCTTCCCGGTGGGCCGGTTGGACTACGACGCGGAAGGCGCGTTGCTCGTCACGGACGACGGGGCGCTGGCGCACAAGCTGACGCACCCGAGCTTCCAGGTGCCGCGCACGTACCTGGCGAAGGTGAAGGGCACGCCGGACGCGGCCACGCTGGACAAGCTGCGCGGAGGCGTGCGGCTGGAGGACGGCATGGCCACGCCGCTGTCCGTGGAGGTCTTCGAGCAGGCCGAGCGCAACACCTGGCTGAAGCTGGTGGTGGCCGAGGGCCGACCGCACCTCATCAAGCGGCTGTGCGCCGCGGTGGGCTACCCGGTGGTGCGCCTGTACCGGCCGTCGTACGCGGGCATCACCGTCGAGGGCGTGCGCCCCGGCGAGCTGCGGCCGCTCACCGAGAACCAGGTGCGCATGCTGCAGGAGGTGGCCGACGGGAAGGCCACGCCTCCCGAGCGGGAGCTGAAGCTGCCGCCGCGGCGTCACGGGCGTTCGGCACCGGGCTTCGCGGCGGACATGGACGACGAGGATTTCGGCGAGGAGGCTCCCGCGCCGGTGCGTTCGCGTGCGGCGGGGAAGCCCGCGCGGGCCACCCGGACGGAGCGCCCCGCGCGGAAGGCCGTGAAGACGGAGCGTCCCGGGAAGGCCGAGCGTCCGGCTCGCGCCGCGGGTCGTCCCGAGCGCAAGGAGTGGGCACCGCGTGGTGGGGGTGGCTCCCGGCCCGCGTTCCGTGGCGCGGCGGGTGGCCGTGCCGAGCGCCGCACGTGGACGCCTCGCGAGGACGAGCAGGAGGAGAGCCAGGGCGAGTTCGGCGAGGAGGCTCCTCGTCGAGAGGCTCCTCGTCGAGAGGCGCGAGCCGAGCGGGGTGAGCGTCCGGAGCGCCGTGAGTGGGCGCCTCGTGGCGAGGGGCGCGGTGGCGAGCGCGGTGCGCGTCCCGAGCGCAAGCCGTTCGCTGGCGGAAGTGCCGAGCGCCGGGTTCCCGCCCGCGCTGAGCGTCCGGAGCGTCGTGAGTGGGCGCCTCGTGGCGAGGAGCGTGGTGCGCGTCCCGAGCGCAAGCCCTTTGGTGCGCGCGCTGAGCGTCCGGAGCGTCGTGAGTGGGCTCCGCGTAGCGAGGGTCGTGGCGGCGAGCGCGGTGCGCGTCCCGAGCGCAAGCCGTTCGCGGGCGGAGGTGCCGAGCGCCGGGTTCCCGCCCGTGCTGAGCGTCCGGAGCGTCGTGAGTGGGCGCCTCGTGGCGAGGAGCGTGGTGCGCGTCCCGAGCGCAAGCCCTTTGGCGCGCGTGCTGAGCGTCCGGAGCGCCGTGAGTGGGCTCCGCGTAGCGAGGGTCGTGGCGGCGAGCGCGGTGCGCGCCCCGAGCGCAAGCCGTTCGCGGGCGGAAGTGCCGAGCGCCGGGTTCCCGCCCGCGCTGAGCGTCCGGAGCGTCGTGAGTGGGCTCCGCGTAGCGAGGGTCGTGGCGGCGAGCGCGGTGCGCGTCCCGAGCGCAAGCCGTTCGCTGGCGGAAGTGCCGAGCGCCGGGTTCCCGCCCGCGCTGAGCGTCCGGAGCGTCGTGAGTGGGCGCCTCGTGGCGAGGAGCGCGGCGAGCGCGGTGCTCGTCCCGGGCCTCGGGGCACGGGCGCAGCGAGGCCCGCGCGCAAGACGTGGGGTGCCTCCGGCGAGGACTCGGGACGCCCGGTCCGCCGCGGCGCGGCACGTCCGGAGGGCGAGGGAGCCGGCGAGGGCTCGAAGTCCTTCGTGAACTGGCGCACCAAGAAGCACCAGGAGCCCACGCCCGAGTGGAACGCCCGCCCGCCCCGGGGCGCTGGGGGGCCCAGGGGGCGAGGCCCTCGTAAGGGCCGCTGAGTCGTGGGCGGTCGCGCGCACCGCTGATATAACCGCCCGCGTCTCATGTCTTTCCCCCGGAGACCGATGCGAACCGGCGCGCGCACCTTCCTCTTCGTCCTGGCCTTCCTCCTCACCGCCGGGTGCAGTGGGAGTCGGGATCAGCTTCTCGCGGATCTGCAGAGCCCACGCCCCGAGGTGCGGGCTCTCGCGGTGAGGAAGCTGGCCGAGGAGTCCCGTCCCGACGACCTCGCCCTCTTCACCCGCGCGGCCAAGGACATGGCCTCCATCGTCCGCGGCGAGGCCGCCGCCGCGCTCGGCAAGAGCCAGGATCCCCGCGTGGTGGATCTGCTCGGCGAGCTGCTCGAGGACTCCGATGAGGATGTCCAGGGCAAGGCCGCCATGGCGCTGGCTCAGGTGAGGAACGACAAGGCCAAGGCCTACCTCACCCTGCAGTACGGTCGCCGGGGCCGGCAGACCCGCCAGGTCATCGTCCAGGCCCTCAAGCAGGCCAACGTGCCGGGCGCCATGGCCGAGGTCGTCGCCGCTGAGTCCAAGGCCATCTGGGAGCGCAACCTGCTGGCCCTCACCGAGGGCACCCTCCCCGAGCGCGTGGGCGCCGCCGAGGAGCTGGGCAAGAGCGGCCGCCCCGATGCCTTCAAACGGCTCGTGCCGCTGGTGCGCGACAGCCAGATCGTCCTCGCCGCCGCCGCGGTCCGGGGCCTGGGCGACCTGGGCGACAAGCGCGCCGTACCCGCCATCCTGCCCCTGCTCGACGAGAGCTTCCCCGAGCTGCGCGAGTCCGCCATCACCGCGCTCGTGCGGCTGCAGGAGCCCGAGGCCATTGCCCGGCTGCAGGCCGTGGCCGTGGAGAAGAGCACCGTGAGCCCCCTGGCCATCGACGCCCTCCTCGGTCTGCCGCGCCAGCCCCAGACCGATGCGGCGCTGTGCTCCATCGCGCTCGACGCCGAGACCTCCGAGGCCATCCCCGTGGCCCGGGTGATGCGCGAGCGCGGGGGCTGTCCGCTCGAGCCCATCGCCGAACGCCTGTCTCGCCCCGCGTCCGCCGTCAGCGGGTTGCGGGTGGTGATCGGCCTCGGCCCCCTGGCGAAGGACCTGCTGCCCAAGGTGCTGCCCCACGTCTCCCAGGGTGACGCCGCGCTGCGCGCGCTCGCGGTGGACGCGGCCGCGGCCATCGGGGACGCCTCCGCGGCCCCCGTGCTGCAGAAGGCCTTCGAGCAGGAGCTCGCATCCGTGCGGGCGCTTCGGCAGGACTGGGTCACCCAGGCGTTGCCCGAGCGCTACGGGCCGGGGTTCGACCCCTCCCAGCCCCAGGAGGGCTCCGCGACGGACCGGGAGAAGCAGAAGGGCGAGAAGCACGCCAGCCTCATGTCGCGCGTGAAGGCGCTCAACGCCGCCAAGGCGCGTGGCCTGGGTCGGCCCGTGGTGCGGCAGCGCGCGCCCACCGAGCTGTTCGACGACGTGGAGTCTTCCCAGCTCGAGCCCCTGGCCGGGCTGCTGCGGGCGCTCGGGGCCGTGAAGGCGCCCGGGGCGTTGGAGCTGCTCAAGGGCTTCGCTGGTGACTCCAGCGTGACACTGCGCACGGCCGCCCTGGTGGGGCTGACGCGGCTGGGGCCCGAGGGGGTTGCGCTCGCCAGGAATGGCCTGTTCGAGGCCGAGAGGGATCTGCTGAAGGCCCTGGCCCAGGCGCTCGCCGAGCAGGGCGAGGCCGGACAATCCGCGCTGGTGGAGCTGCTGCCGCAGATCAGCGGCGAGAAGCTGGTGCTGCTCGACGCGCTGAGCAGGACCGGCGCGCCGGCTTCCGCGGTGGAGCCGCTCCAGAAGGTGGTGTCCGAGGGCGGTCCCGAGGCGGTGCTGGCCGCCTCGCTGCTCGGCCGGATGAAGGCGAAGGCGGCGGTCCCCACGTTGGTGAAGGCGCTGGAGGATCCCACGAGCGTCGGACGGCGCGAGATGCTCACCGCCCTGGGGGAGATTGGCGACACCTCGGCGGCCGAGGTGGTGGCGCGCGACCTGTACCATGATCTGCCGGAGATCCGGGCCGCGGCGGCCGGTGCGCTGGCGAGGATCGGCACGGGCGCCCAGGCCGACGCACTGGACGCGCTCAAGAGTGACTACTACCGTCGTGTCCGTGAAGCCGCTGTGACGGCGTTGGCGAAGACGACCACAGCAGCGGAGGGGGCACGCTGACATGGAGCCACGGCAGCTCAGGGACAAGGCCAACGAAGCGCTCACCAAGGGACGCTTCGCCCGAGCAGCCGAACTCTTCGAGGAATACTGTCAGCTGGACCCGAAGGACCACCAGGCGCGCGTACGCCTGGGAGATGCCTGGGTGAAGGTGGGCGACAACGCCCGCGCCATCACCGCCTACCAGGCCGCCGCCGAGGGCTTCGCCCGAGAGGGTTTCCTCCCGCGAGCCATCGCCGCCAGCAAGCTCATCCTGGAGCTGGAACCCTCGCATCAGGGGGTTCAGCAGATGCTCGCTGGCCTCTACGCCCGTCGCGGAGGAACGGGAGGTGGGGCTCGCGCGGTGACGCCCGCGCCCGTGACGCCTCCGCCGACAGGACCCGCCGAGCCGCCGGCTCCGACGACCCGGGCCGCGCTGTTCATCGAGCTGCCACCGGAGCTCGACGAGGCCCTGGCCCGGGACGAGGCCACCGATGTGGAGCTGGAGCTCAGCGACGCGGAGAAGGGGAGAACGGAGGCCGCGCCGTCCCAGCCGACCATGGCCAAGGCCGCGCCTCCGGGGCTGCGCCGCCGCTCGAGCGACGCCCAGCCACCCGAACCCGCGCCTCAGCCCCAGCCTCAGCCCCTCCGGGTGGCCGAGATGCCGGCGACGTCCCCTGTGGACGTCCAGCCCCCGGTGCCGGGCAATTCGCCCTTCACGGAGCTCGTCGTCCAGGCCGACTCGCTCCTGCATGCGGTGGAATTGGCGGCGCTCGCGGCCGATGGCGCGGGCAAGGCGGTCGAGGAGGAGACCGTCTCCGAGGCGCCTTCCCAGGACGACGGGCTGCCGAAGATCCCCCTCTTCTCGGATCTCCCGCGGGACGCCTTCATCGCGCTCTTCGAGCGCTGCCCGCTGCGCCGCTTCCCCGAGGGCACGCGCATCATCGAGCAGGGCACCCGGGGTGATGCCTTCTACGTCATCTGCGCGGGCCGCGTGCGCATCGAGCGGCGGAGCGGCTCCGAGCTGCGTTCGCTGGCCGTCCTGGGCGAGGGGGCCTTCTTCGGCGAGATGGCACTGCTGTCCGGTGCGCCGCGCTCGGCCTCGGTGGTGAGCGCCTCCGAGGAGACACAGGTGCTGGAGATCTCCGCGCCGGTGCTCGCGGCCCTGTCGCGCCGCTTTCCGCAGGTGGCCAGGGCGCTGAGGCGCTTCTGCCGGCAGCGGCTGCTGTCGGACGTGGTGAACACCTCGGCGCTCTTCCAGCCCTTTGGCCGCAAGGACCGGCGCGAGCTGGTGGAGCGTTTCCGGGCCCGGGAGGTGCGCCGGGGAGACGTCATCATCCACGAGGGCCACCAGGTGGACGGCCTCTACGTGGTGCTCTCCGGCGAGGTGGCCGTGAGCAAGGGTGGCCAATCGCTGGCGCGGTTGCGCGAGGGTGAGTTGTTCGGGGAGATGTCCCTGCTGCAGAAGACGCCCGCCAACGCCACCGTGACGGCCGCGCGCAACACCTCGCTGCTGCGGCTGCCCCGCGAGGACTTCGACACCCTCATCCTCACGCACCCGCAGATCCTCATCCTCGTCTCCGAGCTGACGGAGGCCCGTCAGCGCAGCAACGAGGCCCTCCTTGGGGGGCATACGAACGTCGCGGGAGAGACGGAGGAGCCGCACGAGGAGCTGTTGCTGTTCTGAAGCCTGCTCCCTCTGGGAGAGAGTGTGCTCGATCTGACGCCGTTCGTTGGGTGGACACGGAAATCTGCTGTATGTGTGAGGAATGGCGCGGAACTCTTCTTTCCTCTTCCTGGCGCTGCTCACCGCGAGTTGTGCCTCGCAGCGGCTGGCCGGCTCGGACCTGGATCGGGTAGCCCGGCCCGCCTTCATCTCCCGCATCGAAATCGATGCCGGCCCGCGGAGCCTCGTGTTCCGCGAGGACAACGCCTACAAGGGCAAGCTGAAGAAGCTGGAGCCGAAGGAGGCGGATCGCCGGCTGCAAGCGAAGCTGGCCTCGGCGGTGTCTCGCTTCGAGGTCTCCGAGCGCCTGCGGGTGAACACGTTCCGGCAGCTCCCGCCGGAGCGGCCATGGGTGGACGCGTTGGACCCCGCGCGGGTGGCGACGATCCTGGAGAGCTTCCTGGTGGAGGAGGTGCCGGCGAACGCCCCGGACTATGATCTGCTGGCGCGCCTGGGCGCGGACACGGTGGTGGAGTTCGTCATCCAGGACTACGGTATGCGCAGCGATGACGGGCGCGCGGGCGCGTACATGAAGGGCTACGCGCGCATGTTCAAGATCAACGGGCGCTCGGAGATCTGGCGCCGCCCGTTCCAGGTGGATCGCGTGGCCGAGGGCGCGGAGCACCTGGATCCCTTCAAGGTGGGCAAGGATCCGTCGCTGTTCCGCCAGGAGCTCACGGCGATGCTGGACGTCCTCTCGGATCAGTTCGCCCAGGAGCTGAGCCCGAAGGATCGCAAGGGGAGCGTGCCGCCCGAGGCGCAAGGCGAGCCGGATGGCGTGAACCGCCCGGGCCGCGAGCCGCCGCGGCCCACGACGCCCCCCGAGCCGACCCTGGCACCGGGTGAGCTGCCGGATCCGGATCCGTAGGCCCTGATCAGAACAGCGCGTGCTCGGCGAGGAGCACCGCGAGCCCCAGCACGAAGCTGATGAGCGTGATGGGGAGGCCCACGCGCAGGTAGCCGAGGAAGCTGATCTCGGCCTTGCCGCGCGCGGCCTCGAAGACGATGAGGTTGGCCACGCTGCCCACGAGCGTGAGGTTGCCGGCCAGCGTGGAGCCGAGCGCCAGCACGTGCCAGCCCAACACCGGCTCGTGCAGCGTGGGAACCCAGGCGCGCGCCAGCATGACGAAGGGCACGTTGCTGAAGAGGTTGGAGGCCACCAGCGTCAGCCCCGCGAAGCCGAGCGTCTCGCGCCAGGGCGGCCCGGACATGAAGGGCGAGAAGACGCGGTAGATCTCATCGGCCCAGCCGGCCTTGTTCACGCCGTAGACGACCACGAAGAGACAGGCGAAGAAGAGCAGCAGCACGTAGTCCACGCGCTCGATGGCCTGGCGTGGGAAGCGGCGGGCCAGCGTCATCAACACCGCGGCGCCAGTGAGGGCGCTCCAGCTCATGGGCAGGCCGGCGAAGAAGGCGGCGACCACCCCGAGGAGCGTGACGAGCGTGAGCCCCAGCAGCGGCCGATCCACCGCGGGCGGGGGCGGATGGGTCTCGAAGCGCTCGTGGGACAGCTCCTTGCGGAAGACGAAGAGGAGCCCCGCGACGACCACGGCGGTGGAGACCACGGCCGGCAGCGCCATGTAGGCGACGAACTGCGCATAGGGCAGGCCGGAGGCGCCCTGGATGAGCATGTTCTGCGGGTTGCCGGTGAAGGTGGCCACCGAGCCCGCGTTGGAGGCCATGCACACGGCGAGCAGGTAGGGGATGGGGGGCAGGCGCGCGTCCTCGACCACCACCAGCACGAGCGGGGTGAGCATCAGACAGAGGGTGTCGTTGACGAGGAAGGCGGACAGGAAGGCGCTGGTGCACGCCACGGCCACGAGGAGCAGCCGGGGGGTGTGGGCCTTGCGCAGCGCCCAGGCGCCGGCCGCGCGGAAGAAGGCCGCCTGCGAGAGGTAGTCCGCGATCAGCATCATCCCCAACAGCAGCACCAGCGTGTTCATGTCCACGGCGTGCCGGGACGGGTCGGCGCTATAGTTGAAGACCTCGGCGGGGGCGACGACGCCGGCCACCACCATCAGGACCGCCCCCACGAGCGCGCCGCCCGGGCGGTCCAGCTTGGGGTAGGGGAGGCGGATGCCGGCGATGAAGACGTAGGTGAACAGGAAGATGGCGAGGGCCAAAGCGGGCGGACAGTAACCGAATGCCTTCTGCTACGCTGCGCCGACCTTTTTTGGACGGGGAGGGGCATGGCAGGCGCCGACCGCCACGACGGACCGGTGGAGCTCGATGGGAGTGAGGGCGAGGGAGGAGGGCAGATGCTCCGCTCGGCGCTCTCGCTGTCGCTCATCACCGGGCGGCCCTTCCACATGACGCGGGTGCGGGCCCACCGCGAGCCGCCGGGGTTGCGTCCCCAGCACCTCGCCTGTGTCCGGGGCGCGGAGGCCATCAGCGGAGGCCGGAGCGAGGGCGCGGCGGTGGGCTCCTCGGAGCTGCGCTTCGAGCCGGAGCCGGTACGTCCGGGTGACTACGTGATCGAGGTGGGCACCGCGGGCAGCACACCGCTGCTCTTCCAGTGCCTCTTCTACCCGCTAGCGCTTGCGGGGGGAGGCTCGCTCACCTTGCGAGGAGGGACGCACCTGCCGCACAGCCCCAGCTACCACTACGTCGTCGGGGTATGGCTGCCGGTGACACGGGCGTACGGGCTGCACACCTCGCTGCGCCTGATGCAGGCGGGCTTCTACCCGGAAGGAGCGGGGGAGTTCTTCGCCGAGGTGGAGCCGGTACGCGATCCCCCGAGCCGGGTGGAGCTGCCTGCGCGCGGGACACTGCGGGACATCTCGGTGGGCTCGTTCGTGGGCGGATTGCCGTTCTCCATCGCGGAGCGGCAGTCCAGGGCGGCGGTGGCGGCGCTGCGCGAGCGAGGCATCTACAGCCACGCGGAGAACCGGCCGCTGCCGACGACGCGCTCGGCGGGCTCGGTGACGTTCATCCTGGCGCAGTTCGAGAACACCCTGGCCGGCTTCACGGCGCTGGGGGAGCGGGGACGTCCGGCGGAGGAGGTGGGGCGCGAGGCGGCCGAGGATCTGGCGCGCTTCATGGAGAGCGGGGGCGCGCTGGACGAGCACCTCGGGGATCAGATCCTCCTGCCCGCGGCGCTGCTGGCGGCGGGGAAGCTCGGCCCGGCTTCACCCGGTACGACGCGCTACACGACGGAGCGGGTGACGGAGCACCTCACCACGCACGCCCGGCTCATCGAGCGCTTCCTCCCCGTACGGGTGACGGTGGAGCCGGGAGGCGCGGTCGAAGTCGTCCCCGCGTGACGAACCAGGTGCCGCTCTACGTCCCTTCCGACTCCGGGGACTTCGGGCGGAAGAGCGGGCAGCTGAGCACCGGCTGCGGTGGGTACTTCCGTGGCAGCAGCGGGCAGAGGATGAACGTGGACGTCTTCGTCCGCACGTACTTCGGCGGTGCGGCGCAGCGGTGGCAGAGACTCGTCGGGAACGGCAGTGGGGACGGAGGGGCCTCATCCATGACCCCCTCCGTCTATCACGCCCTCCCTCAGGGCATGCTGGCGTTGGGGCAGGCGAGCTGCCCCCCGTTGAGGAAGTAATCGTTCGCTCGCAGCAGGGCGTGCCCGTTGTCTGTGGAGGGGTTCGTCTGGGCCTGTTCGCCCGCGCCGAAGATCATGCCAATGCCATGGGCGGCGGCGACCTCCTGTGGGTGGTCGAAGAAGTAGTCCAGACGGTTGTCCTGCCAGTGCAGGTCGTAGCCGGGCATCGACATGTTCCCCACGGGGATCTGCCACCACAGGTTGGGCAGGTTCATCCGCTCCGAGAGTGCCTTGGCGAACCGGAAGGCCTGGCGGAAGTTGGGGAGCGTGGCATTGGTCGCGTCCCACCAACTGTTGCGCCCCAGCCGCACCTGGTAGTACTGGGCGTCGCGGTCGCTCGTCTCCACCACGACATAATCCCCCGAGCCCCCGCCACACTCGCGCAGGAAGTCGGCCACCTTGATCGCCTCGGCCTCGACGTCGAGTGAGGGATCCCGGTTCATCATGGCGTCGATCTTCGTGGCCCACGCCGAGGCATGCAGGCCCACCTTGGCATTGGGAGCGTACTTGCGCGCCATGGCGATCATGCAGCGGCCCATGCCGGCAATCGTGTTCTCGATCGCCCCGCAGTCCGTGGGGTTGGCCGAGGCGACCGCCGCCGGAATCATGTGAGGATTCGTGTTCACCTGCTGGGCATACGCCCAGAAGTCTGGCTCGATGTGGAGCAGGACGGTGGAATTCCCGATCTGCTTCAGCACGAAACGCCAGTCATTGTAGTAGCGCTGCATCATGGCGACGTCCTGCGCCTTGGCGACCTCCTGCGCTCCCTCCGCCACGCGGCTGGTGTGGAGTATCTCGTAGTAGGTGATCATGGGGATCTGCCCCAGGAGGGTGGTCTGCGAGAGGAAGTCGCGCAGGTACTGCCCGGGGGCGAGCTGGTCCCACTGCCAGCAACCCCACCACCCACAGCCGTTGGAATTCCAGCTGGCGCAGGACTGCCCCGCGGCGGAGCAGCTCGTGCTGCACGAGTTGCACACATCCTCGCTGTCGAACAGTCCACCCGCGAGGTAGATGTAACGGATATCGAACGGAGCCTGCCCGGCCACGTCGTCGTTCGTCTTCGCGCCAACGAGCACGTGGTCCTTCCCGAGGGAGTCGAGCAGCGGCCCACCGAGGCAGCCCGTTACCGGGGGCGTACCGGCATCGGAGCCGGAGCCCGCGTCGGGAGTGCCAGCGTCATGGCCCGTACCACCGTCGGAGCCGGAGCCCGCGTCGGGCGTGCCAGCGTCATGGCCCGTGCCGCCGTCGGAGCCGGTGCCGCCGTCCGTAGGCGGGCACTTCCTGCACGTCCCGCCTCCCTTGTTGGGAGCCGCCTCGGCCACGGTCGGTGCTCCGCCAAGGGTATAGAAGACCAACAATCCGGGGACCAAGAGCAACAACCAACGCGAGCTGGATCGCATGTGGAACCTCGTGGGTTTCGCGCCTGATGCTTCGACGTAAAACCAGACTCTCGATCCTCGAGAACGACCACTCGCAGTTCATCTTTATCTTCTAATTCATGTTTGTGATTTCGATGCGGGTGGAAGTTTTTGGTGTCTTTCTGGGATTTCCAATACGGATAAATGTTTTCAGTAGCTGATTTATCGGAATGTCAATCCGAGTCGCGCTCTGGGTGTCAGCGGGCGTTCGGGGTCCGCGGTACGAGCCCCTGCTCGCGGAGGAACGTGACGGTCCGTGCGATGCCCTCGACGAGCGGTGTGGGGCGGCGCGGACACGGGGGAGAGCAGGGTCATCAGCGCCGCGGGGGCGGTGGGCGGCACGCATCCTTCGCCAGCGGCCCGGAGGAGCTCCGTGGCCAGTTCCCGGTTGCTCACGTGGGTGTCGGAGACGAGGAACCGTTCCGAACTCCTCGGACGAACCAGGTGCGGTGTGCGGCAGGTGGGTTGCTGGCTCGATTTGGAAGCCTTGAATGGGCACCCATTATGCCTACATTTCTTCACATTTCATGCAAAGCCTGGTGTTGAGTGGTTATGCCTACATTTGCTCCATTTGTATGGGTGCAATCCTGACTCAAATGCATATCAAATTCGAAATTAATTACAAAACGCATCGCCATGTTGTCGGTTTTGCGTGTTTGTGTTTGTGTTTGGTTTTTGTTTGAGAAGTGTGCTTGTTTGTTATTTATTGAAAATAATTGTCATTGTGCATGAAATTAGAGGGCGCGTAGTGGAAGAAAATCCTTGCATCATCCGGCATTCGGCCGAGACGGGCGAACGCACCCGGATCGTTCTCGCGCGGGAGGGGGCCGTGAGCAGCCTAGGGCTGGCACTCGAGCCGTGGGCGGAGCTCGCGGGTCTTGGCCCCTGGTGCCCTTCGGTGAGCGAGCCGGGCTGCCTCTTGGCATGGTGGGCAGTCTGGCGCCCCTGCCTCCATCGGAACCCGCCAGCGCCAGCCTTGCTTCTTCCTGCTCCCGTCAGGCGGATTCCGAGTTCGGCAGGTTTCCGAAATGCATGGCCATTGGCACGGTGGAGGGGGGACTGTTGAGGCTTGAGACGTACTGGTCTGTCTGCAGCCGGCAGCCCTTTCCATAACGGAACAGGGTTCGGGCGAAATCCAGGAGACTCGGGCGGTAGTGGTGGTGGACGATCGCCTCTGGCCGGTAGTTCAGCAGATACCCGCGCTCCAGCAGCTTGAAGCACAGTCCCGGGTCTTCTCCCCCGGGCTGGCGGAGCTCCTCGTCGAAGCCACCGACCTCCTCCAAGGTGCTTCGCCGGAAGGCGCAGTTCGCCGTGACGACGTACAGGTAGCGACCCTGGTGCAGGTAGGGATCGAGCAGCTTGTGATAGCTGTAATACCGGCTGAACACGTCGTCACCGACCGCGAGAGTCCGGCCTCCGACTCCCGCGACTTTCGGCGATGCATCCTGGAGATGTGTCACCAGCTCCCTGGCCCAGCCTGGCTGAACGATGCAGTCGTTGTCCGTGAAGGCGATGAACGGATGCCGGGCCGCCGCGATGCCGCGGTTGCGCGCGGCGGCGGGGCCGCGTCTCCACCGCTGGCGCAGACACTCGATGTCGAGCCTAGTGTCGAGCCCGTCCAAGAGCCGATCGGTGGGCTCGGGAGAGGCGTCGTCGACCAGAATCACCTGAAACCGATCCGGCGAGGCCTCCAGTGAGGACAACATCCGCCGTGTGAGTTCCAGACGGCCGAAGCAGGGGACGACCACGGAGAGGGGCAGCGTGTGACTTTGTGTCTGGCTCATGGAGCCTCCTGCTTGCGATGACAATTCAGCATTCCGCAGTTCCTCCGGCACCCGGCCATCACGTCACGGGCCTGGATCGCGAGGTCCGACTCCCACAGCTCTCGCAGACCTGACTGGCGGACGTTGCCGATGACGCGTCCGTCCAGGAGAGCGCGCATGAAGAAGCAGAGCTGCACGTTTCCATGCTGGTCCACCATCATGTTGCGCTCGGCGCTGCCGCACACCTGTTCGCCGATGAAGTCCGGATCCCGGGCGTAGAGCTTCATCCACCGCAAATCATTCTCGGTCGTGGCGACAGGGGCTCCTGCGTTCTTCAGTTCCAGGAGCCGATCGATGGCAGCGTCCACTCGCGTGACATCCCTTGGAAAATGCCGCTCGAAGAAGGTGTCCCGGCGGGATGCCCTCATGAACGTGCGGGAGAGCATCTGGAATGTCATGCCGTCCACACCGAGTTCCCGCGCGAATTCCACATACGCGTCGAGCTCGCCAACGTTCCCATCGAAGATGATGGTGTTGGTGAGGAGTCGCAGGTCCGAGCCAGGAAAGGTCTCTCTCCGTCGGGCGAGCAGCCGACGGATCACCGAGACCGCCCGGTCGTGGGTCCCCGGAGCCCCGCGTATCCAATCGTGCAGCGCCGGTCGATGGGAATCGAGCGACACGAGCAGGTACTGAGGTCCCTCGAGGAGCAGCCGATCCACGGCGTCCTCATCCAGGAGGGTGGCGTTGGTGTTCGCGGCCACCGGCAGGGACATCCGCCGGCAGGTGCGCGTGAGTGAGAAGAATTCATCCTTCTTGTGCAGAGGCTCGCCACCCGTGAGCACCACGGTGGCGCCGGGAGACCAGGTGGCGAAGGGGTGCAACAGCGCCGTCTTCTCCTCCGTGCTCAGGGCCGTGGGCGGTTCCTGGGAATGCCACATGTGGCACTGCCGACAGCGGAGGTTGCACTCGGTCGTCACCTCTATGAAGAGGGTGCGGGGCGGAGCGGGTTGCATTCCGTGTGATCGATTCGAACGAGGCTCAGCCCTTTCGGACATGGACGTCCTTCAGGAAGTAGCAGCCCCGGCAGTAGGGATGGCACCGGGGTGTATTGAGGTTCTCCCGGAAGAGCTGTGCGAAGGCTCCTCGCCAGACGTGCTCGAAGGGTCTCAGCGACAGGTTTCCATACGTGTACGGGTTGAACATGTTGCAGACCTGCACATCGAGGTCCCAACGGATGACGACCTCCTTCCAGGGACGATCGCAGCCCGAGCCCGCCGTACGAGAGGCGGACGCCAGTGACACGTGGTGCCCCGCGAGGGTGTCTGGGAGAAAGAGCCGGATGCCCGAGCGCTGGGCCCGGTTCTCCGCCTCCCCGAAGACGGCGAGGAGTTCCTCCATGCACGGCTGGATCCATGCATCGCTGCGCTGCTTCACCACGTTGACGAGGAGATGGGGGATGCCCCACTCCGCGGCCCGGTCCACGAGGGCGGGGAGCTCGGCGCGGTTGGCCCCCTGGAGGGTGAAGAGCAGGAAGAGCTGCTGCTCGCGGTGCTGTCGCCGGGCATGTTCCGCCACGGCCCGGAGGGTTCCCACCAGCACGTCCCAGCGCGCCGGACGCCGCAACCGCTCGAAGAGCGCGGGCTGAGCGGCATCCCAGGAGAAGAGCAGGGTGGCGCCCTCATCCACCATTCGTGTGTAGAGCGGCACGGCTCCTGTTCCGTTGGTGATGAGCTCCACCTGGACGGGATGCTCCCGGAGCACGTCGAGGTACGCGCCGAAGTCCGGAATGAGCGTACTCTCCCCCAGTCCGTTGAGCCGGACCTCCCGGACATGCGGAAGGAGCTGAGAGGCCAGATCCTTGAAGGAGCCGAGAGGCATGACGCGCGCCAGATTCACGCCGTTGGCACCAACCCTGCACATGGGGCAGTCGAGGTTGCACGTGTTGGCGAGCTCGATGATGACGCGCTCGGGCCAGGGGAGCTCCGGTGCTCGCCGCACCTTCTGGAAACGGCTGCTCCAATGAACACGCTCGGCCTCGGGCAGGGCATCGAAGTTGCGCTGGGCGAGGACCAGGGCGTGGGACTCGGGAGGCAGTGTGCTCATCGCCGGCCTCCGAAGTGCCAACCGAGATTGTAGGAGACGCGCTGCACGATACGCAGCCCGAGGAACGCGAGCTGATCGCGCAGGGGCAATCCGTCCTCGACGTAGAGCGCCCGATGCCAGGTGAGATCCCTCCAGAGTTCGGAGATCCCGAGCGAAGGTGGGCGCAGGCCCTCCCAGGTCCGGCGAGAACGCCTCCACCAACCATTCAAATCGACCAGCGACATCTCTCTCCCCCTTCGTTCGATATGGAAACGTCAGACGACGAGCCGCTCCATCACCTCGCGCATCGTGGGGCGTTGGGCGGGCTTCTTGCCCAGCATTCCGGCGACGAGGTCACGGAGGGTTACTGGCACCTGGCCCTCGAGCAACTCGAGCGCCGGTGGCTCCATGAGATGGAGGTACATCAGATCCTTCTGCTGCTCGGCGATGAAGGGCAGGCGGCCGGTCACCAGCTGGAACAGGAGCACTCCCAGTGCATAGACGTCGGCCTTCGGGTCGACGCGCCTGGATTCGATCCATTGTTCCGGGGCCATGTAGTCCCACGTCCCGAGCATCGCGCTGCTCCCCGTCGAGACGGGAGCGGGGCCCGGTCCGGCGCCTCCATCCGGGTGATCCTCCGCCCCGCCGGGGGGGACCTTCGCGAGGCCCAGGTCCGCCAGCTTGACCTCCAGGGATGGCAGCTCCTCCCGGGCCAACAGCACGTTGGCCGGCTTCAGATCGCGGTGGACGATGCCGCGTTCGTGTAGCGCGGTCAGCGCATCGGCCAGCTGCGCGCTGATGCGCACCGCGGCTCCCGGCGGAAGAGGACCTCCCGTTCGCGAGAGCAACTGGTGGAGGTCCACTGGCAACCATTCCAGGATCATGAAGGGCGGTCCCTCGGGAAGGGTCCCATACGTGAAGGCCGTCACGATCCGCGCGTGCCTCAGGCTCTGGAGCGCACGTGCCTCGTTGAGGAAACGCGCGACCACTTTTTCATGCGCGTTCCACTCGGGGAACAGGACCTTCACCGCGACCGGATGTCCGAGGGTCTCATGGCGGCCCTCGTACACCTCGCTCATGGCACCGATCGCCACGCGACGGACCAGCACGTGCTCTCCGATTCGTGAACCTGGTGACAGCATGGGCACCTCGTACGCCCGTCTTCCGGGTCGCGTTACGATTGGGGGGTTGCTGGCCGTAGAGCCTGGAGGCGTTCGATCCAGTGGAGCATGGCGCGAAGCTCGTCCGCGCAATCTGGGTTCTCGGCGATGAACGCAGCCGGCTCTACCTTCTCCCCCGCATCACGCCGCCGCAGATACGTCAGAAGGGCGGCCGCCGCGTCGTTCACGGTGGCCGTGAGGCTGGGGGACTCCCCGGTCTCCGCGCCCAGGCTCTCCGCCATGCGCGCTCGCAGCGCCTTCAATCCCCGCTGCAGAAGTCCCGCCACCGAGGGCTCCGTCCGGCCCAGGCGTCGAGCGGCCTCGGCAACCGGGAGCTCCTTGAGGTGACAGAGCCAGATCGCATCGCGCTGATCGTCCGGGAGTCGATAGAGGTGCGCGAGGAGCAGCCGCCATTCCTCCTGGACGGAAGCGACCTGGCTGGGGCTCTTCTGCCGTGTGGCAGCCACAGCCGCCTCGGGGCTGTCCAGGGGAACGGTGCTGGGCGCGCTCCGTTTCTTCCTCCGCTCGTTCCGGACGGATTGCGCTGCCTGGTTGCGGAAGATGCGATGCAGCCAGGCGAACCACTCCGCCTCCGTGGTCCCGTTGAACGAGGACAGATGGCGGTACGCGAGCTCCGCTGTGTCCTGTGTGATGTCCGAGGGGCGGGCAAGGCCTGGTGGCACATGGGCGAGATCCCGTGCGGCCCACTGGCCGATTCTCGGCCGACACCGCTTGAAGAGCTCCGCGCGCGCGCCCTCATCCCCGGCACGTGCGCGGCGGAGCAGTTCCTCGATGGACACTTCGGGGAGCTCTTCGTGGCCCATGTGCTGATGCTCGAGGTCCCTAGCGCGATGGGAATTGTGCGCCGAATGCGCGCTGGAGCGGGGCGGCGGATTGGGTCCTCGCTGCCTCCTCCAACCATCCACTGAGTTTATCGAGGCGCTCACGGAACTCCTTCATCTGCTGATCGTTCATCCGTGCGAAGACGTCATCCTGGGGCGCGGTGGGAAAGCGCAGAGACAATCGCGAGCCGAAGTGTTGGCGCATCGCTCGCACCAGGGCGGTGGTCGCCGCGAGATCATCGTACTGGGCACTCTGATGCCAGCCTGTCTTCACGGGCTGGAACCAATGGTACGCGGCGACGGTGAGCGCGAGCCCTGTGGGTGCCGCTTTCCCCTCTATGGGGAAGTGCTCGTCCTTCCATCGCTTCAGGTAGCGGATGACCCGGCAGAACTGTCCCGCGTCCTCACCCGTGAATCTTCTCTCGAGGGCTTCCATGAAGCCCTTGCGATCATCGGGCTGCCACTTGCGCTGCTCCGGGAGCGCGTTCTGCTTACCGAGCGCCAGGTACAGCGAGCCGGAGGACGGAGCCTTCGCCAGGATGGCCAGGTCGACGTGATAGATGACCTCGCGCGCCTCCTGGTAGTACACCGTGATGCACGGGCGGCGCCATTCCACCCTGGCGGTGTGCTCGCTCACAGCCTTGTAGACCCACTCCTTGACCTTGACGGGATCGTTCGCCCGAGGGTCGAGGTCGAGTTCGATTCCCACGTCGAGGTCGTAATGCCCGTTGAGAGGCTTGATGCCCGTCCCCATGACGTAGCTGCCCTGATAGAACGGTTGGAAGGAGACCGGCAGGTTGTCCCGGAGCCGTTTGAAGATGCGTTGGCTCTTCTCGAGGAGCTCCGCGCTTTCTCCGTGGCGTTTCAGCTGAATGATTTCGTGGAACTGCCGGAACATCGGCTGGAATGACATGTGATCTCTTTCAGTGCAGCGTCAGGGTGAAGGCCGAGCGCAGGACCTCGAGGATTCCCTTCCCGTCGCGGGCGCGTACTCTCTCGAGGAGCGCGTTGATGTTGAAGTCGGGGCGCGTTCCGTGCCGATGAAGGCGGCCCTCGTGATAGACGCCGAGCTCGGGAACGTTCACCCGCGCGGTATCGAGCGCGAAGAAGACGCGCTCGTCGTGGGCAATCACGGTGGGGCCCGCCAGCTCGATGAGGGGGCGCTGCGCGAGGCGTGCGAGGATGGACTCGAGCGTCGTCTTCTGTCCCCGTCCGGCGCCGCGCTCCAGGAGCAGGTACTGCCAGTACCAGATGAGGTACCGGTTGAGGCGGCGGGTCTGGATCTCCTGCAGGGGAGGGCCATCGTCGTCGAAGGCCCACATGGTCTCGGTCGCGATCCGGACCAGGTCCACGAAGAACTTCCGTGGATCGGCGACCTCATCCGGAGCCCGCGTCTTCGTGAGCGCGTACTCGTGCAACATCGCCCAGACGTCCGCGTGATAGTCGATCTCCTCGAGCACCTTGGGGAAACGCCCGATCTCCTTGCTCGACCAGCTGGTGAGTGCCTGAGGCCCACGATGGGCCAGCTCGTGAAAGACGAGCATGCGCAGGGCGCGGCGCCGCCTCGCCGCTTCCGGAATCCTCCGCGCGAGTCGTGCCAGCCAGTGCGCGTCGATCTGCCAGGCGTTGCTGGAAGAATCGAGGCGGAAGCTGTCCTCCACGGCTCGTAGCCCCACCTCCACCGTCGTCTCGGACAACGGTGTCTCGTACAGGGCTGACAGGTGCAGCCAATGGGCGGAGAACTCCAGAAGTGCCTCGGTCCCCGGCAGGAGCCCCGCGATCCAGCTTCGTCCCGGGTTCTCCTGCTCCCGCCGGGCAAGCTCCTTCATCTGTTCGAGGTCTTCCAACAGGTTCCCGCGATCACCGTCGGCCCGGGATTGCTCTTCCTCGGTCAGCGGCAAGGGTTCGAGGTGGCTCGGGGCGTTCACGAGCAACGCACGCAGGTGGTACGGCTCGTTCTCCACGTGCCGCGCGTACTGGTACGTCTGCACGGGTGGGTGCATCGTCTTGTTGATCTGCGCGCCGAGCAGGAGCGCCATTCCCGGTTGGACCGAGGCGAACAGGTGGACGCGCTGGATGCCCGGGAACCGGGTGCCGATGACATTCAGGGCCTCCCGGAACGCGCGGGCGACCTCCTGCATCTCCTCCTGGCGGGTAAAGGCGTCTTCGGCGGGCGACTCCAGCGCGATGTCGAGCTCCAACAGGGGATTGGAAACCACCCGCTGCGTCATATGGGGATCGACGCGGTGTGACGTCGAGACCCGGATGACGGCGACACCCGATGACTGATCCCTGTAATCCGGCAGTTGTACCCGCGCGAGGCGGGCAGGGGCTCTTCCGGGCTCGGGGAACCATCCCCAGGCTCGTCGCGCATGGTGGTGCGGGATGACCTCCACCTGCTGCCAGGTGTAGAGCAGGAAACCAAGGTAGAGCGCGAGTGGGACGGGCGAGGAACCGAAGTACACGAGCCGATAGTCGGGGTGTTTCTCCCGGAGCGGCGCGAGCTTCGTGCGGAACAACTCCTCAAGCGTGCGCTGGGCCTTGCCCCAATCACGAGAGTGGACCGCCTGCCTGGCGATCTCCGCCATGTCCAGTTCGACATCCAGCCGGGGTAGGAGCTTGTAGGCATCCGGCAGCGCGCCGGTCATGTCCCTCGGCGAGATGCCGATCTGCTCGGGTTGGGACAGGAGGATCAACCCGCTCCGGGGTGTGTCGTTCGGCTCGTTCATGGAATTCTGGTCCAGGAGGAAGAGGGATCCCGATCTTCATGGACGCCATCCGCGCACGGATCGAGCGCGACCGATTTCTTTTTATTTTTTCGGGCTCGGCTTCAGTGGCAGGCCAGCCGCTGGAAGCGGACGTCCCGCGGGTCCTTGCTCAGGAATTCGTTCACCAGCGCACATCGCTCATCGCGTACGTGTCTGGCGTGGGTCGGGTCGCCTCGGGTGTGCGCCAGGTGTTCGTCCCCGTACAGGCCCTGGCTCAGGGCCAGCGCGTAGCGCTTGTTTTCTGGCTCTCCCTTGCGCAGCGCTCGTCCCAGGTCTTGCGCCTCGTGGTAGTGGAGGTCCGCGGAGCCGAGTCGGCCCTCCGTGACCCGGAGTTCCGCGAGTGCGATGTGAATCCGGGCCAGAATCCACCGGAAGTATTCGTTCCCCGGGTTGGAGCGGACGAGTGAATCTTCGAGCTCCAGCGCCTGCGCGAGAGCGATGCTCGCTGTCTTCAGGTCTCCGCCCCGGCGGTGTATTTCCCCGACCTGGCAGAGCGCTTCTGCCAGCAGGGCGCGATCGTAATCCTTGTCGCGATTATGTTCGAAGAGCAGGAGGGCTCGCTCATTCAATGAGGCCGCAGCCGCTGTTCGACCCCTCTCGAGCTCCAGGTCCGCCTGCTCGGACAGGCTCGTCGCGAGGGTCCGCCTGTAGTCCCTGATCTCGTCGGCGTTGCCCTCCACGGGTGGGCGTTCGAAGAGCGTGAGGGCTTCACCGAAATGGCGCTCGGCCTCATCCAGGTGGCCGAGCGCCAGTGCGACCTTCCCGCGCTTCGAGTGATTCAGTCCCAGCAGGAACGTGAGGAACTTGTCCTCGGGCTGGAGCTCGAGGTTCCGGTGAAGCTCCTCCCATGCACCCTTCAGGTGGGTATCCGCCTCATCGAGCGAACCATCGAGGAACGCGAGGTCCCCAAGCCGGTGTTTGGTTTCAATGATCGTCCCACGTATCTCGGGCCTCTGGCGATGCTGTTCCTGGAACGAGGCCAGCCTCTCCTCGTAGGCGCGCAGCAGCTTCCGCCGGATGTCGAGCGTGCCCGAGAGCCTGCCGAGCTCCCAATCCGCATTCGAGACGAAATCACTCATGACTGCGGAGAGCTGCTGGAGGAGCTCCTTGACGTTCTGTTGCTCCTGGAGGGCACGAGCCTCACTTGCCTCGGCCCGCCGTCGTGCTTCCTCGGCGCGAACCGCGAAGAGCACGATCGCCGCCATGGCCACGGCCGATGCGAGCATCAGCGTGCGTTTGATCCAGGTGCGCCGCCGGTCGAGCCGTTGCGCGGCATCGAGGAAGCGCATCGCGCGGTCACTCGTCATCCGCGTGAACTGATCGCGCGGGCGTGTGGGGCCCGTGTGCCCACGATAGTGCGCCAGCAGGGTGCCCGAAGGCAGCCAATCGGCCCGACACTCCGCCTGTTCCCACTCGTGCGCGGCCGCCTCCAGAGCGGCATGCCGCTCGAGCGGCACGCGCTCACGCTCGATCCACTCCGCGAGGGATGGCACCTTCTGGAGCAGGGTCTCGTGGACCAGGTCGACACGTTGCTGCGTGGGCTCCGGTCCTCCGGAGAGCACGACGAGCCGCAGCCCCGGAGCCTCGTCGTCCGGAGCCCCGGTCCTCATCCCGGACAGCCACATCAATACCTGCTCGGCACGTTCACCGCCGCCCGCCGCCACGACCACCTCCTGCCTGGTTCGCGGACGGCGGGTATCGGGGACACCCCGGCCCACCTGCACGAGCTCCAGGAGGATCCACTTCGCGCGCTCTCGCCCCTCTTCACCCAGGCCGTCCAGGAGTTGCTCGGCCTGCCGCGCCAGCGCGCCTCCGACACCGCCGAGCTGTTCATAGCGTTCGTGCGTCAGGAGCGAGCCGCTGCGCAGCGACCAGAGCCCACGGAGCGCATGGCCGAGCAGCGGAAGCTGACTCCCTTCGTTCCTGACGTCCTGGACCATCCGGGCTGGAAGGCCCTCGGAGAGCCGCAGCCCCGCACGCCTGGCCATTCCCTGGATCACCTGCGTGAGTGCTTCCTGATCCATCGGGCTCAAGTGATGGCGCGTGGCCTCGTTGAGCTGGCGCGCGAGGAGGGGCATCCGCTCCAGACAGTGGATGAAGTCGCTGCGCAGGGTCGTGAGCAGCCGCAGGGGGGAGCCGGTCGCGGCGAGCGCGGTGGCCACGAGCTCGTCCAACCGGGGGCAATCCGCCGCGCCAATCGTGAAGAGTTCCTCCATCTGTTCGAGGACCAGCAGCAAGCAACAGCCTGGAGGCATGTGCTCCGTCACCAGGGTCCGGAGGGCTCCGGGATCCGTACGGAACGCGTGCTCGAGCTCCTCTGGGGTCTGTTCGAGGCCCGTGCCCGTATAGGCCGCGACGAGCGCCAGTGCGAGACCGCGCAGTGGCTCGTCGGAGGGTCGCATGCTGGCGATTCGCCACAGCGGGGCGTCCTGGGGACGGTTCTCCTTCAATCGGGGCAGGAGCCCTGCCTGGACCAGTGAGGACTTTCCGATGCCACTCGGCCCTTCGATCTGAATCCAGCGCCGCTCGCCCGTACGTGCCCTCTCGAGCTGTCTCAACAACTCGTCGATCTCCGCCTTGCGCCCGAAGAACAGCTCGACCTGGGCCTCCGTGAAGGGCGCGAGTCCTGGGAGGGGGCACTCGTCCTGCCCGCCCTCCCAGAGCTGGCCCAGCTTGTCCCGGCACTGGAGCATCGTCGGCCGCTCCGAGGGCGCCTTGGCGAGCATGGCGGTGGTGATGAAGGTGGAGAGTGCCCCCGGGAGCGCTGGCACGACGGACTGCAGAGGCGGTGGTTCCGCATGCAGGTGGAGCGAGAGCATTTCGATGGACGTATCGGAGATGAACGGAAGGTGCCCGGCGAGGAGCTCGTAGAGCAACACTCCCAACGCATACACATCCGCGCGGCCGTCGATATCCGCCGCGTTCCGACATTGTTCGGGTGCCATGTACGCGGCGGTACCGAGGAAGATGGGCGCCACGGTCTGCACCTGCGTATCCCCATGCGCTCCAGTCGCGGCTGGTGGCACCTTGGCGATACCGAAATCCAGGAGCTTGATCCGGTGGCCTGGTGCGATGCTCTCGTCGGGGCACAGGAAGACGTTTTCGGGCTTCAGATCCCGATGGACGATCCCTTTCGCGTGAATGTCGGCCATCACGTCCGCGATCTGCCAGCCGATGGCCAACGCGGTCTCGAGCGGTACGGGGCCTGGGTGGCTTCGCATCCAGTCGCGAAGGGAGAGACCGGCGAGGAGCTCCATCGCGAGGTAGACCGTGCCGTCATCGAGCCGGTCGCATTGATGAACGCGCACGACACCGGGATGCTGGAGTCGCGCCAGGGCGCGCGCCTCCTGAATGAATCGGGCGACGAGCTGGGGGTCCCGCGCCGCATCCGGCGAGAGGAGCTTGAGCGCGACCTCCTGCTCCATACGTTCGTGGACGGCGGCGAAGACTCGTCCCATGCCGCCGCTGCCAATCAAATGCCTCAGCCGGTACGGGCCGATCAGGTCACCAGGAAGCCCCATGATCCAAACGATAGCGGAGTCCGGTCAGTCCAGAGGGTGTGAGGCGGCTCGGAGCGCCTCGTCCACGAGCCAGGCGGGCACGGAGAGCGCTTCGGCCACACGCCGCAGCTCCAGGAATCCCTCGTCGGACACGTTTCCATCCGGGGCCGCCACCAGGGTGAGGTGCTGCACCAGCCGGGCCCTCTCGGAGAGGGTCGTCTCCTGGGCCCGTCGCGGCAACTCGGCATGCGCGGGCATCTCCTCCTGCTGCGAGGGAGGCTCCAGCTCCCGGAGGTCATCCGCCAGGAGGCGGTCTGCATCCTCGTCCAGGTGCCCCTCCTCGCTCGCGTAGCGGCCCGCGATCCTCAGGAAGGTCCTCGTCCTGGCGAATGCCGCGATACCGCGCAGCCGTGGCGGACCGAAAGCGTGGGTGCTGAAGAGGCCGAGCGTCTCCTCGTCCTCGCGGGGTTTCTCCCGAGCCGAGGCTCCGGACAGCAGCGCATCGACCTGGCGTGTATGGGCCCGCAGCTCGGACTTCACGGGCGCGGAGGTCATACCGCTCGCCAGCTTGAACAGGGCGCTCGCGGCGGCCTCGGCGTCCCTGGCGCACAGCAGTCCCGCGCGGTCCGCGCTGCTCTCCGCGGCCCGGCTCCACTGGTACAGCCGGAGGGCCGTGGTGTTCCGGACGATCCGCCCCGAGCCTTCCCCCGCCAGGGCCGTGGCCGGCAGCGGGAGGGCGAAGTGCCCGAAGGCGAGGTGGCCGAGCTCGTGTCCGAGGACGAAGCGCAGCTCGGCCTCCGGCAGCACCTCGAGCAGCCTCGCGGAGAGGACGATGGCGGGGGTCTCCGGAGGGCGATGCACCGCCGCGACCCGGAGTCCCGGCTCCGGATGGACGAACACCTCCACTGTTCCCTCGTAACCGAGCGTCTCCTGGCACGAGGCCAGCGCCCCCATGATCCCCGGTGCCGTCGAGTGCGTCAGCCGGAACGCGTCCGACAGCAGCCGTCTGCGCCTCGCGAGGGAGGCAGACCCGGCCGGGTGCTCGTCCAGGTGACGCAGTGCCCGTTGGATGTCCTTGTCGGCGAGCAGCTCGTCGCGCAGGCGCCGCTCGGTCGCGGACTGGAAGAGGATGGGGTTCACGTGCGCCATGATGAGGTACGCCTCCTTCCACCAGCGTACCCCACCTATCAGGGAAGGTCTGCGCGGACATAGACTGCGCGGCTCATGGCCCCTTCCGATGCCGCGCCCGGGACCCTCGATTTCTCCACGCCGCTTCTATGCCAGCAGCTCTGGAGCGGTGACTATCAGGTGTTTCCCGTAGCCGCGCCCACCCTGACGAGCCACGCACACAGCCTCGAGGCCTGCCTGTCGGAGCAGCGGCTGTTCCTCGAGGAGCATCTGTCCAAGGTGGAGCCCGAGGAGCTCGCCCGGTTCTCCCTCCCCGCGCAGGTGCGGCTCGAGACGCTGGAGATCCTGGCGCCGCGCGCCGATCTGCCCAAGCGTCTCGTCAAGCCGACCACCCTGGAGCTGGCCGCGGTCGTCGTCCCGCTCCCGGAGGAGACCTGGGTCTTCGTTCCCGCGCTGGATCACACGGTCTATGTGGGCCCGAAGCAGGACGTCCGCGAGACCGTCCGCGCGGACGTGGAGCGGCTGCTCGCCGCGCAGGAGCCGACCGCCCACGAGTACCTGCGGCTGCTGCCTCCGAGATCGGTGACGCTCGAGACCCTCCCGCTCACGCTCCGGCGTCTGGACGTGAGCGACAAGGCCCGGCAGGCGAAGAAGAAGTGGGAGGAGAAGCTCGAGCGCGACCGGGCGAACGAGGTGCTCCTCTCCGTCTCCACCCCCTTGCACACCCGTGACGAGGCGAAGCACGGGCCACCGCTCGTCGGCCGGGATACCGAGCTCACGCTGCTGTCCGGCCTGCTCGGAGGGGAGAAGCGGCAGGGCGTGCTGCTCGTCGGCCCCGAGCTCGTGGGCAAGTCGGAGTTGCTCCACGCGTGGCTCCGTGCCGAACGGAAGGCGGGCCGCCACCGCCAGGTGTTCGCGACGAGCGGCTCGCGGCTGATCGCCGGCATGTCCGGCTTCGGCCAGTGGCAGGAGCGCGTGCTTCGCGTGATGCGCGCGGCGCAGGAGCTCGATGCCGTCCTCTATTTCGAGAACCTCGGCGAGCTGCTCGCGCAGCACTCCACGGAGTCCATCGACATCCCCGGCGCGATGAAGCCCTTCCTGGAGGAGGGCAGGGTGCGCTTCCTCGGCGAGCTCTCGCCCGATGCGTTGGATCTGCTGGAGAACCGGCACCCGGGCCTCTTCGCCGTGCTCGCGCGCGTGCGCCTGGAGCCCCTGGTGACCCGGCACACCCGCGAGGCGCTCCGGAGCCGGGCGGCCTGGCAGCGGCAGGCGGAACCCTCCAGGCCCACGCTGGCCGATGACGCGGTGGAGCCCCTCGTGGACCTGGCCGAGCGCTACCTGCCGAGCCGCGCGCTACCGGGCAAGGCCGTGCGTTTGTACGAGGAGATGCGCGCGGGCCTGCAGCAGGAGCGCACGGGGGATGGCCGGGTGCCCGTCCTCACTCGCGAGCGGGTGTATTCGCTCTTCAGTCTCAAGACCGGCGTTCCCGAGTTCCTGCTGCGCGAGGACCGCGCGCTGCTCGCCGCCGAGGTCGAGGCGCACTTCCGCCGCCAGCTCGTAGGCCAGGAGCTCGCGGTTCGCCGCGTCGTGGAGACGCTGTGCATGGTCAAGGCGGGGTTGCAGCCGCAGGGCAAGCCGCTGGCCACCTTCCTCTTCGTGGGCCCCACCGGCGTCGGGAAGACGGAGCTCGCGCGGCTGCTCGCCACGTTCCTCTTCGGCTCGCCGGAGCGGATGTTCCGCTTCGACATGAGCGAATTCATGGACGCCTGGGCCGCCGAGCGTCTCATCCGAGGCAACAATCAGGGCGAGGGGCTGCTCACGCGCCGCGTCCGCCAGCAGCCCTTCTGTGTGCTCCTGCTCGATGAGATCGAAAAGGCCCACCCGGCCGTCTTCGATCTGCTCCTGCAGGTCTGTGGGGAAGGGCGACTCACCGATGCCCGGGGGCAGACCGCCTGGTTCCACAACGCCCTCATCATCATGACGAGCAACCTCGGGGTGGCGCATCGCCGCGCTCCGCTGGGCATCGGTGCCACCGCGGTGGAGGATTCCTCGTACTACTTGCGCGAGGTGCACCGGCACTTCCGGCCCGAGTTCGTCAACCGCATCGATCAGCTCATTCCCTTCCACCCGCTCACGGCCGAGCAGGCGGCGGAGGTGGCGCGACTCGGGGTGGACAGGCTGGGGCAGCGGCGCGGGTTGTTCCAGCGCGGTATCTCGCTCCACGTCCCGCCGGAGATCACCACCGCGCTCGCCGCGTCGGGGTACCAGGAGGCCTATGGCGCTCGCGCCATGCGGAGGCACCTGGATCAGCAGCTCGTGGTCCCCATCGCCCGTGTGCTCTCCGCGGCCGGGCCCGATGCCCAGGGGGGACACGTGGAGATCTCCTCGCGTCCGGAGGGGCTCTCGGTGGAGCTGTCCAGGGGGAGTCCGAAATCGGCTCGGAACCAGCTCCGCCTGGTGTACGGCCTGCAGGAGAAACGGCGGGAAATCGACACGCTCTTCCGGTTGGACGCCGTGGAGCACCTCGCGGAACAGCTCCGCTTCCTGGTGGCCCAGCTCGCGCAGGGCGACCAACGAAATGCTCGCGGACCCGAGGCTGTCTCGGTGGGGAAACAGCGGCACGAGCACAGCCGGCTCGAGGAGCTCTGGTCCGAGAGCCAACGGCTGCGCTCGGCGCTGCTCGCCGCCGAGGAGCTGGCGCTGATGGCGCTCTTCGAGCAACAGGACGCCACCCCTTTCGTGGACGACGGCCACGAGCAGATCCGGGCGCTCCGCCGATTGATGCCCTTGGTGCTGCTCGCCCTGCAACCCCGGCGGGATGGGATCACGCTCATCCTCCAGGAAGCGGGGGAGACGCGGGCGCTCGATCGCTGGCTCCTGCCGCTGTTCGAGGATCTCCCGCGGCGCGGCTGGTCGGTCGGCGGTCGCCCCTCCATCACCAGCAAGGGCAGCGACCGCACGCGCAAGTGGGCCGACGAGGTCCTCGGCCTCGAGCAGCTGCGGAAGGCGCTCATGAATCCCTCGCGCACCTTCCGGGAGATCCTGCTGTCGGTCAGTGGTCCGTATGCCGGAGCCTTCCTGGCGCTCGAGGCCGGGTTGCATCGCTTCCCGCCCACGGAGAAGGAAGCGCCGGTCCTGCTCACCGTCAGGCCCGTGGGGATGGTCACCATCCTCTCCGAGAAGGAGCTCGAGCTGCCCGCCATCGCCCCTCCAACGCAACCGCCCCTCAAGGAGCTCCGGTTGACGCCGGCCGAGCGTGAGCACCTCCCCGAGGGCTGGCTCGCGCTGTGCGATGGCGCGCGCAAGCTCCAGCTCGACGGCGGGAGCTACTTCCAGCAGCTCGAGTTGATCCTCCTCGAACACATCCTCCACCTCGAGCGCTCCGGCGGTTTCGATCCCGAGAGTGGGTTCTCCTTCGTGCTCGACACGATCAGGGGCGCGAACCGATGAACCTCACCATCGCCGTCTACCAGAGCCGGTATGCCTCCGGTGGCTTCCGGTGGACCACGCTCGCACTCGGCCCCCATACCCGCGACCGCGAGGGCCGGAGCACGGTCAAGATCCAGCAGAAGCTCGTGGAGGACCTCCGGAACATCATCGGCGAGCTGCCGGTCCGTGAGCTCTCGTACTTCCAGCTTCCTCGCGGCATCCGCCTGGAGCGGTTGCAGCTCGAGCTCGACTTCAAGCGCGTGCGCGCCGGAGCCGAGACCCCCCGGCTATCGGGGCTCTTCCCGTTGATCCTCGAGCCGCGCTGGCGCACGCGCGACGAGCTCATGACCATCGCGTACCACCCCGCGCGCCAGGGCGAGTGGTTCCCGGTCGATACCGGCGCCAGCCTCGAGGAGCAGGCGAAGGTCTTCTTCACCCGCTCCTGGGCCGGGCTGGAGTCCTACGAGCTCGAGGAGCTGCGCTCCAACCGCAAGGACAGCCTCAAGGCGCTCGCGTTCGTGGCCAGACCGAAGTCGTTGCTCGACACGCTCGGTAAGAAGAACGGCCCCTGGGACGATCTGGAGATCGAGGACCGGCCCGGCAAGGAGAAGGGGAAGAAGAAGAAGAGGTCGGGCAACGGCAACCGGGTGCTGGGCAACCTGGGAACGAACCTCACCCTCCAGGCGGCGGAGGGCTCGCTCGACACCGGCATGGCACGGAGCCCCTACCGCGAGCAGTTGCAGCTCCTGCTCAGTGGCGAGCGGCGCACGCCGGTGCTGCTCGTCGGGCCTCCGGGTTGTGGGAAGCGGACCCTGCTCAAGCGCTTCGTGGCCGAGCAGCTCGAGGCCGAGGGCTTCCAGACCCACCGCAACCTGGACAAGGTGACCGAGGTCTGGATGCTCGCCGGCAAGCGGATCATCGCCGGCATGAGCTACGTCGGCGACTGGGAGCAGCGCTGCCTCGAGCTGCTCGAGGACGCGAAGGGCGGACGGCGCATCCTCTTCATCGAGGACCTACATGCCTTCGGACGCATCGGCCGCTCGCGCGACAGTGACGCCAACCTCGCGCTCTTCTTCCAGGGAGCGCTCGCGCGGGGGGAGATCACTCTCGTGGGCACGGTGACACCGGAGCAGCTCCAGCGGCTCGAATCGGATGCCCCGTCCTTCGCCGCGCTCTTCACCCAGCTCCACGTGCGGCCCACCCGCACCGACGAGACGCTCCGCATGCTGCTGCACGAGTCGCGCGAGCTGGAATCCAAGCACCGCGTCTCCTGGGAGGTCCCGCTCTTTCCGGCCCTGCTCGAGCAGGCCCAATCGCTCTTCTCCGGGAGCGCGCTGCCGGGCAAGGCGCTCGATCTGTTGCGTGCGCTGGCCACCGACGTGGGGGCTCCGGAGAAGCGCATCGGGATCGAGCAGTTCTTCGAGTACCTCTCGCGCCGCACGGGTCTGCCGGATTTCCTGCTCCGCCCCCAGGAGAAGCTGGCACCGGAAGAGGTCCACGAGGCCCTCTCGCGCAAGGTCATGGGGCAACCGGACGCGGTGGAGGTGGCGTGCGATCTCGTCGCGCGCATCCACTCCGGGCTCACCGATCCCCGGCGGCCCTATGGTGTCTATCTGTTCACCGGTCCCACGGGTACCGGGAAGACCGAGCTCGCACGCGCGCTGGCCAGCTACCTGTATGGCGATGCCTCGCGCATGGTGCGGCTCGACATGGCCGAGTTCCAGACGGCGGATGCCGTCGCGCGGCTCACTGGCGATGCCTGGCAGCCGGAGGGCCGTCTCACGCGCCTCATTCGCGAGCAGCCGTTCTCGCTCGTGCTGTTCGATGAGATCGAGAAGGCGCACTCCTCGCTGCTCAACCTGCTCCTGCAGACGTTCGACGAGGGCCGGCTGACCGACGCCTCGGGCGAGACGGCGGATTTCACGCATACCGTCATCGTGATGACGAGCAACCTCGGGGCCCGGCGCAAGCCGGCGGTGGGCATCGGGACTCCGGACTCGCGGGCCCTGGCGCTCGACGCGGACCGCGCCGTGCGCGAGTTCTTCCCGCCCGAGCTCTTCAACCGCATCGATCACATCGTGCACTTCGCGCCGCTCTCACGGGAGGTGGGCGAGAAGGTCGTCGAGAAGGAGCTCGCGCGGCTGCTGTCGCGGCACGGGTTGACCTCGCGCCACATCTTCGTGTCCGCGGACGACGCGGTGAAACGCCGCATCGTCGAGGAGGCCTTCGACCCGCAGCTGGGCGCGCGCCCGCTGAAGCGCTACCTGGAGGAGAAGGTCGGGCAGGTTCTCTCCGAGGCCATCATCCAGGGACCCCAGGCCCTGATGCGGCTGTTCCAGCTCTACACCCGGGACGGTCGTTTCGAGGTGCAGGCCGATGCGCTGATCCCCCGGGAGCCGGTGGTCGAGGGTTTCGCGCTGGAGCCGCTCCTGTCTCTCCCTGTCGCGCGGCTGCGCGAGAGGATGCTCGAGGCGCGCGAGGTGGTACGGGAGATGGGCGAGAGCGCCGCCCTCGGTTCGCTGTCCGAGCAGGTCCGCTTCCACCTCGAGCGGCTGCGCGCGGGCGAGCGTGAGCATGCCGAGTCGCTGTACACGCTCGATGCGATGCGGATGTACCTGGAGGAGTTCGCCTCCCAGCTCGAGTCCTTCGCCCGCGCTCCCGAGGAGGAGGCGCGCGAGATGATCGAGGTCGAGCGCTTCGGCATCCTGGAGCGGCCCAGGATGGACAGCTGGGATGGGGAGCGCGTCCGGATCTTCGACCGGCGGGCGCTCGCGCCGGTGAAGGTCGTCTCCCGCGAGCAGATGCTCGATGCGCTGGCCGAGGTGTACTTCCTGCAACGCATCCTCCGGAATCTCTCCAGCCCCGACCAACACGTGATCACCCTGGAGCTGCTGCCGCTCGGGCAGTGGCGGCAGGGCGCGTCCAACGGCTCCCTGCTCACCCGGTGGCTCTGCACGGCCTACGCCTGGTCTCGAGGCGCCATCGAGTCCTTCGCCGTGCACCTGCCCGGAGGCGCCGTGGTGACGGGAGGCGCCCGGCGGCTCCGGGAGTTCCTGGGCTCGTCGATGGCGGAGCCGGTGCACGCCGCGATCAAGCTGGTGGGTCCCGGTGTGCGGCCCTTCTTCGAGGGGGAGGGGGGACTGCACGTCTGGCAATCCTCGGGGCGGCTTCCGGAGATCGTGAAGGTCCGTGTCCACGAGGCGAGCGCGCCCGAGCCCTCGGAGTTGCTCGCGTTGCACGCCGTGAAGCTCCAGGCCTTCCACAAGGCGCGCCAGGAGGGGGTGAGCCCGCTGCCGGAGGATCCCGAATCGGCGGCCCCCGTCGTTCGCGCCTACCGCTTCGAGCCGCCCGCGCGGCCAGGGACGATCTCGGTGCTGGAGCTCGATGACTACCTGCTCACCCACAGCGGCGGCCACCGCGTGAGAACCCCGGCGGACGCCCTGCCAGCCCTGTGGCGGTTGAGGATGAGCCAGAACCCGGTGGACGGCCGCGAGAACGAGCGGGTGACGCCATGAGTGACAAGAGCCTTCGCGTCTACTTCACGACCCACCACGATGGCCGGCTCACCGGGCAGCTCCTGCCCGTCTGGGACCGCTTCTTCGATGCGCCTCCGCCTTCCGCCTACGGCACCAGCGAGGCCGAGGTCTACGCCCTGCTCGAGATGCAGGTGCGGCAACTGCTGCTCCAGGATTCCTCCGCGCTCGAACGCTTCCTGTGGGAGGAGACCCTGGAGGCCCGGACCATCTCCGTGGAGATCCACCCGCAGACCGTGCACAAGAAGCGGCCGGTGATCGCCAAGGCGCTCGTCCCGCTGAAGCTGACGTATGTCTACGGGAAGATGGAGAGTGGTGCCTGGCGCGTGCGGGTGCCGCGCTTCGGCTGGTCGTTCGTGATCGAGGATCTCTCCATCGCGCGCGAGGTGTTGCAGAACGCGCTCACCGCCGTGCTGCTCGGGGAGAAGCCCAAGGGCCTCTACGACTTCCGCCATGAGGGCCCGGAGTACGTGTGCAGCTGGGACCCGGGAGGGCTGCAGCGGGACTCCCGGAGCGGCAAGCGCGAGGTCCAACGGCCCGAGGTGCTGGAGCAGATCGGCGAGGAGCTGACCTCTCGCGCCCTGGGCGGCAGGCAGCCGGCGCTGGTGTACGACGGTGAGGCGATGCGCTCCTGGCTCGCCCATGCGCGGCGGCAGCCTCCGCAGTCGCTGTTGCTCGTCGGAGGGCCAGGGGTCGGCAAGACGAGCCAGGTGCTGATGCTCGCGCGTTTCATCGCCGAGCAGCGGCGTGAGGACAAGGAGACGCGTCTGCCGGACATCTGGCGCACCAGCGCCGAGCGCATCGTGGCCGGCATGGTGTACCTGGGCATGTGGCAGGAGCGCTGTCTGAAGATCGTCGACGCGCTCTCATATGAGAACGACTATCTCTACGTGGATCGGCTCACGTCGATCCTCGCGCCCCAGCCGGATGGCTCGTCGATTGGAGATCTGCTCCTCCCCGCCGCGATGAGCGGGGAGATCTCCCTCATCGCCGAGTGCACCGAGGCCGAGCTCGAGCGCTGCCAGCGGCGTTTCCCGGAGGCCCTGCGGCCCTTCCGCGTCATCCGCATCGAGCCTCCACCGGCCTCTCAGGTCCCTGAGTGGATGCTGCGCTACCAGTCGGCGAAGCGCAGCCGCGTGAGCATCCACGCCCTGGGCCTGAGACAGCTCGTGGGGCACCTCGAGACGTTCCAGCGCGACAGTCTGTTCCCGGGAAAGGCCTTCCGTTTCCTCGACTGGCTCGAACAGCAGGGGGAACGGGGCAAGGCCCGCACGCTCTATCCGCGTGATGTCTCCGAGGCCTACGCGCGCTACACGGGACTGCCACTCCAGCTCATCAGCGATGAGATCCCCGCCGAGCAGGCCACGCTCGCGGCGCAGCTGAGGCAGGGTGTCATCGGTCAGGAGCGCGCCTGCGATCTGGCCGCGGGCGTGCTCGCGCGGTTCAAGGCCGGGCTCAATGATCCGGACAAGCCCGTGGGCACGTTGCTCTTCGCCGGGCCCACGGGCGTGGGGAAGACGGAGTTGTCCAAGCAGCTCGCGCGCACGCTTTTTGGCAACGAGGATCGGATGATCCGGATCGACATGTCCGAGTACATGCTGCCCGGCTCGGCCCAGCGGCTGATGGAGGTGGGCCCCGGCATCACCAGCCTCGCCGAGCGCGTGCGCCAGCAGCCCATGTCGCTCGTCCTCTTCGACGAGCTCGAGAAGGCCCACCCGGATGTATTCGATCTGCTGCTCGGCATCCTGGGGGAGGGGAGGCTCACCGACAGCCTGGGACGGCTGGTGGACTTCCGGATGACGGTGGTCTGCATGACGAGCAACCTCGGCGTCGAGCCATCCGAACCGGCGGGCTTCGGTGCCGAGCGGGGCTCGGAGGACTTCCTTCGGGCCATCCGTCAGGCGTTCCGTCCGGAGCTGTTCAACCGCATCGATCACGTCATCCCGTTCCGCCGCCTGTCGGAGGCGGACGTGCTGCGCATCGTGGACCTGGAGCTGGAGAAGGCGGCGTCACGGGCGGGACTCCTGCGGCGCAGGCTGCGGCTGGTGGTGGAGCCGGACGCGCGAGCCTGGCTGGCCCGCAACGGGTACGAGCCGAAACTGGGAGCCCGGCCGTTGAAGCGGCTCATCGAGGCGAAGGTGATGGCCCCCATCGCGGTGCGGCTCTCGGCCGACGCCGCTCTGGAGGGGGCGATGCTCCCGGTGGTCGTGGCCGGCAGTGCCGCCGAGCGGATGCTGAGGCCGGAGTACCGCGCGCTCGCGACGGTGCTCGATGGGTGAGGGGAGCTGGACGTGGCGAAGATGTAATCTCCGGCCATGTTCTCCACCGCGCTCCTGCTCCTCCTCGCCGCGACACCGTCTGGCACCGAAACCCTCCGCGCCTCCCTCCAGGAGCGCATCGCCCAGGTGAAGGGCGCGTCCGTGGCGGTCGCCTTCCAGCACCTCGGTGATTCCAAGGACTCACTGTTCCTGGAGGCCGACCGCTCCTTCCATGCGGCCAGCACCATGAAGGTGCCGGTGATGATCGAGCTCTTCCGACAGGCCGATTCCGGCAAGCTGTCGCTGGACCAACCGGTGACGCTGGCCAACCAGTTCGCGTCCATCGTGGATGGCTCGCCGTACTCCCTGGAGGCCAAGGACGACGAGGACGCGGCCCTCTACGAGCGGCTCGGCAAGCCGGTGCCGGTGCGCGAGCTCGTCAAGCGGATGATCACCCGCTCGAGCAACCTGGCCACCAACACGGTCATCGCCCTGGTGGACCCGAAGCGCGTCACGAAGACCCTGCGCTCGCTGGGGGCCCGCCAGATGGCCGTCCTGCGCGGTGTGGAGGATGGGAAGGCGTACGAGAAGGGTCTGAACAACACCACGACTGCGAGGGATCTCGCCACCGTGATGGCCGCCATCGAGCGGGGGCAGGCCGCGTCACCCGCTTCCACGAAGGCCATGCGCTCCATCCTGCTGGCCCAGGAGCTGAACCAGGAGATCCCAGCGGGACTGCCCGCGGGCACTCCCGTGGCGCACAAGACGGGGCAGATCTCCGGTGTCCTTCATGACGCCGCCATCGTCTACCCGTCGGGCCGTTCGCCCTATGTCCTCGTGGTGCTCACCAGCGGCATCCCGGACGAGAAGGTGGCCCGCGCGCTCATCGTGGAGCTCTCCCGGCGGGTTTACGCGCACGTGACTCGCTGACGCCTGGAGCCACGTACGGGCGAAGTGCTATGTGCTGGCGCCCTTCTTCGGAGGAGAATTTCTTGCGTACGCTGTTCATCTCATTGGCCGTGCTCGCCACGGGTTGTGCCACGACACCGCCGGCCAAGACCGCGGCCCAGCGCCTCGCGGAGCTCAAGCGCGAGCGCCAGGAGCAGGGGGCCGGGCAGGATCAGGTTTCCGAGCAGGCCGATGCCCCGGAGGCACGGCAAACCGAGAGCACTCCCACGAACGAGGCTTCGGCTCAGCCCACGGAGGAAGCCCAGCCGTCCACTCCGGTTGCCTCCGTGAATGAGCCGTCTCCGGAGCCGCCCGAGCCCCCGGAGCCGCCCGAGCCCCCGGAGCCGCCCGAGCCCCCGGAGCCGCCCGAGCCCCCGGAGCCGCCCGAGCCCCCGGAGCCGCCCGAGGCTCCGACCCTGGTGGTGGTCCCTGTTCAGCCGGAGGAGACGACGGGTCCTCGCGCGGGTCGGTTCGGCATCCGCGGCACGCTGTTCGGCGCTGGTTTCGGCCTTCCCACGATCAGTACGCCCCAGGGTTCCGGCTCGACGGTGGGCGTTCGCTATTTCCTCAGCGACTGGGTGGGCATGGACTTCGAGGTGGGCTTCGCCCTCGCGTCGGCGGACAAGGAGATCGTCACGGGGCTGGGCGCGGGCATCGGGCTGAACCTCTACGGCGGCACCCCAGGAGACGCGTTCCGTCCCTACTTCGCGGCCGGGTTGGGGGCGACCGGCGTCACGGGCAGCGGGCTCGAGGGCTCCACCTCGGTGTCGTTCTCCGCGGGTGGAGGAATGGAGTTCTGGCTGATCCCCCGACTCTCGGTGAACGCGGGCCTGATGCTGTCACTGGCCGCCGACCCGGAAAATGACGTCCTCTTCCTCGGGACGGTTCGCCCGGGAATCGGCCTGACGCTCTACACGAAGTGAGGCAATCGTCCGTGATAGGGTTCGGATGCCGTGACCGAACCTCCTTCCATCCTGGTGGTCGATGATGATCCACACCTGCGTGAGGTGGTGGGGTTCGCCCTCACGCAGGCGGGCTTCCATGTCGAGCAGGCCTCCGATGGGAGAGCAGGCCTGGAGCAGGTGCGGCGCTCGGTGCCCGCGCTGATCGTCCTGGACATCATGATGCCCGAGATGGATGGGCTGGAGATGTGCCGCGAGGTCCGCCGCACGCACGAGATTCCCATCGTGTTCCTCTCCTCGCGAGACGACGAGGTGGACCGGATTCTCGGGCTGGAGCTGGGCGGTGACGACTACATCACCAAGCCCTTCAGTCCGCGCGAGCTGGTGGCGCGCATCAAGGCCGTGCTGCGCCGGGTCCGAGCCACCCCGAGCGCGAGTCCCGCGGCACCCGCTGCCACGGCCTCGCAGGTGCTGCAACGGGGGCCTCTGCGGCTGGACCTCGACCTGTGGCGCGCGTACTGGAACGAGCGGGAGGTGGTGCTGACGGTCACCGAGTTCCACCTGCTCGCCGCGCTTCTCCGCGCGCCCGGCAAGGCGTTCACCCGGGACGAGCTGATGACGCGTGTCTATGAGGACGTGGTGGTGAGTGATCGCACCATCGACAGCCACGTGCGGCACATCCGGCAGAAGTTCGCCGCGGCCGGAGGCGAGGTCATCCAGACGGTGCACGGCCTTGGCTACCGGCTCGCGATCCCCTGAGTTCACGCGCGCCCGCCCGCGCCTGTGGATGGTCTTCGCGGCGGTGGGGCTGGGGACTCTCGTGCTCGCGCTGCTCGGCCTGGTGCTCGTCCGGGTCTATGACGATCAGCTCATCCGCCAGACGGAGAGCGAGCTCATCGCCCAGGGCGTCGTGGTCTCCGAGGTGTACCGCGATTTGCTGCGCGAGAAGGTGGGGACCCGGGACTATGGCCTGAGCCGTGTCGCGCCCTGGCCGTTCCCGACAGCCAAGGGCTCGCATCTGCGGCCCATCCTCCCTTCACTCCGGGCCTCGGACGAGGTGCTGCCCCCGGCGGAAGGACCCCCGGATTCCGCCATCCCCGCCGAGCCCCTCGCGCGACAGGCGGGCGACCAGCTCGCTCCGCTGCTCATCCACGTGGGGCGATCCACGCTGGCCGGCATCCGGGTGGTGGACCTTCAGGGCGTGGTGGTGGCCAGCAGTGCCTCGGGCCTCGGAACCACGCTGATGGCCCGGGAGGAGGTCCAGCGGGCCCTGCGCGGCGAGCTCCGGAGTGTGCTGCGCCGGCGCATCGCGGATCCCGAGGACGCACCGCTCGCCTCGCTGAGCCGCGACACGGGTGTGCGGGTGACGGTGGTCCTGCCCGTGCTCGAGGAGGAGAAGGTCTGGGGCGCGGTGGTGCTCTCCCGTACGCCCATGACGTTCGCCAAGGCCGTCTACGCGGACCGGTGGAATCTCACGGCGACCGGGTTGGTGTTGCTGGGCGTGGTGGCGCTGATGTCCCTGGCCGCCGCGGCGCTGGTGGTCCGTCCGGTGCGAGCCCTGGTGCGGCAGACGCGAGCCATCGCCGCCAGCGCGCCCGAGGGCTTCGAGCCGGTTGCACGCCCGGTCGTGCAAGAGCTCGCCGAGCTCTCCGAGTCCCTGGCCGGAATGGCCACCGCGCTGAGGGATCGCAACCAGTACATCCGCTCCTTCGCGGCGAACGTGTCGCACGAGTTCAAGACGCCGCTGGCCTCCATCCAGGGCGCGGTGGAGCTGCTGCGCGACAGCGCCGACAGCATGTCCCCCGAGCAGCGCGAGCGCTTCCTGTCCAACATCGACGCGGACGCGCGGCGTCTCACCCGGCTGGTGCAGCGGCTGCTGGAGCTCGCGCGCGCGGACTCGCTGGTGGCCCGCCCCTCGCGGACGGAGGTTGCTCCGGTGCTGGAGGCCCTCGCGGAGCGTGGCCGGGCGCAGGGACTCGCCGTGGAGGTGGGCGCGGTATCGCCAGGGCTCACCCTGGGGCTGCCCGCGGAGGTGCTGGAGGACACCGTCTGGCAGCTCATCGTCAACGCCTCGCAGCACGGGGGCGAGGGCGTGCGGGTGCGGCTGGAGGCGGACGCGGTGCCGGGCGAGGGGAGGGGCTGGGTGGTGGTACGGGACGATGGGAGGGGCATCTCCGAGGCCAATAGGGCGCGCGTCTTCGATGCCTTCTTCACGACGGCGCGGGAGCGGGGAGGCACGGGGCTCGGGTTGACGATCGCCCAGTCGATGCTGCGCGCCTTCGGTGCCCGCCTGGAGCTGCTGCCCACGGAGGAGAAGGGGACTGCCTTCGCCGTGGTGGCGTAGGCTACGTCACCTGGTCCTCAACGGAGGTCGCGACTCCCCATGCGTCGGCTGCGCTTTCCCATCGTCATGCCCTATCGCCGGTCCAGTGATTACCTCGTGTGGATCCCGGCCACTCGCGAAGTACTTCTTCCGTTGGGGGCACCTGGCTACGTGGAGGACGATCCCACCCGTACGGGTGGCATGCGTGAATTCTTCTGGGCCTTCGAAGCGGAGAATGGACTGCGGTTCCAGGTTTCATGGGATGAGGGCGCGGGGGGTGCTCTCGTCCAGGCCGATCCACCCGATGCACAACAGACCATCTCGGCCCTACGCGCCCTGGGAGTGGATGCGGCCTTCGAGATAAATACGGTTCCCGAGGGGCTTCCGCTGCGGCGATACCATGCATTCGGAGCTGTGTGGCTCTTCACGGGCCAGGGCGCGGCGCAGCCAACGGCCGTCTTTTCTCGCAAGCAACTGGCCGACGAGTGGCTCGCCAGGACGAAGTACTCGGGCACGCTCGTGGCGTACCCTCTCGACGAATCTCGCTATGACATGGAAAGGCGGCTGGGTAGATACCCTCTGCCACTCGCTGGCTCGGCAGCCGCCTCCCGTTGAAACACGGAGGCGACTACCCTCACCCCCCGCCCTCTCCCAGAGGGAGAGGGGGCATCACCGGAAGTAGCTCTTGGAGATGTCCACCGAGTAGCCCAGCTCCAGCGTCGGCGCGGAGGCCGACACGAGGTACTGCCGGAAGTGGAGCACCTTGCCCGGCAGCGGCGTCTTCGTCTCGAGCCCCGCGTCTTCTCCCTCCCTGGCCTCGTACTGCTCCATGCTTCCTCCCTCCCGCCGGTAGTTGAAGACGGCCGGGAAGTGCGCCCGCCCCCGCACCGTGCCCACCGGCCAGGACACCCGGGGCAGCGCCAGCTTCAAACGGCCCGACAGGTGGAAGACGCCCAGATCCCTCGCCAGGACCACCTCCAGCGAGGCCTCCGTCTCCCCGAAACGCGCCGGGGCTACCTTCAACTTCAGCCGGCCGTCCTTCTCGTCGGGCACGAGCGGGACCGAGTCGAGCAGCACCCGCTCGAGGTGGTGGCCCTCGGGGAGCTCCAGCTCCAACTCCTGCTCGCGATCCAACCGCAACGCGTAGCGCACGCGCACGGAGGCCTTGCCCTCCAGCGTGGACACCCAGGAGGCCTGGGCCTCGGGGATGCTCGGCTCCATCGGCGGACGCACCACCTGACGGGCCACCTTCGGCGTGACGGCGGTGCGCCAGCCGATCCTCAGCACGCCCTGCCGGGGATACACCTCGGAGTCCTCACTTCCGGAGGCGGCCGGCTCGGTCAGCGTGAAGGCCGTGGCGTCCGCTTCCAGCCGGAGCGGCACTGGCGTGACGTGAGGTCCGAAGCGCAGCTGCACCTGGCGCTCGGGGCCGGTCACCGTGGGTCGCAGGGCGAGGCTGACATCGAAGGCGTAGCGGCCCGGCGTTCGCGTCACCAGGCTCAGCTGCCCCTCCAACGCGCCCACCGTGGCTTCCTCCAGTGAGGGCAGCTCGGTCAGATACATATCCGGGTCGAGCTGCAGCAGCCTCACCCGCGTCCAGTGTCCGCTGGCGAGGACTTCCACCTCGAAGTGCGCATCCACCAGCAGGGCGTCCGCGGTGAGGCGCCCCTCGAGCTGGCTCTTCACCACCAGGGCATCCGTGGGGGGGGCGGGGGGCGTCTGCTCCTGGTGCTTCGCATACAGCGGGAGCAATTCCTGGAGTGGCACCGTCGCCGAGCCCGAGGGCGTTTGCGCGGTCAGCATCAATACGAGCACGAGAGAAGAGGTCCACATGGTTCACCTCGCTTCCTGGGTGACGGGGGCGTGCGGCGGCTCGCCTCCGGGTGGGAGATCCGAGAGCAGGGCCCGCACACTCGCGCGGGTGGAGAGGGCCATCAGGCCGAGCAGCGCCGCGAGGAGCTCCAGCGTGTAGATGAGTCCGGTGTAGCCCTGGAGGATGACGGCGGTGGTGGGCACCACGAGGGTGGCGCCCCAAACGCCCGCCAGCCGCGAGGTGCGCTCTCCTGGATAGAGACGCTTCGCGTAGGCAACCACGGCGGCGCCGAGGCCGAGGGTGGCCAGCGCGTAGGCCACGTAGAAGTTCATGAAGGCCGCCAGGTACGCGAGCAGCACGAAGAAGAAGCCGTAGGCGGCGGCCAGCAGGTAGGACTCGTAGAAGGCCAGCGGTCTACGGTGGTGGATGCTGAAGGCGGCGAGCAGGGCCAGCAGGCCGAGGAAGGGCACCCAGGCCCGGCCCGCCATGGTGGAGACGACGTCGTCGTACGCCTCCTCCGAGGGGAGGATGACTCCCAGGTTCACGCCGGACTCGAGCGACTGGAAGGCCCAGTCGAGCGCCACCGTGTCGCGTCCGGTCTCCACCGTGTTGGCCACGAGGACCTGGGGCGGATAGTCATAGTTCTCGCCCCCCTCCACGGTGAGGTGCAGCCGCACGTCGCGGGCCGGCAGCGAGGGATCCAGCTTGTAGAGGAAGGAGTCGAGACCCCGGGCGCGGTAGCGGATGGAGAAGTGGCTGGTGGCGCCCTGGGGGATACGGCCCGTCCAGACGAGACGGTTTCCGGACTCGCCCAGGTCCAGGTCCGCCTCGCCGCCGTTGACGAGGAACTGCAACTCCGAGAGGAGCACCTGGGACTTGTCCACCTCGATGGGGAAGATGAAGGCCACGTCGATGTCGTGGCCCTCCCGGTTGACGGCGGCGTAGTCGGCGGAGAGGGTGAAGTCGAAGCCGGAGAAGTAGCGCAGGCCGCGCTTGCGGTAGTTCATCCGGGCCTGCACCTGCACGTGCTGCTTGTCGAAGGGCAGGGGCTTGAGCTCGGTGAAGATGGTGCCGCTCTGCACATAGCGCAGCGAGGGCGCCGGCTGCACGACGGGGGCGCCCCAGCGCTCCTCGACATCCCGGGCGAGCTCCGAGCTGGCGAAGTCGGTCCGGTCCGCCACCTGGCTGGCGATGACGGCGGTGGCGAAGACGACGATGAAGAGGCTGCCGAAGACGTGGTGGCGGACGAGCCACGTCAGCGCCCGCCTGACCGCCGAGCCCGTGGGACGCGGCGGCGGCGTGGGTGTGGGGTTGAGGGTGTCTGGGCTCATGGGCCCAGAGTGGGGCAGGGGGGTGCAGTGCGAATGGATGCCCCGTGCACTTCCCCAGGAATGTTCGTGCAGAAATTGTTGCGGGGCCCGAGCGGTACTCTGGTTTGTTGGGAACGGACTCCCACCCTGGAGGAGACATGCGCGCGGTGGTGATGCAGCACGAGGAAAACGAGGGGCCAGGGCTGCTCGGTCCGGCCCTGGAGGCGGCGGGCTTCACGCTGGTGAAGCGCTTCCGTGGTGTGAAGCGGGAGGACCTGGACGCGGAGCTGGTGGTGGTGATGGGCGGCACCATGGGCGTCTACGAAGCGGACCGCCATCCCTTTCTCGGAGAGGAGCTGGCTCTACTGATCGAGCGGCTCGCGCTCGGGCTGCCGGTACTGGGCATCTGCCTGGGCGCGCAGCTCCTGGCGGCGGCGGCCGGCTCCGAGGTCTTCGTCGGGAAGAACGGGCTCGAGGTGGGTGTGGCACCCGTGCGCTGGACGAAGGAGGGCCTGGCCGATCCCGTCATCGCGGGCGTGCGCCCACGCACTCCCGTGGCCCATTGGCATCAGGACACCTTCAAGCCCGTGTCGGGGGCCACCCTCCTGGCCTCCACGGATCGCTACTCGCAGCAGGCCTTCCGGCTCGGCGACTCGTATGGGTTCCAGTTCCACCTGGAGCTCACCGCGGACGAGCTCGAGCGCTGGTACACCGAGGGCGCCGAGGAGCTGGTCGAGCTGTACGAGAAGAACCTGGACGAGCTGCGCTCCCAGCTCCCCAAGCTGCGCGCCGCGGAGCCCGAGAACCGGGAGCTCATCGAGCGGCTCGCCCACCACTTCGCCCGGGTGGCTCGCGCCTCCAGGTGAACACTCGTGGCTCCCGGGGGAGGGATGATCCACATTCCGCTTCCGCGGTGATTGTCCCCGGCGGATATAGGGGCGATCAGGATTCGCAACCCAAGGGGAGACTCACATGCAGAAGCGGCAGCTCGGCAACTCGGATCTCCACATCACTCCGATCGGCTTCGGAGCCTGGGCCCCATCGGTGGCTCGGGTTGGACCTACGCCTGGGGTCACCAGGACGATGAGCAGTCCATCCGCGCCATCCAGCACGCGCTCGAGCGGGGCATCAACTGGATCGACACCGCCGCCGTGTACGGGCTCGGCCACTCGGACTTCCAGGAGCCCAAGCTGTCGCGCAACCTGGCCCTGGTGGAGCTGCTGAAGAAGATCGGCGAGCGGCACGGGCGTGCCCCTTCCGAGATCGCCATCGCGTGGACGCTGCGGCGGCCCGTCGTCACGGGCGAGTGGGGAAGGGGAGAGCGCTTCCTGGAGGATTCGAACCTCCGGCCTTCGGATTCGTAGTCCGACGCTCTATCCAGCTGAGCTAAGGAAGCGTGGGGCGCGAGGTACCACGGCGGCTGGCGCAGCTCAATCTTCTTTTCACCTCGCGCAACCTGCGCCTCCAACGGGTGGTGCCTACTCCACCCCGATCCTCGGGCAGGTGTCGTTCAGGGGGCAGGCGTCGCACCTGGGCTTGCGGGCCGTGCAGGTGTAGCGGCCGTGAAGCACGACCGCGGGCCCGAAGAAGGTCCACTCATCCTGGGGGACGAGCTTCATCAGATCCTTCTCGATGTCGTCGGGCTTCTCCTTCTTGGTGAGGCCCAGACGCTGGCTGACCCGGGCCACGTGGGTGTCGACGATGACGCCCGAGGGGATACCGAAGGCGGTGTTGAGCACGACGTTCGCCGTCTTGCGGGCCACGCCGGGGAGGGTGATCAGCTCCTCGATCGTCTTCGGCACCTCGCCCCCGAAGCTGGCGAGCAGCTCGCGGCTCATGGCCTGCACCGACTTCGTCTTCTGCTTGTAGAAGCCCGTGGGCTTGAGGTCCTCCTCAAGCCCGGCGGTGTCGGCCTCGGCGAAGGCCCGGGGGCCCTGGTACTTCTTGAAGAGGGTCGCGGTCACCCGGTTGACGCGCTCGTCCGTGCACTGCGCGGCCAGGATGGTGGCGACGAGCAGCTCGAAGGGGGTCGTCCAGTTGAGCTCGTAGCGAGCTCCCGGGTGGGCCTCGTGGAGGCGGGTGAGGACGGTCTTGGCGGTCTGGGCGGCGGTCATGGTAGGTGGAGCTCCTTCTGCTCCAACGCTAGACGGCTCCTGGAGGCGCGGCTACTGTTCCCTCGGGAGAACAATCGTGGGCGCATCCCTCGACGACCTCGTCGCGATGACCGTGTTCGCACGCGTCGTGGAGGCCAACTCGTTCTCGGGCGCCGCGGCCCGGCTCGGCCTGTCCAAGTCCGCGGTGAGCACCCGCATCACCGCGCTCGAGCGCAGGCTGGGCGTCCAGCTCCTCCAGCGCACCACGCGGCGGCTGTCCCTCACCCACGAGGGCGCCCGCCTCTATGAGCGCTGCGCGCACCTGCTCTCCGTAGCGGACGAGGCGTCCGATCTCCTCGGCCACGTCGGGACCATTCCGGAGGGCACCGTGCGCGTCGCCGCCCCGGTGGGCCTCTCCCTGCACCCGCTCGTCTCCGTGCTGGAGAAGTTCGCGGAGCGCTACCCCCGGGTACAGGTGGATCTGTCCGTGTCGGACCGGCAGGTGGACATGCTCGCGGAGGGCTTCGACGTGGCGGTGCGGCTCCGCCCGCATCCCCATGAGCGCACCCTCATCGAGCGCAGGCTCGGAACCGAGCGGACCGCCATCTGTGGCGCTCCCTCGTACTTCGCCAGACGCGCGCCTCCCCAGACTCCGCACGACCTGACCCATCACAACTGCCTGCGCATGAAGGGCAGCAAGTGGGTCTTCCAGGGGCAGGGCGGTGCCCCGCTCCTCGTTCCGCTCTCGGGTACGCTCGTCGCGGATGATATCGCGGTGGTGCGCGAAGCGGCGCTCGAGGGCATGGGGCTGGCGCGCCTGCCCCGGTCGCTCATCGACGCGGACCTGAGGGAGGGACGGCTCGTCACCGTCCTCGATGCCTACGTGCCCGACGTGTTCACCATCACCCTCGTCTACCCCCAGCGCAAGCACCTGCCCCACAGGGTGCGCGTGTTCATCGACTTCGTGACCGAGCACTTCCGGAAGGTGTTTCGCGGAGGGTGAGCTCAATCCCCCGTTCGTCGAACAGTTGCTTCAGGACCTGGGACGCGTCGATGGCGCGAGGGAAGCCCGCGGGCACGGTGATGAGATAGACGATCTCCTTGAGCTCCTCCGGCTTCACTCCGGCGTTCAGCGCGTAGCCCGCGTGGATCTTGAACTGGGCCAGCTGGCCCAGGGAGGCGAACGCCGCCATCGCCGCGAGCTGGCGCGTCCGCACGTCGAGCTCCTGGCGTCCCCAGACGTCGCCGAGAGCGTAGGCCGCCGTCGCCTCGGCGAGGAATGGGAAGTCGCGGCGCATCGCCTCCAGCGCCGGTTGGGGCTTGCCGCCATTCAGCTCGGACACGAGGGCCTCGCCTCGTGCGACGCGGTCGGCGACGGTGGGACTGGTACGCGCGGGCTCTCCTGGCGGGCTGGCCCGCGCGGTCGGTATCGCGTGCACGCAGCCGCCGAGGGAGAGTGCCAGGAGAGGGGGAATCAGCATGAGGGGACGCAAGCGCACGGCGGTTCCTCCCGGCGGTTCAGTACGGGCTCGCGGTGGGCCGGACGATGATCTCGCTGACGTCGACATCGGCGGGCTGCTCGATGGCGAAGGCGATGGCCCTGGCGACGGAGTCGGCGGGAATCGCGATCCGCCGGAAGTCCTTCATCGTCTTCTGGGCAAGGGGATCGCTGATGCTCTCCGCGAGCTCCGATTCGGTGACTCCCGGCGAGATCACCGTCACCCGGATGTCGCCACCGACCTCCTGGCGAAGCCCCTCGGAGATGGCCATGACGGCGAACTTGGTCGCGCAGTACACGGCCGCCGTGGGCGAGACGCTGTGGCCACCGATGGACGAGAGGTTGATGAACTGCCCGCTCCGCTGCTTCTTCATCAGCGGCAGTCCCGCGGCGATGCCATGCAGCACCCCCCGGATGTTCACGTCGATCATCCGGTTCCACTCGTCGACCTTCAGCGCCTCCAGCATGGACAGCGGCATGACGCCCGCGTTGTTGATGATCACGTCCACGCGGCCGAAGGTACCGAGCGCGAAGTCGACGAACGCCTCCATGTCCTCGCGCCGGGTCACATCCAGCTGCCGGTACCGGGCCGAGCCTCCCTCGGCGGTGATGGCCTTCGTGAGCGCCTCGAGTCTGTCGGTGCGCCGGGCACCGAGCACCACGTGCGCTCCCTGCCTGGCGAGCAGGCGGGCCGTGGCCTCGCCAATGCCGCTGCTGGCCCCGGTGATGACAACGACCTTTTCCTTGATTCCGGACATGGCTATTCCCTCGCAGGTTTGTGTCGAACGCCCGGGGCTGGTGCGCCCCGGAAGCGAGCCAAAACTACGAATCAGGCGCTGTCCGCCGGTAGACCATTCCTGGCGCGCTCTTGCCTATTCCTGCAAGGCGCCGCGAAGTCGTGGGGCACTCCCCAATCGAAGGGAGTAGTCTGATTCTCCATGGCGATGACCTCCAGGGAAAGACCCGTGAGCGGTTCGAACGGTGAAAGCGGGAACCAGAAGGACTCCGCGCGCCTGGCCGAGCTGGCCTCGCTGATCGAGCGCTTCACCCCGGGCGATGGCGTGCACCCGACAGCCATTCCACGCGTGTCGCTCCTGCGCGCCGAGCGGCCGGGCGAGCCGCTGCACGTCCTCTATCAACCCGCGCTGTGCGTCATCGCCCAGGGGAGCAAGCAGGTGATGCTGGGCGAGGAGGTCTACCCGTATGACGCCTCGCACTACCTCGTGGTCTCCGTGGACCTCCCCGTCACGGGCCAGGTGACGCGAGCGACGCCCAAGGCGCCGTACCTCTGCTTCCAGCTCGATCTGGACCCCGTCGAGCTCGCCGAGCTGATCCTGAAGGCGGGCCTGCCCGCGCCGGTGCAGCGGGGCCCGTCCCGAGGCCTGTTCCTCAGCCAGACGACTCCGGCGCTGCTGGATGCGGTGCTCCGGCTGGTGCGCCTGCTGGATGCGCCCGAGGACATCCCCATGCTGGCTCCGCTGGCCATCCGCGAGATCCTCTATCGCCTGCTCAAGGGGGAGCACGGCTGGAGGCTGGGGCAGATCGCCACGGCGAACAGCCAGGCGGAGCGCATCGCCCGGGCCATCGCCTGGATCAAGAGCCGCTTCGCGGAGCCGCTGCGCATCGAGGATGTCGCGCGCGAGGTGCACATGAGCCCCTCCTCGCTGCATCACCAGTTCAAGGCCGTTACCGCCATGAGCCCGCTGCAGTATCAAAAGCAGCTCCGGCTCCAGGAGGCCCGCCGCCTCCTGCTCAGCGCGGACGTGGATGTGGCGACGGCGGGCTTCCGGGTGGGCTACGAGAGCCCCTCACAGTTCGGCCGCGAGTACCGCCGCCTGTTTGGCACGCCGCCCGGGAGGGATCTGCGACGGCTGCGGGAGATGGAGCCGGGCCTCCTGTCCGCGCAGTGAGCCTCGCGGCCATAGAGCATGGATCCGGAGTCACAGCCGCAGGACGTGCAGCCGCAGCTCCGCGCCGCCCTCTGGCACCTGGGCGAAGGGGCGTGTCCCCTCGTGGACGAACCCACGCACGTCCAGGCGTGCCTCGGTGCGATAACCCAGCTCCTCGCAGACCTGCTGCGTCAGGGCATGAGAGTTGACCGTGACGACTCCCCGGTAGCCCCGGGCGCGGGCCGAGGCGATCACCGCGGTCTCGAGCTCGCGCGTGACCCGGGCCACCTCGCGCTGCTGCCCCGCGACCGCGAGCAGCAACACGTAGACCCATTCGCCCGGTCCTGGATCCGACTCGTGGTGGCACCAGGGGTCCGAGAGGGCGCTCATGACTGCGTCCAGCGGCCCGAGCGCCGGAGCCAATACGAAGCGGCCCTCCCGTGCATGGGTATGCACCCGCGAGAAATCGGCGGCCACCACGCACCCCACCAGGTCTCCTCGCTCATCAGTGGCCACGAAGGACAGACCTTCCATCCCGCAGGCCTCGAGATAGCTGGTGAACAGCGCATGCAGATCAGCTCGCGTCCCGCCAAGCACCCGCGCGAGCGGATCGATCTCCTCGAAGCGATCGGCGAGCAGGTTCACCGCCGCCGTGCCTTGTTCCCCCCGCGCCGTCTCGACCCCGCGCAGGATGAGCCCGTGGGGGGTTGCCTCCTCCGTGCCTCCCCCTCGTCTCAGCGCTCCGAGAGAGGGCGCCGCGTAGAACCGCTCCAGGGACACCGTCACACCTGCCTCGCGCAGTCTCCGGAGCAGGTCCACCGCGAGCAGGGAGGTGCCTCCCGCCTGGAAGAAGTCGACGTCCTCCGCCACTGGAGTCCGGGGAAGGATCGCGCGCCAGGCGGCCGTGTACGGATCCTCGTTGGGAGTGGCACGCTCCACCCCGAGCGCCAGCAATCGCTGGCGATCGAGCTTTCCATTGGGCAGCAGCGGAAACCGCTCGATGAGATACAGGGCAGGCCGCGCATGGGGCGGTAGCGTCTCGGCGCACGCCGCTCGGAGGGTCTCCAGCGCCACCGCTCCCGGCTCGCGCGGTTGGACGAACCCGAGCAGCGAGGGCCCCGCCGCGTCTTCATGCACCAGCGCCACGGCGTCCATGACGCCCTCGCACCGGAGGAGCGTGCGCTCGAGCTCGGCGAGATCGAAACGGTTGCCGAACAGCTTCACCTGCCGATCCCCGCGGCCTTCGTGGATGAGTGTCCAGTCTCCGTCGATGGGGTCGCGGACCATCCGGCAGAGGTCCCCGGTGTCGTAGCGCCGTCCGTCCTCCGCCCACGCGGCGGAGGCGCTTCCGTGTCCGAGATAGCCGAGTGCGAGGTTCGCGCCTCGCACATGGAGGGTGCCTCGCTCGCCCGCACTCACGGGCGCTCCCGCCTCATCGAGCAGCTCGAGGGTGGTGTTGCAGAGGGGCCGCCCGATGGGAACCGGATCCTCCCCAGCGCGAACCACGTGCGCGGTGACGTCGCCCATGACCTCGGTGCTGCCGTAGAGATTCAGCAGCACATCGCCCGGCCGCCGCGCGAGGAATGTCCCGGCGAGCGCGGGGGGCAGGGGTTCGCCACTGCATGTCCACATGCGCAGCTTCTTCAGGGGCGCGCCCGCCGCGTCGGGACGGGGCGGCAGGTGCGGCACGAGGAGCCGCAGCAGGGAGGGCACGACGATGAGGCGGCTCACCCCATGGCGCTCGGCGAAGGCGATCAACCGCTCGGGGTGTCTCTCGAGGCCATCGGGCGCGACCGCCACGGGGACTCCCTGGAGGAGCGCGCCGAACAACTCCCAGATGGAGTCGACGAAGCCGAGAGGGGTCTTGAAACAGCACACCTCGCCCTCGGTGAAGGGGAACGCCCGCCACATCCACTGGAACCGGTTCTGCGCCGCCCGATGCGGCAGGCACACGCCGCGTGGCCGTCCGGTGCTCCCCGAGGTGTACAGCACCGCGAAGGGGCGCTCGCCGGCTGGAGACCTGGATGACAGGGGCTCGGGCACCTGGGGCGCCGCGTCTTCCCGCTCGAGCGGTGCACGCGGGTCGAGTATCCAGCACGGGCTCGTGGAGGCGAGTGGCCGCACGAGCGCTTCGTGCTCGGGTCCGGTTACGATGAGGGAGGGGGCGGCATCGGCGATGATGTGTGCCAGTCGTGCGGGGGGATGAGAGGGATCGAGCGGCAGATAGGCACCGCCCGCCTGGAGCACGGCGAGGAGCAGCTCGATCAGCGCGGGCCCACGCGACATGCACACGCCCACGAGCGGCGTCCCCTGGGGGAGGGGTGAGGCGGTTCCGCGCAACCGCGTCCGCAGTGCTCGTGAGAGGCGATGGGCCCGGGTGCTCAACTCATGAAAGCTGAACGAGCCCTCGTCCGTGAGGAGTGCCGGTGCTTCGCGGCGCGCGGGGCTGGCCGCCATCATCTGTTTGAGCGCGCCCTCCATCGTCCAGTCCGCCGAGAGCGGGACAGAGGGGCCATGAAGTACGCTCCACATGAAGACCAGCCTGCGGCTTCGCCCATGGAAAGGCAAACCCGCCGCGCGTGGTCATCGCGCCAGGGACGCCTCCGGGGGCGGGAGCTGGGACTCCTCGTCCTTCTTGCCCACCTCGGCCTTGACCCTCAGCGCGAACACCCAGGCCGCCACGGCGCACGTCCCCATCACCGCCGCCATGGGCAGCATGCTGCCATCGTTGAGGAGCCCGACGCTCGCCGAGGCCAGCGCCGAGATGGCGAACTGCAGGGAGCCGAGGACGGCGGACGCCACTCCCGCCCGGGCTCCGTGATCCTCCAGGGCCAGCGCCGCCGCGTTCGGCGTCACGAAACCGATGCTCGTGATGAACAGGAGCAGCGTGGGCGCGATGGTCGGGACGCTCCCGAGCCCGGTCACGGCCAGCACCACGAGGCCGGCTCCCATCAACACCGAGCCGAGCGTCGCCGTGATGGCGATCCGCTCGGGGGCGAAGCGGGCGAGGAGCCGCCGGTTGATCTGGCTCGCGGTGATGAGCCCCGCGGCGTTCATGGCGAAGAGCCACGCGAAGCGCTCCGGCGCCACGTGGTGGATCTCCATGAACACGAAGGGCGAGCCGGAGATGTAGGCGAACATGCTGGACTGCGCGAAGCCACCAGCGAGCGTGGCGGCGAGGAATCGCCGGTCGGTGAAGAGGACACGGAGGTTCGTCCCGAGCGTGACGGTGCGCTTGGGGTGTTGGGTCGCGGGCTCCGTCCCGGGAATGGCCACCAGCGTGAGCACCAGGGCGATGCCGCCGAGGACGGCGAGCACCCCGAAGATGGCCCTCCACCCGGCGAAGCCGAGGACCCACCCACCCAGGAGCGGCGCGAGGATGGGGGCCGCACCCATGATGAGCATGAGCAACGAGAGCACGCGTGCGATCTCCCGGCCACTGTAGTGGTCACGGACGATGGCCCGCGCGATGACCGCTCCGGCGGCTCCGCCCACCGCCTGGAAGAACCGCAGCGCGATGAGCCAGTGGATGCTCGGCGCGAACGCGCAGGCGGCGGACGCGAGGATGTAGATGCTGATTCCCGCGATGAGCGGACGCCGGCGCCCGAACCTGTCCGAGAGGGGGCCATAGGCGAACTGGCCGATTCCCAGCCCCGCCATGAACGCCGCCAGGGTGAGCTGGACCGAGGACGCGGTGGTCCCGAGGTCTCCCTGGATGGTGGGGAGACTCGGAAGGTACATGTCGATCGACAACGCGCCGAACGCCGTCAACATGCCCAGGACGAACAGCAGGAGGGTTCGCCGTGGAGGCGCGGGGGGAGTGCTCATTTCACGCCTCTTAACGGCTGAGACGTGGGTGACCAAGGCTCCCCGCGCTGAAAACAGTGTTTCGCTACGAGAACAATGCGCCGCCGGGTTCTCGTTCAGCGACTCCGGGTGGGAACATACCCTCACCCTGGCCCTCTCCCCAGCGCGAGGGCTCAGTTCTTGCGGAGCCAGAGCGAGCGGGGCCCGCGCAGGAAGAACGACATTCCGTAGTCGATGTGCTCGGGCTGGCGCTGCGCGAAGCCCAACCGCGGCGCGCGGGCCATCAACTCCTGAAGCGCCACCGGCGCCTCCAACCGCGACAGCGGCGCTCCCAGGCAGAAGTGGATGCCGTGGCCGAACGAGAACAGCCCCGTCGTATCGCGCTGGGGATCGAAGCGATCCGGGTTCGGGAACTTGCGTGGATCATGGTTGGCGGACGCCACCATCACCACCAGCGTCGAGTCCGCGGGGAGCTTCCCACCGCTCAGCTCCACCTCCTGGGTGGTCCGGCGCGTCAGCCCCAGCACGGGCGAGTCATAGCGCAGCGTCTCCTCGCACACGGCGGCGCAGGCCGCGATGGTGGGATCGCGCCGCAACCACTCGTACGCCTCCGGGTTGCGGATGAGGGCGACGAGCGCGTTGCCGATCAGGTTGGTGGTGGTCTCGTTACCGGCGGCCAGCAGCAGGATGGCGAAGGAGTTCACCTCCTTGGGCGTCAGCGGCTCCGCGCCCTCGCCGCCCTGGACGAGCATGGAGATGAGGTCGCCCCGAGGCTCGCGGCGGCGCTTCTCGGCGATCTCCGTCATATAGGCGAGCATCTCCTGACCGAGCCGGATGTTCTTGTCCGAGGCCTTCCCGTCCCGGATGATCTCCGCGCCGGATTCGACGAGCGAGTCGCTCCAGCGCTTGAAATCCCGGCGCCGCGAGGGCTCCACACCGAGCATCTCCGCGATGATGGTGACGGGCAGGGGAGAGCCCAGTCCGTCCATGAGATCGAACTCGTCATGGGCGGTCATCTCCGCCACGAGTCCCTTGGTCAGCTCGCGAACGCGGGGCTCCATCTCGGAGATGCGCTTGGGGACGAAGGCGCGGCTCACCAGGCCCCGCAGCCGCGTGTGGATGGGCGGATCCGAGGTGAGGAGGTTGGACACCGAGCCGAGCTCCAGGGAGGACCGCTCCGAGGGCAGCTTGCCGGCGATGCGGATATCCGCGGACGAGAACAGGGCCGGGTTCTTCAGGATGTACGCCGCGTCCTCATAGCGGCTGACGGCGTGGGCCTGGAGGCGCTCGATCCAGAAGAGGGGCGCCTTCTCTCTCATCTCCGCGAAGTAGGGGTACGGATTTCTGATCACCTCGGGATCGAGGGTGTCGAAGCGCTCCAGCAGGCTCATAGAGGGGTGTCTCCTTCGGGTTGACTGCGTGACTGAGGCTTGCTTCGAGAAGCTGACCGCGTATTCAACGCGTTGAACCCATATACAATTTCAAGGATATCCGTTCAACCAAGACAAGCCATGGGCCATGCGGTCGCCCGGAGGGACGCCGGATGCAATCAAAATATGAGAGGAATTGAGCCGACCTTTCCCTACCAGCTCGTACGCACCGGGCGGCCCTCCTCGTAGCCGGCCGGGCTCTGCACCCCCACCACGGCCTGCCGGTGGAAGTCCTCGAGCGTCCGCGCGCCCGCGTAGGTGCAGGCGCTGCGCACGCCCGCGATGATGGTGTCGAGGATGTCCTCGACACCGGGACGCTCGGGATCCAGGTACATGCGCGAGGTGCTGATGCCCTCCTCGAAGAGCTCCTTGCGTGCGCGCTCGAAGAGCGACTCGCCGCGGGTGCGCGCCTTGACGGCTCGCTGGGAGGCCATGCCGAAGTTCTCCTTGTAGAGCCGGCCGTCGCTGTCGCGCATGGCGTCCGCCGGGCTCTCGTAGGTGCCCGCGAACCAGGAGCCGATCATCACGTTGGCCGCGCCGGCCGCGAGCGCGAGCGCCACGTCGCGCGGGTGCCGGACACCGCCGTCCGCACAGGCGTGCTTGCCGTGCTTGCGCGCCTCCTCGGAGCAGTCCAGCACCGCGGAGAACTGTGGCCGGCCCACGCCCGTCATCATGCGCGTGGTGCACATGGCGCCGGGTCCCACGCCGACCTTCACCAGATCCGCGCCAGCCGCGATGAGATCCCGCGTGCCCTCGCGGGTGACGACGTTGCCCGCCATGATGGGCACGGAGGGGGAGAGCGAGCGGAGGAGCTCCACGCCCTCGAGCATCTTGCGCTGGTGGCCATGCGCCGCGTCGATGACGAGCAGATCCGTCCCCGCGCGCAGCAGGGCCTCGGCCTTGCCCTTCACGTCGCCGTTGATGCCGATCGCCGTGGCGATCAGCAGTTGACCCCGGGCATCGAGCGCCGGCTTGTAGAGCGTCGAGCGCAGGGCGCCCTTGCGCGTCACCACGCCGACGAGCCGGCGCCCCCGGACCACGGGCGCGCACGAGAGCCGCTTGCTGGCCAGGCGATCGTAGATGGGCTCGAGCGGCGTGCCCTCGTCGATGGTGACGAGCTCCGTGGACATCACCCGCTGGAGCTGGGTGAAGCGATCGAAGCCCGCGGCGTCGTTCTCCGTGAAGACGCCGAGCGGCTCCTCGTGCTCGTTGACGACGATGACGGCACCGTGGGCGCGCTTGTGGATGAGGTTGAGCGCCTCCTGGATGGTGTCTCCGGGGCGCAGGGTGATGGGCGTCTCGTAGATGGGGTGACGCGACTTCACGTAGGAGATGTTGCTCGCGACGATGTCGAGCGGGATGTCCTGGGGCAGCACGGCGATGGCCCCGCGGCGCGCCACCGTCTCGGCCATGCGCTTGCCGGAGACGGCCGTCATGTTGGACACCACGAGGGGGATGGTGGTGCCCAGGCGATCGACCGGGGTCAGGTCCACTTCCAGCCGCGAGCCGACCTCCGAGCGGCCGGGCACCATGAAGACGTCGCTGTACGTGAGATCGTGGGCTGGCTTCTGGTCATCGAGGAACCGCATCACACCTCCAGGAGGGGCGTACCCTACCGGTCTACCCCTTCATTGGAATCCATCCCAGCGGGCGCGTATTTTGTGTCTCATGAGTGAAGTCCCGATGACGGCGCCGGTCCTGGAGGTGCAGGGCCTGGAGAAGACCTACGGCGACGTGAGGGCCGTGCAGGGGTTGACGTTCCAGGTCGCTCCCGGCGAGGTGCTCGGGCTGGTGGGGCCCAATGGGGCGGGGAAGACGACCACGCTGCGCTGCCTGGCGGGCATCCTGCCTCTATCGGCCGGGCGCGTGGGGGTGGCCGGGAATGATCTGGCGAGTGCCCCCGTGGCGGCCAAGCGGGCCCTGGCGTTCCTGCCCGATGAGCCGCGCCTCTTCGAGTACCTCACCGTCTGGGAGCACCTGAACTTCGTGGCCCGGCTGTACGGGGTGGAGGACTGGGAGGCGCGGGCCCGGGCGCTGCTCGACGAGATGGAGCTGGCCAACAAGGAAAAGGCCCTGCCCGGAGAGCTGTCGCGCGGGATGAAGCAGAAGCTGTCCATCGCGTGCGGCTTCCTGCACTCGCCCCGGCTCATCATCCTGGACGAGCCTCTCACGGGATTGGATCCGCTGGCCATCCGCCGCATGAAGGCTTCGTTGCGCCGGCGCGCGGAGGAGGGGACGGCGCTGGTGCTCTCCTCGCACCTGCTGCCGCTGGTGGAGGAGCTGTGCCACCGCATCCTTGTCATCGCCGGGGGGCGGGTGGTGGCGCTGGGGACGCTCGCGGACATCCGCGCGCACCTCAGTGGCCCGGAGGGAGCGGGTGCGTCGCTGGAGGAGCTGTTCATCCGCATCACCAGCGCGGCTCCCGAGTCCCGGCAGGAGCGGGAGACCTCGTGAGCTTCCCTCGTGCGGTGGCGTTCCTCTGGGTGGCCTCGGCGCGCAACCGGGTGATCCGCCAGATCCAGCGCCTGCGTCAGCCGAAGTACCTCGTGGGAGCGATGGTGGGGGGGCTGTACCTGTACTCCGTCTTCCTGCGGCGGCTGGGCCATCCCGGACGGGAGGGGATGGCTCCTCCGGTGGCGCAGCTCTTCAGCCAGTTCATGCTCACGGCCGCGATGCTGGGGACGATCCTCTCCGCGTGGGCGCTGGGGCCGGATCGGCCCTCGCTGTCCTTCAACGAGACCGAGGTCCAGCAGCTCTTCGCCGCGCCCGTGTCGAGACGGGGACTGCTTCACTACAAGCTCGCGCGCGGCCTCGTGGGCTCGGTCGTGGGTGCCTTCTTCGCCACCGTGTTCGTGAGCGGCGTGGTGCGCTCGCATCCCGTCTTGTTCTTCATCGGCGCCACGGTGACGCTCGCCACGGTGAACCTGCACGTGACGGCGGCCTCCTTCATGCGCACGAGGCTCGCCCGGCACGGTGGGGTGGGGACGGTGCTTCGCTGGGCTGGCCTCTCCGCGGTGATCGCCCTGATGATCGGCGCGGGGATGGCCGCGTTGCGCGAGCACCCCTTCCCCCAGGAGTTGACGCATCCCCGACAGCTCCAGGCGTGGCTCCTCGCGTTGATGGACTCACCGGCGCTGTGGCCGGGACGGTTGCTGGTGGCCCTGCCGCTCGCGCCGGATGCGTGGGCCTTTCTGAAGGCCCTGCCGCTCGCGCTCGGGCTGCTCGCGGTGCACTACGTGTGGGTGATGAAGGCGGCGGTGCCCTTCGAGGAGTCCGCGGTGCGCCGGGCCGAGGAGCGCGCTCGACTCCGGGAGCAGCTCTCTCGGCAGGGAGGCCGCCCCACGCCCATTCGTGCGGGCTCGACGCTCTTCCGGCTCGCGTCCACGGGCCGGCCGGAGGTGGCGATCCTCTGGAAGAACCTCGTCGCCGCACGGCGGCTGGGCGGGGCGGGGCGGCTCCTCGTCGCGGGACTGGTGGGTGGACTGGTGGCCTCGGTGTCCTCGGGAGGGAGCCTGGGGGAGATCCTCTCCAACGTGCGCATGTTCATGGTGCCCATGTGCGGAGGGCTCGCGGTGGTGCTGTGCTTCTTCGGCCCGTCCGCCGTGCGCGTGGACCTGCGGATGGATCTGCCCCGGCTGGAGCAGCTGCGGGCGTTGCCGCTCACCGGGCGGCAGGTGGTGGCGGCGGAGCTCGCCGCGCCGGCATTGCTGCTCGGGGTGACGCAGATGGGGCTCGTCCTGCTGGTGGTGGTGCTCGCGGCGTGGCAGGGGGGCGAGCGGACGGAGTTGTGGGTGGCGGCCGGCCTGGGCGCGCTCTGGGTGCTGCCGGCGGTGTCGCTCGGGGGCCTCTTCGTGCAGAACGCGGCGGTGGTGCTCTTCCCGGCGTGGCTGCCACCCGAGGGCGAGCGGGTGCGCGGTCTCGAGGCGCTCGGACAGCGGTTGCTGACGCTGGCGGGTACGCTGGTGGTGCTGTTGGTGGGGCTGCTGCCCGCGGCGCTCGTGGCGGCCCTGGTGGGCTTCGGGCTGGACCGGCTCCTGGGCTTCGGCGTGTGGGCGTTCCCCTTCGCGGGACTCGTCGCGGCGCTGGTGCTCGTGGCCGAGGTGGCACTGGGCGTGGTGGGCCTGGGCCATGCCTTCGACCGGCTCGATGTGTCGAGGGAGGGCTCCGAGACGGCCTCCTGAGCCGGGGTGCCGGCGGGGGGCTCAGTGGGGTCTGGCTGGCTCCGGGGGCGCGGCCAGCGTGCGCACCACCATGGAGCGGCACGCCGAGCACACGACTCCGCTGCGCTCCCAGTGCACCTGATCCTCCAGTTCCTGGGGCGACTCCGGCCCTTCCTCGAGCTGCTTCAGGAGCGCGGCGAGATCCTCTCCCGCGCTTCCTCCTCCAGAAGGGTCCAGCACGTCCTGCTCACCTTCGAGGACGAGGGTGAAGCGGTAGTACACCGCGCTCGGGGCGATACCGCGCCCGCAGGCGTCGCACGTCTTCGGTCGAGGGCCGGACACGAGAGGAGACAGTAGTCGGAGTGGCGGCCCTGGCTCCAGTCGTGGCGCGGAGCGGGGTGAGTCAGTCGAGGAAGCGGCGCCACCACCGCCGGACGTCCTCCTCCGAGTAGCCCCGCCAGGAGTTGACGAAGCCGGGGGAGAATGCCTCCGACCAGGGCTCCAGCACGCGCGCGAGCTCGCGGTAGGCGGGCAGGTCGAGGCCCTGAGTCAGATCTCCAGCCTCGGGCCATGGCCCCAGCGTCACCAGGGCGCGCTCGCCCTCCATCTCCTGCACGGTGGTTCCGGGGGAGTGAAGCCGGGAGCGCAAGCCCGCCGCGCCGCCCACCTCGCCCAGCACCGGCCGGCCGAGGAAGTTGAGCCAGTGCACACCATCCACGCGCGTGCCCTGTCGACACAGAAGTCCCCAGCGGGGCACGTCCAGCCCTGGGTAGCGGAAGAGTTCCTCACGGATCTCGGATAGATGGCGGGTGCGAGAGCCCAGGAACTCGAAAGCCAGGCCCGCATGGCCCGTGGAGAACCGCAAAGGAGAAGCCATCTCCAGGGCCAGCTCCCGCACCCGTCCCGGACCGTGCTGCTCAAGGTACTCCGTGGGAAGGGTGGCGCTCAACACGCTCACGCTGCCTTCAGGAGGAGAACGCCATGGCAGGCGGGCACAATACGTGAAGCTATAGCTGGTGGGATTCGAGGGGTCTCCATCGATGCAGAGGTACGTCTCGAAGCCACTCTTCACCATCTGATCGAGGAAATCCCTATCATGATCATCGGCGAAGCGGACGAGCCGGTCTGGACGCAGCAAGTGTCGAATACGAGCCCACTGTTCTGCATTCAGGAAGGCGTACTCACCGCCACCGGGAGCCCAGCCGCAGACGGTTTCGGGTCCCTCCCCCACGGCGCGTATGTAGCTATCGAGGGCCCTGCTCACCCCAGTTGCCAGATTCACATGGTCATGAGGCATGTAGAAGACGAGGTGGACGACCTCTCTGATGAGCAGTTGCTCTCCCTGTCTGGTGGGTCCGTAGCGGCGGATACGGGGATAGTGTTCGATCATGGGCTGATTCCAAGCTGGGGCGTTACGATGCCCGAGGGGCAGTTGCCACCCAGTGCGTCGTATTTCCTCAGTTGCGCGCGCACATCAGAACTCTTTGGGCCAAGTGGGTTGCTTTTGCTCGCGAGCGTACAGGGAAACTTGAAATCGAAGATGCACTGAACCCTGGTGGGATTGCGCGCGAAGTGCAGGACGATGTCTGGCTTGAGAGAGCCCGTCCATTGGTCGGTCAGAACGGATTGCCTTGGCGCCGGGCCAGGTGAATAGCGGGGTTCGATCGAGATGTTCTCCGGGAAGCGCGTGAGGAGCCGCTGCCGGACACAGGCGAAGGCGGCCTCGTGTTTCATCGTCCCGAGCTCCATGGCCCGCGTCACTTTGCTCCCATTGTTGTCGTAGCCGACCACCCTGTCGCACTCGGCGTCGTCCGGGGCTTTTCCCTTGCCGTATTCCCGCTCGTTGACCTGGAAGTCCGCCTCCCTGGCGCACTCGATGAGCAGCTGCTCGACGAGGCGCAGGTCGGTTTCTTCGAGGAACTCCTTGAGGGTGGCGAGCGCCCTGGCCGTTTCCACGGCGCGCGACACCCACGGGAGGACGGGCCTCCTCGCCCGGCGCGGTGGTGTAGCAGGCGGGGTTGCGCAGGCAGCCACTCGTCGCCGAGTCCGTGGACTGGGCGTAGCGGCCTCCGGGCGGTGGCCTCATGGGCGCCTGCGTGGCACAGCCGGCCAGCAGCACGGCGCCCATCAGAAGACCCCTCATCACCGGCCCGGCGTGGGCAGCGTGCGCATCGAGGTCCGGCCCACCATGATGTCGACGAGCTTCTTCACGCGGCGGAAGACGCTCTCCTGCACGTAGGGCACGCCGTGCTTCTCGCACAGCGCCTTCACCCGGGGTTGGATCTGCTGGTACTTGCTCATGGGCAGGCTCGGCCAGAGGTGGTGCTCGATCTGGTAGTTGAGCCAGCCGTGGAGGAAGTCGACCACGTCGCCACCGGTGGCGTAGTTCGCCGAGCCGACTACCTGCCGCACGCAGAACTCCGCGTGGCCCTCGGCGCGGCCGTGGAACCGGTAGAGATCCTCGCCCGCGTGGTTCGGCGCGATCAGCACGAAGCTCTGGATGTTCGTGAGCACCTCGGCGAGGACGCTGTTGGCGAACACGCAGAACACGGCCCACGGACCGAGCGGAGCGAAGAGGGCGGGGAGGAGCGCGAAGCGCACGCCCGCGTAGGGCAGGAGGCACGTCCGCCAGAAGTCCCGGCCCTCGGCGGTGAGTGGATTGAAGGCCGTCAACAGACGGAGGTTGCCGCCATCATCGGGCAGGCCCGCGCGCCGCCGCTCGGCGCGCCGCCACTCCAGGAAGGTGTTGGGCGCGTAGTACGTCACCTTCCAGGTGCAGGCGAAGAAGGCGACGATCGCGTACTTCGCCACCAGGGGCATGGAGGAGCGGCGCAGCCACTCGGTGTTCTCCTCCACCAGATCCGGATCCGCCGTCTCGCCGGTGCGCCCGTGGTGGAGCGCGTTGTGCTCGTGCCGCCAGGCGTCGGGGTGGATCCAATCCGGCCAGTCGATGAAGCGGCGCCACCCGGTGGCGAAGTGGCGTCCCGTGGAGTGCTCGGGCATGCCGGGCACGCGGTCGTAGCCGCGGTGCGTGACGTGGTGCGCCATCATCGTCCAACGGGCCGTGCTGCCCTGCGCGATGAGCAGCGCGGAGAGGGGATTGGGCGCGATCCAGGCCGTCGCATAGCCGAGCGCCGAACACACGCGGCCCCAGCGCTGAATCTTCCGGAAGTGCGCGAGGTCCTCGGGTCCGAGCGACGCCTCCATCTCCATGCGGAGGGCTTGGAGGTCACGGGCGAAGGCCTCGTCATCGAGGCCCGGATGGGAGGACCGGGGAGGCTCCTCCATGCGCAGGGCGACTGCCGTTTTCATGGGGGGTCTGCTCGCTTCTGGCTGTGCGTGCTCGGTGGAGTCTCGAGGCTCGCTCATCACGAGGGGGGGCGTGAGCCGCCAGGATCTACCATCGGAGGGGGGCGTCCCCGAAGAAACAACACTGTGTGTGGACGCCTGGGTTCCTGCCCGCGCGGCATGCGGGCGGCCGCGGGCTTCAACACCTGGCCTGATGCCAGGGGAACGCGCTCACTCGGGCTTCAGGTACACCGAATGACAGGAGACACACGTCTGCACGAGCAGGCCGTAGCTCTCGGCGAGCGCCTTGTCGTCACGCTTCTCGGCGGAGGCCGCGACGGCCTGGGCCCGCATGCGCACCTCGTCCTGGAGCACGAAGAAGCGCTCGGGAAGGAAGGTGCCCGGGTCGTCCTCGCCGCCGACCTCGGGGCGCACCAGCCGGGGCTCGGAGGCGATGCGCTGGGCGGCGGCTCGCGCCACGTCATGGCGCAGCAGCGTCACCCCGAACATCAAGTGGGAGCCCCTCGGCGCGCGCTACGCCTGCTCGTCGTCACCCTCGGCGACGCGGGCGCTCGAGACGCCGAACACGTTGGCCTCGGCGATCTCCTTGGTGGTGCCCTTGTAGATGCGCCAGGCGAAGGGCGCGGTCACCAGGAACGCGATGCACGCCAGGCCGATGGCCTTCCAGGGAATGGGCTCTTCCTTGATCTGGATGTCCTTGCCGTAGGCGTTGATGTTGTACTTCGGACGGGAGCGAGCGGCTTCACGCTCCTCCTGGGTCATCTCCTCACCCTGGAACTCATGGAGTTGCCGCCGCTGTGCCAGGGCGGCGCCGCCAGTGACGAGCACGAAGACGACCAGCAGATGCGAGAAGGAGGGCAGGCGCATGGGCGCGCAGCCTACCACGACCTTACAGGTGCGCAGAACAAGGCTTGCGTCATCCCCGACGGTCCATTAGGCGCGGATCGTGCGCCTCCTCTTCGTTCCCCTGATCAACCTGTTGTTGTTCCTGCGGCACCTGTTGGGTCTGCCCTTCCGTCTGATGGGGACCCGCGGCAGGCCCGCGTACGTCCGGTTCCGGCTGACGGGGGATATCCCGTACCGGGAGCTGCCCCGGCGGCGGAGTCTGGGGTTGCTGGGGGGGCAGAACCGTCCGGAGCCGGCCACGGTGACCTCGTTGGAGGCCTTCCGCGAGGCGCTGGAGCTGCTGGCGAAGGACCCGAAGGTGAAGGGCATCCTCCTGGAGCTGGAGGACCTGGCGGTGCCGCCGGCGAAGCGGGACGTGCTGGTGAAGCTGCTCGAGGGCTTCCGGGGAGCGGGCAAGCGGGTGGTGGCCTGGGCGGTGGGCGTGGACAACCTGGGGTACCAGGTGATGTGCGCGGCGGACGAGGCGCTGCTGTCCCCGGCGGGGCGGCTGGAGCTGGTGGGCTACGCGGCGGAGGCCATGGCGGTGGGCGAGGGGCTCGGGCGGCTCGGCGTCCAGGCGCACTTCTTCCGGCGGGGCGAGTACAAGACGATGCCCGAGCTCTTCACGCTCCCGCACGTGTCGAACATCCAACGGGAGGTCCTGGAGTCCTTCCTGGACGAGCGGTACGCCGAGCTGGTGGACACCCTCGCGAAGGGGCGGCGGCGCACGCCGGAGCAGGTGAGGGCGTGGATCGACGGAGGCCCCTACAGCGCCAGACGCGCGGCGGCGGAGGGGCTCATCGACGGGGTGTGTGACGAGGCGGCGCTGCCCGAGCGGCTGAGCGGAAAGGGCGCGGAGGGAAAGGACGCGGAGGACGAGGAGGAGGGTCTGGGGCCGATGCCGATGTACCGGGCGAGGCTGCCGTGGCCGCTGGTGCGCTGGCGCCGGTTGAGGCCCCTGCCCCGGCTGGCGGTGGTGCCGGTGTCGGGGATGATCGTCACGGGGAAGGGCGGGGCGGGGGTGACGGGCCAGATGGCGGGCTCGGAGTCGGTGGTGAAGGCGCTGCGCGCGGCGGGGCGGAACCGGAGGGCCAGGGCGGTGGTGCTGTTCGTGTCGAGCTCGGGAGGCTCGGCGGTGGCCTCGGAGATCATCCTGGAGGCGGTGCAGCGGGTGGCGAGGAAGAAGCCGGTCATCGCCTTCGTGGACCGGGTGGCGGCGAGTGGTGGCTACATGGCGGCGCTGGGGGCGAAGGAGATCTGGGCCACGCCGCACGCCATCGTGGGCTCCATCGGCGTGTTCGCGGGGAAGTTCGACACCTCGGGGTTGATGGAGAAGCTGGGGGTGCACCGCACGCTCATCACCCGGGGGGAGAACGCGGGCATCTACTCGTCCACGCGGGGCTTCACCGAGCACGAGCGGGTCTTGATGGAGGCCGAGGTGGAGGAGACGTACCAGGCGTTCCTCGAGCACGTGGCGAAGGCGCGGGGCCGGACGAAGGAGGAGATCCACGCGCTGGGGGAGGGGCGGGTGTACAGCGGCACGCGGGCGCTCGCGGCGGGGCTGGTGGACCGGACGGAGGGCTTCGAGGAGGCGTGCCGGCGCGCGATGGAGCTGGCGAAGGTGCCGGGGCGCTTCGAGCTCCAGGTGTACGGGGGCGAAGGCCGGCGCTTCTCGCTGCTGAAGCTGCTGCTGGGGGGCTCGCACGCGGGGACATATGCTTTCTGCCCGACGGCCTGGAGTCTTCAGGGTTTCGGGGAAGGGGAGCGCTTCGAGTAACCTCCGGGCCCGCATGGCGCGCCACTGTCCCCTCTGCGAGAACGAGCCCCTGCGGCCCCTGCGTGTCTCCGACGTGGAAGTGGATACCTGTCCCCGCTGTCACGGGCTGTGGTTCGACCGGGGCGAGCTGGATCGGTTTCCGGATCGGCCTCCGGCGCGCACGTTCCTGGCGGCGGCGAGGCAGGCGCCCTCTCGGTGCCGGAGGCGGGGTCATCTGGTGGCTCGCGAACAGACCGTGTGCCCCACGTGCCGGAGCGAGCCGGTGGCCTGTCCGAGCTGTGGTTCGCGGCTGACGTTGGTGGTGACGAGCGCCTGTCCCATCGACGTGTGCCCGCGCTGCGAGGGGGTCTGGCTGGACGCGGGCGAGTTCGAGCTGCTGGAGGGGGTGACGAATCCCCAGGCGCGGCCGGCGGGAGCGGTGGTGGCGGCCTCGCCCCTGAAGTGCTCGGCATGCGGGTTGGGGCTCCAGCTTCGGGACGCCTTCGCGTATGAGGGCGACGTCTACTGCGCCAGGTGCCGGCCCCCGAGCGCCGTCCAGCTCCACACTTCTTGAAGGATGACCCGCCCCATGGCCTCCACCCCTCCTTTCCGGCTCTCCCTGACCACCCTGTCTCTCGCGGCCGTCCTGGCCGTCACGGGTTGTGCGCATACTCCCGGACCCAGGGAGGTGGCCTCGGCCTATGCCCGGGCGTTGGAGGAGAATCGGCTGGCGGATGCCCTCGCGCTGACGAACGCGCCGCCAGAGGAACAACCGTCGTTCCTCGAGCACTACGCGAATGCCTCGGTCCGCGAGGCACGGGCCGCGGAGGTGCGCGCGGCCCTTCCGGAGCTCCAGACGCGGGCGCCCGCCCTCTCGCTGATCCAGGCGAAGGAGGGCTGGCGGGTCGTCGAGGAGGCGTCGGCGGACGCGCCCCGGGCCGTCCTGACACGCTTCCTGGACGCGGTGGGGGCGAGCGACTGGACCACGGCCTGGTCGCTGCTGAGTGAGCCGTTGCGTGTTCGCTACACCCCCGAGCGTCTGCGCGAGGACTTCGAGCGCGAGCCCCTGGCGGCCGAGCGGGTGCGCCGGGCGAGGCTCGCGCTGAAGGGGCAGGCGCGGGTGACGGGCTCGGAGGCGGAGTTCCCGCTCGGGAAGGAGCACGGGGTGCGACTGGTGCGGGAGGCAGGCGAGTACCGGGTGGCGGCGCTCGAATGAGAAGACATGCGACCCGGAGCGCGGGCGATTAGAGGAGGTTGACACGATCCGGGCCGCTGGCTATTCCGCGCCCTTCCGAGAGGGGACCCCACCTCCCGGGTTCCAAAAGGATTCAGGTACTCAGATGAGCGTTTCCGAGCGCGACATCCTCGCGGCGATGTCGAAGGTGATGGATCCCGAGCTGCACATCGACCTCGTGAAGGCCGGGATGGTGAAGGACATCCGCGTGGAGGGCGACAAGGCGAAGCTCAAGATCGAGCTGACCACGCCGGCCTGCCCGCTGAAGGGAAAGATCCAGGCGGACGCCGAGGCGGCGCTGAAGCAGGTGCCGGGGCTGAAGACGTTCGACATCGAGTGGGGCGCGCAGGTGCGTTCGGCGCCGGTGGGCATGGGCGGGCCGCAGGGCCAGGCGATGCTGCCGCAGGTGAAGAACGTGATCCTCGTGGGCGCCGGCAAGGGCGGTGTGGGCAAGAGCACGGTGTCGGTGAACCTGGCGGCGGCGCTGGCGCGCGAGGGCGCGAAGGTGGGCCTGCTGGACGCGGACTTCTACGGTCCGTCCGTGCCGTTGATGACGGGCATCACCGAGAAGCCGGTGAGCCCGGATGGCAAGTCGCTGCTCCCGCTGGAGAAGCACGGGCTGAAGGTGATGTCGATCGGCTTCCTGGTGGAGGCGGATCAGGCGCTCATCTGGCGCGGGCCCATGCTGCACGGGGCGCTGATGCAGCTGGTGCGGGACGTGCGCTGGGGCGAGCTGGACTACCTGGTGCTGGATCTGCCGCCGGGCACGGGTGACGTGGCGCTGTCGCTGTCGCAGTCGGTGAGGGCGGCGGGCGCGGTGCTGGTGACGACGCCGCAGGACGTGGCGCTGGCGGACGTGGTGCGCGCCAAGCAGATGTTCGACAAGGTGCACATCCCGGTGCTGGGCATCGTGGAGAACATGAGCCAGTTCGTGTGCCCGCACTGCTCCAAGGCCACGCCCATCTTCAACCAGGGCGGCGGCCACAAGGCGGCGCAGATGTTCAGCATCCCGTTCCTGGGCGAAATCCCCCTGGATCTGAAGATCCGCGAGTCGGGTGACGCGGGCGTGCCGGTGGTGCTCAGCGCGCCGGACAGCCCCGAGGCCCAGGCCTTCAGGGCGATGGCGCGCAACATCGCGGGCCGCGTGTCCACCGAGAACATGCGGGTGGCGGTGAAGCTCCCCGTTGTAAGCTGAGGATCCCCCGCGACCCCCACCGAGGACCCCCATGACAACCGGCAAGGAACCCGACAACGACTTCGATCCGCTGCTCGGCGACGAGCCGGGGAAGGAGGGTTCCCGCCCGGGGTTCGTGCCCGAGTTCGTGCGCAAGGTGGCGGTGGCGGGTCTGGGTGCCCTCTTCATGACGGAGGAGGGCATCCGTTCGCTGGCCGGCCAGCTGAAGCTGCCCAAGGAGGCGCTCGGCTACATCCTCGGGCAGGCGGAGAAGACGAAGGACGAGGTGGGCCGGGTGGTCTCCGAGGAGCTGCGGCGCTTCCTCCAGTCGGAGAAGCTGCGCGACGAGTTCCTCAAGCTGATGTCGGGGATGACCATCGAGGTGAAGGCGCAGATCCGTCTGGTTCCGGACCGTGGCGAGGACGCGGAGCAGGGCGAGCCGGCGCGCTCCAAGGTGGTCGTCACCGAGCTGAACACGCGCCGCGGCGGCAAGAAGTCCGCCTCGAAGAAGGAGTGACGGCGTGGAGGGCGAGGGGCGGCGAAACTGGCGTCAGCACCCGTTGCTGAGGCGGCTCCCCGTGCTGCTGCTGGTGGCGATGGGCCTGTGGCTGTGGAAGGGCTCGGACGTGCCCGAGCGCGAGCTGGTGTGGCGGCTGGTGGGCCCGGGCTGGAGCGAGATCCGCGCCCTCGACCTGCAGGTGAAGAACGCCGAGGGCGAACTGGTGAAGCGCGAGACGCACTCCTTCCAGGGGGGGCCGCCGGGCTCGGTGACCCTGAGGACGGAGCTGCCCGCGGGGTCGTACGAGGTGTGGGTGTTCGCCCGGGGTGAAAGTGGACCTTCCAGGCCCCCACGTGTGGAGCGCCTGACACTCGGAGAAGAAGACGTGCGCGTCGAGCGGGGACTCCCGGTACCCACGAGCCGTTGACCGGTGGGGGGGCCAGGGCTATAGCGCGCCCGGTTCCTCGATTACCGAGCAAGGGGTCTCGAAACGCCATGGCAACGGAGCACATCGTCGTCGTCGGGGCAGGGCAGATGGGGTCGGGCATTGCCCAGGTCGCGCTGCAGGCGGGCCTGCGGGTCACTCTGGTGGACGTCTCGAAGGAGGGTCTCGCCAAGGGGGCCGAGCGCATCAAGGCCGGCCTGAAGAAGCTGGTGGAGAAGGGCAAGCTGGACGCGGCCCGGCTCGAGGCGGCGAACACGAACCTGGCGACCTCCACCAGCGCCACCGAGGTGAAGGACGTGGACTTCGCCATCGAGGCGGTGACGGAGAACGAGGAGCTCAAGCGCCGCATCTTCGTGGAGCTGGACGGCGTGGTGAAGCCGGGCGGCATCCTGGCCACCAACACCTCGTCCATCCCCATCACCCGCATCGCCGCGGCGACGAAGCGCCCGGAGAACGTGATCGGGATGCACTTCATGAACCCGGTGCCGCTGATGCAACTGGTGGAGCTGATCCGGGGCGCGGCGACGTCGGACGCGACGTACCAGACGACGCGGGCGCTGGCGGAGAAGATGGGGAAGACCACGGTGGTGTCCAAGGACTTCCCGGGCTTCATCGTGAACCGCATCCTCATCCCCATGCTGAACGAGGCCTGCTTCGCGCTGATGGAGGGCCTGGGCACGGCGGAGGACATCGACACGGCGATGAAGCTGGGCACCAACCAGCCCATGGGCCCGCTGCAGCTGGCGGACTTCATCGGCCTGGACACGGTGCTCTACATCGCCGAGGTGCTCCACAAGGGGCTGGGTGACGACAAGTACCGCCCGAGCCCGCTGCTGCGGCAGTACGTGGACGCCGGCTGGTACGGCAAGAAGAGCGGTCGCGGTTTCTACAAGTACTAGGACGAGGCAATCCCCGACATGGCCTACGAGAACATCCGGCTGGAGACCGAGGACGCCATCGCGATCCTCACCATCGATCGTCCCAAGGCGCTCAACGCCCTCAACAGCAAGACGCTCCAGGAGATCGAATCCGCGCTCAACGCCCTTCCTCCCACGACCCGTGCGCTCATCGTCACGGGCGGCGGCGACAAGGCCTTCGTGGCGGGCGCGGACATCGCGGAGATGGTCTCCATCACCGCGGCGCAGGCGCGCGAGTTCGCCGCGCTCGGCCACCGCGTCTTCCACACGCTCGAGCAGCTCCCCATCCCCACCATCGCCGCGGTGAACGGCTTCGCGCTCGGCGGTGGCTGTGAGCTCGCCCTCGCGTGCGATCTCATCTACGCCTCGGAGAAGGCGAAGCTGGGGCTGCCCGAGGTGACCCTCGGCGTGATTCCGGGCTTCGGCGGCACGCAGCGCCTCACCCGCGTGGTGGGCAAGATGCGCGCGAAGGAGCTCGTCTTCTCGGGTGAGCGCCTGGACGCGGCCAAGGCGAAGGAGATCGGCCTGGTGCTCGACGTGCTGCCGGCGGATCAGCTCCTGGCCCACTGCAAGGCGGTGGCGGGGAAGATCCTCAAGAACGGTCCGTTGGCGGTGTCGCAGGCCAAGCGGGTCATCGAGTTCGGCGCCGACCAGGATCTCCGGGCGGCCAACGAGCTGGAGCGCCAGGGCTTCGCGGTGCTCTTCGGCTCGGAGGACCAGAAGGAGGGCATGAAGGCCTTCCTGGAGAAGCGTACCGCCGCCTTCACTGGCAGGTAGGCGGCCAGAAACACCCGGGAGCCCCGGGACGGCTAATGGGCGCGGCAATTGGCGCTTGCCCGCCCCTCTTGCAATCCCTGATCCCAGGAGGCATGCCCGTACTATGTACCTCCGCGCCCTTTCCCCAGGAGTGCCATGAACTTCGAGCTGAGCGACATCCAGCGCGAGATCCAGCGGATGTGCCGCGAGTTCGCCTCGCGCGAGCTGACCCCCAACGCCCGGAAGTGGGACGAGACGCACCAGTGGCCCGTCGAGGCGGTGAAGAAGCTGGCCGAGCTGTCGCTGCTCGGCGTGGCGGTGCCGGAGCAGTACGGCGGCGCGGGGCTGGACAACGTGTGCTACGCGCTGGCCATGGAGGAGATCAGCCGCGGCTGCGCCTCCACCGGCGTCATCATGAGCGTGAACAACTCGCTCTACTGCGATCCGGTGATGAAGTTCGGCACCGAGGAGCAGAAGGCGGAGTTCCTCACGCCCTTCGCCCGGGGCGAAAAACTGGGCTGCTTCGGCCTCACCGAGCCCGAGGCGGGCAGCGACGCGGCCTCCCAGAAGACCACGGCCGTGCGCAAGGGTGACGAGTACATCATCAACGGCTCGAAGAACTGGATCACCAACGGCCCCCGGGCGGACGCCATCGTGCTGTTCACGATGACGAACAAGGAGGCGGGCAACAAGGGCATCTCCGCGTTCCTGGTGCCCACCAACACGCCGGGCTTCATCCGCGCCGAGCCGGACAAGAAGATGGGCATCAGCGCCGCGCACTCGTGCAGCATGTTCTTCGAGGACATGCGCGTGCCGGCCAGGAACCTCCTGGGCAAGGAGGGCGATGGCTTCAAGATCGCCATGAGCACGCTGGATGGCGGGCGCATCGGCATCGCCTCGCAGGCCCTCGGCATCGCCCGCGCGGCCTTCGAGGAGGCGGTGCGCTACTCGGGCGAGCGAAAGACGTTCGGCAAGCCCATCCGCGAGCACCAGGCCATCCAGTTCATGATCGCCGACATGGCCACGGAGATCGACGCGGCCCGGCTGCTCGTGCTGCGAGCGGCGATGCTCAAGGACAAGGGCGTGCGCCACTCCGCCGAGAGCGCCATGGCCAAGGTGTACGCCAGCGAGATGGCCAGCCGTGTGGCCAACAAGGCCCTGCAGGTGCACGGTGGCATGGGCTACTCCAAGGAGATGGACGTCGAGCGCCACGTGCGCGACGCGCGCATCACGGAGATCTACGAGGGGACGAGCGAGATCCAGCGCATCGTCATCTCGGCCAACCTGTTGAAGGACTGAGGAGTCGAAATGAAGCGTTCCCTGTTCGCGGTGGTGGTGTTGCTCGGGTCGGGCCTGGCGTTCGCGCAGGGCTCGCCCGGCAAGAAGGGCTCGGCCCAGAAGGAGACCGGTACCGAGGCGTCCGCCCCCGCGCAGGAGAAGAAGAAGGCGGCGGGCCCGGTCCGGCCTCCGCCGCCGGACATCAACCGGCTGCCCTTCACTCCGGACTCCATCCGCATGGTCATGGAGTACTACGCCTTCGACATCCAGGAGTGCTACGAGGAGATCCTCGCGACGAAGGGCAGCGCGGTGGAGGAGGGTCGCATCATGACGACCTTCACCATCACGACGGACGGCTTCGTGCGCAACGCCAAGGTCGCCAAGGCGGGCACGACGCTGAAGAACCCGCGCCTGCACGAGTGCGTGGTGAACGTGCTCTCCGGCATCAACTTCCCGCAGCCGCCGGACCGGCGCGAGTACCCCATCGAGTATCCGTTCAACCTCAAGGCCATCAAGTAGGACCCCTTCCGTGAACCTCGAGCTCACCGAGACGCAGACGCTCATCCGCGACACCGCGCGCAAGTTCGCGCGGGAGCGGGTGGCGCCCCAGGCGCGCAGATTCGACAAGGAGGAGATCTTCCCCACCGAGCTCTTCAAGGAGCTGGCCTCCCTGGGGCTCATGGGGGTGAACATCCCCTCCCAGTACGGCGGCGCCGAGGCGGGCGTCGTCGCCTACTCCCTGGCGATGATGGAGATGGCCGCCGCGTGCGCCTCCACCTCGGTGGCCATGGCCGTCACCAACATGTGCGCCGAGCTCATCCAGAAGTTCGGCACCGAGGCGCAGCGCCAGAAGTACGTCACGCGCATCACCTCGGGCGAGGCGGTGGTGGGCTCGTTCGCGCTCTCCGAGCCGCACGCGGGCTCGGATCCGCGCGCCATGCGCACCACGGCGGTGCGGCGCGGGGACAAGTGGGTCCTCAACGGCAGCAAGCAGTGGATCACCTCCGGCGCCTACGCGGGCGTGATGGTGGTGTGGGCGCTCACGGGAGGGCAGGGGAGCAAGGGCATCTCCGCCTTCATCGTGGAGGGTGGGACGAAGGGCCTCATCGTCGGCAAGCATGAGGACAAGATGGGCCTGCGCTCGTCCAACACCGTGAGCCTCACCTTCGAGGACATGGAGATCCCCGCGGAGAACCTCCTGGGCAAGGAGGGCGACGGCTTCAAGCTGGCGATGATCGCGCTGGACGGCGGGCGTATCGGCATCGCCTCGCAGGCGTGTGGCGTGGCGCGGGCGGCGCTGGAGGCCTCCATCCGGTACGCGAAGGACCGCAAGGCCTTCGGTCAGCCCATTGGCGAGTTCCAGGGCCTGCGCTTCATGCTGGCCAACATGGCCACCGAGCTCCAGGCGGCCGAGCTGTTGACGTACCGGGCGGCGTTCCTCAAGGACGAGGGCCAGCCGTTCACCCGCGAGGCCTCCATGGCGAAGCTGTACGCCAGCGAGATGTCCAACCGGGCGGTGGACAAGACGGTGCAGATCCACGGCGGCTACGGCTACATCGACGAGTTCCCCGTGGAGCGCTACTTCCGGGATGCCCGGGTGCAGACCATCTACGAGGGAACCAGCGAGGTTCAGCGGCTGGTGATCGCCCGCGAGACGTTCAAGCTCCTCGACTGACCGCCCGCTCTGCTGGCGGAGGTCCGCGCCCCTCGTGCGCCGGGGCGATGGCGCGACTACCCATGGAGGTAGCACCTTGTCCTCCGGTAGGCGCCCGGAGGCCTGGCGACCTGGCCCGTGGGACAGGCACTCTGGGGTGGCGGGGGTCCCCTCCCACCCGGAGCCGCATTATCAAGACTGTAAACAAGTACCCCGCGCTCGCTTGACTGCCGGTGTAACCGGTGTCTAGGGTGCGCGGCTTCGAGTCAACCCCGTTGTGGGGTTGGCTCGCGGGTCACTCGTAGCTCCCCGCGAGTGACTGCCGTCCACAACCGGGGGCAGCAGTACCGTTTCGAAGGACTCCCAATCTCATGCAGCAGAATGTGAACCAGCAGATCGGAGATGTCGGCGACGAGGATTTTGCCGCGATGTTCGAGGCCTCGCTCAAGGAGCGTGGCGGTGAAGGCATCCTCAAGGAAGGCGAGATCGTCAAGGGCACCGTCGTTCAGGTGACCAAGGACTACGCCATCGTCGACATCGGCTACAAGTCCGAGGGCCAGGTTCCGATCTCCGAGTTCACCAGCCCTCGCGGCGAGGTCTCCGTCAAGGCGGGCGACCCTGTCGAGGTCCTCCTGGAGAGCCGCGAGAACGATACCGGCATGGTCGTCCTCTCCAAGGAGAAGGCCGACAAGATGCGCATCTGGGACGAGATCAGCGCCGCCTGCGAGCGCGATGAGATCGTCAAGGGCACCATCGTGGGCCGCGTGAAGGGTGGCCTCTCCGTCGACATCGGCGTGAAGGCGTTCCTCCCCGGCAGCCAGGTGGATATCCGCCCGGTGCGCAACCTCGACCAGTACATCTCGAAGGAATTCGAGTTCAAGGTCATCAAGTTCAACAAGAAGCGCGGCAACATCGTGCTCTCCCGCCGCGTGCTGCTCGAGAAGCAGCGCGAGGAGATGAAGAAGGAGACCCTCAAGAATCTCAAGGAGGGTGCGGTCCTCAAGGGCGTGGTCAAGAACCTCACCGACTACGGCGCCTTCATCGACCTCGGCGGCATCGACGGCCTCCTGCACATCACCGACATGTCCTGGGGCCGCATCGGTCACCCCAGCGAGATGTTCAACGTGGGTGACGAGGTCCGGGTCGTCGTCCTCAAGTTCGACCCCACCCAGGAGCGCGTCAGCCTCGGCCTCAAGCAGATCCAGGAGGATCCGTGGCACCGCGCCGACGAGAAGTACCCGGTCGGCACCCGCGTGCGCGGCAAGGTCGTCTCCATCACCGACTACGGCGCGTTCATCGAGATCGAGCAGGGCGTCGAGGGTCTGGTGCACGTGTCCGAGATGTCCTGGACCAAGCGCCTCAAGCACCCGAGCAAGATGCTGGAGGTGGGCCAGGAGGTCGAGGCCGTCGTCCTCGACATCGATCCGAAGGCCAAGCGGATTGCCCTGGGCATGAAGCAGATCGAGCAGAACCCCTGGACGCTGCTCGAGGACAAGTACCCGATCGGCTCCGTCATCAAGGGTCAGATCCGCAACGTCACCGACTTCGGCGTGTTCGTCGGCGTCGAGGAGGGCGTGGACGGCCTGGTGCACGTGTCCGACATCTCGTGGACCCAGCGCATCAAGCACCCGGGCGAGATGTTCAAGAAGGGCGACGAGGTCGAGGCGGTGGTGCTCAACATCGACGTCGAGAACGAGCGCTTCAGCCTGGGCATCAAGCAGCTCCAGCCGGATCCCTGGGACACCCTGTCCGAGCGCACCCCGGTGGGCAGCCGCGTGAAGGGCAAGGTCACCAAGGTGACGGACTTCGGCGCCTTCGTGGAGATCGAGCCCGGCATCGAGGGCCTCGTGCACGTCTCCGAGCTGAAGGAGGAGCGCGTCGAGAACCCGCGTGACGTGGTGAACGAGGGCCAGGAGGTCGAGGTCAAGATCATCGACATCAACACCCAGGACCGGAAGGTGGCCCTGTCGATGAAGGCCCTGATCGGCGAGGGCGAGGACTACCGCGAGTACCTCCGCCGCCAGGCCGAGGGCTCCAAGGCCCGCCTCGGCGACGTGATGGCGAGCAAGCTGAAGAAGTAGTCGCTTCGTCCCTCACGCAGAGGGATACGACAACGGCCGGGCTCCCTTCGGGGAACCCGGCCGTTTGTCTTTCCAGCCCTCGGATTCAGGAGTCCCCGGGGCGGGGGAGGGGTCTCAGCGCTCGCGCTCGCCCTTGGGAGGGCCCTCGCTGCCCACCAGCGACAGCTTCGCCGACCACGAGCCGGCCATCTCGTGCGGCATCAGCTCGCGCGGTGAGCGGTAGTACTGCATCGGCGAGTCGTGCAGGAAGTTCGACACCCGGCTCGTGTACAGGCACGCGTAGCGCTCCACCTGCTCGCCGAAGCGGCTGTTCTCGTGCCCCTCCTTGAAGAGCAGTCCCCAGTACGGGTTGAAGCCTTCCTCCACCTCGAGCTCCAGCGTGTCGGCGATCTCCGTCGCCTCCCGCAGGGCCCAGCGCAGCTTGTCCAGCTCCACCTTCGTCCCGCGCCGCTCCTCTTCCAGCCGCGCCAACTCCTCGGCCGTCAGCTCCCCGCGGTCGATCCTCCGGTCCAGCGCGTTCAGCACGCCCTTGTGGTGCGCCACCGCGTCGTCCAGCCGCTCCCGCGCCAGCTCCACCTCGGACAGCTTCTCGATGCGCTCCCGCTGCCCGTCCGTGTAGGTGATCTCGTCCTCGATCTCCTGGACGATCATGCACGTGCGCCACAGCGAGGACTTCTTCGACTTGAGGATGTCCCCGTAGATGTGATCGCCCACGTACAGCACGCTCTCGCCCGCGTAGCCCGTCTGCCGCTCGAACTGCTGCAGGTTGCCGCCCTGGTACACCTTGCCGCGCTCCAGGTGGGTAGCTTCGCCCACCACGCGCGCCTCCTCGCCTGGCCCGGCCGTCTCCAGCTCCAGGAAGGGCCGCTGCTCGGAGAAGAACGCCGGCTTCGCGGCCAGCGTCACGATGTAGTCGAAGTAGTTGCGCCAGCTCGGGTACTCCGCCAGCTGCCCGTCCAGCAGGTAGCGCATCACCGCGTCCGTGTAGTCCCACGCCGAGTTCGTCAGCAGGAACAGCCGCTTGCCGCCCGAGCGCAGCTTGTGCAGCGCGGGGCCCAGCTCCGGATCCTGGAAGATGTAGCGGCCCAGTTCCTTGCGCACCTCGCGCTTGAGCGAGTTGTCCCGGTGCACCGTGTCGATGGCGTCGCGGATGTCGTCGTACAGCTTGCCGTAGTCCACGCGCTGCCCCAGCGACTCCAGCAGCTCGATGATGCCCGCGAACAGCCAGGCCTCGGGCAGGGCGAAGAGCGTATCGATCCACGCGAACTGGGGGTTCTTCAGCTGCACCCGCTGGTTGCGGTAGAGATTCTTCCACACCTCGCGCTCGAGCGGCCTCAGCCCGTGCCAGGCCCGCCCCACGTAGCCGAAGCGGTCCATCTTCAGCAGGTTGCCGTTCGTCTTGTCGACCGCCAACCCGCGGATCACGAAGTGGTGGTCGTACTGCAGCTGGCCAATCACCGTCGGGTAGCCCCGCTCGGAGACGAGCTTGGCGAGCGTCATGTCGTACGCGAGCTGCTCCAGCCGGCGCATGTGATAGATGGCCAGCGTGTAGTCCATGTCGAAGCCGATGAGCTCGACGCTGGTCATGCGCAGGTTTCGGTTGACGAAGATGTCCCGCGCGCGTGGCACCTCGCGGGTGTGTACCCGGGGGACGCTCAGCAGGCGGGCGAGCTCGAGATCCGCGAAGAGGCTCTGGGCGCGGCGCTCGGCGTCCTCGGCGTGGGCTCGATTGCGCGAGGAGCGGAAGCTGCCATGTAGGGGATCCGAGGTCGTCGGGCTCCCGGGGATGGGTCCGGTCGGTGAGAGTTTCGGTGACACAGGACAGACAGACATAACACGCGGTCCTCGGGCGGCACCATCCATATGGCCAGTCCTCCTTGCGGGCCGCCGAGCCGACGTGGCACGCTCGCGGGTCCGCATGCGATCGCCCGCCAGACGCCCCCCGTCCGACGCAGAGATCCACGCGCGGCTGTCCGCCCGAATCGAGGCCCTGGAGGACCGTGTCCGCCGGCTCGAGGTGTTGGTGCGCGGCGCCGTCGTGGCCGGGCGTACGCGTTCCAAGGGGGCCTCCTCCGGTCGGGTGCGCCGTCAGACGGCCGCTCCCAGGGGAGGCGGCCGGGCTCGTCCCCGTTGCCCGGGCTGCACGCTGGAGTTCCCCCAGGGACGCCGGGGCGAGGCCTGCGTCTGGTGCGGGTTCCTGTTCGACGCCGTCCGGCCCCGGAAGAGGAAGGGATGAGCAGCGCCTACCGGTTGACCGGCCGCATCGAAGCCGGAGAGCTCGCCGATCTCTACGAGGCCGTCCAGGAGCCGGGTGGCGCCAGGGTCGTCATCAAGCTCTTCCACCCGAAGACGTCGGATCCGCGCTACGCCGCCGTGCTGGCCCAGACGTACAGCGTCCTCAACCCGCTGCACCCCGAGGGCGTCCTCCACGTCCTCGACATGGGCTTCGTGAAGAACCGGCTCGCCGTGGTGCGCGAGTCCGTGGATGGCCACACCCTGGGCACCGCGCTGCAGCGGCTCAACTCCAAGGAGGTCCTCCTCCCGCCGCCCGTCGCGCTCCACCTCATCATCCAGCTGCTCGAGTCCGTGGAGCGGGCCCACGCGGTCGGCGTCGTCCACGGCGCCATCACCCCGGGCAACGTGCTGCTGTCGCGCGCCGGCCTGCCCGCCGTGTGTGACTTCGGTGCGCTCCAGGCGCTCATGGGGGTGCCGGAGCTCAAGCGCGCCTTCGTGGGCCGCGGCCGCAGCGCCTATCGCGCCCCCGAGGTGGGCCGGGGTGACATGCCCGACGTGCTCTCGGACATCTACTCCATGGGCGCCATGGCCTACGAGCTGCTCACCCTGCGCGAGGCCGTCGTCCCCGACGGAGGTGTCAGCACCCGCCGCGCCGGTCTGCCTCCGCCCAGCCGCCTGGATCGGCGCCTCCATGCGCGGTTGGATCCCATCATCCTGCGCGCGCTGGAGGCCACGCCCACGAGGCGGTTCCGCTCCTGCGCCGAGTTCGCCGGCTCGCTGCGCAACTTCCTCTCCACCAACGGAGGCCTGCCCGGTGCCGAGGACTCGCGCCGCTTCGTGGCCGAGCTCTTCCCCAACGAAGTGTCCGTCGGGCTCGGTCCGGTGCCGTTCTCCGAGCGCTTCACGCTCACGCCCATCTCCGGTGTGTCGCTGGCCCAGGTGAGCGCGGATGCATTGGACAAGTCCGTGGTGGTGCGGCCCTCCTTCAGCCCCGCCCTCAGCGAGGCGGACACCATGGAGGCCCCGCCCGCCTTCGACGACTACCTGCCCGAGCCCACCGTGGTGCCGGGGCCCGCGATGGATCGCCGCGTCCTCGACTCCACCCATGTCTTCACGGGCGACCCTCCGAAGGAGGAGGTCCTCGAGCCCACCCACGTCAGCGCCAAGGCGTCTTCCGAGGCGGGCCGGAGCGCTCCGCCGGGGGATGACGAGCAGACCTGGGTGGCGCCTCCGGGGGCGGCTCCGCCCAAGCCGCGCCGGGGGCCCGTGCTCGGGGGCGCCGCCGCGGCGGCGAGGGAAGGCACGCGCGTGGGCAAGCATCCCCGCCTGCGCGTGGTGGAGGACTACTCCCGTCCCGAGTCTCCATCCGAGGCCCCCTCTCCGGCGGGAGATGCCGAGGACCGGATCGACACCGAGAAGATCGAGGGGACGGTGATCCGCTCGCGCGTCCCCGAGGGGACGGTGACGCGGGCGCGCGTGCCTCCGTCCCTGGTGCGCGGGCACGTGTCCGAGCAGCCGCCCACGACGGCCGAGCCGGATCGCTCGTACATCCCCATGCCCCCGCCCACGTCGCCCGAGGTCAAGGCGGCGGTGTCCCAGCGGCGCCTCTTCACCGAGGAGCGCAACCTCCAGGAGGACGCGCGGCGCCGGCGCCGGATGTTGGCCGTGGCGGGCGCCATCGCGCTCGTGGGCGCGGTGTGCTTCGCCTTCGCGCTGTGGCGGTTCTCACAGCGGCCCCAGCTCGAGACGGATCCCAAGGTGTCCGCGGTCAGTGGCGCCGTGGAGCAGTACCTGCACGATGAACCTTCCACGCCGCCGCCGGAGCCCTCCAAGCCCAGGCACAGCCCTCCAGCGGAGCCGGTGGTGGTGTCCACCCCGGGGACGCGCGAGGACTCCCCCAAGCCCGGCGTCGCGTACCTGTCGCTCGAGGCCAACCGTCCGGCACGCGCGTACATCGATGGCGTGCGGGTGAAGCGCAACCTGCCCCTGGTTCGCTACCCGGTGAGGTCGGGCACCCGTGAGATCATCATCGAGACGATTGGCGTGCCGCGGCACCGCGAGGTGTTCCAGGTGAGCCTGGAGCGCGGCGAGCACAGGAAGCTGCAGCAGCTCTTCAATGACTCTCTCCACCGCTGAGGCCATGGACCGGACCCGCGTCTTCGTCGTCGAGGATCAGCCGACCCTCTTGCGCAACCTCCTCAAGGTGCTGGGGAGCTTCCCGGAGCTGGAGGTGGTGGGTAGCTCCCAGGATGGGGAGCAGGCGGTGGAGGAACTGGTCCGGGTGCGCCCGCAGCTGGTGCTGTTGGATCTGGAGCTACCGGGCCTCAACGGGATCGAAGTGACGCGGCGGGTGAAGCGCCGCGCGCCCGAGGTGGAGGTGCTCATCCTCACGTCCTTCGAGGACGAGCAGAAGGTGTACGAGGCGATTCAAGCGGGGGCCTCGGGCTACCTGGTGAAGCGGGTGGGGCCGGAGAAGATCCGCTCGGGCATCCGCGAGGTGATGGAGGGCGGCACGGTGCTCGAGCCCCTCATCGCACGACGCTTCTGGAACTACTTCCAGTCCATCCAGGCGAAGCCGCCCGAGGCGGAGAAGCAGAACCCCTGGGGCCTCACCCCGGCCGAGTTCGACGTGCTGCGCTACGTGGCCAAGGGCCTGTCCAACGCCGAGGTGGGCCGGGTGATGACGCTGGAGCGGCGCACGGTGCGCACGCACCTGTCCCACATCTACAAGAAGATGGGCGTCAACTCGCACGTGGAGGCGGTGGTGCTGGCCCTGCGCGCGGGCCTCGTGGAGTTGTGAGGGGAGGGGAGTACGGCTCCCCTCCGGTCCCTCGCTTCACCAGCGCACGGGCAGCGAGTCGAAGCCGCGGAAGGACAGACCGTGGCACTTGACCTGGGGAGGCTTCGTCTCGTCCAGGCGCAGGTTGGGCAGGCGCTCCAGCAGCATGGAGATGCCGATCTCCAGCTCGCGGCGCGCCAGGCCCGCGCCCATGCAGTGGTGCGCGCCGAAGCCGAACGAGATGTGCTTCTGGTGGTAGCTGTCGCGGGTGATGTCGAAGCGCTCCGGATCCGGGAAGACCGAGGGATCCCGGTTGGCGGCGGCCATCACCAGGAAGACCATGTCGCCCTTGCGGATCGTCTTCCCGTGCATCTGGATGTCCTCGGAGGCGATCCGAGTGATGGCGGGCACCGACGTGGTGTAGCGCAGCATCTCCTCCACCGCCGAGCGCAACAGCCCCATGTCCTCCCGGAGCATCTGGAACTGATCCGGGTGGGTCAGCAGATCGTACACGCCGTTGCTGAGCTGATCCGTGGTGGTGGTGTGCCCGGCGAACAGGATGAGGCAGGCGTTGGCCACCAGCTCTTCCGGGGTCATCTTCCCCTGCTCCTGCGCCAGGAGCATCTGGCTCAGTCCGTCCGTGCCAGGCGATTGACGGCGATGCTCGATGATGGGGAGCAGGTACTCCTTCATCTCCACCATGGTCTTGTTGGCGTTGCTGGCCAGCAACTGCGAGTCGGCGCCCACGGGAGGCGAGCTGTACAAGGCCAGGTGCTCCGACCAGACCCAGAAGCGATCACGATCCTCGGGCGGCACGCCGAGCAGCTCGGCGATGGCGAGCGCGGGCAGCGGATAGGCGAGATCCTTCACCAGATCCATCTCGTGCCGCGACGCCAGCTGCTCCAGCAGCTCGCGCATGATGCGGTGGACGGTCGGCCGCAACTCATCCAGCCGCTGGGGCGTGAAGCCCATGCCCGTCTGCCGACGCAGCCGCACGTGCTCCGGACCATCCCGCATGAACATCTGGTTGCGGACGGTCTGCATGAACTCGCGCGTGATGTCCGGGCTCAAGCCCTGGACCTGGTACTCGAAGAGCTTCGCCCGGTTGGCGCTCATGCGCGGATCACGGTAGGCCGCCATCACGTCGTCGTAACGGGTGAGGAACCATGCGTGGACCGCGTCGGACCAGTGCACCGGTTCGTTCTCGCGCAGGTACTGATAGAGCGGGAACGGGTTGAGCATGTTCTGCGGGCTGACCAGGTTGCGGTCAAGCGTGGGAGCTGCGCTCGACATGGGTGCCTCCACGGTTGAATTGTCGGATCTGGCCGGTCCTGTCATGGCGCGGCAGAGTAATGTCGGCTTGCTCGGCTGTCGAGAACACAGAGCAGGAGCCATGCCAGCAGTTCTCGAGACCTCGACGCGCATCATCGTGTTGGAAAGCTACGAGCCGGGTGTCTCTTTTCTGGTGTTTGTGAGGGCTCGCGGTCCTCTCCAGGCGCGAGCTGTTGGCTCTGGAAGCCCGGACAGGCGATCGGTTGCGGGCATGAGCCGCTCGTCGAGAAGCACGGCCGCTACGACGGAGTACGTGGGCTGATGCCCGGCACGGGCGCGCTCACCGCCTACGGCGCGTTGCGCACCAGCCGCAGGTGGGGCTTCTTGCCAGTGCGGGGCCCCGGGCCGACGTACGCGCCGGGAGCGTGCGGCACATAGGGCTGATCACGCAGGCGCTCATATGGGTTGTGCGTCGGCGCGAAGGGATCCGACGGCCCGCGCAGTCCCGAGCGCAGGAACACCAGGAAGAGCATCGTCAGCAGCAGGGAGACGGTGACGAGCGTCAGGCTGTAGTGGGTGAACAGGCTATCGAGCGCCGGGGCGGGATCCGGCATGAAGAGCATGGTGACCAGCAGCAGCCACCACGGTCCGCACACCAGGAGGCCCGCGCATCCGATCCAGATCTTCACCCGCGCCCAGAAGGTCCGCGGCACGGGAAGGCTCGGCATGCTCGTCGACACCGGATGACGCCGGGGCGGCTCGTCCTCGTGCGCGATCCTCGCGAACACGAGCGCCGGCGCTCCCGCCACGCGCGCTCCGCCCGCCGGGACTGCCACTGCGGACCTGTGACGCCAACGGGCCCCGAGGACCAGGGCCAACAAGACGTAGGGGACGAATACGGTGGCGCCCATCCGGAAGGCCTCGCTGGCTCCGTGCAGGAGCACGACACAAGCGAGGCCAGACAGCAGCGACCGGAGGCGAGGGGGCGAGAACGCCAGCATGGAGCGAACGGTAGCAGAGAAGAGGGCTTCCTCCAGTTTGCCACCTGTGCGGGCCCGTTGCGACTCCAGGCGTGGGCGGGCGTGTTCGCTTCAGGACGCGCGGTGCGTGCTCGCCCGGTTCAACCCGCGGTGGGATCCACCAGCGGCTCCGGCATCGCCCACAGCGCCGAGGGATCTCCATACGCCTGCTCGAAGGCGTAGAGGATGCCCGTCCAGCGATCCCAGAAGGTGGCCCAGTTGTACTCGGTGGGGGGCGAGGTGAGGAGGCTGCCGTCCGGGTCCGGCTGGCTGTAGGCGTAGTCGGCGTAGTTCCACTCGAGTGTGCCGAAGTACGTCCTCAGCAGCGGCGTGAGAGCCTCCAGCAGGGCGGAGCGGGACACCTCGTCCGCATGGGCCACGGCCGGGGTGAAGACGGGCTGCGCCATGTCGTGCTGCTCACGCCAGGCCACATAGTTGTTGCCCATGGCGATGAGCGCGTCGCGCGCGGCGGGCGTGGGCGCCAGGCGTGCCTCCTCGTAGAGCGCGAATGCCGCCACCAGCAGACTTTTCCAGTGCATGCCCGGGAAGAGGGTGTCGATCAGATAGGGACGGGGCGTGTCGTTCGCGTGGGCCAGCGCGTACGCGTAGGCGACCCGGGCCTCCTGCGCTATGGCGTCCTGGAGCACGAACTCCGTCAGGACGCGCTCGGGTGTCACCTCGCCGGTGAGCCCCCGGCGCCAGTCCAGATAGAGGCGCGCCGAGCCGCCAATGTCCGTGAAGATGGCCAGGTTGCCCTCGTGCAGCGTGCGCTCCAGGGTGATCACCACGGACTCCGCCTTATCGAGCGGCAGGACGCCGGGCGCGCTCCAATAGAGCGAGGCGAAGCGTGATGCGGTGGTGGAGAAGGTGCGCGGATCGGCCAGCGCCTCCCAGTTCATGGCCGTGGTGAGCGAGGCGATCGACGTCGCCGCGTCGATGGGCAGGCCCCGCAGGACGAGCTCCAGCGAGAGGTTCTCCACGGTGAGCCGCACGGTGCCGACGATGCCAAACCGGTCGAGCGCCTGGAGCACCGAGAGGGAGGGTTGTCCCCGCGCCGCGTCGATCATTCTCCGAGCGAGGGCCGCGCCGAGCATGCCCTGGCCTCCCGTCTGCGAGGCGTGCGGTGCGAAGACGAACCAGTTGGGGCGGACGTTGCTGCTCCCGCCGGGCTGGAGGTTGGGGTCGAGCAGCCCGCCCAGCTCATAGGCGATCTCGATGTACCCCAGGGTGATGCGGCGGTTGTCCTCCATCGGGGTGGGGGCTTCGTCGGCGCGCGCGGGGGGCGCCACCGTCAGGGCGGTGAGCAGCAGCACCGCGGTGGTGAGTGGGCGGAGCAACGACGGAGGCGAGAAGCATTCGAGGTGTACGGCGCGGTCGTGAATCTCCACGATGGGTCTCCAGGGTGGGGGTCTGGTGGAGCGCGACCACGCTAGTCCTCTCGCGCGGCGCTCCAACTCGTTTCTCAGGAAGTGTTTCCGCGCGAAACTTTGAAATCAAAGCTTCGGCCGGGACGAAGCTTTGATTTCAAATCATCGGAGCCGGTCTGGAAGGAAAGCGAGCATGTCTCTCATTGAGAATGAGCAGACGTTGCGACTCGTGTACCTTGCTCGTCGCTCATCTGCGAACAGGTCGAAAGTGCCCACCCGGACGCCGTCCTCCCGTTTTCCCCCCGCCTCCATCCCCCTCCAGAACCGGTCCTCGCGCAACGTCGTTCGCGCGGACTCCAGCACGCCCTTCACCGCGTCACCGGTTCCCACCACCGCTCGAGCCGAGACTCCGGGCTCGCTGTCCGCGAGCTCGTCGACCGCGCGCCTCGCCTTCTCGTTGCTGATGGCCCTGGATCTCGACGGCGACGGCCGCCTCACGGCGCGCGATGCCGGACGCGCGAGCGAGAACGGATTGCGCTTCGCGGTGGACCTCGAGCTGGGCCCGGGCGTGCGGCTCGAGCTGGCTGGAGCGGAGCGGCTCTCGCATGCCGCGGACGTGCTCGCCGGGGAGATCCTCGAGGGCCGGGGCGATGTGCCCGGGCTCCCCGTGGAGCGGATGTTGGAGTCGCGCACCACCGCGCTGCGACAGTTGATCGATCACGGCTGGGAGGGGCTCGTCCGCCGCTCGGATCGCGCCGAGGACCTGAAGAAGGCGCTCCAGGTGATGCCCGTGAGGGACCCCGAGGGCCGGCAGCGCGTGTACGTCCCCGCGAGAGATCGCAAGGCCCTCAAGAAGCTGCGCGCCGACGCCCGGCGCTCCGGCGGCCTGGAGGTGGTGCCGCTGCAGAGGCCTCGCGAGGCAGCGGACTGGAACGCGCTCATGCGCCAGCCGGGGATGCTCTTCCTCCCGCGTCCGTACATCGTCCCGGGCGGGCGCTTCGTGCAGATGTTCGGCTGGGACAGCTACTTCAACGCTCGCGGCGCCCTGGCCTCCGGCCAGTACGAGATCGCCCGGGACATGCTCGAGAACCAGCTCTACGAGATCGAGCACTACGGGAAGATCCCCAACTCGAACCTCAGCTACCACCTGTCGCGCACCCAGCCGCCGCTCATGCCCCGGCTGGCGCTGGAGCTCCAGGCGGTACGCTCGGACCGGCGCCTGTTGAAGCGGGTGGCCCGGGCCGCCGAGCAGGAGCTCGAGGAGGTCTTCCGCACGGGCCCTCGCGCCACCCCGAGCGGGCTCTCCCGCTACAAGGACGACGCCGAGGGGCCCGACGCCGAGGATCTGTCCAAGTTCTACGGCTCCCGGCCGGACGACGCCGAATTCCACCGCCACGACCGCGCCATCCGCGAGAGTGGTTGGGACATGTGCCACCGCTTCGGCACGGCCATCCACCACCACGAGCCGGTGTGCCTCAACTCGCTGTTGTTCCAGTACGAGATGGATCTCGCGGCGATCCTCCGCCAGGTGGAAGGGGAGGACTCGCTGCGGGCGGCCCGGTACGCGAAGGCCGCGCGGGCCCGGGCTCGCACCATGCGCGCGCGCTTCTGGGACGCCGAGCGGGGAATGTTCTTCGACCATGACTTCGTGGCCGGACGCCGCTCCCGCTACGAGTCCCTGGCCACCTTCTATCCGCTGTGGACGGGCTGGGCCTCCCGCGAGGAGGCCGCCACCGTGGCCGCCTCGCTCCCGCGCTTCCTCCATGACGGCGGCCTGACCTCCAGCACGCGCGCCTCGCGCGAGGCCGCGGGCGGAGAGGATCTGCAGTGGGACTGGCCCTTCGGCTGGGCGCCGCACCAGATCATCGCGGCGGAGGGGTTGCGCCGCTACGGCTTCCACGCCGAGGCCGACGCGGTGGCCTACCGCTGGCTGTCCATGGTGCTGGACATCGCCGGGAGCCATAACGGCCTCGTCAAGGAGAAGTACGACGTGGTGCGCAGGTCGGCCGAGGTGCCCGTCGAGTACGGCAACCAGGGCGCCGATCGCGGCTCGCTCCTGGCTCCCCGGACCGAGCGGACGCTGGGCTTCGCCTGGACGAACGCCTCGGTGCTGCTATTGCTGGACGGATTGTCTCCCGAGCTGCGCGAGGCCCTCGACGCGGGTCTTCCCGCCGACCGGGTGCTCGGCCCTCGGGGCGAGGGGGGCAGCGGCCGTCCGCGCAAGAAGCGGGTGTCCCGCATCGCCGCCTGACGGGAGCCGCTCAGCCCCCGAAGGTGCCGAGGTTGGCGATCGTCACGAACAGCCCTTGCTGGAAATACACCGGCGCGGGCACCAACCTGCCATAGGCCTGGATCTGGAAGCAGTTGCACTGGGGCGTGTACGAGAGGGTCAGGGTCTGGGAATTCACCTGGACCACGTCGCATCGTCCCGGAGCCCTCCGGAACACCTCCGCGTCGTACCTCACCCCCAGGCCGAACGGGAGCCGGGTCCCGGCGCCGAACAGCACGCGGTCGACCTGCTGGAGCGCCGGGTTGTTGGTGTCGGAGCACGACCCGCCGTCGCCCACCGGAGCGGTCGCGGGCAGGGGAGGAGGCAGCAGCATGTCGATGGGCCGGCGCACCTGCTCCGAGCTTCCCAGGGTCCGCTCGTATCCGGCATTCACGTCCAACAGCCCATTGCGAAGGACGCTCCAGCCCACCGAGGCCGAGAGCTGGGTCAGTCGCTCCTCCACATTCGGGGTGAACAGATCGAGCCGCGCCGTGGCCGTCGCCGTCACCGGCCCGATCACCGTCAGGAGACGCCCGGACGTCTCTCCCATCCGCCGCTCGAGGAAGTCCACTCCCTGGACCACATCCAACCGCCCCAGCTCGCGCGTCCCCGTCCCGCTGCGCATGAGCAGCTTCTGGCGCAGCGCCACCTGGCCCTGGAAGAACCCGTTCTCGGGCACCGCGGCGTCCACCTCGTCATAGACCGAGGGGGCGCGCTCGCCGAAGACGCGTGGCACCGCGCGCAGCTCCACCGACGGCATGATGCTGTGACGGATCGCGGAGGCTCCCGTTCCGAACACCCGTGACAGCTCCGAATCCAGCAGCAGTCCCACCATCCCGTACGCGCGGTTGTGCGTCTCCCGCGTCACCTCGTAGAGATAGAGGCTCTCGCGCACCGCCAGGTAGGGGGTGAAGCGCAGCACGCCCCCCATGTCGAACGTGGCGTTCACGCGCGGCAGGATGTCCAGGCGGCTGCGCGCCTGCCGCTCACCGAGATCGAAGCGGCCATTGCCCTGGGTGCCATCCGCGTCGGCCAGGAGCGGCCAGAACACCCCGTCCGTGCCCTCGTCCCCCAGCAGCCCGCGCAGGGGCGACAGTCGCGAGAGCTCCACCTGGACGCTCCCCGTGAGCGGGCCGAACAGGGGCACCGTGGGGATGGCGTAGCGCAGCGTGGGCAGCTCCTGGAAGACGGGAGGTCGCGAAGCGTCACCGATCAGCGGATAGCCCCAGCGGACGTCCTGGCGGTAGGCCAGGGCGAGCCCCGCGTAATGATCCTCGCCGCGGTGGTACAGGGTGGCCGTGGAGGGGACGTAGTAATACGAGCGGAGGAAGTTGCTGGCGGTCGTTGTGTCGGCGAAGAGGAAGCCGTCCGAGTACAGCGTCACGTCCGCCCGTGCATGCAGGCCGTGGCCGAGCTCCTGCCGGTGCTCGAAGATGCCCCAGCCTCGGAGCCCCCGCTGTCCCGCATCGGGGGCGAGCACGTTGGGATCGAGCGGCTCCCGCTCGAGCTTCAGATCCTGGTAGAGCCGAAGCCAGACCCGCCCGTCGACTCCGGGCGCGGGGGCGTACCGGAACTCGGCGGCGAGCCGCGGGCCCTTCACGCCGAACGCGCCCCCACTGCCGAAGGCGTACCCCGGGGAGAGCGTGAGATCGTAGCTCCGCCCGAGCGTGAGGAAGAGCGGCAGATCCACCTGGAATCCGCTCACTCCGGAGGCGGTCCACTCGGGCATGAGCAGGCCGCTTTGGCGGTTGCGCAGCGGAAGGGAGATCCACGGCACCCAGAAGACGGGGACGTCGAACACCCGCAGCGTGGGCGAGGTGAACGTGGCGCGCTCCCCGGGCGTCAGCTTCGCGCTGCTCGCGGTGATGCGCCAGCTGCGATCGAACACGTCGCACCCGCAGGACGCCGTGAAGGACGCGGGCTCCACCTGGTACGCGTTGTCCTCCAGGAGGCGGAAACGGCGCGCGGTGAAGGAGAACGCGTTGGTGCCCGTCTGGGTCAGCTCCCGGGCGGTGGCGTCCTCCCGGCCGGCGAGATCGACGAGCGCCTGGGGCGTCACGCCTTCCTTCTGGAAGAAGGTTCCGCCCTCGGCCTCCACCTGGCGGGTGCTCAGGTCCACCGTGAGGCGGTCGGCGAAGCCGGCCAGGCCGTTGCTCACCAGCAGCACGTTCCCGCTCGCCACCGCCACCCGCTTGTCGAAGTCGTAGGTCAGCTCATCGGCGCGGAGCACCGACGACCCCGAGCGCAACAGCGCGTGCCCGGAGGCCCGGCCGATACGGCCCTCGACGACGGCCTTGTCACCTGTGAGGACTGCCTGCTCGCCAATGACGGAGTCCGTCGACGTGGGCAGATCGAGCTGCCCGGAGAGGGTGAGGGCGAGGGTGAGGAGGACCAGGCCGGACATGGGGGTGGGGACTCAAGTCCAACTCCCGTCCGTCGGCAACCAGAAGCCGCGGTCCGGCAAGGATCCCCCCACGCCGAAGGTGCCTATTCCACCTGGAGCAGCGGCACGGTCTTCCAATGGGCCTCAATGCGTTGCTTGAAGGACTCTGGGATGGACAGCTCTGCCCTCAGGTCCGACCAGAGCTGGAGGGTCGCTTCTACCGCCAGCTTGACTTCGGTAATGACAAAGTGGGCCGGAACTTCCAACTTTCGGGCCAGTCGCTCGAAGGATGCCATCGTGACGTCCTTGAACCGCTTGGAGCGCGCGAGGTTCAGGGCGAGCGTGTCGTTCGGCATGTACTGGATGGTCGAGACGAGATCATACGCGGGGGAGAGCTCCGCATGCACGCCATCCGGATACAGCAGTGACCAGTTCTTGTGGTGAGCATCGCCATTGCCGCTGGCGATGATGAAAACCAGACGGTGGAGGAACTCCTGGAGGGCTTTGGGGCCGGCGACGTTCAGGAGCACTTTTGCGACTGTCTCATAATTATATCGCTTGTACTTCTCATCCGAGTACAGGCCGAGCACCTGGGCCATGTCCTCCATGTGGATTCGATGCCCCGGGGCAGGGCGATCGAAGCGCCGGATGGCGAAGGCCGTGTCCTCCCGAAGTTGGATGCCCTCGGGGAGTCCTTGGAGGTCGGCGACCGGAACGAGGATGATTTCGGGAACGTTGATGCCGGCCGCGCTGGCCCAGCGCATCATCGAGTACTCGTTTTCCGGGACGTGGTCATAGCGGTTGTCTGGGAGCTTGACGATCCAATCTCCACCGCGTCCACCCATAGGCAGGGTCATACCCCGATCCCGGCGAAGCATGGAAAATTTGAGCTGGACGCCAGCAAGCGAGAAGCGGATTGGCTCCTGTTCGTGGGGGAGGGTGGGCTCAGTGGTCTCTGAGGAGCCGATGGCATTCCAGTCGAGCGGGGCAGCCGGGGTGACCATGGTGGCCCCCGGGAGATCCTCCCCGAGGCGAGCGATGAGGAAGAATTCGCGGTGCTTTGAAACGCCCTCTCGCTCGGCGATGAGTTCCCGGAGAGGCCCTTCTGGGAGGAGGTTGGAGAAATAAGGTGGAAGTCGCATCCGGCTGTGATGCCGCCGGGTGAGGTCATCCTCGAAGAACTGTCCCAGCACGGGGCGGGGGTATCGCTGGCGATATTCCTCGGAAATAACGAACTCGGAGACTTCGTCGGGCAGGAGAGTCAGAGTCCCGACGTGAACCTCTCCCAGGCGAACTTCGAGGACACCTACTTCCGTACTCTGAGCTTGCACCTCAGTCCTCCTCGTCGGGAACGATCAGGGACTGAAGCGACCTGCGGTCGGACTCATCCCAGCGTGCGCGTGAGTTCAGGAATCGCCACACATGAGCATCCAGGATGCTCTCGCGGTGGCGAAAGAAGTCCAGGTCATGCTGGGCGCTTCGATGGTGGAGCGCATCGATGCTCTCGGTGGGAATGCCGTGACTGAGCAGGACTTCCGGAGCGGGTGGAGGAATGCCGCGGAGGAGCTCCAGGGGCGACTGTCCATCCACGAGAGGATGGAAGATGCGATTGGCGAGGTTTCGCAGGTGCGGGGATGTAGGCTCAAGGAGCTGCTTGAATGCTGCCGATCCCTCCTTTTCGAGTAAGGCGGAGGCATCGATGAACTCGCCTGACTGAAGGTGCCGGGGATGGAGTGCCAGCAGGGCATTGGCTTGGAGCTTGGTCTGTGCTGTCCGAAAGTTGTATTGGCTCAAGGTGAGGTGTTTAGGACTGGTGGGCGGCAGCTCGGAAAGCAGCGCTTGGATGGTCCTCTCCTCGTCTGATCCGATCACGGACAGGGATTTGCGCACGGCCGGGATACTCTCGCCGCGATGATGCTCGGTGATGGCTCCGCGCCACACCCAACGCGCGAGTAGCTCCCGCGAACGAGCATGGGGCTCCGGGTGGAGCGTGAAGAACCGCGCCAAAAGTACCAGCGGAAGCTTGTAGGGCAGGAGTTCGATGTGGGGGATCTCCACATCCCGCTTGAGGAAGATGATGGTGGCGCGCAGCGCGTGCTCGGCCTGACGCAGGGCCTCGCTCAGTTCGCTCTCCTCTGCGATCTGCTGCCGGAAGTCCCGCGTGATGTCGAGGCCCCGGACTGCCAGAACCGCCTTGAGCAGCCATTGCTCATCAATGGTGCCGAATCTCAATGTCTGCAAACGCTCAGAGAGTGCGCGAAGGTCTGAGGGCTCTGCCTCGCCCGTGCTTCCGTGAAGAGCATTGAACACGTCCGCTCGGCGCAGGGGCTTCCCGGCGGAATTCAGCCGGTCGAAGATGACACGAAGCGTCTGTTCCTCATCCGCCTCGACGATGTAGGCAGGAGCCCGATACTCCCGGAAGGCCTTGCCCAGCCTTAACGCCGTGCGCATGTGTTCGGGCTTCTGGGCTCGACCAGGGTATCTGTCCAACCATCCCAGGAGCATCTCGCTGTCGACGACGACATTCATCGGTAGCCAGTGGGATGGGGGAGGGCTCCTCTTCGAGGGACGGACAAGGGCCTCGTGTTCGAGGTCGAAGTAGACGACGAAGTTGTCATGCTCCCCCTCCGTGTGGGGCAGGTGGAGGAGGGCACCGGTGAGCGCTGTGATGCGCTGCTGTCCATCCACGACCCATAGTGCTTCCGTGGAGTGGGGGGCATCGATGCGGACTGGGCCGAGGAAGAAGCTGGCTGCGGGGGCCTCCTTCTTCCAGAAGAGAAGGGTTCCAATCGGATAGCCCCGGTAGACACTGTCCAGGAGTGCCACCACATCCTTGGCCTTCCATCGGAATGGGCGCTGGAACTCAGGGATGCGAATCTCCCCCCGCCGGACGCGGTCCAGGAGATCCTCGATACTGAACGCCGTCGCGTGGGGGCGTCGTTGGAGCGGTGAGGGGGGGGGCATGGTTTTCCTACTGACGTGTCTGTAGCACGGTTCCCGACGCTCACGAGGGAGAACGGGGCCGGTGCCCTGCGGTGAGGCGAGCCCACGGTGAGGAGGACCGCCACGCTCACGTAGCTTGTGGCCAGCTCTCTCCAGAAGGCACTCATGACCGGGAGCCCTTCTTGCCGAGCAGCTCGCGGATCTGCTCCACCTCCTCGGGGGAGAGCGGGACGGCCTCGACCAGGCGCTCCACCAGGGCGGAGGGCGTCCCGGCGAACACCGTCTCCACCAGGTGGCGCACGCTCTGGACCTCGTACGCCTCGCGCGGCAGCAGCGCCGAATACAGGTGCCCCCGGCCCACCTTCCGGCTCCCCAGCACCCCCTTCTGCTCGAGGATGCGCAGCACCGTGGACACCGAGGTGTAGGCCAGCTTGCGCTCCGGTGGCAGCGCCTCCAACACGTCCGCCACGCTCACCTCGCCCTTGCGCCAGACGATCTGCATCAGCTCCAGCTCCACGGGCGTGAGCGGCCTGGGCCCTTCGTTCCGCGATGGCTTGGACACGGTTCCAACCTCCAGCGTCCAAACTACTAAGACCTTAGTTGAAAAACAACTAAGACTTTAGTTGGTGGATCCCCTCCAATGTCCTTTCGTCAACAAGGCGAGGGGAGCACGCGGGGATGCGAGGTCCGCCGGGGTGATGATGATTGCCCTGAGTGGAAATCTGGAGCATCCTCGAAATTAGAGGAAACCATCGGTGAGTGGACGAATGGAGTGTGGCGACTGTGAGTCCGCGACGGAGAAGGCGCTGCGTGCCAGCAACCTGTTGCTCCAGGCGCTCACCGAGGTCCAGACGGAGTTCATCCAGGGCCAGGACGTGCACCGGCTGTTCGACAAGTTGCTGTCGGTGCTGTTGAAGCTGACGGGCAGTGAGTACGGCTTCATCGGCGAGGTGTTGCACACCCCCGAGGGCCAGCCCTACCTGCGCACGTACGCCATCACCAACATCGCCTGGACGGACGAGCTGCGGGCGTTCTTCGCGCGCGAGGCGCCCAGGGGCATGGAGTTCCGCAACCTCCAGACACTCTTCGGCGCCGTCATGACGAGCGGCAAGCCCGTGGTGGCCAACACGCCGGACGGAGATCCCCGCCGGGGAGGGCTCCCCAAGGGCCACCCGCCGCTGCGCGCCTTCCTGGGCCTGCCGTTCCATTCCGCCACGGAGATGGTGGGCATGGTGGGCATCGCGAACCGGCCCGGTGGCTACGACGATGGGGTCATCGCCTTCCTCCAGCCCCTGCTGACCACGTGCTGCGCCATCCTCCAGGGGCTGCGCAACGAGCAGCGGCGCCGCCACGCCGAGGAGGAGCTGCGGCGATCGGTGGAGAGCCTGCGCACCCTCATCGACGGCACCCCGGATGCCATCTTCGTTCACTGGGGGGGCTCGGTGCTCTTCGTCAACCCCGCCGCCGTCCGCCTGCTGGGCCACGAGGATCAGGAGGCGCTGCGGGGCCGGCCCGTCTCGGAGCTCGTCCTGCCCGGATGCGAGGACGCACTCACCGCGCCCTCCAGCGTCAGCGCCCCTCGTGAAGCACGGTTCCGGCACCGCGAGGGCCGGCAGGTGCTGGGCGAGGTGGTGACGGTCTCCCTCGCCTCCAACGGACAGCCGGTGATGGTTTCCATCTCCCGCGACATCACCGAGCGCAGCCAGGTCCAGGAGAAGCTGCGGGCCAACGAGCGCATGGCCTCGCTGGGGACGCTCGCCGCGGGCGTGGCCCATGAGATCAACAACCCCCTGTCGTACATGCTGAGCAATCTGCGCTTCGTGGACGACGAGCTCGCCGCGATGGCCGAGTCGGGGGAGGGGATGGCGAGCGAGCGGGGACAGGAGGTGCGCGAGGCCCTGAAGGAGGCCCTCTCGGGCAGCGATCGGGTGCGCGACATCGTGCGCGATCTGAAGACCTTCTCGCGAGGCAACGAGGAGCAACGCGGGGAGGTGGACGTGCGGTCGGTGCTCGACTCGTGCGTGAACATGGCCTGGAGCGAGATCCGCCACCGCGCCCGGCTGGAGAAGGCCTATGACGAGGTGCCGCCCGTGAGCGCCAACGAGTCGCGGCTCGGGCAGGTCTTCCTCAACCTCATCGTCAACGCCGCCCAGGCCATCCCCCACGGGGATCCGAAGACGCACGAAATCCGCCTCTCCACGCGGCATGAAGAGGGCCATGTGGTGGTGGCGGTGCGGGACACCGGCTCCGGCATCCCACGGGAGCACCTGGGGAAGTTGTTCGATCCCTTCTTCACCACCAAGCCGGTAGGGGTGGGCACCGGGCTCGGCCTCTCCATCTGCCACGGCATCGTCACCGCGCTGGGTGGGCGCATCGACGTGCACAGCGAGCTGGGGCGGGGAACCACCTTCCAGGTCTTCCTCCCGGTGGGCGGCTCCCCGGGTGTGCGGCCTCCGAACCCGGCCGCGTCCTGAGAGGAGCGGCCAGCGCGGGGTGACTACTGCTCGTACTCGTACTCTCCGCCCGGGTAGACGAAGGAGTCACGGGGCGAGTACCAGCACCAGCCCTCCACCTTCTGCAGCGGGCTCGCGGGGCGCAGCGCGTACGTCGGGTGATCCTTCGCGAGGAACTCCAGGGAGACGAGCTCGAAGGGCGTGGCGAGCTCCCCGACGTAGGGGTAGTTGCCGGCGATCAGCCTCTTGCCCACCCTCGTCACGTACGTGAGGTGGCCGCGCGCCACGGAGCCGATCTTCGAACCCACCCGGGCCACCGTGCGGATGATGGGGGTGCCGTCCACGCGCGTGGTGGCCACCAGCTCGTTGCCGTGCAGCTCCAGCGTCGTCTCACCCGGGGAGGCCGGCACGCCCCGCTCGCGCGCGTAGTCGCGGACGCGCTCCGAGGAGTTGAGGTAGTGGGTGAAGAAGCGCGCGGGCGTCACGCCGTCGGGGGCGCGGCGGCCCGCCAGATCCAGTCCCATGTACGTCATCGAGTAGGCGCCGAAGTGCGAGGACTGCTCCTCGGAGTCGACGACGTACTGGTTCATGAAAAGGGCGTGGTTGGGGGCCGGCTGGAGCCCGGGAGGCAGCAGCACGGCGGCGGCCTTGGGATCGGCGGGAATCCAGCTCGAATACAGCATCCGGCTGTTGATGACGAGCTGCGGTGCGGCGAGCGGCGTGCTGGTCATGAGTGCTCTTCCTGGTGAAGTGAGGACCCGGGCCGGCCCCCCGCGGTCACGGGGGGCGAGCGATAGCATGGCCGGACCCGGATGTGCACTGGCACTCCGAGCGCGGGCTCCTCCACTAACGCCGCTCGGCTCGCAGCCGGAGGCTCTTGGGGCCCCGCAGCGAGAAGGTCGTGCCGTAGTCGAGGTGGCCCTCCTGGCCGGGGGCGAACGAGACGCGGCGCACCCGGCGGAAGAGCTCCTCGAAGACGACCTTCGCCTCGAGCCGGGCCAGCGGCCCTCCGATGCAGAAGTGCACCCCGTGGCCGAAGGCGACATGCCCCTGGGTGTCTCGGGTGATGTCGAACGTGTCCGGGTCGGGGAACTTGCGCGGATCCCGGTTGGCGGCCCCGAGCAGGAGCATGATGCGCGAGTCCTTGGGGATGGGCGTGCCGGCGATCTCCGTGTCCGCCGTGGTGATCCGGAAGATGACCTGGGCCGGCGTGTCGTAGCGCAACATCTCCTCGACGGCGTTGGGGATGAGCGAGGCATCCTCCGCCAGCCGCTCCATCTCGGCCGGGTGGTTGAGCAGGGCCAGCGTTCCGTTACCAATCAGGTTGGTGGTGGTCTCGTTGCCGGCGAAGAGCAGCAGCCGGACGAAGCCGATGACGTCCATGGAGGAGAGGAAGCCGCCCTGCTGCTCGTTGGACTCGACCAGGGCGCTGATGAGATCGTTTCCGGGCTCCTGGCGGCGCCGCTCGATGGCGGCCTCCAGGTACGCGTGGATCTCCCGGATGCCCGTGGCGATCCACTCCAGGTCGAGCCCTCCGACCGTGAGGGTGACGCTCTGGGAGATGGCGTTGGACCAGCGCTTGAAGTCCAGGCGGCGCTCGGGCTCGATGCCGAGCATCTCGGCGATGACGATGATCGGCAGGGGCACCGCCAGGTCCGCCATCAGATCGAACTCCTGCCGGGTCAGCATGGCGTCGAGCAGCTCACGGGTGAGCTCGCGGATCCGCGGCTCCAGGTCGGCCACCCGGCGGGGGGTGAAGGCACGGCTCACCAGGGTGCGCAGGCGCGTGTGCTGGGGCGGGTCCGAGGAGAGCAGGCTGTTCTCGCTCCTGAAGTAGCGGAGCACGTCCTCGCCGAGCTCCTTGGGCATCAGGGCGCTGACGGACGCCATCTTCGAGGAGAACAGGGTCGTGTTCTTGAGGACGGGAGCCATGTCCTCGTGGCGCGACAGGACATAGGAGCCCCGGAAGGCCTCGACGTAATGGACGGGCGCGGATTCGCGCAGGGCGGCGAAGACGGGGTAGGGGTTGGCCACCATCTCGGGGGTCAACTTCAGGGCTTGGGGCTGCATGGTGCGTTCTCCAAGTGTACGAGCCCCTGGAATATGCCGCAGCCCCGGGCGGCTGGCGCCTGGCTGACACTCGCGCCCCCAAACGCGTGCTTCCCCCCGAGTGAAGGCGTGTATACGGTGGGCTTCTATGCCGAAGGCACCTGCGAAGCCCGCCGAGCGCACGGCGGATCCCGTCCTGCAATCCCTGTTCGACGTCCAGGAGGCCACGCTTCCCAACGGTCTCCGGGTTCGTCTGCTGGCCAACCACCAGACGCCGGTGGTGAGCCTCTACACCTTCTTCCAGGTAGGCAGCCGCAACGAGCGGCCCGGTATCACCGGCATCAGCCACCTGTTCGAGCACATGATGTTCAACGGGGCGAAGAAGTACGGCCCCAAGAAGTTCGACATGGTGCTCGAGTCCAACGGTGGCCGCTCCAACGCGTACACGTCCACGGACATGACCGTGTACTACGAGGACTTCGCCTCGGACGCGCTGGAGAAGGTGTTGGACCTGGAGTCGGACCGGATGCGCTCGCTGCGCATCAACGACGACGCGCTGGCCAGCGAGCGCCAGGTGGTGATGGAGGAGCGCCGCGTCCGCGTGGACAACGACATCACCGGCATCATGGACGAGGAACTGGGCACGCTCGTCTGGAAGGCGCACCCGTACCGCTGGCCGGTCATCGGGTGGATGAAGGACATCGAGAACATCACCCGCCAGGACTGCGAGCAGTACTTCCGCACGTACTACGCGCCCAACAACGCGGTGCTCTACATCGTCGGGGACATCGACCCGAAGCAGACGCTGGCGCTGGTGCGCCGCTACTACGGGGACATCCCCAAGGGCCCCAGGCCCGAGCCCGTGCTCAACGCCGAGCCCGAGCAGAAGGGCGAGCGCCGCGCCGAGGTGCGCCACCCCGCCCAGTCCCCGGCGTTGATGATCGCCTACCGGGGCCCGGCGGCGCGCGACCAGGAGACGCTCCTCCTGGACGTCATCCAGTACGGGCTGGCCAAGGGCGAGGGAAGCCGGCTGGTGAAGAAGCTCGTCTACGAGACGCAGCTCGCCGTGTCGGTGGCGGTGGACTGGGGCTGGCGGATCGATCCCGGCATCATCCTCTTCTACCTGGAGCTGAAGCCGGACTCGGATCCGCGCAAGGTGGAGGAGGCGCTGTACGCGGAGCTGGCGCGCGTGGCCGAGGAGGGCCTGACGGAGCGCGAGCTGCAGAAGGCGAAGAACAACCTGCGGGCGGATCACCTGCGGGAGCTGGCGACGAACAGCGGGCGGGGCCACGCCATGGGCCACTACGAAGCGCTGCTCGGCTCGTGGCGGGACGGGCTGACGCTGCCCTCGGTGTACGCGGCCGCCACGAACGAGCAGGTGAAGGCGGTGGCGGCGAAGACCTTCGCACCCGAGCGCCGCTCCGTGGTGACGCTCATCCCCACCGCGGGAGCACCCGCGGACGCAAGCGCTGATGGAAAGGACGTCGAGTAGATGGCCACCCGAGCCACGAGCAAGAAGAAGGCGGTCGTGACGAAGAAGGCGGCCCCCACGACGGGCGCCCTGACGCTGCCCACCCTCCATGAGAGCACCACCTCGAGTGGGCTGAAGGTGCTGGCCGCCGAGCGCGGGCCGTTGCCCCTGGTGGCCGCGAGGCTCGTCATCCGCGCGGGCAGCGCGACGGATCCGGCGGACAAGCACGGCCTGGCGGACTTCACCGCGCGCCTGCTGCGCCGGGGCACGGAGAGGATGAGCGCGGACGAGATCGACGAGACGATCGAATTCGTCGGCGCGAGCTTCTCCGTGGGGAGCAGCGAGGACGTGCTGTCGCTCTTCGTCACCACGCCGGCGGAGCACTTCCCGGCGATGCTGTCCATGTTGGGGCAGCTGGTGCGCGAGCCGTCCTTCCCGGAGCGCGAGGTGGAGCTGGCGCGCGAGCGGGCGCTGGCGGGGTTCTCCAACGACCTGGACGATCCGGCGGTGATCGCGGACCGGGCCTTCACGCGGGCGCTGTGGGGCAAACACCCGTACGGGCACGACATCGGTGGCAGCACGGCGCACGTGAAGACCTTCACGCGGGACGACCTGGTGCGCTTCCACCGGGAGCGGGTGGGTCCCCGGGTATCGCTGCTGACGGTGGTGGGCGCGGTGAGCCCGCAGCAGGTGGCGGACGAGGCGGAGAAGGCCTTCGCCGGCTGGGAGGGCGGACCGGAAGCGCCGGTTCGGCTGCCATCGGCCGACAAGGTGACCACGGGCCGGATCCTGCTGGTGGACAAGCCGGACCAGACGCAGACGCAGGTGCGCATCGGCGGGCCGGGCTTCCGGGTGGGACACCCGGACTACTTCCCGTCCACGACGATGAACAACGCGCTGGGCGGCGGGTTCACCTCGAGGTTGGTGAACGAGGTGCGCGTGGAGCGCGGCCTGACGTACGGCATCCACAGCTACTTCGACATGATGAACGCGGGAGGTGTGTTCGGCATCTCCACGTTCACCCAGACGGACCGGACGCGGGAGATGCTCGACGTCACGCTGGGTGAGGTGGCGAAGGTGCGCCAGGAGGGAATCACCGCGGCGGAGCTGAAGAAGGCGCAGCGGTACCTGGCGGGGCTGTACCCGCTGCGGACGGAGACGAACGAGTCGGTGGCCTCGGTCATCAGCGACATCCGGGTGCACGGGCTCGGGGACGACTGGGTGGAGAAGTTCCGGGATCGGCTGATGGCGGTGAAGCAGAAGCAGACGGTGGAGGTGGCGGCGAAGTACCTCTTCGCGCAGCCGCCGCTCATCGTGCTGCTGGGACGCGCCTCCGAGGTGAAGAAGCAGCTCAAGGGGCTGGGGACGGTGAAGGTGGTACCGGCCTCGGACTACGAGTGAGCGGTGGGGTACGCGTCCTCTTCGAGGGCGCGGGGCTGCTCGCGGTGGACAAGCCGGCGGGGATGCTGGTCATCCCCGGGCGCGGCGAGGGGAGTGGTCCCTCGCTGCGCGAGGTGCTGGAAGAGCAGCTGAAGCGGAAGGTGTACGTGGTGCACCGGTTGGATCGGGACACCTCGGGGGTGATGGTGTTCGCGCTGGAGCCGGAGAAGCACCGGACGCTGTCGATGGCGTTCGAGTCCGGCAAGGTGCGCAAGCGCTACCTGGCGCTGGTGGAGGGCCGGCTGGAGACGCCGCGGATGGTGGACGCGGCGCTGGTGCCGGCGCGCAAGGGGCGGATGCGGGTGGCGAGGCCGGGGGAGGAGGGAAAGCCCTCGAGGACGCGGGTGAGGCCGGTGGAGGTCTTCACGGCGGCCTCGCTGGTGGAGGCCGAGCCGCAGACGGGGCGGACGCATCAGATCCGCGTGCACCTGCTGTCGGAGGGGCACCCGTTGCTGGTGGATCACCAATACGGGCGGGCCGATCCGTTGAAGGCGAATGAGCTGGGAGGGGAAGGGGAGGAGGAGGTGCTGGCGAGGACACCGCTGCACGCGGCGCGGTTGGAGTGGCCAGCACTGCCGGGAGTGGAGGCGAGCGCGCTGGAGTCCCCACTGCCGGAGGACATGACGCGAACCGTGGAGCTCCTGCGCAAAGCCCCCTCTCCCTCTGGGAGAGGGTTGGGGTGAGGGTCTTCTTCGATAGGGGGATGAAGCATGTACGTCCGGTTGATACTGACGGTCGGCTTCCTCATCGCCAGCGGAGCATGCACTCACGCTTCCAGAGAGGTTCGGGACGCGCCCCAGGCCCGGAGCGCGACGTGGGATGCATACGGTGACGAGCCTGAGGAGGGCGTACGCACCAAGGGCAACACGGTTGCCACCCGCATTCATGCGTTGATTGCGCAGGGACGGTTCGCCGAGGCCGAAGCGCTCATCGCCGAGGCCAGCGCAGGGGGGCTGCTCTCACAACCTCACGCCACTCGCCTGCTGAACGACATCGCCAGGCTCAACACCAGGCTGGGCGATATCCCTGCCTCGCTGCAGCGTGCCAAGGACTTCCCATCGCAGCTTCGCGAATACACGCTGTACCAAATCGAGAAGATGCTGAGTGGAAAGGACTTCAGCATCGCAACGCAAGCGCAGCTCAAGATGGCGAAGAAGCTCATTCTCGAGGCCCCGCGTTTGATGGAGAAGGGGGGCGATCTGTGAAGCACCCCCTTCTCGACGAACTGGTGGCGAGAATGCGGGCTGCTCGCGCGGCGGGAGACGCCAACCAGCCCAGCGAGGAGCAATTGAGACTGCACCGTGAGTTGGCCGAGTCATGTCCCGCGTTCGTGCCCAACCTCATGGAGCTCGCCCGGCTCTTGCGTCTGGATGACAACCCCCCTTCTGATTCAACCAGTGAAGCGGTGGAAGTGGAGCTGCGGCAACTGCTCGAGCAGGCTGTTCTGGCTTCGGGCCGGAGCGCCCCGGCGCTGGTGGAACTGGCCTACTTCCTGGACATCTTCCACGACTCACCGCCTGAAGCTGAAACGCTCTTCGAGGAAGGTGCACGCAAAGCGCTGGGGACGCTCGAGGAGGCCTGGGCAGGACTCATCAGCTACTGGTCTTCGAAGAGGACCCGGGAGTCACTGGCTAAGGCGCTCCAGCTTGGCGAAACAGCGGAGAAGCTCTTCCCTGAGTCCGAGCGCATCGGCCACGAGTTGAGATTCGCCAGGGAACTCGCCGTGGCGGATGGCATCCTCCCTCCTGGATGGCCTCACCTTCGATGAGACGCTCAACGGATGCCGTGGAACTCGTCCACGCGCTGGAGCCCGGAGCTCTGTCCGTGGCACACCGCGCACGAGGCACGTCCGTCCGCCGGGCGGCGGGAGACGAGAGAGTAGCTCAGCGCGCCCTCGCTCCACGAGATGACGTGGTAGCCGTGCATTTCGCGCGACTCGAAGCGGACGCTGCGGAACACCTCGGTGCGCGACTCACCCGAGGGCTTGCCGGCGTAGGGCCGCGGCGCGATGGCGAGGCTCACGGGCTCGCCCTCCCTGCGGTAGCTCACGACGGCCGCATAGGCGCCATCCAGGGGCACCATGCGTGCGCCGTCGAGCTTGAGCGTGGCGTCGTCGAGCTTCGGCAGCACCACCTGGAACGGGAGGCGCGCCGACAGGAGGGCGGAGAGCCGGGTGGGATCCCGCTCGGCGACATCCAGGGGCAGCAGACCATTCACGAGCCCCTGATGGGTGATCACGGCCGCCTCGGCGAGCGAGGAGGCCTTGGCCGTGGAGCCCGGGACGAGGAACACCAGCAGGGCCGCGGCGAGGGCGGCCAGAGCCCCACCCAGGGCGACGAGACGGCGGCGGGGGTGCCGGTCGGCTCGAAGTGCCTCCACGCTTCGACGGAGCCCTGCGGGGACGGGGGCCGGAACCCAGGCATTTCGCACCACGGTGCGAAGGGTTCTCAGGTCCTCGGCCTCGCGGGCGCAGGTGGTGCAGGACTCCAGGTGTCGCTCGAGGTCAACGCGGGGCAGGGGAGTCGCCTCACCGTCGAGGTACGCGGACAGGAAGGTCCGCACCGAATCGCAGGAGGGGCTCATTGTACGTCTCGCTGATGGTCGCCCGGGGCGACGTCTTCCGTTCTGGGTAACAAGGCCTCCTTCAACGCCAATCTCCCGCGATGGAGGCGCGACATCACCGTGCCGGCGGGCACGTCCAGCACCTGCGAGATCTCACGATAGCTCAGTCCCTGGAGATCTCGCAGCACCACCACTTCCCGAAGCTTCAGGGGCAGCTCCCGGATGGCGGCATCGAGCTGGGCGGGAGTCACCGCCTTCCACCGCACGGGCTCCGTCTCCGGCTCCGGAGGAAGGGACTCCTCGTCCAGCTCGACCTCCGGATGGCGGGATTGATCCCTTCGGCGTGTGCGGAAGAGGTTGTGGAGGATCGTCAGGAGCCAGGCGCGCAGTGAGGTGCGCTGCTCGTAACGATCCGCCGCGGCGAGCGCCCGCACGTACGTGTCATGCGTGAGATCCTGCGCGTCCGCTTCGCTGCCGCACAACCGGAGGGCGGTGTCGAAGATGGCGGGAAGGTGCTGCACTGCCTCCTCGTCGAACGAGGGGGTGCGTCCGCTCCCGTGGGCGCTCTTGCGGTTCCACATGGCCAATCCCGTGCCGAGGACTCAGTGCTTGCCGTACTCCAGCTTCACACCCTTGCGCTGGGCGTAGATATACGCCTCCATGGCCTTCATCCGGGGGTCGTCCTCGGCGAGCGGCTTGCCGCGCACGGGGTTCTCGATGCACCAGTTGATCATGTCGCGCAGCAGCGCCACGCGGCCGAGCTGCACCTGGTACTTCGGGTAGGTCTCCGGGTGGGTGTTGGAAGCATCGGGGTGGCACATGTCGCAGGACACGGCCACGGTGCTGCCGAGCTCCTTCGCGTCATGGAAGACCTTGTGCCCCTCCTGGACGATCTGCTCGGCCGATGCCTTCCAGAGCGCCTCGTCGCGAGCACTGAAGGCGCCGTAGGTGTGTCCCGCCTGGACGTTGGCGTCCTGCTTCTTCTGGACGGCGTCCGCGTTGGACGAAGCGCTCTGTCCCTGGTTGGCGACGGGAGCCTTGGTGGCCTGGGGGGGCGTGGGAGGCTGGGCGTTCGCCAGGAGCACGGGGGCCGGATCGTCCCAGTGGGCGTTCGGGTTCTTCTTGCGCCACTCCGACATGAGGTGGTTGGAGATCTCCTGCGCCTTCTTCCTGTCGATCTTCGACGGATCCTTCACGCCGTCGACCTCGAGCGTCGTCTCGCCGTCGCACAGGGCGATCACGACGTCGCCGTCCTTGGACCTGGGGACCTGGTGCTTGGGAGCCTCGTCCTTTCGAGGAGCGGCTCCGAGCGAGAGGAGACCGAGGGCGGCGAGCGCCGCGATACCGGATGTCTTGCGCGCGTTCATCGTTGTGGGCTCCTAGTAGGACGGAAGCTTGGTCGCCGCCGGGCGGTCGTTCTTCCCGTTGGACGCGAGGTAGCTGGAGCGGATGGTGACCGGGTTGCGGTCCCAGAGGTTGTAGAGCTTGTCCACGAGGCCCGCCTCGAGCACATCGAAGCGGCCATCTCCGCAGCCATCGAAGTTGCTGAAGGGATCGGCGCGGTTCATCTGCACCGTCAGGGAGGGGAGTCCCTCGGGGGCGTAGGGCCACGGCCAGGCGGTGGAGAGCATTCCGTGGAAGCTGATGTTGCCGATCCGGTTGCTCAGCATCTGGTGCGTGTGACCGTGGATCACCGTCACGTTCTCGAAGGGGCGGAGGATGGCCTGCACGTCGTCCGCGTCATCCGTCCAGAAGTTCCACGGCTTGTAGTATTTGTAGAGCGGCGAGTGGCTGAAGATGATGAGCGGGGTCTTCTTGTCCACCTTCGCCAGATCGCGCTTGAGCCATTCGCGGCCCGCGGCGCCGACCTCGAAGCGGGACTGCAGGCCGTTGTCGAGCCCCGCCACCGTCTGCATGCGCTCCATGGGCGTCATGCCGCGCTCGGTCCAGAAGTCCTTCTCGTTCACGCTCATCAGCGTGACGAAGTGCACGCCCTTGTGATCGAACGAGTACTGCGGCTCGCCGAAGAGCGAGCGCCAGTGCTCGCCCATGTCGAGGAACCAGTCGTGCTCGCCCACCATCATGCGCACGGGGGCCTTGACGCTCTTGAGGATCTCCTTGCCGAGGTCGAGCTCCTCCTTCTGTCCGAGCTGGGCCAGGTCGCCGCCGAAGAGGACGAAGTCCGGCTGGGGATCCAACCGGTTCACGTCATCGACGGCGCGCAGGATGGAGCGCACGAAGCGGTCATTTAGCTCCTTCTTGTACAGGTGCGTGTCGGAGATGTACGCGAAGGTGAAGCGGGGCTTGGACGGGGCCGCGGAGGCCACGTCGATGAGCTGGAAGCTGTGGGGGGAGATGAGGGCCTTGGACGCCGCGATGCCCGCGGAGATGCCGGCGATCTTCATGAAGGATCGTCGGTCCAGGCGCCGCAGTCCGTCGAAGAAGGCGTCGCGCTCCTCGTAATGCCGGGTCTCGATGCTCTTGATGGGCTTGCGCATGGGTCACTTCTCCGGGGAACGGACGGGCCCATAGAGGCCCAGCTCGGCGGGGTTCTTGATGTCGAGGTTCGGGTTGGGGGCCAGGTCGCCGAGGTTGCCCTTCTTGCCGAGGGCCGCGGCGGTGTCGCGCTCGGGACGGATGTTCTTGCGGGCGCGCTGGCGTGCGAGCTCCTGCTTCTCCAGCTGGGAGAAGTCGTCCGCGGTGAGGGCGAACATGAAGGCGACCAGATCGTCGATCTCCGGCTCGGTGAGGCCCAGCCGCTGCATGCCTCCGTCGAGGAACGGATTGGCGATGCCTCCCTTGTTGTAGTGATCGACCACGTCCCAGAGCGTCGTCAGCGAGCCGTCATGCATGTACGGGCCGGTGACGCCCACGTTGCGCAGGGTCGGTGTCTTGAAGCCGCCGATGTCGTTCTCGTTCTTCGTCACCAGGAAGCGGCCCAGCTCGGAGAACTTCGTCTCCAGGGCGAGCTCGTCGATCTGCTTCTCGTCCCCGGTGCGGACGATCTTCAGGGCCTCCGCGGCGAGCTTCGGGAAGTCCTGTTTGTGCGCGGCGATGCCGATGTTGTGGAACTTCTGATCGGAGAAGAGGGGAGAGACGGCGTTGCCGGCGTGGCAGGTGTTGCAGCGCGCCTTGCCGTTGAAGAGGGCCCAGCCGCGCTTCTCCGACGCGTTGAGGGCCTTGGCGTCACCAGCGAGGAACCGGTCGAAGCGGGCATTGCCGGAGAACTGCATCCGCTCGAAGGCGGCGATGGCCGAGGCGAGATCGTCGTAGTTGGGCTCGCGACCGAAGACCTTCTGGAACTCCGTCCGGTACTCCGGGATGCCCTTGACCTTCGCCACCACCGCTTCCGGGGAGGGCATTCCCATTTCGATGGGGTTGAGGATGGGCAACATGGCCTGTTCCTCGAGCGTCCCCGCGCGCCCGTCCCAGAACTGGGTGGCGGCGAACAAGGCGTTCAGGACCGTGGGGCTGTTGCGTTGGCCCACCTGGTTCTTGATGCCGACGGACGTGGCCTTTCCATCGGTGAACGCGCGCTTCGGGTCATGACACGTCGCGCAACTCACCGAGTCATCGGCGGACAGTCGCTTGTCGTTGAAGAGTTTCTCTCCCAGGGCCACCCGCTCGGGGGTGGGCCGCCGATCGGGTGGGACCGAGATGTCGTACAGTGCCGCGGACACGCCAATGGGAAACTTCGGGGGCGATGCTTCGCCCGCGAGCGCGGTCCCGCCCCAGGCGAGAACCGCCATGCAAGTGAGCGCTTTCATGGTCACCTCGATCGAAAGAACTCCGATCGCGGCGCTTATTCCGTGAAAGGCTCACAGGGGCGGGTTTCCCCGCCATCCCGCTGCCCGCGCTCTAGGCGGCGCCCTGCTTGCGGCGGGCGAGCCACTCGGCGATCTCCGGAGCGGCGCGGACCTCGGCCAGCGCGGGCTCCTGGGCGAGCGTCTCGAGGTCGTCATAACCCGCCTCCAGGGCGCACTTCAGCCACGCGGAGGCGGGCGCCACCTGACCGGCGCGCGCGTGGTTGCGGGCGGCCTGGTACGCGTCCTCCGCGCGGCCCGCGGCCTCGAAGGCGCGCGCGTGGAGCAACGCCGCTCCGCCGAAGTCGCCCCGGGCCACCGCCACGTCCGCCAGCACCGCGTCCCGCTTCGCCGGCGTCTTCCAGGCGAACTCCCGCGCGATGCGCTCGGCCTCGTCCAGACGCTGGGCCTTCACCAGCAGGCGCACCGCCAGCGCGGCCACCGCCTCCGTGCGCTCCTTCTCCAGCGCGGCGAGCGCGTGGGGCAGGGCGCGCTCCGGCAGGCCCGCGGCTTCGAACGCCACCGCCAGGCTGTAGGGCCGCGCGGCCTGGGGCGGATCCACCTTCTCCAGGTGGGACAGGGCGTAGCGGGGATTGCCATCGGCGAGCGCCACCCAGGCGAGCAGATCCCTCGCCGCGTTGCTCTCCTCGCCCGGCTTCGCGGCCGACAGGGCCAGGTGCCCCAGCCGCGCCGCCTCGCTCTCGTTGCCGGAGCGCAGGGCCTGCCAGCCGCGCGCGAGCGCATCCGGCTCGGTCTCCGTGACCTTCACGGGCTCCAGGGGCTTGATGTCCCTCGTCACCTGGAGGGCCTGCCAGCACTGGTAGCCGAACATGCCGAACATGAAGACGATGAAGAAGGCGCGGAAGTTCAGCGCCAGGGCCACCACCGCGCCGGCGGTGAGGACGCCCACCCACAGGGAGATGCGCTGCCGTTTGGGCCCGAGCACGCCGCGCACGATGTGGCCCCCATCCAGCGGGGGGACCGGCAGCAGGTTGATGATGCCCCACCCGAAGTTGACCCACAGCAGGTCGACCAGGATGATCTGCCCCATCTCGCTCTTCGGGGGGATGAAGATGTTGACGGCGAGCATCAACCCGCCGAAGAGGAAGCCGGTGAACGGCCCGGCCGCGGAGACCGCGACGTCCCGCCAGCGGCTGAGCGCCCGGTCGAAGTAGGTCAGTCCGCCTCCCATGTAGAGCCGGATGCCCGCAACGTCGCAGCCCAGGCCCATGGCCATGAGCGCGTGTCCGAGCTCATGCACGAGGATGGAGACGAAGACCACGGCCATCCAGGACAGCACGGCCTGCCAGCTCCGGCTCCCGAACAGTCCGAACATGGCCGTCATCAGCCAGAAGCTCGGCTCGACGAGGATCGGGATTCGTCCGAGGTTGAACTGCCAGGAAAAGGGGGAAGAGGAGTCGATGCTCATGAGTCTCGTGAATCAGTTCTTCTGCTTTTTGCTCACCAGGAAGGCGTTCGAGGTGGCTCTGTTGCCCTGTTCGTCCTCGATCACGAGGACGAAGTCCTCGCCGTACTCGTTGATGGTGAGCTCCTGGAGGAGCACGCCCCCGGAGAAGGTGCCGCTGGAGACGGAGTCGATGATCTCGCCACCCCTGTAGATGATGATCGTGGCCGGACCCGCGAAGGAATCGGCCTTCGAGCTCTCGGCATGGATGGTAACGATGAAGGGCTGGCCCTGGATCTGATCCCCAACGGATTCGATCCAATAGCTGATCCACGGCGGTGTTCCACCCTCCTTGATCTCATAGGCGTCGGAGAGGGTGGCTTCGCGCCCGTCCCCCAGGGTCACCCGGATGGAGTAACGGCCGACAGTCAGCCCCGGGGTCACCGTGCCCTGGAACCGTCCGTGACCCAGGTAGGCATCCAGCTTCACCGACAGCCAGCCAATCTCCAGCATCGGCTGCTCGAGCATCTGGACGGACTTGTCGCTGTAGTTCACGAGGAAGCGCGGATCCGTGTCGAGCTGCACGGTGACACGTTGCGACTCGGTGAAGAACTGCTCCGCGGGTGTGATGGAGAGGATGTGAGGCTCGGCCAGGGCCGGTGGCTCGGATGTACACGCGCACAGCAGAACCAGGAGAAGGGGCAGGAACTTCCTCATAAGGAGTACCTCACCCCCAGCGAGGCGGACAGGCCGCCGAGCTGGGCGTCGATCTCACTTGCCTGAGCCGCGGCGTAGCTGCCCCGCAGCTCGAACAGGGCGCTCGCCGCGCCGAAACTCCAGGCGGCCTGGGCCGCCACGAAGCCCATGAACGACTGTCCGCGCTGGATGCGCGGTTCCGCGAAGAACGAGCTCGTCACTCGTTGCTCGAAGAACATTACCCCAGCTCCCGCGCGGCCGTGGACGGACAGGGGCCCGCGCTCGAAGATCAGTCCCCTTGCGGACAACAGCAGGGGGAGGGCGACCACCCGCGAGTCCAGGGGTCCCAGCTGCTCCACGAGGGGATGGCTCACCAACTGGCGCACTCCCGCCTCCGCCTCCAACCAGAAGAGGCGGTTCGCGAGCGGGGGCAGGCGGTAGGCCAGGCCCACCGAGGCCAGGGGCCCGCGGTTGTCGCCGCCGGCGAGGAAGCCTCCGGCCAGCAGGTGGAAGGACAGGTGGCTCCAGCTCACGTACTTCGCCCAGTCTACGGAGGGCTCGGGCTTCACCTCGGGAGGGGGCGCCACCTCGGGAGGCGGCTCGGGCGGAGGGACGTAGGCCACGATGGGAGCGGACACCGGGGCGGTGACGCGCGCGGCGCCGGCACCGTCCTTGCGGTGCACGTCCACCACGACGACGTTCGAGCCGGAGTCCGGCTTCACGCGGAACATGCCCGGGGCCTGCTCCCGTGCGCTCCCTCCGCGCACATCCAGCTTCAACTCCGAGTCGGGCACGGGCTGCTCGCCCAGCACCATCAACCACCCGCTGCCCTCCACCGGGAGCACGTCGGGGCTGATGAACGCGAGCAGGGGCCGCTCGGGAGGCACGTCGAGCCGGGTGGTCCGGTGGGTCTGCTGGCCCTTGGCGGTGGCGAGCACGCTGGCCTCGCGCACGCCGGGAGGCACTTCCACCTGGACCTGGGCGCGGCCCTTGCGGTTGGTGCGCACGGGGCCGAAGCGCATGTCGGCCACCTGGACCACCACCTCGGCGCCCGCGCCCACGTTCGTGTCCACATCCAGCGTCGTGCGGCCCAGCAGGGGGATGTGCAGGGTGGTGACCTCCGGCGGGCTCCCGGGGGGCTCGACCCAGAAGGCGAGCACCGCCAGGAGCGGATAGCGGATGTCCGGGGGCACCCAGCGGTACGAGTACACGCCCCGCGCGGTGGCGGGCAGCGGCACCAGGCTGCCCGTGGAGGCCGCGGCTCGAAGGGCGGGCGTGCCGCGCGGCACCTTCACCTGCACCAGCACCGCCTTGTCCTGGCCGAGCACCACCTGGGCGGGGGTGGCCGTCACCGGGAAGGGAGCCGCCACCGCCAGGGGCGACAGGAGGAGCAGCAGGGGGAGGAGAAGCGGCGCGCGCATACGGGGAGGCCTACCGTCCAGCCTCCCCGGCGCCTCTGTCAACCCTCAGCGGGGCTGGTTGGCGAGGAAGCGGGCTCTTGCGTCTCCTGGGCCTGTGGCTTGTCCGCTGGGCCCGTAGCTTTCGCGCTGGGTGGATTGAAGGTGGGCTTCTCCGCGGGGGCGGCGCCGGCGGCGTGGACGAGCGTCTTCGTCTCCGACTTGAAGGTGATGTCCACCTTGTTGCCGCGGACCGCCGTCACCAGGCCCAGCCCGAAGGAGGGGTGCTGGATGACCTGATCCACCTTGTAGGAGTCCTTGGGGCTGTACCTCGGGGCGTTGGCGATGTCCTTGCCGGCCAGCTGCTCCTCGAAGGAGATGACAACCTTGTCCTCGCTCGACCTGCTCGCCCTGGGAGCACGCGTACCGCTGGTGCCGCCGCCGCTGCTGGCGCGCGAGGAGGGGCTCGGCTTGTCCGTGGTGCCAGGGGCCGAGCGGAAGGCGTGGTCTCCGCCGCAGGTGTTACAACGAACCCGGGCGATCTTCGTGCCGACCATCGCCAGGATGGTGTGGGCGAGCGTGAGACGGCACCGGGTACAGAACGCGTCGACCTCGCCGCCGACCTTGTGTTGGGTCGCCATGACTGTGTGCTTCTCGCTTCTTTAATGAAGGGGGATGAAAAAGGGCGGCGGAACATAACGGCAAGCGGTCACGGGAGAAACCCCCTTGTGGAGCCTCGTGTCACACAGCCTGGATGGCCGGGGTGCCGGGAGGCGGAGGGGGGCTCTGGTGGCCAGCGCGATTGCTTGTGCCGGGAATGGGGCCACGTAGAGTAGGGCCCACCCGTGGCATCCGACAACGCACAGAAGGCGGAGCAGCAGCCTCAGCCTCCCTCCCTCCTCGTCCGCTCCGTGGAGGACGTGGGGCGGAGCGCCATCGCGAACGTGGAGGAGTTGGGCAACCTCGTCACCCTCGGGGTGGACGTGGCCCGCTGGAGCGTGCGCCGGCCCTTCCGCTGGCAGAACCTCTTCTTCCAGCTGGACTTCGTGGGCGTGGGCAGCGTCTTCATCGTCCTGCTCACCGGGCTCTTCACCGGCATGGTGTTCGCCCACCAGTCCTCGCGCGCCTTCGAGATGTTCGACGCGGAGAGCCTGGTGGGCCCCACGGTGGCGCTCGTCCTCACGCGCGAGCTGGCCCCCGTGTTCTCCGCGCTGATGGTCACCATGCGCGCCGGCTCCGCCATGTGCACCGAGCTGGGCACCATGCGCGTCACCGAGCAGGTGGACGCCCTGGAGACCATGGCCGTCAACCCCGTCCAGTTCCTCCTGGTGCCCCGGATCCTGGCCGGCCTGTTCATGGTGCCCGTCCTCACGCTGCTCTTCGACACCTCGGGCATCCTCGGCGCCTACGCCGTCTCCGTGGGCACCAAGGGCGTGTCGGCCGGTACCTTCATCACCCGCACCCAGCAGTGGTTGGACCCGGTGGACGTCTACGAGGGGCTCATCAAGGGCGCCGTCTTCGGCCTGTCGGTGACGCTCGTCTGCTGCTTCAAGGGCTTCAACGCCTCGGGTGGCGCCAAGGGCGTGGGCAAGGCCACCACCGAGGCCATGGTGTCCAGCGCCCTCTCCATCTTCATCCTCGACTTCATCGTCGGGGTCCTCCTGCACTGACCGTGGACACGAACCCCCCGCCGATGATCGAGATCGTCGGCCTGCACAAGTCCTTCGGGGAGACCAAGGTCCTCACGGGCATCGACCTCGCCGTGCCCGCGGGCAGCACCTGTGTCATCCTCGGGGGCTCGGGTTCGGGCAAGACGGTGCTGATGAAGCACATGATCGGCCTGCTCAAGCCGGACCAGGGTCGGGTCATCGTCGACGGCGAGGACCTCGTCCCCATGGGCGCCGAGGAGCTGGAGCGGGTGCGGCGCAAGTTCGGGATGGTGTTCCAGGCCGCGGCCCTCTTCGACTCGATGGACGTCTATGAGAACGTGGCCTTCCCCCTGCGCGAGCACAGTAGGATGCCCGAGGAGGAGGTCCGCGCGCTGGTGCGCTCGAAGCTGGATCTGATGGGTCTGCCGAAGAGCGTGGAGAGCAAGTTCCCGGCGGACCTGTCCGGCGGCATGCGCAAGCGCGTGGGCCTGGCACGCGCCATCGTGATGAATCCGAAGATCGTCCTCTATGACGAGCCCACCACGGGGCTGGATCCCATCACCACCGACTACGTGGACGAGATGATCCTCGCGGCGCAGCGGGAGTTGGGCATCACCAGTGTCGTCATCAGTCACGACATCGCCTCGGCCTTCAACATCGCGGACCAGATCGCCTTCCTCAGCAAGGGCGTCATCCTGGAGCAGGGACCGCCGGAGCAGGTGCGCGCCTCGCAGCACCCGACGGTGAAGGTCTTCCTCGAGACCTGGTTCGGAAAGTAATGATTAGGAGCTACACCCGGTGAAGAAGCTCATCACACCGTTCCGAGTCGGCCTGCTGGTGATCATCGCCGGCGGGTTCCTCTTCGGCTTCATCCTCTTCACCCGCAAGGGGGGGTTGGGCGAGGACGAGGCCCACCAGGCCCACGCCTACTTCCGGGACGCCTCGGGGCTGGGGCCCAAGAGCCGCATCCAGATCGCCGGCATCCCCGTGGGCGAGGTCGTGGACGTCAAGCTGGAGGGCACCCGGGCGAAGGTGACCGTGCGCATCCGCCGCGACGTGCCCCTGCACCAGGACGCCGCCCTGATCAAGCGCTCGGAGTCCCTGTTGGGTGACTACCTGTTGGAGCTCAACCCGGGCACCGAGATGACCCCGCCCATGGCGCACGACGGGGAGATCCGCAAGGTCATCGACGTGCAGGGCATGGAGGCCGTCTTCGCCTCGCTCAGTCAGATCACCTCGGACATCCAGCAGGTGACGGGGGCGCTGCGCGACGTGCTCGGCGGGGACAAGGGCGCCGGCTCGCTCGAGCGCATCGTCGACAACCTGGTGCGACTCTCCGACGCGGTGGACCTGACGGTGCGCGCCAGCTCCGAGCGGCTGGACGCCATCCTGCGCAACTTCGAGGGCGTGAGCGCCGACGTGCGCGGCATGACGGCCTCCAACGAGGAGAGCGTCCACCACATCGTGCAGAACATCGAGCACATCACCCGCGATACCCGCGAGGTGCTGTCCACGGTGCAGAAGATCGTCGGCAGCGGTGGGGAAGGGGACCTGAAGGAGAGCGTGGCCAGCCTGAAGCAGACGATGAACCGGCTGGACAGGACGCTGGCCAACATCGAGGAGGTCACCACCCGGGTGAAGAACGGCGAGGGCGCCGTGGGCGCGCTGGTGGCCGACAAGCGCCTGGGCCAGAAGCTCTCCGAGTCCGTGGAGGACCTGTCGGACATGGCCTCCAGGCTCACCGGCATGCAGACGGAGGTGGGCCTGCAGGCCACCTACCTGATGGGGCAGGGGTCCTCGAAGAACAGCCTGTCGCTGCGGCTGGCCCCCAGGCCGGACAAGTACTACCTGCTGGAGCTGGTGGATGATCCGCGCGGCACCATCGAGACGCAGACGATCCAGTCCAACCCGCCCAGCTCGGGCGAGCCCGTCATCCAGCAGCAGAAGATCACCCGCGAGGGCATCAAGTTCAGCGCGCAGTTCGCCAAGCGCTACTACTTCACCACGCTGCGCTTCGGTATCATCGAGTCCACCGGCGGCGTGGGCGCGGACTTCCACTTCTTCAAGGATCACCTGATGTTGAGGATGGATGCCTTCAACTTCTCCGTGGACGAGCTGCGCTATCCACGCATCCGCACCTCGCTCAGGGCCCAGGCATTCGACCGGCTCTTCATCACCGCTGGCGTGGACGACATCCTCAACAACCCCCAGCACGATCTGAACACGCGCCGCATGCTCGCCGGCCGGGACTTCTTCTTCGGTGGCGGCATCTACTTCACGGATGACGATCTGAAGTCCATCCTGCCTGTCCTGCCCTCGCCCTGAGTGGGGTTCCGGCTTGACCTGACTGGCTGAAAAGTCGTACCTCGCACAGGCACGGGCGGTCTTCTGGGAGAGCCCCGTGCCAGTCTTGACGGCCTCTCCCCCTGGAACGCCCATGTCTCTTCTCGTCGTTGGCTCGGTCGCGCTGGACTCGGTGGAAACCCCCTTCGGGCTGAAGGAGGACGTCCTCGGCGGCTCCGCCACCTACTTCTCCACCTCGGCGTCCTTCTTCGCTCCCACGCAGGTGGTGGCGGTGGTGGGCGAGGACTTCCCCCAGGCCCACCTGGAGTTCCTCGAGGCCCGAGGCGTGGACCTCGAGGGCGTCACCCGGGAGAAGGGCCGCACCTTCCGCTGGAAGGGCCGCTACGGCTGGCAGCTCAACGAGGCCGAGACGCTCGACACCCAGCTCAACGTCTTCCAGTCCTTCTCGCCCCGCCTGCCCGAGAAGTACCGCGACGCCCAGTTCGTCTTCCTGGGCAACATCCACCCCGAGCTCCAGTCCCAGGTGGTGGACCAGGTGAAGGCGCCCAAGCTGGTGGCCGCTGACACCATGAACTTCTGGATCAACGGCAGCCGCCCGGCGCTCCTCAAGACGCTCAAGCGCGTCAACCTGCTCTTCGTCAACGACGCCGAGGCGCGCCAGCTCTCCGGCGAGCACAACATCGTCCGCGCCGCCCGCGCCATCCTCGCCATGGGGCCCCAGCGCGTGGTGGTCAAGCGCGGTGAGTACGGCGCGCTCCTCTTCGAGCAGGAGCACATCTTCGCCTGTCCGGCCATGCCCCTGGCCGACGTGTTCGACCCGACTGGCGCCGGAGACACCTTCGCCGGTGGCTTCATGGGCACGCTGGCCATCGCCAGCCACGTGGACACCGAGGTGCTCCGCCGCGCCATGGTGATGGGCAGCGTCATGGCCTCCTTCACCGTGGAGAAGTTCAGCCTCGAGCGCCTGCGCGAGGTGAGCCGCGCGGAGATCCGCGCCCGCTTCTCCGACTTCAAGCGCCTCACGCACTTCGAGGACCTGGGCCCCCTGGAGGGCTGAGCCGGCTCCGGGAGGGGGGGAAGAACCCCCTCCTTGACGGAATTTTACGCTGTCACTAATCTGCGCGTTCGCGAATCTCGATTCCTGGGAAAAAAGCGGCGGGTGGATGGGGGAGAGGGCGGGGCGGGACGGCCGCGCAGCGGAGGACAAGCGGGTTGCGGACGGAGAACCGAAAGTACGTACGTTTCCCCTCGCGCTTGCGCTGTTGGTGCGAGTCGGAAAACATCACCCTCTACGCGCGTATCGCGAACTTGAGCGAGGGGGGGCTGTTCCTGCAGACGAATACTCCGCTGGATACGGGGCGCCGGACGCTGTTGCGGCTGAGCGGCGGGCCGGCCCGCGAGGTGGAGGCCGAGGCCACGGTGGTGTGGAGCCGGCCGCAGCGGCAGGATAAAGGCCCACCGGGGATGGGGTTGAAGTTCGAAGTGCTGGATTCTGGCGCGCTGGCACTGCTGAGGCGCATCATCTCCGAAGAGCAGCGAGGACCCACGTTCGGCAACTGAGCTCGGACCTGGGACCGGCGAGGCCCACATGCGAATCGCGATCATCTCCGACATCCACTCCAACATCGAGGCACTGACGGAGGTGCTGCGCGTCGCGGAAGAGCAGAAGGTGGATCGGCTCGTCTCGCTGGGAGACGTGGTGGGCTACGGGGCCTCGCCCAATGCCTGCTGCGATCTGGTGCGCTCGGTGACGGAGGTCACGCTGCTGGGCAACCACGACGCGGCGGTGGCCGGGCGGATGGACTACTCGTACTACTACGACGCCGCCCGCCACGCGCTGGACTGGTCCGCCAGCGTGCTGTCCGACGAGAACATGGAGTGGCTCAGGAGCCTGCCGTACACGTACCGGATCGGCGATGTGGGCTTCAGCCATGGCTCGCCGGTGGAGCCCAAGGCGTACGAGTACATCTTCGCGCTGGAGCAGGCGCGGGAGCTCGCGCCATATGTGGAGCACCTGCCCGAGGTGACGTTCATCGGGCACAGCCACCTGTGCAAGGCGTTCGCCATTGGCAATGGCGAGGTGCATGACGTGGTGGCCCAGAAGTTCGGCATCCGCCGGGGCTACAAGTACATCATCTCGGTGGGCAGCGTGGGCCAGCCGCGGGACTACGACAACCGGGCGTGCTTCGTGATTTGCGACACCGGGGCGCGCACGGTGGAGTACCTCCGGGTGGAGTACGACATCGAGTCGGCGGCGCAGAAGATCTTCGATGCGTCGCTGGCGCTGAACTTCGGCAAGCGCCTGTTCCTCGGAGTGTAGCCCTCGCACCGGTTCCTCGACCAGGGCCCGTCAGGCGCCCGGGCTCACTGCCGGCATGGGCGTGAGTCGGCCAGGAAGCAGGGAGGCACGAAAAAGGGGCGCGGCGGCCTGGAAATGGCGTAGAAAACCGGCCCCGTGCGTACCTACAGCTCCTTTCGCGGCCGGACGCTCGCCGGCCTCCTGACGGCTCTCTTGTTGTCCGCGGCTCCCTTGGCTTGCCGCAAGCCCGCCCAGCCCTCCGAGGCGTACGCCCAGGCGCATACGCGCTTCGGCAAGCTGTACGCGGCGAAGGGGGATGACGCCTTCGTGGATCCGGAACTGGCCGAGGTGGAGTCCCTGCTCGCCCAGGTCCCGGCGGATAGTCTGGACGCGGCGGCGGCCAACGAACTGCGCGCACGCATCAATGCGGGCAAGCAGCTGGCCGCGGCCCGGGACCAGGCCAAGGCCGACGTCCTGGAGCAGATTCGCGAGCCGGGGACGATGCCCGCGGATTCCACCGCCGCCGCCAGGGCCGCGGAGCCCCCCTCGAACGTCGAGACCCCTGAAGCGGCCGTCGACGCTGGCACCGACGCCGGAACGGCGGGCGCTCCTGGGATCGGCACTCCGGTGTCCGAGCTGGCGAGCGCCTTCTCCGGCTGCTTCCAGAAGGGCGAGCAGTTGGAGGTCAAGGGTCGTGGACCCCGCGATCGCTGGGAATTGGCGGACCGCCTGGCGTGTCGCCAGCAGTATGGCCAGCTGCAGGATCAATTGTTGATCGTCGAAGACGGCAAGGTGCTCGGTATGGTGCCCCGGAGCGCGATCCAGGAGATCCCCAGCGACGGCGGTACGACCGGCTCCACCCCGGACGGCGGTCGCTGAAGCGGCCTCGCGCATCCAACTCCCAGAATCCTTCACGCGGAAACCACGGGTCATGAACGAACAGACCTTCATGAAGCTGATGCAGATCCTCCCCAAGTCCGCCCTGTCCACGGCGGTGGGGATGGCCACGCGCCTGCCCGCTCCGGCGCCGTTGCACCGGGCCGCCATCAAGGCCTTCGCCAAGGCGTACAACGTGGACCTGGCCGAGGCGGAGCACGCCCTGGAGCACTACCCCACGTTCGCGGAGTTCTTCACCCGCGGGCTGAAGGTCGGCTCGCGTCCCGTGGATCCGGGCGAGAAGGTGGTGGTGTCTCCGGTGGACGGCGCCGTGTCCCAGGTGGGCTACGCCGAGCACGGGCGGGTGATGCAGGCCAAGGGCATCCACTACACCGTGGGCGAGCTGCTCGGGGACGAGACGGCCGCGAAGCCCTTCCACGGCGGCGCCTGGACCACCATCTACCTGTCCCCGCGCGACTACCACCGCATCCACTCGCCGCTGGGCGGGAAGATCACCGGGTACTCGTACATCCCCGGTGAGTTCTGGCCCGTCAACCCGGCCTCGGTGAAGAACAAGCAGGCGCTCTTCTGCGTCAACGAGCGGCTCGTCACGTACCTGGACACCGTGGCCGGCAAGTGCGCCGTGGTGAAGGTGGGCGCCACGTGCGTGTCGCGCATCCGCGCCGCGTACGAGGACGTCATCACCCACGAGGGCAAGCCGGGCAAGGTGCACCGCTTCGACACCCCCATCCCCGTGGAGAAGGGTGGGGAGCTGGGCCGCTTCGAGATGGGCTCCACCGTCATCCTCGTCTTCGAGCCGGGGCGCGTGAAGTGGGACGACAGCTTCCAGCCCGAGGCGGTGGTTCGCATGGGCCGGCGTATTGGAGAAATTCCGTGAGTCAGAAGATCACCGGCGTCAAGGGCATGAACGACATCCTCCCCGGCGACGTGGAGGTCTGGCAGCACGTCGAGCGCACCGCCCGGGAGCTGTTCTCGCTCTTCGGCTACGGTGAGGTGCGCACGCCCATGGTGGAGGACACCGCGCTCTTCGTGCGCAGCGTGGGCGAGACGACCGACATCGTCGGCAAGGAGATGTACACCTTCGAGGACAAGGGCGGCCGCAGCCTGTCCCTGCGTCCCGAGGGCACCGCTCCGGCGGCGCGCGCGTACATCGAGCACTCGGTGGTGAACCAGGAGCCGCTCACTCGCTGGTTCTACATGGGCCCCATGTTCCGCTACGAGCGGATGAAGACGGGCCGCTACCGTCAATTCCACCAGATCGGCGCCGAGGGCTACGGCTCCAAGGAGCCCGCTCAGGACGTGGAGCTGATGGACATGGTCGTGCAGCTCCTGCTCAAGCTGGGGCTGACGGACGTGTCGCTCAACATCAACTCGCTGGGCGACGACGCGTGCCGGCCCGCCTACCAGACGCGGTTGGTGGAGCACCTGCGTGCGCACTCGAGCGAGCTGTGCTCGGACTGCCAGGTGCGCCTGGAGAAGAACCCGCTGCGGGTGCTCGACTGCAAGAACGAGCGCTGCCAGCAGATCGCCAGCGCCGCGCCCAACATCCTCGAGTCGCTGTGCGATCCGTGCCGCGCGCACTTCGCCGAGGTGCAGCGCAAGCTGGACGCGCTGGAGATCAAATACGTCGTCAACCCCCGCATCATGCGCGGGCTGGACTACTACACGCGCACCACGTTCGAGTTCATCGCCGCGCACCCCGTGCTGGGCACCGCCAGCACCGTGGGCGGTGGAGGCCGCTACGACAAGCTGGTGAAGAGCCTGGGCGGGCCGGACGTGCCCGCAGTGGGCTTCGGACTGGGGTTGGATCGGCTCTGTCTGCTGCTCAAGGAGAGCGGTCAGCAGTTCGGGCGGCGGACGGATCTCTTCATCGCGGTGGCGGACGAGGGCTCGGCGGACGCGGGCTTCACGCTGACCAGCCGGCTGCGCCGCGAGGGCTTCCGCGTGGAGTTCGACACGCGCGGCGGCAGCCTCAAGAGCCAGATGAAGCGCGCGGACAAGGTGGGCGCCGTCTTCACACTGGTGCTCGGCGAGGCCGAGCGTCAGAGCGGCCAGGCCCAGCTCAAGCGCATGGCGGGGGGCGATCCCACGCCCGTGCGGCTCGACGAGCTGGCCCAGACGCTGCGCACCATTCTCAAATCCCAATAACTGGGAAAACCTGCAAAACCCTTGAGAATCCAAGGGTTTGGAGCGGTCGCCGGCTTGGTGTGACGCGAAGGTGACGTTACAATTCCGTTCCAGTCATGCCTCCAGACTGGACGCACGAACGTCGAGACGAGGGCCTGTGCTGGATTCCCATCCGGGGAGACAGCATGTGGCCCTCGTTGCGTTCGGGGGACCTGGCGGGCGTGGAGCCGCTGGTGGAGGCGCCGCGTCCCGGTGAGGTGGTGCTCGCGCGCTTCGCGCATGCGCTGGTGGTGCACCGCGTGCGCCGGAGTGACGCGGACACGTGCGTGCTGCTCGGGGACAACGCCTGGGCGGAGGATCCGCCGCTACCGCGTGCGCGGGTGCTGGGGCGGGTGTGCCTGGTACGCCGGGGCGGCGAGGTGCTCGCGCCAGGCCGATGGGACCAGGGGCCACGGCGCTGGGGCCGTTGGCGCGTGGCGGTGAAGCGCGGGCTGGCGGCGCTGCTCGGACGGAGGCGCGCATGAGCTTCCGGGCCGACAGAATCCCCCGCCGACGCGAGGGCGCGGACGGGCAACGCTTCGGCTCGGACTTCGTGGTGTTGGATCCGGAAGGACGGATGCTGCGGGGCCTCAACGACACCGCGGCGCGTATCTGGGAGCTGAGTGACGGGACGCGCACCGCGCGGGAAATCGCCGGCGTGGTGGCGCACGAGTACGGCATGGACGTGGAGCGGGTGCTCGAGGACTGCCTGCGGTTCCTCGAGCGGCTCGCGGGTCATGGGCTGTTGGACGCAGGGGAGGTGCTTCGATGAAAGCGCTCGAGATGGCGTCGGTGGTCCTGTGGCTGGCGGCCTGTGATGAGGGGGCTCCTCCCAGCTTTCCTGGAGAAGAGGCGCCGCCGTCGGACGCCGGACCCGTGATCCCCGTCGAGGTGTCATGGAACGGCATCTCCCCGTCCGTGAGGTCCACGCCTCCGCTGCCGCCGCGAGTGGGCAGGGCGGAGGTGCTCTACGTGCCCGAGGGCACGCGGGGCCTGTCGGACGTGACGGCGGTGGAGGTGCGGCTGCGCGTGAGCGGCCTCGTGGGCTCGGTGTCGGTGGACGCGGAGTTCCTGGCCCCCGGCCCCGCGGCCTACGAGAAGCACACCCGCATGGTGGAGGCCGTCGTCCCCACGGAGGCTCGCGAGCTCGTCTTCAGTCTGCCGGTGGCGGGGACGAACATTCCCCTCCATGGACTGAGCGGGAGGTGGGAGGCGCGCTTCTTCGTCGATGGCTCGCCCCTGACCGCCGTCTCCTTCACCCTGGAGCGCTGAGGAGGCCCGCCATGAACGCACGCCTGCTCCCGATCCTGCTCCTGCTGCTCCCTGCCGCCGCGCTGGCCCAGAACGCGTGGACCGTCACGCCGGTCGATGGCACCTCCGTCATGGGGGAGATCTCCTCGCTCGTCTTCGAGGTCCGCAACACCTCCACCAGCACCCGCCCCCTCAACGAGATCAGCCTCGCGGTCGATGGCACCGCCTACGACGTCGATGGTGGCGATGCACCGGCGGGCTGGACGGTGAGCACCATCGATCGCAAGGAGCGTCGCATCACCTATCGGGCGGGTGGCGCCTGTCCCGGGTCGTTCGGGCTCGCGCCGGGAGCCTCCGCGCGCTTCACGCTGCGGCTCGTGGGCATCGCGGCCAACGCCGACGCCACCGACGCGTTGGTGGCCGGCAATGCCAGCAAGAAGGCCTCCGAGGCGCGTGACATGTGCACCAACACGTCGTTCTCCGGTGACCCGACGCTGGCGCGCTGGAAGCGCGTGGGTCTGTCCGCGACCCTCACGGTGCTTCCGCGGACCCTTCAACTCGGGGGCAACGTCACGGTGCAACTCATCGTCGTGAACCGCTCGCTGGTGAATCAGGCCAACATCACCCTGAGTGGCCCGGTGGTGGTGGGCAGCGCGGCCTTCGACCGGACGGTGACGGCCTTCTCTCCCGCCTCGCTCTCCCTGGATCCTGGTTCCACCGGCGCCTTCACGGGGAAGCTGCAATCCACGGGGGAGGGGACGGCCGTCTTCCATGCCTCGGCGGGCAATGGCACGGTGAGCACCGCGCCGACCTCCTCGCTCCAGGTGAACGTGAGCAGCTTCCCGGCGCTTCTCGAGGCGCTGCCCGCCAGCATCGCTCCGGGCGATACGGTCACGGTCCGCCTCGTGGTGTCCAACCCGTCCCTGTCCACGTACCGGGAGGTGGTCCCCCGCGCGCCCGGCTTCGTGGGGACGGCGGTGCCCTCGTTGCTGAGCGGACCCACTCCCGCGAGCGCCGCATCGCTTGGCCCCGGCTCGTCCCTCTCCTTCATCTGGAAGTACCGGATGGAGGGCCCCATCGGGAGCACCTTCCAGTTCGAGAGCCAGGCGGACGCCGTGCGTGGCACCACCCCCATCAACACGGGCCTGGTGGTCTCCGCGCAGGGGCGCATCGTGGAGCACCGGTTGGCCATCGAACCCTCCTCGCTCATCTCCGGCGCGAAGAACCGGACGCTCCAGTACACCCTCTACAACGGAGGCACGGTGGAGCTCCGGACCGTGAAGCTGCTCACTCCGGACCCGGCCTTCTTCACCGTCTCGGCGAGTCCGTTCGCCAATGATCACAGCGGCTGGGGCACGAGCTCCAACAAGGGCTACACCTGGACGGCGCCCTCCGGCCAGCCCGGCATCACTCCGGGCACACAGAAGACCTTCTCGCTCGACTACTCCGCCATCGGCACCGTCACCAGCGACACCGCCTTCAGCCACCAGTTGGAGCTGACACAGGTGAGCGGAACCACCACCAACACGCTCCGCGTGGACGCGCCGGTCACCGTGTTCGTCAACCGCGTGGTGCCCGAGGTGGAGTCGCTGGTGGCGATCGCCGGGCAGGGCCGCAATACGCTGGTGTGGACCAACCCGTCCGAGCATGACGGAGTGCTCGTGTTGCGCGCCGTGGGCGCCGCCCCCGACACCGCGCCCGAGCCGGGCCGGCGGTACACGCCAGGCGAGACGGTGGGCAACGCGACAGTGGTGTACGCGGACGAGCTGAGCGTGGCCTCCACCGTCGAGGACACCGGGCTCGTCAACGGTACGGCCTACGTCTACCGGGTCCACAACCATGACGCGCTGCACCGGTATTCGCCCGGCAACGCGCCGCAGTCGCTCGGGCTGAAGTCCGTTCCCACGAGTCGCGGGCCCGGCCAGCCGCTGTGGTGCTACAGCGTCGGCTTCTCCACGCTGCAGCAGCCCATCACCGAGCTCGGCGTGGGCATCTTCACCTCCAACACCTCGGGGCGCGTGACGGCCCACCTGACGAACACGTCCACGCCCCCGCTCGATGGCGACGAGCGCTGGCGGCCCGTGCGGCTCGAGGGCGCCGTGCAGAGCCGCTTCCCCGTCGTCCCGCTGTACGGCCTGCCCGGCCAGTACATCCTCACTGGAGACCAGGCGGGCTTCACCTACGTCATCCGCACCAACACCGGCGAGGTCCTCTGGCGGAGCACCACGTCGCTCGGCACCATCCAGTCCTTCCCGGTGGCGCAGCTCTACAACACCTCCAGCACCAACGCGGCCTACAAGGCGGCCTTCCCCGGGCGCGACCTGGCCTTCTTCGCCACACGGCAGAGCACCGGCACCGACAACAAGGTGGTGGCGCTCGATGCCGCCAGCGGCGCGCCCGTGTGGACGTACGCCCCGGGAGACCTCGGCATGGTCAGCGGGGGCATGCTGATCGACTACACGTACAACCGTCTGTACGTGGGCGCCCGCTCCAATGGGGGAACCCTGGCCTCGCTGCGCATCCTGGACTCCCTCACCGGCAACGAGCTGGCCCGGTTGTCTCTCGGGGACATCGACTTCGGCATCGTCCGCTATGGCTCGGCGACGCCCCTGGCGCTCGTGACGAACAGCGATGGCGGGGTGTACGGCCTCGACATGGTGGGGATGACGGTCGCCTGGAGCGTGTCCGTGGCGAGCCGACCCTCGGCTTCCGTGCCCGCGTTCTCCCAGTTCGCCCGGCCGGTGAATGGTGGCTTCGTCGTGAGCATCCTGGGCGCCAGCGACGCGGAGGGCAGGGTGGAGCGCTGGAGCGTCACCACCTCCTCCTCGGGCACCACGGCGAAGAAGGTCTGGTCCACCCCCATCCCGAGCCCGTCCGGGAACTTCTCGTTCACCAGCGGCGGCGTGCAGCGCCTCTACGTCGGCGGCAAGGACGAGAAGCTGCACGAGCTCGACTTCACCACGGGCGCGGACGGCAAGCAGGTCTCCCTCCCCGGCGCGCTGGCCATTGGCACGCCCACGGTGGACAGCACCGTGTCGCGTCTCCACGTGGGCACCCAGGACGGCCGCGTCTGCGCCTTCCAGGTGCCGTTCCCTTGAGGCCCCATGACACACGAGCGCTCTCCTGCCTCCAGTGGAACCCCGCCCGTGCCCGACGCGAGGGAGTCGGGGCCGGCAACGGGCTCACGCGTCTACGAGCCGCCCGCGGTGCTCTGGGCGCAGGCCTTCGTCGCGCTCGCGCAGGTGTCCTTCCGCGACGACTTCGGCTGCGACATTCCGGCCTCGTGCCCGGACCTGCCATGAGGTTCATCCATCCCATGGGGTGACGCTCTCGCTGGCGGGTTGGACGGTGGCGCTCGAGTCCGAGGAGCCGGCGTTGGAGGAGGCGCTCGCCCGCGCCTTCCCGGCGTTCCTCACCTCGGCGCCGGCCCGGGCGCATGTCCGTGTGCTGCGCCCGTCCGTTTCGGGTGCTACGCCGGGTGTGCGATCCCTGCCCGAGCCTCGCCCGGCCCCCGGTGGAGGCCTGCGGGTGGATGGGGAGGACTACGTCGCGGACATCGCCCCCGAGGGCCGGAGCGCCACCGTGACGGGCGAGGGCCGCTTCCCCGTGGACACGGTGTTGAAGGTGATGCTGGCCGGGGAACTGGCGAGGCGCGGAGGCCTGCTGGTGCACGGGGTGGCGGTGGAGCACCAGGGCCGGGCCGCCCTCTGGACGGGACACTCGGGAGCGGGGAAGAGCACCCTGGGGGCGTTGTGGGCGAGGGCCGGTGGCACGGTGCTGACGGACGAGTTGGTGGCGGTGTGGCCCGAGGCGGACGGCTGGCGCGCGGCCGGGACGCCGTGGAACGTGGGTGTTCCCCAGGAGGCATCCCTGCGCGTGGTGGGGACGCTGGGTTGGGATGCGGCCTCGCGATGGGAAGCGCAGGGGGCGGGAGAGGTGGCGCGGGTGCTGCTGCTCAATGCGCTCCTGCCCGAGGCCTTCGCCGCCGGACGCCGTTACCTGCTGAGTGCGGCGAGCCGTCTGCTGGCGAGCGTGGAGACGGCCCGGCTCGTCTTCGCGCGGGATGCGTCCGCCGTGAACGTGGTGCGCGCGGCTCTGGAACGCTGACCCGAACGAAGCTCAGAGATTCTCCTGGAAGTGGCGCATCATCCTCGCCCAGACCCGCTCGTGCACGTCGGGGTCGGCGAGCATGTGGGTGAGCCCGCTCAGCGGCAGCACTTCATGAGGCTTGCCCGCGCGGAACAGCGCATCCGAGAGCTTCAACGTGTGCGAGAAGAAGACGTTGTCGTCGGCGGTGCCGTGGACGAGCAGCAGCTTGCCGATGGGCTTGTCGGCCTTCGCGTAGGTGAGCAGCGAGTTCTTCTCGTACGCCTCGGGATGCTCCTCCGGCAGCCCGAGGTAGCGCTCGGAGAGGTGGCTGTCGTAGTCGCGCCAGTCCGTCACCGGGGCGCCGGCGAACGCGGCCTTGAAGACGTCCGGGCGTGAGAGCACCGCGAACGCGGCCATGTACCCGCCGTGGCTCCACCCCTCGATGCCCACGCGCGAGAGGTCCATCTCCGGCACCTCGGCGGCGAGCGCCCTCAGCGCGGCGATCTGATCATCGAGCACGCCGACGAAGTCGAACTTGATCTTCCGTTCCCACGCGCGATCGCGCAGCGACGTTCCGCGGCCATCGAGCTTCACCACGATGAAGCCGTGGTCCGCGATCCACTGTGCGGTGAGGTTCATCGCCATGCTTTGATGAACCAGCGGATAGGCGGCTCCGTAGATCTCGACGATGACCGGCAGCTTCACGCCCGGCTTGAAGTTCCGGGGCCGCACGATCGAGGTCCAGAACCGTTCGGGTCCGACCTGCCGCAATTCGAACCGGGGCTGGTACGGGGGCTCGCGCGCGACGGAAGGCAGCTCGCCGAGGCGCGTCCCATCGGCTCGATGGACGTACACCCGGCGCAGGCTCGTTGGTCCTTCGCTCATGACGACGATCAATCCGCCCCGGTCGGAGACAATCGCCCTTTCGAGCGCGGGGCCGCCCGAGGTGACGCGCTCGGGCTCACCGCCGCCTTTGACCCGCCACAGGTACTGCTCGGTCGGGTTCGGCCCGCCCAGGAAGTACAGGACATCGTCCTTCGGCTGATAGCTCACCAGCGTCCGGAATCCGGCGTCCGGCTTCACCAGCGATCGTGCCAGGCTTCCGTCGGCGCGGCGGAGCTCCACTTCGGGTGCCCCGTTGCGCTCGGTGGACCAGAGAAAGCCGCTGCCGTCCTCCAACCACTCGGGGAAGCTCTGATCCAGCTGGAGCCACGCGTCATCTTTCTCGATGAGGAGTGGGCGCGTCTGGCCCGTCCGCGGATCCGCCGCGAGGAGCACTTCCTCCGTCTGCGCGCGGTTCTGCACCAGCAGGGTGAGCGGGCCCTTCTTCGGCCACCTCACCGTCGCCAGGTAGGGGTACTTCTCGGCGTCCCACCGGATCTCCTTCGCCGCGCCACCCGTGACCGGTGCGACGAGGAGCCGCACCCTGGCGTTCGGCTTGCCGGGACGTGGGTACGCGAACGGTTGGGCGCCCCGCTCGGGGTTCGCCGGATCGACGAGGTTGAGCTTCTCGACGCCGGACGTATCGGCCTCGGCATAGGCGATGTGCTTCGCGTCGGGGCTCCACCAGTAGCCGGAGAAGCGGCCCATCTCTTCCATCGCCACGAACTCGGCGAGGCCGTGCGTCCGCTCGGGAGTGCCTCCACGAGTGAGCCGGTGCTCCTTGTTGGTGGCGAGCTCGACGCGGAACACGTCGTTGTCCCGGACATAGGCGATCTGCCGGCCATCGGGGGAGAACCGCGGGTCGACGGGCCACTCGCCCGTTCGGAGCTGGGTGACCTTTCCGGAGCCGCGCTCGACGACATAGAGCTTGCCCGAGAGCGAGAGCAGCACCTTCTGGCCATCGCTGGAGAGCGAGTACGAGGTGAAGCCACGGCCCGAGACGCGCATCCGCTCACGGCGAACCTTCTCCTCGGGCGACAGGGTCTCCTCCGCGCCAGCGATGACGCTCTCCGGCGTGAGCACCTCGCGGGTTTGTCCGGTGGCGGGGTCGAATGAGAACAACGAGCTCGCGCCCGACGTGGGCGGGCTCCGGAGGAAGAGCACCGTCCCTTCATCGGGGGTGATCCGCACCGCCATCGGCCGGCCCAGGTTGAAGTATCTCGTCTCCGTGAGCTGCCGGAGGAGGGTGTCGGGTTGGGAGGGGGCGGCGGCGCTCACCAGCGCGACCACGGCTAGCAACGGGAGAATGGGAGTCCTCCTTCGATCAGGTTTGGCGGCGAGTATCCTCCAATGACGTGGTACGAGCATCCCTGGAGTGTCGATGAAGCCCCACCTCACCGTCATCGCCGGACCCACGGCATCCGGAAAGACAGCGATCGCCATCGAGCTGGCCCGCCGGCGGGGTGGGGAGATCGTCAGCGCGGACTCGCAGCAGGTGTACCGGTACTTCGATATCGGTACGGCGAAGCCCTCGGCGGAGGAGCTGGCCGCGGTGCCGCACCATCTCGTCTCCGTGGTGGAGCCGCTCGAGCCGTTCTCCGCCGCCGAGTACCAGCGCCAGGCCGACGCGGCCATCGCGGACATCACCTCGAGGGGCAAGCCCGTCTTCGTGGTGGGCGGCACGGGGATGTACCTCCGAATCCTGCTGCACGGTCTGGTGGAGGCCCCGGGCGCGGATCCCGAGCTGCGCGCCGAGCTGGAGGCACTCGCCGCCGCCGAGGGCCGGGAGGCCGTGCACCGCAAGCTCGCCGAGGTGGATCCGGAGACCGCGGCGAAGCTGCCCCCGAGGGATCTGGTGCGAATCATCCGGGCGCTGGAGATCCACAAGCAGACGGGCAGACCGGCCTCCGAGTTCCGCAAGGAGCACGCGTTCGCAGGGGAGCGGTATCCCTTTCGGATGTACGTGCTCTCGCCGCCGCGCGAGGAGCTGTACCGGGTGATCGACGCGCGCGCCGCCGCCATGTTCCAGCGCGGACTGGTGGACGAGGTGCGCGAGCTGATCGCCCGGGGTTACGCGGAGGCGGCGCCCATGCGCAGCGTGGGGTACGTGCAGGCGAAGGCGGTGGTGGACGGGACGCTCTCGGTGGAGGAGGCCATCCAGCAGACGGCCCAGGAGACGCGCCGCTACGCCAAGCGGCAGCTCACGTGGTTCCGGAAGGAAGCGGGGGCGATCTTCGTGGAGCCTCCGTATGACGCCGATGCGTTGTCGAAGGGGGAGATGCCATGAGCACGAAGGGATCGAAGGTCGTCCTCGTTACCGGGGCGTCGTCCGGCATTGGCCGGGCCTGCGCGGAGCTGCTGAGTGCTCGAGGCCACACCGTCTACGGTACGAGCCGCAAGCCATCGCCCGCGCCGACCGGCTATCGGATGCTGGAGCTGGACGTCACCCGGGAGGAATCGGTCCAGAAGGGGGTGAGCACCGTGCTCGAGGAGCAGGGCCACGTCGACGTCGTGGTGAACAACGCCGGTTACGCCCTGGCCGGCCCCATCGAGGAGACCTCGATGGAGGAGGCGCGGCGCCAGCTCGACACCAACTTCTTCGGCGTCCTGCGCGTGTGCCATGCGGTGCTGCCGTCCATGCGGGCGCGGGGCTCGGGCCTCATCGTCAACGTGAGCTCGCTGGGCGGCGTGGTGGGCCTGCCGTTCCAGGGGTTGTACAGCGCCAGCAAGTTCGCCCTGGAGGGGCTGACGGAGAGCCTGCGCCAGGAGGTGGCGTCGTTCGGCATCCAGGTCACCTCGCTCCAGCCTGGAGACGTGCGCACGCCCATCACCGAGAACCGTGTGCGGGTCCAGCGGTGTGGCCCCGACTCTCCGTACCGGAGCGCCTTCGAGACGGCCCTCGGCATCATCGAGAAGGAGGAGCGGGCCGGTGCCCCTGTCGAGCTCGTGGCCCGGCGGCTGTTGGAGCTGGTGGACCGGAAGCAGGTGGGCGTGCGCTACAGCGTGGGCCACCTCTCCCAGCGGCTGCTCACGTCCACCAAGGCGTTCCTCCCGGCGCGCCTCTTCGAGCGGATCCTCATGTCCTACTACGGCCTGTGAGCGCCCTCTCGCTCAGGAGGCGTAGCGGCCCGTCTCGTCGGACACGGAGCTCTCCGGCGAGGCGTGATGGGGCTGGGTCGCCGGCGCTCCGGCCGCGACGTGGCCCATGAGCAGGCGCAGCAGCCGCTCGGGCTCCACGGGCTTGGGCAGGAAGGCCTCGGCTCCGGCGTCCAGCGCGCGCTGGCGCACGTGTGGCCGGTTCAACCCGCTCATCACGAACACGCGGGTGTCGCGCGTGAGCGGGTGCTGCTTGAGGCCCTCGCACAAGCGCAACCCATCCACCCAGTGCAGCACCACGTCCAGGAGGATCGCCGTGGGGGGCCGACGCGCCACCGCGCAGAACAGCGCCAGCTCGTCCGCGAAGGCCACTACCCGCGCGCCCGTGGACTCCAGCAGCTGCGTCATCGCCTCGCGCGCGTCCGCGTCGTCATCCACGATGTAGTAGAGGTCCGGCTCCAGCGAGGGGATCGTCGCCGGCAGGGGCTCCACCGTCGTGCGCACCCACGAGGCCATCGTCTCGCGCACGCCCGCCCACCGCGCCGAGGACAGCAGGGCCAGCGGAGTCGGAGAGGACAGCCCCAGCACGCCGCCGCCCATGCCGCCCGACGAGCCCCGGTTGCGGGCCGACAGGAAGGCCTGGGGCGCGCGACGTCCCGCGCGGCGCAGCCAGGTGACGGCGCGAGCACCCGCGGCCGAGTCCTCGAGCAGCTCGCCGAGTCCCTCGCGCACGTACCGGCGCTCCAGGGCAGGGCCCTCCAGGCCCGCGTCCAGCAGCGCCACCGCCGCGCGGCTGCACGAGGCGAGCGTCTCCGACAGTCCCATCTGGAGCGGGTGGCCGAACGCCGCCGCGCCCACCGCGAGCTGCCCGGGCGCCACCAGCGTGCGACCCGGCCCATAGGGCAGCCGCGTCGTCTCCAGCGCGGCCAGCTCGAAACCTTCCTCCACCAGCCCGTCGCGGGCCGCCATCATGAGCACCTGGCACAGGTCCGCCGGCGTCACCGTGGCCCCGAAGGCGAGCGCGTACACCGAGTGCGCTCCGGGCAGCAGCAGCAGTCCGTCCACCGAGGGAAGAGGGGAGAGCCACAGCCGTGCCAGCGGCGTCACGGACAGGCGAGGAGAGGCGTGCCGCAGCCGCGCCTGCACGGCCGCCACGGTGGGCGCGGGCTTGAAGCCGGGGAAGAAGGCATCTCCCAGCGAGGGCCCGGCGCCGGTGGCCAGCACGGCCGCGTGGAAGCGCTCGCCACTTCCCTGGGCCCTCACCACGAGCGGGCCATTCTTGCGCACCGCGGCGGGAGCATCCGGCGCCGCGGGCTGGTTCTCCACCCGGTCCACGTGCCTCTGAACGAAGCGAGCACCCTGGGATGCGGCCGCGCCCGCCAGCACCTCCCGCACCAGCGCGAGCCCGCCCTGGCCCTGCGGCCATCCATCCACCACCCACAGGCCACCCGGCGAGGAGGGCACCACCTCGCGGTTGCCATGGGAAAGAATCTCCACCCCGCGCAGCTCGTGTGCCCGCCACTCCGGGGGCACGCGGCAGCCGAGCGCGGCCAGGCGCGAGCGGCACTCGGGCGTGAGCATGGCCGGCGGCGCGATGGTGCCCGGCTCACCGCTCTCGTACACCCGCACGTCGAGCGCGCATCCGCGGGCCCGGCCATTGAAGAGCAGTGAGGCGGCCAGCCCCGCTCCGGCGATCCCCCCCCCGATGATGGCCACCCTCGAACCGTTCGCCAGCCTGCTCACGTTCATCCGCGCCCTCGCTCCGCCGTCCATCGAACCTCTGGGGGTTTTGGTTGTCAGTGCCGCTGTACCTTGGGGGGTGGCATCTCCGTCGCTCCGTACACCACGACCCGATCGCGCCCCTCACGCTTGGCCTCGTAGAGCGCCGCGTCCGCGGCGGCCATCAACGCGTCGGTGCTCTCCTTCGGGTGGGCGGCCGAGTGATCGGCGATGCCCACGCTCACGCTCAGCCCGAAGGGCGCCGGCCGCCCGTCGCTGCGTGTGACCTTCACGGTACGCAGCCCGGCGCGGATCCGCTCGGCGAACACCGCCGCCTCGGCCGCCGTCTGGTGCGGCAGCAGCGCGACGAACTCGTCTCCACCGAAGCGCGCGGCGAAGTCCACCTCGCGCAGGTTGGTGCGCAGGTGAGTGGCCAGTGCGAGGATCGCCCGATTGCCCACGTCGTGCCCCATGCCATCGTTGATGGCCTTGAGGTGGTCCAGGTCGATGATCACCACGGACATCGGATATTGGTAGCGGTTGGAGCGCTTGAACTCCTCGTCCAGCCGGATGGACAACGCTCGGAAGTTGGCCAGGCCCGTGAGGGCGTCCGTCTGGGCGAGCACCTGGAGCCTCTGCTGCTGCTCGCTCTGGCGCAGGGCCCGGTCGATGCGCGCCATCAATTCGCGCGCGCTCGCCGGCTTGTGGACGAAGTCCACCGCCCCCATTTCGAGGCACCGCTCCAGCGTGGCCTCGTCGGAATCACCGGTGAGGAAGATGACGGGTACGGACTCGGTCGCCTTGTCGTGCTGTAGCGACTCGAGCACCGCCAGCCCGTCCTCCTGATCCAGGAAGCGATCCAGCAGCACCAGATCCGGCTGGCGCTCGCGAGCGAGCAGCAGTCCCGACTGTCCGTCGCTCGCGCCCAGTACGTCGAACCGGGCGGTGAGCAACTCCACCAGGCTATCGCGAGTGCCCGGGTCATCCTCCACGACCAGGATCAGGGCCCTCTCCCCTTGGCGGTCGTGCCGTTCCATGATGGTACGCTCCACTTCCTGCGCCTGCCTGGTAATGGCAGGCCGAAAGTCTCGAGTGCCACGCCCGGAGGGGTGACCCTCCCGCCCATCCTCCGCCGCCGCCCACGGCGAGCACCCCTCCACGCCCTCCTCCTTCACCCGAGACCCCCGGCTGCCAAGTCCGCTGTCTCTTCACTTCCCGGGCTCGCTCGCCCGGTCATGTGCCGACCTCAGGAGCAAGGGTCGTGCCCCTCTTCAAACCGGGAGAGGGGAGAGTGATTCCAGGGACTTGCAGCACCCTCCTTGGGAGGAGACGCGTCCGACTAGGCAAGAGTTGCAGCGTTCCCGGGTATGCCGCCAGTAGGAATTCCCGCCAGCGGGTGATCAGCGTCGCGGGTTGAACTGAACGCGCCGGCCGCCGCCCCCGCCGCCGAGCACCTGGGGAGGAGGCGCCTCGAGGCCGAACTGCCACCACATGGGCTCATACGGCTTCATCTTCAGCCGCTTGTCGTTCTGGAGGGCGGAGAGGCTGTTCTTCAGCTTCTCGTCGGAGGGGTTGGCCTCCACGCCCCGGCCGAGCACCTTGAGGGCCTCGTCCTTCTCCTTGTTCTGCGTGAGACACCAGGCATAGACGGCCCACACCAGGGGCTCCTTCTTGCCGGAGGTCACCGCGGCCTCGAAGGACTTCTTCATCGCCCCGAAGTCCTTGCGCTGGAAGTAGAGGGCGCCCTCCATGGCCTTGGCCATGTAGTTGCGCGGGCTGGCCCTGGCGAAGTGCGCCTTGGCCCCGTCCAGATCCTTGGACATGTACTTCAACATTCCAATCTGGGAGTGGATCTCCGGGCCCACGAGGAACTGCCACTTCTCGTAGGCGAGTCCGGTTTCCAACATCTTGATGGCCCGCTCGACACGCGCCTGGGCCTCCTTCTGACTGGTGGGCTGCCCCTGGAGCTCCTTCTGGACGGAGGTCATCAGGACCTGGAGCTGGTTGCCGATACGCCGGGCGAGCAGGAAGTACGTCACCGCGAAGGCGATGGTGCCCGGGATGATGCCGGCCCAGACGGAACCGAGGCCGGAGAGCTTGACACCCAGGGTAATGGCGACACCCACACCCAGGGCGATGAGAAGGTTGTACATGGCGCCCGTTTAGCGATCGTTGTGGGGGACCGCAATCTTCGGATGCGTCCGGCGCGGCATCGCGGTATACGTCCGCTTGTTCCAACCCCAAGGGGCCCTCTGTCGAAATTGGTAGACGAGGCGGACTCAAAATCCGCTGCGGCTGACCCCGCGTCCCGGTTCGAGTCCGGGGAGGGCCAATCCGGGGAGTTCTCTCGCCCGATGGGAAGGGGCACTCCCAGGCGTGCGCAGTGAGACTCCAGGAGTGCAGGGTGGGAGGCCCCCGATGAAGGTTCTGCTGGTGGAGGATGACGCCAGTCTCCGTGAGGGGATGGTGGAGCTCATCTCCGAGCAGGCCGAGGTCCGGGAGGCCGGTAGTGTGCCCCAGGCGCTGGCGGCGCTGCGCGAGGAGCTCTTCTCGCTCGTCATCACGGATCTGCGCATCGGCGAGACGGGGGAGGGTGGGCGCATCATCCTGGAGGCGGCGCGCAAGCGGCTGCAGCCGGTGGCCATCGTCAGCGCGTCCACCGCGGACGAGGTGGTGAGGATGCTCCGGCCGCACGAGCCGGACGCGGTGCTCGCCAAGCCCTTCCAGATCGACGACATGCTGGCGCTGGTGGAGCGTTTCGCCGGGTTGCGTGGCGAGGTGGAGCGGGCGGCGGCGGGTCCCGTGCCCGCGGAGGGGGCGTGGACGCAGGTGGCCGAGGGCATCCGGATGTTCGAGGAGCCGGGCGGACGCCTGTGGGCGCGGATGGCGCCTGGGACGAGCCATCCGCGGCCGGCGCATCGCGGGGGGACGGGCGTGATGTTGGTGGAGGGCTCGCTCGAGGTGGAGGGCGAGCGGCGGGTGGCGCGGCAATACTTCTATCTGTCGGCCGGACCGCGTGAGGCGCGGACCCACGAGGGGTGTCTGGCCGTCTCGCTGGCGCTCCGCGGGTAGCGGGGCGCGGCAGAACGTTCGAGCGTGAAGACCCTCTGGCCTGACACATTCCTGGACGAGGATCGCCTGGGGCGTCCCTCGCGGCGCGCGGCGACGGCGGCCCTCGAAGCGCACCTGTCGATCCTGAAGGGCGAGCCGCTGAAGGCCGCGTTGGGCAATGCCCTGCGGGAGGCGGAGAGCCTGGGCGGCCAGGAGCGGCGCTTCACGGCCCTGGCGGTGCGGGAGATGTCGCGACACCAGCGGCTGTTGGATCTGGCGTCGCGCACGCTGGGGCACCCTCCCAGCAAGATCGGTCTGCTCGAGGATCAGGCGCTGGTGCGCTACGTCCTGTGGCGCCGGCTCTTCTGTGGCGCGAGCTGGGCGCGCATCGGCCCCGAGGTGAAGCTGCCCGGCCCCGTGCGCCCGCGCACCATCAAGGATGATCTGCTGGCCCGGGTGGTGGAGTCGCCGCTGCCGGAGCCGGCGGTGCCGGAGTCCGGGCCGGAGCGCCTGGCCACGCGCTACTCATTCCCCAACTGGTTGGTGCAGCGGCTGGCGGAGCTGCACCCGGAGCCGGTGTTGGAGGCGATGCTGGCGGCGCTGGACGAGGAGCCCACGCTGCACTTCCGGGCGCGCCCGTCGGGCACGCGGGCCGAGGTGTTGGCGCGGCTGACCGAGGAGGGCGTGGCCGCGGAGCCGGTGGAGGTGGCCCTGGACGCGGTGCGCATCGCCGAGGCCAGCCATCGGGTCTTCGAGACGCGGGTGATGAAGGAAGGCCGGCTGCAGGTGCAGGACGTGGGCAGCCAGTTGATCGTGGAGGCCTGTCGCCCGCTGGAGGGCTCTCTGACGGGGCGGACGGTGGCGGACGTGTGCGCGGGGGCGGGCGGCAAGACGCTCGCGCTGGCGGACGAGGTGGGGAGAGCCGGGCGGGTGCTGGCCGGAGACCGCTCCCGTCGCAGGCTGGCCCAGGCGCGCGAGCGCGCGAGGGAGCTGTCCCTGCGCCACGTGTCCTTCCCGCATCCACTGCCCATGTCGCAGGCGGACGTGGTGCTGGTGGACGCGCCGTGCAGCGGGACGGGCTCGCTGGCGAAGGAGCCGGATCAGAAGTGGAAGCTCACCGCGAAGGCCGTGGAGGAGTTCCACGACACGCAGCTCGCCCTGCTGGAGGAGCTCGCGGGCCAGGTGAAGCCCGGAGCGCTGGTGGTGTACGCGACGTGCTCGCTGCTGCCCGAGGAGAACGACGCGGTGGTGCACGACTTCCTTGCCCGGGTGCCGGGCTTCACCGTGGAGCCCCTGGCGCCCATCTTCGGTCCCGAGCGGGCCGCGGTGCTGTGCGATGGACCCTTCCTCAGGGCGCTGCCTCCTCGGGTACCGGGCGGGGGCTTCTTCGCCGCCCGGCTCCGGAAGGGGTAGGCCCGCGGGGTTGACAGTCCCGGCGGGCACACGCTACGCAGGAAACAGGCTCTATTTCCGAGAGGTTGCGCCCGGTGGCAGCCGACCCCAAGCAGTCCGAGGCCCTCCGTCAGCTCCAGGAGGCTTTCCAAACCGCCCAGGCCCAGATGGCCCAGCTTCGCCAGCAGGTGGAGAAGCATGCCGAGCTGGCCCGGGTGAAGACGCAGCGCGACTTCATCCAGTCGGAGAAGGAGCGGGCCCTGCGCGAGCTGGGCGAGGCCGTGTTCAAGCAGGTGCAGAAGGGCCGGCTGGAGCTCCCCTCCACGTTCGCTCCGCTGCTCAAGGCGCTCGAGCAGGCGCAGCAGAAGGCCGAGGCCCAGGCGCGGGAGATCGGCGATCTGCTCCAGGAAGGGGAGGAGGCGGCCCAGCGTCTGAAGCAAAAAAACGCAGGAGGGGCGAATTCGGGAGTAGCGCCCCGCACGAAGAAGTTATAAAAGGGCGCCGCTTTCGACGGACGGCAACCACTTCCCAGGTGGTTCCGGGGTTTTGGGGCTATAGCTCAGCTGGGAGAGCGCTTGAATGGCATTCAAGAGGTCACCGGTTCGATCCCGGTTAGCTCCACAGTAGAAAAGGCCCGTCAGGAAATCTGACGGGCCCCGTCTTTCCCCTTCGGGGGCACAAGTGAATAAGGGGCTATAGCTCAGCTGGGAGAGCGCTTGAATGGCATTCAAGAGGTCACCGGTTCGATCCCGGTTAGCTCCACAGTGAAAAGGCCCGTCAGGTCGGTACCTGACGGGCCTTTTCATTTGCTTCGACTGGGTGTTGCTCCTGCTTCCCGTGGAGCGAGCGCGTGGAGCCCGAGCCCGAGTCCGTCGAGCGGAACGCGAGGGAAGGGCGCCAGCGAGCTGGAAGAGGGAGCCCGGGCGCGAGGCCCGGACGTCGCCGAGGTGCTCAGGCCTCGCGGATCATCAGCATCTGCAGCAGATCGCGCAGCATCTGCTTGAGACCGCCGGCCTCGGGCAGGGTCGCCAGGATGCGCGCGGCGGCGTTGGTGGAGCGCTCGATGATGCGCTCGGTGGCGGCGCGGCCCTCGTGGAGCTCCACCAGCTCGCGCGCGCGCTGCAGCATCGTCTCGTCCTTGGGGCCGGGGATGCAGAGCGTCTCGAGCTCCTGGCGGGCCTCGGGCGTCGCGCGGAGGTAGGAAGCCAGCAGCGGGAAGGTGCGCTTGCCTTGCGCCAGGTCCGAGTCGGTCGGCTTGCCGACCACGGAGGACTGTCCGTACAGGCCGAGCAGATCGTCGCGCAGCTGGTAGGCGGTGCCCACGTAGCGGCCGAAGCGCTCCAGCTTGTTGATCAGCTCTGGATCGCCGCCGGACAGCATCGCCCCGCACACGAGTGGCGCGGTGAAGCCGTACAGCGCCGTCTTCAGGTAGGCCACGCGCAGCGCGTGGTAGATGGACAGCTCGGAGAGCGGCTGGTGCGGCAGCCGGATGTCCATGTACTGCCCGGCCGCGGTGTAGCGGCACACCTTGAGGAAGTAGCGCGTGGCCACGTCCGCTTCCGGCAGGTTGCAGCCCAGCATCACCTCGAGCGAGCGCCCGTAGAGGTGATCGCCGATCACGATCGCGAGGTTCTCACCGAGCCGCCCCTCGCCGAGCATCTTGTGGAGCGCGGCGCCCCCACGCCGCGTGTCCGCCTGATCCGCCACGTCGTCGTGGATCAGCATGAAGGTGTGCAGCAGCTCCGTGGCCGCCGCGAACCGCCACAGGCCCGACGGCGCCCGCGTGTCGCCCCGGCCGAGCGCGTAGCCCACGAGCACCAGGCCCGGACGGATGCGCTTGGAGGGCCGCAGGCTGTAGCTGCGCACCTGCTCGAGCACCTTGTTCCACGCCGGATCCAGGTGACGCTCGTCCTCGAGCTCGAGGATCTGATGCAGCACGACCTGCGTCTGGTACTGCACGGTCTTCGCCCAGGAGACGAAGTCCACGGGAGACGCCGACTGCTGCTGCTCTGCCGCCGGGGTGCCGGCCGCCTGTGGAGACTTCCGCTCTTTCATGACGGGGTTTTTGGCAGCACCCGAGGTTCCGCGCGTCGGCATCGTATCCTGCACTGCGGCAACCAACGTCAGCATGGCGAACCTCCGGGGCTGGGCGGCTTGGGGGGTCGGGCAAGCCCCATGGACATTCTTTCCGGTTTTAATAGCAGAAAATTTTTATACAGGCAAATCCGTTTTGAGAGGAGAAATATTGCTCACCGAGTGAGAACGGAAGGGCCTCAGAGGGAAAATCTGGTAACGGGTCATTTACTACTCATATGTCTTTGATGACCCATCCGTGCTGAGTACAGCGACATCACAATGAAAAAGCGGCCGGTCCCGAAGGAGTCCGGCCGCGGAGAAACCCTTGTCGTGACGGCTACTTGGCGTTCTTGAAGATGTTCATCACATCCTTCAGCAGCTTCACGGACTCCTCATGCGGACGCTGGAAGGCATTGCGACCCATGATGGAGCCGAAGCCACCACCCGCGGCGATCTGACGGATCTCCTCGAGCAGGTCCGGGGTGGTCTTGTTCTCTCCACCGGAGAAGATGACGATGCGCTTTCCGTTGAAGGCGGATTTCACCACGTCGCGAATCCGCTCCTCCATGGTCTTTGTGGGGATGCTGTACTTCTCGTAGACCTTCTTGGCCTCGGTCTGCTCCAGGAAGTCCTTGGGCGGCTTGACCTTGATGATGTGGGCGCCGAGCTGGGCGCTGATCTGCGCGGCGTAGGAGATCACGTCGATGGCCTGCTCTCCCTCCTTGGAGATGCTGCCGCGCGGGTAGGCCCACAGCACCGTGGGCATGCCGTAGTCCTTGGCCTCGCGGATCAGATCGCGCAGGGCCTCGTACTGCTCGTTGCGGTAACCGGAGCCCGGGTAGATGGTGTAGCCGATGGCCACACAGCCCAGACGCACCGCGTCCTTCACCGAGCCGGTGACGGCGGACATGGGGTGCTCGGGCTTGCCGAGCGTGTCCGAGTTGTTGAGCTTGAGGATCAGCGGGATCTCACCCGCGTACTTGCCGGCCACCGCCTCCAGGAAGCCCAGGGGCGCGGCGTAGGCGTTGCAGCCCGACTCGATGGCGAGCTGGATGTGGTACTCCGGATCGTACCCCGCCGGGTTGGGGGCGAAGGAACGCGCCGGGCCGTGCTCGAAGCCCTGGTCCACCGGGAGGATGACCAGCTTGCCGGTGCCGGCGAGCGTGCCGGTGTTGAGCAGGCGGGCCAGGTTGGTCAGCGTGCCGGGGTTGTCGGACGGGTACCACGAGAGGATCTGCTTGACGCGGTCGGTATACGCCATGTGGCTCCTCGAAGTTCGGGGCGGAAGGCCCGTGACTTGACGGGCGCGGATTCTGCCCACCCGGAGGCCTTGTACCAAGCAGATCATTCGACTCTTCGTCACGGCGCGAACGCTCGGGGTGCACGATCCCGATGACGGACGGGTCACGAAAGTGGATGCTGCGCCGCTGCGAACGCCCCGGGAGGCAGCGGGGCTCTGGAGAGGCGAGTGGTGAACCGTAGAGATTCGCGACGTGTCCTGGGAGTGGGCCTGGTGCTCGCCGCGGCGCTGGCCGGAGCGCAGGATGCCTCGGCTCCGGCGCCCGCCCCCTCGCAGGAGGTAGCCGCGCAGGAGCCGCCCCCCGCGTCCGGGGAGGTGAAGCGCGAGCCGCTCACACTGGAGCAGCTCGTGCAACGCGCGCGCAAGCAGGACGCGCGGGTGGAGGAGGCGCGAGCGGAGCTGCGCCGGTTGGAGGCGCTCCTGCGCCAGGCGCGGTGGGCCTGGTTCCCGAAGTTCGAGACGACGATAGGCGCGGGGGGCCCCATCCCCGAGGCGCGCAACGACGGCCTGGGTGGTCCCCCGACGACGGAGGCCTCGTTGGAGGGGGATTTGAGGTTCGGCCGGATGGGGGTGACGGCCTTCCTCGAGTCGAACGCGGTGCTGCCGCTCTACACCTTCGGGAAGCTGCGGGCGCTGGAGAAGGCGGCGGAGCAGGGGCCCGTCATCGGTCGGGCGCTGAAGGCGCGCGCGGAGGACGAGGCGGGATTCCAGGCGGCACAGGCCTTCTTCGGCTACCAGCTGGCGCGCTCCGGGCTGGCTCAGCTCGAGGAGACGTCGAAGCGGCTGGAGGACGCGGCGCAGCGGCTGCAGGAGATGTTGAAGGCGAAGTCCGAGCAGGTCTCGAAGATGGACCTGTACAAGGTCGGATACTTCCGCAATCAGCTCGACGCGCGTCGGCTTCAGGCCGAGCAGGGCCGTCAGCTCGCGCTGGCCGCGATCCGTCTGCTGGCGGGCATTCCTCCCGGAGAGCCGGTGGAGGTGGTCGAGGTGGATCTGGAGCCGGAAGGGGAGGTGACGCCCCCGACGCTGGAGGAGTCCCTCGCGGCGGCCGAGCAGAAGCGGCCGGAGCTCGCCGGCATCACCGCGGGCATCGTCGCGCGAGAGAAGGAGGTCTTCATCCGCGAGCGCAGCTTCTACCCGGACTTCGGGCTCGCGGGCTTCCTGACGCTCCGCTACACCTCGAGCGCCACACCGCAGCGGGATCCCTTCGCCTACGATCCCTACAACGAGCGCGAGGTGGGGGTGGGGCTGGTGGCCCGGTACACCTTCGACTTCCCGACGAAGCAGGCGCTGTTGGATCAAGCGCGAGCGGAGCTCGACAAGCTGAAGGCGCAGCAGCGGCTGCTCCAGGCGGCCATCCGCCTGGAGGTGACGAAGACACACGGGGAGCTGGTGGCTGCGTGGCAGCGGGCCCAGGAGTTCGCCGAGGCGGAACGGGACGCGCGGCGCTGGGCCACGGCGGCCATGACCGCGTTCGATCTGGGCACCACCGGCACGCGCGATCTGATCGAGGCCTTCTCGGCCTATGCCCAGTCGTCGGCCGACCGGGCGCAGAGCTGGCATGACTTCCAGGTTGCCCAGGCGGAGCTGGCCCGGGTCACCGGCACCGCGCCCAGGGAGCCGTGAATAAGTCCGCGCCGCGGACTGTCATCCCACCCATCTTCACTTTCAGCACTTTGGAGTCACACAGATATGTTCGCTTCCCTGCTCGCCGCCGTGCTGCTCACCGCCGCGCCCGGCCCCCTCGAGGTCGTGAAGTCCGGCAACGCCGACGTCCAGAAGGTCGCCTCCGCGAAGGGCGCCACGGCGGATCAGCTCTCCAAGGTGGTGGAGAAGTTCGTGGATTTTGGTGAGCTGTCCAAGCGCGCGCTCGGCGATACGTGGAACAAGCTGACGGCCGCGCAGCGCAAGGAGTTCTCCAGCACGATGGAGGGCCTGCTGCGCGCCTCCTACGCTCAGAAGGCTCTCGGCCAGGGCAAGGCGCAGGTGCGCTACGGCAAGGAGTCCGTCGAGGGCAACGAGGCCTCCGTGGACACCACCATGAACGTGAACCGGGACAAGTTCCCCGTGGAGTACAAGCTCTACCGCCCCAACGAGAAGGGTGAGTGGCGCATCTACGACATCGTCACCGACGAGGTGTCGCTCCTGGAGACGTACCAGGGCCAGTTCCGCAAGCTCCTGGCCGACAAGGGCTTCGACGGTCTGCTGGCCACCCTGAAGGCCAAGCGGGCGCAGCTCGAGAAGTCGGTGCAGTGACGCGATCGCGGTGACGGAACGCGAAGACCCCACGTCCGACCCTCTCCTCAGGAGGGGCGGGGTGGGGTCTTCTCGTTGGAGCCGACGGGGACTCCGGGCGACTACAGCGGCTTCTCGTAGACGCGGTACTGCTTGGAGCGCTTGCCGCCCATGGACTCGATGGCGCGGTTGACGAGGTGGTTGTCCTCGAGCGTCCAGGAGATCTCCCCGCCCTCGTAGCCCAGCTCGCGCGCCTTGTTCAGGGTGTCCAGGTAGAGGATGGCGTCCAGGCCGCGGCGCCGGTAGCCCTCGACGGTGCCGAGCAGGACGAGGCGCAGCCGGCGGATGCGGCGCGAGGCCAGCAGCAGCTTCGCCAGGCCGATGGGCAGGCCGAACGTGGTGAGCCGGCCGTTGGCGGCCTTGATGGCCTCGTTGGCGTCCGGGATGGTGAGCCCGAAGCCCACCGGCTCTCCCTTCACCTCGGCGATCAGCGCGAGCTCCGGCCGCACCATCTGCTTCAGATCGCGCGCCAGGTGATCGAACTCGCCCTCCGTCATCGGGACGAAGCCCCAGTTCTTCTCCCAGGCCATGTTGTACATGGCCTTCACCCGGGCCACCTCGGCGTCGAAGTCCTTCATGTTCACCGGGCGCACGGTGACGCCCTCGCGCTGGCGGATCTTCTCCGCGATGCGCGCCACCTTCTCCGGCGGTGGGGTGGAGGAGGACAGCTCCCACGCGTACAGATCCTTGGCCTTGGTGAAACCGTTGGCCTCGACGAGCGCCGGGTACCAGGAGGGGTTGTACGTCGTCATGATGGCCGGCGGGGTGTTGAACCCGTCGATGAGCATGCCCACCTCGCCATTGGTGGAGTAGCTCATCGGGCCGATGACGGAAACGAAGCCCTTGGCGCGCAGCCAGGAGGCCGCGGCCTCGAAGAGCGCCCGGGCCACGCCGGCGTCATTCACGCACTCGAAGAGGCCGAAGAAGCCCACGTTGCTGCCGTGGAACTCGTTGTAGCGGGGGTTGTTCACCGCCGCGATCCGCCCCACCACCTCCTTGCCCCGGCGGGCGAGGAAGAACTCCACCTCGCCGAACTCGAAGAAGGGGTGCTTGCGCGGATCCATGAAGTCCCGGCGCTCCATCTCCAGGTGCGGCACGAAGTTCGGGTCGCCCTGGTAGATGGAGTAGACGAAGCGGATGAAGGCCGTGCGATCCGCCGAGGTGCGGACGGGAGTCACCTCCACGTCGGCGGGGAGGGGCGGCAGCCTGGACTCGGGGTTCTGCTTCTCGGCGGCGACGGCCATGGTCTCAGCTCCTGTCCTCGTGCCCGTTGCGGATGAGGAGGTTGGCGCCCTTCTCCAGCAGCATCCCGGGCAGGTTCGCGCGCTTCTCCCACAGCTTCATCGGCATCTGGCCCAGCTTGCGGATGTCCTCGGGCTGGAGGTTGGCGGCGCGCCAGGTGAGCGACTCCACCGCGTCGAACAGCTTGCCGGCCACCTCGCGCGACGACATGCGCGAGAGCTGATCCAGCGAGAAGCCGTTGCCTCCGTTGAGGCCCGCGCTGGCGGCGGCCCACTTCTCCGACGCCTTGTTGGCGAGCACGAAGGTGCCCGGGCGGGCGATCTGCACCGGGGTGTACGAGGACGGCCGCGTCTGGGGGATGATGTCCAGCTTCTTGCCAATCTGCTCGAAGATGTCGAGCACCCGGTCCAACTGCTCGTCCGTGTGCGTGGCCATGTAGCTGGTGCGGATGAGCGCGTGGCCCGCCTCCACCGCCGGCGGCACCACGGGGTTGGCGAACACGCCCGCCTCGTGCAGCGCCTTCCAGAAGCGGAAGCACTTCACCTGATCGCCGATGTGCACCGGCACCACCGGCGTCACCGACACGCCCGTGTCGAAGCCCATGGCGCGGAATCCGTTGTGCATCTTCTCCGCGATGTCCAGCAGGCGCGCGCGCCGCTGCGGCTCGGCCTCGATGATCTCCAGCGCCTTGGTCGCCGCGGCGATCGACGCCGGCGTCATGGACGCGGAGAAGATGACCGAGCGCGACTTGTGCCGCATGTAGTTGACGACGTCCTGGGGACCGGCCAGCACGCCGCCCAGCGACGCGAAGCTCTTGGAGAACGTGCCCATGACGAGGTCCGTCTCCGCCTCGAGCCCGAAGTACTCGGAGGTGCCGCGGCCCTTCTCTCCCAGCACGCCCATGGAGTGGGCGTCATCCGTCATCACCCGCGCGTTGTACTTCTTGGCCAGCTCCACGATGCGGGGCAGGTTGCAGAGGTCGCCCTCCATGGAGAACACGCCGTCGGTGATGATGATCTTCCCGGCCTTGGGCTCCTTCTCCGCCGCCTGCTGCAGCAGCTGCTCGAGGTGGTCCAGGTCGTTGTGACGGAACTTGCGCTCGGTGGCGAACGACAGTCGGATGCCGTCCACCAGCGAGGCGTGGTTCTGCCGGTCCGCGAAGACGATGTCGTGGCGGCCCAGGATGGAGGACAGCGCCAGGTTCGTCTGGAAGCCGGTGGAGATGACCACCGCGGCCTCGCGGTTGAGGAACTTCGCCAGGCGCTGCTCCAACTCCTCGTGCAGCGCCAGGGTGCCGTTGAGCAGTCGCGAGCCGGAGCACGTGGTGCCAAAACGCTCCACCGCCTTGATCGCCGCCTCCTTCACCCGCGGGTCCGCGCTCAGGCCCAGGTAGTTGTTCGAGCCCACCATGATGATGCGGCGGCCCTCGATCTGGACCTCGGTGGCACCGAAGGACTCCTCGATGGACCGGTAGTACGGGTAGAGGCCCGTCGCCTTGGCAATGCGGTAGTCCTTCCAGCTGCGGCACTTCTCGAACACGTCACTCATGGCGGTCTTCTCTTGTGCGGGAGATCCGGCTCCGCGAATCCGGGGCGCGCTTCCCTGCGGTGTTCATTGCGACCTGGGGCACCGCAGCGCGCGTCCTCCTCGGGGGGCTAGGCGTGGCCGTCAATATTGAGTCACCCTCCGAGTGTCAAGGCATCGACTGTCCGGAGGCCCGCGCACCCTCCGGAGGGGCCCTCCAGGGGGGTTGACACGTCCAGATATTCCCACATGAGAGCAGGCGAGTGCGCAACCGGTTGCACACTCGGGACTTGCATGCCCTGGTCGGAAAACGACCGGGGGAGGATGGCTTCCCGCTCGGAAGGTGTTTGCCCCGGGATTCGCTGAGGCCGTGACAGGTGGCTGGAAGTTTGCTTTCTGCGGGCCTCCACTCGACTGGGGTCAAGCTTGGCTGAGTCTCTTCGTCGTCGTTGGTCCGAGGCCTTCATCCGTGGAACGCTGACGCGTCCCTGGAGGGTCCTCCTCGCATTCACGGTCCTGGCTCTCGGCGGCGCGTTGCTGTCCGGGCGGCTGGAGTTCCGTGGCTCCTTCGTGGAGCTGCTGCCCAGCGAGGCCCGCGAGGTGAAGGACCTCAACCGGGTGGCCCAGAAGGCCGGAGGCGACGGCTACCTGGTGGTGCGCGCTCAGGGGGCGAAGCCCGAGCAGCTGCGCGCCTTCTCCGACGCGCTGGCCAGCAAGCTCGAGGCGCTGCCCGAGGTGCGCTACGTGGAGCACCACTTCAACGTGGAGTTCTTCAAGGAGCGCGGCCTGCTGCTGCTGCCCACGGAGAAGCTGCGCGAGCTGCGCCAGGACGTGGACGCGCGGCTGCGCTACGAGAAGCAGCAGGCGCTCGCGGTGGACCTGCTCGACGCGCAGGACGCGCCGCCGGACTTCGAGGCCATCATCAAGAAGTACACCCCGGACGCCCCCATGCGCGAGTACCTCGGGAGCGCGGACGGCTCCGAGGTGTACCTGATGGTGAAGCCGGGCGGCACCGCGGGCGATCTCGTGTTCGCGCAGAAGCTGGTGGACGACGTGAAGCGCGTGGCCGCCGAGGTGGCCCAGGGCTGGCCCGGGGTGCGGCTGGACTACGCGGGCGCCTTCCAGGCCCGGCTCGAGGAGGATCGGGTGATGCGCCGCGACCTGACGCGCGCGGGCATCCTCTCCGCGGTGATGGCGGTGGGCATCATCCTGCTGGCCACGCGGCGGCTGTGGGCGCTGGCCGTGGTGGGCGTGCCCGTCGTCTTCGGCGTGTCGCTGACGTTCGCCTTCGCGGAGCTGGCCATCGGCCACCTCAACATCGTCACGGGCTTCCTGGTGGCCATCCTCATCGGCCTGGGCCTGGAGTACGGCATCCACCTGGCCATGCGCTACTGGGAGGAGCGGCGCGAGCACCCGGCCGCCGAGGCGCTGGCCGAGGCCGTGCGCGGCACCTTCGCCGGAGCCATCACCTCGGCGCTGACGAACGCGGCCGCCTTCTTCGTGCTCGTGTTCGCCCAGTTCGAGGCCTTCAAGCAGTTCGGTCTGCTGGCCGGCGTGGGCGTCATCCTCTCCGTGCTGATGGCGTACGGCCTGGGCCCCGCGCTGCTGGTGCTCGCCGAGCGTCTGCGGCCAGGTCGCAAGCCGGCCGCGAGCCACGCGCCCGAGGCCCCGGAGAAGGCCTTCCAGCCGACCGGCAAGCGCTGGCCCACGCCGGTCATCGCCGGCATCCTGCTGGCGGTGCTCGGCTTCGCGGGCTACTCGCTCTATGTGCTGCCGCGCGTGGGCTTCGAGACGAACATGCGCAAGCTCAAGGGCGATGCGTCCTCCGTGCAGCTCGATGACCACATCGTCGAGCAGCTCGGCTCGCCCCTCAACCCCGCCATCCTCCTGGTGGACGATCTGCGGCAGGCGCAGGTGGTCCAGCAGGTCATCACCGACGTGAAGACGAAGCACGGCGAGGAGTCCACCTTCAAGCAGTACGCGTCGCTCAATGATCTGCTGCCGCAGGACGTGCCGGCGCACCAGGAGCAGCTCGCCGCGCTGCGCGAGACGCTGCGGAAGCTGCCCGAGAGCGCGCGCAACGATCCGCGCGTGGAGACCGTGAAGAAGATGCTGGATGCCCAGCCGTACGGGCCGGAGCAGGTGCCCGAGGAGGTGCGGCGCCGCTTCGAGGCGCTCGACGGCAAGGGCATGTTCCTCCTGTTGTTCCCCTCGGTGTCCAACCACGACACCCGTGAGCTATCGGCGTGGGCCTCGCAGATCGACGAGGTGGTCGACGGAGCCAGGGCCCGGGGCGTGGACCTCGCGGTGCTGGACAGCAACCGGATCGCCGCCCGCATCTTCTCCATGGTGCGCGGGGATGGTCCGTTCATCCTCTGGGCCGCCGCGACCGTGGTCTTCCTGACCATCCTCGCCAGCCTGCGCAGCTTCAAGCGTGCCTGCCTGGTGGCCGGGCCACTGTTCCTGGGCATGCTGTGCCTGGCTGGCGGCATGTACCTCTTCGACGTCCAGCTCAACTTCATCAACGCCGTGGTGCTGCCCAGCCTGCTCGCCATCGCCGTGGACAACTCGGTGCACCTCTACCACCGGTACGAGGAGGAGGGCCCCGGCTCGCTGGGTCACGTGGTCCGTCACACGGGCCTGGCGGCGGTGGTGGCCACGCTGTCCAACGCCGCGGGCTACGGCGCACTGTTGATCTCACATCACGCCGGACTGCGCTCAATCGGTCAGATTGCAATTCTGGGAGTGGTGTGCACCTTCCTGGGCACCACGGTCTTCTTCCCGGCCATGCTCGCGTTGATGGAGCGGTGGTCCGGGCGGAGGAAGGAGGGGGGCATGATTCGGAGCCTGGAGATCGGCGCGCCTGTTGCCACTGAGGCCGCTTCGGAACCGGGGGAGCGTAAGTCGGCGTGAACCCTTGGACCTCGTACAACCAAGCTCGAGCGAGGGCTCGGGACGTCCACCTGCGGGGAGTCGACATCGTCATTGTCGTCGCCTGCTCACTGGCCGCCCTGGCGCTCGTGGGCCCCGCGCGGTGGGCTCCTGGCTCCACGAGGTCCGCCGTTCATTTCGCCATCTTCGCGCTCGGGCCCCTGGTGCTGCGCACCCTGGAGTCCTACTTCCCCCGGCACCGGCTGCTGGCCTTCGTGGCCTCCTTCTGGCTGCTGCCCGTGTTGAGCCTCAGCCATGGGCTGCTCAATCCGATGGTGACCGCCGTCACCCCGGGGTTGCGCGACGCCCAGCTCGCCACCATGGACCAGCGGCTGTTCGGCTTCCAGGCCTCGGTGCTGCTCGGGCACGTGGTGCCGCCCTGGCTCACCGACATCCTGATGATCTGCTACTACGGCCACTTCGTCTGGCCGTTGGCACTGGGCCTGGTGATGTACTTCACCGGTCGCCGTGACGCCTTCCACGAGTACCTGCTGGCGCTCAGTCTCTTCTTCACCTTCAACTATGTCTGCTACGCGTTGGTGCCGGCCATCGGCCCGCGCTACTTCCTCTTCAGCGAGTTCTCCCAGCCGCTCCAGGGCGTGTGGGTGACGCCCTTCCTGGACTCGGTGATGCGCATGCCGCCGTTCGCCCGGGACTGCTTCCCCTCGGGCCACACCGGGACCACGCTGGTGGTGTTCGTGTACGCCTTCCGCTTCGTCCCGCGCTTCTTCCGGGTGATGTTGGTGCCGGGGCTCGGCCTCATCCTCGCTACCCTGGTAGGCCGCTTCCACTACGCGACGGACCTGATCTGCGCGGTGCCGCTGGTGATGGTGGTGGTGGGCCTGGCCCTGGGCTGGAGCCGGGCGACGGCGCGGCGCGAAGCGGTGGCGCGCCCGATGCGGATGGACGCTATCGTGCGCCCCTGAACAAGGGAGCGTACGCATGAGCAGGCCAATCCTCGCGGGCCGCGTGGCCCACCTCGGCACCACCGTCTTCTCCGAGTTCAGCGCGTTGGCCCTGAAGCACGGGGCCATGAACCTGGGGCAGGGCTTCCCGGACTTCGACGGGCCCGAGGCCATCAAGGAAGCCGCCCGCAGGGCCATCACCGATGGGGTGAACCAGTACGCCCCCAGCACCGGCCTGCGAGACTTGCGCGTGGCCATCGCCGAGCACGGCGCGCGCTTCCACGGACACACCGGCATCGATCCGGACACCATGGTGACCGTCACCAGCGGTGCCACCGAGGCCATCCTCTGCGTGATGTTGGGCCTGGTGGATCCGGGCGACGAGGTGGTGGCCTTCGAGCCCTTCTACGATTCGTACGACGCCAACATCGGCTTCATCGGTGCGAAGGCGCGCTATGTGCCGCTGCGTCCGCCGGATGCCGCGCACGCCACCTGGTGGTTCGACCGCGACGAGGTGCGCGCGGCCTTCGGTCCCCGGACGCGGTTGCTCATCCTCAACACGCCCCACAATCCCACCGGCAAGGTGTTCACCCGCGAGGAGCTCGAGTTCCTCGGCGAGCTGTGCGCCGAGTTCGATGTGCGGGTGCTCTCGGACGAGGTGTACGAGCACATCGTCTTCGGTCCGGCGCGGTACGTGCGTCCCGCCACGGTGCCCTCACTGACCGACCGGACGGTAGGCGTGAGCAGCGGCGGCAAGTCCTTCAGCCTCACCGGTTGGAAGATTGGATGGATCATCGCGCCACCGGCCTTGCGTGACGCGGTGCAGCGGGCCCACCAGTTCGTGACATTCGCCACGGCGTCGCCTCTGCAGGCGGCGATGGCGGCGGCGCTGCGGATGCCGGACGCGTATTTCCAGGAGCTGTCCGCCACCTATCTGGCCAGGCGCGAGCGTCTGCTGTCGGGCCTCGCGGAAGCGGGGCTGAAGGCGTACGTGCCCGAGGGCAGCTACTTCATCATGACGGACATCTCCGGGTGGGGCTTCGCGGACGACGTGGCCTTCTGCCGCCACCTGGTGACGGAGGTGGGAGTAGCGGCCATCCCTCCGAGTGTTTTCTATGGTCCCGAGCACAAGTCCCTGGGGCAGGGGATGGCGCGCTTCGCCTTCTGCAAGACGGAGGCGGTGCTGGATGAAGCGGTGCGCCGGTTGAAGGTGGGACTCGCTCGGGGCCGCTGACGTCTGGACATCGGGAGCCGGGCGGCTTGCGACCCCTACACCCCGATGCTACATCCCGCGCAACCATGCCCTCCTCTCGTTCCCCGACCGAGTCCAAGAGGCTCTCCGCTCCCCGTTCCAACCAGTCCGCCAAGAAGGCCGGCCGGTCCTCCACCTCCACCAAGGTGTCGAAGGCCAGCAAGCCCGCCAAGGCGGCGAAGAAGGCCATGAAGGCCGCCACGAAGGCCGTGAAGGCAGTCGCGAAGAAGGCCGCCAAGGCCGCTCCGCGCAAGAAGAACGGGGTGGTGCGCTCCTATGACCCGGCCGCGGTGAAGGCGGTGGGCAAGGCCACCGAGAAGTGGGCGAAGAGCGACCTGGCCGCGGTGACGCAGAAGATGCCGCTGCGCCGCAAGTCGTTCGTCACCGACTCGGGCATCCCCATCCCCGACGTGGTGACGCTGGCGGATCGCAAGACGGAGTCCCCGGATCGCATCGGGCTGCCGGGCCAGTTCCCGTTCACCCGCGGCCCCCAGCCCACCATGTACCGCGGCCGCCTCTGGACGATGCGCCAGTTCGCCGGCTTCGGCACGCCCGAGGACACCAACAAGCGCTTCAAGTACCTCATCAGCCACGGCATGACGGGCCTGTCCACGGCCTTCGACATGCCCGCGCTCATGGGCTACGACTGCGACCACTCCATGAGCCGCGGCGAGGTGGGCAAGGAGGGCGTGAGCGTCTCCTCGCTGCGTGACTTCGAGACCCTGTTCGACGGCATCCAGCTCGACAAGGTCACCACCTCGATGACGATCAACGCGAGCGCGATCGTGGCGCTCTGCATGTACATCGCGGTGGGTGAGAAGCAGGGCGTTCCGATGGCGAAGCTCGCGGGCACCATCCAGAACGACATGCTCAAGGAGTACATCGCGCAGAAGGAGTGGATCGTCGGCCCACGGCCCGCGGTGCGGATCGTGACGGACATGATCGAGTTCTGCACGAAGAACATGCCCAAGTGGTACCCGGTCTCCGTGAGCGGCTACCACATCCGCGAGGCCGGAGCGACGGCGGTGCAGGAGCTGGCCTTCACGCTGGCCGACGGCATCGGCTACGTCGAGGAGTGCGTGAAGCGCGGCCTGGACGTGGACGACGTGGCGCCGCAGCTGTCCTTCTTCTGGGACGTGCACAACGACTTCTTCGAGGAGGTCGCCAAGTTCCGCGCCGCGCGCCGCATCTGGGCCCACGTGATGCGCGATCGCTTCGGCGCGAAGAACCCGCGCTCCATGCAGCTCAAGACGCACGCGCAGACGGCCGGCGTGTCGCTCACCGCGCAGCAGCCCTACAACAACGTGGTGCGCACGGCGCTGCAGGCCTTCGCGGCGGTGCTCGGCGGCACCCAGTCACTGCACACCAACTCGCTCGACGAGACGTACGCGCTGCCCACCGAAGAGTCGGTGACGATCGCGCTGCGCACCCAGCAGCTCATCGCGCACGAGTCCGGCGCGGACCGCGTGGTGGATCCGCTCGCCGGCAGCTACTACATCGAGTACCTCACGGACGAGATGGAGAAGCGGGCGCTCGAGTACATCCGCCGCATCGACGAGATGGGCGGCATCATCCGGGCGGTGGAGGAGCAGTACCCGCAGAAGGAGATCGGCGAGAGCGCCTACCGCTTCCAGCGCGAGGTGGAGCAGGGTGACCGGCTCATCGTCGGCGTGAACGCGTTCAAGTCGGACAAGGACGCGCCCATCGAGCTGCTGCACATCGACGAGAAGGTGGCCGAGTCGCAGATCGCCCGGCTCAACCAGGTGAAGGCGGAGCGCGACCAGGCGGCGGTGGACGCGGCGTTGGCGAAGGTGGAGGCCGCGGCGCGGGGCACGGACAACATGGTGCCGCCGGTGCTCGAGGCCGTGAAGGCCTACGCGACGCTGGGGGAGATCTGCGACGTGTTCCGCAAGGTCTGGGGCGCGTACCGCGAGGGCGGCGCGTTCTGAGCGCCCCCTCCCTCCCTCTCCCTCTGGGAGAGGGTCGGGGTGAGGGGATGTGCCGGGTCTCCGGGTCACAGGGTCGGATAACCCGTGGCCTTTGGCCCTGGAGGCCAACGCCATGAGCTTCTTCGGCGAGCTGTACCTGCGCTCCACGCTGCCGTTCATCTCGGAAGAGATGACGGCGAAGGAGGCGGCATATCTCGCGAAGCACTTCGCGGATCTCCGGGTGCCCGGGCCCGTGGTGGACCTGGGCTGTGGCCACGGCCGGCACGCCGCGCGCCTCAATGCGCAGGGCCCCCTGGCGGGCCGTGTCATCGGCCTGGAACTGGATGCTCTTTCACTCCAGGAGCGGCTCCCAGGCTTTCCAGCGGTGCGAGCGGATCTCCGCTCCCTCCCATTCCGCACGGGCTCGCTGGCGGGGGCGTACGCCTGGTATTCGACACTGTTCGTCTTCTCGGACGAGGAGCACGTGGCCCTGCTGAGCGAGGTGGCGCGGTGCCTGCGGCCGGGAGGGCGTCTGGTGCTGCACACCGTGCCGTACGAGCGGCTCGCGGCCCAACCCGAGGCCTCCTTCTCCACTCGATTACCGGACGGAAGCCTGCTGGAGGAGCGGAGCCGTTTCGACGCGGCGCGTGGTCGGGACGAGGCCTCCAGGCGACTGACATTCCCGGACGGACGCGTCCTTTCAGGGCAATATGCCGTCCGTTACTATCCCCTTGCGGATTTGATCCAACTGTTGGACTTCACGGGATTTTCGATGTGCTGGGTGCATGGCGGGCTGGAGGGGGAGCCGCCGTCGGGCACGTCAACCGATCTCATCGTGGGAGCTGAGCTGCGACATGGCTGAGAGGAAGCTACGAATTCTGGTGGCCAAGCCGGGCCTGGATGGTCACGACCGCGGAGCGAAGATCATCGCTCGGGCCTTGCGCGACGCGGGCATGGAGGTCATCTACACGGGGTTGCACCAGACGCCCGAGATGATCGTCAACGCCGCCATCCAGGAGGACGTCGACGCGATCGGCATGTCCATCATGTCGGGAGCGCACATGACGCTCTTCCCGGCGGTGATCGATCTGCTGAAGAAGAGCAACGCGAATGACATCGCGGTGTTCGGCGGGGGCATCATCCCGGACGACGACATCCCCAAGCTCAAGAACCTGGGGGTGACGGAGATCTTCACACCCGGAAGCTCGACGCAGGACATCGTCCAGTGGATACGAACCAACATCGCGGCCCGCGCGTGACAGGGCTCGGCAGGCTGCCGGAACGGGTCGACATCTACGAGGTCGGCCCTCGCGACGGCCTGCAGAACGAGCTGCGCACGTTGCCCACGCGCGACAAGGCGCGGCTCGTCGAGGCGTTGATCGCCGCGGGGGAGAAGCGCATCGAGGTCACGTCCTTCGTGTCCCCGAAGTGGATTCCCCAGCTCGCGGACGCGGAGGAGCTGCTGCGTCTGGTGGGGCGGCGCGAGGGCGTCACCTTCTCGGCGCTGGTGCCCAACCTCAAGGGCCTGTCGCGCGCCAAGGAGGCGGGCCTGGAGGAGGCCGCGGTCTTCATCTCCGCGTCCGAGGCCCACTCGAAGAAGAACATCAACAAGAGCATCGCCGAGGCGGTGGCCGAGGCGAGGCAGACCACCGAGGCGGCCCTGAAGGCGGGGATGCGGGTGCGTGGCTACCTGTCCACGGTGTGGGGCTGCCCCTACGAGAACGAGGTGCCCGTATCGCGCGTGGTGGAGATCAGCCGCGCGCTGGTGGACGGTGGCATCTACCAGCTCAGCCTGGGTGACACGATCGGCGTGGGCACGCCGAGGCAGACGGACGCCATCCTCTCCGCGCTGCTCGAGCACATCCCGGTGGAGAAGCTGGCGCTGCACCTGCACGACACGCGCGGCACGGCGCTGGCGAACGCGCTGGTGGGCCTGCAGATGGGCGTGACGACGTTCGACGCCAGCATCGGCGGGTTGGGCGGTTGCCCCTACGCTCCGGGAGCGGCCGGAAACCTGGCCACCGAGGACATCGTCTACATGCTCCACGGCATGGGCGTGCAGACGGGCATCAACCTCGACAAGCTGGTCGAGGCGGGCATGGTCGCCCAGGAGCTCATCGGCCGGAAGCTGGCGGGGAAGTTCCTCCAGGCGGCCCTGGGCGAGCGCGAGAAGAAGGCGAGCCGTCGGGCCCAGACCTGATCCGCGTCACCCGGGAGCGGGGGAGCGCGGAGTCCCCGCGCTCCCGCTCCGCTCCCACACCCACTACCGCGTCAACGACGGCATCACCGGAAGGATCGACGCCGAGGTGTGGGTCACCGCCGGCAGGCTCACGCCCGAGGGGACCTCCCGAGGCGTCTCGGGCACGCCGGGCTTCGTCCCGGGCGTGCTCGCCGGCGCGCTGCCGCCCGTGTTCTCGGGCTGCGCGGCCACGGCGGGCTGCTCCGAGGAGGGCGGGGGCGTCGCGGCGGCCGGCGCCTGCAGGGTGACCTCCGCCGTCTGCTCCGGGACGGGGGCGGGAGCGGCGGACGCCGGAGCGGCCTGGGGCGTCTGCTTCGTGGCCACGGCCGGCGCCTGCTCGACGAGCTCGGGCGGCATCCGCCGCGGAGGAACGACGAGGGGCGGAGGCACGGGGCAGCGGGTGCAGGGGCCCCGCAGGGGCACCGCGAGCACCTGGCCGAGGCGCAGGAAGGTGCTGCGCATCCGGTTGGCCTTCTTGATGGACTGCACGCTGGAGCCATAGCGCAGCGCGATGGCGCCGAGCGTGTCGCCCGAGCGCACCCGGTGCATCTGGATGTTCTTGTCGGGCTGCAGCGCGAGCAGCGGGGCGATGCGCCGTCCCAGCTCCTGGGCGCGCGGGTTGTAGAAGCGCACGTGGAAGTGGTCGCGGTGGCCGCGCGCGTGCTTGATGAGGGACTTCGAGCCGGCGTGGAAGAGCGAGTCCAGCCACTCCTTGTTCTCGCCCTTGCGCAGCGCGTACTCGTACAGGACCTTCTGGACGCGCTTGTCCACGAGGATCATCTGCACGTCGGTGTGCACGGCGAGCGCCTTGATGAGGGCCCAGTTCAGCTCGAGGTCGATGTGCTTCTCGCGCGCCCGCACCCGGATGGGCTCGGCGGTGGGGTAGTAGAAGCCCAGGTCCACGTCCCGGCCGTTCTGGTGGCTCTTGTGGGGCCGCAGGTAGCCGCCCTCGCGCGAGCTGAGCTGGTTCACCCGGAGCGGGGGAGCCTTCGGATACGCGGCTCGCACCTCGCGGATGGCCTTGGCGATGTAGTCCAGTGTTTCCCGGGTGCCCCACGCCAGCTCGGGCGAGACGACGATCCAATCATCCCCCTCGGGGAAGCGCTCCGCGTTCACCATCCGGCCGCTCTCGACGAACCCCACGGAGATGGACCCGAGGCTGGCGGGGTCCTTCTTCCACATCTCCGTCAATTGCTCGTCCGACAGCTCCGCGGTGTACAGCGGCCCGGTGGGGGCCTCGCCCGTCGTTGCCTGGGCCTCCTGGGCCTCGCCCTCATCCGCATCCGAGGCGTCCGCCGGCTCATCCTCTTCTCCCTCGTCGTCACCACTGTCCGCGGCGCCGACGGAGGCCTGGAGGGCCGCGTCATTGTGCTCGACCACCTGTGTCACGCGCTCCGGGAGCACCGGAGGCTGTGACGCCCCGTTCTCCTGTGAAGGCGCTGTGTCGGGCTGGCCGGCCGCCGAGCCAGGAGACGCCGAGGCCTCCAGGGACGGAGCCGCCACATTCGACGAGGCGATGGTGGGCACAACGTGCGCGGTGCAGCCGGCGCACAGCCACAGGATGATCCAGGATGTAGAACGCACTCGCGACGCAGCATGGCCCGAAATTGTTCCTGGCCAAAGTAAAGCGTCGAGGCTGGCTGGGACTCCGGGCAGGTATCGCGGCCGGACCTTCTCCGTGAGTGAAGGGATGCTTCACCCACCGTGCCCCACTCCTCCCTCCCATTTCCGGGTCAAAACAGGCACTTTCCGGGCCGTGACATAATCGAACGAGCGCCATGCGGAACCCCATCGACAACCGAACCCCGTTCGTCTGCGAGCCCCTGGCTCTGGCGGACCCGGAGGGGCGGCCTCTGCTGGTGGTCGTCGTCAAGGCCACCTACCTGCTCGCGCAGGGGCAGCTTCGCGTGGCGGACGAGCAGGTGCCCATCCAACTCGCGGGCGAGTATTGGGGAGAGCCCGAGACGTCCAGCTACCGCTACGAGCCGGAGTGCGCGCCCGGCAAGCCCGCGACGGACATCGTGCTGGTGGGGCATGCGCATGCCACCGAGCGGAACACCACGTCGCTCGTGGTTTCCTTGCAGGTGGGGCCGCTGCGGAAATCCGTTCGTGTCACGGGCGATCGCGTGTGGTTCAAGAGCCTGGGGACCCTCTCGATGACCCGGCCGCTCCCCTTCGAGCGGATACCCCTGCACTACGAGCGGGCCTTCGGTGGGTGGGACCGGAGTCACCCGGCCCCGGCCCGGCACACCTTCGAGCCGCGCAACCCCGTGGGAGTGGGCTTCCGCTCGGACTCACGGCGGTTCGAGGAAGGGCTCCGCCTGCCGAACCTGGAGGATCCGGAGCAGCCCCTGAGGCAGTTCGGCCAGGTGGTGCCACCGGCGGGCTTCGGCTTCATCTCACCGCACTGGCAGCCGCGCGCCGCCTACGCCGGCACCTACGACGAGGCCTGGCGCAAGCAGCGCATGCCCCGGTTGCCGAGGGACTTCGACCCGCGCTTCTACAACGCCGCCTCGCCCGGACTGGTGGCACCGGGCTATTTGAAGGGAGACGAGCCCGTCTCGCTCGTCAACGCGTCTCCCCAACCGCTGTCCTTCCAGCTGCCCGCCCAGCCGCCTCCGGAAGTCACCGTGCGCCTGTCGTTCGCGGGGGACACCCGGCTGGAGATGAAACTCGATACCTGCATCATCGATACCGATATCCATCGCATCATGCTGCTGTGGCGGGGGAGTGTTCCCTTGAAGGATGGCCCTGACGATGTCTGGGACATCGCGGTGTCGGCTTCTTCCTCTAGATAGGGACCATGGCGCATCTGGCGATAACGGGTCTCGGCCTCGTGACGACGGTCGGGCATGATGTGGTGACGGCGTACGGAGCCCTCCGTTGCGGAATGGTGAGGCCCTGGCCCGTGGACTTCGAGGTACCCGCGGATGACGGGAACGCCAATACGCTCCTCACCGCCCATCCACTGCGTGGCATCACCGATGGATTCCAGGGCATGGGGCGCTACCTCCGCATGGCGACCCACGCCGTGGAGGATTTGCTGCACCATGCCTCGCTCCATCAGGAAGGGGCCGGGTTCTGGCAGGGCACTTCTCTCTACGTGGGCCTCTCGCGCACGAGGAACGCGGAGATCGACTTCTACGACGAGCTCCTCGAGGAGCACCTCGTGGGTGAGCTCGCGTCTCGTACCCGGCTTCCCATCATGGAGAACCGCCGGCGCGTCCTCTTCCGAGGCCATGCCGCGGCGCTCTGGGCGCTTCACGAGGCTTCGGTGGCCATCGAGCGCGGCCAGACAGAGCGCGCGCTCGTCGTGGGCGTGGACAGCCTGCTCGAGAGCGATACGCTCCAGGTGCTCGCGGCCTCCAGACGCTTGAAGACGAACCTCACGCCTCGCGGGCTCATGCCCGGCGAAGGCGCGGCGGCCTTCCTCGTCGAGCCCCTGGCCAGGGCCAGGGCACGCAAGGCCACCCTCCAGTGCGTCGTGGAGGGGATCTCACTGGGACAGGAACGGGAGAGCCGGGCCTCCGGGGCTCGCTCCGCCGGTGTTGCCTTGTCCGAGGTCATCGAGAAGGTCCTCCCTCGCGACAGGGCGATTGCATCCATCTACGGAGATCTGAACGGAGAGGATGCCCGGGCGGAGGAGTGGGCCAACGCGCTTGTGCGTCTCTCCGCGAACCGGGCGCTCTCCTCGGCCGCCCAGTACTGGCTTGCCGCATCCCTGGGGGACACGGGCGCGGCCAGTGGTGCCCTCTCGGTGGTGACTGGAGCACGCGCTTTGTTCCGTGGCCATGCCGCCGGAGGCGATGTGCTGATCTGGTCCAGCGCCGACACGGGGGCGGTGGCCGCCGCGCTCCTGCGCCGGGCCGAGTCTCCTGTTTCTTCCCCACAGCAACACGGAGTTCGTCGATGAGCTCGGATAAGAGTTCTAAAGCCGTCAATGCTCCGGACAGCAGACACATCGATGACAGGAAGGTCCTCACCGATCTTCACAACAAGGCCCCGGGCAAGCCGTGTTTCTGGAAGCACGGCTACGGCGAGTCCAACGACGAGTGCATCGCGATTCCCTCGGCCCGGTACGACACGCACCCGTGCCACTACCGCGCCAACGGCATCAAGCGAGCGGAGAGCGAACCGCACGTCTACAACACACGCCCTCATCCGGTATTGGGGGGCCGGGCTCGAAAGGACAACCGGGAGGTGGCGATGTTGCTCGGCTACATCGTCCTGGACATCACCCGGCGCAAGGAGACCCACAGCAGGACGACGCCGGAGTTCACCCATCTCGCCGAGGACATCGCGGCCCATAAGGAGCGCTCGGGGGCGGGCAAGGGGATGAGATTCCTCGATGCGTACAGAGGGCGGTACGGGAAGTCACTGGGTTGGCTCGCGCAGGATCCCCACGCCTGGGACGTCAAACACCGCATGATCCTGCACCCCAAGGACTTCCGGCGGGTCTTCGGCGCGACCAAGGACAACGAGGTCAAGAACTACGAGTCCGATTTCACGGGGGTCTCGTCCGAAATCCGCGAGGACGTGTGGCAGCGTGTCGCGCCCGTCAACTTCCACATCAAGGAGACCAACGTTCCAGGAGGGCAGGGCCTCGGGAAGTGGTACCCGTACGAGCACGACCACCACCACATGATCCCCGCCAGCGCCTTCCAGGAGTACGTGCTCAATGGACCCAGCTCCAATCCCAGCGAGATCAACTACATGTCGCGGGCGAGGGTGGTCATGCAGGGCTCATGGAACATCCACAACCAGGTCAACATGATCCTGCTGCCGAACGAGGTCTACCCAGCACGCATCCTGGATCTGGCCGCGCACATCCCCTGGCAGATGGGCGCGGACCACAAGCCCTATTCGAAGTCGCTCGAGAAGAAACTGGAGCCCATCCGTAAGATTCTGGATGACGCCCTGAGGAATCCCTCCGAGCAACCCCATGATGCCGAGGAGAACGCCGCCACCGATTTTAGTCGAGAGATGACAGATCTCTGCAATGAGCAGCGAGAAGAATTTCTCGAAAAGGGTTTTTTCGTTCTCGAACCGAAGTGATGGCACGAGCCATAGATGGGTGAGCAATGAGCAATGAAATATCTTATCTGGTTTTCACCACAAATGAGGACCCTCGGGTTGCCCACATAAGGGACATCAGCGGAAATGTTCCCGATGACTCGAAGCTCGCGCGTGGTGTCAGCCTGAAAGGACTCATTACGGAGTCCACCACCTTCAGCCTGTCCGAGGAGGGGGGGGACATGCTCTGCGATTTCGTCGACAACATCTCGGCAGAGTTGATCATATCTTCCAAAGCTCGGGAGGTACTCGAAGCTGAAGGTGTTGCTGGGAACGTGGTCGAGTATTTGCCGTTCACCTTGAACGACAAACGCGGACGTCCGACGAAGGGGCGGTTCTACGTCGCCAACCTTCTGTTGACAGTGCCATGCATGGATCGCGAGAATTCAGCGTTCAACGTGAGCAGCGTTGATGGGCGGGTTCTCAGGGTCAAGAAATTGAAGGTTTTGAAGGAGAAAATCCCTCCTGATGCAAAACTCTTCCGGTTGGGAGAGTGGCCAAGAGTCATCGTCATTCGCTCAGATCTGGTCCAGCGGCTCAAGGACGAGAAGTTAACTGGATTGGCGGTTTGCGAGCAGGGCGAGCGCTTCACGTGGTGACTGCTGGCTCACCGGAGACACCATGGATCCATCACTCATCAACGCCAACCTGATCCAGCTCATCGAGCTGCGGATCGCGGAGCTGCGCAAGGGGAACGTGCACCCCAAGCACGTGCTCGACCTGGCTCGCATGTTCCGGCGCCTGGGCTGCGGTGAGCTCTTGTCCGGCAACGACGCCGGTACCTTCTTCTTCTGCCTCTTCCGCGCGGCCGACACGTACCTCCAGTTCCTCGAGCGCAAGCACTCCTGGTCCGACCTGGACCCGTATTACATGGCGCGCGGCCGTGCCGAGCCCCTGCTGGATGCCCTGGCCCTCGGGGATGTGGCACTGGCCCAGCGCATCGACGCGCTCGCGGAGACGACGTGGCGCGAGGGCATGGAGTACGAGGAGGACTTCTGGTTCTTCCTGCTCCTGCCGAAGCTCGCGTCCCCCACCTCGGATGCGCAGTCGCTGCTCGATGGGCTGAGGCAGATGGAGCAGGCCCTCCAGGGAATCACATATCCGCGATATGACGTGCTCAAGGCGTTGCTCCACGGTGATGTCAGTGGTTTCGAGCAAGGGCTGGAGGCCCTGACCGACGCCTGGGCGGCCGAGATGGAGCGCGAGGGCGGTTCGGGAATGGGCAACCCGTATGCCCTGTCCACCGAGGCCGAGGTGTTCGTCGAGGGCGTCGCGCTCGTCCGGGTCGCGAGGATTCGGGGCCTGAGCATCCGCTCCGAGTACCGGCTCGTCCCCGCTTCCTCTCTCTCCACTCCCCCCGAAGGGCTCCAACGCCAGCCCCTCTGGACATGAGGTGACCCATGGCCAACACGGTCGGTGTGAACAAGATGTCCGTGGTGACGCAGAGCAGCAACGGGACCACCGTGGCCTTCCCGGACGTCTGCAAGACGCCCAGCCCGGGAGGGCCCATCCCCATCCCGTACCCCAACATCGCGCGCTCGGCGGACACGGCCCAGGCGAGCAAGACCGTGACGGTGGAGGGCAAACCCCCGTGCCTGAAGGACTCGAACTTCAGCACCAGCACCGGTGACGAGGGCGGCACCGCGGGCGGCGGCGTGGCCTCGAGCAAGACCAAGGGCAAGGCCGAGTTCGTCAACTACTCCTTCGACGTGAAGATCGAAGGCAAGAACGTGGCCCGCGCCATGGACCTCATGCTGCACAATGACAAGAACACGCCTCCGGCTCCGTTGCTCCAGCCGCCCGTCGTCGCCATCGGCCAGGGCTCGGACAAGAAGGTGTGTCCCATCTGCAAGGAAGAGTACTAGTGGCCTTGCGCGAAGATCTGCTCCCCCGCTGGGATATCTTCGAAGAGCACCTGGACGAGGCCTCCTTCCTGTGGTCCAGGCGTGAGCGGTGTCTGGTCTCGCCGCTGTTCGATCTCGACGAGACGGGCCGCGAGGAACAGCGTCTGCTGGCCCACCTCGAGGCGCTCGCGGAGGGTGGGAGGCTCATCACCGAGCGGCTCGTCGAGCCCGCGTTGGAGTCGGACGAGCCGGAGCGCATCGCCGCTGCGGCCTGGGTGCTGCTCGCCGAACGCGGAGACGCGGCGTACGAGGGTCTGCTGATGGCCCTGGAGGAGGGGGAGGAGGGTCGTCGGAGGGCCATCCAGCGTGCGCTGGAGCTCTGGGAAGGACCCGAGAGGGCCGAGCGGCTGAAGCCCCTGCTCACTTCACCCATCGCCGCCCTGCGGGTCCTGGCGCTCCAGGTGTCGGCGTTCCATGCCGAGGCGCCGGATGCGCGGACCCTGGCCCCGCTCCTCGCGCACGAGGACAGCCGGGTCCGGAGCGCGGCGCTGCGTTGCGCGCGGTTCCTTCCCGAGGCTTCTCGCGCGGGCCTCATCCCCGCCGCACTCGCCGCGCCGGCTCCCGCCGTGCGCAGGGCGGGTATCGAGCTGGGGCTCCTGTCTGGCTCACGAGCGGCCTGGGTGGCCTGCCGAGAGCTGGCCCAGGTGCCCTCCGCGGAGCGCGCCTGGGCGTGGGGGGTGTTGGCGTTCGGAGGCGGGGACAGGGAGTTGGAGCTCGTGCTGAGGGGTCTGGGTGAAGAGAACGCCCGGGCTTCGGCCCTCTGGGCGCTGGGCTTCAGTGGACGGCTTGCCGCGGCGGATGCGTGTCTCGAGGCGATGCGCGAGGCTCCTGTCGCCGCTCTCGCGGCGGAGTCCTTCTCCGCCATCACGGGCCTGCGCATCGAGGGCCGCTACGCCGGAGCACCGCCGGAATCGGACGAGGCGCTGCCTCCCCTGGAGGAGGACCTCGAGACGGACCTGGTTCCGAAGCCCGAGGAGGATCTCCCCGTGCCGGCCGTCGATGCCATCGCCAGGTGGTGGCAGCAGGCCCGCGGGCAATTCGACCCTCGTATGCGTTACCTGTTCGGGCAGCCGTTCAGCGGCGACACGCTCCTGCTGGCGCTCGAGCGGGCGGCCATGCGCCGCCGGCATGTCCTGGCGCTGGAACTGGCCCTTCGCACCGCCGGAGCGGTCCGGCTCCAGACACACGGTCTCGTGGCACGCCAACGCGGGCAACTCGAGGCGGCTTCGGGCTCACGCATTCTGGTCAACACCTTCGACAAGCTGATGACCGCGGGGTGAGGGACCATGGGTATCAAGGAACTTGAGTTCACCAACGAGAACATCGGGCAGCTCATCGATCTGCGGCTCGAGTCGCTGCGTCAGGGGGGCGTGCACCCCAAGCACGTGCTCGACGTCTGCCTCCTCTACCGGAGGATGGCCTGCGGGCTGCTGCTCGCCAACTACGACGCCGAGGGCTTCTTCTTCTGTCTGTACCAGGCCGCGGATGCCTGGCTGCAGTTCCTCGAGCGGAAGCATCTCGGGTCCGGGGTGGATCCGTATTACATGGCACGCGGTCGCGCCGAACCCCTGCTGGATGCCCTGGCGCTCGGGGACGTGGGGCTGGCCCGGCGCATCGATGCGCTCGCGGAGACGAAGTGGCAGGAGGGCATGGAGTACGAGGAGGACTTCTGGTTCTTCCTCCTCCTGCCCAGGCTCGTGTCTCCGGGCGGCACACGGGAGGAGTTGCTCGAGGGAATGGATCGCATGGAGCGGGTCCTCGAGGGCGCCGAGTACCCTCGCTTCGACGTGCTGAGCGCGCTGGTGCGGGGGGATCCCCAGGGCTTTGAAAAGGGGTTATTGGCCGCGATCGAGGCCTACGCGTCCAGGATGGAGCGCGAGCGCAAATCAGGGGTGGGAAATGCATTCGCCCTGGCCACCGACGCCCACGTCTTCGTCGAAGGCATCGCGCTCGTCCGGTTGGCGAGGGTACGGGGTATCCGCACCCGCTCGCAGTATCCCCTCATTCCGCCCATTGTCCTGAACTCGGCGCCACCCGGAGGAATCCAGCGCCGTCCCATCTGGAAGGAGTGACGGCCGAGGGTTGACGATGGGGGGCGGAGCGGGAGAAGTACGCGGACCCCGCATTTCCACCTCACTCCGGGAAGGACATGACCCCTCTCCGAATGACCTCGCGATTCCTCGGCGCACTGCTGCTCACCGCGGGAGCGCTCCACGCGCCCGCTTCATGGGCCGCGCAGGTGCCCGTGCTCAACGCTGGCTTCGAGTCACTGGCCTCCTCGGGACATCCCACCGGCTGGACCTCGACGGGCGAGGGCAGGGTGACCTCCAGTCCGGACGGCAAGGCCGAGGGCGCGCGGGGGCTCTTCATCGAGAACCCGGCCAGCGGCGCCGAGACCACCGTCCAGTCCGAGCCCGTGAAGCTCCAGGTGGGCCGCCTCTACCGTCTGAGCGCGTGGGTGCGCACCCGGGGCGTGCAGGCCGATCCCCAGGCGCGCTACCCCACGGCGATCGGCGCCTGCCTGTCGATGAAGAGCTTCCCCTTCACCAACTGCTCGCCCACCCAGGGCGCGGACCAGGACGGCCGCGTCTCGGTGCTCTTCTTCGCCATCCAGGCCTCGGACCGCGTGCAGGTGCACCTGGGCCGCAACGGCAAGGCCACCGGCTCCGCCTGGGTCGATGACGTGCGCCTCGAGGAGGTGGACGACATCACCGCCTACATCCCCATGGAGTCCGTGCGCTGGGCCGGCAAGGGCTTCCGCTACGACGACGGCGGATGGAAGTACATCCACATCGAGGGCGAGCCGTACGAGCGCGGCCAGCAGTACGGCGAGCTCGTGGCCGAGGACATCGTCCGCTACATGGAGAAGCTGGGCATCCAGAAGAACCGCCAGGACGCCGTCAATGGCTGGTCCCAGGTGCGGTTGCTCACCGACTCGATCTTCCTGCGCAAGTACGACCCCGAGTACCTCGAGGAGATGAAGGGCATCGCCGACGGCGTCAACAAGGCCGGCGTGAAGTTCAAGGACCGCGAGCTGGATGTGCTGGACATCGCCTCGCTCAACTCGGCGGTGGACCTGGGCCAGCTCGAGGACGCCAACCGCGTGAGCGCCACGTCGCTCACCGGGCGCTCCTTCCTCAAGGCCGAGGACGAGTCGGCCCGGGCGGGCGAGGGTGATCACTGCTCGTCCTTCGTGGCCACCCGCTCGGCCACCAAGGATGGTCAGTTCATCATGGGGCAGATCTTCATGTGGAACGGCTACACGGGCGTCCACTGGGACGTGATGCTGGACGTGCAGCCCACCCGCGGCCACCGCTTCATCATGCAGACCTTCCCGGGCGGCATCCACAGCGGCGCGGACTGGTTCATCAACGACGCGGGGATCGTCATCGGAGAGACCACGGTGGGTCAGACGCCCTTCGATCCCGATGGCACGCCCCAGAGCAACCGCATCCGCAAGGCGGCCCAGTACGCCTCGTCCATCGAGGACGTGACGCGCATCCTGAAGGATCGCAACAACGGCCTCTACACCAACGACTGGACCCTGGCGGACGCCAAGACGGGTGAGGGCGCCTGCTTCACGCTCGGCACGAAGAAGACGAAGCTGTGGCGCACCGGAAGCAGGGGCAACGCCGCCAACACCCCGGGCAACCTCAAGGACTTCATCTGGGCCAACAACAACAACCGGGACCTCGAGGTGCGCAAGGAGTACATCCCCAACCCCCAGAACGCGCCCGTGGACCTGGCCTTCAACACCTGGAACCGGGACATCGCCTTCCAGAAGTACTTCGAGCAGTACGGCAAGGGCGGCATCGACCTGGACAACGCCATCCGCATGATGGCCTCCAGCCCCATCAACCGGCCCCACGCCTGCGATGGGAAGATCACCACCGGTGAGATGGCCAGCCGGCTCATGTTCCTCGCCCATTACGGCAAGACGACCCTGCGCGAGAAGATGGTGGGTGGCCGGTGGATCCAGGACCTCCCCGGCGCCTCGCCCCACCTGACGCTCGGCTACACCACCTTCAGCCCCATCTTCGTCGCCGACAAGCTCAAGGCCGCTCGCGCCAAGGCCCTCGCGAAGGAGGAGAAGGCCGCTGCGACGAAGCGGGATACCACCAAGGTCAAGGACGCCCTCGGCTTCGACAAGAAGCTCCTGTGGGCCAACACCATGTTCCCCGCCACCGATGGCGAGAACTGGCTCGTGAGTGGCACGGCCGCCTACTGGAACCAGCTCAACAAGCTGCCGGACTCCGCGGACAAGGCCTTCGAGCAGCAGCGCGATGCCCTGGCGGAGCTCAACAGCCGCTACCTGTACCTCACCTCTCGCGAGGAGGATGTGGTGCCCACGGCCGCGCGCACCTCGTACAGCCGTTACGGCACCTACGCGATTCCGCGCATCAAGGGCACCTTCCTGCTGCATCAGCTGCGGCTGCTGCTCGGCAACAAGGCCTTCTCGAAGGTGATGCGCACCGTCCACGAGCGCTACGCCAACAAGAACATCACCACGGCGGACTTCGTGCGCACCGCCTCGGAGGCCGCGGGGAGGGATCTCAAGCCCTTCATCTCCCAGTGGGTGGAGCGCGGCGGCCTGCCCGAGCCGCGCATTGCTGCCAGCGCCACGAAGGCCAAGGACGGCTACGACGTGACGGTCAAGGTGGAGCAGGGGGGCAAGCCCTATCACTTCGTCTCCTCCGTGGAGCTCGTCTCCGCCAAGGGCTCGACGCTGGAGCGCGTGGAGGTGAAGGACGCGCGCGAGACCTTCTCCTTCCACGTGGCCGAGCAGCCCGTGCGCGTGGTGTTCAACCCGTCCAACGACATCCCCGTGCCGCGAGAGCACTTCCAGGTGCTCTCCAACGCGCTGGATGATTTCAGCCAGCTGCTCTTCGTCCACGGTACTGCTCGCGGCGTGGAGGCGGATCGCACGCTGACCCTGAACTTCCGCGATGTCGTGGCGGATGCCTTCACGGACCAGCTCGCGCCGCTCGAGCCGGACGCCGAGGTGACGGATGCGCAGCTGGCGAGCCGGGACTTGTTCGTGCTCGGTGGTGCCGAGGACAACGGGCTGGTGGCGCGGCTCGCCGCGGAGAAGAAGCTGCCGGTGGAGATCGGCCGCCGGTTCTTCCGCTGGCAGGGGAAGACGTATGGGCGCTCGGATGACGGGCTCGCGGTGGCGCTGCCCAACCCGTGGAACCCGAAGCGGATGCTCTACCTCTACCTGGCCAACAGCGGCCCGCAGCTGTGGCACATGACCCGCTCCTTCATGCCGAGCCAGCTCCAGGGCTGGGCGCTCTTCCGGGGCGGCGAGGTGAGCGCCAAGGGCTACCACGGCGTCGACGCGCTGGCGGTGGACCTGAAGACGGCGGAGCCGAAGAAGGAGTCCCCGGCTCCCGAGGTCAAGCCTATCGGCTCGGCGGCGGGCTCGGACTGAGGCCTACTCGCGGGAGTTGAGCACCTCCAGCAGCAGGTCCTCGAAGCGCTGGGCGTCGGCGCCCACGCCCACGCGGGTGCGCTGCCCGCCTTCGGCCACGCGCGTCCGTCCCGCCGAGGCCCCGTCGATCACCACCTCCAGGGCCTGCGGCTCGAAGGTGACGACCTCGGGATGGAAGGCCGCCATGGCCGCCAGCGGGTCCCACCAGAACAGCCGGCCCGCGTCGACACCCGCGAGGATGTTGGGGTGGTTGGCGACGGCGGAGACGACCTTGGCGGGCCCGGTGGTGGCCTGCTCGGAGAGGCGCTGGGCATAGGCCCGCGTCAGCGGGATTTTGTTCGTCGCATCCAACGGGACGAGCGAGACGCTCTCGGCCGGCAGCGAGCGCAGCACTGCGGCCGCGGCGGGCGGGTCCGCGAAGATGTTGAACTCCTGCGTCTTGTCGAAGGCGTCAGACACCCCGCAGCAGAGGTTGCCGGGCACGGACACGGCCCCACCCATGATGAAGGTCCGCGCAATCCGCTCCTTCAGCTCGGGCTCGGCCTGGAGCGCCGCGGCCAGGTTGGACAGCGGCCCGGTGGCCACCACCGTCACGGGCTCGGACGCGGCCAGGGCCACCTCGGCCAGCAGCGCCGGGGCGCTCTTCTGCGTGGACTCCGCGCTGGCGGTGCAGTCGGCGAAGATGTTGTCGAGAATGCCGTCCACGTTGTCCCGGATGCGGGCCGGGAAGGCATTGGGCGTGATGGGCGTGGCATCGGCTACGGGGACCTCCTTCAGCCCGCAGGCCTCCAGCACGCAGCGCACGTTGCGCACGGCCTTGCCCGGGTAGCCGGCGCCGCTGTTCGTGACGGTGACGGCGGCGAGCCGCAGGGTGCCGCGCTGGTGCTCCTGGCACAGGTACGCGAGCGAGGCGATGTCGTCATAGTCCGAGTCCACGTCCGCGATGACGGGCGGGGGGGACGAGCGGCAGGCGGCGAGCAGCAGCGTGGTGAGCGCGGCGAAGGGGAGATTGCGGCGACGGGTATTCATATGGGGAGCTCCTCTACCTGTTGTCTTTGTTCTGCTGCCCCTGGTGTGGCTCGCGTCCCATCAACTCCAGTGACGCGCGTCCCAACAGGCCGTAGGGATTGCCATACGTCTCATTCATCTCGAAATGGTTGTAGCCCACGCCCACGAGGACCTTGTGGGGCTTGCCCGCGGCCTTCAGCGCCTCCGCGAAGTCGCGCGTCTGGCGGATGAATTCGGGACTCTCGTTCGTGCCGTAGGCGAGGACGATGGGCGCGTGGAGGAACCGCAGCTGGCGCTGGGGGCTCAGCAGCTCGAGCGTCTCCGGCGTGAAGCGGACGTACGAGGCGCGCGCGGAGAGCGAGACGGGGTAGAGCTCGAACATGCCGCTGCTGCACACGCCGCCCTTCACCGTGTCGGCCGGCAGCCCGTGCTGGCTCCAGTCCGTGGTCATCACCACGCCGCACAGGTGGCCACCAGAGGAGTGGCCGGAGACGTAGAGCTGGTCACGGTCGCCGCCGAACGTGCCGGCGTTGCGGTACGCCCACTCCACGGCCCGGCGAACCTGCTCGGCCATCTCCAGGAGGTTGCCGCCGTTCTCCAGCGTGTTGACGAAGTCGAGCGCGAGGTAATGCACCCCGGCCTCCATGAACATCTCGGCCGGCACCGCCGCGTTGCGTGCCGAGCCGCGCTGCCAGGAGCCACCATGGATGTAGACCATGATGGGCGCCTTGCCCTTCGCCTTCGTGCGGTAGAGATCGAGGAACTCGTACCGCGAGAGCCCGTACTGGAGGCGCTCGGGCTCGCCGTACCGGGAGCGCACCGCGTCGCTGTTCACCTGGTCCCGCATCCGCGGGTCCGGCGGGGCGTTGTCCCAGAAGTTCTGGTCATACAGCGCGTCGATTTGATTCTGCGTATAGCCTCCCCAGATGATGGGCCCGCTGGGCGGGGGCAGCTGGGCAGACGCGGGTGCCGCATGAAGAACGGCGGCGGCGGCCACCGTGATGGCGAGGCGCGAGAACACGTGGGGACCGGGGAGCTTCCTTCCTTGCGGTTTCATGGCCTTCTCCTCGTTTGTTGTTCGGACAATACAAAACCCTCCGGCTGCGGGCCGGCCGTGCGCCCGCGCTCGAACTGCTGCCGAGGCCCGCATCGCGTCCCCGTGATTCGGCCTGAGGGTCCGGAGGTACCAGCTCCGGGCTCTCTTCTTTTGGGTGCCCTCGTCCCGGCCCTCTGCGCTACCCCCACCTACCTCTGCCCGCCAGTCTCATGCCGCGACGCTCGGCTCGTCCAAATTCCCGCGCTTCCTCGTGAACGCCAACAGTTCGAGTTGTGCTGTTTGGCTGGTTGTGAAGAAGCGCTGTCAGCAGCGCATAGAAGCGGGAGTATTCTTCCTTCACTCTTGACTGAGTCTGCTTCCCGGCCACATCCAACTCGTCCCAAGCGAGATCTGCACCAAAGTAATCAAACCCAGAGCCCGCAAGATCGCTGACAATGCCGGTACTTCCGAGGTGACCTCGTAGTATTAATGCTGTCCCAACTCCCTGTCCCAGGCAGCCAACTGTACGGCCACCGCGTATTTGTCGGCGCTGGAGAAATCCTCGAACTTCTCCAGGGGAAGCGCGGAGAGGCGCTCGTGCAGGAAGTCCGGGTCGCTGAGCACCTCGTGGTGCTTCAAATCGTTGTCCCCCTCCACCAGGACGGGAATCACCCGGAGCACGGCCTCCTCGCAAGCCTCGCGGGTAGCGCGAGACATGCGCTCCACCGTCAGGGCTAGGTGCTCGCGGACCGAGGCCGGGCCTCCGGGGCACCAGGCCTCCAGGGTCTTGCCGTAGATATCCTCCATGAGTTCTTCCAGCGTGTACTTCCTACCGGGCCAGAACGCGTAGCGAGGGCCCTGGAGCACATCCCAGAAGCGGAGCACCGAAGCGAGCCGGTTCGCCACGCGCTCCGCGCTCCGCGGCGGGGACGGAGACACGGTATATTCCAGGGCGCCCCACGGGGTGCCCAGGCAGAAGGACTCGAAGGCGTCCCTCATGCGTTGACGCTCCTCCTTCGGGACGCCTCCATTCAAGTCCATGAAGACGTCGCCGAACATGTGCATCCACCAGCGCGTGCGGCCCAAGTCGAATTCGGCCGCTGAGTGCATCACCAGCACCTCGCCGGGCGGCACCTGGCGCATCTGCCGGGGATGGGGAAAGGCACCGGTCTTGAGGTACTCCCGGGCCCACCAGCGTCCCTCGGCTCTCGCCTTGCGGCGGATGGCGGCGGTGGTGCCGTAGAGCCACGCTGGAAACTCGAGCACCGAGGGCTGTTCCGGGGTCATGGCTTTTCGCCCTACCACAGCGGTCAGACGCGCCTCAAGCGCCGGGCACTTCGCGCGCTCCGAGGGCGGCAGGCGCCTCGCGCCCGCTCAGCGGCAGTCCACAGGCAGGTAGACCTGGCCCTGGAATCCCTTGGCGCGTTCGTTCCCTTCATAGGCGGCTCGGATCGCCTGCTCGGCCAACTCACCGCGCTGTTCTATTTCTTCCCTGGGCAACTCCTCTGCCTTCTGGGCCGTCCGCTCCTTCCAGGAAGCATTGGGCTTCTTGCGCCGGTAGCTCCAGCGGTACAGCGTCACTCCGGGCTCTGGCGTTCGCCAGGACAACTGCCAGAGTGCTCCCCCGTTCTCGAATTCGAGGAAGAGCGACCCCTCGAAGCCGGTGCCTCCCACGAGCCTCTTGTCAGGCTCGGCAACCTCGTTGAGTGCCGCCAGGTAGCGCCCCGCCTCTTTTCTCCCTATCTCGCGTGACTTCTCATTGTCCGGCTTGAGCTCGAACAGCACGAGGAGGCGGGTATCAGTGATGTCCGGGCGCAAGCGCCTCACGAACTCTGGAAGACGCTCGGGGTCCCCCAACTCCCCCTTCTCCACAATTCTGTAGAGGTCGACGGTGTTGAGAAAGACGACGCTGGTGGGATGCTGCACGCTGTACGCTCTGCCAATGGCCTCATGTGCGACCTTGCCAAGAAAAGCGGGTCTTCGGTACGTCGAGTGGGCAGGGTCGAGGAACCGAGGCCGGGTGCGCACGGGGAGGACTTGGGGTTCAAGGGTGTGCGGAGCCGCGCGATGGCCATGGGACGCAAGTCCCCGCGAGAGTTCGAGGCATGAATGAGACAGGGGCACGACCTGGGGTGCCAGAAAGCCGCGGCTGTGCATGACAGGGCGCCTGGCTCCGCTGCCCTGCTGGCCGGGTTGCAGTCGAATCTGTCGGCGCTCCGGAGCTCGGTCCCCAGCTGCCTGCTTCTACTGCGAGGGGCTACGCCGCTACTGGCAGGGGCGGCGTGAACTCCATGCCTCCGCAGCACAGCAGTATCATCGCCCTGAATGCCTTGGGATTGCGCAAGCCATAGGCGCGACGGATGAGGGCTCGAATCTTGTTGTTGATTCCCTCCACCACTCCGTTGCTCAGCCCCGTCTCGACATAGGCGAGAATGCCGTCCTTGTGCCGCTGGACTGTCTTCGCCAGCTTCGCGAAGGGGGCGAGCCTGGAGTGGCTGGCCCACTGACACCACTTGTCCAGGTGCTCCGAGGCCCGCTTGGGCTGCACGTAGTCCATGCCCCGTGCCAGGCTCTCCTTGAGCAGATAGGCCCGGTAGAGCGTCTGGTTCGTCTTCTTCAACTCGCTGAGCTTCTCTCCCTGGCGCACCGTCAGGTTCCACGGATTCTTCAGCAGCGCCCAACGGCTGTGCTTGAGCGCCTTGCCCTCCTGGCTCCCCGCCTGCTCCCGCACCTGCTGCCGGCGCACCGTGTCCAGCGCTTCGTTCGCCAGCTTCTGCACGTGGAAGCGGTCGAACACCTTGCGCACGTGTGGGGCCCGGTTGCCCACCGCCTTGCTGAAGGCCGCCGACAGGTCCATCGTCGCGTGCGTCAACTGCTTCGTCCTCTCCTCTCCCAGCTCGTCGAAGAAGCCGTTGAGCGTCTCTTCGTTCTTCCCCTCCGCCACCCAGACGACTCGCGAGCGCAGGTGGTCCACCACCAGACTCACGTACTGGTGCCCGGCGCGCCAGCCCAGCTCGTCCACCCCAATGACTTGCAGCCCCTCCAGGCGCCCAGGCGACAGGCGCTCCTCCACCAGCCGCTCGATGATGGTGCCCACCGTGCGCCAGTTGATGCCCAGCAACCGGCAGATGGACGACTTGTCCAGACGTTGCGCCTGCCAGGCCACCAGCTCCTCGAAGGCGTGCGTGAAGCTCGAGCCGTGCGCCGCCCAGGGCACCCGCTCCACCCTCACTCCATGCTCCCGGCAGCGCACCCGGCGCGGGGCGTACCGCAGCCAGAAGATGGTTTCTCCCAGCGCCAGGTGCCGCCACAGTCGCCCGGGTTTCGTGTCGTAGCCTGGGGCGGGCCGGCCGCACACTCCACAGCGCGGCTTGCGCTGGCGGGGGCGCACCTGCACCACCAGTCCCCCGGGCCCCATCTGCACCCCGCGCACGCTCATCCCCTGGATGCGCAGCACGCGCCCCATCACCTCCCCCACACTCGGCCCCGCCACTCCCCGCCTCCCCGCCAGCACTCGCAGGGGCGGCACGCACTGCAACTCCGCGACCAGGGCTCTTGCGAGAGTGACAGCCACCTCTCCGCACTGCCCCTCTCCTGTCTCTCACCGGAGACCCTCCGTCCACCCTGGCGCGCCCACCTCAGCTACAGAAGATCCAGAAAAGCGCTCCAGGGCTCACTGGAGTCCGGCTTACGGCCAGGGATCGTGGAGGAGGGCGGCTCCGCCTGGGCTGCGAGGGCCGTTACGAGCACCAGGATAAGACCCGCCAGCCTCCAGGTGCTCCTCGTCCTGGTTCCACCTTTGTTCATGTCCAACATGCTCCTCCCAGTGCAGGGCAAGGTTGGAGAGGGGACCATGGCTTCGTCATGGGAGGCGGCGGGAATCGAACCCGCCGCGCCGAATTGTCGAACCTGGAAACGCTCAGCCCTGGACGGGAAGGGCGGCTACCGCCTCGACCTCGAAGAGCATTCCATCGAGAGCGAGTCTCGGTACGGGGATCAACGTGCAGGTGGGCTTCGGGCCGTCGCCGAGCGCATGCGCGAGCTCCGCCCCGAAAACACGCAACTTCTCCTCGGTATGGTCCACCACGAGCACCGTGAGCTTGACGATATCGCTCGTCCGGGCTCCGGCGGCCGTCAGGGCCGTACTCAGGTTGCTCAAGGCTTGCCGAACCTGCAGCCGGAAATCCGGCTGGAGCGCTCCCGCTTCGTTCTCACCTCCTTGCCCGGCGATATAGACGAGCCGTGTCCCGGGGGAGACCACCGCCACGTGTGAATAGCCATTGGGTGATGGGTCGTAGAGTCCTGCCGGGTTCTTCAGCACGAACGAGGCGTTCTGGGTCTGCTTCGACATGATGTTTCTCTCCTTGGGGAAATGTCCGCCCTGGCTCACGCCGCCGCGTCGTTCCAGCGCTGCCGGGCCAGCTCCAGGAGCCGGGCGTTCTCGGGCACCTGTTGCAGGAACCGCTCGCGGGCGGTGGGGTCGGGGATGTCGCTGGCGCGAGCACGTACACACCGCAACGCCTCGCGGAGCGCCGCGTCTCCCGCGGGATCATCTCCCCGCGCGAAGCAGGCTTCCACCCGTGCCAGGTGCATGGCCACGGCGTACACCCCGTTGTTTCCCATCCGTTCCAACTCCTGGACACCGAGCTCCGCCACCTGCCGGGCCTCCGTGAGCTTCGCTCGAGAGAGCAGGAGGGTGCCGAGGGTCGTTCGCGCGTCGACGAGGTAGAGCCGGAAGGGCGCCAACAGCTCACAGGCCTGGCGTGCATGGGTCTCGGCCTCGTCCAGCTCGCCGTCGGCCGCCGCCAACCTCGCGAGTATGACGTGGCCGACTCCTTCCCGGAGCGAATTGGCCTCCTGGCTCCCCGTGTACTCCAGGATCATGGCCCGAGCCTCCTGGCGGTGCACGGGCTCGGGGCTGCCGGAGAGCAGCATGAGCAACCGTTCCTGCACATAGGCGGCCATGATGTGCTGTTCCAGCCGCCGAGCGTCGGCCAGGGCCCCTCGCAGCTGTGCCAGGGCGCCGGCCATGTCGCCCAGCGCGGCCAACGTTTCCCCGAAGAGGGTTTGGAGGACGTTGATCTGTATCGTGTTCCTGCCCTGTTCCATTTCGCTCTCACGGAGCTCACGGATCCCCAGCTCGAGCTGGGTGAAGGCTTCCCACGGCCTGGCTTCGAAGAAGTGGAAGAGGACGCCCTTCGTCAGTCTGATGTGACTGCGCACCAGGACATCATCGGCCAGGAGGGGAGCGACTACCTCCTCGAGCCGCGCGATCGAGGCCTCCGCGTTCTCTCGTGCCCCCGAGAAGATGTGCATGTCCTGCAACATGTGAACGGCTTGAATGTAGGCCAGGACGGCTTCCGGCTCGGGAGTGGTTCGTCGCAGGAGCTCGCCCAGCCTGCCCACCTCCTCCAGGTGGCCGTGATAGAGGTTCCCGACGAGCAGTCCGCCCATCAACCAGCACCACAGCCGGCTCCCCACCTTCAATTCGTTCAACACGGCACTGCCCTGTGCCAGGGACATCGGCAGATCATCCATCCAGAAGGCCACCACGGCCTGGAGCGCCCGCAGCCGCGTCAGTGGCGCACCGCTCATGCCACAGGCCAGGGCCGCCTCCAAGCAGCGCATCGCCCCCTGGAGGTCTCGCCGCTCGAAGAGCTGCTCGGCGGCTCGGGTGTAGAAGTGGGCGGCGCGCTCCAGCCGCTGTCCGCGCTGGTAGTGCGTGGCGAGCTCCATCGGCTCATGCTCGCCCACCTGCTCCAGCCAGACCCCCGCGAGCTGGTGGCCCACGACTCGATGGCCGTCCGGTACCAGGGCATAGGCCGCATCCCTCACCAGCGCATGCCGGAAACGGTACTCCGCCACTCCCGGGAAGCGGCTGTCGGGCAGTGCCTCGATGACTTCCTGCTCCACCAGTCGCTCCAGGTACTCCTCCACCTGCTCCGCCTCGAGCTCCCGATGCACCAGTCCCTTCACGCCTCCCGACCAGAACGTGCGGCCGAAGATGCTCGCCGCCAGGAGCACCCGCCGGGCTCCGGGCTCCATGCGAGTCAGTCGCGCCTGCAGCACCGCCAGCACCGTCCCCGGCGCCTCCTCCCCTCGGCCCTCCGCCGCCATGCGGATGAGCTCCTCCAGGAAGAGCGCGTTGCCGTCGGCCATCTCCACCGCCCGCCGCACCACCGCCTCGGGCACTTGCGGCCCCAGTACCTCCCTCACCAGCCGCGCTCCCGCCTTGTGGCCCAGACCCGGCAGCGACACTTCCTGCAGGTGCCGGGACCAGAGTCCCGGAAAGAGCTCCTTCACCTCGGGCCTCGCCAGCGCCAACACCATCAGGGGCTGCTCGGCCAGCTTCCGCAACACCTCGTCCACCAGCTTGAGGGTCAGCGCATCGCTCCAGTGCAGATCCTCCAGCACCAGCAGCACCGGTTGGTGGGCGCACTCGGCCTCGAGGAAGGTCACCAGCGCCTGACCCACCCGCGAGCTCATCAGCCGGGGGTCGCTCCGTGCCGCTTTCAAGCGGGGACTGTGTTCCTCGGGGAAGGGGATGGCGCACAGCTCGCCCAGGAACTCCACGGCCTCCTGAGCCCGCTCATCGGGCAGATGCAGGGCCACGCGCCGGTACAGCCGAACGCGGCGCGCCTCCAGATTCCCTCCCTCCGCGATGTCACACAGCTGCCGCAGCGCCTGGCCCAGCAAACCGTACGAGGCTCCCGCGTGCATCGGCTCTCCGCGTCCCTGCAACAGCAGGAATCGCTGCTCCTTCCGCTCGATGCGGCGCAGGAACTCGTGGCGTAACCGGGACTTGCCCACTCCCGCCGCGGCCGTCACCAGGAGCGCCCGCGCGGCAGGCGTCTCGATGCAGGCGTTGAAGGTGAAGTCGAGCAGGGCCAGCTCGTGCTCGCGGCCCACGCAGGGGGTCGGCTTGCCCAGCAGGGGACGGGAGGCGTCGGCACCCAGCTGCTCGCCTTCCAGCAGGAAGGTTCCCGACTCCGAGCGGGTGAGCTGGAAGCCGGGCCCGAGCAGCCCGGCCGTGACATCGTCCAGCACCACGGACGAGGTCGAAGGCATCCGCTCGGCCCGGCGCAGCAACCGGCCCGCCCTGTCCATGGACTCGCCCACCGGCAGGCGCTCGTCGAGGATGCTCAGACCCGTGACCAGCACCACCGCGGCTTCCGGCCAGCGCTCCTTGAAGGTGAGCGCGAAGCGCGCCGCCAGCACCGCCTGATCCGTGGCGGTGCCGTGCTCCAGCACCAGCGTGGCGACCAGTGAGCCGTCCGCCAGCAGCTCCACCTGCGCCCCATGGGGGAAGAACTCCGTGCGCAGCGAGTCACGCAGCGCGAGGCCCTGCTCCCAGTTCACGGTCTCCTCCTGGGTCACGCCCAGGAGGGACACCAGCAGGACGCTGACCAGCTTCTGCTCGCCCCCTTCCATCCGGTGGAGGAGCAGGTCCGTCCTGGCGCCGGGCAGCGGCACCTCGGGCGCGGACTCCAGGGCCGCGAGTGCCTGCAACAGGGAGGTCGCATCCGGCAGCCGCCGCTTCGGGTCCTTGATCAACATCCGGTCCACCAGCAGCTGCAGCCCGGCGGGCAGGTGAGGACGGAGCGCGTGCAGCGGGGCCGGATCGGCGTACAGGATCTTGGCCAACGCGGCGGCGAAGTGGGGCGCCGCGAAGGGCGGCTTCCCCGTGAGGCACTCATACAGCACACAGCCCAGCGAGAAGATGTCCGCGGAGGGGAGGATCTCCGACTGGCTGGAGGCCTGCTCCGGCGACATGTAGCCCGGGGAGCCCACGACGGTGTTGCTCCCCGTCACGGTCACCACGGCGGGCTCGGTGAGACGGGCCAGGCCGAAGTCCAGCACCACCACGTCCTCGGGATGGCCGCCTCTCAGGAACAGGTTGGCGGGTTTGATGTCGCGGTGGACGATGCCCTGGCGATGGGCCTCGGCCAGTGCCTCGGCGGCCCGGCGCAGCAGCGACAAGGACTCGGACAGGCTCAGTGGCCTCCGCCGCAGGCGCTGCGCCAGGTCCTCACCCTCGAGCCACTCCATGACCAGGTAGGGCTGGTCGCGCTCGGTGGTGCCATGTGCGACGTAGGAGACGATGCCGGGGTGGCGCAGCTCCGAGAGCAACGTGCCCTCGCGATGGAAGCGGTGCACCGCCTCCGGAATCGTGGCCCCATGCAGCAGCTTGAGGGCAACGGGCTGGCCCGTCTCGCTGTCCCTGGCGCGATAGATGGAGCCCATGCCGCCACGCCCCGCCAGGGTCTCGATGCCGAAGCGGCCACCGACGATCGCCCCTCGCGGAAGAACTCCAGGTGCGCTGCTGGATGGAGCCATGTCGTCGCTGGAGCTGTACATGCCGTGCGCCTTCCCCCTGAGGCTCGAGCTCGAACCACGCGCTCGCGTGTGCGATGGACAACTTACCAAATCCGCATCTGACTGAATCACCTGGAAGGTAGGACAACCGGGGCGTGGGTGGCCTGATATGCACCAATCTTCCAGCCGCGATGTATGAATCCAGTGAGGCACTTCACTCCGAGGAAGAGGACCCACTCGAGGCGGCAATCGCAGACGTCCCCGTGGCGATCATGAATAGGCTGTCCTTCCACTCCAAAGGGGAGCCCTGGTGATTGGTGACGCCTTCGTTGTCGATGCGGTGACGCATGCCTACAACCTCCATCCGTCCAACTACCGCGCGGGGAGGTATGCCGAGTCCCTGGCGCAGTTGATCTTCGGGCTGCACACCGGCTTCTCGGGGGATGGCTATCGGATCGAGCAGCCGGAGCGCTTCCTCAAGGACTGGTCCGTCAAGGAGCTGGCCCGCATCCTCTTCGTGGAGAGCGATATCGATCTCGCGGTGCACCACGTACTGCCACTGCAGACGCTCTACAGCGACGGGCTGTGCTCGTTGGAGAAGACGCTGGAGATCCGCAAGCTCTACCCGGACCGTTTCCTCGTCTACGCGGGGGTGGATCCGCTGCGTGGCACGGCGGCACTGGAGGAGCTGGAGCAACAGGTGGAAGCGCTGAAGCCGAGCGGGTTGAAGCTCTACCCCGCGGCCTGGTTGGGCGAGTCGTTCCGCCACACGGGCTGGCGCATGGATGATCCGACCATCGCGTTCCCGCTCTTCGAGCGCGCGCGCAAGCTGGGCATCAAGAACATCGCGGTGCACAAGGGCCTGCCGATGGGCGCCGTGCCGCTCGAGCCCTACAAGGTGGACGACATCGGTGGCGCGGCGGATGCGTTCCCCGAGCTGAACTTCGAGATCGTCCACGGCGGCATGGCGTTCCTGGACGAGACGGGGATGCAGCTCTCCCTGTTCCCCAACGTGTACGTGAACCTCGAGGTGACGGGGGCGCTCATCGTGAAGCGCGAGCGCTGGTTCGCCGAGGCCCTGGCCGGGCTGCTCAAGTGGGCGGGGCCGTCCAAGATCATGTGGGGCTCCGGCACGGTGTTCTGCCACCCGCAGCCGGCGATCCAGAAGTTCTGGAATGACTTCCAGCTCCCGGACGACCTGGTGAGCGTGGCGGGCATGCAGGTGACGCCGGAGGTGAAACGGATGATCCTCGGCGAGAACTATGCCCGGTACGCGGGCATCGACATCGCCGCCGCGAAGGCCCGCATCGCCCATGACGCCTTCTCCAAGGAGCGCGCCAACGGGAAGCCGGGTCCCTACAGCTTCCGGGAGGAGAGCCATGGCCACTGAGGCGGAGCTGCTGGCTCGCATCCAGTCCATTCCGGACCCGTGCAGCTACGGCGCGGGAGTGCCGCTGAGTATCGGGGAGATGGGGCTGCTCCAGAAGGTGGAGAACGACGCGGGGCGGGTGACGGTGCGCATGCAGCTCACCTCGCCCATGTGCATGATGGCCGCCTACTTCATGCGCGAAATCGAGCAGCGCCTGATGGCGGAGGAGGGCGTCGCGTCGGTCCAGGTGGAGTTCGATCCGGCCTTCGAGTGGAAGCCCGAGGACATCTGCTCCGACGCGCGCCAGCGCCTGCTGGACCGGCGCATCAGCATGATTGGTGGCCGCATGCTGCCCCGCGACAAGACGCCCGAGACTGGCTCCTGACCGAGGTCGAGCCGCTCGGTTGCTCCCACCGACTTCCGCGTCCTCACACGGCCCTCAGGAGGAGGTCTCTCCGAGGAACGCATGGAGGGCGTCGACACAGACCTCGGGCACTCCCTTCTCGGAGCTGTCGTGGCGCATGGTGGCGGCATGCCCACCCTCGTAGAGGGTCAGGGTTCCCACGGGCATGGCTCCGCATGCGGCGACGAGCCGGTCCTGGCGCGAGTACATCGACAGCACGCGTAGGTGGCTGCGCGTGGGCTCCCGGAGCTGGAAGGGCTGGGGGATGTGGTGCTCCACCAGCGATTGGATGGCGGTTCCGGGCGACTCGCCCCGGGCCTGGGCCAGATGCGCGACGAGATCCAGCGGGCGCCGGACACACGAGTCCAGGGTAAGGGCCGTGACGCGCGGGTGCAGGTCGGCCACGAGCACGGCGGCGATCGCCCCGTGGGACGCCGAGACGAGGACGACCTCGCTGGCACCCAGGCACTCGGTGACGTAGTCGATGACATCCCAGAGCAGGACCGTCTCCCAGCGGCCCGCGGTCACCAGGGCCTGCCCGCTGCTGTTGCGCACTCCCATGTGGGTCAGGACGAACAGCCCATCGAGCCCCCTGGCGAGCAGCGCCGAGACGAGTGCCGCCTCCGCCTCGACGGAGGCCCGGAAGCCGGGAAGGAAGAGCACGGCCCGCCGGCAATCCCCCGAGGGGATGCACAGCAACTCGCAGAACGGGCCATCCGTGCGGGTCAGGGGCGGGGTCGCCGTGAAGTGCCGGTGGCGGCTCAGGAGCGTATCGAGCGCCACCCGGGACGTCCTCAAGGGCTCGTGGCACAGGATGTCGGTGGGGCGGTGGGGACTGCCCGCGCGCCCGAGCTCGGTCCAGTGGGGGTAGGGTTGGACGGGCAGGTCCGGCACCTGGAGCTCCTCCCGCGCCGGGAAGGCCCGCTTGAGCGCCTTGGCCAGTCCCCAGGGCTCCGTCTCGGTGGCCAGCGCCGCGAGGCTGAGCGGCTCCCGGCTCGTCGTGAACGGCAGCGGCCGGGGCTCCCCCTGCGCGAGGGCGGGAAGGTGCGGGTGCTGGCGCTTCCAGGCCTCGAGCGCACAGGCCCGGACGAGCTCGCTCTCGGCCAGCCGTGCCTCCACGCCCGGCACGGGCACCAGCTCGGCGCCCCGGTCGAGCTCGACGCGGAAGGCCGCTTCGTCCTCCTGCTGTGTCTCGTCGATCGTGACGAAGAACCGGCCGGGCTCGACGTGGGGATCATAGGGAATCCACATCCACCAGTCCCGGACGAAGGCGAAGGAGCGGGCGTTGGCGATGCCCGCGTCCGATACGGGGCGGACGAGCACGGAGGGCGCGGAGCCGCCCCGGGCGAGGCTTCCCTTGCGCTCGAAATACCGCACGTACTGCTCCCAGCCCGGCTCCGCCAGGAGGGTGACGTAGTCGGTGGTGTGGGTCTTGGGGCCGGCGTCGACCAGCACCCACCCGTCCTGCCAGCAGACGTTCTTGGGCGAGAGATCGACCAGGAAGCCCAGGCGCGTGTGGATGTCGGCCACCTGCCGCAGCACCTCGACGAAGGAGTCGCGCTGCTCCTGGCCAAGGGCGCCCTGGAGGATGAGCATCTGCAGGGTGGACCCGTGCAGCAACTCCTTGAGCAGGGCGTGGCTGGTGCGCTCGATGATGCGGGCGGGGCGCAGTGCGGTGAGGCCGGACAGCGCCTCGGTGGCGGCGGCCTCCAGCCGGAAGAACTCCTGGAAGGTGCGGATGGCCGCGCGGGCCCGCTTCAGGGCGAAGCGCTCCCCGGTGTCGGCGCAGCGGGCCTCGGAGACCGTTCCGACCAGGCCGCTGCCCAGGGGGGCGCCCAGCCGCAGGGTCCGCTCTCCGAGCCGCACGACGGTCCCCGGTGGGAGCTTCGTCGTCGCGGAGATCATCTCGCGTTTGAGCGCATCGCTCCGGGTGACGGAGCTGAACAGGGCCAGTTGGTTGGAGGTCAGGCGCAGGCGGTACATGGCGGGAGGAGGGAAGGAGAGGGGAGACCTCTCCTTCCCTCATGACCTCTCACGGCATTACTTCTTCTTCGGGAACAGCGCCTTGCGCAGATGCTTCACGGCGTGCTCGAGCTCGACGAGCGACTCGATGGACTTCACCGTCGTCTCGTTCACCCCGAGGAGTTGGGCGGCCCGTGCGACGGAGTCCTTCTCCTCCTGGGCGTACTTTCCATCCGCGCGGGACAGCTCGATGGCGTCGCGCACGAGCATCCGCGCGCGCAGGCCGCCGGGCTTCATCTTCGGCAGGACGGATTCGAGATTGGCGCCGTGGCCGTCGAAGGACTCGACCTCCTTGGCGAGGTCCGGCGTGAGCCCCAGCTTCTCGAGCCCCTTGCGGAGCGCCTTCAGCTCGGCCTCATGGGCCTCCCCGTCGGCGCTGATGATGACCTTGAGCGCCTTGAGGTACTGCACCGCGTCGTCGTCGGATTTGGGCAATCGCCCGTAGCGTTGCGCAACGGCGGTCTCGTCGAAATGAGCCATGTCACTCTCCGATGGTGGATAGAACGCCGTCCCTTCCCTAACACATCCGCACCCGCTCCGGCATGTGTTGGGGCTTCCCATAGCCGAAGGGCCGCTCAGCCGGCCTCGGGCCGCACCGGGAGGAACTGCAGCAGCGCCTCCAGGTAGCGCTCGAAGTCCTCCACCTGGGGGACGTGGCCGACGCCGGGGAGCTCCACCAGGCGGGCGCCCGGAATCGCCGCCGCCGCCTTCCGGCCGAGCGTGGGGTAGTCACCGAGCGACGCCCTCACCGACTCGGGCGCCCAGGGCCGGCCGAGCGCGGTGCGATCCCTCTGGCCGATGATGAGCAGCGTGGGCACGCGCACGTCGGGGAACTCATGCACGACGGGCTGGGTGAAGATCATGTCGTAGGCCAGCGAGGAGACCCACGCGATGCGCTCGCGATCCGGGCCGCGCAGCCAGCCGGCCTGCATCCGCACCAGCTTGTCGTACTCCGGCTTCCACTGGCCGCCGAAGTAGCTCACGCGCATGTACTCGCGCACGCTCTCGGGCGTGGATTTCAGCTCGTTCTGGTACCACGCGTCGATGGTTCGGTAGGGCACCACCCGCTTCCAGTCCTCCAGGCCAATGGGGTTGACGAGCACCAGCCCGGAGAAGCGCTCGGGGAACATCAACGCCAGGCGCGTGGCGAGCATCCCGCCCATGGAGTGGCCCACCACCACCGCGCGCTCCACGTGCAGCGCGTCCAGCAGCTCCCGCGTGTGGGTGGCCAGGGCCTGGAAGGTGAACTGGAAGCGCTCGGGCTTGCTGGACTTGCCGAAGCCGATCTGGTCCGGCACCACCACGCGGAAGCCTCGCTCGGAGAGCGCGCGGATGGTGTCCTCCCAGTGGCCTCCCGCGAAGTTCTTCCCGTGCAGCAGCACCACCGTGGTTCCGTTGGGCTTCGCGGGGGCCACGTCCATGTACGCCATGCGCAGCTGCAGGCCCTGGGCTTCGACAGGGTGGAAGCGCACCTCATAGGGGTACGCGTACGTGGTCAGCTCGGCGTCGTACGCGGGGCCACCCGCGGCGTCCGGGGTCGGAGTGGCGGTGGCGGGCGCGCCCTGGCCATGGGCACAGGCCGCCGCGGTGAGGAGGAGAGAGAGCAGGAGCTGTCGGATCATCATGCCGGCAGGGTAACGGCGCCGGTAGGGTCGGCCTACTCCTTTTGATGCTCGGGGGGCGGGGGGCCGTTCTGGGGAGCGAACCAGCTGCGGAGGAAGCTCAAACATGAGATAGGACCTCATCATCACATGAGGATTCTCTTCACCAACCACCATCTGGATGTCCGAGCGGGTTCGGAGCTGTACTGCCTGGAGCTTTGTTCCGCGCTGAAGCGCGCGGAGCACCAGGTGGCCATCTTCACCTTTCAACGGGGGCGCATCTCCGAGGAGTTCGTCCGCCGGGGCGTTACTGTCTTCTCGGTGGGAGAGGGAGCGCTCATCGAGGCGTTCGATCCGGAGATCCTCCACGTCCATCACTCGCCGTGCCTCTACTATCTGGGGGCGCTCCGGCTTCGGGCGAGAGCGATTTTCTCCTCGCTCGGCGTCCTGCCGACCCTCGAGGCCGCCCCCATCGTCTGGGAGGGGGTAGCGCAGGGGCTGGGGGTCTCCGAGGAAGTGGTGGATGGGTTGCGCGCGACGCGGTTCGGAGCGGCGGTGCGGCTCGCGGTGTTTCGCAACTGGTTCGACGATGACGGGCTGGTGCCAGCGGCCCCCGGGCATCCGGGAGAGGCCCGGCGCATCGCCGTGGTGACCAACCACCTCGACGAGACGCTGGCGAGCTCCCTGGACGCCTTGTGTGTCGCGCGCCCGGGACTGGAGTGGACGCACTTCGGCCTGCCACACAACTCCGTGGAGATCACCGCCGAGCTGCTGCGGGACTTCGACCGGGTCATCACCATCGGTCGGACGGCGCTGCTGGCGGCGGCTCTCCAGAAGCCTTGCCTGTTGTACGACGTGCACGGGTGCGACGGGTTGCTGACGGTGGAGCGGCTGGATGCCCTGGCGACACGGAACTTCTCCGGCCGGCTCACCCGGTCTCGCCCGTCACGCGAGGAATTGGAGAGGCTCCTGCTGGACGAGGCGAGGCGGGTGGACGTGGCCGCGCTGGCGGAGCGCATCTGGCGCGAGTACTCGCTCCGCCGGCGGGTGGAGGAGCTGGAATCGTTCTACGCACGGCTGCCGGAGACGGGGGTGATGCTCGGAGAGCAGACCCGGCTCGCCTATGGTCGGGAAGGACAGGTGTATGCGGACGCCTTCCTGGCTCGGCTGTACGCTCACGGGTTGGCCGAGACGAGGGCGCGGGAGTTGGGCGAGGCTCAGGCTCGTCAGCGCGAGCTCGAGGCCGAGCTGGCGGCGCTGAAGTCAGGACTCGAAGCCGAGCGTGCCCACACCGAGAGGCTCCAGGAGCAGGTGCGGCAGCTCTCGGCCACGCTCACGAGCAAGGACGCCGAGCTCTCTCACCTGTACTCCACGCTGGGGGAGATCGACTCCAGCCTCGCGTGGGAGGTGGTGCGCAGGTTTCGAAGCATGAAGGACCGGCTCATCGCCGTGCCAGGCTCCCCACGGCGTCGGTTGTATGATCGGCTGCTGCAGCGGCTCAAGGAGAGGCGAGGGCGGGGGTAGCGGGGTTGCGAAGCTCCCGGAAGAACGCGCGCACGTCCTCGAGGAACAGCCCGGGAGCAACTCGTAGATGGAGCCGGGCCAGCCGTGCGTCAGCAGCAGCGGCAGGGGAGAGGGCCCCTTGCCCCGGACATGCCAGAAGTGGATGTCGACACCGTCCACCTCGCACAGGAATTGAGGGAAGCGATTGAGCTCGGCCTCGTGCCGGCGCCAGAGGAGACGTCGGCGCCGCGTTCCCAGGGAGCACCGGGCAGCGGATCGGAAAAGAACCGAGGAGGGGAGGCGACCCGAGGGTTCGAGTCCCTGCTGGCCCACTGAGCCGCCTCACCGGTGGCCGGCCCTCCTCAGGGCGTGTACAGCTCCACCGTGGCCAGGAAGCCCGAGGAGGCGCTGTGTCCCCCCGTCAGCAGCACACGACCCGAGGGCAGCAGCGTCGCCGTGTGCCAGACCTGCGCCGCCGTCGGGCCGCTGGTGCGCGCCCAGGTGCCCGTCCCCGGGTCGTAGAGCTCCGCCGTGGGCGCGGAGGTGGAGAGGCTGTCGCCGCCCGTCACCAGCACCTGGCCCGAGGGCAGCGGCGTCGCCGTATGGTCGCTCCGCGTCGAGCTCATCCCGCCGGTGCTCGTCCAGGTGTTCGTCCCCGGATCGTACAGCTCCGTCGTGGTCAGCGAGGCGGAGCTGTTGTAGCCACCCGCCACCAGCACCTTGCCCGAGGGCAGCAGCGTCGCCGTGTGCCTTTCACGCGCCGAGGCCATGCTGCCGGCGCTCGTCCAGGTGCCCGTCCGCGGATCGTACAGCTGCGCCGTGGCTTCGTAGGAGGATCTGCCCGAACCGCCCGTCACCAGCACCTTGCCCGAGGGCAGCAACGTCGCCGTGTGCCCGCTCCGCGTCGCGGCCATGCTGGCGGTGTCGGTCCAGGTGCCCGTCCGCGGGTCGTACAGCTCGGCGAACGCCGTGGGGCCGTAGTTGCGCTCCCCGCCCGTCACCAACACCTGCCCCGAGGGCAGCAGCGTCGCCGTGTGCCATCTGCGGGGCATCGTCATGTCGCCGGTGCTCGTCCAGGTGTCCGTCTCCGGGTCGTACAGCTCCGCCGTGACGAGGTAGCCGGAGCCGTTCAGCCCGCCCGCCACCAGCACCTTGCCCGAGGGCAACAGCGTCGCCGTGTGCCCGCTGCGGGGCATCGTCATGTCGCCGGTGCTCGTCCAGGTGTTCGTGCCCGGATCGTACAGCTCCGCCGTGGCCAGCCAGGTGGAGTCGTTGAAGCCACCCGCCACCAGCAGCCTGCCCGAGGGCAGCAGCGTCGCGGTGTGTCCCTCCCGCTTCGAGGCCATGCCGCCGGCGCTCGTCCAGGTGCGCGCTCCCGGGTCGTACAGCTCCGCCCCGGGCAGGTCGTCCGCGCGCTGTCCACCCGCCACCAGCACCCGGCCCGAGGACAGCAGCGTCGCCGTGTGCCCACCGCGGGCCGTGGCCATGTCTCCGGTGCGCGTCCATGTGCCCGTGCGCGGGTCGTACACCTCCGCCGTGGCCAGGAAGCCCTCGCTGCTGTACCCGCCCATCACCAGCAGCGTGCCCGAGGGCAGTTGCTCCACCGCGTGCATCTCGCGCGCCGAGCCCAGGCTGGCGGTGCTCGCCCAGGTGCCCGTCCGCGGGTCATACAGCTCCGCCGTGGCCAGCGAGGCGGAGCCGTTGTTGCCGCCCGCCACCAGCACGCTGCCGGAGGGAAGCAGCGTGGCCGAGTGCCACCTGCGGGCCGAGGCCATGCTGCCGGTGCTCGTCCAGGTGTGCGTCCACGGGTCGTACACCTCCGCCGTGGCCAGGAAGGTATGGCGGGCCGTGTACCCGCCCGTCACCAGCACCTTGCCGGAGGGAAGCAGCGTGGCCGAGTGCCACCTGCGGGCCGAGACCATCCTGCCGGTTTCGGTGGACCACGTTCCCGTGTGCGGGGAGTACACCTCCACCGTGTCCAGGAAGCCGACGCCGGTCCAGCCGCCCGTCACCAGCACCTGTCCCGAGGCCAGCAGCGTCGTCGCGTGGTCGTAGCGCGCCAGGGCCAGGCTGCCGGTGCGCGTCCAGGTACCCGTCTCCGGGTCGTACACCTCCGCCGTGGCCAGGGCGCCGGAGTCGTTCTCCCCGCCCACCACCAGCACCTTGCCGGAGGGCAGCAGTGTCGCGGTGTGTTTGCCCCGTGGCTCGGCCAGGCTGCCGGTGCTCGTCCACGTGCCCGTCCGCGGGTCGTACAGCTCCGCCGAGGCCAGCCACTCGGAGGTGGTGGAGCCGCCCGCCACCAGCACCTCGCCGGAAGGCAGCAACGTCGCCGTGTGCGCCTGGCGCCTCGAGGCCATGCTGGCGGTCGGCAGCCACCGGGGGCAGTCCGGCAGGCCCCCCACCTGGAAGCGGGTGACGGCCTCCTGGTCCAATTCGTTGCGGACGGTGGCGGTGACGACGATGGGCGACGCCGTGCCCGCCGGCAGGCACGCGGGTGCCGTCCAGACGACGGTGCTCGTCGTCGCGGTGTCCTCCGCCGTCCCCAGCGTGCCGACGGCCGCCAGCCACGCGAAGCCCAACGCCGCGCCCTGCGGGTCATGGGCCGAGACGTGGAAGCGGACGGTGCCCCCGGGCTGGACGAAGGCTGCGTCCTGGTGCGCCTCGGCGAAGGCGGGGGGCTGGGGCGCTCGCATCTCGAAGCGGGCGCTGGTGGCCACGGGCAGCGCGCCCAGGCGGGCCTCCAGGACGTGGTGACCCGGCGCGGACACGCGGACGTCGGTGAAGGTGGCAACACCGCTGACGGGCGCCGCCGTGGCCAGCGTGCCGCCTCCCTCCAGCGCCAGTGCCACGGACGAGGTGTCCTCCGTGGCGGGGTTGCCAAAGGCATCCGACAGCGCCACCTGGACGGAGAAGGGCGTGCCCGCCATGCCGTCCACCGGCTGCTGCGCGAAGGCCAGCGTGGCCGTGGCGGCCGCCTTCACGGTGAAGGTGGCGCTGGTGGCCCCTCCCTGTCCCGGGAGCGAGGCCCGCAGCGCATAGCCGGTGCCCATCCTCTTCAGCACCACCTCGGAGAAGCGCGCCGTGCCATGGGCGGCGCGAGAGGAGAGGGAGCCTTCCAACGTGGCGCCCTTGGGACCCTCCGCGAGGGACAGCACCACCTCCGAGGTGTCCTCCGTGGCGGGGTTGCCGAAGGTGTCGTAGAGGGCCACCTCGGTGGTGAGGGGCACGCCCGCCACGCCATCCACCGGTTGCTGCGTGAAGGACAGCGTGGCCGCGGCAGCCGCCTTCACGGTGAAGGCGGCGCTGGTGACCGCGTCCAATCCCGGTGTGGAGGCCCGTAGCGCGTAGCCACTGCCGGCCTTCTTCAGCACCACCTCGGAGAAGCTGGCGACACCGTTGACGGCGCGCGCGGTGACGGGGCCTTCTAGCGTGGCTCCCTCAGGGCCTTCCGCCAGGGTCAGAGTGACTTCCGAGACCTCGGTGAGAGGGCGGCCCCCGGTGTCCCGTACCGCCACCTCCACCACGGCCAGGGGCGCGCCCGCCACGGCCTGTTCGGGCTGCGTCAGGAACACCATCTGGCCCACCACCTGGGGCGGGGGCGAGTCGGTGCAGCCCACCATCCATGCCAGAAATCCAATCGCCCACAGAAACCGGGCGCCATTCATCCGCTGTTGATTCACGTCTTCTCCCCCTCCTGGTTCAGAGCGGGGCCTTCCGTACCAGGAATAGGGACGACGTCAACGATGGGCGGCGCCTCAGTCGCGCGCGCGGCGGATGAGGAGCAGGGCGGCGGCGAGCGGCAACGCGACCGGCAGGTACCGCCGTGCGTTGTAGCTCCACGAGTCGACCCTGTCCCCCAGCATCATCAACAGCCAGTGGCGCGGATAGTGGTCCGGATACGAGTAGGCGAGCTTGCGGATCACCCCGGAGAGCCCGCGCAGCGGGATGGAGGTGCCAAACACGGGTGGCATCTGCTTGTTGGGGCGGCCGTGCATGGGCGACGCCGGCTCACCGGGCTGGCGTTCCGGTGGGTAGCGCGTATTCGGAAACGGCTGCGGGTTCTCCCTCATCATCGGGACACCCGGCCGGCGTGAGGGATCGAGATCGACGCCCCAGTAGTCCGGCCTTGTCACGGGCTGAAGGGATTGGTACCCGGAGCGCCGCTGGACTGTCTCCGGAGTGGTCACCTCTGGCGTGGGATTCATCAGCGTCTCCGTTCTAGTGAAGGGTTCCGTTGGGGAAGAGCGCCACCTTGATGCAGCCGTCCTTCTTCTGGGCGAACGTGTGGTAGGCCTGGGGCGCCTGCTCCAGTGGCAGCCGGTGGGTGAAGACCTTGCTCGGCTTGATCCGCCCGGCCCGGACGTGCTCGAGCAGGTGCGGCATGTAGCGCTTCACGCTGGCCTGGCCGGTACGCATCGTCTGCGCCTTGTTCATATAGGTGCCGATGTCGACACCGTTGAACGGAGGGCCATAGCCGCCCATGAGGGAGATCGTCCCGCCCTTGCGCGTCGCGTGGATCGCGAAGTTGATCGCCTGCGGCGAACCCGCCTCCAGCTTCCCGTAGACGCCGAGCACGCGATGTACCGGCGAGCCCGCGGCCTCGCAGCCAACGGCGTCGATGGTCGCGTCGGCGCCCCGGCCTTCCGTCATTCCCTTCACCGTGGTGACGAGGTCGAGGTCCTTGAAGTTGAGCGTCTCGACACCGAACCAGTTCCTCGCGAACTCGAGGCGGTAGTCGATGTGATCGACGGCGATGACCCGGCCGGCGCCCATCGCCCAGGCCGACCACATCGCGAACAGGCCCACCGGGCCGCACCCGAGCACCAGGACGGTCTCGCCCCCCCGGAGATCGCACATCTCCGCCGCCTGATAGCCGGTGGTGAAGGCGTCCGTGATGGGGAGTGCGTCGAGCTCCTCGACATCATCGGGAATCTTCTCGGCGTCCACCCCGATGAAGGGAACGCGGACGTACTCGGCCTGGCCCCCGTCATATCCCCCCATGGTGTGCGAGTAGCCGTATATCCCCGTCGCCGCGTCGGTCGCCGGGTTGGTGCTGTCGCAGCACGCGGTCAGGCCCCGGGTGCAGAAATAGCAGCCGCCACAGAAGATCTGGAACGGCAGCATGACCCGATCACCCTTCTTGATGCCCTGGGCGCCGGGGCCGACCTCCTCGACGATCCCCGTGAATTCGTGACCGAAGGTGAACCCGATGCGGGTATCCGGGATGAGCCCGTGCAGCAGGTGGAGATCGGAGCCGCAGATGGCGGCGCTCGTCACGCGAACGATGCCGTCCTGGGGATGCTCGATCTTCGGGTCGGGCTTGTTCCGGACTGCGACTCGGTAGGGGCCTTCATAGGTCAGCGCTCTCATGCCCACAGGCTGTGAACGCGAGCCCCGATTGCCAATTTGCTCTCCCCTGCAAGGAGGGCAGGTGAGCCGCCAACCTCACCGCCTCCGGGTCGCTGGCGGAGACTCCAGGCTCAGCCGGCCTGCTTCATCGCGAGGAGCGACACTCCCGACGCGGTCATGCCGCCGTCGATCGCGAAGTCCTGGCCGGTGATGAACGAGGCCTTGTCGCTGAGGAGGAAGGTGACGAGCGAGGCCACCTCGTCGGGAGTCCCCACGCGGTTCATCGGGTGGAGCGCCGCGGCGAAGGCACGCCCCTGGGGCTCATCGAGCCGCCAGCCCGCCGTGGCCATCTCCGACTCGATGACGCCGGGGCTCACCGAGTTGATGCGGATGCCCTGCTGCGCGTACTCGACCGCGGCGCCGCGCGTGAGCGAGATGATGGCGGCCTTGGTCGCGCTGTAGACGGAGACTCCGGGCACGGCCCGCATGGCGCCCACCGAGGCGCAGTTGACGATGGCGCCTCCGCCGCTCGCGAGCATGGCCTTGAGCTGGTGCTTCATGCACCAGAAGGCCCCGCGGAGGTTGGTGTTCATGAGGAACTCGTAGTCCTCATTGGTCGTCTCGGTGAACGGCTTCATGATGCCGCCGCCCGCGTTGTTGAAGGCTCCGTCGAGCCGGCCATGGGTGGAGAGGGCCGTCTGGACGAGCGCCTCGACATCGCGCTCGCTCGTCATGTCCGCCTTCACCCAGGTGGCCTCGCCACCCCGCTCCTTGATGCGCGCGACGAGCTCACGGCCCTTCTCCTCGCGCCGCGCGCTCGCGACGACGCGGGCTCCCGCCTCGGCGAGCGCGAGCGCCGTCGCCCAGCCGATACCCGAGCTCGCGCCAGTCACGAGGATGACCTTGTCCTTCAGCATGCCCATGTTGCTTCCCCTTGCCCTGTACGTGTACGAAGTGAGAACGGGCGCCCGCGGTGAGGAGCCACCAGGCACCCGGTTGAGGCGGAGCGCATCGTAGCCGGGCCGGGTGACGCGGCCCACCTCAGGCCTGGGCCTCCATCGGCAGCTCGAGCGTGAAGGTGGCGCCCTGACCGGGGCCCGGGCTGGTGCAGGTGAGCCGGCCCTTCATCTCCGCGGCGGCCAGGGCGCTGATGTGCAGGCCGAAGCCATGGCCCGTCTTCTTGGTGGTGAAACCCTGGGTGAACATGCGCCCCAGGTTCTCCGGAGCGATGCCGACGCCGTTGTCGGCCACCTCGATGTGCAGCTGCTCCCCCGAGGGCGAGAGCCGGACGTGGATGCCCAGGCACTTGTCCTGCCTCGGGCTCTCCACCAGCGCATGCCGCGCGTTGCCCATCAGGTTGATGAGGATCTGCAGCAGCTTGTGCCGGTCGACGTAGATGAGGGGAACCTCGGCGTAGTCGCGATCCACGCGGATGCCCAGGCGCTCGAAGGAGACGGCGTGCAGGCGCAACGCCTCGTTGATGAGCTGCGGCACGGCCACCTGCTCCACGGCGCCCGCGGTCCGCGCGTGCTTCTGCTGCATGCTGACGATGGACTTGATGTGCTCGAGGCTTTCACCCAGGGCGTGCATCTCCTGGATCATGCCGTCACGCTCCTCCTGGAGCTGGTCCGACAGGGCGATGAGGTAGGCCGGAAGCTTCTGGCCCTGCGGATCCCGGGCGAGGAAGGAGGGGATGTCGGAGGCATGCTCGCGCAGGAGCTGGGCGGCCTTGGTCAGGCCGGAGATGCGGGACTTGCGGAGCCGCTCGGTGACGAGGCTCGTGGAGATGTTGACGCTGTTGAGGGTGTTGCCCACGTTGTGGAGCACGCCAGTGGCGACCTCGGCCATGCCCGCCTGACGCGAGACGTCCACCAGGGTGCGGTGCATCTCCCCCAGCCGCGTCTCGGCCTCCCGGCGGGCGGTGACGTCGTGGCCGAAGAGCGTCACGCCCACCACCCGGCCGTCCGCTCCCACAATGGGATGCAGGCTGATGTCCATCACGATGCGGGAGCCCTCGCTCCCATACACCTGCTCGATGCGCAGGCGCTGGCCCTGGAGCACCTGGGCCAGCCGTGCCTCCCATTCCGCGCGCCGCTCGGGCGTCTCATTCTGGAAGAGCGGCAGCCCCGGCTCGAGCACGATGCCCGCGCGCTGGTAGGCGAGCTTCGCGGCCGAGTTCGCGGTGATCACGCGCCCCTGGGGATCCACCGAGACCACGATGTCGTCGGTGCTCTCGAGGACGCTGTTGAGCTTGCTCTCGCTGTCCCGGAGCTCCCTCAGCGTCCGCTCGAGCGAGGCCTGCGCCGCGTTGCGCGCGGTGCTGTGCAGCGCGCTCAGTCCCCAAGCGCCCAGGAGGCAGATGCCCGCGAAGAGGTGGCCGAACCAGATGTTCCCGGCGGTGAAGGCGCTGGGGTCGATGCCAATCTGTAATCGGTAGTACGGGTGGGCCAGCCCCACTGTCGCGAACACCAGGAGGGTGATGGGCAGCCCCCGGCGCGGCCCCACCAGGTACACGGCGAGGATGGGCAGCAGCATGTTCACGGCATGCTCGCCACCGGTGGGTTTCTTGTTCACGAAGATGGACCCCACCAGCCCGATGCTCAGGGTCACCAGCAGGAGCATCGCCGGCGCCGTGGGAGTGCGGGCCCTGCGTGCCAGCACCAGTGTCCCCAGGTAGCCGATGCCGGCGAGGAGGGCCGCGTACGGGACGGTGCGCAGTTGGAGGGACCGCAGGATGAACAGCGCATTGGCCAGGGTCAGGAAGCAGGCGGCACCGACCATGACCCGGTAGCGGACGCGATCCGCGGGCTCGGCCCGCCGCAGGGACTCCGAGAGCAGGGCGTCCAGCCGGGCCAGGATCCATGAGCGGCTCGCCACGGACAGGCGGGCCTGTCCTCGAGGCTCGAATGGCTTGGGGGAGGGAGAGGGCTCGTGGGTCGTGGTGTTCGCCATGGCTCCGTGGCGGCACTCGCGGGGGGGGCAGGGATCACGAGCGGCGCCAGCGGGACGATTGTCCACCAGGGAACGGTTTTTCACCAGGAGACCGGTCAGGCGGGGGGAACCCGCGCTGCCGGTTGGCCTGGAGGGTTCTACCGGGAGTCCCAGGGCTCGCTCGGATCGAACAGGCGGGCGTCCGTGTCCTTCTCGTACGGCATGCCCTGGGGCATGTGGAGGACCTCCATCTGCATGCCCCACGGGGTCAGGAAGTAGACCCAGCGGTCTCCGGCGATGGGCCCCTCGGTGATGGTCTGGGGCTCGCCGAGGATCTTCACGCCGGGCACCGACCGGAGGTAGTCGACCGCGGCATCCACGTTCTCGACGCCGATCGCCAGGTGGTGGCCGCCCCAGTCGCTGTTGCGCGGGAGCTGCTGCCGCTGGCCGGGCGCGGTGTACTCGAACAGCTCGAGGTTGGTGGAGGGCCCGAACCGGAGCATGGCGATGTGCGTCGAGGCGCGGGGGTGCACGTTGAGGTGGCGGGTCATCCAGTCGCCCGTCTTGTCCTCGACGGGACCGCTCCGGTACAGCAGCTCGGCCCCGAGGACGTTGACGAAGAAGTTGACCGCCTGATCGAGGTTGGGAACGGTCTCGGCGACGTGGTGGACGGCGCGCGCGCCGGGAATGCCCTTGGTGGTACGGCTCATGGTGGATTCCTTTCCTGTGTGGGAATGGAGTCGTCGCGGCCTGGATGTGATCAAGAGCGGCCCGCGTACTCCTGGTTGGGGATGGCGCTCATCAACAGCAGGCCCCCGTCGACGGTGAGGGTGATGCCCGTGATGTAGGCGGCGTCCGGTCCCGCCAGGTGGGCGATGATCGCCGCGACCTCGCGGGAGCGTCCGGGCCGGCCGAGGGGAATCGCGGGCCGGGAGATCTCCGCGGCGTCACGGCTCTCGGGGACTCCGTTCATCGGCGTGGCCGTCTCTCCCGGGCTGATCGCGTTGACGGAGATGCCGTACTTCGCCAGCTCCAGCGCCATCACCTTGGTGAGCAGGCCCAGTGCGCCCTTGGAGGCGCAGTAGGAGGAGCCTCCCAGGATGGGCACCAGCTCGTGCACGGACGTCACGTTCACGATGCGCCCACCGCGCCCCCGCGCCACCATGCGGCGTGCCGCCACCTGCGCGCACAGGAAGGGGCCCGTGGTGTTGATGGTGAGGATGCGTTGCCAGTCCTCCGGCGTCTCCTCGAGGAACGAGGCACGTCGGTTGACGCCGGCGTTGTTCACGAAGACGTCCACGCCGCCCAGCTCGCTGATCGCCCGCTCCACCGCGTCCGCCGCGGCCGGTGGATTCGTCAGCTCCATGCGGAAGGGCAGGGCGCGCACCCCGTAGGCCTCCACCTCCGCCGCGACCTGCCGGGCTCCCTCGGTGTTCGAGTTGTAGCCGATCCCCACGTCGAAACCCTTCTCGGCCAGGGCGATGGCGGTGGCCTTGCCGATGCCGGAACTGGCACCGGTCACGATGGCGATACGCTCGTTCATGTCTCTTCCTCCAACAGTTCGTAGCCGGCCTGGGCGAGGCTCCCCGCGCCCAGGTAGCCGTAGACGGTCCGGGTGGTGACGCCGGGATCGGTCTGGAACCCGTGCCATTCGCCGGCCGGGATGTAGGCCAGGTCGCCCGGGTTCAACCGCACCGGGCCGTCCTTCGTGAGGTGTTGTCCGCCCCCTTGCAGCACCAGGAAGAACTCATCGGCATTCGGGTGCCGGTGGAGCTGGTGGCTGCCTCCCGGGGTGAAGGTCGAGGTGGCCACGACCACCGAGCGGGTACCGACCGTCTGCGAGGTCGCCAGCCAGTGCACGCCCATGTCGATGAAGCCACCGGCCTCGCCCAGGGGGCTGTGCTTGCCGTGGTCCGCCATCCGGGAGATGCGGCAGCCACACCCGCCGCCGTTCACCGCGTGGGGCAACGCGTCCCGGGGATCGTTGGTGCCCCCGTACACAACCAGGAGCACCGCGTTCCGGTCCTTCTCTGTCTCGAAGGACCGGCGGGTCCCCGGTGGGTTGAACACACCCTCTCCGGGAGTCAGCTGCCAGGTGCCCCCGCCTTCCGTGAGCCAGTCCCCCTTGCCCGACAGCAGGAAGGTGACCGACTCGGCTCCGGGCAGGCTGTGCGCCGGCAACCGGGTGCCCCCGGACAGCTCCTGGACCATCAGCATCCCGAGCGCCTCCGGGATGAGCTCCCGGTTGACCAGCCACTGCACGCCCGCGGTCCGCGTCCGCGCGGACTCGTCCCAGGCCGCGACGGTTCGCCGGATCATGACTCCCTCCGATCGTCGTTGAAGTTCAGCAGCACCTTGGGGGGACCCGAGCGGCCGTGCGCGAGCAGCTCGAAGGCGTGTCCGGCCTGCTCCGGAGGAAGCACTCCGGCGATCAGCGGCTTCGCGTCCAGCACGCCGTCGACGAAGAGCTGGATCGTCCGGTCGTAGTAGTCCAGGCCATGCCGGATGCCGAGGAGATCGATCCCTCGCAGGACGAGCTCTCCGGGAGCGAAACCGGCCACTGGATCGTTCGCCACGCCGACCACCGCGACCCGACCACCGGTCTCGGTGAGCTCGATGCTCCGCATGAACGCTCGCGAGGAACCGGAGGCCTCGATGACCAGCGAGTACGAGCCGTTCCGGGCTTGATCCGGCCGCAGCGTGCGCCGGGCCCCGCAGGCGGCGGCCAGCTTCAGCCCCGCCTCGTCGATGCCGATCGCATCCACGCTCCGCGCCATCCGCGAGGCGAGCTGCACGGCGAGCAGACCGATCGTTCCGGTGCCCACCACCGCGACCTCGTCCTCCAGTCCGCAGCCGGCCTTGTCGAAGCCGCCCACCACGGTGACCGCCGGCTCGATGAACGCGGCGCTCAGGTCGGAGAGGGCGTCCGGCAACACGGTGAGCGAGCGCATGGGCATGCGGATGTACTCGGCCGCGGCGCCCTGCAGTCCGTAGAGGCCGACCTCCACCAGCCGCTCGCAGTGTTGCCGCTGGCCGCGCTGGCACATCCGGCACAGCCCGCAGGGAACCATGGTCTGGCCCACCACGCGGTTGCTCACGGAGATCCCCTTCACGTCCTCGCCCACGGCGACCACCCGGCCGCACCACTCGTGGCCGAACACCAGCGGGAAGTGGGCCCTGCCGTCCTGCAGGTACGAGGCCTTGCCGTGCAGCAGCTCCAGATCCGTGCCGCACAGCCCGACATACGCGGGGCGGATCAGCACTTCGTCCGGCCGGGGTCCGGGGATTGGAATCCGCGTGAGCTCGACACGCCCCGGCGCCGTGATGGCCACCGCGCTCATCGTGCCTTCCGGCCAGGTGCTTGGTTGAATCGTACTCATGCCACGGGTCTCCTCAGGGGAAGGGATTGGGAAATGGCGCGGGGCATCACCTCGAGCCAGAGCAGCTCCAACCCGTTGGCCCCACTGGCGAGGCGCATCTCCGAGCCGGCGGGCAGGAGCACCAGGTCTCCCGTCACGATGGGGCGCCCCTTGAACTCCGGGTTCGAGTCCAGGAGCTGCCCCGTGCCGGCGAGGGCGAACCACGCGCTCTCGGTACCCTCTCGGCCTCGGAGCGCGAACTCGGTGCCCGGCGCGAGCCGCACGTAATCGAAGGACTCGCACTCGGAATGCAACATCCCGCGCCGTGCCAACGAGCGCCATCGGATCTCCTCGCCGCGCTCGCGCGTGCTGGAGGTCCTGTCGATGGTGGAGATGATCATCGCGCTCCACCTCCCGGCACTTCGAGGCTCGCCAGGAAGTACTCCAGTCCGTCCTCCCCGGCGGTGACGGACATACCGGTCCCCAGGGGAAGCGTGACGGAGACGCCGTACTTCAGGGGCACGGTCGCCCCTCCCGAGGAGATCTCCCCGGAGCCGCGGAGCGCGAACAGGGTATGCTCCTCGCCCTCCGCGGACAGCTCCGCCCGCTGTCCGGGCTTCAGGTCCACCAGGCGGATGCTGCGCAGGGGGCCGGTGAAGACGGTGCGTGGATTGACTTCGTAGGTCTGTCGCAGGTTGAGAACCACGGCGTTCGGCACGTCGCTTCCTCCTCGTTGGGTTTGGGTTCTGCTGGGGACATCCGGGGAGCCCGAGCCGCGCAACGCCGCCGCGGTGGCCGGGCTCATCACTTCGATCACCAGCCAGCCCAGGCCCTCGTCTCCGACGTTGCGCAGGCCGTGCGTGGTCCCGAGTCCCGTCAGGATGAGGTTGCCCGGGCCCACCGGGTGCCGCTTGCCGTCGAGCGTCATCTCTCCGCGGCCGGAGAGGATGAAGTAGATCTCCTCGGTGCGGGTGTGCACGTGCTCCCCGCTGACGCCGCCCGGGGGAATCCAGGCCCACTCGACGGCCTCCCACGCGCCGAACAATCCGGCCCGCCGCGCCAGGCACTTCCACTGGGAGAGCCCCCTGGTGCCGTGCACGCCGTACACCACGGAGGGATCCTCGAGATCTCCGATGATCAGCCCCTCACGCATGGGCGGCCTCCAGCGTGAGCTGCGAGTCGGAGTCCATCTCCCGCAGGGTGGAGATCGCCTCGCGCAGCTCGGACGGTTGGACGTCGTTGACGAAGCACGCCGAGCCGATGCCGATGGCGAGCGGCAGCCGCTGGAGCCCGTCGCGGTGACGGACCGTGTCGGCCAGGGCCTCCTCCAGCACCGAGGGCTCGCAGAGCCGGTGGTACACGGGGAGCTCCAGCTTGCGCATGAGCGCGAAGATGCGATCCCGCTCCTCGATGCTGATGAGCCCGCGCTGCACGGAGAGGATCGTGGTCAGCGCCATGTCGATGTTCACCGCCTCGCCGTGCAGCAGCTCCGGCAGCGCCAACATCTCCACGGTGGGGCTGAAGGTGTGGCCGTAGTCGACCACCCGCTCCAGCTTGTGCTCCCACAGGTTCAGCTCCAGTTCCTCGAGCATCCCGGTGATGGCGCGATCGATGACCTGCGTCGCCGCCCGATCGCTCTCGGGAGTCCTTCCCTGGAAGCGCTCCTCGATGAGCGTGGTGCCGTGGCGCTCGAGCAGCTCGAACAGGGTCCGATCCTTGATGAGGGCGATCTTCAGGATCTCCGCCAGGCCGTTGACGATGTGCCGGGTGTCCAGTGTCCGCAGGAAGCTGCGATCGAGCAGCGTGTCCTTGGCGGGGAAGTACGTCCCGAGCCGGTTCTTGTGCGAGGAGTGGTTGACCCCCGTCTTCGCGCCCACGCCGGCGTCCACGAGGCCGATCAGCGTGGTGGGGACCCGCACATACGGCGTGCTGCGGCGGTAGAGGCTCGCGGCGAGCCCGACGATGTCCATGAGCACTCCGCCGCCGATGGCGATGATGGGCTCGTGGCGGCGCGAGAGGCCGAACTCGTTGATGCCCTTCACCACGGCGAAGACCGACTCCATGGTCTTGTCCGTCTCGGAGATGGGCAGCGTGACGATCTGGTACTTCACGCCGTGGTGATGGAGGTAGTGACGGAGCTGGACCCCGTAGAGGCGGTCCACGAGCGCGTCGATCACCACGAGTCTGCGGAGGGGGCCGGACCGTTGGGTGGCGCCCGCCTCCAGCAGCGCCCGGTTGTTGGGGTCGAGCAGGCCGTCGACCACCCGCACCTGATAGTGGACGGGCAGGGCCGCACTGACGATCCAGGTCCGCGACATGTCTTGATTCAAGATCTCGTCTCCTATTGTTTCCGTGTACTGGTCTGTCTGATGGCGCGGGACGCGGATGTGACGGTCAGCCCTGACACGTCGCGAGGATGAAGCGCGATGCCTGCTCCCGGCTCAGCTCGACGGGGCTCGCCTCTTGCGGCTTCGGCTCTACCCCCGCTTGGGGGAGCTGCGCGCCGGCCGCGGGCGACGAGCGTGCCGGTCCTGCGCTCCAGCTGGAGACGGGACGAGAAGACGTGGTGGACGGGAGCCGTCGTCAGGCGACACCGGCATCGGCGAGTGTCCGCTGGAGCGATTCGCGAGAGAGCCGCGCGATCTCCGCGGGCGACCGACCGTCGTTCGTCGGAGAGAAGACCTCCGGGTTGACCTGCCTCAGCGCGTCCTTCTCGGCAAGGATCTGCAAGAGTTCGACCAGCGGGAACTCGCCCTCGCCCGGCCAGTCGCGCTCGAAGCAGTTGGTCTCCAACGTCACGCCGGGCGGCAGTGACAGCGGGCCGTCGTTGAGCTGGACGACGTGGATGCGCTCACCGGGAACCTCGCGAAGCATCTCGGGCGTCGAGCCGCTGCGGACATAGTGAAGCGTGTCGAAGACGATGCCCGCGTCGGCATCCCCGGAGTCGGCGACGATCGACCAGGCGTCACGGACCGTTCGCACACCCCACAAGGGTATATTCTCCAGATCGAGGATGACACCGCTCTCCGCAGCGCGTCGGGCCGCCGCAGCGAAGTGCTCGACCACCTCGTCGTGGGTATACACGCCCGCGGCGAAGGTGGCGTTCACGCTCGCATAACGGATCTGCAGCGCCTCGCAGAGCTCGAAGAACTGCGAGGCCGGGATGTCGAAGTCCCGCACGTACTGCGCATCCATGTTCGTGGGCAGCCACAGCGGGTTCCAGTTGCTGAGCGGGTCGAGCCGGGTGAGCTCGACGCCGGCGTCGGCGGCCATCTTGAGCATCTCCTCCGCCGTCCGGCGCTCGAGCTCGGCTCGAGCCTGGTGGGGGTGCATCGACAGCTGGCCGAAGCCGGCAAGACGAGTGGCCTCCAACTGCTCGGCGTACGACAGGTGTCGCACGTTGGAGAAGGGCATCATCAGGGCCCCCTGGATCCGGGGACCCTGCGAAGTCGTCTCAGCCATTCCTGTTCCTCCCGGCATCGGTCCGAGAGAGGATGAAGCGCGAGGCCTGCTCCCCAATCATGATGGTGGGGGCATTGGTGGGGCCGGAGGTGATCTCCGGCATGATCGACGCGTCCGCCACGCGCAGGCCCTCGAGGCCATGGACGCGCAACCGCGGGTCCACCACCGAGCGCTCGTCCACGCCCATGCGACAGGTGCTGGTGGGGTGGAAGAAGCAGGTGGTCGCCTTGCGGATCCACTCCACCATCCCGGCGCGGCCGAGCGGTCCGGGCATGAGCTCACGCTTGCGGAAGCGGTCGAAGGCGCGCGAAGCACCCAGCTCCCGGGACAGCTCGACGGCGACCCGCAGCGCCTCGACGTCCGCCTCGTGGCCCAGGTAGTTCATGTCGAGGACTGGCGGAGCGGAGGGGTCCGCGGAAGCCAGCCGCATGCGGCCCCGGGAAGCGGGACGGACCAGGCCGGGGATGATGGAGTAGCCGTTGTCGGGCAGGGGGCCCAGTTCGTCGGTGACGACGGGGAACTGGTGGAGGATGGGTTGGATGTCGGGGCGGGAGAGCCCCGGCTGGGACCTCCACCACAAGGTCGCCTCGGCGCCATTGCCCCGAGGCGGTGGCAGGGGAATGCGGCTCTCGTAATTGATGCCCGCCACCAGGATGTGATCCTGCAGCTCCTGGCCCACGCCCGGCAGGGCGTGCACTACGGGGATGCCCAGGGCGCGGAGCTCGTCCGCCGGCCCCACCCCGGACTGCATCAGCATCTTCGGGGAGTTGATGGCACCGGCCGACAGCACCACCTCGCGCAGGGCGCGCACCCGGCGCACCTGGCCGCCATGACGGAACTCCACGCCCGTACACCGGCGGCCCTCGAAGATCAGCCGCGTCACCTCGGCGTGGGTGAGCACCGTCAGGTTGGGCCGGCGCATGGCCGGAAAGAGCAGGGCCCGGGCCACGCTGAAGCGCTCGCCGTCGGCGACACTCAGGTCGAAGAAACCCGCGCCCTCCATCCGCTCGCCATTGTAGTCGCGCGTCGTCGGGAACCCCGCCAGCTGGGCAGCCTCCATGAAGGCCCGGGCGAGAGGATGCGGATCCACCGCGCGGGAGATGCGCAGCGGGCCACCCACGCCCCGGTACTCGTCCTCGCCACCGGAGTAGTCCTCCAGGTCCTTGAAGACGCGGCGGACCGTCTCGTCATCCCAGCCGGGATTGCCCTGGGCGGCCCAGCCGTCGAAGTCCAGGCGGTGGCCCCGCGCCCAGACACTGGCGTTGTTGCTGGCGCAGCCTCCGAGCATCTTGCCGCGAGGACAGGGGACGATCCGATCCGCGGCATGCCGCTGGGGCACCGTCTGGTAGTTCCAGTCCAGCTCGGTGCCGAGCAATTGCTTCCAGCGCGACGGGATGAACACGTCCGGATGCGTGCCGGGGCCTCCCGCCTCGAGCACCAGCACCTGATTGGCCGGGTCCTCGGACAGCCGGGCGGCCAGCACGCACCCGGCCGAGCCCGCGCCAATGACGATGAAGTCATGGGCCTCGCGAGGGTTCTCTCGCAGCCGGCGCTGGTTCTCCCAGGCGGCCAGGGCCTCGTCCGCCAGTGCCGCCGCGCGCTCGGCTGGGACGCCCGCCTGCCCCGCGGCCAGGAGGAAACCCTCCCGGTCCAGTTCGCCACTGCGCACCTGGTGGACGAGCAATCCGAGGCCGCCCTTGCCGTTCCGCTCCATGATCTCTCCTGTGAGGGATTGGGTCTGCACAGGAGGAGTCCGGGCGCTGCGTTTGTGAGTCCCGCGTGACCTTCATCCTCGCGGGGTCACAAGCTTCACAGGCTCCATCCAACCGTCAGGCAAGTGCCAAGGAGCCAGACTTGGAGCGGATGATGCAATCAGCGATGAAGGTATGGGATGGGATCGAGGCAGCCGGCGAGCGCGCCAGGGAGATCCCCGAACCGTGCACGATGATCCTCTTCGGAGCGTCCGGTGATCTGGCGGCACGCAAGCTCGTTCCCGCGCTCTTCCGGCTCTTCCAGGAGGGACAGCTCCCGGCGGAGTTCACCCTCGTCGGGGCCTCTCTCTCCCAGTTGGGGCACGAGGGATTCCGAGCGCGGATGCGCGCCGCCGTCGAGCGGGCCCACGGGGCCGGCAGGGTGGACGAGAGGGCGTGGAACACGTTCGCCCGGGGGCTGTTCTACATGTCGATGGACATCACCTCGGCCTGGGACTACGCGCGGCTGGGCGAGTTGCTCGGCCAGGTGGAAGAGGAGCGCCGGACGCGGGGCAATCGTCTCTTCTATCTCTCGGTGTCACCCACGTTCTTCGGTGACGTGGTGGAGCGGCTGGGCGAGTCGGGGTTGTCCCGATCCAACGCGAAGGGCTGGTCACGCATCGTCGTCGAGAAACCCTTCGGCACGGATCTCGAAAGCGCGCGGCAGCTCAACACCCGCATCCGCCGGTACTTCGACGAGCAGCGCATCTACCGGATGGATCACTACCTCGGGAAGGAGATGGTGCAGAACCTGCTGGTGCTCCGGTTCGCCAACGGCATCTTCGAGCCGCTGTGGAACCACCGGCACATCGATCACGTCCAGGTGACGTGCGCCGAGCCCCTGGGCGTCGAGGGGCGGGGCCGGTACTACGAGCAGTCGGGGGCGATGCGGGACATGATCCAGAACCATGCCTTCCAGGTGCTCTCGCTGATCGCCATGGAGCCGCCCGCGAGCCTCGATCCGGAAGCCGTGCGTGACGAGAAGGTCCGGGTGCTGGAGGCGGCACGGCCCTTCACCCCCGAGCGCATCCGCGCCGAGTGCGTGCGCGGGCAGTACGGGGCGGGCCTCATCGCTGGCGAGCCCGTGTGCGGGTACCGCGAGGAGCCGGGCGTCTCGCCCACCTCGGGAGTGGAGACCTACGCGATGCTCACCATGCGCTTCGACAACGCGCGCTGGGCCGGCGTGCCCTTCTACGTGCGCTCCGGCAAGCGGATGAAGGAGCGTGTCACGGAGGTGGTGGTGCAGTTCAAGGAGGGCAGGGGGAACCTGTTCGGCACCGAGCAGCGGGAGCGGCTGTCCGCCAACCAGTTGATCATCCGGATCCAACCGCGCGAGAGCGTCACGTTGCGAGTGGCGATGAAGGCTCCCGGGCGAGCGGTGCGCGTGCGCGACATGGACATGAGCTACTTCTACGAATCCATGCGGGAGGGGCCGCCGCCCGAGGCCTACGAGCGGCTGCTGCTGGACAGCATGCTCGGGGTCTCCACGCTCTACACGCGGGAGGACATGGTCGAGCGGGCCTGGGAGCTGGTCATGCCCGTGCTGGATGAGTGGTCCAGGGGCGGCGCCGAGCCGAACTACGCCGCCGGGAGCTGGGGCCCGGAGGCGGCCAGCCGCCTGCTCGCGCGCCACGGGCACACCTGGAACGGGGAGTGAGGTTCAGGAGGCGGTCGCCTTCTCGTCCCGGATGGCGATCGCCACCAGCTTCCGGAGGTGATTCCTCACGTCCTTCGGCCAGGTCTGGATCTGCGCATCGAAGCGCTCGTGACTCTTCGCGAAGAAGGCGCGTGAGGCTTCCTCGAAGCCGGGGAAGTCTCCCGCCATGGCCTGCATGAACTTGTAGGCCGCCTCCCACGAGCGCCGCGCCCGATCCGTCCCCTGGCTCGCGCGCTTCGCTTCCTCGACGAGCTTGCGCAAGGTCACCGACGCTCCGCCGGGCTGCTCGTTGAGCCACTCCCAGTGGCGCGGCAGCAGCGACACTTCCCGGGACACCACCCCCAGCTTCGGCCGGCCCGGACCGGACCTTCGCGGCTCCTCCGCTTCCTCGGACCCGCCCGCCGCCCGGGCCATCTTCTTCGCGAGCTTCTCCAGGAACTGCTCCCGCGTCCCCCGGAAGTCCGGGTGGATGGGCTCCCCGGTCTCGTCGTCGAAGATGAGGATCTGAGAGCTCTCGTCCCTGTCGAGCCGCTCCTTCGCCTTCAAGGCGACGTCCTCCAGCGCCCCCGAGCCGATGAGCTGGTGACCCGCGAAACCCGTGTAGTTCTTCTGCTTTTCCGACACCGTACCCGACTCCTTCGTGCAACCCGGGGAATTTACCCGGGTAGAATTCAGGCAATAACACCTGGGTGGAACTCCTGTCAATATCACCCGGGTAGAATCATCCGTCGGGCTCGATTTCCTCGCCAGGGAGTGATGCCGCTCTCCATGGCAACATCCTCTCCATGCGGATTGCCCTGTTCTTGATTGGGTTGCTCGTGGCGGGTCGCTCGTGGGCGGAACCGGACACCTTCGAGCTGGGTTCGGGCAAGGACGGCGAGCTGATCATCACGTCCTCGGGCGTCGTCCTCAACCGCTATGCGCGGCTCACGGCCGACGCGGCGGAGGGCACGAGTACGCTGACGGTCGCGGACGCCACGGGGTTCGCGGCTGGAGACCTGGTGCTCCTCCACCAGTCCACGGGCCTGTCACCCGCGCCGGACTCTGGAGATCAGAATCCCATCGACCTCGGCGACGGACCGGTGGGCCGCTTCGAGTACGCGCGGGTGGCCTCGGTGTCGGAAGGAGGGGTGCTCGGCCTCACCGCGCCGCTGCTGTATGGCTATGCGGCCAACCTGTCGCAGGTGGTGGAGGTGCCCGAGTACACGGCGCTGGAGGTGAGCTCGGGGGCCTCGCTGCGCGCCGAGCCCTGGGACGGGGGCGTGGGCGGCATCCTCGCGATGATGGTCACCGGCAGCCTGCGCAACGACGGCCTCATCACCGTGGATGGCGCGGGCTTTCGGGGCGGTGCCCTGGACCTCTCCTACATCAACCTCAACGAGTGCACGGGCCTGGACACGCCGGTGGACGCGGGAGGCGCCTACAAAGGAGAGGGTCTGGTGGCCGGCAGCGCGGGCACGGCCTCCGGGCGTGGCAACCTGACCCACGGCGGCGGAGGGGGCATCTGCCACAACTCCGGCGGTGGAGGCGGAGGGCATGCCGGGATGGGAGGCCAGGGTGGGCGGGCCGCCCCCGCTGACAACGAGCGGGACGTGGGAGGCCTGGGCGGGGCGCCACTGGTGTACCTGCCCTATGAGCGCCTCGTCTTTGGCGGTGGCGGTGGAGCGGGGGAGGGCAACAACGGCGCCAACACGGGAGGCGGGAGCGGGGGCGGATTGATGCTCATCCGTGCCGGGAACGTACAAGGCCAGGAGGGACGCTTCAGCGCGATGGGAACCACCGCACCGGGGAAGGCCCGGGACGACGGCGCGGGGGGTGGTGGGGCGGGCGGGGCCATCTCCATCCGGACCGCGAAGAGGCTGGAGTGCGGTCTGGCGGAGGCCTCGGGCGGCCCGGGAGGCAACGTGGGCGAGATTGCCTTTCCCGTCGGAACGGGAGGTGGAGGTGGCGGGGGCGTGGTGTTCCTCCAGGGCTCTCCCCTGGCATGCGAGACCCGGGTGCGCGCCGGGGAGCCCGGCCGGACGGAGGTGGACGGCGGCACGCATGGGGCCGGCCCCGAAGACGTGGACGGCGGGACGGTGCGCGGCTCCGAGCAGATCGACTCCAGCCCCTTCCGGCTGCCCGACCCGCCCAGGTTGACGCAGCCCGTGAACGGAGCCACCCAGGTAGAGCCGACGCTCCGCATCGAAGGGCGTGTCAGGCCTGGCGTCCAGCGGGTCCATCTCTTTCTCGATGGAAGGCCCCTGACGCGGCTCGAGCCGGAGTCCAATGGCCACTTCGCGTACGACGTCCCCGAGGCGCTCCCGCAGGGCGTCCATGAGCTGCGCGCCTCCGCGGAGCTGCTCGGCGTACGCAGCCCCGTCTCCGCGCCCAACACCTTCGAGGTCAACAGCGTGAGCCTTCCCATGCCCCCCATTGCACTGGACGTGGGATGCGGCTGCGGAAGCGCTTCGGGCATGGGGCTCTGGGCCGGGGTGATGCTGCTGGCCGCATGGGCCGCGCGCCGCCGCCGCCCGCTCTGACCCCTGCCTGCCTGGCGGGGGCTCGGTCGCCTCCTCCCCGAAGCGGGAGTCACAACGCGTCCGTCACGCATTCCATTCCTGGGAGGGGGTGACGACCTCTTCCTCTGGAGGAACAAGCGCCATGATGGACTCACGCATCGATCAACGCATCAAGCGGAGCTGGGACTTCTTCCTGGCGAACGTGGGGGGACTTCTGCTCGGGGGACTGGTGGTGCTCGTGGGATGGTTCGTCATCATCCCGGGACCCTGGTTCACGCTCAACCTGCTCCAGGAGACGATCGAATCCGCTCGCACCGGACGCCCCGTCCGCTGGCAGGCCTCCTATGAGCGGCAGGGCAACTTCCTGAAGAGCTGGGGACTCACCCTGGCCATGGGGATTCCCATCGCCATCGGCTACATGCTCCTCATCGTTCCGGGCGTGCTCCTCTCGCTCTACTGGTTCCACGCGCCGATGCTCGCCGCCGATGGCCGCAAGACACTCGACGCCCTCGCCGAGAGCGGCCGCGTCTTCCGGCGCAGGAACGACTGGGCGGCGTACTTCCTCAACTGGCTCATCCCGGCGGTCCTCGCGGGAGTGGCCGGGCTCACCGCCTTCGCCATCGTCCTCACGCTGCCACTCACCCTGGCGTACCTCGCCTTCTGCTACACCGACGAGGTCGGTCCGGTATCGACGGTCGCGCTGCCCAGGCGCGAGGTCGTGGTGTAGAGGCCGCGAGGCCGGGGCTCGCTACCGCTCGCGCAGCAGCTCCGGCAGCTTGTCGGTGAGATCCAGGTGGCCGGCGGCGAACTCGAGCATCCGCCGCTCCTTGCGGTCGATCCGCCCATCCACGAGCGCCATCTCCACCAGGTTGCGCAGGAAGACCTCGGCCTCGGGCGTGCGGCGCTGGACGAGCCGGGTGAAGAGCTGGGGCCCCATGTTGAGGGCCATCTCCACGTTGCTCCAGGGCACGCTCCAGCGGCGCGCGCACAGCTCGAGCAGCTTGCGCTCGGAGCGGCCCACCTCGCCATCGGAGGCGGCGAGCGCGGCCATCATGTAGAGCAGGCGCTGGCGCTCCTGGGGATCCGTGATGACGTCATCCACCGGCCCCTGGACGAACGCCGTCTGGTCCACCGCGGGCGTGCGGGCGTCCCAGGACTCGAAGGGAGCCGCCGAGGCCAGCACCCAGTCCCGCTCGCCACTGCCGAGCGCGGTGCCGCAGTAGTCGCAGGTGATGGCGGCCGAGTCGGTGAGGGGCGCGTTGCACTGGGGGCACCGGTTGGTGGACATGCCGTTGTCGGTGTTGGTCCGAGCGCCGTGCTTGCGCAGCAGCGTGAAGACCCAGCGCTGCGGGACGGTTGGCAGGGAAGGGGGGCGCTCGTTGGCGGGGCCAACGCCCATGCGGGCGCTCCAGCGCACCTCGATGTGGGCCCGGTCGAAGCCGTTCGGGTCCAGCTCGAAGCCGCGGGTGATGACCCCGCCCACGGCGCACTCCAGGAACACCTTGCGCCGGCCCTGCTGGCGCAGCTCCCCGAGCTCCTCGTCCAACCTGTCGATGGCCTGGGGCGCGGCCACCTTGTGCAGGCGCTTCGTGGTGCCGTGGCTCTGGGCGTCGATCCACTTCCAGAACAGCAGCGAGGCGCGGTCCTCGAGGATCTCCAGGTTGAGGGCCGGGTCGGCCTCGCGCGCCTCGCGCAGGTTGTCCACGTGGGCGTAGTGGCGCACGTGTTCGATCCCCTGGGTGATCTCCGAGAGCGTCCAGTCGTAGTTGCCCGAGTTGACGATGGCGTTGCAGTACTCGCAGCGGTTGGAGGCCCCGCCGTTGAACGGGGCGCCGCAGTGGGGGCACTTGCCCTGGAAGAGGTCCTCGCCGAGCCGTGTCTGGACACCGGGCTTGCGGACGAAGGACCAGACCTCGGTGAAGGACTCCAGCGACGCGCGCTTCGCGGCGGCGAGGGCCTCGGCCTCGGAGGCGGAGGCGGCCACGTCGGTGTCGCGCATCCGGGCGCGCACGCGCATGTGGACGGTGTCGAACCACTGACCCTGGTCGAGCCCGATGAGCTGCACGTCCAGCACCTGGATGTCGGTGATGGCGTCGCGCACGCCCTGGTCCTTCATGAGCTGGAGCTGCACCTCGAAGCGCTGGTAGGTGGCGTCCGAGAGGAAGGGCCGCACGGGGGACATGTCCCGCCGGAACCAGGCGTCCTGAAGCGCCAGGAAGAGCCGCTGCGTCCTGTCGATCAGCGGCTGGAGCTCGAATTGGGGATCCTTGAGCCGCAGTGCGTTGACCCAGCCCTCGACGTCCCGGGTGGAGACGGTGGTGCGCTGCTCGGCCTCGCGCTGCTGGATGGCCCGCCGGGTGGCGCCGGTGGGGTGGAGGTTGCGCTGGTAGAAGTACCAGCCGGCCACTCCGATCCCGATGAGCGGGAGCATGACGTGGGGATAGAGGAAGGTGAGCCGCACCAGCCAGTAGATGAGCTCGATGGGAAGGCTGCCACCCTCCCCTCCGGAGTCGCGGTTATTGGAGGGCGCGGAGTAGTTCTCCCCGCCGCCGCCGCGGGCGAGCGCCACGAGGGGGATGAGCAGGACGAGCCCGAGGCCCGGAAGGAGCCAGGGAGCCCAATGAGCGAGGGAGCGGTTCCATGCGGTGCGCATCGTCAACAAGACTAACCGTTTCCGCCTTGTCAGGCCCGGGGAGTCGCCGCAGGCTGGGGGGTCGATTGGTGGCCCGGTGTAGGGCCCGGTAAGGGAGGGTACATGGCGGAGTTCAAGGTCGACGCACGAGGACCCATCGAGATCTGGACCATTGACGGCGAGGGGCGGCGCAATGCCATCAGCCGGGCGATGTTGAAGGAGTTCGAGGAGATGGTGGCCCGGGTGTCGAGTGGTCACGACACGCGGGCGGTGATCATCACCGGGGCGGGGGACAAGGCGTTCTGCGCGGGGGCGGACCTCAAGGAGCGCAGCACGATGAGCGAGCCCGAGGTGCGGGCCTTCCTGGACGGGCTGAGGCGCACCTTGCGGTCGCTCGAGAAGAGCGACTGCGTGTTCATCGCGGCGATCAACGGAGCGGCCTTCGGAGGCGGGACGGAGCTGGCGCTCACGTGCGACCTGCGGGTGGCGGCGCCGGCGGCCGAGCTGGGGCTGACCGAGGTGAAGCTGGGCATCATCCCCGGAGGAGGCGGGACGCAGCGCCTGGCGCGGCTGGTGGGGCCGGGACGGGCGAAGGATCTGATCCTCACCGGGCGGCGCATCAACGCGGCGGAGGCCTTCAGCATCGGGCTGGTGAACCGGCTGGCGCCGGAGGGGCACCTGCTGGACACGGCGTATTCGATGGCGGAGAGCATCGTGGAGAACGCGCCCATCGCGGTGGCGACGGCGAAGCACGCCATCGACGAGGGCCTGTCGAAGGAGCTGGACGAGGCGCTCGCGCTGGAGCTGCGCCACTACGAGAAGGTGCTGGCCACGGAGGACCGTCTGGAGGGACTCAAGGCCTTCGCCGAGAAGCGCAAGCCCGTCTACAAGGGCCGTTAGGCCGCGCGGGAGTCCAGCGCCATGAACGACGCTCATTGTGGGCTGGCCATGCCCTGGCCCGGCTGCGGGAGTTGTTCGGCGATCCGCTGCTCGTGCGAGGCCCGGGTGGCGTGCCGCATCCGACACCGCGCGCCGAGGCGCTGGCCCCCGCGGTTCACCGCGCGCTGTTCGACGAACGCTTCACCTGCGTGGTGCGGCGTGGCCACCCGGCGGCGGCCCGGCGTCCGCGATCAGATCGCCTTGATGGCGCAGCCGGTCAAAGCCGAGCGCCCGCGCGAGGCGTGAGCGCTTCGAGGGCGGAGGGGCCTACTTGTACTCGACCTTGGAGCCGCCGGAGCTGTCCACCTGGACCTGCTTGGGCTTCGTGAAGGACTTCACCATCGAGCCACCGGACAGCTCTCCCGTGATGCTCCGCTCGGGGGCGGCCTGGATCGCGGAACCCCCACTGGCCTCGACCTCGAGCGACTCGGCCTGGACCTTGTTCGCCTCGATGACCGAGCCGCCGCTGGCGGAGATCTCCAACTCATCCGTGCGGCCCTTCAGCGACAGCTGGGAGCCGCCGCTGGCCTCCACATCGAGCTCCCGTGCGTCCACGTCGGTGATGCGCAGTTGGGAGCCGCCGCTGGCCCTCACCTCGAAACTCTCCACGCGGGTGGCCTCGACGTTGACGTGGGAGCCGCCACTGGCCGTCACCCCCTCCACGCGCGGGTTGGTGACATAGAGGCGTACGTCCTTGAGCCCCTTGGAGAAGAACATCCCCGACTTCTCCACCTTCGTCGTCAGCACGCCGTCCCTCACCTCGAGCTTCACCCGGGACAGCTCGTCCGCATTGCCCTCCAGGCGCACCGACTTGGGACCTGGCTTCACCTCGGCGTGGATGCCGTGGCTCACCGCCACCTCGTGGAAGTCGGGCACGTCGATCTGCCCCCCGTTGGCGGCGGCGTCCTGCGCGAGGACGGGAGCGGAGACCAACAGGAGGGCGGGGAGGAGGTGGGAGCGGAGCTGCATGGTGGTGGACCTCGGGAAAGGAGAGGCGCGGGGCCTCGTGTCACCCTGAGTACGTGCCGCCACCGGCGCGATTGCACCCCGGGCCGCCCGGTTGCCTGCTTCCGGGCGGCCCGACCTTGATTTCCATCAGGGATTTCGAGGGGTTGCCCTTGCCGAGCGCCTGGTCAGGGAGTGAACGCCTCGACGGAGACGATGGGCCCGAGCCGCGTCTGGGCCGCGCCGCCGGGGACGTAGACCGTCGAGCCGACCGCGGCCGCGCCAGTACCGTGGCGCGGCGTCAGCATCGGAGCGAGCACCGACCAGGTATCGCGCTCGGTATCGTAGACCTCGTTGTCACCGTAGACGCCCTGGGAGCCCGGAGCCGGGTTGCCCTCGCCACCGATGACGTAGATCTTCTTGCCGATCACCGCCGCCGCGACACCGCCGCGCGGAGTCGGCAGCGGCGCGCGCGTCGACCAGGTACCCGTCGAGAGCTCGTAGGCGAAGACGGTGCCCTTGACGTTCTCGACGCCGTTGGCCCGTCCGCCGAGCACGTAGAACGTGCCATCCACGATCGCGCCGCCGACGTGATCGCGCGGCTCGGGCAGGTCCGGGAGGGTCTCCCAGGTGCCCGTCACGACGTCATACGACGAGAAGGTCGCCACCGTGTCCTGGAAGTCGGCTGCGAGCGAACGCAGCCCGCCCGCGAGGTAGATCTTCGTGCCGCTCACGCCAACAGCCGAGCTCCCGCGCTCCGTCCCCGCGGGCATGGGCGAGAGCTCCGTCCAGGTGTTCGTTCGCGGATCGTACTCGAACGCGTTGCCGACGGCGTACCAGGGGAAGTCGCTGACCATGCCGCCGATGACATAGAGCTTCCCACCCACCGCCGCGACATTCGGGTGGTTCATGGGCATGGGAATAGGCGCGGCCTGGGACCACGAATCGCTCCGCGGATCGTAGACCGAGACGAGCGTCGTGTTCGCCGGATTGACGCCAGCGACGACGTAGACCTTGCCGTCGAGCGCGGCGACGCCGTGCTCCTGTCGAGGGCCACCCTCGATGGGAGCGACCTCACGCCACGCGCCCGGTGGCTCCGTGGGCGTGTCGGTTCCGCCCCCGTCGCCGTTGCCGCAGGCGAGCGTGAGCAGGGAGAAGCAGAGGGAGAAACAGAGGGAGGTGATGGAGCGCATATCGCGTTTCCTTCCTGGAGGATTGACCCGGGAGAATCTGCGCCCGCCGCGTGCGCTACACCAATCGAACGGGGATATGAGCGGTATGCACGGCGTGCATGGTGCGATCGCTCACGGGCCACCCGAGGGGTTCGCTGTGACGCATCAGGCAGTGCAGCCCGCCTCGAGGGTGGGGCTCTCGACAGCCCCGTCCGTCGGGGCCGCTTGCGACGAGCGGACACGCCACACACCTCTGACGCAAGACGTCGAACTGGCGGGTGAAGCCATCCGTCGTCGATGGCTTCGCTTCCTGGAGGTGTGCTGTGTCTCGAGTCCTGATTGCTTCCGCCGAGTGGTCCTATCTCCTGTCCCGCTTACGTGCGCTCGCTCCCGAGGCTTTCGACAGCCAGGGCAGGGTGCTCAACCTGATCGCTCGCGAGTGGGGCAATCCGGGCCACGGTAAACCCTATCTCTCACCGGTGGATGGCTCCCAATTGGGGGCGCTACCCATGCTCGACCTGGCGACCGCCACGCACGCGGTGGCCTCCGCGGCCAGCGAGGCTGAGGAGTGGGCCCGGGTGGACCTCGACACGCGCAAGGAGCGTGTCAGCGCCTGCCTGGAGCTCCTGCGCGAGAACCACGAGCTGCTCGCGCTGCTCCTCACGTGGGAGATCGGCAAGCCGGTACAGCAGTCGCGGGTCAGCGTGGAGCGGTGCATCTCCGGCGTGAAGTGGTACGTGGAGAACATCGACTCGATGATGGAGGGCCGCAAGCCGCTCGGGCTCATCTCCAACATCGCCTCGTGGAACTACCCCATGTCGGTGCTGGTGCACGCCATGCTGGTACAGGTGCTCGCCGGCAACGCGGTCATCGCCAAGTCTCCCACCGACGGCGGCCTCCTGGCCCTCACGCTCTCGATGGCCTTCGCCCGCCGCTGTGGGCTCCCGGTGTCGCTGGTGAGCGGCTCCGGAGGAAAGCTCAGCGAGGCCCTGGTGCGGGATCCCCACATCGCGTGCCTGTCCTTCGTGGGCGGCAAGGCCAACGGGCGTGACATCGCCTCGAGCCTCTATGATCGCAAGAAGCGCTACATGCTGGAGATGGAGGGGGTCAACACCTACGGCATCTGGCGCTTTAGCGATTGGGCCTCGCTGGCGAAGCAACTCAAGAAGGGCTTCGAGTATGGCAAGCAACGCTGCACGGCCTACCCGCGGTTCGTGGTGGAGCGCAGCCTGGTGCCTCGCTTCCTCGAGATGTACCTGCCGGTGCTCGCGTCGTTGAAGGTGGGCCACCCGCTGCTCGGGGAGACGCCGGAGTCGAAGCCACCCGCCGTCGATTTCGGACCGCTCATCAACAGCCAGAAGGTCGAGGAGCTGCACGCGATGATGAGCGAGGCCGAGTCCAAGGGGGCCATCCCCCTGTACAAGTGCCGGCTGGAGCCGGACATGTTCCTGCCGGGCCAGGACGTGTCGGCCTACCTCGGGCCCTGCGCCTTCCTCCACGTGCCGAGGAACTGCCGCCTCTACCACAACGAGCCGTTCGGCCCGGTGGACTCCATCGTCGTGGTGGACACGGAGGAGGAGCTCATCACGGAGATGAACGTCTCCAACGGCGCGCTCGTGGCCTCGATCGCCTGTGACGAGCCCGTGACGGCCCGGCGCATCGCCTCGGAGCTGCGCGCCTTCAAGGTGGGCATCAACGCCGTCCGCTCCCGCGGCGACCGGGAGGAGGCCTTCGGTGGCATCGGCCAGTCGTGGCAGGGCTGCTTCGTGGGAGGCGCCTACCTGGTGCGGGCCGTGACCGAGGGTCCTCCCGGCGAACGACTCTTTGGCAACTTCCCGGACTACACCCTGTTGCCGGAGACGCGTTGAGGGGCCGCGAAGAAGTATGGTCGGCGCCCCATGCCCAAGACAGCGAACGTCGAATTCGACATCATCTTGTGGGGCGCCACCGGCTTCACCGGCCGCCTCGTCGCCGAATACCTCGCGAGAACCCAGGACGCCCACCGGGCGCGCTGGGCCCTCGCCGGCCGGGACCGCGCACGACTCGAGCAGGTGCGCGCGTCGCTCGCCGCGAAGCACCCCGCCTGTGCCAGCCTTCCCCTCGTGCTCGGGGACGCGAAGGACCCGGCCTCGCTGGACGCCCTGGTGGCCCGCACGCGCGTGGTCATCACCACCGTGGGTCCCTACGCGCGCCACGGTGACGAGCTGGTGGCCGCCTGCGCCCGCAGCGGAACGGACTACTGCGACCTGACGGGCGAGGTGCAATGGATGCGTCGGACGATCGACGCCCACCACGCGCGCGCCCGGGAGACGGGGGCGCGCATCGTCCATACCTGTGGCTTCGACTCCATCCCCTCGGACCTGGGCGTGCTCGTGATCCAGGAGCACATGCGGCAGCAGCATGGCTCACACTGCAACCGCGTGCGCTACCTCGTGACGAAGCTCCGCGGCGGCGTCAGCGGGGGTACCGTGGCGAGCATGCTGCAGGCCGTGGACGAGACCCGCGCGGACCCTTCCGTGCGCCGGGTGCTCGGCAATCCCCATGCGCTCGACCCGGAGCCGCGGCGCGGTCGTCCCGAGGAGCGAGATCAGCTCGGCGTGCGCTACGACGCGGAGCTCGGGCGGTGGACGGGCCCCTTCGTGATGGCGGCCGTCAACACCCGCGTGGTGCGGCGCTCCAACGCGCTGCTCGGCTACCCCTGGGGCCAGGACTTCCTCTACTCCGAGGCGTCGAGCTTCGGGCCGGGCGTGAAGGGGATGCTCTCCGCGGCCGGCATGTCCGCGGGGCTCGTCGGTGGCCTCTTCGCCGCCGCGAGCATTCCTCCGGTGAGGCGCCTGATCGAGAAGCGGTTCGCCCCCGGGGAGGGTCCCTCGGAGGAGGAGCGCGAGCGGGGTTCCTTCGAGATCCGCCTGATAGGAGAGGGGACGTCCGCGAAGACCGGACGCCCCGTGCGGCTGGAAGGGAAGGTGGCCGGTCGGGGCGATCCCGGCTACGCGGCCACGTCCCGGATGCTCTCCGAGTCCGCCCTGTGTCTCGCCTTCGACGACATCCCCAAGGAGGGCGGCGTCCTCACCCCCGCCTCGAGCATGGGCATGAAGCTCGTCGAGCGCCTGCGGCGGGCGGACATGACCTTCGAGGTCACGGGGTAGGCAGGAGCAGGTAGAGGTAGTTGACCCGGACCCTGAAGGCCATGCAGGCCCGTCCGCGCAGGGTCCACTCCTCGTTGGGGAGTGCCCCCTTTGCCTGGAGGTAGAGCTCCACCGGGCCGTCCCGGTTCAACCGGGTCAGGTCCACCTCCTCACCCCGGAGCTGGACGCCCTGAACGCCGGCTCCTGGCTGTCGCTCGTAGGCGAGGAGCATGGTCGCTTGGGAGAGGTCGGTGGCGCCCTCGGGCCGCATCGCCAGCATCGCCTCGTCGATGGTGTCGAACCGGGAGTTGTCGTCGGTCTGCAGCGTCACCTCGGTGAGCTGGAGGGTGAGCGAACCCACGGTGTCGCTCTCGATGCTGCCGGGGAAGGAGAAGGGGAGGACCGTGCTCACCTCATAGGACCCCGGCGGCGCCGCCGGCATCACGAAGTCCTCCAGTTGCTTGCACATCCGCTCCTCCTCCAACTCCACGAAGAAGAGGTCCTTGAAGGAGAAGTCCGAGCAGCCCCCGAGGAATCCGGACAGGGACAGCAGCAGCAAGGCGCGTCGAAGATGGCTCATGGTGATCTCTGTCCCTGGAATCAACGGAAGTAGATGAGGAAGCCCAGCTTCGCCGAGGGGGAGGTGAATCGCAGCCCGACGGGATCCGCGCTGATCCCCGGGTCCTCGAAGACGGTCCGGAGAAAGGCCTCGGAATTCCCAGCGTCGAAGGACCAGTAGCTGATGCCCGCGCGCACGAAGAAGACGAAGTGGCGCGGTGAGCCGAGCTCCAATCCGACGGTGGCGGAGGCGAAGTCGTAGCTGAGATCCTTCAGCAGCTCGGCGCCCTCATCGGAGCTGGAGCCGCCGAGCCTCTGGTAGAGCGGGCGGTAGTCGGCACCGAAGTAGTGGCCGACATCCACATTCAGGGAGGGCGTGATGGGGAAGTAGAAGGCCACGCCGACGCCCGCGCGCACCGCCACGCCGGCCGTATTGGTCGCCAGGCCTCCGCTGAAACGCAGCCACGGCAACGGGCGGTAGAGCACCGAGGCGCCCGCCAGATCGGGAAGGCCCCCGTCGAGCATCAATCCCCAGCGCGTGTGGGGCCTGACGCTGGGTGCACCGGGCTCAGTGGGTGCACTGGGGGGAGGGGAGGCGACCACCGCCTCGGGTTGGGACGCCGGGGCGTCGGGCGCGACGCTCCCAAGAGAGAGCGCCAGGGCGAGTCGAATCAAGGGCATGAGGAGGTTCCTGGAAGCTGTCCATGGTCATGGACGCGCGGCCTCCGAGGGGTCGTAGCAGCTCCTCGAACGAATGTGCTCGAACTCACTGTGGGCCCCCCTCGGACAACGCGGCCCCAGTCTAATGTTTGCGAAAGTACGAATCAATCAGACTCCTGTCACACTGTCATTGCGATTCTCCGACTTCCTGGATTAGCGCTCGAGACCGGGCTTGTCGGAATCTCGAAAATGACAGGTCCTCCCTACCCCAAGTGAGGAGCAACAGATGAATCGCGGTGAATCCACGAAGGCTGGAGTCCGGGGGTTTCTGGCGGTGCGGTGGATGGTGCTGATGTTCGCCGTGCTGCTGGCGACGGGCGCGTCCGCGGCCACGTCGGGTTACACGATCACCTCCACCACCAGCGTGCGGTTCTACGTGAACGACGCGCCGTGGGCGGATCTGCACTACCAGGTCAATGGTGGGACGCAGCTCAACGTCCGGATGACGGCCAGCGGCACGAATCATACGTACAACGTCACGGGCGTGCCGACGGGCGCGACGGTGCGCTACTTCTTCACGATCGGCAGCTACTCCGGCGGCGCGACGGACACGGCGTGGGCGCAGTTCTCCATGTCCGGCACCAACCCCAATCCTGGCGGTTCCTGGACCGTGGTGTGGGAGGACACCTTCGACGGCAGCGGTCAGCCCAACGCGGCCAACTGGAGCTACCACGTCGGCAACGGCTGGAATCCGGGCGCGGGGGCCTTCTCGGGCTGGGGCAACGGGGAGTGGGAGTGGTACCGGCCGGAGAACACGTACGTGCAGAACGGCAACCTCGTCATCAAGGCCGAGTACCACACCACGCCCACGGTGATCGCCGGCCGTAACTGGTACCAGCGCTCGGGGCGCATCACGACCAAGGGCAAGCGCTCCTGGACGCATGGGCGGATCGAGGCCCGGATCGCCATGCCCAACGCGATTGGCACCTGGCCGGCCTTCTGGATGATGGGGACGGCGTGCGACGACACCGTGACCACGAACTACGCCGCGCCGATGAGCCACTACGACGTGATGGCGTCCAACTGGTCCAGCTGCGGCGAGATCGACATCATGGAGCACAAGAACAGCGAGACGAACACGTACCAGAACCTGTTCTGGGACTCGCGCATCGGGCTCTATCCGTGGGCGAACGGCATGAACAACGATCAGCCGGGCAACATCTACGTGGGCAACGTCACGCAGTTCCACCTGTACACGATCGAGTGGGAGCCCACGCAGATCCGCTGGTACGTCGACCGTGAGACGAACCCCTCGCCGGTGCACACCGTGGACATCACGGCGAGCAACAAGGAGGAGTTCCAGAAGCCGTTCCACATCATCCTGAACCTGGCCCTGGGCGGTCAGTTCACGGGCAATGCCGAGCCCAACCTGGCGGACTTCCCGATGTACATGTACGTCGACTACGTCCGGGTCTGGCAGCGCAAGTAGGACCGGAGCCTCGGCTTCCACGGGGAGACGGGTTCGAAGCCTGTCTCCCAACCATCATGGCTCGGGGTGGCCCGTGTCCACGTGTGACGCCCCAGCTCGCGCGAACCGCACCAGCTCCTCGAGGACGCCTGGCGTGTAGAACACATCATTGTGGGTCGCCCCCTCCACGAGCCGCACGGTGGCGCGAGGGAACAAGCGGCCCAGTGTCCTCCCCCATCCGCCGCGAGCCCATAGCCCGGGTACTCCATCACATAGAAGCCGAGCCCGGCCTCCTTGAAGCGCCACGCCACCGGGATCTGGTCCGCGAGCTGGTCTCCGTTGCCATGAAAGTGCACCACCGTTGGCGCTCCCGGCGGCGCGGGTATGTGCAGCACGTAGACCGTCGAGCCCTCCCTCCCAGGAATCCGCAGCAGCGTGGCGCCGGGCATTTGCGGCTCGCGCGCCCCTGGAGGCACCGGGAAGAGGATGTTCCTCTGAAAGAGGAACACCTGGAGGCAGAGTACCAGGTAGGCGAGAACCACCGTCGCGATGACGAGGAGCAACATCCTGCGCGCCCCCAAGGGACTGCGTGCCATGGAACGACCCTACACCGCTCTGCCCCTGGGGCTGGCTGGCATCCAGAGGAGATCGTCACCTCCACTGCTCTCTCCACCGGGTCTGTGCGCCACTTCAACCCTGGAGTGTGAGGGCTGTCACAGCTGCGGAGGCAACATGTCTGTCATCTGGAGGCGATTCATTTCAAATGGTTTCAGCGCCTCTCCGACAACGAGGAGGCAGGTGTTCGTTTGAGCCTCCCGCGGCTGGAGAGGTGTACCAACATGCAAGGCGATCGAGATCGTCTTGCCAGCGTTCGCGCCCGTCCTGAATACGGTGGGACCCCCATCTCGAGCGGTACGCGCCGGGAACTGATGGGGCTTTGGGGCGTTGGGAACAGCTTGTTCGCGGTAGGCGCTGGCGCCGCCATCCTGCATCGGCAAGGCTACGGCGTGGGCATCTCCTGCACCGCGGCCCGCACCACCGCCGGGTCTCCGAGGATGGAGAAGACGAATCGCCCCTGGGTACACGCGGTGAAGTCCTGGCTCACCGCCTTCTCCGTCACGGCGGACAGATGGGCGGGGAGCTCGTCCACCGCGCCCAGGGACCAGCCGAGGTTGCGGGCACTGAGCACCGCGGTGACGCGCTCTCCCGAGGTGCCAAGCGACACGGCGTAGTCGTTGAGGAGCCGCCTCTGGGTGCGCGCGAGCTCACCCGGACGGAAGGTGCCCGCGGAGAGCTCCGCGAGGTGCTGCGTGAAGGCCTTGAGCGCATGGGGGAGGTGGGCGTTGTCCACCGTGCCGCGAAGGACGAGCTGCGAGGTGCCGCCACGAAACAGGGCACTGGAGCCGTGAAAGCCATAGCTGGCGCCCAGCTCGTGACGCAGGGCCTGGGTGAGCCGCTCGCTCGCCAACTCCGCGAGCACCGAATAGCGCGTCGCCGCGGCTTCGTCCGGGGTGGGCAGGAGGCAACCCACCTGCAGCTGCGCCTGGGTGGCGCCCGGACGCTCGGTGATGACGAACCGGGGCTTGCCGACGATGCTCTGCTCCGGGGGAGGCGGTGCCGCGAGGGGCAGGCCATCGCCCTTCGCATGCCAGCGGCCGAGCCACTCGCGTGCGAGCTGCTCCACCTGATCCACATCCACTTCGCCCACGATGGCCACGGTGCCGTTGGCTGGATGGTGTGTCTGCTTCAGCCACTCATGGATGGCGCGGGTCGAGATCGTCTCCACGTCGCTCGCGGTGGCCACCTGGCCATAGGGGTGATCTCCGTAGAGTGCCTTGCGGAAGTCGCGCTCGGCGACCATCTGCGGCCAGGCCTCCACGGAGCGGATGTAGGGCAGCACCTCCTCTTTGTAGTAGCGCACCAGCGAGTCCTCGGTGCGTATCGAGGACATCTCCTCGGAGAGGATGGCGAGCATGTTGCCCACGTTGCCCGCCGCGCCGGAGAGGACGTACTGGACATGATCTCGCCCCACGAGACGCCTCATGCGGAAGCCAAAGTGCCTGGGGGTGCCCGCCCGGTTGGTCTCGGGATATGCGAGCCGGTTGGCGAGCTCCGCCGCCCCGAGCGGGCCGGTGTCCGAGCTGCCTCCGCGAAGGGTGAGCCCCACCGTCACCAGGGGCATTCCGGGCCGGTTGCCGATGATGACCTCGAGCCCGTTCTCCAGGCGCACCGTGCGGTAGCTCGCGACGCCCGGAGCGGGGACTCGGGGAACCAGCGTGGCGAGGACCTGTGCCTCGGCATCGTCCTCGCTCGAGGACACCGAAATCCCCACGGGGGAGGTGCTCGTGTCGGACACCGTGGTGCCCAGCGGGCTGACATAGACGACGTGGGCACGCTCGCGGGGCAGGTACTTGTAGGCGAAGTCGGTGATGTCCGAGGCACTCAGCTGCGCCAGGGCCTGCAGTGAGCGCGAGTAGGCCCGGGCATCGAGGTTGAAGTGGGTGAGCTCGGCCCGCCGCACGGCGCGGCTGACGACGTGCTCGGCTTCCAGTGCCATGTCGCTGATGGCCGACAGCCGCATCTCGCCGAAGCGCGCATTGCGCACGAGCTGCTCCGTGGCATCACCGGACGTGTTCCACACGCGGAAGAGCTGGTTGAGCACCGCCTCCGCGGACCGCTCCGGATGGGCGCCCTGGCGCAGGACGATCCGGCACACCAGCAGCGAGGCCGTTCGGGCTGGAACGAGATCGGTCTGGATGCCGGCGATGTCTCCATCCTCCCTCATCGAGGCCCAGAGCTCGCGCGCCATGGCGGTGCGAACGAAGTCGTGGATGGCGCTGGCCGAGTCGAAACCACGCGGCAGCACCCAGCTGATGTAGAGCTCGGGGGTGGGCACCGCGGCCTCGTAGCGCGCCAGGGGGGCCTTGGGGACGAGGGGGGGCTCAGGGGGCTGCTCCGGCAACCGCTTGTCGGGAGCGAGCGGAATGCCCTCTCCGACGAGCGCCGGCGGAAGCTGCTCGGCGACGAGCTTGTCGATGGTGGCCAGGTCCACGTCCCCCACGATGACGAGGGTGATGTTCTCCGGGCGGTAGTGCTGGCGCACGAAGGAGCGAGCGTCCTGGAGGGTGAGCGCCGAGAGCGACTGGTGCGTGCCGATGGACGAGCGCGCGTAGGGGTGCCCGGCGGGGAAGGACGCCTCCTGCAGCCAGGTGAAGACCTGGCCGGTGTAACCCGTCTCGTTGCGCTCACGCAGCTCGTTGCGCACCACCTCGCGCTCGACCTCGAAGACCTTCGCGTCGACGCCGGCCAGGGGAGCCCGGAGGCGATGGCCCTCGATGCGCAGCAGCTCGGCCAGCGCCTCCTTGGGCGCGGCGGCGTGGTACAGGGTGTAGTCCAGACTGGTGAAGGCGTTGACCTCACCCGCCCCCGCGCGAGCGAGCAGCGTCCACACGTTCGACTTCGCATCCGGCCTGCTTCGGAAGGTGAGGTGCTCCACGAGGTGGGCAAGCCCCTCCTGCTTGGACGGGTTGTTCGCCGAGCCAACGCCTACCAGGCTCACCACCGCCACCACGGGACTGCGAGAATCCTCTTCGACGATGACGCGCATGCCCGAGGGCAACCTCAGGTCGCGCAGTGGGAAGTTCACATCGCGCATCACCAACTGGCCACGGGAGGGCAGGGTGGAGCACGCGAGTGGGCTCAGCAGGAGGAGGGAAACGAGCAGCGCGCTCACACGAGGCGCCCAGCCAGAAGAAGAAGGACGCACGGCCCTGCTGCGTTCCGAACAAGACGGATGGCTCATGAACATGAGTGCATTCCCGAGACTGCCGCCCCCCCCATCATCCATTGGAGCCGGGCAGCTCTGGCATTGGGTGTGGCGGGCAGTCTGGCATGTATACAGGCACGGCATCCACTCTCAGGCGCGGGCGGGGTGTCCGTCACGCCCGCGTCACGGGCTGAAGGTATTTCGGAGGATTTGACCCACGACGCGTGACGGAACCGAGGCAGACTGGCACCCCCCCCACTCTTCTTGGAGGAAGAGCCACCATGCGAATCCCGTCATTGGCGCTGATCCTGGTGTCCAGCACCAGCCTCGCCGCGGTCAAGAACGTCTCCACCGTCACCGAGTTGCAGTCAGCGCTCGCCTCCGTCCGGGCCGGCGACGAGATCGTCCTCACGGACGGTACGTACGCCGTCAACACGAACCTGAACTGTGCGGCGGATGGCTCCGCGTCCCAGCCCATCATCGTGAGGGCCGCGAACCGGCACGCGGCCCTCATCCGGTTCAACGCAACCGAGGGCTTCAAGGTGTCAGGCAGGTACTGGGTCTTCGATGGCCTGACCATCGAGGGGGTCTGCGCCCAGGACCAGAACTGCGAGCACGCGTTCCACGTCACGGGCCACGCGGAGAACTTCGTCCTGCGCAACAGCCGCGTCCGCGATTTCAACGCCCAGCTCAAGGTGAATGCGACGAAGAACGCCAGCGGCGTCTACGAAATCCCTCACCGGGGGCTCATCGAGAACAATGAGATCTACGACACGCGCATCCGGAACACGTCGACGCCCGTCACCAAGCTCAACATCGACACCGGTGACGACTGGATCGTCCGCGACAACTCCATCCACGACTTCTCGAAGGCCAACAACGGCATCTCCTACGGCGCGTTCATGAAGAGCGGTGGCAAGCGCGGCGTCTTCGAGCGCAATCGCGTCATCTGCACCAAGGATGCCCCCGCCGGAAACACGCGCATCGGCCTGTCCTTCGGGGGTGGTGGCACGGGGAACGCCTATTGCGCGCCGGCCTTCGACCCGGCCGTTCCCTGCAACCCCGAGCACTCCGATGGAATCCTGCGCAACAACGTCATCATCAACTGCTCGGACGTGGCCATCTACCTGAACAAGGCCGCCAACACGAAGGTGCTGTTCAACACGCTCATCGCGACCACCGGCGTGGACTTCCGCTACGCTTCCTCCACCGGCGAGGCTCACGGCAACGTGCTGTCCTCCGTCATCCGCACCCGGGAGGGCGGCACCTTCACCGCCGGCACGAACATGATGAACGTGACCTCGGCCACCTGGGACTCCTGGTACGTGGCGCCGCTGGCCGGAGACCTGCGCATCGAGGGCAACGTCTCCAAACTCATCGGCGGTGCCGCCGCGCGCTCCTCGGTGACGGACGACCATTGCGCCCGGCCACGGCCGTCGTCGGGGGCCTACACGCTCGGCGCGCTGGAGCATTCGCTGGGCGACTGCGGCACCACCAGCACGCCCCCGGACGGCGGCACGCCCTCGGACGGCGGAACGCTCCCGGACGGCGGAAAGCCAGCGGATGGCGGTACGGGGACGGGAGGTGACGGTGGCACCGGGGGCGGCGTGGGTGGAGGCTCCGCCGAGGAGCCCCAGGACGACGAGGGTGGCTGCAGTACCAGTTCCGGCCTCGCCGCCACCTTCCTCTCCCTGCTCGTGCCGGCCGTGTTGCGCCGCCGTCAGCGCGTGAGCCGGTAATACAGCGCCCGTACCCGCCGGGGTCCGACGATACGCTCTCCCACCCGGGTCATCCCCAGCCGCTCCATGACCCGGAAGGAGGCCACTGGACCGAGGGGACGGAGCAGGAGGTGGGGGGGGCGAAGCTCCAGCATGAGGGGTCTCCTTTCACGTCATCGGATGGAGTGCCGGCCCCGCCGATGTGACATGGGGAGTGCATGGGAAACCCATAGGGGGTTTCCAGGATGGAGCCACCGTCCGGGACCTGTCCTGTCGAGTGAACAGGTCCTGTCCTCGGAAGAGGACAGTCGAGGCGAGGGAACGGGGCCGCCGCGCGCGGGGCGTGAAGCAAGTTCCTGGATCGTCGGGGAAAGCGGTAATTGGCCCTGGACTTGCTTCTGACCGGGCGCAACAGGCCACTCCTGGCCGAATCCCCCCCGGAGAAACAATCAATGATGCGCAGACCGATGAAGATGGCGTGCCTCCTGGCCTTCGGGCTCCTCGCGTGTGGAGGGCCCGAGTGGGAGGCGGACGAGGAGCTCGGGACCGAGGAGGCCGCCGTCGCCAACCCCACCGGCCGCTTCTACATCGTCGGCAAGGACATCGTGGGTCCGAGCGGGAACAAGTTCTATCCCGTGGGCGCCAACCTCGACGGGTGGGACTTCTTCCAGCGCGATACGGAGAACCACGCCGAGGCGGCCAAGAAGTGGGGGTGGAACATCGTCCGCATCAACGGCGCGCAGCTGCCACACCCCGAGTTCAACACGAAGGGGCTCGTGTCGGGTGACCTGTCGAAGCCCAACTTCGACAAGATCGACCGCATCGTCCAGGCCTATACCTCGAGGGGAATCGTCGTGATGATCGAGTTCCACGACAAGGTGTGGAACGGGAACAGCATCGACACGACGAAGTTGAACCAGACCCGGGATGCCTGGGTCGCCCTGGCGAAGAAGTACAAGAGCAACACCTTCGTCTGGTTCAACCTGCTCAACGAGCCCACCTGGGGCCAGTCGGAGGCGAACTACCTGAGCGTCCACAAGACGCTGCGCAACGCCATCCGGGCCACGGGCGCGGAGAACATCATCGTCATCGACGGCGGCGTGGCGGGGCAGGAGTGGAACCGCTGGGGCATTCCGGGAAACCTGATCCCCCGCTACGGGCCGGAGCTCGCGAAGGACCAGTGCAACATCCTCTTCTCCATCCACATGTACAACGCGTGGGCCGAGGCCGGCGGCAGCTCGCCTCACAACGCGGAGTTCATCTCGTATGTGAAGTCGGTGCAGGACAAGAAGCTCGCGCTCATCGTGGGGGAGACGGGCTGGAACAAGACCGACGGCGACGTGCCCCGCTTGAAGGCGGGAAGCCTGGTGGCCTTCAACAACGCGCCCGCCTATGGGGTGGGCATCATCGGATGGCACGGTACCCCGAACTGGGATGACACGTTCTTCCTGACCAGCTCTGGCCAGTTCCACGCGGTCAACGATTGGTCCAACCCCACCAACCTGACGGACTTCGGCAAGAAGCTGTGGGCGCTCTCTAAGAACAAGCCCAAGCTCGGCGCCTTCACCGGCAACTACGCGGACAGCCGCTGTGCCTCCGCGAAGTAGCCTTCCAGGTCAGGCCATGGCCTGCAGCCGGTCCAGCTCGCGCCGGTAACGTGCCAGCAGGGAGTCCTCCGCTTCATGGTGCCGCTCGCGCACCACGAAGCGTCCGGCCACCATGACGTCGCGGACGCAGTCACTCCCACTGGCGAAGAGGTAGGAGTCGAGCAGCGCATCCCGCGTGCGCCCGTAGAGCTTGGGGTGCTCCGCGTCGAGGACGACGAGATCGGCCGGGGCGCCCACCTCCAGCCCGGGCGCGGACAGCCCCAGCGCTCGGGCCCCTCCGGCCACCGCGGCGCGGTAGAGGCCCGCCCCCACCGATTCCTCCGAGCCCACACGCAGCACGTTGCGGCGCCGTGCCACCAGCCGCTGGCCGTACTCCAGGAGGCGCAACTCCTCCGGCGCGCTGACGCTGATGTGGCTGTCCGAGCCGACTCCGAACACGCCTCCCTGGCGCAGGTAGTCCACCGCGGGGAAGAGACCATCCCCCAGGTTGGCCTCCGTCGTCGGGCACAGGCCGGCCACGGCGCCACTGGCGGCCAGCCGGGCCACCTCCTCGGAGGTGAGGTGCGTGGCGTGCACCAGGCACCATCGCGCATCCACCGGCACGTGATTCAGCAACCACTGCACGGGGCGCTCTCCACTCCAGGCCAGGCAGTCCTCCACCTCCTTCACCTGCTCGGCGATGTGGATGTGGATCGGCGCCCGCGCGTCCAGCGCGCGCATGCCGGCGAGGGCCTCGCGCAGTTCCTCGGGCGTCACGGCGCGCAACGAGTGTAGCGCCAGGCCCACGCGCACCGCGGGTTCCTCCGCCGTCACCCGCCTCACGGACTCCACGACGCCGAGCAACCCCTCCACCGTGTGGAGGAAGCGCTTCTGTCCCTCGGAGGGGGCGCGTCCGCCAAAGCCACCGTGGGCATAGAGCGTGGGCAGGTGCGTCAGCCGGATGCCCGTCTCGCGCGCGGCGGCCACGACGCGGAGCGAGCTCTCCGCCCGGTCGGCATACGGCGTCCCATTCTGGTCATGGTGGAGGTAGTGGAACTCGGCGACGGAGGTGTAGCCGGCCTTCAACATCTCCAGGTACAGGAGCGCGGCCACCGCCTGCAGGCCCTCGGGGGTGAACCGGGCGAGGAAGCGGTACATCGTGTCCCGCCACGTCCAGAAGTCGTCCTCGGTGCGGCCGGCCCGTTCGGCGAGTCCGGCCATGGCTCGCTGGAAGGCATGCGAGTGCAGGTTGGGCAGCCCTGGCACCACCGGCCCCGGGGCCCGCGCGCCCTCGGGCTTCGCCCCGCGCTCCACCGCGGAGATGACGCCCCGGGCATCGAACCGGAGCAGGACATCCTCCGCCCAGCCGTCCGTCAGCAGCACGGAGCGGCAGAACAGGCTCGTCTCACGGCTCATGGGAAGTCCTCGTGCTCAGGAGCGGCCGCCGGAGCGGGCGAAGTCGGCCAGCACCTCGACGAAGCGCCGGAGCGTGGGCCGGAGGGCCGCAGCACGCTCCTCGCGGAAGGTGAAGGGCGCGTCCTCGTCCATGTAGTTGCACTGGGCCATCTCGAGCTGCACCGCGTGGTAGCCGGTGGTGGGCCGCCCGTAGTTGCGGGTGATGTAGCCCCCCTTGAAGCGGCCGTTGAGGACGTGCGAGTAGCCGCTCGCGGCGCAGGTGGCCACCAGCCGCTCGGTGACTTCCGGCGCGAGGCTCCGCCCGTCCGCGGTGCCGATGTTGAGATCCGGCAACCGCCCCTCGAACAGTCGCGGGACCACCGAGCAGATGGAGTGCGCATCGAGCAGCACCGCGATTCCATGCCGCGCGTGGAACCCGGCCAGCGTCTGCTCGAGGCGCTCGTGGTAGGGGCGCCAGTAAGTCTCGAAGCGCGCCTTGCGCTCGGTGGGCTCGGGAGCACGGCCGGGGCGGTAGAGCGGGCGCCCGTCGAAGAGCGTCTCGGGGAAGAGGCCGGTCGTCGCGGTGGCGTAGAGCGGCGTGTCATCCGGCGGGCGGTTGAGGTCGACGGTGTAGCGCGAGTAGCGGGCCACCAGCACGCTGGCGCCCACCTCCTCGAGGAAGTCGTAGAGCAGCGGCAGGTGCCAGTCGGTGTCCGGAAGGCTCTGGGCGCCGTCGGTGAGCCGCTCGTGCAGCCCCTCGGGGAGCTGGGTCCCCACATGCGGCATGCTGACGAGCAACGGGATGCGTCCCGGCTTGAAGAGGTAGGGCTCCATGGATCTCGCGTCGTGCGTGTCGTGGGCGCGAATCTATACCGGGAGGGAAGGGGAGATGCCCAGCCGAGACGGTGGGGCGCCCGCTGCGAGCAGCCCGGCCGGTGCGAAGGGGGAATTTCACGTACCGCGAAATCCGTTGCAGGATTGGCGTCTTATTCCTGTCGAGAAAGATCACGTGCGTTACAGCCGAAGCCCGCGCGTTCTCACGTGTGTGGAACGTTAAAATATTCGCGCCGCCAGGCCCACGACCCGCCCCGTCGCCGGGCAGAAGTGGTATGGTGGGCTATCGACTGGTGTAAGCTTCCGATTTCATTCGGGTTTTCTTGAGCATGAACGCCATCAAGCGGAACAACGTGAAAGTCCTGGGCCGCGGTCACAAGGCGATGATCTTCTCCCACGGGTATGGGTGCGATCAGAACATGTGGCGGCTCATCACGCCGGCCTTCCAGGATGATTATCAGCTCGTCCTCTTCGACCACGTGGGGAACGGGCAGTCGGATATCTCCGCCTACAACCGCATCAAGTACAACTCGCTCAGGGGCTACGCGCAGGACGTGCTGGAGATCTGTCGCGAGCTGGATTTGAAGGAATCCATCTTCGTCGGTCACTCGGTGAGCGCCATGATCGGGGTGCTGGCCGCGCTCGAGGAGCCGGACCGGTTCGAGAAGCTGGTCCTGATCGGGCCTTCCCCCTGCTACATCAATCACGACGATTACGTGGGCGGATTCTCCCGGGGAGACATCGAGGAGCTGCTGGAGTCCCTGGACAGCAACTACCTGGGCTGGTCGAGCACCATGGCGCCCGTGATCATGGGCAACCCGGATCGCCCGGAGCTGGGAGAGGAGCTGACCAACAGCTTCTGCCGCACCGATCCCGAGATCGCGAAGCACTTCGCGCACGTGACGTTCCTCTCGGACAACCGGGCCGACCTGCCGAAGCTGAAGACCCCGTCGCTGATCCTTCAGTGCTCGCAGGACGTGATCGCTCCGGAGTCCGTGGGTCAATACGTGCACCGGATCCTGGCCAATAGCCGGTTGGTAGTGATGAAGGCCACCGGACACTGCCCCAACCTGAGTGCGCCTGAAGAAACCATCGCGGCCATGAAGACCTTTTTATGAGGGGCGGTTGAATTTTGGGAGGTCAGCCAGAGAAGAACGTAGAGGTTCATGAAGCGCTGAATGAGGACAGCGCGGAGGACCTCTATGAGAATGCTCCGTGTGGCTACATCTCCACGCTTCCGGACGGAACCATCATCAAGGTCAACCAGACCTTCCTGGCCTGGACGGGTTACCAGCGGGAAGAGCTCCTCGCCGGCAAGCGCTTCCAGGATCTCCTGACCGTTGGAAGCAAGATCTTCCATGAGACGCATTACGCCCCCCTGCTGCGAATGCAGGGGTTCCTCAATGAGATCAACTTCGAGTTGGTGCACAAGGATCGTCAGAAGATCCCGGTCCTGATCAACACCACTCAAAGAAGAGACGCCGTCGGCAATCCTCTTTCGAACCGGACGACCGTCTTCAACATCTCCGACCGGAAGAAGTACGAGCAGGAGCTGCTGCTGGCCAGGAAGAAGGCCGAGCAGGCCGTGAAGGCGAAGGCGGACTTCCTGTCGATGATCAGTCACGAGATTCGCACCCCGATGAATGCCATCGTCGGGCTCTCGAATCTCCTGCAGGAGGCCCAGCTCTCGCCCCAGCAGCAAGAGTATGTCCGCATCCTGAAGCTCTCCTCCGAGAATCTGCTGAGCCTGCTCAACGACGTCCTCGATTTCAGCAAGATCGAGGCGGGCAAGGTGACGCTGGAGGAGCGGAGCTTCGATGTCCGCCAATTGATCGACAGCATCGCCCATGGCCTCGGCATCAAGGCCGAGGAGAAGGGGTTGCGGGTCCGGGTCGAGGTCGACAAGCGGGTGCCGACCCTCCTCGTTGGCGACCCGATCAAGCTCCGGCAGATCCTCACGAACCTGGTGAGCAATGCCATCAAGTTCACCGAGAAAGGGGGAGTCACGGTCGCGCTGCGGGTCCTGGAGTCGTTCCCGGATGCGGCCTCCCTCGAGTTCAGGGTCACCGACACGGGCATTGGGATCGCCGAGGACCGCCTGGGATCCATCTTCGAGGAATTCACCCAGGCCAGCTACGAGATCAACATGAAGTACGGGGGAACCGGCCTGGGCCTCGCCATCACCCGGAAGTTGCTGGATCTGCATGGCAGCAAGATGTCCGTGGAGAGCGAGCAGGGAGTCGGGTCATCGTTCTCCTTCAACCTGCGCTTGAAGATCGGTCAGGAGGCCAGGTCGGATGGCCCGAGGGCACCGGATCCGCAGTCCATCCGAGGCGTCAAGGTCCTGGTCGCGGAGGACAACGACGTCAACGTCTTCGTGATCGAGCGCTTCCTGCGGAACTGGGGGGTCGAGTTCGATGTGGTGGAGAATGGGCAGGAGGCCGTGGAGAAGGTCACGGCGAACCATTACGACGTGGTGCTGATGGATCTCCAGATGCCCGTGATGGATGGTTACGACGCCACCCGGAAGATCCGGAGTCTTCCCGAGGAGAAATTCCGACGGCTGCCCATCATCGCCTTGTCCGCCTCCACGCGGATCGGACTGGAAGACAAGTTGGAGCACGCGGGGTTCACGGACTTCGCCAGCAAGCCCTTCGAGCCGGAGGAGCTCTTCTCGAAGATCGCCGAGCACGGTTCCCGGTCCATGCCCGTCTCCGCGGGGCAGCTCCCCGTGCGGGACAAGGAGCAGGAGGTGTTGGGCTCGGCCCCACCTTTGCGGAGTTTCAGCCTCGAGGAGTTCCGGTCGCTGACCGCGGGGGACCAGAAGGCCTTGCTCAAGCTGTGCTCCACCACCCTCAAGAACTGTGAGATCTACAAGCATGAGTTCCAGGATGCGCTCGATACGGGCAACCTGGAGCGGTTCGCGTTTCATGCCCACAAGGCAAAGATGACCCTGGAGCTGCTGCGGGCCCACGCGCTGCTGGCCGCTCTGAGTCAGGGCAAGGCGCTCCTGGCGGAGAAGGAGGGGGACCCGGCCAGACTCCAGTCCGTCGGACAGGCCATCCAACGAGAACTGGATGCCATCATCGAGGTCTTGAAGGCGGAGCTGCAGCAGGGATGACGGTAGGTTGAGCGGGGGAGGGCAGGGCGCCTGGTGCCAGAGTCGCTTGAACGAGCGGACCTCCGTCGGGGCCCTGGTCGACGTCTGAGCAGTAGGCGCTCACGAAAGAAAGGACCGAGGATCAATGTCGCGGCCTTCGTGGCTTCCGATCTGGCTCGCACCCTGACCTCGACCGAGGTCAACATCTCCGCCGGAGCGATCGTGGACTGATGGAGTGTCCACGAAGTTCTTGGACGGAGTCATGTTGCGCATGCGCATGGGGGGAAGACCCTCACCCGGAAACATCCAGGCCGTCATCCCTGCTCGGACTCGCGCACCGCCTTCTCGCAGATCCCGACGCAGCGGAGCGCATCATCGAGCGGATTGAACGCACCGGACTCGATCTCGGCGGCCCTCATCGGGTTCTGCCGGAAGTAGTAGAGCGTGGTGGGGTGGATGGGCTCGGTGCACAGGGTCATGGGCGAGCGAAAAAGGTTGTCGCGCTCCGCCGGGGGCATCAGAACAAGGGCCACGTGGAAGGAGCGGTCGTGGAGAGCATATCGAAGGTCCTGTCGGTCCAGGGCCTGCGCAAACAGTACGGAGCCACCGTCGCCGTCGAGGGCATCTCGTTCGACGTGGGCCGCAATGAGATCGTCGGGCTCCTGGGGCCCAACGGGGCAGGGAAGACCACCACCATCAACATGGTCCTCGGTGTCCTCGAGCCGAGCTCGGGGTCCATCCACATCGAGGGCGTGGACCTCGCGAAGCACCGGGCCCAGGCGCTCGAGCGCACCAACTTCGCCGCCGTCTACGCGCCCCTTCCCGGAAACCTCACCGTGCGGCAGAACCTGCGCGTCTTCGGGCTCATCTACGGCGTGAAGGGGTTGTCCCAGCGCATCGAGGAGCTGATCGCGCAGTTCGACCTCGAGCGGTTCCGCGACGTGAAGTGCGGCGTGCTCTCCTCGGGAGAGCAGACGCGGGTGGCCCTGGCCAAGGCCATGCTCAACCAGCCGCGGCTCCTGTTGCTCGACGAGCCGACGGCCTCGTTGGATCCCTCGACGGCGCGCGACATCCGCGCCCGGATCCGCGAGTTCGCCACCCAGGGCACCGGTGGCGTGCTGTGGACCTCGCACAACATGTACGAGGTCGAGGAGGTGTGTGACCGCGTGCTCATCGTCTCTCGCGGGAAGATCCTTCTCGAGGGCGACCCCAGGACCCTGCCGGGCGAGCACGGCAAGGCGACGCTCGAGGAGCTGTTCATCACCGTGGCGCGCGAGCCGCTCGCGCTGGAGCGGGTCTGACGCTCATGTCCTTCAACCGTGCCGCCGCCGTCGTCCTTCGTCAGTTCTATCTCATCCGCGGGAGCCCCTCGCGCGTCTTTCCACTCTTCGTGTGGGTGGCCATCGACATGGTGTTGTGGGGCTTCATCACCCGCTACCTCAACACCGTCACCGGGGCCGGTGGCCCCGACTTCGTCCCCTCGCTCCTGGGCGCGGTGCTCCTGTGGGACTTCCTGACCCGGGTCATGCAGGGCGTGACGATGGCGTTCTTCGAGGACGTGTGGTCGCGCAACTTCCTCAACATCTTCGCGACGCCGCTGTCGATCTCCGAGTACATCAGCGGGCTCGTGCTCTCGAGCATCGCGACGAGCTCGATCGGCCTCATCGTGATGATCGTCGTGGCGAGCACGGCGTTCGGGCTGTCCCTGTTCTCCTTCGGCCTGTTGATCGTGCCGTTCCTGTTCGTGCTCTTCCTCTTCGGAATCGCGCTCGGCATCTTCGGCGCCGCCATCGTGCTGCGGCTCGGGCCGTCCGCGGAGTGGTTCGTCTGGCCCATTCCCGCCGTGGTCTCGCCGTTCGCCGGCGTCTTCTATCCGATCGCGACGCTCCCGGAGTGGATGCAGCTCATCGCGCACCTGCTGCCGCCGTCCTACGTGTTCGAGGGCATGCGGACGATCGTCGCGGGAGGGGCCTTCTCGGGGACGACCCTGCTCTGGGGCGTGGGGCTCGCCTCGTTGTACATCCTGCTGGCGCGCCAGGTCTTCACGCGCGTCTACCGGCAGGCCGTGCGCACGGGGCTCATCGCCCGTTATAGCGCCGAGAGTGTGAGCTGATGATGATGTCCCGGCGTGGAAGCTGACATCCCGTTAAGAGGCGTGGCCATGGTTCCGTTCTCCGTTCTCGATCTCTCCCCCATCCTTCAGGGCAGTGACGCTGCCCAGTCCTTCCGCAACACCCTGGACCTGGCGCGGCATGCGGAGCGCTGGGGCTACCGTCGCTATTGGCTGGCCGAGCACCACAACATGCCCGGTGTCGCCAGCGCGGCGACCTCGGTCGTCATCGGCTATGTCGCCGGTGGCACGTCGACCATCCGCGTGGGCGCGGGCGGCGTCATGCTGCCCAACCACTCGCCGCTGGTCATCGCCGAGCAGTTCGGCACGCTGGCGTCCCTCTATCCGGGCCGCATCGACCTGGGGTTGGGGCGCGCGCCGGGCACGGATCAGCTCACCGCCCGCGCCTTGCGTCGCGATCTGGCGAGCAACGCCGACGAGTTCCCCCAGGACGTGCTCGAGCTGCAGTCCTACTTCAAGCCCGCGGCGCCCAATCAGGCGATCCGGGCCGTGCCGGGCGCGGGCCTGAACGTGCCCATCTGGATCCTGGGCTCGAGCCTGTTCGGCGCCCAGCTCGCCGCCGCGCTCGGCCTGCCGTTCGCCTTCGCCTCGCACTTCGCGCCCGACCATCTGATGTCGGCCCTGCGGATCTACCGCAGCCAGTTCAAGCCTTCCGAGGCGCTCGAGAAGCCCCACGCGATGATCGGCGTCAACGTCTTCGCGGCGGAGACCGACGCGGAGGCCCGGCGGCTGGCCACCTCGGCCCAGCAGCAGTTCGTCAACCTGCGGCGCGGTCAGCCCGGCCCCCTCCAGCCGCCCGTGGACAGCATGGAAGGGCGCTGGTCGGAGCTGGAGAAGGCAGGCGTCGAGCATGCGCTCTCCTGGTCGGTCATCGGCTCCCCGGAGACCGTGCGCCAGGGACTGGCGGCCATCCTGGAGCGGACTGGCGCGGATGAGATCATGGTGACGGCGCAGATCTACGACCACGCCGCACGCCTGCGCTCGTTCGAGATCGCCGCCCAGGCCCGCGACGCGCTGGCGGGTTAAGGGATTCTTAATAAGTCGTTTCTACCGTGCCCTTCAGTTGTCCCCCTGGAGAGCACGATGACCAAGAAGACGAACACCCTGGTAGCGCGACAGCCCGCCGACTCCCTGCCCAGCCGGAGGCAGGCGCTCGGTGTCATTGGGGCCCTCGGCGCTTTCGGCGCCATGGTGATGCTGAGCTGCGGCGAAGACGATTCTGGCGGTGGCACGACGACCCCGGACTCAGGTACGGGCGTCGTCGACCCCGGATTCTGGGCGACCGGTGGCACCGCCGCGATGACCGCCGCCAGCACCTACCCGGATCCATTCGCCGCGGGCCTCGGCACGACGTGCGCCCTGCTGTGCGAGGCGACCCTGGGTCCCTGCTACGCGGAGACGCTGGAGCGCAAGGACATCAGCGAGGGCCACGACGGTCTGCCCGTGCGCCTCGTGTTCCTCGTGGTGGACGAGACCTGCAAGCCCATCCCCGGCGCGAGCGTCGACATCTGGCATGCCGCGCCGGAGGGGCTCTACTCGGGCGAGGACGCCAGCACGTTCTGCACCGCGGATGACCCGTCCGCCACCTCCGCCCGGTGGTTCCGCGGCGTCCAGACGACGGATGCGAACGGCCGGGTGGAGTTCGATACGTGCTTCCCCGGCTGGTACAGCAGCCGGACGATCCACATCCACTTCACGGTCCGTCTCAACGGCGAGGAGTACGTGACCTCGCAGCTCGTCTTCGATGACGCGCTGAACGACGACATCATCGGGACCCAGCCGCTCTACAAGGAGCGCGGCCCCCGGGACACGACGAACGCGACCGACAACGTCGTCTCCGCGGAGTCGGCCCCCGACTACATGCTCCAGACCCAGCGCATGTCGGACGGCGCGATGCTGGCCTGGAAGACCCTCGTCATCCGCTCCTCGCTGTCGAACGCGGCGTGCCAGATGCCGGGTGGCGGCGGTGGAGGCCCCGGCGGTCCTCCTCCGGGCGGCGACGGCGGCGTGCGCCCCCCGCGTGGTGATGGCGGCATGGGTCCCCCTCCGGGTTGGGATGGCGGCACGGCTCCCTGAGCCGGGCCCGCTGCCCACGTTGCCTCAGGTTTCAATACCCCGTCGTAGCGAACCTTGTCGCAGGTCGGGTTGCGCCCCATATTCCTGAGCCGTATATCCTGGGCTCAGGATTATGAACCCGCGTTCAACATCTCGAACCAGGCCTCAGTCCCTCCGGGTTCGGATGAAGGAGGAGGCGCGCGCCGCCATCCTCGACGCGGCGGAGCAGGTGCTGGCCGAGCAGGGCCTCCACGCCACGCGCATGGACGACATCGCCGCGCAGGTGGGGGTCTCGGTCGGGACGCTCTACAACTATTTCGAGGATCGGCAGCAGCTCCTGCTGGCGCTGCTCGAGGTGCGCGCGAGGGATTTGCTGGCGCTGCTCGACGCGGAGCTGGAGCGCAGCCAGGGTTCTCCGTACCGGGCCCGGTTGTACGGCTTCGTCCGCTGCGTCCTCGAGCATGCCCAGTCGCACTTCCGGCTGTTCAGTGTCCTCCTGGAGGAGGGGCCGCGGCACAGCCGTCCCAAGGACGAGCCGGCCTGGCGCCGTCACCAGCAGGAGCTGGCGCGCGAGCTCCTCCGCCGCGTCGAGCTCCTCGGCGAGGACGGTCTGAGACAGGGCGCCCTGAGGCCCGAGGACGTCCGGCACTACCCCATGTTTCTGCTGGGCATGGTCCAGGGTGTCCTACTTCAACAATTCCACCAGAAGCAGCCCGTCCCGGTCGATGAGTCCATCGCGCCGTTGCTGCGCTGCTTCCTCGATGGCGCCACCCCGCGCCCGTGAGCGAGCCATGCTGACGACGCTCCTGACCGCGACCTTGCTGACAACGGCCCCGGTCTCCACCGCCCCGGCCTCCACCACCCCATCCCAGCAGGAGACCCGGCCGGCTCCGGTCGTCGAGGCCTCGCCGGAGCCCTCCATGCGGAGCCGGGCGCCCATCATGGCGGGTGTTGGCGCGACCCTCGCGCTCTCCGGCACGGTGCTCTGGATCGCCGGGAACTTCCAGCAGGGGCTGACGGCTTCACCCCGCCAGAGCTCCGGCGAGCTCACCCCCGCGGCACGGACCGCGCAGCAGAATCAGCTGGGCGGGGTGGCGTTGGCGCTCGTCGGGGCGTGTGTCGTGGGAGTCTCGGCGGTGATGTGGAGTGGGATGCCTCCTCCGGAGCGGCCACGCAAGGTGTCCGCGTCCGTCATGATCGCTCCGAACGGGGGGGGGCTGTCCCTGACGGGTACCTTCAAGTGAGAGGGGGAGGGCTGCTGGCACTGCTGTGCGTGTGCGGAACGCTCGCGCGCGCCGAGGGCCCGTTGCCCTCCGCGTCCGGCGAACCGGGCTCCGTGCTCGAGCCCCTGCCCATCCTGTCCGCGGATGCGCCCCTCCTGCCCGCGGATGCGCCCCTCCTGCCCGCGGATGCGCCCGTGCGGACGACGAACTACCTCGTCCCGGCCATCGAAGCGACGGCGGTGAACCTCGGCCTCTTCTCCTTCCACAACCTGATCTCCCGCGAGCCGTTCGCGCTGATCTCCTGGCAGACGGTGCTCAGCCACCTGGATGGCACGGATGGCTGGACGTTCGATGTCGACAACTTCGTCACCAACCAGTTCGCCCACCCGTACCACGGCTCGTTCACCTTCGCCGGGGCGCGCTCCTCGGGCGTGCCGTTCTGGCAGGCGGGGCTCTACACCTTCTTCTCCAGCCTGGCGTGGGAGTATTTCGCGGAGAACGAGCCGCCCTCCATCAATGATCAGATCACCACGACGCTCGGCGGCGTCTTCCTGGGCGAGGTCCTTCACCGGACGTACCGCGTCCTGACGGAGCCACGGGCAGGGAAGGTGAGCACGGTCCGGAGGCTCGCGGGAGTGCTCGTCAGTCCGGCCTCGTCACTGAACGACTGGATTTTTGGTGGCGAGATGAACCCGGGTGACATCGACTCGTCTCCGCCGCTCTATGGAGAGCTCGCCCCGGGCGTGAGCCTGATGACCCGCTTCGTGGACAGGACGGGAGCCGAGCGGCACCCGCTGCTGACCCAGGGGCCCCAGGTTTCCTTGTCGGGCGAGCTCACCTACGGAGCGCCGGGAGATCCCCAGTGGCGCTACCGCCATCCCTTCTCCTATTTCGACGCGTCCGCGGGGGTGACCTTCCCCGGGGTCCTCATGGCGAATCTCTACATCCGGGGACTCGTCGCGGGGGCCCAGTACGGCGGAGAGGAGAGCTCGACGCGCGGACTCTGGGGGGTGTTCGGCCTCTACGACTACGGCGCGAACAACATCGTGCGGGTGTCGTCCGTGGGAGTGGGCTTCGGGACCACGCTCCAGACGCGGCTCGGCAGCCGGTCGCTCCTGCAGGGCACCGCCATCCTGGGGGGCCTGGGGTTCGCCGCGGCGGGAAACCTCGGCTTGGATCCGGAGATCCCGCGCGACTACCACATCGGACCGGGAGTGCAGGCCATCCTGGAGGCGAAGCTGGTGCGCCGGGGCCTGGGAATGCTCCGGGTGCGGGCGAAGAACTGGTGGGTGACGGGCGCGTACACGGAGCCCCGGGAGGGCTTCGAGTCCATCACCTACATTACCTGGGATGGCCGTGTGCGGGTCGCGCCTGGGCTGGCCGTGGGGCTGGAGATCCCCATGGCCCTGCGCGCCTACGACTTCGGCCCGACACAACATCAGGTGATCGGCGGGGGAGGGATGCGTCTGACCTTGAGTTATATGTCCGACGATGTCTTCGGAATGTCGGGCCCCTGAGGGCTGACAGGGGGGTGGCGCCCTGTCACGGGGGCGGCCGTGTGCGCTATATAAGGAGGAATGAGCCAGGGGCCGCGTGCGTGGTTGCTCAAACGACTGGATGCGTTCCTGTCGGAGGAACAGCGCCGGTCCCCACCGGACGAGCTGAGCCGCTACCGCTTGCTGGTGGGGGGCACGCTCTTCCTGGTGGTGTTCAACCTGGTGCTGGCGCTGTCGGCGTCACTCTTCCAGGAAGTCAGCCTGCCACGCTTCGAGCTCGGGCTGGGGATGGCGGTGCTCTTCGGGCTGGTGCTGGTGGTCCTGCGCCGGGGGAGCTCGATCCGGCCCGCGGCCATGATGGTGTGCGGCCTGTTCGTGAGCGGATACATCGCGGCCACCATCGCGATGCCCGATCCCGCCATCGCCGCGCACGCGACGGCCATGCTCATCCCGGCCCTGGCCGTCTACCTGATGGGGCCTCGGCTGGGGCTCGTCATCACGGGGTTCTTGTGCCTCAACGCGAGTGTCATCCTCCCGCTGTGTCTGTCGGGGTTCGGCACCCTGGAGCCGATCTTCGCCCGGCCCAGGTTGTGGGCCGCGGGAGTGACGGACTCCCTGGTCCTGCTGCTCGGCTGGGGGCTGAGCTCGCTGTTCTGCGCCGCGCGCGACGAGGCGATCGCCACGGTGCGCGAGAGCGAGCGCAAGCTGCTCAGTCTCGTCGAGAGCACGGATGATCCGGTCTGTTCGCTCGACCCGCAGGGACGCATCCTCACCGCCAATTCCGCGGCGAAGCGGATGTTCCGCGAGGCGTTCGGCCGGGACGTGAAGTCGGGAGATGCCCTGGACGAGCAGGCCACGGAGGAGCGACGTGCCGAGTGGCGCGCGGCCCTGGCCCGGGCCTTCGGGGGACAGTCCGTCCGCTACGACATCCCCTTCCGGGTGGGGGAGCGCTTCATCAATCTGGACATGTCCCTGCACCCCATCCAGGGCAACAAGGGGCAGGTGATCGGCGTGACCTTGTTCGGGCGGGACATGAGCGAGCGCAAGGCGGCCGAGGCCCGGCTGGACGAGCTGCATCGCAGCCTGGTGGACATGTCCCGCCGGGCGGGCATGGCGGAGGTGGCCACCGGGGTGCTGCACAACGTGGGCAACACGCTCAACAGCGTCAACGTCTCGGCCACGCTCGTCATCGATCGGCTGCGCGCCTCACGGGTTCCCCTGCTGGTGCGTGCCGTGGAGCTCCTGCGTGAGCACGAGGCGACGCTGCCGGCCTTCCTGACGCAGGACGAGCGGGGCCGCAAGCTCCCGGAGTACCTCTCCACCGTGTCGCAACACCTGGCGGGAGAGCTCGAGGCGCTGCTGGCGGAGATGCAGGGGCTGGCGCGCAACGTGGAGCACATCAAGTCCGTGGTGAGCATGCAGCAGGAGCATGCGCGCTATGGCGGCAGGGTGGAGCAGGTGACGGTGCCCGAGCTCATCGACGACGCGCTGCGCCTGAACGCGACCTCCTTCGAGCGGCTGGGCATTCGTGTCCACCGCGAATGCGAGGAGGTGCCTCCGATGCTGGTGGATCGGCACAAGCTGCTGCAGATCCTGGTGAACCTGCTGGGCAACGCGCGGCACGCGTTGGTGGAGAGCGGGCGCGCGGACAAGCAGCTCACCCTCCTCGTGCGCAGGGAAGGGGAGGAGTGGCTGCGCATCGAGGTGGGGGACAACGGGGTGGGCATCGCTCCGGAGCACCTGCCCCGGCTCTTCGCCCACGGCTTCACCACGAAGAAGGACGGACACGGCTTCGGGCTGCACGCCAGCGCGCAGGCGGCCGAGGAGATGGGGGGGCGGCTCGGCTGTGTGAGCGGTGGGCGCGGCCAGGGTGCCACCTTCACGCTCGAGCTGCCCCTGCGCGCACGGGAGGCCCAGGCGGCCTCGGCCTGACTCAGTTCCGGTACAGCAGGAACAGCGGCATGTCGATGGAGACTCCCGCGTTGACCCGCCATGCCGGGTTGGGCGTCACGCCCCCCGCGTCGAGGTCATACGCCGCGCCCACCGAGAGCGTGAAGGGTGTCCTCGGCAACATGCCCTTGAGCCACAGGCCGGGGCTGATCGCCTCCGCCACGCGCGGTGCCTTGCGCTCCTCCACGCCGACGAAGTTCGTGTAGCCCGCCAGGTCGATGGCCTGGAAGAACACGCTCCAGGTGAGCCCGGCCCGGCCCAGCTGGTAGTCCACGCCGAAGGGCACCAGCACCCGTGGCTTGAACGGCTCTCCCCCGGGCGCGCCGGAGAGGTACCAGGCACCGCCAAACCCCACCATGCCGCTCAGCGAGACGAAGTGGTGCACGTCCGGATCGCTCCGCCACCGCCAGCTCCCCACCGGCGTGGTCGAGGCGAGGATGACCGCCTTCACCTCCTCGGCGTCCTTGGCGTCGGCGAGCGCCACCAGCAGGCCTCCATACCGGGTGAACCCGTCCGGCAGACAGACACACGGCCGCCGCTCGCACCGCCACTCGGAGGCTTGTGCCTCCGGCTCCGTCATCGCCGGGGCCTTCCAGACCTCCGCCTGCTCGCACCGGTTCGCGGCCTCGTCACCGTACCGGCTGGTCCTGCTGGAGATCGCCTGGTGCTCGAGCAGCAGTTGGTACACGGTGGAGATGTCCCGGGCGATCGCCGCCACCACCATGCGCAGCACGTCCCGGGAGGCCAGGAGGACGGTGCGCACCTCGAGCAGGGCCTTCTGGTTCTCCTCCACCTGGATGTCGGAGGCCGGCATCCACCCGCCCAGCAGCCTGTTGAGGCGGAGCAACCCATCCAGCGCCACATCCGCCGCATCCAGCGCCGACACCCCCTCCTGGGCCAGCAGCCTGGTGGCCTCGGCGACCTGCGCGGGCGTCCCATTGCCCGATACCGCCCCGAGCCGCCGCGCCTGCTCCACCAGCTGCCGCAGATCCGTCGAGACCGTGGCGACTCCCTCCGCCGACTCCGAGAGGGGAGCGGCGAGCGCGGCCCAGACCTTCAACCGCGAGTGGGTCCCGATCGGCTCGTACACCCAGCCGCAGCTCTCCCGCTGGAGCGCGAGCAGCATCACGGCCAGCCCCCGGGCCCGCGAGTCCATCTGGGGAACGAGGCCCCGGTTGGCGTCGTCCACCAGCTCGGTGTAGCGCGTGAAGGCGCCGGGCATGGCGCTGACGCACGCGAGCCGCGTGTAGAGCTTCGAGACGGTGGCGGGCGAGCCCGGCTCCAGCGGGAGGGCCTCGAGCCGGCGGGACAGCGTGTCCAGTGCGCGGACCGGGTGCACCCCCCCGACCATCGCGTCGACCAGCTCCCGGACGGCCGGCGCGGCGCGTGCGTACTTGCGCTCATCCGCCTCGGAGACGACCTCGAAAGCCAGGTGCGAGGGGATGGCCCGGAGGTCCTCCTCCACCGTCTTGCGCAGCAGCGCGAGCGAGGCCATTCCTCCCGCCCCGAGCGACGCCGCGAAGACATTGTTGTGCGCCGCGGTGCAGGTGCTCGGCAGCCAGTCCCGGATGTGCCCCCGCATCTGGCCCCAGGTGTCCTTCACCTCCCGGGCGCAGATCCGCTCGTCGAACTCGAGGAGCACGTACAGCACGGCCTCGGCCTCGGCGCGAGTCTGGAGCGCCAGGGCCAGCCCCTTGAAGAGCTGGTCCAGGAACGCGCTCAGCTCGATCCCCGGCAGCAGGCCCGCCAGGCTGGTGGTGGTCTCCACCCCCGCGTTCAAGGAGAGTCTGGAGCTCGCCAGGTCCAACACCCCCTGGGTGGCGGCCAGCGCATCCTGCTGCGCCTGGGGGGCGGACTTCGACAGCCGCACGGTGGCGAGCGCGGACTCCAGCGCGGTCAACGCCTGGAGGAGCGGTTCGCGCGCACTGAAGTACGAGGCCAATACCAGGGCGTCCGAGTCCAACAGCGCCGCCGCGTCGAAGCCGGTCGCGTTGGGGCCGTGGTAGCGCGTGCACCAGCTGGCGATCTCGGGAGTGGCCTGGAGGTTGGCGCACACCCCGCGGATGCGCTCGGAGAGGTTGCCCCGGAGCGGACCCCACCATTGGGCGAAGGTACTCATCGTGTCGAGGGACGAGGAGCCGCCCCCGGTGGAGCCGCTCACGGGCAGGCCGTTGCCAGCGTTGGGCCCGGCGCCCATCGGGGCTCCGGGAGGTGGGCCCTCCACCTGGGGAATCTGCCTGGCGGCCGCGATCGGGGCGGTGAAGAGCAGCAGGGCCAGGACCACGCCAGTTCGTGCGTGCGGATGCATCCAGACTTCCTTTCTAGACATCGAAGCCCAGCGCGCGCATGGCCTCGACCACGTCGTCGCTGGAGAACGCAATGGCCTCACCCCGCTGGGTGTCGGCATGGAAGGCGCGGTGCAGACCGATGACCTCCTCGGGCAGCTCCGGGCCCGAGCTCCGCAGCAGCGGGCCTCCGCTGAAGGCCGGGAGGTTGCTCGCGGGGTAGTGGAGGAGCCCCTGCTCGTCGACGGTGACGGTGATGGGGATGGACACCTGGGCGCGCGGCTGGAACAGGGTCCATCCCCACAGCGCGGCGCTGCCTTCCTTCTCCGAGTCGGCGACCAGGGGCGGCTGCATCGGTCCGCAGACCTCCCAGGGCATGCGGAGCACCGCCAGATCCGTGGAGGGCACGTAGCCGGCGTTCTCGACGAAGCGCGAGGGAATCACGACGGCATCGGCCCAGGCCCGCACATTGCCCAGCTCCACCTTCACCTGGGCCGCGGCGAAGAGCCGGGCTCCCGCGCGGAACATCACCGCGTGGGCCACCGTCACCACCAGGCGCGGGTGGACCAGGAGCCCGCTGGCCGTCTGGGAGCGGTTCCAGGCGAAGGACTCGAGACACGCCACCGGCGTGAAGCTCCCCGCGAGCGGCTGGTTCGGAAAGAAGCGAGCGAGCCTCGCCGCCGACCAGCCTCCGATCATTTCGTCACCGGGATGAAATGTTCGACTCCACCGACGTCGACCGGGAGCGCCTCCGGCAGCGGCGGAGCCTCCGGCACCTGCTCCACCCGGAACTCCAGGCACGGGTGGGTGGACCACCTGCGGGGCGCGTCCACCAGCCGGACCTGCTTCACCCCTTCGAGCCTCTGGATCTCGGGCAGCTTCCGCAGCGCGGCCGCGCGCAACTGCTCGAACGTGCCCGGCGAGGGGGCATTCGTCGAGGGAGGAGGCGTCGGGGTCACCTGCACCGGACGGCCCGGCAGGACGGGAGTCAGCTCGGAGGGAATCTGGCCCGCCAGGACCGAACGGGTCCGCCGCACCTCGGTCAGCACGTTGAGCAACTCGTACCAGAAGGAGGCGCCAACGGAGGAGGCCGCACCGGTGAGCAGCACCTGCGCCACGAAGCTGAAGCGAAGCGTGGAGAGCTCGGGCCAACCGCACGAGCCCAGGAAGGCATTCGCCCCCGTCAGCAGCGCGATCAGGATCCCGATGAACAGCGTGTTCTCGGCATTGGCGGCCCGCGTGAGCCGATCCACCTCGTTGCTGCCGAGGGAGACCGGCAGCAACGGCTTCGAATCGACGTAGGCCTCACCGGTCCGCAGGTCGACCTGGATGTTCCCGGATTGCTTCTTGCGCTTGCCGAGCGCCACTCTGGGCCGGAGCGGTTGCCAGTCCCGCCGTTTGAACACGGCCGCGAGGCGCTCGGAGCTCAGGGAGAGCACGAACAACACCAGGAGGCCTCGCAGCAGGGATTCCATCTCCTCCGAGTATAGCTTTCGCTTCCGACTAAAACACGGACGTCCTCGGGTCGCACGAAGAGACATACCAGGGGCCGAGGCCGCCTACGGACAGGCGCGCGAGGGAGGTATCGCCACCAGCTGCATCACCCAGGGACAGCTCCTGATGAAGCGCGGCGAGCTGGACGCCGCCGAGCTTCAGCCCTTGACGGGAGGGAGGTACTTCGCCGGCAGCGGCTGCTCGGGCGACTCCGGTGTCCAGGCGACCGTCAGCACCCACCAGCGCTTGCCATCGTTGACGAGCTGGATGCTGTTGACGCCGCGCATGAAGGGCTTCGGGTCTTCCCCGCGCAGGGCCTCGTAGGTGCTGAAGACGTGCACGAGGGGACCGAAGCGCTCCTCGACGCGGTGGACCTCCCGCTCGCGGAATCCCGCCTCGACGAGCATCTTCCCGGACTGGGTGATGTACTCCTCGGGGGTGATCATCCGGTAGCCGGTGGTGCCGTCCTTGCGCTTGCCGGAGGGGATCATCCGCGCACCGGGCGCGAAGAGCGAGCGGAAGCGATCCCAATCACGCGCCTGGCCCTTGGGTCCGGAGATGACGTCGTAGAGCGCGGCGACGAGGGCCTCCGGCGTGGCCACGTCCTCCGGCTTCGCCGCCGGGGAAGCGGTGGCCTGGGCGGGCGCGGCCGGAGCGGGGGCGGTAGGGGAGGGGGGGGTGGGCTTCTTGGGCTCGGCGGCGAGCGCCGGAGCCGTCACACCGGAGGAGAGCAGCGCCGCGACGAGCGGCCACGCGCGAGGATTGAGGGGGGAGTGCATGGGCATCCTCTGGACTGCGGGGACCCGCATCATGGCCCACCCCCCTCGCGGCGGCGAGCACTCCGTCACTACAGTCGCGAGCCCTGTCCCCATACGCCTCCCAGTCCCATCTTCACGTTCGGAGGCGTGGAGATCTTCGGCTCGCGCAAGGTGCCCAGGGAGAAGCTGCTGTGGCGCACAGGAAATCGATCACCAGCCTGCTCGTAAGGTGCTCGCCCTGCTGTCGGGACAGGATTTCGGTGACGACGTGACGGCCTGGCGACGTTGGGTCGAGCAGGCGCGCTGAGAGGAGGGAAGGGAGTTTGTGCGGAAGGCGCATCTCTGCCAGCGTGGAGTTCCGATGCGGCGCTCCCGTCTGCTCCAGGCCCTGCTCGTCTCACTGGCCTTCCATGTGGGCCTGGGGCTCATGCTGTACCTGGCGCCGCCCTCCCATCCCGGGCCGCCCTCGAACCTCCAGCAGGAGCCCCTCCAATTCGAGGTGGTCGAACGCACGCCGCCTCCCGTGGCGGAGCCCCCCCAACCGCCACGAGTCACCCGTCGGCCTCCCCGGGCCACACCCGCCCCACCGCCCCCGAGCGCCACCACCGCCGCGCCACCTCCGCCGACCCCCTCCGCGCCCACCCCGCCCGCCGCCGAGGCCTCGGCGGCACCCGAGGTCATCCCAGATGCACCCCGCGCCGTGCGGCTGTTCCCAGGCCATGGGGGACTCGCCGTGGCGCCCCCCGCGACCAGCACGTCTCCGGGAATCTCCACGGGACGCACGTGGAGGCCGGGCGACGGACCCACCGCCGAGCAGCGCCTTGCCGAGGAACGCGAGCGGGTCCAGGGCCGCGTCCAGGGATTCCTCGATGACGGCGTGGCGGCGCTGCGCGTGGAGAACGGCCTCGTCGACAGCTTCTTCGGGCAGATGGACACGGCGCTGGAGAAGGGACTCTCGGGCGCGCCGCTCTTCGCGTACGACGGGGTGCTCAAGCACTTCTTCAAGCCGGGTCCCTGGACCACTAGCGGACTGCAGGCGCTGCAATCGAGCGCCGCGAACTTTGGCTCGACCGGCAATCCGTACTCGGCGGGAGCGCTCGCGGGGGCGGGGGTGCGGCTGGAGGACGCGGTGCGCTCGGGGGCGGCGAGCGCGCAGCGCCGATCGAGTCCCTCGAACGTCGACAAGCTCGAGGCGTACAGCAAGGGCGCCGGTTCTCTGCACGCGGAGATCGATGTCGCGCAGTCGCGCACGGGGCAGGTGTTGTCGGTGAAGCTGAGCAGGAGCTCCGGCAATCCGCTCTTCGATGCGTACGTCCTCGAGCGGGTGCCCGAGTCCCTGGCGAAGCTCCCACCCGCGTCCGAGCACTTCTCCAAGAGGGCGAAGGGAGAATCCGTGCGCAGTGTCTGGGCCATCGACGGGCACGTCAGCTTCGCGCGCACCATCAAGGTGACGAAGCTCGACGCGCTCGACGCCGGGGATGTGGCCTACATCTCGGGGCTGTTGGCGCTGGGGATGTTGTCGGGCGGATTCGACGAGGTGCGCGGCGAGGTGATCATCCCGGACCTCCGGAGGCCGCACTTCGACATCCGGACCGAGTTGCTGCGCGTGTATTAACGGCGGGGTCGGCGGCGGAGGGCCCCGAGCCCGAGCACCGACAGGGCCATCATCACGAAGCTCCCGGGTCCACCGTGGCGCCGATTCCATCCAGGACGATGCCCGGGCTCGGTGGCGAGGTGTCGTCCTGTTGGCCCCAGGCGACGAGCGGGAGAAGACCGTGAGGCGCCAGCCCCGGAGCCCCGAATCCAGTGACTTCAGGCACTTGCAAAGCAAACGGGCCCGGGAGGCAGCCCCATGGCCGCCACCGGACCCCGAGCCCCAGGGATTCCTCGCCGGGAGGGCGGGGAAGCACAACCTCTGGCTCCCCTCCCACCCTGGAGGACATCCAGGCAACTACTAGGCGCTGGCGGTCTTCTCCGAGCCCACGTTGATGCCCTGCTTGCCGAGGTAGCCCATGGCCTTGTCCTTCACGTCGGTACGCAGCTCGGTGCCCGTCTTCGGCGCGAGCATGAGGGCGGCGATGCCACCGACGGCGCAGCCGATGACGAACGCGCCGATGCCGAACGAGCTGCGGGCGGGCTTGTAGGTGGTGAGGCCCACGTAGCGCAGCACGTCATCGGGGTCGAACTCCTCCCACTGACCCTTGGCGTACTGGGGAAGATCCTTGAGGACCTTCTTGGCGAGGTACTTCCGGTACAGGTCGCTCTTCACCGCAAATCTGGCCTTCTTCGCGAACAGCATTCCGTCCTCCTCCTGAGAGCCACTCGAAGAGAGGTGGCCTCCTCCATGGCGGCCCCCCCCCGTGGAGCGACAAGGTAGGGTGGGGCGAGCGAGGTGGCACCCCCTGGGCAACGTGTCTGTAACTCGGGAATGAGGGCAGGCGTCGGCTGGAAGTCAGAGCAGGACTTTGACGCGCTGTGCCCAGGCTCGGAGTGAACGGAGACAGCAGCCAGGCGAGCACCTTTCTGCTATGCCCCCGGCGCCATGTCATTCGATGAGAAACTGCTCGAGAAGATCGCCCAGGTGGAGAAGGGCGGGGCCGAGAAGTACCACGCGAAGAACCGGGAGACGGGCAAGCTGTTCGCCCGCGAGCGCATCCGGCTGCTCGTGGACGAGGGCTCGTTCGTCGAGGACGCGAAGCTCGCCAACAACCTGGACCCGGAGCTCCCCTCGGATGGCGTCATCATCGGAGTGGGGAAGGTGGCGGGGCGTCCGGTGGCGATCATGGCCAACGACTCCACGGTGAAGGCGGGGAGCTGGGGCGCGCGCACGGTGGAGAAGATCCTCCGCATCCAGGAGACGGCGAAGCAGCTGCGCTGTCCGCTGCTGTACCTGGTGGACTCGGCGGGAGCGCGCATCACGGACCAGGTGGAGATGTTCCCCGGCCGGCGTGGCGCGGGCCGCATCTTCTACAACGAGGTGCACATGTCCGGCGAGGTGCCGCAGGTGTGCCTGCTCTTCGGGCCCTCGGCGGCGGGCGGCGCGTACATCCCGGCCTTCTGTGACATCGTCATCATGGTGGACGGCAACGCCTCCATGTACCTGGGCAGCCCGCGCATGGCCGAGATGGTCATTGGCGAGAAGGTGACACTCGAGGAGATGGGCGGCGCGAAGATGCACTGCTCGGTGTCCGGTGTCGGCGACGTGCTGGTGAAGACGGAGCAGGAGGCCATCGAGGCGGCGAAGAAGTACATCTCCTTCTTCCCGGAGAACTTCACCCAGGCGCCGCCCCGGGCCGCTTCGCTGGCGCCCAGGAGCAGCGGCAAGCGGGTGGACGAGATCATCCCCGCGGACCAGAACAAGCCCTTCGACATGTACGCGCTCATCAACGAGCTCATCGACGAGGGGAGCTGGTTCGAGGTGAAGAAGCTCTTCGCCCAGGAGCTCATTACGGGCCTGGCGCGCATCGATGGCCGGCCGGTGGGGATCGTCGCCAACCAGCCCAAGTACAAGGGCGGCGTGCTCTTCGTGGACTCGGCGGACAAGGCGGCGCGATTCATCTGGCTGTGTGACGCCTTCAACATCCCGTTGCTGTACCTGGCGGACGTGCCGGGCTTCATGATCGGCACGAAGGTGGAGCGCGCGGGCATCATCCGCGCCGGCGCGAAGATGATCTCCGCGGTCTCCGAGGCCAGCGTGCCGAAGATCTGCGTGGTGGTGCGCAAGGCGTATGGCGCGGGCCTTTACGCCATGAGCGGCCCGGGTTTCGCTCCGGATGCGACCCTGGCGCTGCCCCAGGCGATGATCGCCGTGATGGGCCCCGAGGCGGCGGTGAACGCCGTGTACTTCAACAAGATCCAGGAGAAGCCCGAGGCCGAGCGGGCCGCCTACGTCCAGCAGCTCCGGGACGAGTACCGTCAGGACGTGGACATCTACAAGCTGGCGAGCGAGCTGGTGGTGGACGAGATCGTCCCCGGCGACCGGCTGAGGCAGGAGCTCCAGCAACGTTATGAGTTGTATTCCCGGCGCTTCCAGCCCCGGGAGACGAAGAAGCACGGCGTCTACCCGGTTTGATGGCCCCTCACCCCCCTCTGCTATACATCCCCGACATGGACTTCGAACTTCCCGAAAGCCATCGAGCCCTTCAGTCCTCCCTCCGTGACTTCTGCGAGCGCAAGGTCAAGCCCTACGCGCGCGAATGGGACAAGGAGGAGAAGTTCCCGATGGAGGTCGTCCGGGAGCTGGGTGAGCTGGGCGTGCTGGGCATGCTGGTGTCCGAGGAGTACGGCGGCGCCGCCATGGACTCGCTCGCCGTGGCGGTGGCGGTCGAGGAGATCGCCCGCTACGACGGCTCGCTGGCCCTCACCGTGGCCTCCCACAACGGGCTGGGCACCAGCCACCTGCGCGTCTTCGGCAATGACGAGCAGCGGCGCAAGTACCTGCCCAAGCTGGCCACCGGCGAGTACCTCGGCGCCTGGGGCCTCACCGAGCCCGGCAGTGGCTCGGACGCCGCGGGCATGAAGACCACGGCCGTCCGCAAGGGCGACAAGTGGGTGCTCAACGGCGCGAAGATGTTCATCACCCAGGGCACCGTGGGCAGCGTCTTCGTGGTGCTGGCGGTGACCTCGCCGGAGAAGAAGCAGAAGGGCATCACCGCCTTCATCCTGGAGAAGGGGCTGCCCGGCTTCAGCCAGCGTCCCATCCACGGCAAGCTGGGCATGCGCTCCTCGGACACGGCAGAGCTGGTGCTGGAGAACGTGGAGGTGCCGGACTCGCAGCGGCTGGGCGAGGTGGACCACGGCTTCATCGACACGATGAAGATCCTCGACAAGGGCCGCATCACCATCGGCGCGCTGGCGGTGGGCCTGGCCCGCGGGGCACTGGAGGAGTCGGTGCGCTACGCCCGGGAGCGCACGGCCTTCGGCCAGCCCATCTCCGAGTTCCAGGGTCTGCGCTGGATGTTCGCGGACATGAAGACGGAGACGGACGCGGCGCGACTGCTGGTTCACCGCGCGGCCTACCTGGCCGATGCGGGCCAGCCGTACAGCCAGGAGGCCTCCATGGCGAAGCTGTTCGCCTCCGAGGTGGCCACGCGGGCCTGCGGCAAGGCGGTGCAGATCCACGGCGGCTACGGCTACACCCGCGAGTTCCCCGTCGAGCGCTACCTGCGCGACGCGAAGCTGTGTGAGATCGGCGAGGGCACGAGCGAGATCCAGCGCACGATCATCGCGCGCGAGGTCTTCAAGAAGGCGTGATGGACAAGGCCCGGCTGACACAGCTCGGACTGGAGGTACGGGGCGAGGGGGAGAGCCTGGAGGCGACCCTCGTCCTGACCGAGCCCCTGGAGAATCCGGTGGGAGGCCGCCAGGTGGAGCGGGTGAGCTTCCAGGTCCAGGGGGAGCAGCTGGTGCCCGTGGACCCGCCGGAGGTGGTGGGGCTGCGTCCCATCGCACTGGGCTCGGTGCAGGGGGCTCGCGAGGTGGAGGCGGAGGTCGCGGACGCCTTCAACGAGCACCTCTTCCACGTACAGCGGCGCTCCGCGGAGCTGCGGGCGCTGGGGCTGAGCCCCGAGGTGGAGCCGGTATCGCTGAGGCTGTCCACGCACCTGTCCGAGCACGGGCTGGCGCTGACGCTGGTGGCGGACCGGCAGGGCAACTTCCAGGTGTCGAGCGCGGTGAGGGACGGGCAGGCCCTGTCCGTGCCGCAGGGACACACCTTCGAGCTGTCCGAGTTCCGTGAGCGCGGCGCGTTGGTGGGTTACCTGGCCGCGCTGTTTGGCGAGCAGGGGCCTGCGGAGGCCGCCCGGACGAGGCCCGAGGCCAGCGAGGGCGTGGTGGGCTTCTCGGAGGTCGTCCGGGCCTTCGGGGAGGGAGCACTCGTGCCCCCGCGTAGTGGGCTGGAGCTGCTGGTGCTGCTCGAAGTGGAGGGGCGGCCCTACCGTTTCGCAGCGGCACGCGTGGCTGGCCGGACCTTCCGGGGTCTGTTGGCGGGGGCTCAGGGCAAGGTATGGGCGGAACGTTTCGAACTGGATGAATTCCCCGGAGTCGTCCCGCTGGTGGCGGGCCTGCTGAAGGTCCCCGCCGAGGCCGTGAAGCTGATAGGCCCGGGCGCTCGACAGGAGTAAGGGTTTGGCAACGAAGGCGAGTCTGTCCCAGAGGGTTCTGCAGGGCGATGTGCGGGCCGCGTCGCGCCTGATGCGCAACATCGACGATGGCGAGCCGGAGGCCACGGAGGCCCTGCGCGAGCTGTTCCCCAAGACGGGGCGGGCCTACATCATCGGTATCACCGGCTCGCCGGGAGCGGGCAAGTCCACGCTGACGGATCGGCTCATCGCCCACCTGCGCAAGGCGGGCAGGACGGTGGGCGTCATCGCGGTGGACCCGACGAGCCCGTTCACCGGCGGCGCCATCCTGGGCGATCGCATCCGCATGCAGGACCACGCGACGGACCCGGGCGTCTTCATCCGCTCGCTGGCCACGCGCGGGCACCTGGGCGGCCTGTCGCGCGCCACGGGCGACTGCATCCGGGTGATGGACGCCATGGGGCGCGACGTCATCATCGTGGAGACGGTGGGCGTGGGGCAGGACGAGATCGACATCGCGCAGATGGCGCACACCACGCTGGTGGTGACGGTGCCGGGCATGGGCGATGACATCCAGGCGATCAAGGCCGGCATCCTCGAGGTGGCGGACATCTTCGTGGTGAACAAGGCCGACCTGGACGGGGCGGACCGGGTGGTGCGCGAGCTGCGGATGATGTTGGAGCTGCGCCACGCGGTGAAGGCGCCGCCCATGGACCATGACGCCCACCACCGGATGGTGCGCGCCAAGGCCGAGGGCACGCACGTGGAGGAGCCCGCGGGTCCCCGGGAGTGGGAGCCGCCCATCCTCAAGGTGGTGGCCGCGAGGGATCAGGGGGTGGCCGACCTGGTGAAGAACATCGACGAGCACCGCGCCTTCCTGGAGGAGACGGGCCAGCGCAAGACGAAGGAGCGCACCCGTGCGGCGGCGCAATTCGTGGCCCTGCTGCGCGAGCGGCTGCTCAAGAGCGCGCTGTCGCGTCTCGAGCGGGAGCGGGGCCAGCTGGACGAGGTGGCCGGGCGCATCGCCGAGCGTCAGGCGGATCCCTACGCGCTCGCCGAGGAGCTCGCGAGCCAGCTCGCGGAGTAGAGGCCGTGGCGACCCTTCAACCCTCCGAGCGAGTGAAGGCCCTGGAGGAGCGGCTGGGGACGACGTTCACCCGTCCCGAGCTGGCCCTCACCGCGCTGACACACAAGAGTTGGATCAACGAGCACCGGGGCGAGGGATTCCAGGACAACGAGCGACTGGAGTTCCTCGGGGACGCGGTGCTGAACCTGGCCGTGGGCCACCGGCTGATGGAGCGCTTTCCCCAGATGAAGGAGGGGGAGCTCACGCCGTTGCGCGCCCGCATCGTCAACGAGGAGGGCCTCTCGCGCATCGCCCGTCGGCTGGGGCTGGGCGAGCTGCTCCAGTTGGGGCGGGGCGAGGAGCTGAGTGGCGGCCGGGAGAAGAGCTCGCTGCTGGCCAACGCGCTGGAGGCCGTCTTCGCCGCCATGTACCTGGGCTCCGGGCTGGAGCCGGTGATGGCGCTGGTGGACCGGCACTTCTCGGAGGCGCTGGAGGGCGTGGCGCAGGCGCTCGGCCGGCAGGACTACAAGACGAAGCTGCAGGAGGCGGCGCAGGAGCGCCTGAAGCTGACGCCGCGCTACCAGATCGTCTCCGAGACGGGCCCCGACCACGAGAAGATCTTCGAGGTGGAGGTGGTGCTGGGCCCGGACGTGTATGCCCGGGCCACCGGCCGCAGCAAGAAGGACGCGGAGCAGACCGCCGCCCACGCCGCCCTGGAGTGGCTGGATCGAGGGGAAAAGCCGGGGCAGGGGGTGGCTCCGGTACCCGCTCCAGGTCTGAAGGACGACACCCCGGCCTGAAACTGCTTGGCCGCCCTGGGGTCGGGGAATAAGGTCCCGCGCCTTAGTGGGTTTGGACCCAAGGGAGGCAGCCATGGGAATGATGGATGAGGCGCGTGCGGGCAAGGAGCTCTACGCCACCTTCGACACCACGGAGGGGCAGATTGTCGTGAAGCTCTTCCCGAAGGACGCGCCGGAGACGGTGGAGAACTTCGTGGGGCTCGCCACGGGCGAGAAGGAGTGGACGCACCCGGCCACGCGCGAGCGCATGACGGGCAAGCCGCTCTACGACGGGACGATCTTCCACCGCTGCATCGCGAACTTCATGATTCAGGGTGGGGATCCGCTCGGCCAGGGCATTGGCGGGCCGGGGTACAAGTTCAAGGATGAGTTCCAGAGCGGCCGTCGTTTCGACAGGAAGGGCTTGCTGGCCATGGCCAACGCCGGCCCCAACACCAACGGCAGCCAGTTCTTCATCACCGTGGTGCCGACGCCGCACCTCAACAACCGGCACACCATCTTCGGTGAGGTCGTGAAGGGCCAGGACATCGCCGACCGCATCGCGAACGAGATTCCCAAGGGCGCGGGCGATCGGCCGCGCACCGATGTGCGCATCAACAAGCTGACCATCTCTACCTCCGCACCGGCCTAGGCCCCGCAGCCACCCTGGAGGCGGTTGCTCGCCTGCCTGGGAGGGTTCACGGCGGGTCAGATGTTCTATGTCGTTCCGAGTAGTTCCGGGGAGTCCCCGCGGAGGGGACTCCTGATCACCTTCGACCTTCGAAGCACCTAGATGGCCCAAAAGACACACCGCAGCGGGTTCGCCGCGCTCATTGGTCGTCCCAACGTGGGCAAGAGCACGCTGCTCAATCAACTGACTGGCGAGAAGCTCGCCATCGTCTCTCCGAAGCCGCAGACCACCCGGAACCGGATTCTGGGCGTGGTGACGCGGCCGGAGGGGCAGGTGGCCTTCCTCGACACGCCCGGCATCCACCAGGCCAAGGGCGAGCTCAACCGTTACATGGTGGACGTGGCCCTCCAGGCGGCGGACGAGGTGGACCTGGTCCTCTTCGTCGTCGAGCCGACGGGCGCGGACAAGCCCGAGGTGGGGCCGGGCAACCGGTTCATCCTCGAGCGACTGCAGAAGGCGGGCAAGCCCACCTTCCTGGTCATCAACAAGATCGACACGGTGCCCAAGCCGGTGCTGCTGCCGCTCATCGACCTGTACCGCAGGGAATTCCCCTTCGCCGAGGTGGTGCCCATCTCCGCGAAGGAGGACGACGGGGTGGAGAATCTCTTCCAGGCGGTGCTCCAGCATCTGCCCGAGGGAGAGCCGCTCTTTCCCGAGGACGTGCTGACGGATCAGGCGGAGAAGACGCTGGTGGCGGAGTACATCCGCGAGCAGGTGCTGCGGCACTGCCGGCAGGAGATTCCGTACTCCACGGCGGTGCTGGTGGACTTCTTCGACGAGTCCGAGCGCGAGCCGCCGCCTGGAACGCCCCCCGGAAAGCTGGCGGGCCTCATCCGGATTGCCGCCTCCATCTACGTGGAGCGTGACAGCCAGAAGGCCATCATCATCGGGAAACAAGGGCAGATGCTGAAGACGATCGGGACGGACGCGCGCAAATCCATCCAGCGGTTGCTGGGGGCGCACGTGTACCTCTCGCTACGGGTCCGGGTGGAGCCTCGCTGGAGCGAGCGTCCCGAGGGCCTCAAGAAGCTCGGTTACGAGTAGGAAGTACGTGCATGAAGCCTTTGGTCGCCATCGTGGGTCGCCCCAATGTGGGCAAGTCCACGCTTTTCAATCGCCTCGCCCGGCGTCGCATCGCCCTGGTGGAGGACATCCCCGGAGTCACCCGCGACCGGCAGTACTGGGACGTGGAGTACGAGGGCCGGGAGCTCACCATCATCGACACGGGCGGTTTCGTGCCCGGGGAGAAGGACTCCCTGCTGCAGCAGGTGCGCGAGCAGGCGCAGCTGGCGGTGGAGGAGTGTGACGCCATCATCTTCGTAACGGACGCCCGTGCCGGGCTGACATCCGCGGATCAGGAGGTGGCCTCCTACCTGCGCCAGAGCGGCAAGCCGGTGGTGGTGGCCGCCAACAAGCTGGACAGCGAGTCGCAGTCCCTCCAGGCGCACGCCGCCGAGTTCTTCCGGCTGGGCCTGGGTGATGTGTTCCCCATCTCGGCCGAGCACGGCCTGGGCGTGGGCTCGATGATGGAGACGGTGGTGGGCAAGCTGCCGCCCCTGTCTCCGGAGGAGCTCGAGGCCCGGAAGAAGGCCGCCGAGGCCGAGGAGCGCGCGGAGCGGGGGGAGGAGGAGGGGACGGAGGAGGGGACGGAGGAGGCGCCCGCCGAGGAGGAGGAGGAGCGTCCCATTCGGGTGGCCATCATTGGCCGGCCCAATGTGGGCAAGAGCACCCTGGTCAACGCGCTGCTGAAGGAGAAGCGGGTGGTGGCCAGTGAGGTGCCGGGGACCACGCGCGATCCGATCGACTCGGAGCTCAAGTACAAGGACCGGCAGGTGATCCTCACGGACACCGCGGGTATCCGGCGCAAGAAGACGATCGCCCACCGGCTGGAGAAGTTCTCGGTGGTGGCGGCGCTCAAGGCGATGGAGCGCAGCGACGTGGCGGTGCTGTTGATGGACGCCACGGAGCCGGCGGTGGACCAGGACGCCAAGCTGGCCGGTATCGCCGAGGAGAAGGGCCGCGCGCTGGTCATCGTGGTGAACAAGTGGGATTTGATCAGCACGGATCAGCGCAAGCAGGAGATCTTCCGCGAGGAGCTCAAGCACGCGCTGAAGTTCGTGGGGTACGCGCCCATCGTGTTCACCTCGGCGCTGAATGGCTCGAAGGTGGAGAAGGTGCTGGAGCTGGCGGTGGAGCTGGCGGACCAGTTCCGCTACCGGGCGCCCACCCCGCAGCTCAACCGGCTGCTCAAGCACATCGAGGAGAACCACCCGGCACCCATCGTGGGACGAGGGCCACTCCGGGTGTACTACATGGCCCAGGTGGGTACGGCACCTCCCACCTTCGCGCTCACGTGCAACCGGCCGGACGGGGTGCCGGACATGTACAAGCGCTACCTCACCAACCAGCTGCGCAAGACGTTCGACCTGCGGGTGCCCATCCGGATGCTGTTCCGGGAGCGGCCGGGCCAGGCCAAGCGCGCGGCGAGGAAGAAGCCCAAGCTGGCCGGGAAGCATTGAGGGCCGTCCGCGTTGACACTGTGGGTGCGCGCTCCGTAGATTGCGCGCCCTTCGACCCCCGAGAGAGGTGCGAACCACCGTGGCCGAGAAGTCCGAGAAGATGACGAAGCAGGAGCTCCGTGCTCCGGATGCCTTCCAGCTGTATGGCGCCGAGGCGAGCGACTGGCTGGAGAAGCGGCGGCAGCTGATTGGCGCCGCGGTGGCCGTGATCATCGTGGGCGGACTGATCGCCGCGCTGGTGCACTACTTCTCCAACCGAGGCGAGGAGAAGGCCTCCAAGCAGCTGGGCCAGGCGCTCCAGGTGCTGGATCGGCCGGTGATCGCCAGCACGGAGCAGTTGCAGCCGCTGCAGGGAGAGGATCCGCCCTTCAAGTCCGACAGGGAGAAGGACGAGGCCATCGTCAAGTCGCTCTCGGACTTCCGCGCGGCGCACAAGGGCACGGAGGCCGCGGTGACGGCGGCGCTGCCGCTGGGCAAGGCCCAGTACCGGCTGGGGGACTACGACGGGGCGCTGGCCTCCTTCGGCGAGTACATCCGGGACGCCGACAAGAAGGATCCGCTGACGGCCTCGGCCTACGAGGGTCAGGGCTACGCCCATGAGGCGAAGGGGCAGTTGGATCAGGCGCTCGCGGCCTTCCAGGAGATGGCGAAGGTGGAGTCGGGCGAGTTCCTCCAGGGCATGGGGCAGTACCACCAGGCGCGCATCCTCGTGGCGCAGGGCAAGAAGGACGAGGCGGCGCAGATGCTGGCGGATCTGAAGTCCTCCCAGCCGAACACGGCGGCGGGGCGGCTGGCGACCGAGCGGTTGGCGGTGCTCGCGGCCCAGGGCGTGAAGGTGCCCGAGCCGAAGACGGCGCCGGCGGCCAACCAGGCGCAGGACGCGGGGTAGACGCTGACCTATGTGGACCGCGAGCCGGTGGAAACGTTGGGCAGGCGGGCTCGCGGCGGCGGGTCTGCTCGGTGCATGCACCACGGTGCCGGTGTACGGCAACCCGGTCACCTCCGCCCCGGTGCAGCCGCCACACCATTTCTTCTCGGTGGACTGGTGGACGCAGCTCGTCAGCCCCACGCTGCTCGAGTATGCGCCGCGTGAGCTGGCCCAGCCGGCCTACGACGCGAAGAACGAGCGAGTCATCGCGCTCACCCGCGACGGCTACGTCCGGAGCCTTGGCGCGGAGGGCCAGGAGGCCTGGCGCTACCGGGTGGGCAACCGCTTCTACGCGGGCGCGACGGTACACGAAGGCATCGTCTATGTGCCGGGCACGGACGGTGTGCTGTACGCCCTGGACGGGAAGACGGGCGAGCTCAAGTGGAAGTACGAGGCGGGCGAGGCGCTGGCCACGGCCCCGGCGCTCGCGGGCGACCTGTTGCTGGTGGCCTCGCAAAGCGACACCCTGTTCGCGGTGAAGAGGGCCACGGGCGAGCTGGCGTGGCTGTACCGGAGGGATCCACCGGCCGGCTTCACCATCCACCGGGCATCCGCGCCAGCGGTACGCGAGCAGACGGCGTGGGTGGGCTTCTCCGACGGCACGCTGGTGTCGTTGGACCTCACGGATGGCAGCGTGAGGTGGGAGCGGTCGCTGGCGCCGAGCGGCGTCCCTCAGTTCGTGGACGTGGACACCCAGCCCGTGCTGGACGAATCGGGGCGCGTCTACGCCGCGTCGTACGCGGGCGGCCTCTACGCGCTCGACGCCGAGACGGGTGACGTGGTGTGGAACTCGGTGGCGCAGGGCATCACCTCGCTGCTGGTGCACGCGGGCGTGGTGGTGGCCACGGGGGATGATCGCCTGGACGCCTACATGGCGGACAGTGGCAGGCTCATCTGGTCGCAAACCCTCCAGGAACGTGCCGGGATGGAGCCGGTGTTGGCCAAGGGGATGCTCCTGGTACCGGCACAGCGCTCCTTGCTCTTCGTGAACCCGCGCACGGGCCAATCGCGCCTGGCGTGGAACCCGGGAGAAGGAATCTCGGCTCCGCCCCGGGTGGTGGGGACGAAGGCGTACGTGCTGTCCAACAACGGCTACCTGTACGCCCTCCGGTTGGACGGGAGGAGCGGTTGACGCAGGGGGCGGCGAAGCGGACGGTCCGCGTGGTGGCCGCCCTCATCCCCCAGCCCGGGGATGACTCGCGGTTCCTGGTGCAGCAGCGGCTGCCGGGTGGGAGCCGGGGGCTGCTCTGGGAATTCCCGGGCGGGAAGGTGGAGCCCGGGGAGTCCGAGCCGGAGGCGCTTGCTCGGGAGTGCCGGGAGGAGCTGGATGTGCGGCTCCACGTGGGGAGGCGGCTATGGGCGGGGACACACGAGTATTCGGACCTGACGGTGGAGCTGGTGCTGTACGCGGCCCGGCTGGAGTCGGGGGAGCCGAAGACGCTGGGGGCGAACGCCCTGGCGTTCCTGACGCCGGCGGAGATGCAGGCGCTGCCGTTCTGCGAGGCGGACATTCCGCCCCTGGAGGACCTGGTGGCGGGCAGGTTGGGTCCGCTGGGCTGATGCTGCGGCGCACCTTCCAGCTGATTCCGGGCGTGGGTCCCTGGAAGGAGAAGGATCTGTGGGCCCGGGGCATCCAGACCTGGGATGACTTCCCCCAGTCTGGCGTGGTGCTCGGCCAGAAGCTGGACGATGGGGCCCGCCGGCGTCTGGCGCTGGCACGCGAGGCCCTCGAACGGCGCGACCTGAAGGGCCTGGCCGCCATGGTGCCGTCGCGGGAGCACTGGCGGCTGTACCCCGAGTTCTCCCGCGACGCGGTCTACTTCGACATCGAAACGGACGGCGCGCAGGAGCAGGTGCCCACGGTGGTGGCGCTGTTCGATGACGGCGGCCTGCGCGTCTTCATCCAGGGCCGCAACATGGACGCGCTGCCCGAGGCGATGGCGGAGCGGCGGCTGTGGGTGACGTTCAACGGCTCGTGCTTCGACGTGCCGGTGCTGCGTCAGTACTTCGGCAAGGCCTTCCCGACGCCGGACGCGCACATCGATCTGCGTTTCGTGTGCCGGCGGTTGGGCATGGGTGGCGGTCTGAAGGAGATCGAGGACAAGCTGGGGCTGGCGCGGCCGCCACACATGAAGGGCGTGAACGGGTGGGACGCCGTGCTGCTGTGGCGCGCGTACCTCGCTCGCGGGGACGTGGAGGCGCTGCGCTTCCTCGTCGAGTACAACCTCTATGACTCGTTCCAGCTCCGATCGCTGATGGACAAGGCGTACAACCGCGCCCTGGACGACCTGAACATGGACGCCGAACCCCGGGTGCCGGTGTTCGAGCGTGGCGAGGTCCTCTACGACGTGAGCCGGCTCATCATGGAGCTGGGGCCCACGGAAAGAGACCTGCGGGTGCTGGAACGGGTCCGCGCCCAGGACCGCGATCTGCGCCAGGACTGATTCCCCTCGGGAGAGGTCGGGCGGCCGTGTCAGCCCGGTCTGGTAGGGTGGTTGACGCTGGAGGTTCGGCGTGCAGGCCCTACCTCTGGCATTCCATTGGCGCGGCGTTGGCGTCGCGAAGGAGAGCCCGAGATGTCCGTCGACAGGCCCGAGTCCTCGAACCACCCCCGGCTTCTGTTCTCCGTGGATGGGACCCGTTACGAGCTCGTCCGCAAGTTGGGACGGCGGAGCAATGGCGAGCTGATGCTCGCACGGCGTCGCTACGCGAAGGGGCCCGCGGGCTCCGTGATCATCAAACGGCTGTCACGGCCGGTCAGCGAGAAACAGAAGCAGCGATTGAAGGAGGAGGTCCAGTTGGCGTACCGGCTGGATCATCCGGGCATCGCGAAGGTGCACCAACTGGTGCTGCATGGCGGCCTGCCATACGTGGTGATGGAGTACGTGGAGGGCCGCTCGCTGGAGACGGTGCTGAGCATCGCGGCCATGCGGCAACGGCCCATGTCCGAGGCCTTCGTCTGCCACGTGGTGTCCGAGGTCGCGGACGCGCTCCACCATGCGCACACGCGAACGGACGAGCACGGACAGCCCCTGGGGATCGTCCACCGGGACGTCAACCCGGAGAACATCCGGGTGGGCTCCAACGGCGAGGTGAAGCTGGTGGATTTCGGCGTGGCATACTCGCTATTGCCCGGGCGGGAGGCCACCACGGCGTCCGTGCTGCGCGGGGACATCGCCTATGCATCCCCGGAGCGCATGCGCCTGGAAAAGGTGGATCACCGCTCGGATCTGTTCTCACTGGGGCTGGTGATGCTGGAACTGCTCACGGGCAGGCACCTGTTCGACCTGGACGACGTGGAGCAGGCGGCGCGGGGGGCCGGGCCGGAGTCCGCGGCGCTGGCCGAGGTGCGCTGCGAGGAACCGAGCTGGGTTCCGGTCACGGAGATGGCGGCACGCATCGCGCGGTTCGGGCCGGAGGACGTGGAGCGGGCCACCCGGGGGCTCTCCGAGCCGCTGCGGGCCGTGGTGCACCGGACGCTCCGGAAGGATCCCTCCGAGCGCTACCAGTCCGGACTGGAGCTGCGGGATGCGCTCCGGGAGTTCCTGGTCATCCAGGGACGCACGTACGGGCGGCCAGAGGCCGCGCGAGAGGTGCTCGTGGCCATGAAGGAAGCGGAGCTGTTGCGTGAGTCCGCGGACGTGCTCGAACCGGACGTCTTCCCAGAGGTACCACCTCGGAGGACCGAGCACTGATCAGCGCTGACGCCGTTTTTGTTTCTTCGTGGGCGGCGGTGGCTTTTCCTTTTCGCCAGAGACCTGGAAGGGAATCCGGACGTCGGCGACCTCGCGGCCCTGGGAATCGGTCATCGACGTGCCGGTCTGCGCGTCGATGACCAGGGTGTATTTGTGGCCGGTCTTGAGGGGCGTGGGCAGGGAGATCCGGTACAGCAGCCCGTCGGGGGATTCCTCGGCCTCGTCATCCGAGACCATGGCGCGATCGACCTCATCGAACAGGCGGACGCGGTAGTTGCGCAGCGCCAGCGAGCTGCGCACCTCGAGCGTCGACGTGGGATCGATGAGCGGACGTCCTTCTTCCTCGCCAACGAGGGGAATGGATTCCATCCCGGCATCCGCGAGCGCGTACTGGAGCGTGAAGGACGCGGGACCCCATCCCGCGTCGACGCCGGCGTCCGGCTCGGTGGCGATGACGCCCGCGTCGGTGGTGGGGGCGGAGGGCTTGGGGCATCCAGCCACGACGAGCGCGGCCGCGCAGACGGCGAAGCTCAAACGGAGGAGTCGCATAGGGGCTGGAGACCCTATGTCCCAACGCCCAGGCGGAGAAGCCCGAAAGCCGGCGACCCGGCGCTGGGAGGCGCCGTTCTGGAGGCTGGAGAACGGGCCTGGGGCGGACCGGCGCCCACCCCGTCTCCCTCTGATGAAGGGTCTGATAAGATGCGTTATGTAAACTAAGCTCCCTGGCTTTCCGTGGGGCCCCTGACCATGGTTCCGGCGGCTGGCTGGCGCGGGCCTCCCTTCCGCTTCCGGCGGCTCCCTCTTCCCGACGAGCCGCGTCATCGCGACGCCCTCCTGGCGCTCGGAATCAAAGTTCCGCTCAGGGGTTCAGGGGCCGGGAATTTTCTCCCCGCTTGACCGGGACTGGCGGTTCCCAGGACAACCCCACCGCACCTCCGGATCCCGGAAAGGAATTTCATGAAGCGTCTGCTCCTCGTCGCCTCCCTGATCGGCGCCGCTCCCGCGCTCGCCGATGAGGGCATGTGGACGTACAACAACTTCCCCTCCTCCAAGGTCAAGGAGAAGTACGGCTTCGAGCCCTCCCAGCAGTGGCTCGACAAGGTCCGTCTGTCCTCGGCCAAGTTCGGCTACGGCTGCTCGTCGAGCTTCGTCTCCCCGAACGGCCTGGTGATGACGAACCACCACTGCGCCCGTGGCTGCATCCAGCAGCTCTCCACCGCCAAGAAGGACTTCATCGCCAACGGGTTCTACGCCAAGACCCAGGCCGAGGAACTTCAGTGCCCGGCCCTGGAGGTCAGCCAGCTCGTCCAGATCACCGACGTCACCGACCAGCTCAACACCGCCACCAAGGGCCTCACCGGCAAGCAGTACGCCGACAAACTCAAGGCCGAGATGGCCAGCCTGGAGAAGGCCTGCACCACCAGCGCCGACGTCCGCTGTGACGTGGTGACGCTGTACCAGGGCGGCAAGTACAACCTCTACAAGTACCAGCGCTACCAGGACGTCCGGCTCGTCTTCGCCCCCGAGCACGCCATCGCCTTCTTCGGCGGAGACCCGGACAACTTCGAGTTCCCCCGGTACGACCTGGATGTGACCTTCGTGCGCGTCTACAAGGACGGCAAGCCCGCGAAGATCGACAACTACTTCAAGTGGTCCGACAAGGGCGCCCAGGAAGGCGAGCTCACCTTCGTCTCCGGTCACCCGGGCAGGACCTCGCGTGGCCTGACCGTGGCGCAGCTCGAGCTCCTGCGGGACGTCACCCTGCCCAAGCAGCTCTTCAAGCTGTCCGAGATCCGCGGGATGATCTCCGAGTTCCAGAACCGCGGCGCCGAGCAGAAGCGCATCTCCACCAACATGCTCTTCGGCGTGGAGAACGCCCTCAAGTCCATGAAGGGCAAGCACGAGCAGCTGGTCGACAAGAACTTCTTCGCCCAGAAGGTCGCCGCCGAGCAGGAGCTGCGCAAGAAGGTCGACGCGGATCCGAAGATGAAGGCGAAGTACGGCGCCGCCTGGGACGAGATCGCCCGCGCCCAGGACACCTTCCGCAACATCCGCAAGGACTACGAGGCCATGGAGTCCGGCGGCATCAACTCGCAGCTCTTCGGCCTGGCCCGTACCCTGGTGCGCTACGCCGAGGAGACCACCAAACCGGACGCGGAGCGCCTGCGCGGGTTCAACGAGGCCAACCTGCCCATGCTCCAGAACCAGCTGATGAGCAAGGCCCCCATCTATCCGGAGCTGGAGATTGCCCAGCTGACGTTCTCCTTCACCAAGCTGCGTGAGGAGCTGGGTCCGGATCACCCGTTCGTGAAGAAGGTGCTCGGCAAGGAGTCCCCGGCCTCGCTGGCCACCCGCCTGGTCAAGGGCTCCAAGCTGGCCGACCTCAAGGTCCGCGAGCAGCTCTCCAAGGGTGGCAAGGCGGCCATCGCGGCCTCCAAGGATCCGATGATCCAGCTGGCGGCCCTG